>NZ_JBMVEP010000001.1:0-1715417 GCF_049543375.1 Methylobacterium sp. NPDC097929 | reverse complement strand
TCACCCCACTGCGCGTCTGACAGCATCACGCCTCCTCACCGGAAAACGAGAAAACGCCAGATCTCGCAGTCCGTTCACGCGACGACAGGCCCTAGTCGGCGACCTCAAGATACCGAAGTTGGCAGCGACGAAGGTTGTGGCAAAAGAGATGTCCGCGAAGCACGCTAAAAATCCCCCTCGTCCGCGTGTTCAGGTTGCCCTGACCGAAATTCAGGAAGAATTCCGTGCGCAACTCAAACTACTAAAGAAATCATGCGATGCCTACGACGCTGGCGACAGCGATGAATTCCGCCGAATTGCGCTTGCCATTCGCGTTCTTATCTATGACCACAGACAGTCGAAATCTGTCGTCGGCCAAATCGGGCTTAAGAGCATTCCATTCTTGTCGTTTAGTCCGCCGGTAAACCCAAGGAACTTGATGCCCTCGCATACGCTGGTAGGACTGAGCGTAAAATCAGATGGTGCAATATACTGGCCAATTTTAGATCATTTCCTGAAAATACCCCGATCTTGTTCTTTCAATGACTGGTGGAATGAGGAAGTATTCTGCTCTCCCGGCCGAGTCTCGATGGCACGATCTGGATTTATTCTCCATACCGCAAATCAGGCTGGGGGCGCTCACGTTGATCCACAAATTGACGAAGATTTTTACAAAATTGCGAAAGCAAATGAGGCCGGATGGATATCTAAGTATGGAGAGATTGAGAGACCGCTTTTAGACTTGGAAAAAGCCTGCGTCCGGCAAATTGGCTTTGAGGTCTATAATACACTTTTACCACAGTGGATAAGCATTCGCGGCAACCGCACATGCGAATGTGATAGCGGAAAAAAGTACCGATATTGCCATGGAAAAGGCTTGAGACCTTACCTCTAAAATATCGCGTATAGGCGTTATTACACAGTCTAGTCTGTCGGGAATACCTGAATATAATCCAATCGTCCGCAGTGCTTGGCAGATCATCTGACCCAACAGGCCGCGGTTTGAACTTCTGCAAGCCACAGCGGCCATTCAGAGCATCAAGCTGAAGGGTTTCAACCCCGGGCCCTCAGGCCGGCACGGCCGAGCCGGGCGGGGCCGCGTCGTGACCGGTGGGCGCGGGCGCCGACGAGCCGGGGGCCTCGGCGGCGTGGGCACCCTTGGCCTGGATCTCGATGAAGACGCGGGTGACGTTGAGGTTCAGCGCCTTGATGCGCCGCTCCAGCCGGGCGACCGTGCGCTCGACCTCGCCCGCGGGCACCTCGTCGGCGAAGTCGAGGCTCAGGTTCACCAGGATGTCGGAGGGGCCGAGATGCTGGGTCAGCACCTCGTTGACCGCCTGCACCGCCCGCTCCTCGCGCACCGCGTCCTGGATGGCGCGCACCACCTCCGGGTCCGCCGCCTCGCCGATCAGCAGGCCGTGGGTCTCGACCATCAGGAAGATCGACATGCCGATCAGCACGAGGCCGATGCCGATCGAGGCCCAGCCGTCGAGCACCGGCATGTCGAGCAGGTGCGCGAGCACGACGCCGGCCATGGCGATGACGAGGCCGATCAGCGCCGCCACGTCCTCCACGAGGATGGTGTAGAGCGCCGGGTCCTTGCTGCGCTGGATCGCGGTGATGGCGCCGCGCCGGCCCTTCTCGGCCCAGAACGCCTTGAGCGCGACGGCGCAGGAATAACCCTCTGCCAGGATCGCGAAGCCGAGGATCGAGACGTTCACCCAGAAGCCGGAGAGCTGGACCCCGAAGACGGTCGCGTCGGCGGCGGGCTCGGGATGCTCGATCTTGTGGGCGCCCTCGTAGATCGCGAAGGTGCCGCCGCCGAGGAAGATGAACAGAGCGACGATGAAGGCGTAGAAATAGACCTCGCGCCCGTAGCCGAAGGGATGCCGCGCGTCCGCCGGCCGCTTGGCCCGCTTCAGGCCGACCAGCAGCAGGATCTGGTTGGCGGTGTCGACCAGCGAGTGCGCGCCCTCCGCCAGCATCGCCGTCGAGCCGGTGAGAAAGGCGCCGACGAACTTCGCCGCCGCGATGGCGAGGTTGGCGCCCGCCGCCGTGTAGATCGCACCCGTGCTCTCGGCCATGTCCCGCTCTCCGCGGCGTCCACCGCCGTCACGGGCTCAACAACGCCGCCGCCTCGGCCGAGGTTGCCGCGTCGGTTGCCCGGGAGAATCGAGAGCCCGGCCGCGGTGGACGGAGCGGGGCCGCCCGTGCAACCTGCCGCCCGATTTGGGAGAAGCCGCGCGATGACGCCCTACGATCCGGACAACATCTTCGGAAAAATCCTGCGCGGGAAGATTCCCGCCCACACGGTCTACGAGGACGCGCACACGCTGGCCTTCATGGACGTGATGCCCCAGGGCGAGGGCCACACCCTGGTGATCCCCAAGGCGCCGTCCCGCGGGCTGCTCGATGCCGAGCCGCAGACGCTCAGCGCCCTGATCGGCACGGTGCAGCGGGTCGGCCGCGCGGTGAAGACGGCCTTCGCGGCGGACGGGCTGAGCGTGTTCCAGTACAACGAGCCGGCCGGCGGGCAGACGGTGTTCCACCTGCACGTCCACCTCGTGCCGCGGCACGAGGGCGTGCCGCTCAAGCGCCACGAGGGCGGCATGGCCGACAACGCGGTGCTCGCCGAGCATGCCGCGCGCATCCGCGCGGCGCTGGACGAGGCCTGACCGGACGGCTCGACCCCTCATATCGTCTCCGGTCCATCGCCTCGGCCTTCCTCTCCGTCATCGCGAGGCGGAGCCGAAGCGACCCGGAGCGCGACGGGTCCGGAAGGGACGGAGCCCTGGATTGCTTTCGGCTTCGCCTCGCAAGGACGAGAGAAGAGACCGAAGCGATCGAACGGAAATCGTATCAGGCGAGGGGCGGCGCTGCGGAGGCGGGCCGGGCGCCCATCGTGGCGAGGACGGAGCGCAGGGCCGCGTTCTCGGCCTCCAGCTCCGTGATCCGGCGCAGCAGCACGGCGAGCGACGGGTCCGCCGCCGCCGGAGCCGGCTCGGAGACGGGCTTCGACGCCTCCGAGAAGGCGACGCCGACCGCGTCGCCGCGGCGCCAGCGCAGGTTCGAGCGGAGCGTCAGCTCCTTCTGCGGGATGTAGAGGTCGAACACTTCCGGCAAGGTGTTGGTCTCGCTGAGCTCCAGCCGGGCGCCCATCTCCGAGAAGTCGCGGATCAGGCAGTCCATGCTGGACGCACCCTTGTTGAAGTGGATGCGTCCCTTGAGGAAGGTCCGCTTGCGGACCTCTTGGCGCTTCTCGCTGCTCATGACCGGCCTTCGTCCCGGATGGTTCCACCCGTGCTGACGGCCGTTCTCGCATGCCGGCCGTTAAGGAATGCTCGCCGGGATCGCGCTCAGGACCGGCCGGCCGTGCGATCCGCCGGGCGCTCGTCGAGGCACTGGAACAGGTAGAAGCCGTTGAAGCGCACCGCGGTGGCCGCGGCGCGGTCGTCGAAGCCGGGGGGAGGGCTGGCGCTGCCGTCGATCCGGCCGCCGAAGGTCCAGCGGCGGCCGCCGACGAAGCGCGGCACGGCGCAGCTCTCCGGCACCGCGCAGCAGAGCGCTTCCCGGCCACGGCGGTGGAACAGGTTGTAGCTTCGCATCGGACATCCTCCGCTTCGCCGCCCCGGCGGAGGAGCTAGCCCGACAATCGGTCGGGTTTGTGTCGAGCGGGCCGGCCCGGCCCCGATCCTGCTCCCGGAAGGGTCACGCCGGAGCGGGTGCGACGTCCGCCCGGCAATCCGGTTCCTCGGTCGGGGTCTCTCCCGCGTGGGTGGCGGCGAGGCGGACGGCGTGGTTGATCACCGCCATGTGGGTGAAGCCCTGGGGCAGGTTTCCGCGCTGCTCCCCGCTCCGCGCATCGATCTCCTCGGCGAACAGGCCGAGGTCGTTGCCCCGGGCGATCAGCCGCTCGAACAGCGGCGTGGCCTCCTCCATGCGGCCGGCCAGCGCGAGGCAGCCGACCCGCCAGAAGGCGCAGGCCGTGAAGGTCGCCTCCTCCCCCTCCAGGCCGTCGTCGAGCCGGTAGCGGTAGAGGAGGTCGCCCGCGCCGAGTTCCGCGCTCACCCGGTCGAGGGTCGCGGCCACCCGCGGGTCGCGGGGCTCGAAGGCCTTGAACAGCACGGCGCGCAAGACCGCCGCGTCGAGATCGTCCGAGTCGTAGGCCATGGTGTAGGCGCCGCGGGCCGCGTTCCAACCCCGCGCGTGGTACTCGGCGCGAATCTCCTGCGCCGCCCGCTCCCAGCCCGCGACCGTGTCCGGGTCGGCGAGCCGGTGCCGGGGATCGGCGCGGGCGATCTGCACGGCGCGGTCGAGCCCCACCCAGAGCATCGCCTTGGTGTGGAGGCTCTGGCGCTTGTCCGTGCGCAACTCCCAGAGGCCGTGATCGGGCGCGTGGCGAGAGCGGACGATGTGGCCGGTGAGGTGGGCGAGCGCCTCGGGCAGGTGGTCGTTGACCTTGACCGGCGGGTCGAACTCTACCGCCTCCAGATAGCCGTGCAGGGCCACCAGGAACTCACCGTAGATGTCGTACTGCTCCTGCTCCGCGGCGGCGTTGCCGATCAGCACGGGGCCCGTCCCGCGCCAGCCGCGCAGGTGATCGAGGGCTTCCTCGGCCGGCACCGCGCCGTCGAGGGCGTACATCAGGTGGAGTTCGCGGCCCCGGCTCGGGTCGGCCTCGCGCAGGAAGCGCAGGAACTCGGCCGCCTCCCGGTCGTAGCCGAGATTGACGAAGGCGGTGACGGTGAAGCTCGCGTCCCGCATCCAGACGTAGCGGTAATCGTAGTTGCGGTTGCCCGGCACCGCCTCCGGCAGCCCCGCGGTCGCCGCGGCGACGATGCCGCCCGAGACCCCGTGGGTGAGCAGCTTGAGGGTCAGCGCGCTGCGCAGCACCGTCTCCCGATACGGTCCCTCGTAGGTGCAGCGGCCCGACCATTCCTCCCAATAGGCCCGCGTCGCGGCAAGCGAAGCCTCGACCTCGCCGAGAAGATCCTCGCCGGCCTCGCCCGCGCCGTGGGCGATCACGAGGTCGGCGCGCTCCCCCCGCGCGAGAGCGAAGCGGCCCTCGGCCGCGCCGTCGCCGAGCGTGAGCGGCACGGCGCAGGCGGCGCGGATCGTGTCGCCCCCGCCGCGGAAGCGCACCCGGCCCTGGCCCTCTCCGCTCACCTCGCTCGGCGCGCGGGCGTAATCGAAGGTCGGGCGCAGGAGCCAGCGGCCGGAGACCTGCCCCGACACGCAGACGAGCCGGCGCACGACGCGGCCCCGGGCATCGCCGTCCGGCCCCTCCTCCGGCACCGTTTCGTGCGGGTGAAGCGGCATGACATCGGTGAGCACCGCCCGGCCGGTCTCGGTGGTGAAGGTCGTCTCGAGGATGTTGGTGCCGGGCAGGTAGCGCCGCGCGATGTCGGTGGTGCGCTCGAGGACGAGGCGGCAGGTGCCGCCCCGCTCGTCGTCGAGCAGCGCCAGGAACACGGCCGGGCCGTCGTGCCGGGGCCAGCAGAGCCAGTCGAGGGAACCGTCGCGGGCGATCAGCGCCGTGGTGCAGGTATCGCCGATCACGGCGTAGTCGGCGATGGGTCTGTCCGTCACGGTCGCTCCCGGTCGAGTCGCGCCGCGGCAACGCTCCGATACGGACGGGTGTTCGACCCTGCGACACCGGGGAACAGGCGGCGGGGCAGCCGGGACGGCCGCCCCGCCGGGCACAACGGGCGTTGCGGGCGACCGATCAGTAGCGGCGGGCGCTGCCGCGCATGAGCCGGCGCGGCTGCCCGGCGATCGGGCGGTAGGCGCGCCGCGTGCCGTAGCCGCCGGGGCGCCGGTAATTGCCGTTGTTGACCCCGGCCGAGCGGTCGTTGCCGGTGGCGCTCGCCGAGGGCGAGAGCCCGCTGCCCGAATTGCCGCCGGTGTCCTGCGCGGCGGCGGGGCCGGCGATCCCCAGGGTGAGCGCGGCGGCGAGCGCGATGAGGCCGCTGCGAAGCGGATGGTTCATGGGTTCGATCCTTCCAAGACGTTCAGCCCGATGGGCTTCGTGATGGAGCGAACCGCGCCTCAGGGTGCATGTTCCCCGCCGATCCAGGTGCCGAGCACGCTCAGATCGGGGGAGAGCGCGACGAGGTCGGCGGCGTAGCCCGGGGCGATCCGGCCGAGGCGGGTCTCGAGCCCGAGGAAGCGGGCGGGGGTCAGCGAGGCCATGCTCAGGGCCTCTTCGAGCGAGGCGCCGCCGCGGGTGCTCATGTGGCGCACGGCCTGCGCCAGGGTGATCGCGGCGCCGGCCAGCGTCCCGTCCGCTCCGGTGAGGCGGTCACCCGAGAGCGTGATGCGGCGGCCGAACAGGGTGAAGGCGCCCTCCCCGCGCGGGTCGCCGGCCGGACGGCCCACGGGGGGCATCGCGTCGCTCACCAGCATCAGCCGCTCGCGGCCCTTGAGGCGAAGCGCCAGACGAAGCTGCGCGTCGCCGACATGGTGGCCGTCGGCGATGATCCCGGCGAAGGCGTGCCCCTCGGCGAGCGCAAGGCCGACCGCGCCCGGCGCCCGGGGCCCCATCTGCGACATGGCGTTGAACAGGTGGGTGAAGCCGGCCAGCCCCTCATCGAGCGCGGCCTCGATCGCCGGGCCGTCATCCGCCGTGTGCCCGGCGCAGACCCGGACGCCGCGGGCGACGAGATCGGCCACCGCGCCCGGCGGCACCCGCTCGGGCGCCAGCGTCACCAGGGTGAGGCCGCGCGCGCCGAGCCCGCTCAGCAGGTCCGCGTCGCCCGGCCCGAACTCCGCGATCCGCGCGGGATCGTGGATGCCGATGCGCGCGGGGCTGAGGAACGGCCCTTCGAGATGGATGCCGAGGATGCCGGGTACGCCGGCGCGAATCGCCGCGGCGACGCCCTCGATCGCGGCGGCGATCGCGCTCCGCGTGTCGGTGATGAGGGTCGGCAGCAGCGCGGTGGTGCCGCCCCGGCGGTGCGCCGCCGCGATGCGGGCGATCCCCGCCACGCTCGCATCGTCGTTGAGGAGCACGCCACCTCCGCCGTTGACCTGCAGGTCGACGAAGCCCGGCGCCAGGATCGCGCCCGCGGCCAAGCGGGTGACGGGCAGGCCTGCGGGCGGCTCGGCGGCGAGGTCGGCGATCCGCCCCTCGCGCAGGACCACGACGCGGTCGGACAGGAAGCGCTCGCCGTCGAAGACGCGCTCGGCGGCAATCGCGTGATGGTTCCGGAATTCCAAAGGGATCATCCCTTTGGCGGGGCGCCGGGGTGGAACCCCGGCATCCCTCCGGGGCTCCGCCCTGGACCCGCGAAGGGGCTCGCCCTTTCGAAACCCCCGACATCTCCCATCACAGCGTCTCCGTGACCTTGGTGAGGCCGGCGGGGGCGTCCGGGTCGAGGCCGCGGCGGCGCGCCTCCGCCTCGATGGCGCGGTAGGCCGGCACCAGCATGGCGATGGGATCGCAGGCGGGATGCCCGTCGTCGAGCCAGGGTAGGGTGCCGAGCGGCCCGCCGCAGGCCTGCACGCGCAGGCCGTCGCCGGAGAGGTCGCGCACGAGCGCGTCGACGCCCTCGGCCAGCGGGTCGGCCTGGCGCAGAGCCAGAACCGGGGTGGCGGCGGAAACGGAGGCGCGCGGGCCGTGGCGCAGCTCCGCCGCGGAATAGCCCAGCGCCGGCAGGCGCAGGGTCTCGGCGAGCTTGAGCGCGATCTCCCGCACCGGGCCGAGCCCGTGGCCGCGCCCGGTCACGAAGGCGGCCGGCGCCCCGCGCAGATCCGCGCTCCAGGCCGACCAGTCGAGGGCCAACGCCGCGAAGAGGCGCTCGGGGAAGGCCGCGAGCCCCTCCCGGAGCGCCCGGTCGCCGGCCCATTCCGCCACCAGGGCCGCGCCCGCGACCAGGGAGTTCGTCACCGTCTTGGTCGCGGCCACCGCCCGTTCCGGCCCGGCAAGGATCGGCAGGACGAGGTCGCTCGCCGCGGCCGCGGGCGAATCGGGGTCGTTGACGAGCGCGAGGGTGAGCGCCCCGCCGGCCCGTGCCGCCCGCGTCGCCGCCACGAGATCGGGCGAGCGGCCCGATTGCGAGACCACGACGAAGAGCGCGCCCGCGATCCTCGGCGGGCGGTCGTAGCCCGTCACCACCGAGGGCGCCGCCGCCGAGACGGGCAGGCCGAGCCGGGTCTCGACGAGGTAGCGCAGGTGGACGCCGGCATGGCCCGAACTGCCCCGCCCGCACACCACCACGAAGGGAAATCTCTTGTCGCGCAGCGTGGCCCCGATCCGCGCCGCCTCCCCGGCCGCCAGCACGGCGTCCGCCGCGGCGGGGATCTCGGCGATCTCGCGCTCCATGAAGGTCGTCATGCCGGCCCCGCCTCGTTCAGCGCCCGGCGCAGGTTGCCGTCGTGGCGCAGGAGCAGGTCCGCGGCCCGCGCCGGGCTGGCCCCGCCCGCGATCAGCACCGCGCGCTTGATCTCGCCCTCCGCCCGGCCCAGGGCCTCGGCGGCGGCCTCCGCATGGCAGCCAGCGAGTTCGGCGACCATGGCCACGCCCCGGGCGCGCAGCTTCCGGTTGGTCGCGCGCATCGCCACCATCCGGCCGCGATAGACCCGGCCGAGTCGGATCATCAGCAGGGTCGAGAACAGGTTGAGGATCACCTTCTGGGCGGTGCCCGCCTTCATGCGGGTGGAGCCCGCCAGCACCTCCGCCCCGGTCACGGCGAGGATGCCATGGGCCGCCTCGCGCAGGATCGGCGCGGCGGGATTGTTGCTGATTCCGACGGTGACGGCGGCCCGCGCGCGGGCCGCCTTGAGGGCTTCGACCGTGAACGGCGTGGTGCCGCTGGCGGCCAGCCCCACCACCACGTCGCGGGCGCCGAGCCCGGCCCGCGCGACCCAGGCCGCACCGTCGGCGCCCGAATCCTCGGCATTCTCCACGGCGCGCAGCAGGGCGCCCTCCCCGCCGGCGATGGCGAAGCCGAGCTGCGCCTCCGGCCAGTCGAAGGTCGGCGGCAATTCCGCCCCGTCCTGCACGCCGATCCGGGCCGAGGTGCCCGCCCCGACATAGACGAGCCGCCCGCCCTCGCGCAGGCCCGGCTCGGCGGCCCGGGCCGCGGCCTCGATCGCCGGCAGGGCCGGCCCCACGGCGGCGACCGCCGCGAGCTGGCCCTCCCAGAGCGCCTGGAGGATGTCGGGCCCGGCCCAGGCGTCGAGATCGACGTAGCGGGCGCTGGCGTCCTCGGTCCTCATGCCCTTCTCGTCCGACATCCGCTCATCCGTGTCCGGCCCCTTCCGCTCGAGCCCCCGCCTCTTCGAAAGAGGTCACCCCCGGCCCGGTTCCGCGGGGAGCGGAAAACCGTGGCCGGAACACGGGCGCGCCGGATCAGGGATCGGTTGGCCGGGACCGGCGTTCGGTTGGCGCGTGCGCGGTGCAGCGCAAGGGAGAGGGCGTGAGCGAGGGGCAGATCCGACGGCGGCCGGGCGGGCCGTCCATCGAGGAGGAGCCGGCGCGGTCGCAAACCTTGCGCCTGCTCACCTACAACATCCGCCATTGCCGCGGCACCGACGGCCAGGTGGCGCCGGAGCGGGTGGCGCGGGTGATCGCCGCGACGCGGGCCGACATCGTCGCGCTGCAGGAGGTCGATGTCGGGCGCAAGCGCACCGGCGGCCTCGATCAGGCGGAGGAGATCGCCCGGCTCGTCGGCATGGACCCGCATTTCCACCCCGCCCTGCACATCGAGGAGGAGCGCTACGGCGATGCCCTGCTCACCCACCTCCCCTCGCGGCTGCGCCGGGCGGATGCCCTGCCCGGCCTCGTCCGGCGCCCCGGCCTGGAGCCGCGGGGGGCGCTCTGGGTCGAGATCACCGTGGGCACGGCGCGGCTCCAGGTCGTCACCACGCATTTCGGCCTGCTGGGGGCGGAGCGCGTCGCCCAGGCCGAGGCCCTGCTCGGGCCGGACTGGCTCGGCGATCCGGCCTGCCGGGAGCCGGTGGTGCTGCTCGGCGATTTCAACGCCACTGGCTGGTCGCGGGCCTACCGCCGCCTGAGCCGGCACCTCACCGATGCCCGGAGGCTCGTCGGCCCCGAGCGGCGGCAGGGCCGCGCGACTTTCCCGAGCCGCTTTCCCCTGCTGCGCATCGACCATGTCTTCGTGAGCGCCGGCATCGCGGTCGAGCGCATGCGCGTCGTGAACGATCCGCCGACGCGGCTGGCCTCGGACCACCTTCCGATCCTGGCCGAGATCCGGATCGAACCGGGTTGAGCCCAGGGCCGGAGCCGCGCATGGTGTCACTCCGGGCCGCCCCGGCGGAGGCCCGGGGCAGGAAGAGGACGCGGCTCCGAGAGATGACGATCATCCCAAAACACCTCACCGCGCTGGGGCTGGGCGCCCTCGCCCTCCTCGCGGTCGATCCGGCCCGCGCCGAGCCGCCGCGGATCGCCGTGGTCGCGACCGGCGGCACCATCGCCATGAAGCTCGATCCCACCACCCACGCGCCGGTCCCGGCCCTGTCGGGCGAGGATCTCGTCGCGGCGGTGCCGAAGCTCAAGGACATCGCCACCATCGAGGTGACCGAGTTCAGCAACGTACCGAGCGACTATATGGGCCCGGACCGCTGGCCCGCCCTGTCCCAGCGGATCGACGCGTTGCTGGCCGATCCCGGCATCCGCGGGGCGATCGTCCTGCACGGCACCGACACCCTCGACCAGACCGCCTACTTCCTCGACCTGACGCTCAAGAGCGACAAGCCGGTGGTGCTGGTGGGGGCCCAGCGCAACGCCTCCGACGCGGATGCGGACGGCCCGCGCAACCTCCTGAACGCGGCGCGCCAGATCCTGGCCGACGGCGCGGCGGGCCAGGGCGTGACGGTGACGCTCAACCACCGCATCAACGCGGCGCGCGAGGTGCGCAAGACGCACACGAGCAACGTCGAGACCTTCAACTCGGGCGATGCCGGGATCCTGGGCACCGTGGACGAGGACCGCGTGGTGTTCGGCCGCCGCTCCCTGCGGCGCCAGACCCTGCCGCTGCCCGAGCGCATGCCGCGGGTCGATCTCGTGGCGATGTATGCCGGCGCGGACGGCTCCCAGGTGCGGCACGCCGCCGGGAGCGGGGCCGAGGCGATCGTGGTCGAGGCCTATGGCTGGGGCAACGTCAACGCCGAGATGCACGACGCCATCGCCGAGGCGATCGCCAAGGGCGTGCCGGTGATCGTGGCGACCAAGGTCTATGACGGCCGGGCCCTGCCGGTCTACGGCTTCAAGGGCGGCGGCAGCACCCTGCGCAAGGCCGGCGCGGTCTTCGCGGGCGACCTCACCCCGGACAAGGCGCGCATCCTCGCCCTGCTCGCCCTCTCGGCGGGCAAGGATCAGGCGAGCCTGCAGCGCGTCTTCGACAAGTAGGCGCGCCGCCGGCGGCTGAAGGGGGCATCTCGAGCGAGTGCCGCCTTCTACCATCGTCGCGAGCGTCAGCGAAGCGATCCAGCGGCGCGACATCTCCGGATCGTGCGAAGCGCGGGATGGCTTCGCCTCGCGATGATGGGAGAGGATGCGAGCCGATCAGGCAGATCGCGCGGATCAGGAAGCGCCCAGGGCCTCACCCCGCGAGGCCGGCTCGAACGCCGAAAAATCCCCGCTCCCGGCGCGGCGCAGGACCGCCCGGCGGCGCCAGGGGCGCCACGCGTCGGCGAGGCTCGCCGGGTCGCCGAGATGGAAGGCCTCGACGAGGCGGGCGACGGGGCCGCGGCGGGAGGGGACGATCGGGCAGAGCCGCGAGCCCGGCATCAGGTCGGAGTCGAGCGCCGCGCGCAGGGAGCCGCGCGCCTCCACGGCCTGGGCGAACACCTCGGGCGGGCAGCCGCCGTGATGGGCGAGCAGCCCGTAGAGCAGCCGGCGCAGGGCGGCGCGGCCCCGGACATCGTCCGCGGGCACCTCCAGCGCGAGGTCGCACTCGGTGTCGTAGCCGAAGGAGCGGTTGTTGAGGTTGGTCGAGCCGACCCGGAGCAGGCGCTCGTCGATGATCGCCACCTTGGAATGGACGAGGATCGGCCGGCCCTTCTGCGTGTGCGGCGCCACGATCCGCAGGCGCCCGTGACGGTCGGCGCGGCGCAAGCCCACGATCAGGCCGCGGCGGGCGCCGTCCATGGTCAGGCGGTCGAAGCCGCTCGGGCTGCGCTCCGAGAGCACGATCACGATCTCCGGCCCCTCGGGCTCCCTGAGCCGGTCGGCCAGGGCCCGCGCCACGACGGGCGAGGTCAGGTACTGGTTCTCCAGGTAGATAAAGCGCTGCGCCCCGCGGATCGCGGCGAGGGTGAGCGCGGCGCTCTCGGTGACCGCCGGGCGCCCGGCCAGCGGCGGATCGGTGCGCGAGACCGCCACCGTCGCGTCGGTGAGGTGCGGCGCGAGGGTTTCGGGCCAGGGATCGTGTTCCGGATCGGCAGCTGCGGCGCCGTCCGGGGCGATGCTCTCGCCGGTGGCCCGGCGCCAGCGCTCGCGGGCGAGCTCGGCGAGCGCCCCGGCGGCGGGGCCGTCGACCAGCATCATCACGTCGTGGCGCGGCGGGTAGTCCTCGCCGGAGGGCAGGCGGCGGCGGGGATCGCGGTCGCGGTGGGCGGGGGTGTCCCAGCGGTTCACCTCGAAGTCGCTGCCGCCGCAGAAGGCGATCGCATCGTCGATCACCAGGATCTTCTGGTGCTGGCAGGCGCCGAAGGGCAGCGTGCCGTCGATGCGGAAGTCGATCTCCGGCCCGAGGCTCTCGCGCACCGTCTGCGGAGTGTGGTCGTTGCCGGCCGAGATCGGCCAGGGCATGTCCCAGATCAGGATGCGGATGGCGAGATCCGGCCGCTCGGCCTTCAGGGCGCGCAGCAGCTCGGCCAGGGTCTGGCCCGCCTCCGGGTCGGAGGCCGCTGGCAGCAGGCGCACCCGCGGGTCGAAGCTCCAGCCGATCAGGGTGACGTGGCGGCGCGCCCGCAGGAGCGCGGCCCGGGCGGCGGCGAAGTAGGCGGCGCCGTCGTGGAGCACGGCGACGCGCCCCGCCCGCTCCCGCCGCCAGCAGGTCAGCCCCGGCTGCAGCCAGGTCTGCGCCGGCGCCGGTTGCCGGCCCTCGGACACGCCCTGCCCGCCCGCGAAATCCATCCTCATGCGCCCGCGCCAGCCTTTCCCGTCTCGAGCCTGCCCACCGGCTTGCCCGCCGCCTCGCCCGACCCCTTCTTGCCCACCGGCTTGCCCGCTTCGAGCTTGGCCCGCACCCGCCGCCGGGTCAGCTCCACCGCCGCCACGGTGGCGACGAGCCCGAGGCCGAGGGTGATCCAATGGGTCGGCTCGTCGCTGCCCGCGTGGCGGCCGATCACCCCGAGATAGACGCAGACCACCGTGCCCGGCAGCATGCCGATCACCGTCGAGACGAGATAGGCGCCCGCGCCGACCTCCGTCACCCCGAGGGCGTAGTTCTGCGCGTTGAACGGCACGAAGGGGCTCAGCCGCATCAGGGTCATGAGCCGCCAGCCGCCGTCGCCCACCGCCTCGACGGTGGCCTTGAGCTTGGGCCGGCGCTCGATGAGCGCGCGCACCCGGTCCCGGAACAGGTGGCGCGCCGCCGCGAAGGCGAGCCAGGAGCCCAGCGTCGCGGCCAGCAGCACCACCGGCATCACCGCCCAGCCGAAGGCCACGGCGCCGGCGATGGTCAGCGGCGTGCCCGGGATGACGAGGAGCGTCGCGACGAAGAACAGCACGCCGAAGGCGAAGAGCCCGTAGGGACCGAGGCCGTTGGCCCAGGCGGAGAAGGCACGCAGCCAATTCTCGATCGGCAGGAAGTGCCACGCCGCCACCGCGAGGGCGGCCGCCGCGGCCATGGCCGCCCAGCTCCCGATCGATCGGGTTGCGGCCGACCCGGCTCCCCTGCCCCCCTCGGGTTCGGCTCTACTGGATTCAGCTCGCTCGGACTCGGCTTGGGCCGACGGGCTGGCCGAGCGGCGGGTGATGTCCATCGAAGGCTCGGGCGCGAAGGGGACGGAAGGCGTTTGCCGGACGCGAGCGCAAACCGCCGGCCGGCCCATCCGTTCCCGGGAAGCGTCGCCGTTCTGCACCGGAAGGGCGGTGCACCCCGGCGGCACGGTCCCGGAGCGAGGGCCGGGCGCTCCGTCCTCGACCGGTTCCGCCCCTACCAGTCCCGGTCGAGCCGCGCCGCGATCCGGCTCGGGCGCGCGCCGGCGAGAGCGCGTTCGAGGGAGGCCAGCGCTTGGCGGGCCTTACCCAGGCGGGGGCTGCGCCAGCGGCACGCGGCGCCGCGCGCGGGGATCACCGCCTCGCCGAGACGATCCCCGGCCGCGACGAGGCGGTCGACCGCCCGCCGGATCGGCGGCGTCTCCTCGGTCAGCACGCAGAGGTCGGAGAGATGGTTGCGCAGGGCGTGCAGCTCGTTACGGCCGCCGCCCTCCCCCGCCAACGCGGCGAGCGTGCCGTCCATGGCGACGAGCAGCCCGACGAGCGGTTCCGGCACCGAACGCGCCGCGCCCAGCCCTGCCGGGCCGGTGGAAACATCTCCTGCAGGCCCCTGCATGGCGGCTCCGCTCGCTCGATGGCGGACGGCGCGGATGCGCCGCGATCCTCGATTCCAGCCGGCGCGACGGGCGCCGGTCTCCCGGGCACAAAGACCGGCACGGCCGCGGCAGATCCCTCCCGCGCCCGAATCGGTGGAAAACAGTCTTGCCTCGATATGAATCCGAAGCAAGCACAACTGCGAATACTCTGTGTCGGCCATCGCTTGCGCGATTCCGCCCATCGGAAATCACTTTTCCATGAGGCTCCCGCCAGCCCTTGCTTGCCCCGTCCCGTGCGCGGAGCCGCAAGGCGTCCCGCCCGCCTACCGCGCGGGGTTCGGGCGGCGCAGAGCGTAGACGAGGGCGCCGGCGCTCATCAGCGCCAGGGCGTACCATGTCAGCGCGTAGACGAGGTGCGTGTTGGGGAAGGCCACGACCGTGAGGCCGCCGACCGGCAGGCCGCCGGGATTGGGCGCGGCATCGGCATCCACGAAGTAGGGTGCGACGGCGCCCTCCGGCTCGCGCTCCCGGTCGAGCCCTCTGGCGGCGGCGATGGCTGCGACGTCGCGGGAGAACCAGCGCTCGGCCCCCGGATCGTTCGCGCGCAGGAAGCCGCCGCCGGGCTCGGACAGGCGCAGCAGGCCGGTCACCGTCACCCTGCCCTCCGGCTCGCCCGCCGCGCGGGCGGCGCGGGTGCGAGCCTCGCCCGGCACGAAGCCGCGGTTGACGAGGACGGTGACGCCGCGATCCGTGACCAGCGGCACGAGCACCCAGAAGCCGGCGCCGCGCTCGGTGAGCGCCTGGACGAGGGTCGCCCGGTCATGGAGGAAGCGGCCCGTCAGCCGGACCCGGCGATACTCGGCGGAGGCCGCGGTGAGGCCGGGCCATTCCTGCGGCCCCGGTGCGGCGACGGGCTCGGCGTGGATGCGGGCGTCCACGCGGGCGATCAGGTCGAGCTTCCAGACCCGGCGCTCAAGCTGCCAGGTGCCCAGCGCGAGGAACACGCCCGTGACGGCGAACCCCGCCAGCACCAGCAGGATCCGGGCGAGGAGCGAGCGTCCCCGCCCGGGGATGGAGGGGTCGGGCGAGGGGTCAGGGGGCGTGGCGCATGTCCTCGACGGAGGTCGGCATCATGTTGGTGTTCAGGTGGTGCATGACCCAGATCGAGCCGCACAGCGTGATGACCACGATGGTGATCGTGAAGATCAGCGCCAGGAAGGTCCAGCCGCCCTCCGACTTCGTGTTCATGTGCAGGAAGTAGATCATGTGGACCACGATCTGCACCACGGCCAGTCCGAGGACGACGACGCTCGTGACGAGCTTGTCGCCGAGAACGTCGCCCATCACCAGCCAGAACGGGATCGCGGTCAGGATGACGGACAGGACGAAGCCCGTCACGTAGTCCTTGAACGAGCCGTGGCCGTGGGCGTCCTGCCCGTGACCATGCGCATGGCCATGGCCGTGGTCGTCGGCGTGCGCTGCCCCGCTCATTGCAGGACTCCCATCAGGTAAACGAAGGTGAAGACGCCGATCCAGATGACGTCGAGGAAGTGCCAGAACATCGACAGGCACATCAGCCGGCGCTGGTTCTCGGCGATCAGCCCGCGCTGGCGCACCTGGATCATCAGGATCACGAGCCAGATGATGCCGAAGGTGACGTGCAGGCCGTGGGTTCCGACCAGGGTGTAGAACGAGGACAGGAAGGCGCTGCGCTGGGGCGTGGCGCCCTCGTGGATCAGGTGCGCGAACTCGTAGAGTTCGAGCCCGACGAAGGCCGCGCCGAACAGGCCGGTCACCGCGAGCCAGAGCTGCGTCCGGGCGATGTTGTCCTTGGCCATCTCCAGCATGGCGAAGCCGTAGGTGATGGAGGAGAACAGCAGCATCGACGTGTTCACCGCCACCAGGGACAGGTCGAACAGGTCCTTGGGGGCGGGCCCGGCCGCGTAGTTGCGGCCGAGCACGGCGTAGGTGGCGAACAGCACCGCGAAGATGAGGCAGTCGCTCATCAGGTAGATCCAGAAGCCGAGCATCGTGCTCCCTTCCGGGTGATGCTCGCCTTCGAGGTCGAGGAAGACGGGCGCGTCCGCGCCGTCGCCCAGGCTTTGAGTCGCGTGAGATGCCATGGTGCTCAGGCCCGTACCGCCGCCAGCGCCTCGGTCCGCTGCGCCTCGGTGCGGGCGACCGTGTCGGCGGGGATGTAGAAGTCGCGGTCGTAGTTGAAGGTGTGGACGATCGAGACGACGAGCGTCGCCGCGAAGGCAAGCGCCGCCAGCCACCAGATGTACCAGATCATCGCGAAGGAGAAGGCGATGCTGATGACGCCCAGGATCACGCCGGTGGCGGTGTTCTTGGGCATGTGGATCGGCTTGTAGCCGGTCATCGGCCGCTGGAAGCCGCGGGCCTTCATCTCCCACCACGCGTCGAGGCCGCGCACCACGGGCGTGAAGGCGAAGTTGTAGTCCGGCGGCGGCGAGGAGGTGGCCCATTCGAGCGTCCGGCCGCCCCAGGGATCGCCGGTCACGTCGCGCAGCGCCTCGCGGTTTTTGATCGAGACGGCGAACTGCACGATCATCGCCCCGATGCCCAGCGCGATCAGGCCCGCACCGAGGGCGGCGACGACGAACCACGGCTGCAGGGAGGTGTCCTCGAAGTGCTGGACGCGGCGGGTGACGCCCATGAGCCCCAGCACGTAGAGCGGCATGAAGGCGACGTAGAAGCCGATCGTCCAGAACCAGAAGCTGACCTTGCCCCAGAACTCGTCGAGCTTGAAGCCGAAGGCCTTCGGGAACCAGTAGTTCACGCCGGCGAACATGCCGAACAGCACGCCGCCGATGATCACGTTGTGGAAGTGCGCGATCAGGAACAGCGAGTTGTGCAGCACGAAGTCGGCCGGGGGCACGGCGAGCAGCACGCCGGTCATGCCGCCGATGGTGAAGGTGACCATGAAGCTCACCGTCCAGAGCATCGGCACGTCGAAGCGGATCCGGCCGCGATACATCGTGAACAGCCAGTTGAAGATCTTGGCGCCCGTCGGGATCGAGATGATCATCGTCGTGAGGCCGAAGAACGAGTTCACGTTGGCGCCCGAGCCCATCGTGAAGAAGTGGTGCAGCCACACGAGGTAGGAGAGGATCGTGATGACGACGGTCGCGTAGACCATCGAGGTGTAGCCGAACAGGCGCTTGCCGGAGAAGGTCGAGGTCACCTCGGAGAAGATGCCGAAGGCGGGCAGGATGAGGATGTAGACCTCCGGATGGCCCCAGATCCAGATGAGGTTGAAGTACATCATCGGGTTGCCGCCGAGGTCGTTCGTGAAGAAGTGCGTGCCGACGTAGCGGTCGAGGGTCAGCAGCGCGAGAACGGCGGCGAGGATCGGGAAGGCGGCGACGATGAGCACGTTGGTGCACAGCGAGGTCCAGGTGAAGATCGGCATCTTCATCATGGACAGGCCCGGCGCGCGCATCTTCACGATGGTCGCGATCAGGTTGATGCCCGAGAGCGTCGTGCCGATGCCCGCGATCTGCAGGCCCCAGATGTAGTAGTCGACGCCGACCCCCGGGCTCATGTCGGCCCCCGAGAGCGGCGGGTAGGCGAGCCAGCCGGTGCGGGCGAACTCGCCGATGAAGAGCGAGATCATCACGGTGACGGCGCCGGAGACCGTCATCCAGAAGGAGAAGTTGTTGAGGAAGGGGAAGGCGACGTCGCGCGCGCCGATCTGCAGCGGCACGACGTAGTTCATCAGGCCCGTGACGAAGGGCATCGCCACGAAGAAGATCATGATCACGCCGTGGGCGGTGAAGATCTGGTCGTAGTGGTGCGGCGGCAGGTAGCCCTCGTTGGCGCCGAAGGCGATCGCCTGCTGCGAGCGCATCAGCAGCGCGTCGGCAAAGCCCCGCAGCAGCATCACGAGCGCCAGCACGACGTACATGATGCCGATCTTCTTGTGATCGACCGAGGTCAGCCAGTCGCGCCAGAGCGGACCCCAGAAGCGGAAATAGGTGATCGTGGCGAGCACGGCGATGCCGGCCACCACGACGCCTGCGAAGGTGACTTGCAGGATCGGCTCGTGGAACGGGATGTCCTCGAGGGTGAGGCGCCCGAACAGGAGCTTCTGCAGATCCGGGTTTGAGAACATGGGTCGAACTCGTCCGTGAATCCGGGGCGGCGACGGATCAGTTGTTGGTCTGGTCGGGGGCAGTGCGGCCCTGGCCGCTGCCCTCGTGGGTCTTGTCGGCGTCGGGCGTTTCGCTCTTCGGCGCGCGGTGCGAGGCGGGCGTGGTCGCGCCCGGCGCCTCGTCGCCCCGCTCCGTGTGGCGGTTGTCGTACTGGAGCCGCGCGGCGTTCTCGCGGCTGTCCTTGCCGGCGCCGCCCTTGGCGTCGATCGTCATCATCTCGCGCATGCACATCTTGCCGGGCACGGCGCACATGTTGACGATCGAGCCGAACAGGCCGTCGGTGAAGGAGCCGTAATAGGTGACGGGCACCCGCTCGCTCGGGCGCTCCAGTTCCAGATAGGCATCGCGGGTCAGTTCCGAACCCTGCTGCTTCACTTTGGCGACCCACTGGTCGAAGCCGTCGCCGTCGAGCCCGTGGAACTTGAACGTCATGCGCGAGAAGCCGGTGCCGCTGTAGTGCGAGGACAGGCCGTCGAACGCGCCCGCCCGGTTGATCACCGCGTGGAGCTTCGTCTCCATGCCGGGCATGGCGTAGATCATGCCGGCCAGAGCCGGGATGTAGAAGGCGTTCATCACCGAGGAGGCGGTGATCTTGAAGGTGATCGGCCGGTTCACCGGCGCGGCCAGCTCGTTGACGGTGGCGATGTTGTATTCGGGAATGAAGAACAGCCACTTCCAGTCGAGGGCGACGACCTGCACCTCCAGCGGCTTCACGTCCGCCGCCACCGGCTTGCCCGGCTCGATGCGCGAGAGCGGCCGGAACGGGTCGAGGGTGTGGGTGCTGATCCAGGTCAGCGCGCCGAGCGCGATGATGATCATCAGCGGCGCAGTCCAGATCACCACCTCGAGCCCGGTCGAGTGGTCCCAGTCGGGGTCGTGGCGGGCTTGCGTGTTCGAGGCGCGGTAGCGCCACGCGAACAGCAGGGTCAGCGCGATCACCGGCACGATGATGAGCAGCATCAGCCCCGTCGAGGCCAGGACGAGGTTGCGCTGCTGCATGGCGATGTCGCCGGAGGGCTGCATCACCACGAGGTTGCAGCCGGCGAGAAGCCCGAACAGGGGCAGCAGGACGAGGCCCCGCAGGAGCCGGGAGGCGGAGCGGATCGGGGAGCGTGCCACGGAAGGGGCCGCAGCGCGGGAGAGCGCGCGTGCCTTTGGCGGACGGAGGGCGGTCATGGCCACGAATCTTCGTTCCATCGCAAGGGCCGCGCGGGTCTCGTCCCGCGCGGCGACGGTTCGGGTCTCCTCCCGCGGGTGCCCCCGCGGAGCGGACACATCACATCTGACGCATCTCGGAACGGTCGAGATACAGCGCGAGCAGCGTCGCCAGGGCGCCCGACAGCAGGTAGACGCCGACCATGGCCAGCCCGTAGGCCGTCGAGAGGTACAGCACCACCAGCGGCGCGAACCCCGCGCCGAACAGCCAGGCGAGGTCCGAGGTCAGAGCCGCGCCGGTATAGCGGTAGCGCGCCCCGAGCCGCGAGGTCACGGCACCCGCGGTCTGGCCGTAGGACAGACCGAGCAGCATGAAGCCGATATTGACGTAGATCGTCTGGCCGATGGCGTTCTCGCCGAAGATCAGCGGCGCCAGGATGCTGCCGCAGGCGAACACGGCGATGAGCCCGGCGCTGATGATGAGCAGGTTGCGCCGCCCGATCTGGTCGGCGATCAGGCCCGAGGCGGCCACCGCGCCGGCGCAGATGATGGCGCCGGAGAACTGCACCATCAGGAAGTCGCCCGCCGAGCGCTCGCTCGACAGGGCGAGCCAGGCGATCGGGAAGATCGTCACGAGGTGGAACAGGGCGAAGCTCGCCAGCGGCACGAAGGCGCCGATCCACACGTCGAGGGCGTGGTGGCGGGCGAGATCGACGATGCCGACCGGCTCCAGGCGCCCCTTGTCGAGGAGCCGGGTGAATTCCGGAGTGGCGACGAGGCGCAGGCGCGCGAACAGGGCCACGACGTTGATGGTGAAGGCGCAGAAGAACGGGAAGCGCCAGCCCCAGTCGATGAAGTCTTCCGGCGTGAGGTTGACGGAGAAGAACGCGAACAGGGCGCTCGCCACCATGAAGCCGATGGGCGCGCCGAGCTGCGGGATCATCGCGTACCAGCCGCGGCGCTCCCGGGGAGCGTTGAGGGCGAGCAGGGAGGCCATGCCGTCCCAGGCGCCGCCGAGCGCGAAGCCCTGCGCGACCCGCAGCACCGCGAGCAGCTCGATGGCGACGACGCCGATCGAGTTGTAGCTCGGCAGGAAGCTGATCGCCGCGGTGGAGCCGCCGAGCAGGAACAGGGCGGCGGTGAGCTTCACCCCGCGCCCGTGCCGCTTGTGCACCCACATGAAGAAGATCGACCCGAGCGGGCGGGCGACGAAGGCCAGCGCGAAGATGGCGAAGGCGTAGAGCGTGCCCATGAGGGGATCGGCGAAGGGGAAGAACACCTTCGGGAACACCAGCACCGAGGCGATGCCGAACACGAAGAAGTCGAAATATTCCGAGGCCCGGCCGATCACCACGCCGAGCGCGATGTCGTTGGGACTGACGTCGTGGTGGCTCATGGCCACCTGCGCGTCCCGCTCCAGGGGATGGGAATTGGCCGTGGCGTGGTCGGTGGTCATCGCGGGCAGCCGGCTCGACTGAGGGTGCATCGAAGCCGCCACCTTGGCGCGGCGTTCGGCACGTGCCTAGCGGATGGGCTTACATCCGCAAAGAGTATTTGGCGTCGCAACAGGCGGCACAGGCCGGCCATGCAACGAAAGCAGATCTGACGCGTTCGCCCGGGATATAAAGCATTGTGTTGCGCACGGAATGCATGATGTCGCCAAGCCGCAAGATTGGACAGCGACGCGTCCGTGCAGGGCGCGAATCTCGCTCGCGCCCTGCGGGCAGCATCAGGGAGACGCGCGGCCGGCTCAGTGCCCTCCGGCCGGCTCCCGCCGCGGCGCCTTGATCCGGTACCAGCCGACATAGAGCGCGGGCAGGAACAGCAGCGTCAGCAGGGTCGCCGCGAGGATGCCGCCGATCATGGCGTAGGCCATCGGGCCCCAGAACACCTCGCGGGCGATCGGGATCAGGCCGAGGCTGGCGGCTGCGGCCGTGAGCAGGATCGGCCGCATGCGGTGGCGCGTGGCCTCGACCACGGCGTCCCAGGGCTCCATCCCCTCGGCCTCGCATTCCTCGATCTGGCTCACGAGGATCACCGCGTTGCGCACGATGATGCCGATCAGCGCCAGGATGCCGAGGATCGCCACGAAGCCCATCGGCTTGTCGAAGAGCAGCAGGGCCGGGACCACGCCGATCAGGCCGAGCGGCGCGACGGAGAACACCAGGAACAGCTTCTGGAAGCTCTGGAGCTGGATCATCAGGAAGAAGGCCATGGCCAGCAGCATCACCGGCACCACGGCGGCGATCGGCCCCTGACCCTTGCCCGCCTCCTCGACCGCGCCGCCGGTGGCCAGGGTGTAGCCCTCCGGCAGCGCCTTGACGTAGGCGTCGATGGCGGGCTGGAGCGCGGCGACCACGGTGGGCGGCTGGGTCGCGTCGGTGATGGTGGCGCGCACCGTCAGCGTCGGCACCCGGTCGCGGCGCCAGACGATCGGCTGCTCCAGATCGTAGTCGATCCGGGCAAAGGCCAGGATCGGCACGACCGAGCCGTTGGAAAGGGCGACCTGAAGGCTCTGGAGCGTGTCGAGGGAGGTGCGCTCCACGGTGCGGGCGCGCCCCACCACGTTCACGAGGTAGATCGAATCGCGCACCTGCGTGATCGCCTGACCGCCCACGACGCCGTTGAGGATGCCGGCGATGTCCTGGCTGGTGACGCCGAGCTGGCGCGCCTTGTCCTGCAGGATCTCGACGCGCAGCACCTTGCCCGGCTCGTTCCAGTCGAAGGTCGGCACGGCCAGCCGCTTGTCGCTCGCCACCACGTCGGCGAGCTTGAGCCCGAGCCGGCGCACCTCCTGCACGTCGGGTCCCGAGAGGCGGTACTGGATCGGGCGGCCCACGGGCGGGCCGAGATTGAGCGGCTGCACCAGCACGTCGGTGCCGACGAAATCGTGCCGGCCGACCTTCTGCAGCCGTGCGACGACCCCGTCGCGGACCTCCAGGGACCGCGTGACGATCACGATCTGGCCGAAGAAGGCGTTGGCGAGTTGCTGGTCGAGCGGCAGGTAGAAGCGCACCGCGCCCTGGCCGACGTAGGAGGACCAGCGCTCGATGTCGGGATCGTCCTTCAGATGCGCCTCGAAGCGGTCCATCTGCGCCCGGGTCTCGGCGATGGTGGCGTTCTGCGGCAGCGTCAGGTCGACGAGCACCTCGGAGCGGTCGGAGGAGGGGAAGAACTGCTGCTGCACGTGCCCCATCCCGACGACAGCCAGCCCCATCAGGACGACGCAGGCGACGACGGTGATCCAGCGCAGCCGCATCGCCACCCGCAAGCTCGCCATGAAGGCGCGGGTGAACAGGCCCTGCCGCTCCGCATGATGCTTCATGGTCTTCGGCAGGATGGTCACGCCGAGCAGCGGCGCGAACAGCACCGCGACCACCCAGGAGACCAGCAGCGAGGCGGCGATGACGACGAAGAGCGAGTAGGTGTACTCGCCCGCCGAGGAGCCGTTGAAGCCGATCGGCAGAAAGCCCGCCACGGTCACCAGGGTGCCGGTGAGCATCGGGAAGGCGGTGGAGGTGTAGGCGAAGGTCGCCGCCTTCTTGAGGTTGTCGCCGAGTTCGAGCCGCGCCACCATCATCTCGACGGTGATCATCGCGTCGTCGACCAGCAGCCCCAGGGCGATGATGAGGGCGCCCAGCGAGATGCGCTGGAGCGTGACGCCCATCACCTGCATGACCACGAAGACGATGGCGAGCACGAGCGGGATCGAGATCGCCACCACGAGCCCGGCGCGCAGCCCCAAGCTGACGAAGCTCACGACCAGCACGATCACGACCGCCTCGACCAGGGCCTTGGTGAAGCCGCCGACCGCCTCCTCGACGATCTTGGGCTGGTCGGAGACGAGGTGGATGCCGACGCCGATCGGCAGCTTGCCCTCGATGACGCGCATGCGCTCCTTGAGGTCTTCGCCGAACTTCAGGAGGTTGGCGTTGGGACGCATGGCGATGGCGAGCCCGATGGCCGGCCGGCCGCCGACGCGGAACATCGCGGCGGGCGGGTCCTCGTAGCCGCGGGAGATCTCGGCCACGTCCGCGAGGCGGAAGAAGCGGTCGTTGAAGCGGAGATTCACGTTGCGCAGCGAGTCCTCGGAGGAGAACTGGCCGCTCACCCGCAGGGAGACCCGCTCCGGCCCCGCCTGGACCACGCCCGAGGCGGCCACCGCGTTCTGCGATTGCAGCGCCCGGATCAGCGCCTGGATGTCGATGCCGTAGCCCGCGAGCTTGCGGGTGGAGAAGTCGAGATAGATCGTCTCGCCCTGCACGCCCATCAGCAGGGTCTTGCCGATATTGGGCACCTTGAGCACCTCGGTGCGCACGCCCTCGACGTAGTCGCGCAATTGCCGGTGGGTCAGGCCGTCGGCGGTGAAGGCGTAGACGTTGCCGTAGACGTCGCCGAACTCGTCGTTGAAGGACGGCCCCCTTACGCCCTCGGGGAAGGTGTGCCCGATGTCGCCCAGGCGCTTCCTCACTTGGTAGAAGGCGGGCTGGATCTCCTCCTTCTTCGTCGTGTCGCGGAACTGGACGAACACCGTCGCTTGGCCCGGCGTGGTGTAGCTCCTGACGTAGTCGAGGGCGTTGATCTGCTGGAGTTCCTTCTCGATCCGGTCGGTGACCTGATCGAGGGTGTCCTTGATCGTGGCACCGGGCCAGCTCGCCTGGACCACCATGGTCTTGATGGCAAACGGCGGGTCCTCCTCGCGGCCGAGCCGCGAATAGGCCATCACCCCGGCCACCAGGCAGACGAGCATCAGGAACCAGACCAGCGAACGGTGGCCGAGCGCCCAGTCGGAAAGGTTGAAATCCTTCACGCGCGAAACCTCTCGCAGAACCTGCCGTTCAGGGCCGGTCGTCGGCCAGCCGCACGGATTGGCCGTCGCGCAGGGAGTGGACGCCCGCCACCACGACCCGCTCGCCGGGCTTCAGCCCCGCGCGCACGGCGATGCGCCCGTCCCCGTCCGGCCCGCCCTCGGCGAGGGTGACGTCGCGGCGCTCGACGCGCCGCTCGCCGCCCGTCTCGCCCGCCCCCGGCACGATCCAGACCGAGCGGCGCCCGTCGGCCTCGAGCAGTGCGGTGGCGGGCAGGTTGATGCGGGCCTCGGTGCGGCGCTCCAGGGAGACGGTGATGGTCGCGCCGAGCCGGAAGGCGGGGCCGGGCTCCTCCAGCGTCAGGCGCACGCGGCGGGTGCGGGTGCCGGATTCGGCGAAGGGGGCGACCTCGCGCACCCGGCCCCGCGCGGTGATCTCCGGCGCGCTCTGGAGCACCACCGTGAACAGCCCGTCTTTCGGCATGGCGCCGGCCAGCGTCTCGGGGATGTCGACCACGGCCTCACGGGTCTCGGGCCGGGCCAGCGTCACGATCCCCTGCCCCGGGCTCACCACCTGCCCGATCTCGGCGAGCCGCTGGGTGACGACGCCGTCGAAATCGGCGTGCAGCTCGGTATAGCCGATCTGGTCGCGGGCCTTCTGCAGGCTGGCGCCGGCCTGGGCGAGGCGGGCTTGGGCGGTGTCGCGCCGGGCCACCGCCCCGTCGAGCTGGGCCTGGGCCACGTTGCCGCCCTCGATCAGGCGCCGGGTGCGCGCCTCGGTGGCCGTCGCGTTCTCGGCCTGAGCCTTCGCGTCGGCGAGTTCCGCCTCGGCCCGGCTGAGATCGAAGCGCGAGACGATCGGGTCGAGGGCGGCGAGCCGCTGGCCTCGTCTGACGACGTCGCCGACGGTGACGTCGCGCGCCACCACGCGGCCGCCGATCTGGAAGCCGAGCTGGGACTGGTAGCGCGGCTCGACCGTGCCGGCGAAGGGGCCGAAGACCTCGCTGTCGGTGGGCTTGGCGAGCGTGGTCAGCACCGGCCGCACGGGGGGCGGGGGGGCCTCCTGCGCGGGCTGGCAGGCCGCCAGAACGGGGGCGAGCACAAGGGCGAGGACAGGTGCGAGGATGTGGGCGGAAGCGCCCGGAACGGCCGCAGGCCTCATCGTCCACCCTCCCCTTGCGCGGCCAGGGCGACCCGCTGGCCGGGACGCAGGAACTGGATGCCGGCCACCACCACGTTCTCGCCGGGCTCGACGCCGCCCCTGAGCACGATGTCGTTGGAGCCGTAGCGGTCGATCTCGATCGTCCGGATCGAGACGGTGCGCGCGGCGGAATCGTAGATCCACACCGCCGGCCGGTCGTCGGAGCGGTAGAGCGCCGACCAGGGCAGCACCACCGCCTCGCGGGAGGCGAACCGGCCCCGGCCGATCACCACGGCGCCGAGCGACATGGCGGGCGGCGTGTGCTCGAGCCCGACCTTGACCCGCACGGTGCCGCTCGACGCATCCACGGTCGGCGAGATCTCGCGCACGGAGCCCGTCGCCCCCACCGCGAGGTCGGATTGGAGCGTGACGTGGATCGTCTTGTCGCCGGGCGGGTTGGCGGTCAGGGCCTCGTAGACGTTGAACACCGCGTCCCGCGGCCCGTCCTGGGCGAGCACCATCACCGCTTGGCCCGCCTGCACCACCTGTCCCACCTCGAAGGTCCGGCTCAGCACGATGCCGGGCACGCCCGCGCGCAGCTCGGTGTAGGAGAGCTGCTCCTCGGCGGTTCCGAGCGCCGCCTTGGCGGAATCGACCGCGGCCTGGGAGGTGCGCAGCTGCTGCTCGGCGTTGTCGTAGGACGGACGCGTGGTGTAGCCGCCGCTGATGAGCTGCTTCTGACGCTCGAAGGTGACCTTGGCCTGGGTGAGCTGCGCCTCCGCCGAGACGAGGGCGGCGCGGGCGTTGTCGAGGTTGGCCCGCTGCACCAGCGGCTCCAGCACGGCGAGCACTTGGTCGGCCGTGACGTGGTCGCCGACCTCGACAAGGCGCTCGGCGACCTTGCCGTTGGTGCGGAAAGCGACGTTGGTCTGGGCCTGGGCCTGAATGTCGCCGGTCAGCACCACGTCCGAGGCGACCGGACCCTTGCGCGCCTCGCGCACCCGCACCAGCACCACGGAGGGGTCGTCCGCCTCCGGCAGGGCGGCCGGGGCCTCGGCGCGCACCGCCGAAAGGGCCTGCGCGCCCGCCGGCCGGCTCAAGGGCAGAGCGGTCAGAACGGCGGCGCCCGAGACGGCCGCCAGGGCGGCGGAGAGGAGAACGGCGGGACGGAGCCGTGAGAACATCGGCCGAGGTTCCGGACAACGGGGCGAGGCACGCGGCTTTGGCGCAGCGGGCGGCTTTCGCGGCGCAGGCCTATCGCGTATCTTACCGACCGTCCAGACGGTATTTTTCTGTATCGGCGCGGCGGTGCGCCGGACCCGCCGGAGAAATCCCCCGTCTCGTCAGGAACTTAGAGTATCGTCCCGAAAGGTGGCCGCCGGCTTTCGGAAAAAGACAATGTTCTCGCGCACCACCTCGGATCTTGTATCCAGACACTGGGCCGGAAGCGGCGTTTCGGGAGCGTTCATGTCGCAGAAGACGCGCAGCCGGCGCGACGACCGTGCAGAGGTGATTCTCGACGCGGCCGGTGCGGTGCTGCTCCGGGGCGGAGCGCGGGGGCTGACCATCGACGCCGTGGCCGCCGAAGCGGGCCTGAGCAAGGGCGGCGTGCTGCACCATTACGGCTCGAAGGACGCGCTGATCCTCGCCCTCGTCGCGCGCAAGCTCGCGGATCTGCGCGCCGGCATCGCCGCCTGCGAGGCCGAGCAGCCGCCAGGGCCGTCGGGGCTCGCGCTGGGCATGATTACCCATCTGCGCCGCAGCTACTGCGAGGACGACGACTTCACCCGCGCCCTCCTGCTCGCCTCGGCCGAGAATCCGGAGGCGCTGGCCGGCTACCGCGCCTTCGTGGCCGAGCGGCTGGAGCGGTTCGACGCCGCGCGGGGGGCGCCGGGCGTCGGGGCGGCCCTGTTCTTCGCGATCCTCGGCGTCGTGATGGGACGCACGCTCGGCTTCCACAATCTCGACGCGGCGGAGATCGAGCCGCTTCTGAGCGCCCTGGAGCGCGCGGCCCGGGATCTCGACTGACGCCGCGCGGCACGCGGCCCAAGCCGGTTGTACACAAGATTGTGATGGAAAATTCAGTCCGGCCGCGTCGTCAGAGGAGCCGAATCGGGGCAACAAATGTTCGATCAGCGTGATTTCGTGCGTCGTGGGACGTGATCGAATCGGCTGGATCGTGCATGACGCGCCTCCGCCGCCCTCGACAGGCTCGGATCGGGAAGGACGATGCCAACGAACGACGCCGATGCCATCGCCGAGGCTGCCACGCTCTGCGCGGCCGCCCGGGCGAAGCTTCCGGCCTCGGGCTTCCACCGGCTCCGCGTCCTGCTCGACATGATCCTGGTCGATCTCACCCGCGAACGACCGGCCTCGCAGGGCAACGCCCCGCCCCCCGGCCCGGCGGAGGAGCCGGACCGCCGCTGAGGGCCGGCCCCCGGGTCGTTGCCGTCCGGATCAGCCGTCGTCGATCTGGCAGACGAGCCGGATCGTCATGACGCTGTCCCCGTTCCCGTTGCGCACCGTCAGGACCAGGGTGCAGTCCTGGCTGTCCTCGGCTTCGGCGGCCATCAGCGCGGTCATGACGCGCAGGGCCTCCCGGCGCAGAGCCAGGGGCTCCCGGATCTCGCGGCCCACCTCATCCTTCAGATCGGTGCCGTCGTTGATGTCGAAGAAGTAACGCGGCATCACGCAAGCGCCGTGAGAGGTGGTGGTCAGCCCCGACCGAAGACGGGCCTCTTCGTGACGTGGTCCCTGCCCGCTCGGCGCGGATCAGAGGCACACCCCACAGATCAACGCGCGCTCGACAAGACCGGTTTCGGCCGTGGATGCCCCAGCATACAGCCGCGATGCCCTCCTTGGGAGAACCGAGCGGGCACAGAATCTGTTCAATGCGCGAGAATCTTCGACAAAAACTGCTGAGCCCGCTCGCTGCGGGGCCGGTCGAAGAAGGTGTCCTTGCGGTCGTCCTCGACGATCTCGCCGCGATCCATGAACACCACCCGGTCGGCCACCTTGCGGGCGAAGCCCATCTCGTGGGTCACGACCATCATCGTCATGCCCTCGCGGGCGAGTTCGACCATCACGTCGAGCACCTCGCCGACCATTTCCGGGTCGAGCGCCGAGGTCGGCTCGTCGAACAGCATCACGATCGGGTCCATGGCGAGCGCCCGGGCGATGGCCACCCGCTGCTGCTGGCCGCCCGAGAGCTGGCCCGGATATTTCCGCGCATGCGCCGAGAGCCCGACCCGGTCGAGCAGTTCGAGGCCGCGCCGGGCCGCCTCGGCCCGCGGGCGCCCGAGCACCTTGCGCTGGGCCAGCGTGAGGTTGTCGGTCACGCTCAGGTGCGGGAACAGCTCGAAATGCTGGAACACCATGCCGACCCGGGCGCGCAGCCGCGGCAGGTTGGTGGCTCGGTCCCGGACCCGGGTGCCGTCGACCGTGATCTGCCCCTCCTGGAACGGCTCCAGGGCGTTCACGCATTTGAGCAGCGTGGACTTTCCCGAACCCGAGGGACCGCAGACCACCACCACCTCGCCCCGCGCCACCGCCGTGGTGCAGCCGGTCAGGACCCGGAGGTCGCCGTACCATTTCGAGACCGACTCGATGGCGATCATGGTTCCGCCGGGGGCCGGCGCCGCGGTCGGGATCGAGGACGGATTCATGAACGGGTCCTCATCGGATCAGCGGAGGATCGCGGTGCGGGCCTGGAGGCGGCGCACCAGCAGCGAGGCCGTGAAGCAGACCGCGAAGTAGACGGCAGCTGCGAACAGATACATCTCGACCAGCCGCCCGTCGCGCTGCGCCACCTTGGAGGCGGCCCCGAGGAAGTCGGTCAGCGAGAGGACGTAGACGAGCGAGGTGTCCTGGAAGAGCACGATGGTCTGGGTGAGCAGCAGCGGCACCATGTTGCGGAAGGCCTGCGGCAGCACCACGAGCCGCATGGTCTGCGCGTAGCTCATGCCGAGCGCCTGGGCCGCCGCGCTCTGCCCCTTCGGAATCGACTGGATGCCCGCGCGCACGATCTCGGCGAAATAGGCCGCCTCGAACAGGGTGAAGGTGATCAGCGCGCTGGCGAAGGCGCCGACCGGGATCGGCGTGGGCGAGCCCGTAGCCCAGGCGCCGAGATAGGGCACGAGGAAGTAGAACCAGAAGATCACCAGCACGAGCGGCAGGGCGCGCATCAGTTCGACGTAGAGCTTGGCCGCGTGCGTCAGGCCCGGCACGCCGGAGAGCCGCAGCAGCGCGAGGCCTGTGCCGAGCACGATCCCGCCGCTCGCCGCGAGCGCGGTGAGCGTCACCGTGAACACCATGCCCTCGGCAAAAAGGTAGGGCAGCGAGGCGGTGACGACGGAGAGGTCGAGATTCCCGAACATCTAGCGGCCTCCCGGCACGGCGACGCGCCGCTCCAGCAGGGTCGCGGCCGCGATCACCACGAGGTTGACGGCCACGTACAGGATCGTGGCCGCCGTGAAGGCCTCGAAGACCTGGAACGAGAATTCCTGCATGGCCCGCGCCCGCGCGGTCAGCTCCAGCAGGCCGATGGTGAGCGCGACGGAGGTGTTCTTGAGGTTGTTCAGGAATTCCGAGGTGAGCGGGGGCAGGATGATCCGGTAGGCGTTGGGCAGGAGCACGTGGCGGTAGGTCTGCGCCCGCGTGAGCCCGAGCGCCGTGCCCGCCTGCGCCTGTCCCCGCGGCAGCGCGCGGATGCCCGCCCGCACCTGCTCGGCCACCCGCGCGGCGGTGAAGAAGCCCAGGCACAGCACCGCCGTGTAGAAGGGGGCGTCCGGCAGCTGCTTGACGGCCGCCCCGAGCCCCGCGGGCAGAAGCTCCGGCAGCACGAAGTACCAGAGGAACATCTGCACGAGCAGCGGCACGTTGCGGAACAGCTCGACATAGGCCGCGCCGACCGCGTTGGCGGCGCGCGACGGGACCGTGCGCATCACGCCGACCAGCGAGCCGAGGCAGAAGGCGATGACCCAGGAGCACAGGGCCGTGGCCACGGTCCAGGCGAGCCCGGACAGCAGCATGTCGGCATAGGTGCCGGCGCCCTCCGGGGAGGGCTCCAGGAAGATGCCCCAGTTCCAGTGGTAGTTCACGGCTCCCCCTCGCCCACCCTCACGCGCTCCCCCGGGACCGGCCGGCCTGCCCGCCCGGCCACGCGGCTGCGGCACGCGTTCAGTAGGCGGCCGGGTCGGCGCTGTCGCTGGGGTTGGCGAAGGCCTTGCGCATCGCCTCGCTCATGGGGAGTTTCAGGTTGATGCCCCGCGGCGGGATGGCCTGCGTGAACCACTTCTCGTAGAGCGCCGGCCCCTCGGGACTCTTGTAGAGGGCGGCGGTGGCGGCATCGACCACGGCCTTGAAGGGCGCGTCGTCCTTGCGCAGCATGATGCCGTATGGCTCCGGTCGCGACTGAGCCTCCGAGGAGATCGCGTAGGCCTCGGGCGTCTTGGAGCCGGCCACCAGGGCGGCGAGCAGCACGTCGTCCATCACGAAGGCATCGGCGCGGCCCGTCTCCATCATCAGGAAGCCCTCCGCGTGGTCCTTGGCGGGCAGGATCCGCATGCCGAGGCCGCGGGCCGCGTTGATTTCGTTGATCTGGCGGATGTTGGTCGTGCCCGAGGTCGAGACCACGGTGCGGCCCTTGAGGTCGTCGGTCTTGTCGAGCCCCTTCTCCCGCTTCGCGACGAAGCGCGTCGCGGTGAGGAAGTGGGTGTTGGTGAAGGCCGCCTGCCGCTGGCGGTCGGCGTTGTTGGTGGTCGAGCCGCATTCGAGGTCGATCGTCCCGTTGGCGATCAGCGGGATGCGGGTCGCGGAGGTGACGGGGTTGAGCCGCACCTCCAGCTTGTCGAGCTTGAGATGAGCTTTGACCGCATCCGCCACCTTCAGGCAGATCTCGTAGGCGTAGCCCACCGACCGCTGGTTGCCGTCGAGATAGGAGAAGGGCACCGAGGCGTCGCGGGTGCCGATGGTGAGGGCCCCGGTCTCCTTCACCTTCTTCAGCGTCCCGGTGAGATCCTGCGCGCGAACCGGCGTCGCCGCGGCGGCGGCGAGGGCGACGAGCAGGAGCGCGTCCGTGAGGCGCATCGGCGAACCTTCCTTGAACCGCCCGGCGGGCGGCAGCACGCCATAGTGGGGCGGGCGACCGCGCTTGTCATCCGCGAAAGCCGGCGGTCGAGGCCGCACGGAATGGTTGCGCGCCGGCCGTGCGCCCCGCCCGCACCGGTCATCTCCCGATTTAATCCCGAGATCCGCAGGCAATACTTGAGTTTTCATCGCCGCGTTGCCTCAGGGGGACAAGGCGCCAGCTGCAGAAGGCGGCATCCGATTCGAGGCTATATACCTGATATTGCTGATTTTATGCCGATGCGCCCGATGTGGAAAACCGGCATCGCGCCGGAGCGGCAGGCATCGTCCCGTCCGGAAAATGCCATGACAACCGCGACGCTTCTTGCACTTGTATAAAATATTAGGTGATCTCTAGCCCTCTCGAAGCAAATTTTCCTTGAAAACAGAGGCAACGCCGTGAAGCAGTCGGTTTTGTACGCGTCGTTGCTTGCCGGCGCCTTCGCCCCTCCCCTCGCCGGCCCCGCCCTGGCCCAGGGCGCGCCGGCCGGCGGGCCCCCTCCCGCCGCGACGGAGGTCTCGACCGCCCGGACGCAGGTGGGGACCGCGGCGGCGCGGCGGAAGCAGGACGGGCCCTACTTCGCGGCGGCGCCGGCCCAGCCGCCGAACTTCCTCTACAAGGCGCTCGGCGAGCCCGAGAACTGGCGCATCAGCGGCTCGTTCCGGCCGCGGGTGGAGGGCATCGCCAACCAGTTCCGCCCGGTGCCGACCTTCGCCGCCAACGACATCCTGAACTCGTACCTCACCACCCTGCACGTGGAGTACGGGGTCAAGGGTCCGGTGCGGCTGGGCGTCGAGCTGTTCGACAGCCGCGGCACCTTCCAGCAGCGCAACTCCTCGGCCTTCACCACGGAGATCAACGCCCTCGAACCGGGCCAGGCCTATCTCAACGTCGACACGGGCGATCTCGGCGGCGAGGGCTCGAAGAGCAGCCTGACGGTCGGCCGCTTCACCAAGAACATCGGTTCGCGCCGCCTCGTCTCGCGCCAGCAGTTCCGCAACACCATCAACGCCTATACCGGCCTGACCTTCGACTGGCAGGGCCTGGACAAGGACAAGTTCACCGCCCTGTGGGTGATGCCGCACACGCGGCTCCCCGACGACGTGAACGGCATCCTCGACAACGGCATCGAGTTCGACCGCGAGAGCCTCGACCTGCAGCTCTTCGGCGCCTCCTACACCTTCGCCAACATCTTCGGCGGCACGTTCGAGCTCTACGGCTACGGCCTCTACGAGCAGGATTCGGGCACCGGCCTGCGCTCGGTCCAGACCCGCGACCGGCGCCTGTTCACCCCCGGGATGCGGCTGGCGCGCCAGCCGCAGGTCGGCGCCTTCGATTACGATTTCGAGGCGATCTACCAGACCGGGCTCGCCCGCGAGACGGCGGCGGCCACGGACCTTCGCGACCTCACCGTCTCGGCCTACTTCGTCCACGCCGAAGTCGGCTACACCTTCGCGCACGAATGGAAGCCGCGGCTCTCGCTGCATTACGACCACGCCAGCGGCGACCGGGCCAACGACGGCAAATTCAGCCGCTTCGACACCCTGTTCGGCGCCCGGCGCTTCGAGTACGGCCCGACCGGGCTCTACGGCCCGGTGCAGCGCGCCAACCTGATCTCGCCCTCGATCCGCGCCGAGATCACCCCGAGCAAGGTCTGGGATGCCTTCATCGCCTACCGGCCGCTCTGGCTGGAGAGCGCCACCGACACCTTCGCCGCGACGCTGATCCGCGACCGCACCGGCCGCTCCGGCACCTTCGCCGGCCACCAGATCGAGGGGCGCCTGCGCTACTGGATCATTCCCAACGAGATGATCCTCGACACGGGTCTCGCCTACCTCGCCAAGGGCGACTTCCTGCGCAACGCGCCCAACGCGCCGGACACCGGCGACACCTTCTACGGCTACCTCAACACGACGCTGTTCTTCTGAAACGCGATCGGCCCCGCCGCGTCCGCGCGAATGCTGACGACGCGGGGCTCCTGACACGCTGACAGGCCGCGAACCGTTGACAGCCCGGCACGCGGCGATCTGAACACCGACCCGACGGTCACCGGCCGCCCAGATCGACGATTCGGCCGGATCATCCGACGCATCGGGGAGATTTCCGTGGCGAAGACGGCATCCGACACCAAGGCCAAGCGCTCCGCGAAGGCGGCGGCCGGAGGCAAGGGCGCGGTCAGGAAGGCCAAAGGCGCGGACGGCCCGGGAAAGAAGGCGGCCAAGGCCGAGATGAAGGCCGCGGCCATTGCGGCGGCCGAGAAGGCCGCCCGCCCGAACGCCCGCGGGCCCGCGGCGCGAGCCACCGCGGAGAAGCCGCCCCAGGAGGAGGATCTCGCCGTCGCCACCGTGCGCAAGGTGGCGATGGAAGGGGCAAAGACCCGCTCGGAGCACGACCTGCTCGGGGATGCAGAGGTGCCGGTCGACGCCCTGTGGGGCATCCACACCAAGCGGGCGGTGGCGAACTTTCCGATCACCGGCGTGTCGGTGGGCCATTACCCGGAACTGGTGCGGGCGCTGGCCCTGGTGAAGCAGGCCGCCGCGCGGGCCAACCACCGGCTCGGCTACCTGCCCAAGGGGAAGGCCAAGATCATCGACGAGGCCTGCACCCTCGTCGCGACCGATCCGGTCTACGCCGAAGCCTTCGTCGTCGATGCGATCCAGGGCGGGGCCGGCACCTCGACCAACATGAACGCCAACGAGGTGATCGCCAATGTCGGCCTGCGGCTGATGGGCAAGGCGCCGGGCGACTACGCCGCCCTGCATCCCAACGACGACGTCAACATGGCGCAATCGACCAACGACGCCTACCCGACGGCGCTCCGGCTCGCGGTGATCTTCGCCACGCAGCCGCTGGTGAAGGCGCTCGACGACCTCGCCTACGCCTTCAAGAGCAAGGCGGTGGAATTCGCCGACGTCTTGAAGATGGGCCGCACCCAGCTCCAGGACGCGGTGCCGATGACGCTGGGCCAGGAGTTCGACGGCTTCCACGCCACGATCAAGGAGGACGTGGCGCGGCTGACCGAGATTGTCGGCCTCTTCCGCGAAGTGAATCTCGGCGCCACCGCGATCGGCACCGGCATCAACGCCGACCCGCGCTACGCCGCGCTGGCGGTCGAGGAGCTGTCGCGGCTCGCCGGCCAGCCGATGGTGCTGGCCTCCAACCTGATCGAGGCGACCTCGGATCTCGGCGCCTTCGTGCTGTTCTCCGGCACGCTCAAGCGCGTCGCGGTGAAACTCTCCAAGATCTGCAACGACCTGCGCCTGCTCTCCTCGGGACCGCGCACGGGCTTCGGAGAGATCCGGCTGCCGGCGGTCCAGGCGGGCTCCTCGATCATGCCGGGCAAGGTCAACCCGGTGATCCCGGAGGTGGTCAACCAAGTCGCCTACATGGTGATCGGCCACGACCTGACCGTGACCCTCTGCGCCGAGGGCGGCCAGCTCCAGCTCAACGCCTTCGAGCCGACCATCGGCTACTGCGTGCTGAGTTCGCTGCGCATGCTGAGCGCGGCCATCGACACCCTGACCAAGCGCTGCGTCGAGGGCATCGAGGCCGACCGGGAGCGCTGCCGCAGCCTCGTCCAGGGCTCGATCGGCCTCGTCACCGCGCTGGCGCCGACGCTGGGCTACGAGGCCAGCTCCCGCATCGCCCGCCGCGCGCTCAAGGAGAACCGCTCGGTCGCCGAACTGGTGCTGGAGGAGGGTCTGCTGACCGAGGCCCAGCTCAACGGGCTGCTCGAACTGGAGGCCATGACCCACCCGACCCGCCGGCAGAAGGCCGGCACGGCCGGGTGAGGACGGCCTCGGCTCAGGGAATGACCCTGTCCGCCCGCAGCCGCGCGAACAGGTCGAAGAACGCATCGTCCGAGGGCTGGTAGTCGAGAAAGCCCAGGCGCCGGCTCTTGCTCATGTCGGTGACGACCTCGACCGGACGGCCGAGATCGGCATCGGTGTGCCAGGCCGAGGCGAGGCGGTTCAGGTCGGGCTCGATCAGGCCGTGGCGCGCCGCGATCTCCGCCCAGAGCGGTGCGGCGCCCGCCAGTTGCTGTTCCAGCGGGTTCACCGTGCCGTCGAAGGGGGCGGGTTCGACCCCGAACCATTCGGCCAGCCGCCCCCACATCCATTTCCAGCGGAAGACGTCACCGTTGACGACGTTGAAGGCCTCGTTGTGCGCGGCCGGCGTCAGCGCCGCCCATTCGAGGTGGCGGGCGAGCAACCGCGCGTCGGTCACGTCGGTGAGCCCCTCCCACTGCGCCGCCGAGCCGGGGAAGCGGAAGGGCCGCCCGGTCTCCCGGCAGAGCGTGGCGTAGAGGCCAAGCGTCACGCCCATGTTCATGGCGTTGCCGAGCGCATAGCCGACGATGGTGTGCGGGCGGTGCACGCTCCAGGTGAAGTTTTGGCGCGCAGCCGCCTCGAAGACGGCATCCTCCTGCGCGTAGTAGAAGTTCTCGACCGGCAGGCGCGGCAGGTCTTCGCGAAACGGCGTCGGCGGCAGGCTGCCCTTCCCGTAGGCCTCGAACGGCCCGAGATAGTGCTTGAGCCCCGTCACCAGCGCCACATGGCGCACGCTTGCCCCCGGACGCAGGGCGTCGAGGAGGTTTGCGACCATCGCCGCGTTGACGCGGATGTTCTCGGCCTCCGTCGGCTGGCGCAGCCAGGTGGCGAGGAAGACGTGGCTGGGCCGATGCCCGTCGAGCGCGCGCGCGAGCGCGTCCGGATCGAGCAGGTCGGCGGCGACCGGCGTGACGCCGGCGATCTCGGGCGGGCGCCGGGCGAGCCCCTCCACCGTCCAGCCCTGCCCGACCAGATGCCGGGCGAGGTTGTTGCCGACGATGCCGCCGCCCCCCGCGATCAGTGCCGTTCCCGTCATGTCTCGTCTCCGGTGTCGTCCCTGGCCCCGTCCCGACAGGAGCTAGGCGTCCCGTCCGGACGGCGCTAGACGGCACCGTTTGGGGTCATAGGCACCGAAAGGTCACCACCATGGAGCCCGGAAGTCCGGACGAGGCGGGGCGGGAGGATTGCGCGCCGCGCCGGATCCTGGCGCTGTTCTCGACCAAGTGGACGAGCATGGTGCTGCACACGCTGCACACCCGTCACGATGGCCGCGCCCGCACCGGCGTGCTCCATCGCAGCCTGCCCGGCATCTCCAAGAAGATGCTGACCCAGACCCTGCGCGAGATGGAGGGCAGCGGCCTCGTCACCCGCCACGTCGAGGGCACGGTGCCGCCGGCCGTGGAGTACCGGATCACCCCGCTCGGGCAGCGCTTCGTGGAGCCGGTGGAACTTCTCTACGCCTGGAGCCGAGCCAATCCGGATGCCCTCGACAGCCTCGGCGCCCGCTCGAACACCCGGCGCTGAGCGCAGGCGCGAACCGGGCCGTTCAGACCAGCCCGGTCGCGTAGTAGACCCCGATCACGAAGAAGACGGCCACGGTCTTGATGATCGTGATGGCGAAGATGTCGCCGTAGGACTGGCGGTGGGTGAGCCCGGTGACGGCGAGCAGCGTGATGACGGCGCCATTATGCGGCAGGGTGTCCATGCCGCCGCTGGCCATGGAGGCGACCCGGTGCATCACCTCCAGCGGGATGCCGGCCGCCTGCGCCGCCTCGACGAAGCGGCCGGAGAGCGCTCCGAGCGCGATCGAGAGCCCGCCCGAGGCCGAGCCGGTGACGCCGGCCAGCACGTTGACCGTCACCGCCTCGTTGATCAGCGGGTTGGGGATCGCCGAGAGCGCGTCCGAGATCACCTTGAAGCCGGGGAGCGCGGCGATGACCGCGCCGAAGCCGTACTCGGTGGCGGTGTTCATGCCCGCCAGAAGCGAGCCCGCCACCGCCGCCTTCGAGCCCTCGGAGAAGCGCTCCGCGAGGTTGCGGTAGCCGAGGATCACGGTGGCGAGGATGCCGAGAAGCAGCGCCCCCTGCACCGCCCAGATCGCTGCCACGGTCTTGACCTGTACGGTGACGGGGTGGGCCGCCATCTCCGGGGTGAGCGCGGCGCTCGCCTGCTCGCCGTAAGCGGCGGTGATCCAGGCGAGCAGGAGCTTGTTGCCGATCCCGACGATGAGGAGCGGCAGGATCGCCACCGCGGGATGGATGACGACCCGGTCCTCGACCGCCTGCGGCTCGTTGGTATGACCCTCGCCGTAGCCCTCGTCCCCGGCCCTGCGGCGGCGCCATTCGAGATAGGTCACCCCGACGCAGAACACGAAGAGCGCGCCGATGATCCCGAGCCAGGGGGCGGCGTAGGCGTCGGTCTTGAAGAAGGAGGCCGGGATGATGTTCTGGATCTGCGGCGTGCCCGGCAGGGTGTCCATGGTGAAGGTGAAGGCGCCGAGCGCGATCGTGCCGGGGATCAGGCGCTTGGGGATGTTCGAGCGCCGGAACAGCTCCGCGGCGAAGGGGTAGACGGCGAACACCGCCACGAACAGCGAGACGCCGCCATAGGTGAGGATCGCCCCCACCAGCACGATGGCGACGATCGCCCGCCCCTCGCCTAAGAGCCCGGTGACGGCGCCGACGATGGAGCGGGCAAAGCCCGAGATTTCGATGAGCTTGCCGAACACGGCGCCGAGCAGGAAGACCGGGAAGTAGAGCTTCAGGAAGCCGACGAGCTTCTCCATGAACAGCCCGGAGAAGAGGGTCGGCACGGCCGTGGGGTCGGTCAGCAGCACCGCGCCCATGGCGGCGATGGGGGCGAACAGGATGACCGAGAAGCCGCGATAGGCGATCCCCATCAGGAAGAAGAGCGCCGCGAGGCAGATCAGGAAGCTCAAGGCAGGCGCCCTCCCCGCATCGCTTCTCCCGCGATGCGCGGTGATCCATCTGCCCCAAGCGCCGCCGTGTTCAATGGAGGCGGGGTTACAGGCTGCGGTGCATCACCAGCGCGTCGACCGGCCCGAGGATGGGATGGCGGAACACGCCGGGCAGGCGGCCGACCTCGCGCAGGCCGAGGCTCGTCCACAGGGAGACGGCGCGGGTGTTGGTGGCGATGACGAGGTTGAACTGCATCGCGCAAAAGCCCAGCCCCCGCGCGGTCTCGAAGGAGTGCAGGCCCATGGCCCGGGCGATGCCCCGCCCCCGCGCGGCCGGATGCGTGGCGTAGGTGCCGTTGGCGACGTGGTCGCCGGGCCCGAGTTGGTTGGCACGGATATAGTAGCTGCCCAGCACCGCGCCCGCGCTCTCCGCGACGAAGACACGGTGAGCCGGCGAGAACCAGTAGGCCAGCCCCCGCGCCCGGTCCCAGTCCCGCGGCAGGGCGTAGGTCTCGCCCTCGCGCAGGATCGACTCCAGGATCGCCCAGATCGCGTCGTGATCGGCGGCTTGCGCCGGGCGGAGGGTGAGGTTGGTCATCGCGTCCGCGGATGGGGATTCATGCCGGGCTTCGGCCGGCCCGGCCCTATCACGGATCGGCCGCGCCCCGGATCTCGCCGGAACGGCCCCGCCGTCGATCGGACCGGGATCGGGAAAAAGGCTTAGAGCCCCCCGCGGAGGCCACCGTCGAAAGAGGGATCGCGCCGCAGGGAGAGCGGGTCTCGCTCGCGAAGACGAGCCCGCCGACCCGCGAGATCCCGCCATTGACAGGCAAATACTTTCAAATTCACCCTCGGATCGAGTCGCCTATCCACGGCCAGGCTCGCAATAAGATTCGGAGGGAGCAAACGCGATGACTCGACATTCGATGATCTTTTCCGCCGCGCTCTTCTTGATGATCGGCTTGTCGTCTGCGGCCCTGGCGATGCCGATGGGCGGAAGCTATACGGGCCGGGTCGAGAGCCAGACGCCGCAGGTGCTCGGACCGAACGAAGTCAGGCTTCAGCAGACCGCCTCCGGGATCAACACCGGCCCCGGTACGCCGCTCGACGGCGCCCGGGTGCAGTGGGTGGAGACCGTCACGCTCAAGAACGGCCAGGGGCCGGTGGAGGGAACCATCACCTTCACGACGCCGACCGGCACGACCTCGAGCGTCTACAAGGGCATGGTCGCCACCGATGCGCAGGGGCGCGTCACGGCGACGGGCACCTACCGGGACAGCGCGGCCACGGGCGCGTTCGCGGGCGTGAAGGGCAAGGGGACCTACTCGGTCGCCTACGGCTCGAAGACCGACTTTTCCGGCCAGTGGCAGGGCGAGATCACGCTTCCCGGCCAGACCTCCTCGAAGCGCTGAGGCCGGCCGGACGAAGGATCAGCCGGAGACGGGCTGCGTCGCCGGGCGCTCCGGCGGCGTCTCCTTGCCCGCATCGCCGCCGGGGATCAGGGCGATGCGGCCCCAGCCCGGCAGCTTGAGGGCCGGGCGGCGCCAGTCGAGCCCCGCCACGGCGCCGAGCAGGTTGAGTTCCAGCCCGTCCACCCAGCCGATCGTGAGCCCGACATAGCCCCGCCAGGACAGGCGCAGGCCCGTGCCGCTCGGCGTGAGCTCGGCGAAGCGGCCCGGCGGCGTCCAGTCCTTGCCCAGCGCGGTGGGGGGCAGCGGCACGTCGTTGTCGGGGATGCGCGCGACGACGTGGGCGGCGAAGGTGTTCGAGTTCGGTCCCGGCCAGGCCCGGTACGAGCCGAGGCTTCGATGGGGGTAGTCCGCCACCGCCGCGCGGATCTCGGGGATCGCCCGGGCCGCGGCCGCGCCGTCGAGCCTGAGCACGATCTCCGGCTCGTTGCCGAACCAGCGCCCGTCCGGCGCGTAGGCGTCGGTGCGCACGGGCGGACCCCAGCCGACCACGTCGTAGCGGGTGTAGCGGGCGGCGCCCGCCGCCTTGATCACCACCCAGCTGTGATGGGCGAAGATGCCCCGCCAGCGCCCGACCCGGGCGGCGTAGACCCGCACCAGCGCCTCCGGCACGGCCCCGGCCGGCGGCAGGAGGCCGGCGCTCGACCAATCCGCGCTCGACCAGTTCTCCGCACGATTCCCCTTCGCGTTCCACCACAGGGCGTGGGTCGCGAGCGGAACGAGGAAGAGCAGGACGAGGGCGAGGAGGACGAGGAGGGCGACGCGAAGGGTCGGGAGGAGCAGGTCGGCGAGCATGAAGCCCGTCATGTCAGGCGGCACCCCGGCCGGCACAAGGACCGCGGCGGCGTACGGGCAGCGGGGGAGGACCGGCACCGTGCGGGAGCGCACCAGGCTCGGCCCCTGATGCAGACCTGTCACAGTCCGCTCCCGTCGCGTCCGGACGCCCGCATCAGACTTGCAACATTGTAACATCTCGGTGATGAAACATTGTAACGTGTCATGGCGACACGGCGGGTCGGGGCGGTGGGATGCGGGGCGGACGTTCGGGACGGATGCTGCTGGTGACGGGGGCGGTGCTGACCGTCGCGCCGGCGGTGCGGGCGCAGGAGAGCACCACGCTAGAAGAGATCAGCGTCACCTCCGTCAGCCCGGTCCAGGCGCGGGCCGCCGCCCCGGCGGCCGGCCCCTCCCCCACCGCGCCGTTCGCACGGGCGGCCGAGGTGTTGCCGGTGGCCACCAACACCTTCTCGCCGGTCACCGTGGTGCCGCAGGAGCGGATCGCCCGCGACCAGCCGCGCACGCTCGGCGATGCGCTGTTCGACCAGCCCGGCATCTCGGCCTCGACCTACGCGCCGGGGGCGGCCTCGCGGCCGATCATCCGCGGCCTCGACCAGGCCCGGGTGCGCATCCAGGAGAACGGCATCGTCAACGGCGGCGTCTCGGATCTCGGCGAGGACCACGCGGTGCCGGTCAACCCGCTCAACGCCAGCCGGATCGAGGTGATCCGCGGCCCCGCGACCCTGCGCTACGGCTCGGGCGCGATCGGCGGCGTGGTCTCGGCCGAGAACAACCAAGTGCCGACCTTCATCCCGGCCCGCGGGGTCACGGGGCAGGTCACGACCGGCTACACCACCGTCGACAACGGCCGGCTCGGCGCGGCCAGCGTCGATGCGGGCGCGAACGGCATCGCCGTCCACGCCGACGGCTTCGCGACCGCGACCGATTCCTACGCGATCCCCGGCGGCATCCAGCGCAATTCGGCCACCGAGACCCAAGGGGGCTCGGTCGGCATCTCGGCGGTCGGCGACCGCGGCTTCCTCGGCATCGCCTACAGCCACTTCACCGCGCTCTATCAGATCCCCGGCGGCGAGGCGGAGGAGTCGCGCACCCGCCTCACCCCGAACCAGGACCGGGTGCTCGCCCGCGGCGAGTACCGGCCGCTGGACGGTCCCTTCGAGGTGCTGCGCTTCTGGGCCGGGGCCTCGGTCTACCGCCACGAGGAGATCGGTATCGGGCACGATCACCACGATCACGGGGACGACCACGATCACGATCACGACCATGGCGGCGGGGCCGAGGGCGTGCAGGCGATCTTCAAGAACCGGGAGGTCGAGGCCCGCTTCGAGGCGCAGCACGTGCCGGTCGAGACCGGCTTCGGCACGCTCACCGGCGCGGCCGGCGTGCAGGCGAGCCGGCGCGTGCTCAACACGCAGCTCGAAGCCTTCCTGCCGCCGACCGAGTCGCGGGTGCTGGCCGCCTACCTGTTCGAGGAACTGGCCGTCGGCGGGGGCCTGCGCTTCCAGGCGGCGGGCCGGATCGAGGGCGATCGCCTCAACAGCATCGCGACGCAGTTTCCGGCAAGCTACCTGCCGACGGATGGGGAGCCCTTCAGCTACGCCCGGACCCGCCGCTTCGCGCCCAAAAGCGCGAGCATCGGCGCCTTGCAGGATCTGCCCTACGGCTTCGTGGCGAGCCTGAACGGCTCCTATGTCGAGCGCGCGCCCACGGGCTACGAGCTGTTCTCGCAGGGGCCGCACCACGCCTCCGCGACCTTCGAGATCGGCGACCCGACCCTGCGGCTGGAGCGCGCCCGCACGATGGAGCTCTCCCTGCGCCGGGGCGTCGGGCCGCTGCGCCTCGACGCCACCGGCTATCTCACGCGCTATACCGGCTTCATCTTCCGGCGCGACACCGGCAACCGCTGCGACGACGATTTCGGCTCCTGCGGCAGCGGCGACGAGTTGCGTCAGGTCGTCTACTCGCAGGCCAACACCACCTATTACGGCGCCGAGATCGCGGCGCAGCTCGACCTCCTGCCCGTGGGCGACGGCTGGGCGGGCCTGGAGGCGCAGTACGATTTCGTGCGCGCCCAGTTCGACGACGGCAGCGACGTGCCGCGCATCCCGCCCCACCGGCTCGGCGGCGGCGCCTTCGTGAGGGCCAACGGCTGGTTCGCGCGGATCAACCTGCTCCACGCCTTCGACCACACCGAGATCGCCACCTTCGAGACCCCGACCAAGGGCTGGAACGACCTGCGCGCGGAACTGGCCTACACCCAGGCGCTCGATCCGGCGCTCTACGGCGCCGCCGAGGTGACGCTCGGCCTGCAGGGCCGCAACCTGCTCGACGACGACATCCGCAACTCGGCCTCGTTCAAGAAGGACGAGATCCTGCTGCCGGGCCGCAACGTCCGCCTGTTCCTGACGGCGCGGTTCTGAGGCGCGGCGCGGTCTACTTGCCTGGCGCTTCTTTGCCCGGCGCCTCCTTGCCCCGCGCCGGCTTGGCCGCCGGGCGGGCGGCGGGGGTCACGGCGCCCGCCACCGTCCAGTGGCACACCGCCGTGCCCTTGAGGGCGAGGCAATCGTAGGCCCGGCCGTTGAGGGCGAGGTGGTCGGCCACCTCCGTCACCGCCGCGCGGTCGACGGGGCTGCAGCCGAGGTCGGATTTGGGGTCGCTGACGATGGCGAGCGCGGCGGCGCGGTCCTCGCCGGTGCTGCGCAGGAGGCTGCGCAGGTTGGCCAGCGAGGTGCAGCCGATCACCGGCCCGCCGGCCGCCCGGTCGCCCGCGGATCTGTCGCCCGCCGTCTTGGCCGGGGCCTTCGGATCGCCCGGGCGCGCGGCCGTCCCCTGCGCCGCGGCGGCGGAGGCGCAGAGGGCCAGGGCGGCGAAAGTCCGGAGAAGGGTGAGCGGCAGACGAGGCATCGGCGGGTCTCGGGCGAGGCCCGCTCCCATACCACGCCCGCCCCCCGGCACCGAAGGCCGGACCGGGCCGCCCCCGAGGATCCCGGCCCTACGCGCCCGCCCGCGCCTGCTGCGCCCTCAGCTTGGCGAAGCGCTTAAGGGCGCGCTCGCGGCGCAGCCGGGTCAGCCGCTCGATCCAGAAGATGCCCGCGAGCTGGTCGATCTCGTGTTGCAGGCAGGCGGCGCGCAGGCCCTCGGCCTCCTCCTCCTGCGTCGCCCCGTCGAGGTCTCGGTAGCGCACCCGCACCCGCGCCGGCCGCTCCACGGGCTCGATCACCCCCGGCATCGAGACGCTGCCCTCCGGATGGGCCGCCCGCTCCGGCGAGGCCCAGGCGATCACGGGATCGACATAGGTGGCGGGCGCCTCGTCCGGCTGGAGGCGGATCACCACCAGCCGCTCCGGCCGACCGATATGGGGGGCGGTCAGCCCCATCGCCGAGACGGCCCCGAGGGTGTCGAGCACGTCCGCCGCGAGCGCCCGCAGCGCCGCGCCGTCGGTAGTGACCGGTTCGGCCGCGCGGTGCAGGCGCGGATCGGGATAGAGGACCAGCGGGCGGACGGGCATGGGCAGGCTTTCGCGGGCAGGCTTTCGGAGCAGGGCGACCCGCCGCTTCGATCGACGGCGCGGCAGGCCTCTCGCCCCCCATACCAGACCGCGCGGCGGACCGGCGCCCGCACATCATCGCGCTACGGAAAGGGCCGGATTCGTTTCGCGCAGGAGGCTCTGGAGACGATGCTCAGATCAGGCCCGGCCCCGACCCCGGGGTTGCTCGGCCGCCGTACAGATTCGCTCAATATCGGAACATGCCCGGCGGCGATGCATTGGTCACCGAACCTGAAAGGAGCGAGAATTCATGAAGACCATGACGACCCTGCTCGCCGGAACCGTCGTCGCGGCGACCATGGCGGTCGCCGCCCCGGCCTTCGCGCAGTCCATCACCATCGGGCCGGACGGGCCGGGCATCGACCTGCGCTCCCGGGCCCAGCGCGAGCGTGATCGCGATTACCGCCGCGACAGCCGCATGCGCGACCGGGACGATTATTACCGCGAGCAGCGTTTCCGTGATCGCGACCGCTATGACGGGCGCGGCTCCGGCCGGCGCGGTTACGATTACTGACGACGCGACCGAGCCGCCGGCACGGAGAGCCGGGGTGGGAACGGGCGAAGCGCAATCAGCTGAAAACGGAGCAGGGGGCCGGGAAACCGGCCCCTTTTTTTATGGACGTGACTCACGGAGTCGTGACCCGCCCTCGATCTCCGGCACGCCGCGATAACAACAAAAGTTTAATGCACCCGAGACGCCGAGAGAATTTCGCTCCTGCCCTCAAGCATCGGCGGCGGCGTGCCGCGGAACGGCCAAGGTTCCATCGGGCTTCGATGCTTTTCCCGAAGCGTCGGACCATCGGCGAACGACGAGGAAACCTTCGCGCGGCTTGCACGGTTGGATCAACGAAATTAACTATGCGTTGTCGATCGGTGGCCGACCCTGACAAGGCCTTCGATGTCCCTGGAAGGGACGCGGCACCGGCTCATTCCCTCGCTCGCTTCGACGAACGGGACGGCTTTTTCGGCCGATGCCGGCACGCGTTCCGTACGGGGTGCCGCGGCGCGGCGAAGGAGGAATCCGGATGAACACTGGTACCGTGAAGTGGTTCGACGAGATCAAGGGCTACGGCTTCATCCAGCCCGATTCCGGCGGCAAGGACGTGTTCGTGCACATCTCCGCCGTGCAGCAGGCGGGCCTGCGCGGCCTCGCCGAGGGCCAGAAGGTTACGTTCGACATCGAGAACGATCGCCGCAGCGGCAAGCCGGCGGCCATCAATCTTCAGGCAGGCTAGTCGCCCGCCCCGGACTTCGCCTCCGGGGCGAGCGTCCCACGGATCTTGCGGACTCGGCCCGTCAGCTGGCATCCACCTTTCGGGCCGATGCGTCGCAGCGCCTAACTCGTCCCGGACGTCCCCGCATTGCCGTCCGGGACGGCTCCACCGCCCACTTGAACTCGGGAGTGGCCCGTCACCGCGTGCTTTGTCGCAACAGGCCGAAAAATCCGACAGGAACCGGCTCGGATGAGCACGGTCTCTGTTGCGTGTTGCGACGCACTCGTGCATCGACTGCGCCGGTTTAAAAGGGTTCGCGCCGATTCCAGGCCGCTCGGACTTTGATCGCTCCGACGGCTGGCTCTGTCACCGCTGAGAAAGGTCATATGAGCGCATTCGACTTTCGTAATTTCGAAGACCGCCGTCAGAACTCCCAATCCGCCAAGGCGGCACTGCTCGAAAAGTTCAAGGCCCGTCCGCCGGCCGACGATCCGGAGATGATCGCCAAGGCCCAGGCCCGTGCCGAGGTCGCCCGCGCCCGCGAGGACCGCGCGCGCGAGCGCGAGCGTGCCCGCGTCGAGGCCGCGCGCAAGGCGGCCGAAGAGAAGCGCGTGCGCGAGGAGGCGGAACTCGCCGCCCAGATCGCCCGCGAGGCCGCCGAGGCGTCCGCGCTCGCCGAGCGCAAGGCGGCCGAGGCCGCGGAGAAGAAGGCCCAGCGCGACGCGCGCTACGCCGCCCGCAAGGCCAAGGTGAAGATCCGCCGCTGAGGCCTCTCCGCTCGGCGCCGTATCGGGCGCCGAGCGAGTGGAGATGCTCCGCCAACGATCGTTTCGCCCCGATCATCTCCCGACGAGATCGCGCGCCGGACGCTTCGAGCCCGGCGCGTTTTCTTTGATTTCAACTTGTCCGGCCTGACACCGGCTCGGGGCTGGAAAAGACCTCGGGCCTGCTTGGCACTCCCCGGCTTTGCCGCCAATTTCCGGCAGACGCGCCGCGGCCTCCCTCGTCGAGGCGAGGCGTCGACGAGGGAGGCGGGCCTTGCACATCATCCGATCGATGGCCGGGATCGGTCTTCTCGGCCTGTGCCTCGCGGCCCATCCCGGCGACGCCCGGGCCGAGCCGCCGATCCTCAACCCGCAGGACGCGTTCTGCCGCAGCGAGGCCCGGGCGCAGGTCTTCTCCGCGCCCGATCCGCTCAATCTCGGCCTGCGCGAAATCGGCCGCCGCATCTGGGCGAGCTGCATGGAGCGCGGTCGCGGCAAGGCGAAGACACGGAAGGCCGGCCGTCGCCGCCCTCGCTGAGGCGCGCGGGGCTTCGGCCCGCCCCCTCGCCGTCGGGCCGAGGCATGCCCACATCCCTCGGCTCGGGCTGGAGGCAGGGACATCATGGGACTTCTCGACGGACTGCTCGGACATGGCAGCGACCTCTCCGCGGACGAGGTGGACCGGCAGATCGCCGGCGTCCTGGCCCCGGGCGAGAGCGTGCGCGTCGCCTTCAAGGTGATTCGCGACCTGATGATCTTCACCGACCGGCGGCTGATCCTGGTCGACCGCCAGGGCATGACCGGCCGCAAGGTCGAGTACCTGACCGTGCCCTACCGGGCGATCACCTCCTTCGCGGTGGAGACCGCAGGCAGCTTCGACATGGATTCGGAGCTGAAGATCTGGGTCTCGGGCCGCCCCGATCCGATCCAGCGCACGCTCAAGCGCGGCGCCGACATCCTGGGAATCCAGCAGGCCATCGCCGGCTCGCTGAAATAGGCGGCCCCATCCGGCGCTTCCATCGGGAGACGGAGACCATGACCGAGCCGGCCGTCACGATCCGGCGCCTCGGCCCCGGCGACGTGCGGGCGATGCGCGCGCTCAACGCCCTGTTCGGGCGCGCCTTTGCCGAGCCCGACACCTATGGCGGCGCCCCGCCCGACGACACCTAGCTCGCCGAGGGACTCGCGAAACCGCACGTCGCCGTGCTCGTCGCGCAGGAGCGCGCGAAAGCGGGCGATGGTGCCGTCCTGGGCGGCCTCGTCGCCTACGAGTTCGACAAGTTCGAGCGCGCCCGCCGGGAGATCTACCTCTACGACCTCGCCGTCGCGGCCGAGCACCGCCGCCGCGGCATCGCCACGGCGCTGATCGCACATCTGCGCGACCACGCCGCCCGCCGGGGCGCCTGGGTGATCTTCGTCCAGGGCGACCCCGGCGACGGACCGGCGCTCGCCCTCTACGAGCGGCTCGGCACCCGGGAAGAGGTGCTGCATTTCGACATCGCGGTCGATCCGGCCCTGTCCTCGCCCCCTATCCCGCCCTTGCCATAACGAGAAAATGCCTTTAAGGGCCCGGCCTTCGCGTTCGCTCCGGCCGGGGGCTGAACGGACGGTGCCGCCCCGCGCGGCACAGGGTTCCTCCAAAAAAACCCGTCGTCCCGTGTCTCCGCCTTCGATCAACCGCTCGGGCCATCACAACGGCTCGAAGGGCTTGGCGCCGAGAGAATGCGAGAGAACCGGCCCGATCAGCCCGCCATCCGCGCGGGCCGGGCCTCCTTTGGCAAGGAAAGGCCCAAAAATGCCTCTCTACGAGCACGTCTTCCTGGCGCGCCAGGACGTGACGTCGCAGCAGGTCGAGACCATGGTCGAGACCTACAAGGGCGTCATCGAGGCGGGCGGCGGCACGATCGAGAAGATCGAGTCCTGGGGCGTCAAGTCCCTCGCCTACCGCATCAAGAAGAATCGCAAGGCGCATTTCACGCTCCTCAACATCTCCGCCCCCCCGGCCGCCCTGGCCGAGATGGAGCGCCAGATGCAGATCTCCGAGGACGTGCTGCGCTTCATGACCGTCCGCGTCGAGCAGCTGGAGGCCGAGCCTTCCGCGATGATGCAGAAGCGCGACCGGGACGACCGCAAGGACCGCGACCGCGGTGACCGTCCGCGTCGCCGCGACGACGATTTCGGTGGCGGCGGCTTCGGCGGCGACCGTGACCGTGGCGACCGCGGGGATCGCGGCGACCGTCCTGAGCGCACCTTCGGCGGGGAGAACTGATCATGGCATTCGGTGCTGGTGGTGGCGGCGGTGGCCGTCGTCCGTTCTTCCGTCGTCGCAAGAGCTGCCCCTTCTCGGGCGCGAACGCCCCGAAGATCGACTACAAGGACGTGAAGCTGCTCTCGCGCTACGTCTCCGAGCGCGGCAAGATCGTGCCGTCCCGCATCACGGCGGTCTCGGCCAAGAAGCAGCGCGAGCTCGCCCAGGCGATCAAGCGCTCCCGCTTCCTCGGCCTGCTGCCCTACGTCATCAAGTAGGGCTCTCAGCCGGCCCCCTCGCGGGGCCGGTCATCACCGCGAGGGCGGCCTCCCCTGAAGGGGCCGCCCGATCGTTGGGGCGTCGCACTCGGCCTCTAACCCTGCCCTTCCTCGGCAGCGGGACAGCGGACTTCATGACCAAGGACATTCCTGTCGGCGCCGGCGCCGGCCTCGTCGCGGCGCTCCTGTTCGGCGTGCTGCTCAAGGCCACCACGCTCGCCATCCTGCTCTACCTGCTCGCCCCGCTGCCGATCCTGATCGTCGGCCTGGGCTGGAGCCACCGCGGAGCGTTGGCCGCCGTGGTCTCGGGCGCGCTCGCGCTCGCCCTCTTCGTCTCGCCCTATCTCGGCCTGGCCTTTGCGGCCTATCTCGCCCTGCCCGCCTGGTGGCTCGCCTATCTCGCCGTGCTCGGCCGGACGGGCCCGGACGGGGGGATCGAGTGGTATCCCACGGGGCGCCTGCTGGCCTGGGTCGCCGGCACCGCGGCCCTGGCCTTCGTCGCCATCGCCGTGATCGCCTCGCCCGACTACGACACCTTCCGCTCGCAGCTCTCGGCGATGAGCCGCCGGGTGGTGCAGGTCCAGGTGCAGCGCGGCCGGATTCCGGCGCCGCCTCAGAGCGGCACCGCGGGCGAGGGCACCGCCAACACGACCGACAAGCCGGCCGAGACCGCTCCGCAGGCGGGCGGCGCGGAAAAGTCCGACGATCTCGCGAGCGAGGTCGCCGACGCGCTCGCCACCGTCGCCCCGGCGCTCGCCGCCCAGGGCCTGACGATCCTGTTCACCTTCTACCTCTGGGCCGCCGCCCGCATCGTGCAGATCTCGGGGCGCCTGCTCCGGCCCTGGCCGGACCTTCCCTCGACCATGATGCCGCGCGCCGCCCTGCTGGTGCTGGCCGGCGCCTTCGCGCTCTCGCTGCTGTCGGGCTATGCCGGCGTGCTCGGCATCGCCCTGATGGGCGCCTTCAGCGCGGCCTTCGCCCTCCAGGGGCTCGCCGCCTTCCACGACCGCAGCCGCGGCCGGCCCGGGCGCTTCGCCCTGCTCGCCGGCCTCTACGTGCTGCTCTTCCTCACGCAGGGCGTGGCCATGCTCGCCCTGATCCTGTTCGGCATCGCCGACACCGTCCTCGACCGGCGCCGCCCGCGAGCCAGCGGCAGCGCCTGATCGAATCCCCGCTTCCAAGCCACTCAAGGAGAAGTCAGATGGAAGTCATCCTGCTCGAACGCGTCGCCAAGCTCGGCCAGATGGGCGAAACCGTGAACGTGCGTCCCGGCTACGCCCGCAACTTCCTGCTCGCCCGCGGCAAGGCCCTGCGCGCCACCGAGAACAACAAGAAGCACTTCGAGGCCCAGCGCGCCCAGCTCGAGGCGCGCAACCTCGAGCGCCGCAACGAGGCCCAGACGGTGGCCGAGAAGCTCGACGGCCAGAGCTTCGTGCTGATCCGCCAGTCCGGCGAGACCGGCGTGCTCTACGGCTCGGTCTCGACCCGCGATCTGGCCGAAGTCGTCACCAAGGAGGGCTTCTCGGTCGAGCGCGGCCAGTTCGTGCTCAACCAGCCGATCAAGACGCTCGGCCTGCACACCGTGCCGGTGACCCTGCACCCCGAGGTCGAGGTGAAGGTGACCGTCAACATCGCCCGTTCGCCGGAAGAGGCCGAGCGTCAGGCCCGCGGCGAGTCGGTGACCGAGCGCGAGCAGTTCAACCTCGACGACCTCGGCCTCGAAGTCGGCCAGGCGCTCGCCGATGCCGGCGAGGGCGCCGACGATCGCGGCTGAGTCCGGGTTCCCAAAGGGATCATCCCTTTGGCGGGGTCTCGGGGCAGCGCCCCAAGCTCCCTTCACCAGGGCTCCGCCCTGGACCCGCGAAAGGACCCGTCCTTTCGAAACCCCTGACTTCTGCGGTGGAGAACGGGGATGCGCCGGGCTTCGGCGTTGACTTGTTCCCAATCCGTTCCAGCATGACGCCCGCGATTCCCGCAAGGGAAACGCGGGCGTCTCGCGTTTCGGGGCCCGTGGCGTCGGCGTCGCAGCCGTTCCGAGCCGGGTCGGCTAAGGAAGGCTTCACTATCCCGAGGCAAGGTCCGGCGGGCATGAAACGGGGCAGCCGAGCGGGGCCGCCCGGAACGGAGCGACGGACAAGCGCCATGGCCCTGCCCAACGCCCTCACGGCCAATCTCGAGACGGTGCAGCCCGAGTACCGGGTGCCGCCGCACAACATCGACGCGGAGCAGGCCCTGCTCGGCGCGATCATGGTCAACAACGACGCCTATTACCGCGTCTCGGACTTCCTGCTGCCCGAGCACTTCATGGAGGCGGTGCACCGCCAGATCTTCGAGGTGTCGGTCTCGCTGATCAAGGCGGGCAAGCTCGCCACGCCGATCACGCTGAAGACCTATCTCGGCGACATCGATCTGGGCGGCGTCACGCCGATGCAGTACCTCGCCCGGCTCGCGGCCGAGGCCACCACCGTCATCAACGCGGGCGAGTACGGCCGCACCATCTACGATCTGGCCATCCGCCGCCGCCTCATCACCATCGGCGAGGACATGGTCAACGGCGCCTACGAGGCGCCGGTCGAGTCCCGGCCGCGCGACCAGATCGAGGCGACCGAGCGCCGGCTCTACGAACTGGCCGAATCCGGCAAGTACGACGGCGGCTTCCAGAAGTTCTCCGACGCGCTGACCGCGGCCATCGACATGGCGGCGAAAGCCTACCAGCGCGACGGCAAGCTCTCGGGCATCTCCACGGGGCTGACCGACCTCGACGCCAAGATGGGCGGCCTGCAGCCCTCCGACCTCATCATCCTCGCGGGGCGCCCGGCCATGGGCAAGACCTCGCTCGTGACCAACATCGCCTTCAACATCGCCAAGGCCTATCGCGGCGAGAAGCAGCCCGACGGCACCATGCAGACCGTCAACGGCGGCATCGTCGGCTTCTTCTCCCTCGAAATGTCGGCCGAGCAATTGGCGACCCGTATCATCGCCGAGCAGTCGGGCGTGCCCTCCTACAAGATCCGCCGCGGCGACATCCGCCCGGAAGACTTTTATAAGATCACCGACGCCGCCCGGGACATGCAGACGATCCCGTTCTACATCGACCAGACCGGCGGCATCTCGATCGCCCAGCTCGCCGCCCGCGCCCGGCGCCTCAAGCGCCAGAAGGGCCTCGACCTCCTCATCATCGATTATCTCCAGCTCCTCTCAGGCTCCGGCAAGAAGAGCGACAACCGCGTGCAGGAGATGACCGAGATCACCACCGGCATGAAGGCTTTGGCCAAGGAGCTGGCGGTGCCGATCATCGGCCTGTCGCAGCTCTCGCGTCAGGTCGAGAACCGCGACGACAAGCGGCCCCAGCTCTCGGACCTGCGCGAATCCGGCTCGATCGAGCAGGACGCCGACGTGGTGATGTTCGTGTTCCGCGAGGAGTACTACGTCGGCAACAAGAAGCCGCGCGAGGGCACGGAGGAGTTCTTCGCCTGGGAGGCCGAGATGCAGCGCGTCCACGGCAAGGCCGAGGTCATCCTCGGCAAGCAGCGCCACGGCCCGACCGGCACGGTGGAGCTGCAGTTCGACGCCAACATCACCCGGTTCTCGAACCTGGCGCAGAGCGATCGGATGCCCGAGCAGATGTGATAGGATCGGTCAGTGCTGACCGATCGGAGAGACGACGTGGCTCTCGCACCGAAGGCGCGGCCGCCCGCGCCGCCGACGCTGAACGAGGTCTTCGAGGCCGAGCGGCAGCTCGTCGGCCTCATCCTGGCCGAGCCCGCCATCTACGGCCGGGTCGCCGCGATCCTGCGCGACGACGATTGGACCGAGAATCTGCACCGGGGCGTTTTCGAGGTGGCGGGACGCCTCGCCGAAGAAGGCCGACCGCTCCTTCTCGAGACCGTTCTGCCGCGGGTCAGCGACGTGGCGCCGGACGGCGGACCCGCCGACCTCTACCTTGCCGCGCTTGCCGATAAGCCCCCCCCATCGGCCCGGGCCGAGCCGCTCGCGCACCTCCTCGCAGAGGCCGCCCATGCCCGGACGGGGCCCGATCACCTCGATCGGGATCTCTACGCCTGGGCCTACGAGCAGGCCCAGGCGCTCCGCCGCGGGCAGTTCGCCGCCCTCGACGCGCTCAATCTGGCCGAGGAGATCGAGGACTTGGGCGGCGAGATCTACAACCGGATGGAGAGTGCACTGCGGATCACGCTGATGCATCTCCTGAAGTGGGATCATCAGCCGGAGAAGCGGACGCGGAGCTGGCATCTCTCGATCCGCAACGGTCGCCTCGACGCTGAGGAGGTGCTGGAACGTCATCCGAGCCTCAAGCGCAGGCTTCCCGGCGCCCTTGCCAAAGCCTACCGCCGGGCCCGCATCGACGCCGCCGGCGAGACCGGGCTCGACGAGGATGTCTTCCCCGCCGAATGCCCCTACACTTTCGAGGCGATCATGAACCGGCCGGTGCCCTGGCCGCCGGAGGGCGGGACGTTCTGACCATCTTAGAAGACAGTCCCGCGCCGAGCCGTACCGATCCGAGCGCCCCGGGCCACGGCGGCCGCCTGACGGTCGATCTCGCGGCCCTCGTCGCCAACTGGCGGACCCTCGGAGCCCACTCCCCGCAGGCCGAGTGCGGTGCCGTGGTGAAGGCGGACGCCTATGGCTGCGGCCTCTCGGCGGTCGCGCCGGCCCTGTGGCGGGCGGGCTGCCGGACGTTCTTCGTGGCACACCTCTCCGAGGGCATCGCCGCGCGGAAAATCCTGCCGGAGGCCGCGCTCTACGTGCTCAACGGTCTGCCGCCGGGCAGCGCGGAGGCGTTTCGCGCCCACCGCCTGCGCCCCGTCCTCGGCGACCGTGACGAACTCCTCGAATGGGCCGCCGCCACGCAGGGCGCGTGGCCGGCCGCGCTCCACGTCGATACCGGCATGAACCGGCTCGGCCTTTCCGTCGCAGAGGCCCTGGCGCGGGCGGGCGATCCGGTGATCGCGCGCGCCGGCATCGACCTCGTGATGAGCCATCTCGTCAGCGCGGAACGATCCGACGACCCGCTCAACGCGCGCCAAGCTGCCGATTTCGCTCGTGTGAGGGCGGCCTTTCCGCAGATGCGCGCCTCGCTCGCCAATTCCTCGGGCACCTGCCTCGCGAACGATGCCCGCCACGACCTGTTGCGGCCGGGCTATGCGCTCTTCGGAGGCAACCCGGAGCCGGGCCAACCCAATCCGATGCGGCCGGTGGTTCGGCTGGAGGCGACGATCCTGCAGGTCCGTGACGTCGAGGCCGGCGCGACCTGCGGCTACAACGCCCGCTGGCAGGCCCCGGCCCCGCGCCGGCTCGCCACGCTCTCGCTCGGCTACGCCGACGGCTATCCCCGCGCCGCCAGCAACAGCGGCCACGCGCTGGTCGGCGGCGTGCCCTGCCCGATCGTCGGCCTGATCTCGATGGACCTCATCATCCTCGATGTCACCGACGCAATCCAGGCCCGGCGCGGCGGCACCGCCACGCTGATCGGCGATGCCCTCGACATCGACACGGTGGGGCAAGCCGCCGGCACCATCGGCTACGAGATCCTGACGGGGCTGGGTTCCCGATACATCCGGAAATACGAGTAAATTCGATTTGTTATGATTTGAAACGCACTCAACCTGCGAAATCAAATTAGCCTATGTTCGACTGTACCCTTCTGACTGCGGCTAAATTTCTTTGATATGTTTTAGCATACAATGCACTTGGCCGCCCATTGTAACTTACAAGTACGTTACTATAATCGCATTTAATTTCTCTCAAAAATTCACAACAAACATTGTAGTTACAAGTATCGTCAAAAGTCGCAAAAATTAGTTTGATGTTATTACTTCCGAACATTATCCTCCAATATCTGAATTCGACTTGGCACTTTCCAATGGTGAATTTCGGTTCTTGTTTTTTGTAGTACAATATAAAAATAGTAGCAAAAATTTCGGCTATCCGGATTGGCAGAGTGCGGAAGCGACATTCTGTCATCAAAAGGGCTATAGCTATTTCGTTGACAGAATCATCCTCTAGCATTTTATTTAGAAATCGCTTTGATAGCGTCAAGTTTCGCTCTCCGCGCGCCGCGAATAAGATATATTTTCCGGCCTTGTGATTCTTCTTTGTATTACCCAAGTAATCGCCGCAACAATAAAAATATTGATGAATACGTCTTCGTATAAAAAGCTTCCTGCCGCGGATGCAAGTCCCAAAGCACCTGACTTCTCAAGATTCGTGGCTGCCCATCCAAACGCTGTATTGAGTGCATAACAGATTGATAATAAATATGCGGCGTATACCAGCAAAACGTATAAAAATGACTTTCCACTCCCGACAACTTCACTTTCGAGGCGTATTCTGTATAGAGCCCTGAAAATATTATACGTTTTCACCAGCATCAGAAATATAACAAACTCCCTAAATTGCTGGGCAGACAAGTAAAATGCAGAAATGATGCCGCACACATATGGAGCAAAAACCGCAGAAAATACCATCGATATAATTGCAGATGCGATAATCTTTCGCCTTAATTCAATCCTCTCTTGCTCTGACAAACTTATTCCTACACCAAAATAATCGTCTTCTCCAAAATATTCAGCATATAACTTATCTGAGTGCCCACTAGGAAAGACGATGAAGTATATAGGAACATAGTGTATCTTGGTAATGCGCCTATAAATTGCCTGAAGATCAAAGATAAGGTACGTAAATAAAACGGGAACGAGGGAAACCTTGTAGTTCCATGCCAGTTCCGCGGCATTTTGAAGATAGTTCATGACGTCAATTCCAAAAATTATATTATAAATACGCGTTCGCATTTGGCAAAAATTGACATTTACCAGCTTCCACAAAAATTTGCTATACTCTTAGATCAGACCGCCGAGCTGGAGTCCATGCGGTCGAGAAAGCCGCGGTGTTCACTTTTTGTTCAAAATCGTGATAGGTTTGTAGGATCGCCCTAGGCGCTCAGAGAGGCAGTTCCTTGAGGCCTCGTACAGCTCTAAAGGCAACGCACCTATCTAGCTTAGCTGTCTGGGAAAATAGCAGTAGATTCAAAGTCCCATGGCCAAGATCCAACAGACCTTCGTCTGCCAGTCCTGCGGGGCGGTCTACAACCGCTGGCGCGGGCGCTGCGAGGCCTGCAACGGCTGGAACACGATCCAGGAGGAGGTGCCGAGCGCCGGCCCCCAATCCGGCCCGGCCGCGACCCGGCCCTCGCGGGCGCGGGGCCGCGTCTTCCCCCTCGAAGGCCTGACCGGCGAGGCCAAGGAGGCGCCGCGCAGCGCTAGCGGCATCAACGAGCTCGACCGGGTGACCGGCGGCGGCTTCGTGCGCGGCTCGGTGATCCTGCTCGGCGGCGATCCCGGCATCGGCAAGTCGACCCTGCTGATGCAGGCGTCGGCCGCCATGGCGCGGAGCGGCGAGCGCGTCGCCTACATCTCCGGCGAGGAGGCGGTGGGACAGGTGCGCCTGCGCGCCGAGCGGCTCGGGCTGACCCAGCACCCGGTCGAACTCGCCGCGCAGACCAATGTCGAGGACATCGTCGAGACGCTCTCGCAGGGTCACCCGCCCGCGCTCGTCATCATCGACTCGATCCAGACCATGTGGACGGAGACCGTGGAATCGGCGCCGGGCACCGTCACGCAGGTGCGCAGCTCCGCCCAGGCCCTGATCCGCTTCGCCAAGACCACCGGCACGGCCGTCATCCTCGTCGGCCACGTCACCAAGGACGGGCAGATCGCCGGCCCCCGCGTGGTCGAGCACATGGTCGATGCGGTCGCCTCGTTCGAGGGCGACCAGGGCCACCATTTCCGGATCCTGCGCGCCGTGAAGAACCGCTTCGGACCGACCGACGAGATCGGCGTGTTCGAGATGACCGATGCCGGGCTCGCGGAAGTCCCCAACCCCTCCGCCCTGTTCCTGGCGGGCCGCGACCACGCCGCCCCGGGCACCGCGGTCTTTGCCGGGATGGAGGGCACCCGGCCGCTGCTGGTCGAGATCCAGGCGCTGGTCGCCCCCTCCTCGCTCGGCATGCCGCGCCGGGCGGTGGTGGGCTGGGACCCGAACCGCCTCTCGATGGTGCTCGCCGTGCTGGAGGCCCATGGCGGCATCCGGCTCGGGGGGCACGACGTCTACCTCAACGTCGCGGGGGGCCTGCGCATCTCCGAGCCCGCCGCGGATCTGGCGGTCGCTGCCGCGCTCGTCTCCTCGCTCTCCGGGGCGGCGCTGCCCTCCGACTCGGTCTATTTCGGCGAACTCGGCCTGTCGGGGGCGGTGCGGCCGGTCTCGCAGGCGCCCGCCCGGCTGAAGGAGGCGCTGAAGCTCGGCTTCGGCAAGGCGATCACCCCGCAGGGGCGCGGCGAGGCCGGGGACCGGGCGCTGCCGACCGAGGCCCTGCGCCACATCGCCGATCTCGTGGCCGGCATCGCCTCGGGCGCGCCGCGGCGGGTTGGGAGGCAGAAGGCCGTGAGTTACGAGGAGGAGATGTAGCCGGGGCGCGGCGGGACTCGCCTCAGAAATCCTGCAGCGCCGACCGCTTCCACCGGTTGGGGGCGACGCAGCGATACTCCCAGTCCGCGTCCCAGGCGCGCTCGCCGACGCGGCAGGGCGCCGCGCTGCTCGCCGGGGGCGAGGAAGCGCTTTCCACCACGCCCGCCCGGGTGATGATGCGCCCGGCCGGATCGACCGACCAGCCGTTGCCCTGGATCTGGGCGACGCCGTAGGCCCCCTGCAGGACGATGCCGGCCGGGCTCTTCGACCCCTCCCGGATACCGGCGACCGACTTGGCGCCGCCGATGCTGAGCGAGACCGGGGCGGAGGAATCGTCGAGGATGCTCGCCGTCGTATGGGCGCCCGTGACGAGGTAGGAGACAGGGCCGGACGAGGCGTCGCTGATGGTGGCGATCGCATGCGACTGCCCGCCCAGCCCGGACAGGCCGAAGCCAATGCCGACGGGCGAGGCCGCGTCGATCTCGATGGCGGATTGCGAGGCGAGCCCATCGCCGTTCAGGCGCATACCCCAGATGGTCGAGTACCCGTGCGCCGCCGTCTCGTTTCCGACGATCGCGAGGTTGGTGGTGATCGCCTTGCCGCTCGCGGCCAGCCGCAGGTTGGTGCAATCGATGCCGAGCGGGCAGTCCCGGCCCGAATCGTTGCCGTAATCGAGCTCCACGTTGGGGAAGAATCCCGGCGCGACCGGCGGCATCCGCAGGTGATAGTTGAACGCCGCGTTCCAGGCCGCGCCGGCCCCCTCGACGACCTCCGTCTCGAAGTAGCTGCCGACCTTCGCGGCGATGCTGGCATCGTTGATCCAGAGCCATTTGACCGACCCGTCGGAGACCGTGAACGGAACCGAGGCGGGCCGCGAGCCCGGCAGCGGATTGTTCGCGCCCGAGGTTCCGGCCTGCACGACCCGATAGGTGGCGTTGCCGCTCGACACGTTGTCGCCGAGCGCGAAGCTGGTCCGGGCCGCCCACGCCTTCTGCCGGCCGGTACCGATGGTCGTCGTGACGGCGAGCGTCTGCTCCTCCGCCGCATTGTCGATCTGCGTGCTGGCCGAGATCAGCAGGGAGGTGCGCTGGTGGTCGAAAAAGGCCGGGTCGATCCGGCCGTCCGACGGCCCGTGGATGCACGACAGGGCGGGACAGAACGAGATCCGGTTTCCGACCCCGAGCATGATGGCATTGGGGTTCTTGCGGCCGGCGAGCGAGGTGTCGAGGGGCGACAAGCCTTGCGCCATCGTGATGGCTCCGGGCATCAGGACCGGGACGCCGTCCCTGATCCGGCCGGGGATAAGTGCGTCGAGGACTTCGAGGCCGCCCTCGCGCGAGACCGGCCTCGCCGGCTCCGCGCGGAGCGGAGCGGACAGGATCAGCAGGGCTAGCGCCACAGGCGCGGTATTCCAGGGGAGTGCGCCGCGCCGGCACGCCGGGATTCCGATGGCAAGGAGCATGGCTGGTCCAGGATTCGAGGCCCGAAGGTGACGGCCGAGGTTCGTCGGGGTATATCGTTAACGACCACAGCGGACGCGCGGCCCGAGGGGAGCCGTCGCCGTCCGGGCGACGCCGCCCTGTCCCGCCCCCGATTAGCGTAACCTGCGATGCCGTTCTCCGTCCTCGATCTCGCGGTGCTGGGCATCGTGCTCATCTCGGCGCTGCTCGCCGCCGTGCGCGGCGTGACCCGCGAGGTGCTCGCGATCATCGCCTGGGTGGCCGCCGCCGCGGTGGCGTGGTCGCTCCACCCGCTGCTCCTGCCCACCGTGAAGCAGCACGTCTCCAGCGACACGGTGGCGCTCGTCGCCTCCATCGCCGCGATCTTTCTCGGCACCCTGATCGTGGTCTCGCTGATCACGGTGAAGGTGTCCGACCTCGTGCTCGACTCGCGCATCGGCGCCGTCGACCGCTCGCTCGGCTTCCTGTTCGGGGCGGGCCGCGGCTTCCTGATCTGCGTGATCGGCTGGGTGTTCCTGGCCTGGCTCGTCCAGGGCAAGGTGCCGGACTGGGCCGCGCAGGCCAAGAGCCGGCCGATCCTGGAGAGTTCGGGCGAGGCGCTGGTGGCGCAGCTGCCCGACAACCCGGAAGGCTTCCTCAAGCAGTTCCGCAAGCCCAAGGGCGACACGCCGGCCGAGGAGCCGCCGCCGGAGACCGAACTCCCCGCCCAGCGCCGCAGCGATGCCGGGCCTGCACCGAAACGCTGATATGCTGGAATCGGTCTTGGTTGCGACGCGATCCGCACCTAGGTAACGGTTTCACGACGGTCCCGGCGTAACCCCTCGCGGCAGAGGCTGCGGGCGGCAGCGCCCGGCCGTCTCCCGCCGTGCCGGACGTGAGGCCCGCGGTTTCGCGCCTCCAGGATTCGAGATCGACATGTCAGCTGTCTGCGCGAGCGCCGATGCCCAGGACTGGGACATCGACGGGGACACGCTTCGCGAGGAATGCGGCGTCTTCGGCATCTACGGGCACGACGACGCCTCGGCCATCACGGCGCTCGGGCTGCACGCCCTGCAGCATCGCGGCCAGGAGGCGGCGGGCATCGTCTCCTACGACGAGGGGGTGTTCCACTCCGAGCGCCGTCAGGGCCTCGTCGGCGACAACTTCTCCGACCGCGGCACGATCGAGCGGCTGGCCGGGCGCTCGGCCATCGGCCACGTGCGCTACTCGACCACCGGCGGCACCATCCTGCGCAACGTCCAGCCGCTGTTTGCCGAACTCGCCAGCGGGGGCCTCGCGGTCGCGCATAACGGCAACCTGACCAACGCGCTCTCGATCCGCCGCGACCTCGTCAAGGACGGCGCCATCACGCAGTCGACCTCGGACACCGAGGTGATCCTGCATCTGGCCGCCCGCTCGCGCAAACCGCGCATCGTCGAGCGCTTCATCGACGCGCTGCAGCAGATCCAGGGCGCCTACGCCATCGTCGCGCTGACCAACAAGAAGCTGATCGGCGCCCGCGATCCCCTCGGCATCCGCCCCCTGGTGCTCGGCGAACTCGACGGGCGCTACATCCTGGCCTCGGAATCCTGCGCGCTGGACATCATCGGCGCCCGCTTCATCCGCGACGTGGAGAACGGCGAGGTGGTGGTGATCTCGGAGGAGGGCGTGGAGTCGATCCGCTTCGCCGAACAGCGGCCGATGCGCCCCTGCATCTTCGAGTACATCTACTTCGCCCGCCCCGATTCGGTGGTGAACGGCAAGAGCGTCTACGGCGTGCGCAAGGCCATCGGCCAGGAACTCGCCCGCGAGGCGGCGCCGGAGGCCGACGTGGTGATCCCGGTGCCCGATTCCGGCGTGCCCGCGGCTTTGGGCTTCGCGCAGGAAGCGGGCCTGCCCTTCGAGATGGGCATCATCCGCAACCATTACGTCGGGCGCACCTTCATCCAGCCGACCCAGACCGTGCGCGAACTCGGCGTGCGCATGAAGCACTCGGCCAACCGCGCCGCGGTCGAGGGCAAGCGCATCGTGCTCGTGGACGACAGCCTCGTGCGCGGCACCACCTCGGTGAAGATCGTGCGGATGATGCGCGATGCCGGCGCCCGCGAGGTGCATTTCCGCATCGCCTCGCCGCCGATCACCTATCCCGACTTCTACGGCATAGACACGCCCGAGCGCGAGAAGCTCTTGGCCGCCACCCACGACCTGGAGGCCATGCGGAAATATATCGGCGCCGATTCGCTCGCCTTCCTCTCGATTCCCGGCCTGTACCGGGCGATGGGCGAGACCGAGCGCAACGCCGCCTGCCCGCAATACACCGACCATTGCTTCACCGGCGACTACCCGACCGGCCTGACGGATCTGGCGATTGCCGGGCCCAAGCGCTTCGCGATGCTGGCCGAGGCGGACTGAAGCCCGTGGTTGAGAAGATGATGGCCGACACGATCCTCGACGGCCGCGTCGCCGTCGTCACCGGCGCCTCCCGCGGCATCGGCCGCGCCGCGGCGCTCGCCCTGGCGGGGGCCGGCGCCCACGTCGTCGCGGTGGCCCGCACGCAGGGCGGCCTGGAGGAACTCGACGACGCGATCCGCTCGGGCGGCGGCCGCGCGACGCTGGTGCCCCTCGACCTCACCGATTACGACGCCATCGACCGCCTGGGTGCTGCGCTCAACGAGCGCTGGGGCCGGCTCGACGCCGTGATCGGCAATGCCGGCATCCTCGGCAACCTGATGCCCGTCTCCCACGTCACGCCGAAGGCCTGGGATCAGGTGATGGCGATCAACGTCACCGCCAACTGGCGCCTGATCCGCTCGTTCGACCCGCTGCTGCAGCGCTCGGATGCGGGACGCGCCGTCTTCGTCTCCTCAGGGGCTGCCGCGAAGTGCCGGGCCTATTGGGGCCCCTACGCCGTCTCGAAGGCGGCGCTCGAGGCGATGGTGCGCACCTACGCCGCCGAGAATGCGAGCACGGGGGTGCGCGCCATGCTGCTCAATCCCGGCCCGCTGCGCACCCGCATGCGCGCGGCGGCGATGCCGGGCGAGGACCCGGCGACGCTGAAGACCCCGGAGGATCTGGCGCCGCATTTCGTGCGGCTCGTGGCGCCCGCCTGGAACGAGACGGGCAAACTCTACGATTTCCCCAGCGACCGGGTTCTGGATTTCCAGAGTCCTCAGTAAGTGTCTCTCACAAAACTCCCGCTGCGCTGTCGCGGGCGGTGGAGAAACGGTCGGTGACCGGGAGTTTTGTGAGGCCCTTTAAGGAGGTCCGGGGCCTGAAGGCCCCGGCGGGTCGCGGGCGGAGCCCGCCTTCTTCGTTTTTCCGGGTTCAGCCATGATCGACGTCCGCTGCATCTGCGCCATCGGCCAGCGGGGCCAGCTCGGCCTCAACGGGCAGCTGCCCTGGGAGGGCAACACCGATCCGCTCTTCGTCGAGGACGTGACGCGCTTCTTCGCGCTCACCATGGGCCACGTGCTGATCGCCGGGCCGAAGACCGTGGCCTCGGTGCCGGAATTCGCGTTTCGGGACCGCACCATCGACGTGATCCGCTCGCACGAGGACCCGGAAGCGGTGCTGGCCCGCTATCCCGGCAGGCGCATCTTCGTCGGCGGGGGCATCGCGGTCTGGAACGTCTACGCGCGCTACATCCAGCACTGGGACGTGACCCGCCTGCCCTACGACGGCGAGGCCGACCGCTGGTTCGACCCGGCCTGGCTCGTCGGCGGCCCGCTGCGGAGCTGATCCTTTTCCGATCCGGCGCCGCCCGCTTCGCGCATCCCCCCTGCCGCATGGCGGTTCCGGCCGGCATTCGCTAAGGAGGCTCGGCCGGAACCGGGAGCGGGGCCGGGCGAGCGCGGGGTAGGATCGGATGAGCGGAACGGGCAGAGGAGCCGGCGACAGCGAAGCCACCGCCGATTTCGGCTACGAGCGCGTGCGCCTCTCCGAGAAGCAGGCGCGGGTGGACGACGTGTTCCGCTCGGTCGCGCGCCGCTACGACCTGATGAACGACCTGATGTCGGGCGGGCTGCACCGGGCCTGGAAGTCGCACCTGATCTCGATGCTGCGCCCGTCGCGCACGCGGCCCCACCGGCATCTCGACGTGGCCGGCGGCACCGGCGACATCGCCTTCCGCACGCTGGCGGCGGGCGGCCCCGAGACCCACGTCACCGTGCTCGACATCAACGAGGCGATGCTGCGGGTCGGCGCCGAGCGGGCAGGCCACACCTACGACGGCCGCATCGACTTCGTCACCGGCAACGCCGAGACGCTGCCCCTGCCGGCGGGTCATTTCGACAGCTACACCATCGCCTTCGGCATCCGGAACGTGCCGCGCATCAATGTGGCCCTGGCGGAAGCGCACCGGGTGCTCAAGCCCGGCGGGCGCTTCCTCTGCCTGGAATTCTCCCGGGTCGACCTGCCGGTGCTGGAGAAGATCTACGACGCCTATTCCTTCCACGTGATCCCGCGCATCGGCGAGCGGGTGGCGGGCGACCGCGAGTCCTACCAGTACCTCGTCGAGTCGATCCGCAAGTTCCCCTCCCCCGACAGCTTCGCCCGGATGATCGAGGCGGCGGGCTTTGCGCATGTCAGCCATCGCCGGCTCTCGGGCGGCATCGTCGCGATCCATTCCGGCTGGAAGATTTCTTGATTTCGATCCGATCTCGAGCGCTGACGGGCACCTCGGCAGGGCCGGGCTCCGCGGCGCAGGGCACGCCCTGCGTCGGTGATCCGGTGCGATCCCTCTTCGAGCAAACGCCTTTCAGGGTTCGATGATGCTCGGCGCCGTCTTCCACCTCGCCCGCGGCGCCCATGTCGGCTTCGTGCTCGCCCGCGAGGGCGGGCTGGCGCTGATCGACGCGGCGCAATTGCCGCCGCACCTGCGGCTCGCCCTCAAGGTCGGCCGCCTTCTGGAGCGGCGCGGCATCGCGCAGGCGCCCGGCGCCAGCCCGCTGGAGCGGGCACTGACCCGGCTCGGGCCCTCCTACGTCAAGTTCGGCCAGTTCCTGGCCACCCGCCCCGACATCGTCGGCATGGCCGCCGCGCGCGATCTCGAACGGCTTCAGGACCGGGTGCCGCCCTTCCCGCAGGGGATCGCCCTGCGCGTGGTCGAGCGGGAACTCGGCAAGCCGGTCTCGGCCCTGTTCACCGCCTTCAGCGAGCCGATCGCCGCGGCCTCCATCGCCCAGGTCCACAAGGCGACCGTGCTCGACGCCGACGGCACGCAGCGCAACCTGGCGGTCAAGGTGATGCGACCCGGCGTGCGCGAGCGCTTCGCCAAGGACCTGCAGGCGATGCGGTTCATGGCCCGCATCGTCAACGCGCTGCTGCCCGACGCCGAGCGCCTGCGCCCGCGCGAAGTCGTCGAGATCCTGGCCCGCTCCGTCACCATGGAGATGGATTTCCGGCTCGAAGCGGCGGCGATGTCGGAGCTTGCCCAGAACACCAAGGGCGACGCGGATTTCCGCACGCCGCGCCCCGAATGGGCGCTGACCGCGCGCGACGTGCTGACCTCCGAGTGGATCGACGGCGTGCGCCTCAACGACCGCGCCGGCATCGTCGCGGCGGGCCACGACCCGAAGGCGCTCGGCCGGGTGGTGATCCAGTCCTTCCTGAGGCAGGCGATCCGCGACGGCTTCTTCCACGCGGACATGCATCCCGGAAACCTGTTCGTCGATGCTCAGAGCCGGCTGGTGGCGGTCGATTTCGGCATCATGGGCCGGCTCGGCCACGCCGAGCGGCGCTTCCTGGCCGAGATCCTGCTCGGCTTCATCACCCGCGACTACCGCCGGGTGGCGCAGGTGCATTTCGAGGCGGGCTACGTGCCGCGCCACCACTCGGTGGACGATTTCGCGCAGGCGATCCGGGCGATCGGCGAGCCGATCCACCAGCGCCGGGCCGACGAGATCTCGATGGCCAAGGTGCTGACCCTCCTCTTCGACGTGACCGCCCTGTTCGACATGAGCACCCGCACCGAACTGGTGATGCTGCAAAAGACCATGGTGGTGGTGGAGGGCGTCGCCCGCTCGCTCGACCCACAGCTCGACATGTGGACCGGTGCCGAACCGGTGGTGCGCTCGTGGATCACCCGCCATCTCGGCCCCGTCGGCCGGCTGGAGGGCGGGGCCCGGGCCGCGCTGACGCTCGCCGAGGTCGTCTCCGACATCCCCGACATCGCCCAACGCATCCGCCGCATCATGATCCGCCTCGACGAGGAGGGCTCGCAGAACATCCAGGTGATGGAGCGGATCGCCCGGCAGGAGCGGCGGCGGGCGATCTGGTCGACGGTCGCGCTGTGGGGGATCGCGGTGGGGGCGCTGGTGCTGGCCTTCCGCTGAGGGGCCTTCTCAACCGCCGGGTTTCCCCTACACTTCCCTTCCATGACCGACCTTCTCGACAAGGCGATCACCGCCGCCCGGAACCTGCCGCCCGAGGTGCAGGACGCCATCGCCCGCATGGTGCTGAGCTATGCGGGCGAGGAACAGGCCGTCTACCACTTCACCCCGGAGGAGGAGGCGGAGCAGGATGAGGCCGATGCCGCCGAAGCGCGCGGCGATTTCGCGACCGACGCGGAAGTGCGCGCCATCTGGGCCAAGTACGGCCTATGAGGCATGTGACTTGTGAGACTGCGCCTCACACGCCCCGCCGCGCGTCAACTCGATCAGGCACTTGCTTATATCACCCAGCATAATCCGCAGGGTGCGAACCATGTGCAGGCACGCCTGCAAGACCTGATGCTCCTGTTGCTGCAGCATCCTTTTGCCGGGCAGGCGACCGCACGGCGCGGCGTTCGGCGTATCGTCGCCTCCCCCTATCCTTACGTCGTCACCTACCGCGTCGGGAACGGCGAGATCATCATCCGCAGCGTGCGCCACAGCGCGCGTCGTCCTTTGTCCTGAACCTCGGCCCAAGCTGCGCCGAACGTCCCGCCCTTGACGCGCGCCCCGCAAATCCCCGTTCTGCGCCCATGTCCGCTTCATCCGCAAAGCCCCTCGCCGGCCGCCGCGTCCTCCTCATCGTCGGCGGCGGGATCGCCGCCTACAAGGCGCTCGACCTGATCCGGCGCCTGCGCGAGCGCGGGGCGCGGGTGCGCCCGCTGCTCACCGACTCGGCGCAGGAATTCGTCACGCCGCTGGCGGCCGCCGCGCTCGCCGGGGAGCGGGCGCATACCGACCTGTTCGACCGGGAGACGGAGGCCGATATCGGCCATATCAAGCTCGCCCGGGATGCGGACGCGATCGTGGTGGCGCCGGCCACCGCCAACCTGATGGCGCGGATGGCGACCGGCCACGCGCCGGACCTCGCCTCGACGGTGCTGCTCGCCACCACCCTGCCGATCCTGATCGCCCCGGCCATGAACGTGCGGATGTGGCAGCACGCGGCGACACAGCGCAACCTCGCGACCCTGAAGGCCGACGGCGTCGCGGTGGTCGGTCCCAACGAGGGGGCGATGGCCGAGGCGGAGTTCGGCCCCGGACGGCTGGCCGAGCCGAACGAGATCGCCGACGCCCTCGAAGCGCTGCTGAGGCAACGCGCCGCGAGCCCCGGCATCGGGTTTCTGGCGGGCCACGAGGTCCCGAAGAAGCCGCTGGCCGGGCGGCACGTGCTCGTGACCTCGGGCCCGACCCACGAGCCGATCGATCCCGTGCGCTACCTCGCCAACCGCTCCTCGGGCCGCCAGGGCCACGCGGTCGCCGCCGCCGCCGCGCAGGCCGGGGCGCGGGTCACCCTGGTCTCCGGGCCGGTGGCGATCCCCGATCCGGAGGGCGTCGCCGTGGTGCGGGTGGAGAGCGCCCGCGCGATGCTGGCCGCGGTCGAGGCGGCCCTGCCGGCCGATCTGGCGATCTTCGCCGCCGCGGTCGGCGACTGGCGCCCCGCCGAGACGCGGGCGGGCAAGATCAAGAAGGATGGCAGCCTCCCCGCCCCCCTGGCCCTGGTCGAGAACCCGGACATCCTCGCCACCATCGCCGGGCGGAGCGCGGGGCGCCCGCCCCTCGTCGTGGGCTTTGCTGCCGAGACCGACGACGTGATCGACAACGCGCGGAAAAAGATCGCGCGGAAGGGCTGCGACCTGATCGTGGCCAACGATGTCTCGGCGGAGGGCGGCGTGATGGGCGGGCTGGAGAACACCGTCCACCTCGTGGCGCGCGAGGGCGGGGTCGAGACCTGGCCGAAGCTCGGCAAGGAGGAGGTCGGGCGGCGGCTGGTGGCGCGGTTCGCGGAGTTGCTCGCGGGACGCTTGCGCTGAGCCTCGCGCGGGCGGGGCAGCGGGCCTTTGGCGGGAAAAGCCAAGTTGCTCAGCCCGTCTTGGCCGCAGCCGTGAGGCATTCGCCAAAGGATCGCGGCCCGCGCATCGCCCTTCGGCGCAACAACGCCGCTGAGATCGACGCGGCGCGAAATGTTCCAGGCGCAGAGACCTTTAAGTTTTCTCCCGCTCAGCTTGCTCTCCCCGCCCCCTTTCCCAGATCCATCCTCCACGCCATCACAGCGACAGGAGCGACATCATGGCCAAGGCCGACCGGCACAGCATGGGCCCCGGCGCGCAGGGCAAGGGCGACGGGACCGGCGCCATGACCGACTTGCCCGAGGGCATCCTCGGGGAGAACGAGGTGCTGAGCAACCGCGACAAGTCCCGGCACTCCGACGAGCGCGGCCTCGACAGCCGCCACGTCCAGACCGAGCAGTACCACGACCATGTCGGCGCCCGCCAAACCGAGGATCAAGGCGAGGGCGGGGACGCGGCCCATTCCAGCGGGCTGGCCGGGCCGACGACGAACACCTCGGGCGATGCCAGCGCCCTGCGCTCGAAGCAGCGCGGCTAAAGGTGCCTCACGAAACTCCCGGTCACCGACCCCTCTCGCTCTGGCGACGGAAGCGCGGCCGATCAGGCCCCGCGCAGGGCATCGGTCGGGATTAGTCCCTCGACCGACGGCGGGGCTTGCGGGCGGACGGCCCCGGCGGCTTGATGCGGGCAGGACGTGCCGTGCAGGGCCGGCGCCGGGGAGGACCATCATGCCGGACGAGGCAACGGGGGTTGATGGAGGGGGCGTCGGCGCGCGGGCGGAGCGGCTGGCCCGGTTCCGCCCGGCCTCCGGGATGGAGACGCCGCGCTTCTCGGGGGTCGCGAGCTTCATGCGGCTGCCCGTCCTCGATCCCGGTGCGGCGCCGGGCGCGGTCGAAATCGGCCTGATCGGCATCCCCTTCGACGGCACCACCACGGGGCGGCCCGGGGCAAGGCTCGGGCCGCGGGCCGTGCGCGAGGCCTCCACCGGCACGCGGGCGCTCAACCATGCCACCGGCATCGCTCCCTACGACCTGGCGGTCTGCGCCGATCTCGGCGACGTGCCGGTCAACCCCGTGGATGCCGCCGAGACCGATCGGCGCATCGCGGCCTTCTACCGGCCCCTCGCCGAGGCCGGGATCGTGCCACTGACCGTGGGCGGCGACCATTTCGTCACCTATCCGGTGCTGCGGGCGCTCGGCGCCGCCCGTCCGCAGGGGGAACGCCTCGGCCTGATTCACATCGACGCCCACAGCGACACCGACGACGCGCAGTACGGCGGGACGCGGCTCACCCACGGCACGCCGTTCCGGCGGGCGATCGAGGCGGGCGCGCTCGATCCGCGCCGCTGCGTGCAGATCGGCATCCGCGGCAGCATGGACGCGGCCGACGAGCGCGACTGGGCCCTGGCCCAGGGCCTGCGGATCATCGCCATGGAGGAGGTCTGCGCCCGCGGCCTGCCCGAGGTGGCGGCGGAGGCCCGCGCGGTGGTCGGCGAGGGCCCGACCTATCTCAGCTTCGACATTGACAGCCTCGATCCCGCCTTCGCGCCCGGCACCGGCACGCCGGAGATCGGCGGTTTCACGACCCGCGAGGCGCTGCACCTGCTGCGGGCCTTCCGCGGGCTCGATCTCGTCGGGGCGGACGTGGTGGAGGTCGCGCCCTCCCTCGACCCCACCGGGATCACGGCGCTCGCCGGCGCGGGGATCGCCTTCGAGATCCTGTGCCTGCTGGCCGAGCGGGAGGCGGCGCGGCAGCGGGCGGGCGAAGGGATGGACGAGGGGACGGATTGAGGCTGCCGCGCGGACCCGACTCAGCCCGTCGGGCCCGGGCGGTCCGCGGCGGAACCGGCGCGCGCGATGACCGGGCGATAGACCCGGAGCAGGTCGGCATCGAGCTGGCCGGCTTGGCTCTCCATGATCGCCAGCGCCTGCCCGGCGGACAGAGCCGGGCGGTAGACCCGCCGCTCGGTGAGCGCCGAATGCACGTCGCAGATCGCCACGAGGCGGACGAGGTCGCCGATCCGCGGCCCGGTCAGGCCCTCGGGATAGCCCGAGCCGTCGAGACGCTCGTGGTGGTAGCGCACCACGTCGAGGATCTCGGGGGCGAAGGCACCGTCCCGGGCCAGCAGGTCGGCCCCGAGCGCGGCATGCGTCTGCATCACCCGCATCTCGTCGGGCGTCAGGGGGCCGGGCTTGTTGAGGATGGCGAGCGGAATCAGGGCCTTGCCGACATCGTGCAGCAGGGCGGCCCGGGCGAGCCGCTCCCGGTCGGCCCGGCAGAAGCCGAGTTCGGCGGCAAAGGCGGCGGCGAAGCCCGCCACGCTCAGGGAGTGCTGGTAGACCTGGATGTCGTGGCGCCAGACGAGGTCGAGCCAGCCGCGGATGCCGACCTCGGACACCGTGTCGAGCACGATCTGCGTGCCCGCCTCGGCCTCCTCGGGGCTCGGGGGCCGCCCGGCGGCGGCGGCGTCGAACAGACGGGTGACGAGGGTCGTCGCGGTCTCCACCCGGGCCAGCGGCGTTCCCGCCCGGCGCTCGACCGTTCCGGCCGCTTCCGGCGCCCGCCCCTTGGCCGGGGGCGACCGCTCACCGGCGGTGAAGGCCCCCTTGCCTCCCTCGGCGACGAGGCGCAGCAGCGTCGGGACGATGCCGGAGGACTGGCGCGGATCGATCACCGTCGGCGCGCCGAGCATGGCGATGGCGGCCGCGTCCTGCGCGGCCCGGCCCCGGGCGAGATAGAGGCAGGGCAGCCCGCTCTCGCGGATGCGGCCGGCGAGCCACGCGATCCAGGCCGTCGTGTTCCCGTGCTCGGCGGCGAGATCGACGATGAAGGCGACGGGCCGCCCGGCGGGCAGGGCCGCACCGGGCTCGATCACGCGGCAGGGCAGGACGAGGGCAATGCCCCGGGCCAGGCGCTCCGCCCGCTCGCGCCGGTCCGAGACGAGGACGACGACACCCTCGCGCGGCGTCGCAGCGCGTGCGTCTTCGCGGCTCTCTGAGCCGTTCCGACGCCCGGATCGGTCCCGCGGTTCCTGCATCGATCATCCGTCGGCCGCACGTGCCATGTCGGACGCGAAGCGCATTCCTCCTGCTATATCAAAAATGTTGCGAAATGCTTCGCATCGTCCCGATCCTACAACCCTCGCGTCGTCGCGGCAGGCAGAGAATTGCCGTCGGGCCGGCGGCGGCGGCCAAGCTCCCGCAGCGGCGGATCGATCGGCTTAGCCTCGGGCACACGGTCACGTCCGCCTCCGCGGGGCCGCGAAAGCTTGAGGCGTCCCGGCATCAGCGGCCGCGGGCGCCAGATACCAAATCCGGTTGATCCCTTCGGGATGGCGGATTCGGGCTTCGCTCAGGCGCCGCGCCGGCTTGCCGATACGGCTCCCGCATGGATCAAGCGGAAAACCGTCTCACTCGGCCGCGGCCCGGCCTCCATAGGCGCCGGCCGCGTTGGCGGGTGCCCCCGGGCGATAGGGTCCGTCCCCTTCGTCATGTCCCTGCCCGGCCTCCGGGTCGTCCGTGCAGCCGACGAAGCGGCCGAACAGGCGCACGAACAGGCGCGACAGGTCATCCACGAGGAGGAAGATCGCCGGCACGAAGATCAGCGACAGCCCCGTCGAGACGATGAGGCCGCCGATCACCGCGACCGCCATGGGGGCGCGGAACTCGCCGCCGATGCCGAGCGCGAGTGCCGAGGGGACCATGCCGGCGGCCATGGCGATGGTGGTCATGACGATGGGCCGCGCCCGCTTGCGGCCGGCATCGACGATGGCGGTGACCCGGTCCACGCCGCGGGCCATCTCCTCGATGGCGAAATCGACCAGCATGATCGCGTTCTTGGTCACCACGCCCATCAGCATCAGGATGCCGATGACGACCGGCATCGAGATCGGCATCTGGAAGACGAGGAGCCCCAGGATCGCCCCGCCGATGGAGAGCGGCAGCGAGAACAGGATAGTGAGCGGCTGGAGGAAATTGCCGAACAGGAGCACGAGGACGCCGAACACCATCATCAGCCCGGCGCCCATGGCGAGCGCGAAGCCCTCGAACACCTCGCCCATGATCTCGGCGTCACCCGTCTGCCGGATGGTGACGCCCTCGGGGAGGTTGGTCGCGGCGGGCAGGGCCATCACCTGCTCGATGATCGAGCCCAGCGCGTCCGAGCCCTGGAGGTCGCCCTCGACGGCGACGCGCACGGTGCGGTCGTAGCGGTCGATGGCCGTGGGGCCGCGCCCCAGCGTCAGGTCGGCCACGGTCGAGAGCGGCACCGCCGCGCCCGCCTTCACCGGCACCTTCAGGGTCGCGATCTCGGGCAATTGCCCGCGCAGGCGCTCGGGCAGCATGACTCGGATCGGGACCTGACGATCCCTCGCGTTGAACTTGGCGAGGTTGGCGGCGATGTCGCCGATCGTGCCGACCCGCACGGTCTCGGCGATGACATCGGTCGAGACGCCGAGATCGGCGGCGACGCCCGGTTTGGGGGTGATGCGGATCTCGGTGCGGTCGAGAGGGGCGGTCGAGATCACGTTGACGAGGTGGGGGACGCCCATGGCCTCGCGCTGCAGGCGGGCGGCGACATCGGCCACGATCGCCTTGTCGGGTCCCGACACGATCAGCGCGAATTCCCGCTGCCCGCCCTCCTGCAGCGACCAGAAGCGGATGTCGGGCACCTGCCGCAGAACGCTCGAGATCTTGAGATCGACCTGCTTCTGGGTCAGCGCCCGCTCGCTCTTCGGCGTGAGGTTCACGGTGAGGCTGGCCAGCCGCACCTCCTTCTTGCCCGGCAGCTGGCGCCCGCCATCGACGAAGACGGAGCGGACCTCCGGCATCCCGCGTAAGGCATCGACGATGCCGTCGGAGAGGCGCTGCGTGTCGTCGAGCCGGGCGCCGGGGGGCAGTTCGACCACGAACATCGTGCGCGCCGCGTCCTCCGCCGGGATGAAGCCCGCGGGCAAGAGCCGGGTCGAGGCGATCGAGCCGGCAAAGCAGGCCAGCCCAAGGATCAGCGTCAGATATTTGTGGCGCACCGACCACGCCACGAGGCGGGTATAGGCCCGCATCACCGGCCCCTCGCGCGCGTGGTCCGGGCCGTGGTCGCGCAGGAAGTAGGCGGCGAGCAGCGGCGTGATGAGGCGCGCGACGAGCAGCGAGACGAACACGGCGGCCGCGATGGTGAGGCCGAACTGCTTGAAGTACTGGCCGGCGATGCCGGGCATGAAGGAGACGGGGGCGAAGATCGCGATGATGGTCGCGGTGATGGCGATGACCGCGAGCCCGATCTCGTCGGCGGCCTCGAGCGAGGCGCGGTAGGCCGACTTGCCCATCCGCATGTGGCGGACGATGTTCTCGATCTCGACGATGGCGTCGTCGACGAGGATGCCGGTCACCAGCGTGATCGCGAGCAGGCTGACCGCGTTGAGCGAGAAGCCGAGCGCGCTCATCACCCAGAAGGTCGGCAGCACCGAGAGCGGCAGCGCCACCGCGGCGATCAGGGTGGCGCGCCAGTCGCGCAGGAACAGGAACACCACGATCACGGCGAGCGCGGCCCCCTCCAAGAGGCCCAGCATCGCCGAGTGGTAGTTGCCGATGGTGTTGACGACGCTGGTGTCGATCAGGTCGAAGCGCACGCCCGGATTCTCGGCGTGCAGGGTCTCGACGCGCTTGGCCACGGCGGCGGCGACCTCGGCATCGCTCGCCCCCATCGCCCGGGAGATCGCGAAGCCCACCACCGGCTCGCCGTTGAAGCGGGCGAAGGTGCGCGGCTCCTCGGCCGCGTCCATGAGGGTGGCGAGTTCGTCGAGGCGCACCTTGCGCCCGCCCGGCACGACGATGGAGGTGGCCCCCAGCGTCTCCAGGCTCGACGAGGCGCCCAATGTCCGGATCGACTGCTCGCTCCCTGCGAGTTCCCCGCGCCCGCCCGCCATGTCGGCGGAGGTGAGGCGCAGCTGCCGGTTCACGTCCGCGGCGGTGATGCCGAGCGCGAGCAGCCGGTCGGGCTTGAGGGTCACGCGGATCTCGCGGGCGACCCCACCCAGCCGCTCGACGCCGCCCACCCCCTTCACGCCCTGGATCGAGCGGGCGACCACGTCGTCCACGAACCACGAGAGGTCTTCGGGCGCCATGGCAGGCGCCGAGGCGCCGTAGATCATGATCGGCAGGCCGGCGATCTCGACGCGGCTGATGATCGGCTCGTCGATGGTGCGCGGCAGGTTGATGCGGATCTTGGAAATCGCGTCCTTCACGTCGTTGACGGCGCGATCCTGGTTCACCTCCAGGCGGAACTCGATCGTGGTGATCGAGGAGCCCTCCGAGATGGTCGAGAGGATGTGCTTGACCCCCTTCACCCCGGCCACCGAATCCTCGACCCATTTCGTGACCTGGGTCTGCAGCTCGGAGGGGGCGGCGCCCGATTGCGTGACCGTCACCGAGACGATCGGGATGTCGATGTTGGGAAACCGGGTGATCGGCAAGCTGCGGAAGCTGACGAGGCCGAGCACCATCAGCACGAGGAACAGGACGAGGGAGGGGATGGGCTTGCGGATCGCCCAGGCCGAGACGTTGAGGCGCATGATCCCGGCTCCTCAGCGCGGGCCGGCGGCGGCCTGCGCCGCGGCGGGCGGCACGGGACGCACCCGGTCGCCGTCGCGCAGGAACGAGCCGGCGCGGGCCACCACGCTCTCTCCCGCCGCAATCCCGGAGCGGATCTCCGTGAACCCCTCCGCCGAGAGCCCGGTCTCGACCCGGCGGGCGGCGACGCGGCCCTCCGCCACGGCGAGCACGCTCGCCGAGCCGTCGGCGGCGTAGAGCACGGCGGCGAGGGGGACCGCGACGCCCGTGCGCCGGGCCACCTCGACCCGGCCCCGGGCGAAGGCACCGATATGCAGGGCCGGGTCGGGCTCCAGTCGGATGCGGACCTTGCCGAGCCGGGTGGCGCGCTCGACCTCCGGATAGACCCGGCGCACCGCGCCGGGGACGACGCGCCCGTCCTCCGTTTCCAGGCGCGCCGGGGCGCCGGCCCGGAGACGCGGCAGGGCGGTCTCGGGCACCTCGCCCTCCAGCTCGATCTCGCCGCGGGCGATCAGGCGGAACAGCGGCTCGCCGACCGCGCTCGCGGTGGCGCCGACCCGGGCGGTGCGGCGGCTGACGATCCCGGCCTCCGGGGCGCGGATCGCGGTGCGGGCCCGGCGCAGGGCGATCTCGCGGCCTTGCGCCCGCGCCGTGGCGCGATCGGCCTCGGCCAGCGCCAGCCCGGCCCGCGCGGCATCGAGCCGGCCCTGCGCCCCTTGGGCGGCCGAGACCCGCTGCTCCAGGGTGACGGCGGTGGCGTTGCCGGTCTTCACCAGCGCCTGCGCCCGCTCCAGGGCTTGGCGCGCCTCGACCTGGGCCGCCTCCGCTTGGACGATCTGGCTCTTCGCCTGGACGATGGCGGCCTCGGCCCGCGCGGTCGCGGCGAGGTTGGCCGCTTCCTGCGTCTCGATCATCTCCAGGGAGAGCCGGGCCAGCACCGCGCCGCGCTCGACCCGGTCCCCCTCCTCGGCGGCGAGTTCGACGATGCGCAGGCCCTCGACCTCGGGGGCGACCAGGATCTCGTCGCGGGGCACCAGCGTGCCGGTGACGATCGCCCGCTCGACGATCTCGCGCCGCTCCGCCGGGACCACGCTCACCGCGGGCAGGAGCGTGGCCGGATCGGGCACCGAGGAGGCGGGCGGCGCCTCGGCGGCCTGGAGGGAGTCGGCCCCGAGGAGACAAGTCCCGAATAGGCAAGTCCCGAGTGTGCAAGCCGCCGCGATCGAGACCGCGAGCGGACGCAAGGGTGAATGGGCCGGCATCGGGAAGGGCCTTTCGGGGGGGCGCCGATGCGCCGCATCCCGCTTTCCGCGCTGCGATCGGCGATTTCGTGGCGCGTCCCGCCGGAGATGGCCGATCCGCAAAGAGCCTGCCCGAAGTGTCGCGCGGCGGCAACAGCCCGTTCGAGCGGTCGGAATCAGACTTCCCCGCCCGCTCCGGCCGGGCGCGGCACGGGTCTCAAGTCATCGCGGGCGCCACCACCTGCACCGGGCCGTGCAACCGGCCCGGCTTGGCCGGGTTGTCCCGTCAGAACACTCTTCCTCGATGGGCAGGACGGCATGAGCATCTTCCAGATTCGGCAGAAGACGAGCGGCGCGGTTCTCTGGACGGGCAGCGCCGACGACGAGCGCACCGCCCTCGACGCCATGGCCCGCGAGGCCGGCTATCCCGACTACACCGCGCTTCCCGACGGCCTGCGGGCGGCGGGCTTCGAGACGGCCAAGCTCGACCTGATCTCCTGATCCGAGCGGAATCGGCACCGGTCCCCGGGCCGGTCTCTCAGGCGCGGCAGCCGTCGCCCGGCGGCACCCGCACGGCATTGACCGCGTCCGGCGGCCGCCGCCGCGCCGCCGGTTCGGCGGGCGTCTCCAGGCGGCGGACGTGGAGCCGGTCGCGGCCCTCGCCCTTGGCCGCGTAGAGCGCGATGTCGGCACCGGCCAGCAGGGCGGAGAGGCCCCCGGCCGGTTCGCCCTCGAACAGGGCCGCGCCGAGACTCACCGTAGCGGCCACCGGCAGGTCGCGGGCTCCCTCGCGGGCCAGGCCGGTGCGGATCGCGACCCCGAACGCGCGGATCGCCGCCTCCTCCGCCTCCGGAATCAGGATCACGAACTCGTCCCCGCCGAGCCGCGCCAGGATCGCCCCGCGCGGCAGCAGCGCGTCGAGCACGCGGGTGAGCGCCACCAGGATGCGGTCGCCGGCCGCGTGGCCGAGGCGGTCGTTGATCGTCTTGAAGCGGTCGACATCGAGCAGCAGCAGGGCGCCGGGCCGATCGGCGTTCGCGCGCAGGGTCTCGGCGGCCCGGCTCTCGAAGGCGCGGCGGTTGAAGGCGCCGGTGAGGGGATCGCGCTCGGCCAGCCGCGTCATCGCCTCCTCCCGGCTGCGGCGCACGGCGGTGGCCATCAGCAGGGCGAGCAGCATCTCGACCAGGATGCCCTCGAACAGGGAGATCTGGATCATGATCCCCTTGAAGCCGACGAGGCTGACGAAGGCGCCGGGCAGGGGCACGAGCAGCGCCTTGAGGCCGTAGAAGGCGCCGTGGACGAGGAACACGGCGCCCAGGCCGTCCGAGGCGGCCATGCGCTCGGGAAACGGCGCACCGCTCCGGGACAGGAGGAGATGGCCGGCCTTCAGCGCCGCGGCGGCGACCAGGGCGCTGTTCGTCACGGCGAAGGCCGGCGTGGGGTCGAGCCCCGCCGGCAGCAGAAGCAGACCGGCCCAGGGCAGGAGCAGCCCCCACCAGAGCGGCCCGATCCGGCGCCCGGTGAAGCGCGCGGTGCCGTAGAGGAAGGCGAGATGGGCGACGACGAGCAGGCCGTTGGCGAACCAGACGCCGAGGAGGAAGGAGGCGGAGCGCAGCGGCGAGAGCCCGCAGCCGACCACGATGGTGGCAAAGCCCGCGCACCAGAGGAGCAGCGCGCCGTCGCGCAGGGTCCGCCACTCGAAGGCGAGAAAGCCCGCGGCGGCGGCCGCCGCCGCGAGGCTCATGAGCAGCATGGTGACCACATCCATCGCCAACGGGCCCCGCGCAACGGTAAGGTTACGGCTTCGCTAGCAAAGACGCTTGAACAAAGGGTTCCGTCCCCGCCCGCCCCGACCCGCCCGGCGGATCAGTTCGCGTGGCTGGCCCGCATGCGGTAGACCCCGTCGGCGCTGCGCTCGAACACCTCGTTGATGCCGGCGTGGCGCAGGGCCTCGCCGGAGGTGTCGGGCAGGAGGTTCTGCTCGGAGACGTAGGCGACGTACTCGCTGTCCGCGTTCTCGGCGAGCAGGTGGTAGAAGGGCTGGTCCTTGCGCGGCCGAACCTCTTCGGGAATGGCGAGCCACCATTCCTCGGTGTTGGCGAATTCCGGATCGACGTCGAACACCACGCCGCGGAACGGGTAGATCCGGTGCCGGACCACCGCCCCGAGGCCGAATTTGGCGGTTCTCATGCTGGTCTGGGTCATGACCGTTAGATAGGCTTCCCGCCCCTTCCGTTCCAACGCGGGGCCCGCATGCGAAATCCGGGCGGCTGCGCTGCGGGTTCCCGCGCCAAACGCGGGCCCCCGCATTCCTTCGCGCCGATCAGGGCAGATTGTAGACCTTGGCCAGATCCGGGTCCTTCTCGGCCACCAGCCGGGCGAGATCGACGATGACCTTGGCCTGCTTCCAGGTGGCGTCGTCCTGCATCTTGCCGTCGATCATCACCGCGCCGGTGCCGTCGGGCATCGCCTCGACGATGCGGGAGGCGAAGTTCACCTCCGCCGGATCGGGGGCGAACACGGTCTTGGCCAGCGCCACCTGGCTCGGATGCAGCGTCCAGGCGCCGGCGCATCCCATCAGGAAGGCGTTGCGGAACTGCACCTCGCAGGCGGCCGAATCCGAGAAGTCGCCGAAGGGGCCGTAGAAGGCCTTGATGCCGTTGGCCATGCAGGCATCGACCATCCGGGCGATGGTGTAGTGCCAGAGATCCTGCTGGGCGGAGGCGCGGGCCTCCTCGCCCTTGGGGTCGGAGAGGACGCGGTAATCCGGGTGGCCGCCGCCGACCCGGGTCGTCTTCATGCCGCGCGAGGCCGCCAGATCCGCCGGGCCGAGACTCATGCCGTGCATGCGGGGGGAGGCCGAGGCGATGGCGTCGACGTTGGCGACACCTTCCGCCGTCTCGAGGATGGCGTGGACGAGGATCGGCTTGGTGACGCCGTGGCGCGCCTCCAGCTGGGCCAGCAGCTGGTCGATGTAGTGGATGTCCCAGGGCCCCTCGACCTTGGGCACCATCACCACGTCGAGCCGGTCCCCGACCTCGGCGACGATGGTGAACAGGTCGTCGAGAATCCAGGGCGAGTTCAGGGCGTTGATGCGCGTCCACAGGCCGGTGCCGGAGGCCGCGAAATCGGTGGACCGGGCCATCTCGACGAAGCCCTTGCGCGCCGCCTCCTTCTGGTCGGCGGGAACCGCGTCCTCCAGGTTGCCGAGCACCACGTCGACGGTCTTGGCCAGCTCCGGCACCCGGGCGCGGACCTTGTCGTTGTGGGGCGGCACGAAGTGGATCATCCGCTCGAGCTTGATCGGCAGCTCGCGGAACGGCTCGGGCGCGCCCGCGGCGAGCGGCTGAAAGAAGCGGCGCGGAAGTTTCATCGGCTCTCGGTCTCCGGTCTGGTGTCTTGGTGTCTCTCCCAAAACTCCCGCCGGGCTTGCGTCGCCAGAGCGAGAGGCGTCGGTGACCGGGAGTTTCGTGAGGCACCCTTGACCCATCGGGTTAGAGCACCGCGCCCCCCGGCGTAAAGCCGACCTTGGTCGAGCCGGGCCGGAGCCGCGCGTCGCGCTCCGTGCGCTCGAACACTTTGCCCGCGCGACGGGAATTCAGGCGAGATCCCTGGGATACGCATGTTGGCGTATTGCGCCGGAACCGGGTTCGGAGGATGATCGACGGACGTCGCGAAGTCTTCGCCAAGAATTCGAGCGGACCGCCGGGTTCTGGAAGTATAGGCCCGGTCACCGAACGCGTCGGCAGGCAGGACAAAGCTTGCCCGGCGAAGGAACGGCGGCGCACGAACCGGGGGCGGGGGAACGGAACGGACTGCCGCGGCCCGTGTTTTTTGGGCGAGGCGGGCTGTCGAACACCGTCGGGAGACGTGCGTCGATGCCAAGACTGTTCAATCAACCGATCCTGCAACCGATCCTGCCCGACCCGGGACGCACGCGGCGCGCCGTGCCGAAGCATGGGCCGGGTCGCCATCCGGGCTGGGGCCGCACCCTGGCCCTCGCCACCCTCGCCCTCGGCCTGGCCGCCGGCCCCTCCCAGGGGGCGCTGGCCGCCGAGAAGGCGAGGAAGCCGGCCGACGAGCGGCCGAGCTACACCGCCGCCCAGGCCCTGACGGCGCGGCCCGAGGGCCTGCCGGCCTCGGTGCGCATCCCGGGCGACGACGCGACCGCCTTCCAGGCCCTGATCGACGGGGCGGCGCGGGCCTCCGATCCCTGGCTGGTGCTCTCCGGCGGCGGCGAGAACGGGGCCTTCGCCGCCGGCCTGCTGGCGGGCTGGAGCCAGCGCGGCGACCGACCGGATTTCGGCGTGATCACCGGCGTCTCGACCGGCGCCCTGATCGCGCCCTTCGCCTTCGTCGCGCCCGCACTCGGAGCCAGGGCCGACGCGGCGCTCAAGGAGAACTACACCGAGATCTCGGCCGCCGACGTGTTCGAGTTCGGCGCCACGCGGGATTCGCTCACCGACACGTGGCCGCTCAAGGAGCGGATCGCGCGCACGGTGACGCCCGACCTGCTCAAGGCGGTGGCGGCCGAGCACGCCAAGGGCCGCCGCCTGCTGATCGCCACGACCCAGGTCGACAGCGAGCGGCCGGTGCTGTGGGACATGGGCGCCATCGCCGCGCGCAGCGCCGCGACCGGCGACCCGCGGGCACTCGCCCTGTTCCGCGCCATCGTGCTCGCCTCCACGGCGGTGCCCGGCGTCTTCCCGCCGGTGGCGATCCCGGCCGAGCCCCAGGACGGCGCCAAGGATGGCGCCAAGGATAGCGCCAAGAACGGCGTCAAGGACGCTGCGAAGGGCGAGGGGAAGGGGGAAGCGAAGGCGAAGCCGTTCGAGGAGCTGCACGACGACGGCGGAGCCATGGCGCCGTTCTACCTCGCGCCGGCCGCCGCGCTGGAGGGCGAGACCCGGCTGCACCTGCCGACGAGCCGGGTCTACCTCGTCGTCAACAACCGGCTCGAGCCGGAATTCCAGATGGCCTCGCGCACGACGCTCTCCGTGCTCGGCCGCACCATGTCGGCGGCGATCAAGGCACAGACGCGTGCGGCGCTGGCCCTGACCAAGGCCTATGCCGGGCGCACCGGCCTCGACCTGCGGGTGGCGCTCATCGACGAGCGCTTCACCAAGACCTCGGACCGGCCGTTCGACCAGGGCTACATGCGGGCGCTGTTCGCCCACGGCGAAGCCCTGGCGCGCGAGGGCAGCGCCTTCACCCAGGCCCATCCCCCGGCCGCCGCCGCGGGCCGCGAGAACCGCCGCGCCTCCGAGCCGGCCGGCGCCGTCACCGCCTCGCGCTGACGGGCCTCGGCCGACCCGCCCGGCCGCGATGACGGCTCCCCGTCATCGCTTCACCGGCATCCCGCAACGACGATGGGGCCGTCTATCCCTCCTCCGCATCGGCCGGGGCGTAGACGGCCTCGCCCAGGCGCTTGAGCGGGCCGCCGGGCCCTGAGCGCTTCCAGAGCCGGGTGTTGAGCGCCGCCACCGGGTCCTGACCCGGCAGGGCGAAGCCCTGCTCTGCCAGCCGCGCCAGGATCTCGCTGGCGTGGAGCGGGCGGCCCGCCTCCTCCAGAACCGCCAGCGACGCCTCGATCACCGCCCGGCCGTAGCGGCGGGCCAGCACCGTCTCGGACAGGCCGGGCTCGGCCGGGGCGGGCTGCGCGACCGGCGGGCGGGACGGCGCCGGGGTGGCAGGCTCCGGCGGAGCGGGGGGAGCCTCCCGCCGGGGCGGAGGCGGGGCGGGGGGCGGCTCAGCGCTCTCCGGCGCCCGCGGCGCTGAGGGCCCGCCCAGGCGCCGCCCGAGATCGAGATAGAGAAGGAGCTCGGCGATCTGCCGGTCGATCGTCTCGCGCTCCCGGCGCAGCGCCTCCAGCCGCCCCAGGGCCTCGGCTTCCGACAGAACCATGCTCGGCTTTCCGGGTGGTCATTCCCTTCGAGGGAACGTTCTTCGGAATGGAGAATGCCGCGCCCCGGAACGGAGCGCAAGGAATTTCCATTCCCTGCTCTTCCGAAAGGTTCTTCCGTTTGAGGAGGATGGGCGCGGGGGCCGAGCCCGCGACAGGCTGCACCCCGATCGTCCGGAGCCCGTTCGAGCGCGATCGTCCCGTCCACCGCCTCATCCCGCGGTGCGAAGGATCGCGCAGCCCCGAAGGACCCTCCAACCGGCCGCGGCGATCCCTGGAGCATCCTCCGAGGCCGCCGACGCGGTACCTCAGACGGTTCCGGCTGATCGCTTTGGTCTCTTCCTTCGTCCTTGCGAGGCGAAGCCGTGCAATCCAGGGCTCCGCACTGTCCGGACAAGTCGCGCTCTGGGTCGCGTCGGCTCCGCCTCGCGATGACGGAGCGGGGCAAGGGCCGAGGCGATCAAACGGAGACGATATCAGGAGGCGGAAGTGGATGGGATGGGGCCGTGATGGGGAACGAGGGATCGCTTCATTCGCATGCACCGGCCGGCCCTGAAACCGGCGGGCTGTTCCGCGTCGAAGGAATGCGGCGCCTATTCCGAGTTCGCGACAATATTCCTTATCGGCCGCGCTGGGCTTTGGAACACGCCGACCCGTTCTTATGGAATATTCCCGACCCGTCGCCGGAAGCGACGCTCGTCAGCCGCGCGCCGCCGCACGGGCGGTGCGGGCGGCTTTGGGCGGCACCAGCAGGCTGCCGGGATCGGCCGGGTGCAGCAGCATGCCGCCCTCGTCGAGATCGATCCGCAGCCGCGGAAACACCTCCAGCAGGCCGGCCAGATCCGCCTTGAAGGCCTGGCGGAAGCTGCGCAGGCTGGCGTTCTCCGCCCCGAACTGGCGGTGCAGGTTGTCCCAGGTGAGCCGCAGGGGGCGCTGCAGGGCGCGCAGGCGGTAGCCGGTCCAGAACAGCAGGTCGAGCTTGCGCGCCGAGCCGGAGAAGGCGCGCGCCGCGCGAATATCGACGGGCAGGGCGTGGCGGATCAGGCTGTCGTAGAAATCCTGATGGAACGAGACGGTGCGCTGCCAGACCAGGCCGTCATCGCCCCGGCGCCAGAGTTCGAGCTGGCGGAAAGGGGGCACGTTGAGGGTCGAGGCCTGCCCCTCCCCGTCCCACAGGCCGATCTGCATCGAGCAGGCGGCGAGCCGATTGAGCTGTTCCTTGAAGGCGCCGATGGTGCCGCGCTCGCCGCCGGTGACGGCAAAGCCCATGGCCTTCATGAAGCCGGAGAGGCTGTCGGCGACCTCGATGACCGGGCTGCGCTGGCGCACCGCCTCGGTGCAGAGATGCAGCAGCACCAGCCGGGCCTTGGGGCCGTAGGGCAGGCCCTGCAGCTCCATCTCGCCGGTGACCGGGTTCTTCAGGCGCCCCGCCGAGAGGCTGAGCGAGTTGCGGCCGTACTCGCGCACGAAGTCGCGGGCCGCGCCCGGATCGCGGTAGGGCAGGCCGCACAGCGCCAGCACCGAATGCAGGTGCTGGAGGTTCTCCGGGGCCGTCGGCTCGTTCTCGATCACCTCGCGCACGGCGTCGCGGCGGCGGCGGTCGCGGCCCATGGCCTCGCGGGCCTCGGCCTGCGCGCCCTCCTGCGCCCGGGCGGCATCGCGCTCGCGCTGACGGAACAGCAGGTGCTCGACGATCGGCGCGAACAGGAATCCGCCCCGCGCCGCCTCCAGCTCCGCCCGCAGATCCGCGTCGCGGATCGCGGCGATCTTGGCCTCCAGCCCCGACATCGCCTCCCCTATCGCCTCCCGCTTCCGGAGCCCGGGGGCCGGTCGTGCTGCGTGCTGCCGTCCCGTGTCACGTCGCCTGTCTTTCCTCGAGCCCGGACTGTTCGGGCGGACGGGCCGCCGCGGGGCGGCCTGCCCGGTCCCCGCGCAATCCCCCGGGGCGCCAACCGATCTGTCACGATTCGGCTCCGCGGAGTCCCGAGGGCTTCCGAAGTTTTCCCGGGAATCCACGCTTCGCCGGGGCAGTCCTGCACAGGCGCGTGGTGCGGCCCGCCGGTTCGGGCGCGGCGGGCGGGCCGGGCCGGCACGCAGAATCCGATGCGCGCGCATCCCGCCCGGATCGGCCCGCGCAGAGTTCGATACGCCCCTCCCCCGCCGGCTTGTCCCCACGATCCACCGCGGGACGCGGTTCTGCACGCCGAATCCGGTACGGGCCTGCGCAGAATCCGATGCGCGAGGCTCCCTCCCGCGCGCAGACTCCGATGCACCGGCACGCAGAGTCGGATGCGCCGCCACGCAGAGTTGAATGCGCGAACAGGCCTCAAGCAACGGAGCAGAAAGAGGATTTTCCGTTCCCCTATAACTTGCCGAACTGACTCTCTGAGAATCCTTAACAGATAGCTTTCCTAAGGGATGTCGCGGTGCGTCCGCTAAAACGAACAGGCCTTGTTCGCTGGTTTTCAAAAGGAATGAAGGGAATTTTGCACAGCTTCACCCGCTTTTCCCCCTATCCGCCGGGCTCTGCGCAAGGCGCGGTGGAGCGTCTATGAGCGGGAGCGGCCCGGAACGGGCGAGCGGGCGTGAGGCGGGGAGCGATGGACGAGGCACCGATCGACAGGCTGCTGACGCTGATGGCGCGGTTGCGCGATCCGGAGCGGGGCTGCGCCTGGGACGTGCGGCAGACGCACGACAGCATCGTCCCCTACACGATCGAGGAGGCCTACGAGGTCGCCGACGCGGTCGAGCGCGGGGACCCGGAGGATCTGCGCGACGAACTCGGCGACCTGCTGCTCCAGGTCGTGTTCCAGGCCCGGATCGCGGAAGAGGCCGGCGCCTTCCGCTTCGACGACGTGGCGGAGGCGATCCGCGCCAAGCTGATCCGGCGCCACCCGCACGTGTTCGACGCTTCCGGCGCGTTCCTGCCCCCCGAGCGGCGCCCGACCGACCCCGAGGCGATCAAGGCGGCCTGGGACATCATCAAGGGGCAGGAACGGGCGCGGAAGGCCGCGGAGGGCCGCGCGTCCGGCAAGGCGGAGGCGGTGGGCCCGCTGGGCGGGGTGTCCCGCGCCCTCCCCGCTCTGGCCCGGGCCGACCGCATCTCGAAGCGCGCCGCCGCCGTCGGCTTCGACTGGGCGGATGCCGCCCAGGTGCTGGCCAAAGTGCGCGAGGAGACCGACGAGGTCGAGGAGAGCCTGAGAATGGGCGCGCCGGAGGCGGTGTTCGAGGAGATCGGCGACCTGCTGTTCTCGGTGGCCAACCTCGCCCGGCACGCGGGCGTCGATCCGGAAGAGGCCCTGCGCCGGGGCACCGCCAAGTTCGAGCGCCGCTTCACCGCCATGGCCGCCCGCCTCGCGGCCGGGGGGCAGGCACTGGACGCCGCCGCCCTCCCCGCCATGGAGGCGGCGTGGCAGGCGGTGAAGCGCGACGAGAAGGGCTGAGCTACGGGACGCGGCCGACGCGCAGGGCCAGCGGCCAGCGCACCGGCTTGGCCGCCTCGGGATCGCCCCAGACCCCGGCCAGGGCCGCGCGGAACGCCTCGACCGGAGCGCGGCCGACGGCCCGCTCGGCGGCCCGGACTGCCGACCACGTCTCGACGTAGCCGATCAGCTCCGCCAGCCTCCAGGCCACCGCGATGGCGAGCTGGGGCGCCTCCAGCGCCGCGAAGGGAAAGGGCAGGGCGCGGTAGCCGTCCTCGACGTGCCGGCGCTCGGCCGGCCAGTAGGGCGCGAGCGTGCCGTGGTGGAACTGTCCCAGCACCGCATCGGCGGTCGCATCCTCGATCCGCGGCACGCCGTAGCTGATCAGGGCGACCACGGCCCGCGGGCGGGCGACGCGGCGGGTCTCGGCGTAGAAGGCGTCGAGGTCGAACCAGTGGGCGGCCTGCGCCGCGGTGATCAGATCGACGCTGGCCCCCGGCAGGCCGCTGCGCTCGGCCGGGGCGAGGCGGTAGGCGATGCCGGGATGCGGGCTCGCGCCGCCGATCTGCGCGGCGCTGGCATCGGTGGCGACCACCCTCGCGAAGCGCTCGGCCAGGGTGAGGGAGAGCTGGCCGCTGCCGCAGCCCGCATCGAGGGCGAGGTCGCGGGCCGGGGCGGCGTCGGCGAGGAAGTCGGCCAGGGCTTGCGGGTAGCGCGGCCGGTGGGCGGCGTAGCCCGCGGCAGCGGTCGAGAAGTGGTCCTTGAAGGCCGGCATCGGCGCCAGCCTAGAGCGCATCCCTGCGAAGGGGAAACCGGTTCGTCAAAGAAGGCGCGTTGCAACGGGGATCGCGAGGCCCCGACCCGGTGCGCCCAAGTCGACGGCACGCGCAGGATCGGGGGCGCCGCTCACCGCTGCGCGCGGGGCTTGCCCTTCCCCGCCGGCTTGGCACCGAATGGTTTGGCACTTGGCGGCTTCGGCGCCAAGCGCTCGACGACCTGCTCGAGGGCGCGCTCGACCGCCGCCTGCTCGGGCCGAGGCTCCGCCTCGTCCGCCGCGCGGGATGGTCGGGTCGGGCTCGGATCACGACGCTTCGGCATGGACCGAGCCTAGACAGGTTCGTCGGCCCGGGACTACCGGACGCGACAAATTCAGCCCGATCGAACGTCGTTGTCCTCAGCGAAAACACATTCTTATTCTTACGAGATGCTTAACGTGCGACTGGTGCACGGCCACGCTACGACTGAATTAAGTTCCCCAGAATTACCCGCCGCCGCTTCTTCGTGCGGCCTTGAAGGGCCAGTCGACGACGTGCACGGCGTAGAGCGCCCACCACACCATGACCGGCTGCAGGGCGAGGCGGGGCCCGTGATACCACCACGTGTCGGGGATCGGCGGGACCGGGATGCCCTCGACCGCCTGCTTGATGTTGGCCGGGACCACGCAGACCGCGTAGAGCGCCAGCAGGATCCCGGCGAGGCGCCGCAGCCGCGGCACGAACAGCGCCAGCGCCCCCGCGATCTCGCAGAGACCCGTGGCGATCACCACGAGGCGCGGCTGCGGCACCCAGTCCGGCATGATCGGCAGGAAGCGGTCGGTGGCAGCGAGATGGACGACGCCGATGCCGCCGTAGAGGCCGATCAGGCCGAAGCGCAGCCAGCGGCGGTCGTCGCCCATCTCGAGAGGGCTCAGGCGGAGCGGTCGTCCTCGGCCTGCCGCTTGTCCTCGCCCGACTTCGTGTTGCCGCGCGCGGCCTCCTCGGCCTCGGTGCCGGCGCGCTCCATCGGACCCTGCTGCGACGTCAACCGGCCCGTCGCCGGGTCCTTGGGCGAGACCGCCGCCGTGTTGCTCTGGTCGCGCTGCTCGTTCGCCATCCATCCCTCGCCCGCTCGGTGATCGTAACGGGGCAACGTGCCGTGCGCCGGAGGGTTCGCTTTGCGCGCCCTCCCCTACACGGCGATGCCGTGCAGGTCGTAGGCGTCGGCCCGCTCGATCTTCACGGTGACGATGTCGCCGGGCCGCAGCGGGCGGCGCGAGGCGACGTGGACGCTGCCGTCGATCTCCGGCGCGTCGGCCTTGGAGCGGCCGCGGGCGCCGCTCGGGCCCGCCTCGTCGATGATGACGGACAAGCGCTTGCCCACCTTCGCGCGCTGCAAGCGCAGCGAGACGTGGCTCTGCGCCTCCATGAAGCGGCGCTTGCGCTCGGCCTTCACCTCCGGCGGCACCAGCAGGCCGAGATCGTTGGCGGGAGCGCCCTTCACCGGCTCGTACTCGAAGCAGCCGACCCGCTCGAGCCGCGCCTCGCGGATCCAGTCGAGCAGTTCCTCGAACTCGGCATCGGTCTCGCCGGGGAAGCCGACGATGAAGGTCGAGCGGATGGCGAGATCCGGGCAGATCTCGCGCCAGCGCCGGATGCGGTCGAGTTGGCGTTCCTGGTTGCCGGGCCGGCGCATCCGCTTGAGCACCGAGGGGCTGGCGTGCTGGAGCGGCATGTCGAGATAGGGAAGGATCTTGCCCTCGGCCATCAGCGGGATGACCTCGTCGACATGCGGGTAGGGGTAGACGTAGTGCAGCCGTACCCAGGCCCCGAGCTCCCCGAGCGCTGATGCCAGATCGTAGAAGCGCGCGCGCACCTCCCGGTCCCGCCACGGGCTCGTGGCGTAGCGGGTGTCGACGCCGTAGGCCGAGGTGTCCTGCGAGACGACGAGCAGTTCCTTCACGCCGGCCTTCACCAGCTTTTCCGCCTCGCGCAGCACGTCGCCCGCCGGGCGGCTGACGAGATCGCCGCGCAATGAGGGGATGATGCAGAAGGTGCAGCGGTTGTTGCAGCCCTCGGAAATCTTCAGATAGGCGTAGTGGCGCGGGGTGAGCTTGACGCCCTGGGGCGGGATCAGGTCGAGGAAGGGGTCGTGGGCGGGCGGCACCGCCTCGTGCACGGCGGCGACCACCGATTCGTAGGCCTGGGGGCCGGTGACGGCGAGCAGGTTCGGGTACTTCTCGCGGATCTCGTCGGGCTGCGCGCCCATGCAGCCGGTCACGATCACCCGGCCGTTCTCGGCCATGGCCTCGCCGATCGCGGCGAGCGACTCGGCCTTGGCAGAATCGAGGAAGCCGCAGGTGTTGACGATCACCACGTCCGCCCCGTCGTGGCGGCGGCTCAACTCGTAGCCCTCCGCGCGCAGATGGGTGAGGATGCGCTCGGAATCGACGAGCGCCTTGGGGCAGCCCAGCGACACGAAGGAGATCCGCGGCGCGGCGGCGCCCTTGGTGTCCGAGGGGGAGGCGGTTGCGGTCATGACGGCCCGTTGGGGGCGGCGCTTCCGGATCGGAGGCCCGCGCGTCCTGCATCGATGGCGGTGGATGGGCCGATATAACCGCATCGTGGCGCGGTTGCGAGCGTGGCCGGCGGGATCTTCAGAAGCCGAGTTCGGCATGCGAGCCGAGGCGCACCAGCTGGATCGTTTCCGCGCCGACGAGCCGATATATCAGCACCAGATCCGGCCTCACGTGGCAGTCGCGATGGTCGGCCCAGTTGCCGGTGAGCGCATGGTCGCGCAGGCGTGCCGCGAGGGGGCGATCCGCGGCCAGCTCCGTCAGCACCGCCGTCAGCTCGGTCTGGAGGATGGCCCCGTGCCGACCCTTCATCTCCCGCTTATAGTCACGCTTGAACTGCGTCGTGCGTTCAAGCGTCCGCATCGAGATCGGCCATCAGCGCACCGACGCTGGCGAAGCCCGGCAGGTTGCCGGATCGCGCCTCGCGCATGGCCGCGACGGTCGTCTCGTTGGGCAACAAGGGCTCGAAGGGAAGCGCTTTCTCGCGCGCTACGCGCACGAGCATCATGCGAACCGCATCCGATACGGTCAGACCCATCGCCCGGAGGACGATCGTGGCCTCTTCCTTGGTGTGGGCATCGATCCGCGCCTGGATCAACGGCTTGGTCGGCATGAGTGGTCCTCGATCTGCACGACAATGTCATACAGCCTGGAACGAGATACAAGGGATCGTACGGTGTGGGATACCGACGGCCGGTCACGACGCGGTCCTGTCGCACGCCGCCCGCTTATCCAGGGAGGGGCACTCCCGATGGTCCGTTCGAATGGGAGTTCCAGGCCCGAGGTTGAGTCACTGCACCGTCAGGCACTCGCCAATCACCCGAGTCCCGATACCGCCACTTTTGGATTCCAAAAATTTACAATCAAAAGAATGGCTTAAATTACATTTTTGAGAGAATGGATCAACCTCCCGCCGGCCCTCGCGCATACCCCTCCCGCAGGTCCGGAAGGCGGGGGCGATTGACGGGAGCGCGCCGCGCGCCCTTGGTTAAACCCGAACGAGCGCCGCACGAGGCATGACGGCCGAGCCCATGGTCTGGACCCGCGAGATTCCCTACACCGACCCGGTCGCGGCCGCCGCGCGGCTCGCCCGGCTGCCCGGACTCGCCTTCCTCGACAGCGCCATGCAGCACGACACGCTGGGCCGCGTCTCGGTGCTGGCCGCCGAGCCGTTCGCGCGGTTCCGGTATCGCGACGGCCGCGCCACGCTGGACGGACGGGAGATCCCCGGCCCCCCGCTCGCCGCCCTGCGGGCCTGCCTCGCGCCCTACCGCCTCGCGCCGCGGGCCGACCTGCCGGCCTTTCCCGGGGCGGCGATCGGCTACTTCGCTTACGATCTCGGCGCGAGCCTGGAGCGGGTCGCGGCCCCGGCCCGCCGGGCGGGGCTCACCGACGACGCTGCCTTCAACCTCTACGACACGCTGCTCGCCGTGGATCACGGGCGCCGCACCTGCCTGCTGATTTCGACCGGCTTTCCCGAGACCGACCCGGCCGCGCGGGAGCGGCGGGCCGGGGAGCGGCTCGAGCGCTTCGCGGCGCTGCTGGCCGACGCGCCCGAGCCGGTGCCCGCCTGGGTCGGAGTGCCGCTCGCATGGCGCTCGAACTTCTCGCGCGAAGCCTATGAAATCGCTGTCGAAAGGGTTCGTGATTACATCCGTGCCGGCGACATCTATCAGGCCAACATCGCCCAGCGCTTCGCCGCCGACCTGCCGCCCGGCTTCGACCCCTTCGCATTCTATCGCCGGCTGCGCGCCACCAACCCGGCGACCTTCGGCGCCTATCTCGCCTTCGACGGTCTCGCCGTCGCCTCCTCCTCGCCCGAGCGCTTCCTGAAGCTGGAGGGCCGGGCGGTCGAGACCCGGCCGATCAAGGGTACGGTGCGCCGCGATCCCGATCCGGCCCGCGACGCCGCGGTCGCCGCCGCGCTCCAGGCCAACCCGAAGGAGCGGGCCGAGAACATCATGATCGTGGACCTGCTGCGCAACGACCTCTCGCGGGTCTGCGAGCCGGGCAGCGTGCGGGTGCCGACCTTGTGCGGGGTGGAATCCTATGCCGGCATCCACCATCTCGTCTCGGTGGTGACCGGCACGCTCCGGGAGGGGGCGGACGCCCTCGACCTCATCGAGAAGACATTCCCCGGCGGCTCGATCACCGGCGCGCCGAAGCTCAGGGCCATGGACATCATCACCGAGATCGAGACGGATGCGCGCGAGCTCTATTGCGGGGCGATCGGCGCGCTCGGCTTCGACGGATCGCTCGACACCTCGATCGCGATCCGCACCGTGTTCATGGACGGAGCCCAGGCCGTGCTCCAGGCCGGCGGGGGCGTGACGCTGCTCTCCGAGCCCGGCCCCGAATACGAGGAGACGCTGACCAAGGCGGCGCGCGTCTTCGCGGCCTTCGGGGAGGAGGCGCCATGATCCTCGTCGTCGACAACTACGATTCCTTCGTCTTCAACGTGGTGCGCTACTTCGAGGAACTCGGCGAAGGGGTCGAGGTCGTGCGCAACGACGCGCTGGACGTTGCCGGCATCCGCGCGCTGAAGCCCGAGGCGGTGGTGATCTCCCCCGGCCCGTGTACGCCGCAGGAGGCGGGCGTCAGCCTGCCCGCGATCCGCGAACTCTCGGGCGAGGTGCCGATCCTCGGGGTCTGCCTCGGGCATCAGGCGATCGGCGCGGCCTTCGGCGGCCGGGTCGAGCGGGCAGGCCGCCCGCTCCACGGCCACGCCACGCCGATCCGCCACGAGGGTGCAGGGCTGTTCTCGGGGTTGCCGCAGCCGATGCAGGTCGGGCGCTACCACTCGCTGATCGTGGCGCCGACGCCGGAGATGGAGCGACAGCTCGCGGTCGATGCCGTCTCGGCGGAAGGCGAGGTGATGGCGCTCTCCCACCGCGCGCATCCGACCTGGGGCATCCAGTTCCACCCGGAATCGGTGCTGACCGAGAACGGCCACGCCCTGTTCGCCAACTTCCTCAAGGGCGCCCGCGCGTGGCGGGCGGATCGCGACCCGGCGCGCACGAGAAGGCCCGCCGATGCTGTGGTCTGACGGGCGGCTGGTCGAAGGCGGCACCCTGCCCTTCGCCATGGGCGACCGCGGCCTGCTGCTCGGCGACGGCGTGTTCGACACGGCGCTCGCGCTCCAGGGCCGGGTCGCCTTCGAGGCGGCCCATGTCGACCGCCTCGCCGCCGCCGCGGCGGCGCTCGGCTTCCCCGTGGACCGGGCGCGCATCGTCGCGGCGATGCAGGCGCTCGCGGGCGCGGTCCCGCTCGCGGCGATCCGCACCACCCTCACCCGCGGCCCCGGCCCCCGCGGGCTGGCCCCGCCGCCGGAGCCGACGCCCTTCCTGTTCGGCAGCGTCGCGCCCGCGCGGGCCGGGCTGTTCTTCGCGCCCCTGCGGCTCATCCTCACGCCGATCGCCCGCAACGAGACCTCGCCGGCCGCCCGCCTCAAGACGCTGGGCTATCTCGACGCGGTGCTCGCCGCCCGGGAGGCGCAGGCGCAGGGCTTCGACGAGGCGCTGTTCCTCAACACCAAGGGCCGCGTGGCCTGCGCCGGCACCGGCACCGTCTTCGCCGTCTTCCCGAATGCGATCGTGACCCCACCCTCCGAGGAGGGCGTGCTGCCGGGCATCGTCCGGGCCGAGATTCTGACGAAGATCGCGCCCGCGCTCGGCCTGGCGATCGCGGAGCGCCCTCTCCCGCCCTCCGAGCTGGAGGCCGCGGAGGCCTTGTTCGTGACGAACTCCCTGCGCCTGCTCGCGCCGGTGACGGCGCTCGGTGCCCGGGCCTACGACAGCGCCGGGCACGGAACCGTCCGGCGCCTCTGCGCGGCCCTGCGGGCGGCGGTGGCGGAGTCGTGTGGGGTCGGGCCGGAGGCGCTCGACCCGTAGTCCGGCCCTCAGCCGAGCGCCGTGCTGGCGATGCGCCCGACGCCCGCGCGCTCCATGGCCGCCCAGGCCCGCGCCAGCGAGCCGTCGAGATCGATCCCCCGCACGGCATCCTCGACCACGACGACCTCAAGCCCGGCCTCGCGGGCGTCGAGGGCGCTCCAGAGCACGCAGAAATCGGTGGCGAGGCCGGCCAGGAACAGGCGGGTCAGGCCGCGTTCGGCGAGATAGCCGGCGAGCCCCGTGCGGGTCCGCCCGTCGGCCTCGAGGAAGGCCGAGTAGCTGTCGATGCCGGGATGGTAGCCCTTGCGGATCACCAGTTCGGCCCGGTCCGTCTCCAAGCCCTCGGCCAGCGCGGCGCCGGGCGTGCCCTGCACGCAATGCTCCGGCCAGAGCACCTGCTCGCCGTAGTGCAGCAGCGTCGTCTCGTAGGGAGACTTGCCCGCATGGCTTGCGTGGAACGAGGCGTGGCCGGGCGGGTGCCAATCCTGGGTGAGGATGACGTGGGGCAGGCGCGCCGCCAGCCGGTTGATCGGCGCGATCACCGCATCGCCTTCCGGCACGGCCAGCGCTCCGCCAGGCAGAAAATCGTTCTGCACGTCGATGACGAGCAGAACGTCGTGTTCGGTCGGCTTCATCGCGAGATCCAGGGTTCCGAGGGACCCAGTCCCTCGGCGGGTCCGGGCGGAGCCCGGAATCCTTTGGTCCTAGGATACGAGGATCACGGCGTCATCACCGTCGCGCCCGTCGTCTGCCGCCCAGCGAGATCGCGATGGACCTGGGCCGCGTCGGCGAGTTTGGCCCGGGCGTGGACCGGGATCTTCACCGCGCCGCTCGCCACGACCTCGAACAGCTCGGCGGCATTGGCGTCGAGGCTTTCGCGGGTGGCGATGTGGGTGAAGAGCGTGGGCCTCGTGGCGTAGAGCGAGCCCTTGGCGGCGAGGATGCCGATGTCGAAGGCCTCGATCGCCCCCGAGGACGAGCCGAAGCTCGCGAAGATGCCGAAGGGCGAGAGACAGTCGAGGGAGGCGGGGAAGGTCGCCTTGCCGACGCCGTCATAGACCACCGGCACGCCCTTCCCGCCCGTGATCTCGCGCACGCGGGCGGCAAAGTCCTCGTCGCGGTAGAGGATGACGTGGTCGCAGCCGTGTTCGCGCGCCAGCTCCGCCTTCTCCTCCGAGCCCACGGTGCCGATCACGGTGGCGCCGAGATGCTTGGCCCATTGCGTGGCGATGAGCCCGACGCCGCCGGCGGCGGCGTGGAACAGGATCGTGTCGCCGGGCTGGACCCGGTAGGTCCGGCGCAGCAGGTACTGCGCGGTCAGCCCTTTCAGCATCATCGCCGCGGCGGTCTCGTCGGAGATCGCGTCGGGCACGTGGACGACGCCCTTGGTGTCCACCACGACTTCCTCGGCATAGGTGCCGGTGGCGCCGGCATAGGCCACGCGCTCGCCGAGGCGGAAGTCGGTCACGCCCTCGCCCAGGGCATCGACCACGCCCGCGCCCTCCTTGCCGAGGGTGAAGGGGAGCGAGGGGGCCTTGTAGGCGCCGGAGCGGAAGTAGATGTCGATGAAGTTGACGCCGATGGCGGTCTGCCGGACGCGGATCTGCCCCGGACCCGGCTGGGGCGAGGGCACGTCCTCGTAGACCATCGCCTCCGGCCCGCCATAGGCGTGCACCCGGATTGCCTTCGGCATCGCATCCTCCTCGTCATTCCCGAACAGGACGCGAGATATCGGCCCGGCGAGCGCAGGCAAGGGGTCGGACGCCGCCCTCCGACGAATGCGTGCGCCCTATCCCTCGCGCACGGCGAGCCGCATGCCGGTGCCGGACAGGCAGCGGCGGATGCGGGTGTCGAGTTCCGGCGTCAGCGCCCGAACGTGGACGTGCAGGGTGCCGGTATCGTCGGGATGCATGACGAGCCGGTAGTGCAGGCCCTCATCCTCCATCTGGCGCAGCAGGTTGCTGCTGGCCGTCGTCATCGCCGTGATGTGCTGCTCGATCAGCTCCGGACGCATCACCCGCGCTCGCCCTCCCCGCCGGCCTCGTCGTCCAGCCCCTGCGCCGGATGCGGGTGCTCGCTGCCGTCCTGCGGCTTGCGCGTGTGCTCGACGGGCGGAAACAGCCGGGCGAGGCCCTGGGCGACGCCCGAAAGGACGGAATCGAAGGACGAATCGAACCGCGCCGGTTCGGCCTCGGGCCGCGTGGTGATGAAGTTCTTCATGTGATGAGACGCCCCCCGGACGCCGATGGACGATGTGAATCTTGGAACCCCGCGACGAGACCGCGCAGCCTCCAACATAGGTCGCCAATGCCGGAGGATCGATTTGGTTTCACGTCAGACGGCCCGGGATCTTATCTTTCAGGGCGAACGCTCGGAGCCATCACCCTGATTTCCCCGCCGGCCCCGAGGCGCCGTCGCACCCCTGCGCGGGCTCGGGCTCCGAGCGAACGGCCGGCCCGCCCTCTCGGTCGCACTTGACCCCGCCGCGCTCCCGCCTCTGTAGGAACGGTGGAGCCCCGCATCCTCTCGGCGGCGGCCCGAAGGAGCTTCCCGCCGTGACGGTCCCGGTGCCGACATCTCCCCCGCGCGCGCATCCCGCCGGCCCGCCGCCCCGCTTCGAGGTGGCGGTGGTGGGAGCGGGCGCCGCCGGGCTCGCCGCGGCCCTGGCGCTCGCCCGCGACGGCGTGGAGACCGCCCTCGTCGGGCGCCACGCGCCGGTCGCGGACGGGCGCACCGTGGCCCTGCTCGACGGCTCGGTGCGCTTCCTGCGGGTGCTCGGCGCCTGGGACGAGATCGCGCCGCACGCCGCGCCGCTGGCCGAACTCCAGATCGTCGACGACACCGGCAGCCTGTTCCGTCCGCCGCCCGCCCGCTTCTCGGCCTCCGAGATCGGCCTCGACGCCTTCGGCTGGAACGTCGAGAGCGCCCGCCTCGTCGAGACCCTGCGCCGGCAGGCCCGCACCACGCCGGGCCTGACGCTGTTCGAGGCGGATTCGGCCGGGATGCACCGGGCGGACGGGGCCGCCGCGCTGGCGCTGGAGGACGGGCGCGGCCTGGAGGCGCGGCTCGTCGTCGGCGCCGATGGCGGGCGCTCGCCCCTGCGGACGGCCGCGTCCCTGCGCACCCGCGAATGGTCCTACCCGCAGGCGGCGCTCACCACCCTGCTCGCCCATGACCGGCCGCACCGGGACATCTCCACCGAGTTCCACACCCGCAACGGGCCCTTCACCCTGGTCCCCCTGCCCGGCGGCCACCGCTCCAGCCTCGTCTGGGTGACCGCCGAGCGGGCGGCCAAGCGCCTCTCGGGCCTCGACGACGCGGCCCTGGCCGCGGCGGTGGAGCATCAGGCCCGCTCGATGTTGGGAGCCATGCGGATCGACGGTCCCCGCGGGCTCGTGCCGATGCGCGGCCTCTCGGTGGCGAATCCGGTGGCCGAGCGCCTCGCCCTGATCGGCGAGGCCGCCCACGTCTTCCCGCCGATCGGGGCGCAGGGGCTGAATCTCGGCCTGCGCGACGCCGCCGCCCTGCGGGACGCGGTCTTCTCCGCCCGTGAGGCGAACCGGGATCCGGGGGCCCCGGCCTCGCTGGCGGGGTTCGCCCGGACGCGGAGCGTAGATGCGCGCCTGCGGGGCACGGCGGTCGACTGGCTCAACCGCTCGCTGCTCACGGGCCTGCTGCCGGTCGATGCCCTGCGGGGCCTCGGCCTCGTGGCGCTCGGCGCCATCCCGCCCCTGCGGCGCCTCGTCATGCGCGAGGGCGTGCAGCCGCGGCTGGGGGCGCCGCAGCTCATGCGCTGATTCCTTGGACTCGTCGCTGGGCCGGCCCGGCGGGCGGACGGCCAAGGCGCGAAGATTCCTACAGAAAATCGCCGTAGAGATCGACGGTCGTGAAGCCGCGCGGGCTCAGGCGCTCCGCCAGAACCCGGCGGTGACAGCGGGCGGGGTCGCGCTCGAAGCAGAGCAGGCAGATCGGCTGGCGCGCGGCCAGTTCGGCCAGGGCGTCGAGGGCGAGCCCGCCATCGGCGGTGTCGAGCACCTCCTCGCAGTAGATCCGCCGCATCAGCCCGGCATCGTGGGCGCGGGCCGCCTCGCGGCCGGATTTCGGGGTGCCGAGGCTGCGAAAGTGCTCGTAGCCGAGGCCGGCTTCGGCCAGCCCCGCCTTCAGCGCGCCCTTGGAGAAGCCGCGCTTGCGCGAATTGGCCACCGCCCGCACATCGGCGAGGACGGTGACGCCGGCTTCCTTGAGCGCGCCGTGCAGACGGTCCGGCGACAGGCCTTCGTAGCCGATGGTGAACAGAGTCTTGCTCATGATCGTCCCGGACGAAACATCAGGTTTTCCAGTCTCTTGAAGCCGCGCCGCACGGCCGCCGGAGGCCGCCGCGGGCGCTCATGTGCCTGTGGCGCAACGCCTTCCGGAATTCTGCCGCAATGCCAGCAAAGCTCTGTTAACCCCGCAACAGGCATCGAATACCCATTGAAGTCGCACGCGAGAAGTGGCGGGCCATCGATGTCGCAGGACACCGGGTTTTCCTCGAACCCCGCACGAACCCTCTCGGCGCCCCGCGCCTGGCTGAAGCGCGGGCTCGCCGCGCTGCTCGTATCCGGGCTCGCGGCCTGCGCCTCGCAGAACGACTTCTATCCCACCAAGGGCGACGTGAAGCCCCATCCCGGCGTGGCGCGGGCCAAGAGCCACCCGATCCAGGGCATCGACATCTCGAAGTGGCAGGGGCCGATCAACTGGGCCTCGGTCAAGGCTGCGGGCACGCAGTTCGCCTTCATCAAGGCGACGGAGGGCGGCGACCACGTGGACGAGCGCTTCCGCGAGAACTGGGACGGGGCGGGCCGGGCCGGGGTGCCGCGGGGCGCCTATCACTTCGTGTTCTGGTGCCGCTCGGCCGAGGACCAGATGGCCTGGTTCAAGCGCAACGTGCCGAACGATCCGACCGCCCTGCCCCCGGTGCTCGACGTGGAGTGGAACGGCCATTCGGCCAAGTGCCCGAAGAAGCTGCCCAAGGCTCAGGCGCTGTCGATGATCCGTTACATGCTGGATGAAATGGAGGCCTATACCGGCAAGCGGCCGATCATCTATACGGACATCACCTTCCACAAGGACGTGCTGGAAGACGAGCTGCCCGATTACCCCCACTGGGTCCGCTCCACCGCGGCCGAGCCCGAGCAGCGCTACGCCAACCGCAAGTGGATGCTCTGGCAGTTCACCTCGACCGGGCGCGTGCCCGGCGTGCGCGGCGACGTCGACCGCAACGCCTTCTACGGCAGCCCGACCGAGTGGGCCTCGTTCCTGGCCACCGATTGCGATCCGCGCGAGCACCGGCGCCTGTCCGGCCAGGGTCTCTGCACCGGCAAGTAGGATCGGCAAGTAGGACCGTCCTGCCGGCGCGGGTGCCGGCGGGACGGCCTTTGCGAAGCGTCCGGTCGCGGACGGTTCGCGCTGCGAGGGTGCCGATGAAGCGGACGTTTCGCGAGCGGCACCAAGGCTCAATCGGCTACTGCCAAGTTGAGCGTAACTTATGTTGTGTTGCTTTTTCGGCCCGTCTTCGTAAAGGCGGGAGCGAGACGCGCGGCTGATCCGAATTTTTTCGTATCCCGCCCTGCTTGTGTCTACTTGTGGACAGACGGGCGCGGGAGCTTTGCGATAGGGACCGCTCCACCGACACGACGGATCTTGAGCCTTACATGCCTTCGGCCCTTGAGCGCTGCTTCGAAGGCAACCTGCTCCTGAACTGCCTGAATCCCGAGGACCGCCGCCGCCTTCTGCCCGATCTGGAGCGGATCGAGTACAAGCGCGGCGAGACGCTGTTCGCCGCCGGCCGCGAGGTGGACTTCATCAGCTTCCCCCTCGACCAGACCGTGGTCACCCTGGTGATCTCGATGATCGACGGGCGCAGCGCCGAGACCGCCACGATCGGCCGCGAGGGCGCGGTGGGGGGCGTGGTCAGCAACGGCGGCCTGCCCGCCTCGACCCACGCCCTGATCCAGATCGCCGGCCCGGTCCTGCGGATGGATTCGGCGCGCCTCCAGGAGGCCAAACGCCAGTCCGAGTCCCTGCGCAACCTGTTCACGCGCTACTCCGACTGCCTGCTCGCGCAGGTGCTGCAATCGGTCGCCTGCAACGCCCTGCACCCGATCGAGGAGCGCTGCCTGCGCTGGCTGCTGACCCTGCAGGACCGGCTCGACAGCAACGTGCTGCCGATCACCCAGGAATCCCTGGCCGCGATGCTCGGCGTGCAGCGCACCTATCTGACCCGCATCCTGCGGATGCTCCAGCAGCAGGGCCTGATCGAGGTCGGGCGCGGACGCATCACGGTCCTCAACCGTCCGGTGATCGAGGAAGTCGCCTGCGAGTGCCATGCCAGCGTCCGGCGCCATTTCGAGACCGTGCTCGGCGCGATCTACGGCCCGAACGGGCGCCTCGTCGCGATCGAGCCGCCCGGTTAAGCCCGTGTCCGCGCTCCCCGAGACCGGCCGACGCTCCCGTTCCGATGTGCCCCGGCGCGCGACGGCGTCTTTCCCTTCCGCCACGCGCGCTTTAGGCATTCTCTCGTCACGGCCGTTCCAGCAGGCGTTTCGCGTGCCTCACGAAACTCCCCCCGCTCCGGGAGTCCTCACGCCGGCACCGATGGCGGGATCGGCCGCTCCTGCGCGCCGTCCCGTCCGGACGAGGTCCGCGCCGCGCGCCCGCTCAGGCAACGCGACCGGCTGCATCCGCCGATGAGCCGGCAGCCCGACGCTCCCTTCGCGGACGGGGCGGCCCGGCGACTGATCGCCCTGGCCCGCTACGGCATCCTCGACACGCCCTCCGAGGAAGCCTTCGACGATGCCGTGGCGCTGGCCTGTCAGCTCTGCGAGGCGCCGACCGCGCTCGTCAGCCTCGTGACCGGCGACCGGCAATGGTTCAAGGCACGGATCGGCTTCGCGCCCGGCGAGACCGGGCTCGACCGATCGATCTGCATGCACACGCTGAGCGAGGGCGGCCTCCTCGTCATCCCCGATCTGACCGCCGATCCCCGCACCCGCGCCAACCCGCTGGTGACGGGCGAGCCGGGACTGCGTTTCTATGCCGGGGCGCCGCTCACGACCCCGGAGGGCGTGACGATCGGCGCCCTGTGCGTGATCGACGCCAAGCCCCGGCCGGAGGGACTGAGCCCCGCCCAGGCCAAGGGACTCGCGGCCCTGGCCCGCATGGTGATGACGCAGCTCGAACTGCGCCGGGGCAGCCTGAGCCGGCGGGCGGAGACCGCGGCCCTGGCCGAGAGCGAATTGCGCCTGCGACTCGCCATCGAGGCGGGCGGCATCGGCATCTTCGATTACGATCTCGTGGCGGGCACCCTCAGCTGGGACGCACGCACCCGTGCCCTGTTCGGGATCGGTGCGGACGAGGCCGTGAGCTACGAGGGCACCTTCCTGGCCCGCCTCCACCCGGAGGACCGCGCACGCGCGCACGCCGCGGTGCAGGCGGCGCTCGACCCTGCCGGCCCCGGCCTGTTCGACTGCACCTACCGCACCTGCGCGCCCGATGGCGGGGCGATCGCCTGGGTCGCCGCCCGCGGCGCCCTCGTCACCGAGGGCGGGCGGGCGCTGCGCTTCGTCGGCACGGTGCGCGACGTCAGCGCCGAGCGGACGGCCCAGGCCGCGGTCGCCGCCACGCAGGAGCGCTACCGCCTCGTCACCCGCGCCACCAACGACGCGATCTGGGACTGGGACCTCCTGGCCGACCACGTGCTGTGGAACGAGGCCCTGCACGTCGCCTATGGCTGGGCGCCGGAGGCCGTCGAGCCGACCGGCGGCTGGTGGCTCGATCACATCCACCCGGAGGATCGGGAGAGGGTGGAGGCCGATATCCGCCGCGTCATCGGCGGGGGCGGGCAGGATTGGAGCCACGAGTACCGCTTCCGGCGCGCCGACGGCTCCTACGCCGAGGTGCTCGACCGCGGCTCCATGGTGCGCGGGGCCGACGGTGCGCCGCTGCGCATGATCGGCGCCATGCTGGACTTGACCGAGCGCAACCGCGTCGCCGCCCAGCTCCGGGCGGTGGTCGAGGGCGCCAATGTCGGCATCGTCCAGATCGATCCGCGCAGCATGGTCGCGGTGGAGGTCAACGCCAAGCTCTGCGCGATCTGGGGCGCGCCGGAGAGCGCGATCGTCGGGCATTCCATCGCCAAGTGGACGCCCGAGGAGGACGCGGCGGAGCGCGACCGGCTGCACCGCCGGATCGCGGCCGGCGAGATCGTGCGCGAGACCCTGGAGAAGCGCTACCGCCGGGGGGATGGCAGCCTGATCTGGTGCCGGGTCAACCTCGTGTCGCAGATCCGCGGCGACACGATCCTGGCCACGGCGATGATCGAGGACATCAGCGAGGAGAAGCGGGTCGAGGCGCGCCAGAGGGCGCTGATCGAACTCGGCGACCGGCTGCGCGAGGCCGCCGCCCCCGCCGAGATCTCGCAGATCGCTGCCGGAATCCTGGGGCGCACCCTCGGCTGCGCCCGCGCGGGCTACGCGGCGGTCGATGCGGGCGCGGAGCGCCTCGTGATCGAGCGCGACTGGTCGCACGGAACCGCGAGCCTCGCGGGCAGCCATCCCCTGGCGCTGTTCGCGGCCACGGTCGCGCGGCTGCGGCGCGGCACGGTCCTCGCGGTCGCAGATCTTCCCGCCGACCCGGATCTCGCGGCCGACGCGCCGACCTACGCGGCCATCGCCGCCCGGGCCGGGATCACGGTGCCGCTGCTGCGCCGGGGCGAGCTGGTCGGCCTCGTCTACGTCCATGCCGCGGGAGTCCGGGCCTGGAGCCGGGGCGAGATCGACTTCGTCCGCGAGGTGGCCGGGCGGGCCTCGGCGGCGCTCGCCCGGCTTCAGGCGGAGGAGCAGCAGCGCTTTCTCAACCGCGAGCTGAGCCACCGCCTCAAGAACACCCTGACCATGGCCCAGGCCATCGCCTCGCAGACCCTGCGCAACGTCACCGACGTCGCCACGGTCAAGGAGGCGCTGGTGGCCCGGCTCGTGGCCCTGGGCAAGGCGCACGACATCCTGCTCTCCGGGGAGGGCGAGGGCGCCGGACTCGAGGCAGTGGTGGCGGGCGCGCTCGCGATCCACGACGACGGCGAGCCCGGCCGCATCGCGCTGTCCGGTCCGCCGATCGAGGTGGGGCCGAAGGCGGCGCTGTCGCTGGCGCTGATGGTCCACGAACTCGCCACCAACGCCGCCAAGTACGGCGCCTTCTCCGTGCCCGGCGGCCGGGTCCGCGTGGTGTGGTCGGTCGTGCCGGGCGGGGAGCCGCTTCCGGCCGGGGAACCGCTTCTGGCGATGACTTGGACGGAGAGCGGCGGGCCGCCGGTCGCCATCCCCACGCGCCGGGGCTTCGGCTCGCGCCTGATCGAGCGCGGGCTCTCGGGGGCGGTCGGCGGCGAGACGCACACGACCTACGCTCCGGAGGGCGTGATCTGCCGCATCCTGGCGCCGCTGCCGGGGCTCCTCGAAAAAGAGTGAGGCTTCGAGGGCAACGAACCCGCGTTTCGCCGCTTGAAGGGGGGAGCCCGGCCGAGGAACCCCATGGATCAACCCGCTCCCCCCGCCCCGCGCAGCGATGCGCGGCCCGATGGGACGAACGACCCGCGCGTTCTCGCCCTGGTCGTCGAGAGCGAGACGGTCCTGCGCATCGCGACGGCGGACCTTCTGGCGGAGGCGGGCTTCGAGGTGCTGGAAGCCTGGAGCGCGCCGACGGCGGCCCGCCAGATCGAGCTTCACCCCGGTCTGCGCCTCGCGATCATCGACGCCGACCTCGCGGGTCCGCAGGGACGGTTCGCCCTGGCCCGGGAGATCGCGGCGCGCCGGCCGGACCTGTCCCTGATCGTGCTCTCGGCCGGCCTCTCGCCCGAGCCCGGCGACCTGCCCGAGCGGGTCCGCTTCGCTCAGAAGCCCCTCAAAGGCGCCCTCGCCCGGGAGGCCTGGGAGCGGATCGCGCGCTGAAGGCAGCCTCCGCCGTCATCGCGAGCGATCAGCGAGGCGATTTGGCCGCGCGACCGTTCCGGAGCGGGCCGGACCCTGGATTGCTTCGGCCTCGCCCCGCGAGGACGGAAAGAGGCGCTTCGAGGGCCTCGTTTTCCGCCGGCCACCCTCACCCCGTCGGCTGCGCCCGCCCCTCCCCGCTCGCGGCCTCGTCCTCGTGCCCCGCCTCGCCCCGCAGCCGCTCGGCGGCGACGTAGAAGACGGGGGTGACGAACAGCGTCAGGATGGTGGCCACCAGCAATCCGCCGATCACCACCGTGCCCATGGAGAGGCGCGCATTCGCCCCTGCCCCGCTGGCGATGGCGAGCGGCACCGAGCCCAGGATGAAGGCGAAGGAGGTCATCAGGATCGGGCGCATGCGCAGCCGCGTGGCGTGCTGGGCCGCCTCCAGCGCGCCCTCGCCCCGCGCGCGCAGCTCCTCGGCGAAGGAGACGAGCAGGATCGAGTTCTTGGCCGCCAGCCCCACCAGCAGCAGCAGGCCGATCTGCCCGAACACGTCGAGCGGCATGCCCCGCAGGGCCAGGAAGCCGACCGCGCCGAAGATCGCCAGCGGCGTGGCGAGCAGGATCACCAGCGGCAGGCGCACGGATTCGTACTGCCCGGCCAGGAAGCAGAAGATCATGAACACGCCGAGCCCGAAGATGATCGGCGCGAAGTTGCCGGCGATCTTCTCCTGGTAGGCGACCTCGGTCCACTCGATGGAGTTGTTGGTCGGCAACGCGCCCGCCAGCTCCTCGACGGCCGCGATCACCGTGCCGGAGCTGGAGCCGGACTCGACCGTCACCGCCACCTCGATGGCCGGATAGGTGTTGTAGGACAGGACCGCCGTCGGCCCCGTGGTGAACTTGGCCTGGACCAGGGAGCCGAGGCGCACCGGCTCCCCTTGCGCGTTGATGACGGTCAGCGACTCCAGGTCCTGGAACAGGCGCCGCCCGGAGGGGTCGCTCTGGACATAGACCTGGTAGACGAAGCCGAAGCGGTTGAAGAGGTTGACGAAGCTCGACCCGACATAGGTGCCGAGCGCCTCGAACAGCCGGGCGAGCGGCACGCCGAGCTGCTCGGCCTTGGCCCGGTCGATGTCGAGGCGGATCTGCGGCACGCCCCAATCCGTGGTCGGCGTCGCCGTGGCCACGCCGGGCAGCGCCTTGATCCGCTCGATGAAGTCGCTGGCCGTCTTCGCCAGCCCGATCCCGCCGTTGCCGGAACGGTCCTGGATCTCCAGGGTCAGGCCGCCGCGCGAGCCCAGGCCCGGCAGGGGCGAGGGGTTGGCGATGCGCACCTGCCCGTCGGGATCGTGCCGGAAGCGCTCCTCCATGTCCCGGATCAGGTCGTCGACCGTGGTCTTGCGCTCGTCCCAGGGCTTCATGACGGGGATGTTGAAGCCGTAGAACGGGGCCACCGTGTCGGCGAGGAAGGAGCGCCCGCTGACCCCGATGGTGTGATCGACGTCGTCGCGCGCGCGCAGAACCTCGCCGAAGCGGGCGTTCATGGCCTCCGTGCGCTGCACCGAGGCGCCCAGCGGCATCGCCACCTCGGCATAGAGATAGCCCTGGTCCTCCTCCGGCACGAAGCCGGTGGGGCGCTGCATCAGCAGCAGGAATGTGGCTCCGGCAAACAGCACGAAGACGGCGAGCGTTAGCACGACGTGGCGGGCGAGCCAGCCGATCGAGCCGGCGACGAAGGTGGCCGCGCGCTCCAGCGCGGTGTTGAACCAGTCGAGGGGCTTGCGCCACCAGCGCTTTTTGCGCTGCCCGTGCGGCCTCAGGAGCAGGCCGCACAGGGCCGGCGTCAGGGTCAGCGAGACGATGGCCGAGATCATCACCGAGATGGCGATGGTGAGCGCGAACTGGTTGTAGAGCTGGCCCGTGAGCCCGGGGATGAAGGCCACCGGCACGAAGAGTGCGGCGAGCACCAGCGTCGTGGCGATGACGGGGCCGCCGATCTCGTTGACCGCCTCGCGGGAGGCGGGCTTGGGCTCCATGCCCTCTTCCATCAGCCGCTCGGTGTTCTCGACGACGATGATCGCGTCGTCCACCACGAGGCCGACCGCGAGCACGAGGCCGAGCAGGCTCAGGGTGTTGAAGGAGAAGCCCAGGAGCGCCATCGGCCCGAAGGTGCCGATCAGGGCGATCGGCACCGCGATGGTCGGAATCAGGGTGGCGCGCCAGTTCTGCAGGAAGAGGTAGGTGACGACCGTGACGATGAGGATCGCCTCGACCAGGGTGCGCACCACCTCGTAGATCGCCTCCTTCACGAACTCGGTGGAGTCGAGGGCGATGGAGTAGTGCAGGCCGGGGGGAAAGCGCTTGGCGAGGTCCGCCATAGTCTCGCGCGTCCCGTTCATCACCTCGACGGCGTTGGCGTCCGGGTTCTGGAAGATGCCGAGCGTGGCCGAGGGCTTGCCGTCGAAGTTCGAGGTGACGCCGTACTGCTCCGAGCCCAGCTCCACCCGGCCCACGTCGGAGACGCGCACCACCGAGCCGTCGGCATTGGCCCGCAGGACGATGTTGCCGAACTCCTCCGGCTTCGTCAGCCGGCCCTTGGTGACGAGCTGCAGCTCGAAGGGCGTCGCCCGGTCCATCGGCAGCTTGCCGAGCGAGCCCGTCGTCACCTGCGCGTTCTGCGCCTGGATCGCCTGGAGCACCGTCTCGGTCGGCAGCGACAGGGCCTCCATCTTGGCCGGATCGAGCCAGACGCGCATGGCGTAGCGCATGTTGGAGAAGTTCAGGATGCGGCCCATGCCGGTGACGCGGCGCAGGGGCTTGATGACCTGGGTCTCGGCGTAGTTGGCCAGGAACAGCTCGTCGAAGCCGGTGCTCTCGTCGGCGTAGAGCACGACGTTGCCGAGCCGCTGGCGCGAGGATTTCTGGATCTCCAGCCCTTGCGCGCGCACCGCCTCCGGCAGCTTCGCCTCGGCCCGGCTCGCGCGGGTGAGCACCTCGGCGGCGGCCGCGTCGAGGTTCGAGCCGACGTCGAAGGTGGCGTCGATCGAGACGCTGCCGTCGGTCGAGCTCGTCGACTGGATGTAGATGAGGTTGGGCGCCCCGTTGATCTCCTGCTCCAGCGGGATCGCGATCGACTCGTAGGCCTGCTGGGCGGAGGCGCCGGGATAGGTCGCTTGGACGTTGATGATGGGCGGCGCGATCTCGGGATATTGCGCCACCGGCAGGGTCACCCCGGCGACGATGCCGATCGTCGTGATGACGATCGAGATCACGGCGGCCAGGATCGGCCGGTCGACGAATGCGGCGAACATCCGGTGGGCCGACTCCACGGTGCGAGACGGGGCGGGGACGAGGGTTGCCGCGCGAGGATGCCGCGAAGACCCGCATGCAACGTCTCGCGCCCGAGCGTGTTCCCTCCCGGGGCAAGGGCGCCCGAACGAGACCGGGCCTCACGGGGCCCGGTCGGTCCCGGAGAGCGGATAACGTGCGGTCAGGCGTCGGCTTCGTCATCACCGGCCTCGTCGTCGGGGCGCTCGGGATCGCCGGAGGCGCGTGGTGGGGGATGGGCCACCCGATCCCGGGCTTCCTCGCCCATCACCTCAAGGTGTCGAGCCGCGCCGCCTCCAAGGACCGCGCGGCGCCGCGCCTCACGGTGCGGGCGGTGCGTGCGAGCCGCCAGGACGTGCCGGTCGCCTTCGAATATACCGGCACGATCATCTCGCCCCGCGACGCCGAGCTGCAGACGCGGGTGACCGGCTTCGTGGTGGAGCGCCCGTTCGAGCCCGGCGGCCACGTGAAGAAGGGGCAGGTGCTGTTCCGCATCGACCCCCGCCCCTTCGAGGTCGCCCTGAAGTCGGCCGAGGCCCTGCGCGACCAGGCCAAGGCCACCCTCGACTTCGCCCAGGCCGAGGTGAACCGCACCGAGCAGCTCGCCGACAAGGGCTTCGCCACCGAGCAGCGCGCCCAGCAGAACCAGTCGAACCTCGCCACCGCCAATGCCAAGCTCAACGAGGCGGAGGCCGCCATCGCCCGGGAGCGGCTGAACCTCGATTACGCGGTGATCCGCGCGCCCTTCGACGGGCGCTCCTCCCTGTCGCTGGCCAATATCGGCGACATGGTGATCGAGAACCAGACCAAGCTCGTCTCGGTGGTGCAGGTGAACCCGATCGACGTGCAGATGGCGCTCTCCTCCGAGGACGCGGAGGCCGTGCGGGTGGCGCAAGCCGAGGGGCGGGTGAAGGTCCAGCTCCTCGACGTGCGGCGCGAGCCCGTGCGCGAGGCCACGATCTACCGGCTCGACAACCGCTTCGACCCCCGCACCGGCCGCCGCCTGATCCAGGCCTTCCTCGACAACGCGGACGAGCGCTACCTGCCCGGCCGCTTCGTGCGCGCCCGCATCGAGGTGGGCCAGCAGGAACGCCTGCTGGTGCCGACGGTCGCGCTCTCGGCCCAGCTCGACCAGCAGGTGGTCTGGACGGTGGACGAGGCCGGCACCGTCCACATGACGGCGATCGAGGTCGGCGACGTCTACGGCGACAACACCGCCGTGCTCAAGGGCCTCAAGCCCGACACGCTGGTGGTGACCGACCACCTCCAGAGCCTGCGCCAGAACCTCAAGGTCGAGCCGCGCATCGCCGAGGAGGTCCGCGCCGTGCAGAACACCCCCGCCCAGGGCGAAGCGCGGCACTGAGCCCGGGATTCCGAAGCGATCATCCCTTTGGCGGAGTCTCGGGGCAGCGCCCCGAGTTGCCTTCAACCCGGGCTCCGCCCTGGACCCTGTGAGTAGGGCCCGCCCTTTCGAAACCCGGCTTCAGGCTGCGCGAACCTGATTCAGGAATCCGCCGACTTCCGTGCGCAGCGCCGCGGCTTGGCGGGCGAGGTCGCTCGCCGCCCCGAGCACTTGGGCCGAGCCGCTGCTCGCGTCGTCGGCGGTGCGGGCCACGCCCGCCACGTCGTCCGAGGCGCGCCGGGTTCCCGCCGAGGTCTCGGCCGTGGTGCGGGCGATCTCGGCGGTGGCCGCGCCCTGCTCCTCGACCGCGGCGGCGATGTCGTTCGAGATGCGCGACAGGTCGCGGATCGTGCGGGCGATGCCGGTGATGCCCGAGACCGAGGCGCCGGTGGCGGCCTCGATCTCCGCCATGCGCCCCGCGATCTCCTCGGTGGCCCGGGCGGTCTGTGCGGCCAGCCCCTTCACCTCCGCCGCGACCACCGCGAAGCCGCGACCCGCCTCGCCCGCGCGCGCCGCCTCGATCGTGGCGTTGAGCGCCAGGAGATTGGTCTGCCCGGCGATCTCCGAGATCAGCCCGACGATCCGGCCGATGCTGTCCGCGGCCTCCGCGAGGCGCGCGACCTCGCCCGCCGTGCGCCCGGCCTCCTCCTCGGCGGCGCCGGCCGCCTGGGCCGAGGCGCCGACCTGCGCGGAGATCTCGCGGATCGAGGCCGACAGCTCCTCGGTGGCGGCGGCGATGCCGTCGGAGGAGCGCGCCGCCTGGGCCGAAGCCTCGGCCGCCGAGGCGCTCAAGGCGGAGGTCTCGCCGGCCGCCGCGCTCATCCCCCGCGCGGCGGCCTCCAACTGGAGGGCGGCCGCCGAGACCGCCTCGACGATGCCGCCGACCCGCGCCTCGAAGCCGTCGGCCACCGCCATCATCGCCGCGTGGCGGCGGGCGCTCTCCTCCTCGGCGCCGCGCTCCTGCGCCGCGCGGATGCGGGTGCGCTCGGCCACGCTGTCGCGGAAGGCGACCGCCGCCGCGGCGATGGCGCGCAGCTCGCTCGGGCCCTTCACCGGGATCTCGACCTCGGTCTCGCCGCGCCCGATCGCGGTCAGCGCCCGCGCCATCCGGCTCAAGGGGCGGGCGATGGCCGAGCCGAGGCCGAAGGCCAGCGCCGCCGAGAGCAGCAGGGTGGCGAGCGCCGCCCCGGCCCAGAGCGCGACGGCGCGCTCGGCCTGCGACCGGGCCGCGGCCGCGTCCCGCGCCAGGGCCGCCGTCAGCCGGTCCTCGATCGCCTTCAATCCGTCGATGCGCTGGGTGGCGAGCCGGAACCAGCCCTTGGCGTCGGAGAAGGCGGGCACTTGGCCCGGCGCGGTGTCGAGCGCGAGCGCACGGATGCGCGCGACCTCGCGGGCGGCCTCCGCGGCGTTGGCGCTCTCCAGCGCCGCGACGTCCCCGGCCGGGCTCGCGGCCCGGAACAGCCCCTCGAAGGTCGCCTGATCCGCCGCGAGCCCGGCGAGGCGCCGCAGGCCCGCCAGATCGATCGTGCCCGCGGCGAACAGGGCCGAGGCCGCCGCCCGCTCCTGGCCGGCGAATTCCTTGAGCGAGAGGAAGGCGGACAGGGCGGAGACCCGGGCGCCGAGGGTGGGGTCGGCGGAGACCTGCGCCACCGCGCGCACGGCGCCGAGCGCCTCGGCGATGACGCCGGAATAGAGGGCGAGGTTGGCGGGCACCGAGGCCTCCAGCCGATCGACCGCGCCGCGGTGCCGGTCGATCTCCGCGAGCCGCGCGCGCAGGGCCGTCGCCCGGGCGGAGCGGTCCCCGGCGGCATCGAGTCCGGCGAGGAGGGCCGTCCGCGCGGCGTCGGTCAGCCCGCGCTGCGCGGCGAGTTCCGGGGCGAACTGGCTTCCCTTCGATCCGAGATAGAGGCTCGAGGCCCCGCGCTCCTTCTGCGCCTCGTGCACGAAGGCGCCGATCCGCACCGACAGGCCGACCCCTTCCTCGGTCCGGGCCATGGCACGGCCCTGCTCCGCCCGCTCCGCGACCGCCACGCCCGCCGCGGCACCGAAGGCGAGGCAGGGGATCAGCGCCACCGTGACGATACGGGCGCGCAGGGAAGAGGGCAGTTTCATGACGGAACGATCCGGACGGGTTGCGGCCGGACCATGGAAGGCGAACGTAAAGTAAAGATTTCGCTGGAGATGCGTTGCTCAAATTTGGGGCAGATACGCTACGATTTCATCATCTCAGTGCTGATCAGAGCCAATTCGCGGATCGAATAGCTTCGGTGCCGTCACGGCAGGCTATTCGATCCGCTGCTCGATCACGCCGCGCCAGCCCAGGCCCGCATAGGTTTCGTAGCCGGGGGTGTCGTGGAAGGCCACGAGGCGGTCCCTATCCCGGTAGTGACCCTGGGACCGGCCGTCGGTGCGGAGCCGGTAGATCTCGCTCAGCACCCCCTCGTCCCGGGAGCAGGCGATCACGCGGTTGCGGGCATCGAGCAGCATCACGCGGGTGTGCTCCCGCTCGCCCGCGCCCAGCCGGACGCCCTGGACGATGGCGCGGGCCTGCGGCTGCCAGTCGAAATGGATGGCGAGGATGCCCAGCGGCGCCCCCTCCGGGCGACCGCCCTCCCGCACGCTCGCGCAGTAGGTGGCGACCTGCGCGCCGCCCAGGCGTGCCTCGGTCCGCACGTCGACCGCCGTGTAGGCGTCGCCGCTCCGCAGGGCGAGCGCGTCCCGGAACCAAGTTTCGGCCTCGACCTGCGCGCCGAGGACGTCCGGATAGGGGTCGGGGCGGCCATGGGCGATCACCCGGCCCTGAAGATCGCACAGCCAGAGATCGAGATAGACCGTGTAGGCCGACAGGATCACCCCGAGCCGCTCGCCGGCATAGGCCGCGCTCTCCGGCGAAGGATCCCGGCCGCAGGCGACCAAGGCGGCGTCGGTCGCCCACCAGCGCACGTCGCAAGTGCGCTCGTAGAGGTTCCGGTCGATCAGCTCGACGGCGTTCAGGGCGAGGTCCACGCAGCGGGTCGCGCGCGCCTCGCCGGTGAGCCGCGCGACGGCCTCGGTGAGGTCGTCCACGCCGGTGCTGAGGCCCGCCTTCAGAGCTGTGGCCAGCGTCTCGACCTCGGTCGAGACGGTCCGGACCTCCTGCGCGACGACCGAGAAGCCCGCTCCCTTCTCGCCGGCATGGGCCGCCTCGATGAGCGCGTTCAGCGCCAGCAGCTTCATGCGGTTGGCGATCGACTGGATGGCGCCGAGGTTGGAAGAGGCCCTGGACTTCAGGGCCTGCGCCGACGCACCGACGACGTCGGCAAGGGACAAGTCGTTCATGCAACCCCCGAGCGTATTCTACGGCAGAGATACTTTGCTCTGATCGATGTTTGACCAACTCTAGCGATCTTTATCTTAAATCGAGCCTAACGTATCGGTGGCGTTGCTTGATGCTTGTTTCGGCGGGTGGCGCGTTTTTGGGCGCCGATCGGATCGGAATCTGCGCAGCCGAACCCGCCCTCCGGCGGCTCTCGGACGGGAAGCGATCCGGCCCATTCGAGCAGGGCGTTGCGGGCGCGACAGGCCGGCATTGCCGTCGTACCTGTTCCGTTCTAGTGGTTTCGCGCCGCCCGGAACCCATCTCCGTCCCCGGATACTGTTCCCGCGCGGCACACCCGTTGCCCGCCCGAGCAGAAAACGAGGGCGCCGCAACTGGGCCGCCCGGATCGTCGCAGAGAATTTGTCGTCCATGGCCAAAGCCAAAGCCCGCAAGCCTGAGACCGCGGCCAAGTCCAAGGGAAAGGCCGAGGAACGGACCGACGCACAGCTCTCGGCCCTGTTCGACGCGGCCGGCGGTGCAGGCGCGCGCGACACCCGCGTCATCTCCGTGCGCGGGGCCCGCGAGCACAATCTCAAGAACGTCGACCTGACGATCCCGCGCGATCGGCTCGTGGTGTTCACGGGCCTGTCGGGGTCGGGCAAGTCGTCGCTGGCCTTCGACACGATCTACGCGGAAGGGCAGCGCCGCTACGTCGAGTCGCTCTCCGCCTATGCCCGCCAGTTCCTGGAGATGATGAGCAAGCCCGACGTCGATCAGATCGACGGGCTCTCGCCGGCCATCTCCATCGAGCAGAAGACCACCTCGAAGAACCCGCGCTCCACCGTCGGCACGGTCACCGAGATCTACGATTACATGCGCCTGCTCTGGGCGCGGGTCGGCATTCCCTACTCGCCCGCCACCGGCGAGCCGATCGAGAGCCAGACGGTCAGCCAGATGGTCGACCGGGTTCTGGCGCTGCCGGAGAAGACGCGGCTCTACCTGCTCGCGCCCGTGGTGCGCGGCCGCAAGGGCGAGTACCGCAAGGAAATCGCCGAGTTCCAGAAGAAGGGCTTCCAGCGGCTTCGCATCGACGGCGAGTACTATCCGATCGACGACGTGCCGAAGCTCGACAAGAAGCTCAAGCACGACATCGACGTGGTGGTGGACCGCATCGTCGTGCGCGCCGACATCGCCAGCCGGCTGGCCGATTCCTTCGAGACCGCGCTCGAACTGGCCGACGGCATCGCCGACATCGAGTTCGCCGACACGCCGGAAGGGGAAACCCCGAAGAAGATCACGTTCTCGTCGCGCTTCGCCTGCCCGGTCTCCGGCTTCACGATTCCCGAGATCGAGCCGCGGCTGTTCTCGTTCAACAACCCGTTCGGCGCCTGCCCGACCTGCGGCGGCATCGGCCACGAGATGCGGATCGACCCCGAACTGGTGATCTCCGATCCCGCGCTGACCCTGAAGCGCGGCGCGGTGGGCCCTTGGGCGAAATCGACCTCGCCCTACTACGACCAGACGCTCGACGCCCTCAGCCGCCATTTCGGCTTCAAGACCAGTGTGGCGTGGTCGGCCCTGCCCGCGAGCGCCCGCGAGGTGATCCTCTACGGCACGGGCAAGGAATCGGTGCGCTTCGATTACAACGACGGCCTGCGCGCCTACGCGGTGAACAAGCCGTTCGAGGGCGTGATCCCGAACCTGGAGCGGCGCTACAAGGAGACCGAGAGCGACGCGAGCCGGGAAGAAATCGGGCGCTTCATGAGCGCCACGCCCTGCGCCGCCTGCGGCGGCAAGCGGCTCAAGCCCGAGGCGCTCGCGGTCAAGATCGCCGCCCAAGACATCGGCGAGGTCACCGCGCTCTCCGTGCGCGAGGCCCATCGCTGGTTCTCGGAGATCTCGGAGAAGCTGACCGACAAGCAGAACGAGATCGCCGTCCGCATTCTGAAAGAGATCCGCGACCGGCTGACCTTCCTCGTCGATGTCGGGCTCGAATACCTGACGCTGGCCCGCGGCTCGGGCTCGCTGTCCGGCGGCGAGAGCCAGCGCATCCGCCTCGCCTCGCAGATCGGCTCGGGTCTCACCGGCGTGCTCTACGTCCTCGACGAGCCCTCGATCGGCCTGCACCAGCGCGACAACGAGCGCCTGCTCGGCACGCTCAAGCGCCTGCGGGATCTCGGCAACTCGGTGATCGTGGTCGAGCACGACGAGGACGCGATCCTCCAGGCCGACTACGTGGTCGATGTCGGGCCGGGTGCCGGCATCCACGGCGGCGAGATCGTCGCGCAGGGCACGCCGGAACAACTCCTCAAGGATCCGGCCTCGCTCACCGCGAAGTATCTGACCGGCGAACTGTCGGTGCACACGCCCAAGGCCCGGCGCGATCCCGGCCGGGGTATGCTCACCGTGGTCGGCGCGCGGGGCAACAACCTGAAGGACGTGACCGCGCAGATCCCGCTCGGCACCTTCACCTGCATCGCCGGCGTCTCCGGCGGCGGCAAGTCGACGCTCGTGATCGACACGCTCTACAAGGCGGCGGCCAAGCGGCTGAACGGCGCCCTGGAGCACCCCGCCCCGTTCGAGCGGATCGAGGGGCTGGAGCATCTCGACAAGGTCATCGACATCGACCAGTCGCCGATCGGCCGCACCCCGCGCTCGAACCCGGCGACCTATACCGGCGCCTTCACCCCGATCCGCGACTGGTTCGCCGGCCTGCCCGAGGCCAAGGCCCGCGGCTACCAGGCCGGGCGCTTCTCGTTCAACGTGAAGGGCGGGCGCTGCGAGGCCTGCTCGGGCGACGGCGTCATCAAGATCGAGATGCACTTCCTGCCCGACGTCTACGTCACCTGCGACGTGTGCAAGGGCAAGCGCTACGACCGCGAGACGCTGGAGGTGCGCTACCGCAACAAGTCCATCGCCGACGTGCTCGACATGACGGTGGAGGAGGCCGCCGACCTGTTCAAGGCCGTGCCGTCCATTCGCGAAAAGATGGAGACGCTGGCCCGGGTCGGCCTGCACTACGTCCGCGTCGGCCAGCAGGCGACGACGCTCTCGGGCGGCGAGGCGCAGCGGGTGAAGCTCTCAAAGGAGCTGTCGAAGCGAGCCACCGGCCGCACCCTCTACATCCTCGACGAGCCGACCACCGGCCTGCACTTCCACGATGTCGCCAAGCTCATGGAGGTGCTCCACGAACTGGTCGACCAGGGCAACACCGTGGTGGTGATCGAGCACAACCTCGAGGTCATCAAGACCGCCGACTGGGTGATCGACATGGGTCCCGAGGGCGGCGACGGCGGCGGCCGCGTCGTGGCCCAGGGCACGCCCGAGGAGATCGCCGCGAGCACGGCGAGCCACACCGGACGCTTCCTGCGCGAGGTGCTCGCCCGGCGCCCCGCCGCGGGAGCGGCGAAGGGGGTCGCCAAGGGGGCCGCAAAGACATCCTCGAAGGTGGCTCCGAAAGCGCCTTCCAAGGTGCCTTCCAAGTCGGCACCCGGATCGAAGGCGACCGCCCCGGGCCGCCGGGGTTCGGCCACCGGCCGGGGGCGGCAGGCGGCCGAGTAGTCCACGCCCCGGCGCGGGCCGGTACAACCTGATCGCGAGAGCAGCATCCCCGGTTCGACCCCGGGGCGCGGCGGGCCGTTGTGCCGATTCGGCTCACGCGGCCTCCCCGGCCACCCCGTCCCGGGCGCCGGCAGGGCCGGGACGGCGCGATCCGGAGGCCAAGCGCCCTTCGCGGTTGCGCAACTGCCCCGCCCTGCCTGCCGAAGCGTCCTGGGCGGTCGTGACGTGCAATGGCTTGATTGCAATGTACTATTTCACCGACATCCGTGCCTCGGAGCCGAAGGAGACCTGCGTAAAGCATGGTAAGGAAGCATTAACGGTTTGGTTGCTCCGCAGCAAAAATGCGGCTTTTGCGCAACGGTAGGGTTGGAACTGCCGAGATTGAAGGCAATCCCCTGTCATTCGCGGTCGGTCTGTAGAATAGTTCCCGACGTCGAGACTTGAGGTGCGGCCGTAAGGGGGCACCGGCACCGGCCCGGCCATCCCGCTCTGGGGAGCAAGGGAGGCAGGAGGTGTGGGGGCTACGGGGCGGACGCCTGAAATCCTTGGGAAGGAACGAGAAAATGATGAAGAACTGGCTCGCCGCGGGCGCGATCGCGCTCACGGCCGGAATGACGACGACCGTCGCCCAGGCCCAGACGACCACGGTTCCCGGCGAGCAGGTCGGTCTCGCCACCGGCGCGCCGCTCCCCGAGGGCGTGTATGCCATCAACACCTTTACCTATCGTAGCCCGGACGGCCCGGACGCCCTCTCGGTCGATACCGCCGTCAACGTTCCGGTGCTCGTGTGGGCCACCCCGTACGTTCCGCTCGGCGGCCGCCTCGAGCTGCTCGTCGCCCCGCCGACCGTGTTCACCTTCAGCCGCGCTGCCGGCGGCCGTGACACCTCGATCAACGTCGGCACCTTCGTCGGCGGCATCTGGGCGTTCGACCTCGGCGGCAACATCGGCGTCAGCTTGCTCGGCGGTTCCTACCTCAACGAGCTCAATGCCGGTCGCGGCGGCGGTCTGAACATCCTGGCCTCCAACACCTACCGCGTCGGCGGTGCCGTCAGCTACACCGGCGACGGCTGGAACCTGACCGCCAACCTGACCTACAACTTCTACGACTCGCCGAGCCGCTTCTCCGGCCGCAACGGCATCCCCGGCTTCTTCGGCCCGGTGCAGATCTCGGACGCGTTCAACCTCGACCTGACCGCGACCAAGAAGTTCGGCAAGTTCGAGATCGGCGCCATCGGCTACGGCACGGTCAACCTCGACCCGAACCTGCTCGCCTTCGTGAACGACCCGACCAGCCGCATCGGCCGCGGTGGCCGGTTCGCCCTCGGCGGCCTCATCGGCTACGACTTCGGACCCTTCTCGGTCCAGGCCTACGTCGCCCGCGACGTCGTGACCTCGGTCGGTGTTCGCGAGAGCACCGACGGTTGGTTCCGCATCATCGCCCCGCTCTACACCCCGGCCGCTGCCGTGGCTCCGGCCCCGGCCCCGCTGGTTCGCAAGTACTGATTTCACCAGTACTGATCGGGACCATCCGAACGGAACCGGGGCGCCTTGCGGCGGCCCGGTCCGCGACGAAACGAAGCCGTCCGGCCGCAAGGCCGGGCGGCTTTCGCCTTTTGGGACTTCTGCCTTCCCGGACTTCTGCCTTCTCGCGCCGCCGCCGCGCACGGAGTGCGGCTGCGACGCCTCGCGCCGGGTGTCGGCGGGAACGGTGCCGCCTATGTGAGTCGGGATGACGCCGGAACGGGTTCGGCGGCCGGGGGGCGCAGCCCGCGGCGTTTCCGTTCGCGGACCGTCTTGAGGGGCGGCGGAGCGGATCGGAGGGGCTCGAAACATGTCCGCGCAAGGCGAATTCAGAATCCCGGCAGCCCTGCAGCCCAAGGCCGGCGACTACGCCTACGACCTGGAGCGCGCGCTGACCTCGGTCGTCTCGCTCTCCACCCGGGTGCCGGCGGAGGCCTTCACCGCCGAGACCCTGGGCACCGAGCGGGCCGGCAACGGCGTGGTGATCCGCGAGGACGGGCTCGTGCTCACCATCGGCTACCTCGTGCTCGAAGCCGAGAGCGTCTGGCTCACCACGCATGACGGGCGCTCCGTGCCGGCCCACGTCGTCGGCTACGACGGGGAGACCGGCTTCGGCCTCGTCCAGGCGCTCGGCCGCCTCGACCTGCCGGCCATGAGCCTCGGTCATTCGGACGTGCTCGAAATCGGCGAGCGCGCCGTGATCGCGGGGGCGGGGGGGCGCTCGCACAGCCTCGCGGTCGAACTCGTCGCCCGGCAGGAATTCGCCGGCTACTGGGAATACGTGCTCGACGAGGCCCTGTTCATCGCGCCCTCCCATCCCCACTGGGGCGGCACCGCCCTGATCGGCCCCGACGGCACGCTGATCGGCATCGGCTCGCTGCAGCTCCAGCAGGGTGGTTCGGGGGGCGGCCGGGCGATCAACATGGTCGTGCCCATCGAACTCCTGCCGCCGATCCTGGCCGATCTGGAGGCCCGCGGCCGGGCCGACCGCCCGCCCCGCCCCTGGCTCGGCCTCTACGCCACGGAGACCGAGGACGGCGTCGTCGTGATGGGCGTCGCCGAGAAGGGGCCGGCGGAGAGCGCCGACCTACGCCCGGGCGATCTGCTGACGGAGGTGGCAGGCGAGCCCGTCGCCGACCTCGCCGGCTTCTTCCGCCAGGTCTGGGCGCTGGGGGAGGCGGGCGTGCGCGTGCCGCTCACGATCAACCGGGACGGTCGCCTGTTGCGGCTCGCGCTGACCTCGGTCGACCGCGACCGGTTCCTGATGGGGCCGAGGCTGCATTGATCGGGCGCCCCGGGCCGGATGTCCCTCCCCTCTTGCCCTCCCCTCTTGCCCGCCCGTCCTGCCCGCCCGCGGCCGATGCGGCCCGCGCGGGCGGGGGGCCAGAGCGTCACGCCCCGTCCGGCGGCGTGACGACCGGCTCGCGCAGCGGTCCGTAGGTCGCGCGGTAGCTGCGCGGCCCGACCACGGGCAGGACGAGGCGTCTGGCCCAATCCGGCAGCCGGGCGGTGCGCGACAGCCGGTCCGTCATGGCCTGGACATGCGCGACGCGCGGCCGGCGCCGCGCCTCGTACTCCGGTCCGATCCCGCGCCAGGCCGACCGTCCGGCCAGCAGCTCCGCCAGCACCAGGGCATCCTCCAGCGCCAGCGCCGCCCCCTGCGCCCAGACCGGCGCGGTGGCGTGGGCCGCATCGCCCGCGAGCAGGGCGCGGCCCCGGCTCCATTGCGGGAGGCGCACCTCCTCCAGCGGCGCGTGATGGATCGTCTCCGGCCGGGCCAGCGCCGCGTCGAGCGCCTCGCGGACGGGGCGGGGAAAGCCGGCGAACACGGCGCGCAGGAGCGCCGGATCGGGCCGGCTCGTGGCGGCACCCGCGACCGAGACCCAGGCATAGGCCTCGCCCCGGTCGACGGGGATGAGCAGGAACAGCCCGCCCTGCCCGGCCCAGAGCGTCCAGGCCTCGATCCCGGGGTTCGGCGTCATGAAGCGCCAGCTCGCCGGGGCCAGCATCGCCGCGCCGAGGGCTTGGTCGCCGAACAGGGCGTGCCGGACCCTGGAATGCACCCCGTCCGCGCCGACGAGCAGCCCGCCGGACTCGCGCGTGCCGTCCGCGAGTTCGACCGCCACGCTTGCCCCGTCCTGCCGCAGCCCGGCGACGGCGCAGTCCCGCCGGAGATCGTCCGGCGGTAGGCCGTCCGCGAGGAGCTGCAGGAGGTCGGCGCGGCGCAGGCAGCGCGGCCGCGCCTCGGCGCCCCAGAACGCCTCCTCGTCGACCGCGAAGAGCAGGCCGCCGCGCGCCGTGCGGTACTCGCGCCGCCGGACCGGGGAACCGACCCTGCGCAGGGCGTCTGCCAGTCCGAGCTGGCCGAGCGCCCGCACGGCGTTGCCCGGCAGGTTGATGGCGAGCCCTCCATCCGCGGGCGCCCCGCGCCGCTCCAGGGTGAGCGAGGAAATGCCCTGGCGGTGCAGGGCGCGCCGCACGGCGAGGCCGGCAATCCCGCCGCCGGCGATGAGGACCCGCCCGGTCTGTCGCTGCTCCATCGGCCACGTCACCGTTCTTGGACCAAGGTCACCGTTCCTCGAACGGCTTCGGGCGGGATCGCGCGCCGCTCCCGGGTCGGCCCCGAATCGGCGCGTCTGCGCCCATCGGCGTAGGTCACCGGCATAGGTCATGGGCGGCGCTCGGCGAAGGGCTGCGCCCAAAGGCCGGACCCTGCCCGCATTGATCGCCGGCCCGTGCGGTTCTATCCCGTGGCGATGACGAACCCGATCCACATCGTCGGCGGTGGCCTCGCCGGTTCCGAAGCGGCCTGGCAGATCGCGCAGGGCGGCCGGCCCGTCGTGCTGCACGAGATGCGGCCCACCCGCGGCACGGACGCCCACCAGGGCGACGGGCTGGCCGAACTCGTCTGCTCGAACTCCTTCCGATCGGACGATGCCAACGGCAACGCCGTCGGCCTGCTGCATCAGGAGATGCGCAGCCTGAACTCGCTGATCCTGCGCGCGGCCGACGCGAACCAAGTGCCCGCGGGCGGGGCGCTCGCCGTCGATCGCGAGGGATTCTCGCGGGCCGTCACCGCGGCGCTCGAAGACCATCCCAACGTGACCCTCGTTCGCGAGGAGGTCGCGGGGCTTCCGCCCGAGGCGTGGGGCCCGACCATCCTCGCCACCGGCCCCCTCACCTCCCCGGCGCTGGCCGAGGCGGTCGGCGCCCTGACGGGCAAGGAGTCGCTGGCCTTCTTCGACGCCATCGCCCCGATCGTCCACCGCGACTCGATCGATATGGGCAAGGCGTGGTTCCAGTCCCGCTACGACAAGGCGGGGCCCGGCGGCACGGGTGCGGATTACCTCAACTGCCCGATGGACCGGGAGCAGTACGAGGCCTTCGTCGCCGCGCTGATCGCGGGCGAGAAGACCGTGTTCAAGGAGTGGGAGGCCTCGACCCCCTATTTCGACGGCTGTCTGCCCATTGAGGTGATGGCCGAGCGCGGCCCCGAGACCCTGCGCCACGGGCCGATGAAGCCGGTGGGCCTGACCAACCCGCACAACCCGACCGTGAAGGCCTACGCCATCGTCCAGCTGCGCCAGGACAACGCGCTCGGCACCCTGTTCAACATGGTGGGCTTCCAGACCAAGCTGCGCCACGCCGAGCAGACCCGCATCTTCCGCACGATTCCGGGGCTGGAGAACGCCGAATTCGCCCGGCTCGGGGGGCTGCACCGCAACACCTATCTCGACAGCCCGCGGCTGCTCGACGCCACCCTGCGGCTGAAGGCGCGACCGTCCCTGCGCTTCGCCGGCCAGATCACCGGCTGCGAGGGCTATGTCGAGAGCGCCGCGGTCGGATTGATGGCCGGCCGCTACGCGCTGGCCGAAGCGGCCGGGCAGGCGCTCGCTCCCCTGCCCCCGACCACGGCGCTCGGCGCCCTGATCGGCCACATCACCGGCGGCCATCTCGAGGCCGGCGCGGAAGCGGACGCGAACGCGCCCCGCTCGTTCCAGCCGATGAACGTGAATTTCGGGCTGTTCCCGCCGCTGGAGCGGATGCCGCGCAACGAGACGGGCCGGCGCCTGCGCGGCCCCGAGAAGGCGGCGCTCAAGAAGCGGGCGCTGACCGACCGTGCCCGGACCGACCTCGCCGCCTGGATCGCGGGCGAGGGATTTTCGCAGGCGGCCGAGTAGAGGCTTCACGCCTTCGCCGCGACGACGGCATCGCCCGCGTTCGAAGGCCTCTGCCGGTGCGATGGAAACGGAGGCCGGCCCCTGTCGACGGGGGCTGCCGCGGGGATACGCATCCGCAGCAGGTTTGATCAGGACGGGCACGCATCGCGGCGGTCTGCCCGTCCGACGGCCTCCCTTGTCTCACCCGGGGCTCCGGAGGCTGGCCGGGAAGCGGGCTCCTGCGCCGGGGAGCGTGGAGGCGGCCTCAGGGTGTCAGCTCGAAAAGGAGCCGAATCCTTCGAAGGTGTTGGTCGGCGGCGTGGTCACCCTCGCGCACTCGTCGCCGTTGTCTTGTTCGTCGGCAACAGGTTGATCGGGCGTACGGTCGAGATCTTTCGGGTAGTTCTGGTCAGAGACAAAGGCGAGCGGCGAGGCGGTGCGATCGGGCTGCTTGTCTATGGTCATCCAAACTCCTCGGGGAATCGGTCGCTGATACGGCCGAGCTTGGGATAAGCCGTCTCAGGACGATTTGCAAAGCGCGCTCCCCGTTTCCGGTCTGCACCGGGCGCAAGCGCATGTCCGGGATCAAGCGCGCCAAAGCCGAGACCGGCTGTGCCGCCGGCTCACCTGGGCCGCAGGCCTGAGATGCTGATGATTAAGATGTATCTTCAGATAAAAGACGAATGGCGCTCCAGCTCGGACAGAACTGCGAACACGTATATGATTGAAATTTCCGGATAAATCCAAGTTCGCTGCATACACGCCCGCTTTGGTGACGCTTGCCGACATTCACATAAATGCGGCGCAGCGCTGCAAATCGAGTAGGCGTAGGGGCCGGCGGGCCGCCTACCTCCCGGTTTCCACTCTTGAGCCGCCTGATCCTGCGGTCCGCTACCTATCTGCAGAGACATGGACCAACACTGGAGCAATCGTTTTTCAGAAATATTTTGTGTGACTTCGAGATTGAGCTTCGAAGCGGAAATTTAGTTATTTATGTTAATATTTTTTTAAATACAGGAAAATTTAGCTTTTGATACCGTGGGCTTTGATGCGGGACGCGAGCGTCGTGGGGCGCAGGCCGAGCATTTCGGCGGCGCCGCCCGGCCCGAAGATTTTGCCGTCGCACCGGGCCAGAGCCTTGACGATCTCGGCCCGGTCGCGGGCGCGCCGCTCGGTCTCGGTGCGCGGGCGGTGTCCGGGCGCGGCGCTCGCCGGAGCGTCGTCGGCGCCGGCTTCGCTCGGGCCGGCCTCGTCGAGGTCCAGCAGGTCGAGGCGGCGGACATCGCCTTCGGTCAGGCGGGACTCGGGCACGCCGAGGCGGTGCGCGGCGCCGCTGAGCATGTGCTGGGCGATGAGGGGAATGTCTTCCGGCCGATCGCGCAAGGGCGTCGCGCCGATCGGGAAGACGTTGAGACGGAAGTAAAGGTCGCCGCGGAAGCGGTCGCGGCGCACCTCCACCTTCAGGTCGCGGTTTGTCGCCGCCACGAGGCGGATGTCGATTGCGCGGGTGCGCTCCTCGCCGACGCGCTCGAACGAGCGTTCCTGCAGCACCCGCAGGAGCTTGCCCCGGAGATCGAGGGGGATCTCGCCGACCTCGTCGAGGAACAGTGTGCCGCCGTCGGCGAGTTCGAAGCGCCCGACCCGGTCGCGCAGCGCCCCGGTGAAGGCGCCGCGGGCATGGCCGAAGAACTCGCTCTCGAACAGCTCCCGCCGGATCGCGGCGCAGTTGACGCGGATGAGCGGCCGGTCGCGGCGCCGGCTGGCCTCGTGGATCGCGCGGGCGATCAGCTCCTTGCCGGTGCCGGACTCGCCCGTGATCAGCACCGTGGCATCGGTGCCACCTACAAGATTGATCTGGCGCTGGATCACCTTGATGGCCGGGCTGCGGCCGATGATGCCCTGATGGTGGCTGCCAGCCCGAATCTCATCCTTCAGGTAGGTGTTCTCCAGTTCGAGCTGCTGGCGCAGCGACACGACCTCGGCGCGAGCCTGCCACAACCGCTCGTCCGCTTCGCGGCGCTGGCTGATGTCGCGGAACACGATGACGGCGCCCACCAGCGCGCCGCGGTCGCGGATTGGCGTCGAGGTGTACTCGACCGGGAACGACGTGCCGTCGCGGCGCCAGAACACCTCGTCATCGACCTGATGCACGGCCCCGTCGCGGAAGGCCGCGTAGATCGGGCAGTCCCGGTGCGGATGGTGGCAGCCGTCCGGGTGGGTGTGATGCACGGAAGCGTGCATGTCCCGGCCGACGAGGTCGGCAGCGGACCAGCCCAGCATGCGCTCGGCGGCCGGGTTGACGAAGGTCGTCACCCCCTCGGCGTTGACCCCGTAGATGGCCCGCGCCCGCGGCACGCAGGATCAGCTGGTTCTCCCGCCCGATATCGCGAAAAATCCGCTCCATGCACTGCCATTCCGAGAGGCCGGCGCGCATGTGGCGATCGGCCTCGCGATCCACTTGGCGCTGGCTGCGCTCGTCGAGATCGAACAGCGTGACGAGGACGAGCCCGCCGGGCAGCACCGTGCCCACGGTCTCGACGCTGAGGGCGCGGCCCGCCCCGTGCCGGGGCGTGAGGCTGTGGGTCCACCGGCGCCCCTTGGCCTCGACGCCCTGCGTGAACACGATCAGCGCCGGCACTTGCCCAGAATGCAGGGCGCTCGCCGCCATGCGGCGCAGCATCGCCCGCGGCGTGCCGAGCGGGCGCGCTGCGGCCTCGTTGGCCTCAAAGATCCGGTCCCCAGCCGGATCGAGCACCAGCATGGCCTCGGCGCCCGCCTCCGCTCCCGGGCCGCACCCTGCCTCCGGCATCACGAGATCTCGTCGCTGAACTACGAAATCTCATGATACACGAGATTTCGTAGTTCTATGCACCATGCCAAGTCGTTGACGAGTAGAGATTTTGGCTCATTTGCGCGCTTGGCACATCCCTTGCCACACTTCGAGCGTCCCGAACCGCGCGAGGCGCCCATGGCCCTGTTCGACAATCCCTTCGACGTCAAACGTCGCCTCGCCCGCAGCAGCTGCTCCTGCGGCGCCCATGCGAGCCAGGCCGAACACGATGCCGCGCCGACGGGCGAGGCCGCGCTGGAGCGGGCGGTCGAGGGCGCGGTGATGCGCGCGCTGTTTCCGCAGGACGCCGAGCGCCGCGCCTTCCTGCGGAGCGTCGGCGCCGCCACCGCGCTCGCGGCGGTGAGCCAGTTCTTTCCGACGAAGTTCGCCGCCGAGGCGTTCGCGGAAAGCGGCAAGCCGGAGAAGAGCGACCTGAAGGTCGGCTTCATCCCGATCACCTGCGCCACACCGATCATCATGGCCAAGCCCATGGGCTTCTACGAGAAGCAGGGCCTGAACGTGGAGGTGGTGAAGACCGCCGGCTGGGCGGTGATCCGCGACAAGACCCTGAACAAGGAATACGACGCCGCCCACATGCTGGCGCCGATGCCGATCGCGATCTCGCTCGGCCTCGGCTCGAACCCGCAGCCCTACACGATGCCGGCGGTGGAGAACGTCAACGGTCAAGCCATCACCCTGGCGATGAAGCACAAGGACAGGCGCGACCCGAAGGACTGGAAGGGCTTCAAGCTCGCCGTCCCGTTCGACTACTCGATGCACAACTACCTGCTGCGGTACTACCTCGCGGAAGCCGGCATCGATCCCGACACCGACGTGCAGATCCGCGCCGTGCCGCCGCCCGAGATGGTCGCGAACCTGCGCGCCGACAACATCGACGGCTTCCTCGCCCCTGATCCGGTGAACCAGCGCGCGGTCTACGACGGCGTCGGCTTCATCCACATCCTGTCGAAGGAGATCTGGGACCGGCACCCCTGCTGCGCCTTCGCGGCCTCGGAAGCCTTCATCAAGGAGACGCCGAACACCTACGCGGCGCTCCTGCGCGCGATCATCCAGGCGACGGCCTACGCCTCGAAGGCGGAGAACCGCAAGGAGATCGCCGCCGCGATCGCGCCGGCGAACTACCTCAACCAGCCGCTGACCGTCATCGAGCAGGTGCTCACCGGCACCTTCGCGGACGGCTTGGGGCAAGTGCGCAAGGTGCCCGACCGGGTCGATTTCGACGCCTTCCCCTGGCAGTCCTTCGCGGTCTGGATCCTGACCCAGATGAAGCGCTGGGGCCAGCTCAAGGGTGACGTCGATTACGCCGCGGTCGCCCGCCAGGTCTATCTCGCGACCGACGCCGCGAAACTGATGAAGCAGGATGGTTTCACCCCACCCGAGGCCACTAGCAAGACTTTCTCGGTAATGGGCAAGACTTTCGACCCGGCCAAGCCGAAGGAATACCTCGACTCCTTCAAGATCAAGCGGGCGAGCTAGAGCCATGACGCGCGCCCTCAACCTCCGCGCCGGCGTGCTCTCGCTGGCGATCCTCGCCGCGATCCTGCTCGTCTGGCAGGTCGCGGTCAGCGGGACCGCCAAGACCGAGGCGATGGACCCGGAATACGCCGCCCTGATGGGGGCCACCGCCACCACCGGCAAGTCGGCGATGCCGGGGCCGTTCGATGTCGCGGCCACCATCTGGGGCCACCTGAAGGACCCGTTCTACGACCGGGGCCCCAACGACAAGGGCATCGGCATCCAGCTCGCCTACTCGGTCGGGCGCGTCGCGCTCGGCTACGGGTTGGCCGTGCTGGTGGCGATCCCGGTCGGCTTCCTCATCGGCATGTCGCCGCTCATGAGCCGGGCGCTCGACCCCTACATCCAGATCCTGAAACCCGTCTCGCCGCTCGCCTGGATGCCGCTCGCCCTCTACACGATCAAGGATTCGAGCCTGTCGGCGATCTTCGTGATCTTCATCTGCTCGGTCTGGCCGATGCTGATCAACACGGTGTTCGGCGTCGCCTCGACCCGCAAGGAATGGCTCAACGTCGCCCGCACGCTGGAGGTCGGGCCGATCCGGCGCGCCTTCACGGTGATCCTGCCCGCGGCCGCCCCCACCATCCTCACCGGCATGCGCATCTCGATCGGCATCGCTTGGCTCGTCATCGTCGCGGCCGAGATGCTCGTGGGTGGGACCGGCATTGGCTACTTCGTCTGGAACGAGTGGAACAACCTCTCGATCACCAACGTGATCACCTCGATCCTCGTGATCGGCCTCGTCGGCATGGTCCTCGACCAGCTGCTCGCCCGCGCGCAAGCCCTCGTCACCTTCCCGGAATGAGGCCGCCGATGAGCACGCTCCTCCCCTTCGTGCGGCGCGCGTCCGGCGCCGCTCCCGACTCAAACGCCGGGACCGGCCGCATGTCGAATTCCGAAAAATTCATCTCGATCGAGGGGATCGCCCGGCGCTACCCGGCACCGGGGGGCAAGACGACCACGATCTTCGAGAACCTGTGGCTGCCGATGCGCCGCGGCGAGTTCGTCTGCATGATCGGCCATTCGGGCTGCGGCAAGACCTCGGTCTTGAACATCCTGGCCGGGCTGGAGGCGCCCTCCGAGGGTGCGGTGATCGTCGATGGGCAGGCTATCGCCGGCACCAGCCTCGACCGGGCGGTGATCTTCCAGGGCCACGCCCTGCTGCCCTGGCGCACCGTGCTCGGCAACGTCGCCTACGCGGTCTCGTCGCGCTGGCGCAAGGCGCCGAAGGCCGAGATCGAAGCAAAGGCCAGGAAGGCGATCGCCACGGTGGGGCTCGCGGGCTCCGAGTACAAGCGGCCGTCCGAGCTGTCGGGCGGCATGAAGCAGCGCGTCGGCATTGCGCGCGCGCTCTCGATCGATCCCAAGATCCTGCTCATGGACGAGCCGTTCTCGGCGCTCGACGCGCTCACCCGCGGCACGTTGCAGGACGAGGTGCGCCGGATCTGCGTAGAGACCGGGCAGACCGTGTTCATGATCACCCACGATGTCGATGAGGCGATCTACCTCGCCGACCGGATCGTGCTGATGACCAACGGGCCGGAGGCGAAGGTCGCCGAGATCGTCGAGAATCCGCTGCCCAAGGACCGCGACCGCACCCAGCTCCACCACGCGCCGGGCTACTACGCCCTCCGCAACCACCTGATCGACTTCCTCGTGTCGCGTTCCCGGACGATGCGGGACGCGATGCCGGCCGATTACGACCCGCGTCACCCGCTCGTGGTTCGCCCCTCCCTCAGCGAGGCCGACGCCGAGGCGATCGCGGCCACGGCCACGGCAACAACCGAGCCGGCCCCGCGCCGCGCCTGACGCAGTTGCCCCTTTTCCCTCCCGCCCCCAGGCGAACCGCCGGAGACGGGATCGCCGTCCGGAGGTCATGCCCCCGGCGTCCGGTCGGCCGACCACGATCCTGAAAGCTCTCGATCAACAGGAGCCAAGCATGAAGCGCGAAGACCTCACCGAGAAGCTGCTCGACATCAAGCGCGAGAAGGGCTGGACCTGGAAATACATCCAAGACGAGATCGGCGGCATCTCCCCGATCCTGATCACCGCTGCCTGCATGGGCCAGATGAAGCTCCCCAAGGCCCAGGCCGCCAAGGCCGCTGAATTGTTCGGCCTGACGAAGGCCGAGGAACGGATGCTCAACGAGGCCCCCTATCGCGGTTCGATTCCACAGATGCCGCCGACCGACCCGCTGATCTACCGATTCTACGAGCTGGTGATGGTTTACGGCACGACCTGGAAGGAGCTGATCCAGGAAGATTTCGGCGACGGCATCATGTCGGCGATCGACTTCAACATGACGATGGAGCGCGAGCCCAACAACAAGGGCGACCGGGTGAAGATGAACCTTTCCGGCAAGTTCCTGCCGTACAAGTATTACGGTAACGACGAGGGCGTGCCGGAATACGGCTTTAAGGAAGGCTGAGCGCATCGCTCCCGGCCGGCGGATCGCAGCCGGCCGGATCCCAGACCGAAATATCGCGGGCGGTCGCCATCGGCCGCTTCGCGGTGACCATGGACGCACGCGGTGTGCGCCTCCTCACCGCAATCATGACGACAACGGCTTAGCCATCGGTTTGCGTGGCTGTCGCCACCGTCTTGAGAAGGCAGGCCCCCTTGAGGGATCAGGAACGCCCGCGCCCCGGCTTCAGCCGGCGTCGCTTCGGGGCCATGCTCGTCGGCGGTTTCGCGGCCGGCGTGGCGACACGGGCGATCCGCCCCGTCGAGGCGGCTTCCGAGGACGTCCGCATCGCCGACCTGGATTGGGTCGATGCCCGTCGCGACCGTCGGGTGCCGGCGCGCCTGTACTGGCCGCCCGAAGGGGCGACACCGGTGGGGCCCATGCCCCTGATCGTCTTCTCGCACGGCCTCGGCCAGTCGCGGATGGGCTACAGCCATCTCGGGCGCCACTGGGCGGCCAACGGTTATGCCAGCCTGCACGTGCAGCACGTCGGGAGCGACGGCAGCGTGTGGGCCGGCAATCCGTTCGAAATCCTCGAGCGCGTGAATGGTGCGGCGGACGAGCGCGAGGCCATCGCCCGGGCTGCCGACATGAGCTTTGCCCTCGACCGCATTCTCGACCGAGACGGCGCCTTCGCCGCATCCATCGACCGGGCGCGCATAGTCGCCGCCGGGCATTCCTACGGCGCCAACACGACCCTGCTCCTCGGCGGCGCGCGCGTCGTCCGCGATGGGCGGACGCTCGACCGTCGGGATCTGCGCTTCAAGGCCGGCATCGTCATCTCGGCGCCGCCCTTCTACGGCGAGCGCGACCTGCAGGCCGTGCTGGCGGCCGTCGCCATGCCGACCTTCCACGTGACCGCGACGGAGGACGTGATCGCGCTGCCGGGCCGGCGCTCGCCCGTGCAGGACCGTCTCGACGTCTACGAGGCGGTCGGGACGACGCGGAAGGCGCTGGCGGTCTTCCAGGGCGGGTCGCACAGCATCTTCACCGATCGGGCGCTGACGGGCGGGGCGAGGCTCAACCCGCAGGTGAAGCGGGCGACCGCGGAAGGCGGGCTGGCCTTCCTCGACCTGGCCTTCCGGGGCGATCCCGGACCCTTGGCGTCGTGGAGCGAGACGTGGCGGCCGATCCTGGCCGTGGCGCCGACAGCCTACCCGGTCGCGGCGTCGTCGCGGCCTCCGTCACGCCGAGACCGTTCCCGCTCGTAGCGGCCGCCCCGACCCTCGCCCCGCCCGGACGGTCCATGTTCCACCTGATCTTCGGTCTGCCCAGCCTCTACGTCGTCGTCCGGGTGCTGTGGCCGCTGCCTTGGCCGTTCGCCGTGAAGGCGGGCGTCGCGGTCCTCCTGCTCGTCGCGTCCCAGTACCACCTGTGGAGCCGTCTCTCGTCCGGCTCGGTGTTCTCGCCCGAGTTCCCGCGCGCGCTGGTCATCCTGTTCAACTGGGCCTTCGGCGCGATCGTCCTGCTGGCGGCGATGCAGGTGGCGCTCGATCTCGTGGCGCTGGCCGGCAAGCTCGTGCCCGGAGGGGGCTGGGCGATCCCCGTGGGATGGCGCTACGCCGAGGCCGGCCTGGCCATGCTCCTGTCGGCGTTCGCCGTGCAGCAGGCCGTGCGCGTGCCGCCGCTCAAGGACGTGACCGTCGAGATCGAGAACCTCCCGCCCGCCTTCGAAGGCTACACGCTCCTCCAGCTGACCGACCTGCATCTCAGCCGCCTGTTCCCGGCGCACTGGGCGCGCGAGGTCGTGGCGCGATCCAACGCGCTGGGCGTCGATCTCATCGTCATCACCGGCGACCTGATCGACGGGTCCCTCGCGGCCCGTCGCGCCGACGTCGAACCCTTGCGCGATCTGCGCGCCCCCGACGGGGTCTGGTCGATCCCCGGCAACCACGAATACTTCTTCGAATACGCGGCCTGGATGCGCCACTATGCCGAGTTGGGGCTGGGCGTGCTCGCCAACCGGCACACGGTCCTGCGGCGCGGCGACGACGCGCTCGTCCTGGCCGGCGTGACCGACCTTTCGGCCGCGCATGCGGGCCAGCCGCCCCACGACCTCGACGCGGCGCTGGCCGGCGCTCCGGCCCGTGCCCCCGTCCTCCTCCTCGACCATCAGCCGAGGGGCGCCCCCAGGGCGGCCGCGAAGGGCGTGGCCCTGCAGCTCTCCGGTCATACGCATGGCGGGATGGTCGCGGGTCTCGACCGGCTGGTCGCGCGGGCGAACGGCGGCTTCGTCTCGGGCGCCTACGCGGTCGGGGGCATGACGCTCTACGTCAACAACGGCACGGCGCTCTGGCCGGGCTTCGCCCTCCGGTTGGGCCCTCCCTCCGAGCTGACGCGCATCACGCTGCGAGCCAGGGTTCGACCTCCCGCGACGTGATCGCGGCGCCGGGCTCTACCTTGGCCCGTCAGATATCGCGCACCGGACGGAACGGCGCCGCCGTCCGCAACTCGCGCGAGATGTAATGCGCGAGGTGCTCGGCGGCATCCGAGATTCCGGTCGGGCGGCGCACCAGCACGAGGTCGATGTTCGGCAGCCTCGGCATGCCGTCCTCCTCGCCGAGCCGGCGCATGCCGCCCGACATCGCGCAATGCGGAAACACTGAGACGGCGAGCCGCGCGAACACCGCGGCTTGCAGCCCCGCGATCGTGTCGCTGACCGAGCGGATCGTCCAGCGGCGCCCGGCCGCGCCGAGCGCTTCGAGCCCGCGCTGGCGATAGACGCTGCCGGCGGGCAGCACGGCCAGCGGAATCGGGTCGTCGGTCTCCGGCCGACCACCGCGCCCCGCGACCCAGGAGAGCGGTTCCGTGCGCACGGCCTCGCCGCGATGCAGATCCGGCTGCTCGGTCAGGATCGCGATGTCCAGTTTGTCGCGCATCAGTTCGGCGTGCAGGTACACGCTCCGGCGGCAATGCAACTGGATCTCGATCTCCGGATAGGCGCGCGAGAAGCGGCCAAGCACCTCGGGCAGCAGGTAGGCGGCGTAGAGGTCGGGCGTGCCCAGCGTCACCCGCCCGGCGACGCCGGGCACGGCGAAACGCGCCCGCGCCTCCTCGGACAGGCGCAGCATGGCGCGGGCGTATTCGAGCAGGATCTCGCCGTCCGCCGTCAGGGTGATCCGGCGCCGGTCGGGGCCGAACACCGGACGGCCGAGCTGCGCTTCCAGGCGGCCGATCTGATGGGTGACCGCCGATTGGGTGCGTCCGACCGCGCGGCCCGCCGAGGTCACCCCGCCGGTATCCACGATCGCCACGAAGGTCCGCAGGAGCGCGAGGTCGAGGTCGCTCATGTCGATCAATTTATTTCATGTACGGAATGCACACTATGAACTTTATTGCCGGTCCTGTCGTCGTTAATCTGCGCTCCGGTGACGCGGCGACGGATCGGGACAAACCGGCAGAGACCCGCGCAACGGGAGAAGCGCCATGGGTTGGACGAGACGGAACGTCCTCGGCTGCGGCGCCGCCGCGGTCGCGGCGACGGCGGCGGGCAGGGCCTTCGCGCAGACCTATCCGAGCCGCCCGATCGAACTCGTCGTTCCCTGGGGGCCGGGCGGCGGCGCCGACCAGCTCGCCCGCAAGATCGCGCAGCTCGCCGAGCCGATGCTCGGCCAGGGCCTCCCGGTGGTGAACGTCCCCGGCGGCACGGGCGCGACCGGCATGGCCAAGCTGCTCGCCAACCCCGCCGACGGCCAGACGGCGGCGATCTACATCGCCGACTCGCACGCGCTGCTGGCCGGGACGGGGGCGCGCTGGAAGATCGAGGACATCGTCCCGGCCGCGGTGCTGATCCAGGCGCCGTCCTTCCTCTTCGTCGGACAGGACAGCCGCTTCAAGACCTGGGCCGAGTTCGCGCAGGAGGCCCAAACGAAGCCGGGCACGCTCAAGGTCGCGACCCTGGGCTTCGGCAGCGTCGACGACTTCACCCTGAAATTCCTCGGCGCCAAGGGCGTCAAGGTCAATCCGGTGCCGTTCGCCAAGCCGGGCGAGCGCTACGTCTCGATCCTCGGCGGGCACGCGGATGCGCTCTACGAGCAGGCCGGCGACGTCGGGACCTTCCTCGCGGGCCGGCAGATGCGGCCTCTCCTGGTGTTCGGCCGGCAGCGGTTCCCGGCTTTCCCCGACATACCGTGCTCGACGGAAGCCGGCTTCGACATCGCGCTTCCGCAGTTCCGCTCGCTCGTGGTCCGCGCCGGAACCCCGCAGGATCGCGTCGAGACGCTGTCGGCCACGCTCGCCAAGGTCGCCGGGAGCGACGCGTACAAGGCGTTCCTCAAGGAGCAGTTCGCGGACGAGGCCAGCTTCCTCCCGGCCGCGCAGGCGGGCGATTTCGTCCGCAGGCAGCTCGACGACATGAAGGCCGCCATCAAGCAGGCATCCTGAGATGGCGAGCGAGAGCGCCGGGCGCGCGAACGGATGGGGCGCACGCATCGCGCCCGCGATCCCCTACATCCTGCTGCTGGCCGTCACGATCTGGCTCTGGGGCGTGGCCGGGCGCATCGACTATCAGGAGCGGCCGGGCACGCTCGGGCCGGACTTCTGGCCGCGGGTCGCGATCGGCCTCATGGGCCTGCTCTGCCTCGTCCGGATCGCCACCGTTCTCACCACCGGCGGCGCGGCCGCCCGCGGCATCGGGGCGGCGATCACGGGCGGCCAGGAGGAGGAAGAGGAGACCGGCCCGCGCCGCCCGATCCTGCTCGGGCTCGGCATCGCGCTCACCCTCGCCTACGGCCTCGTTCTGAACACGATCGGCTTCCCGCTCGCGACCGCCCTGTTCCTCGTCGCGTTCATGTATCTCGGCGGATCGCGCCGGCATCTCGCGGTCTGGGTCTCGAGCCTTCTCGGCGTCGCGCTCGTCACGGTGCTCCTGACGAAGGTCGTCTACGTGTCGCTGCCCCGGGGGGCGCCGCCCTTCGACCGCGTCATCGATCTCATCTCCGGCTTCTGAGCGGACGGGAGGCGGACCATGTGGGACATCCTCACCCAACTCGGCGCGGGCTTCCTCGCCTGCCTCCACCCCGTCACGCTGCTGATGCTCGTTGCCGGCATCGTGGTCGGCCTTCTCGTCGGCGTGTTGCCGGGGCTGACGCTCGTCATGGGCGTCGTCCTCTTCCTGCCCTTCACCTACAAGATGGACGTGACCAACGCGATCGTGCTGCTCAGCGCGATGTACGTGTCGGGCACCTACGGCGGCGCCTTCACCTCGATCCTGTTCCGAATCCCCGGCGAGCCGATCCACGTGCCGCTGCTGTGGGACGGCTACGCGATGGCGCGAAAGGGCGAGCCGGCCCGCGCGCTCGGCTGGACGCTGGTCGCGGCCTTCGGCGGCGGCATGCTCTCGGCGGTCGCCATGGTGCTGCTGACGAAGCCCGTGGCGAGCTTCGCGCTGCAATTCTCCTCTCCGGAATACTTCGCGATCCTGCTGTTCGGCCTGATGAGCGTGATCGCCCTCGGCAAGGGATCGCTCGCCAATGCCCTGATCAGCCTGTGCCTCGGCCTGCTCATCGCCTCGGTCGGGACGGATGCGACCTACGGGGCCTACCGCTTCACCTTCGACCAGCCGATTCTCGCGGACGGCATCGAGTTCCTCGTGGTCATGGTCGGCGCCTACGGCGTCGGCGAGGTGCTGTCGCGGCTCGAATACGGCTTCTCCAGCAAGCCCCTCGACAAGGTCGCCAACGCGCGGACGCAGCTGCCGTCGCTGGGGGAGATGGTCCGCCTCAAGGGCATGTTCCTGCGCTCGACGCTGCTCGGACACGTGATCGGCATCATCCCGGGCGCGGGCGCGACCATCGCCTCGTTCGTCTGCTACGGGGTCGAATCGCAGTTCGGCCGCCGCCGAAGGGAGATGGGCTCAGGCATCCCCGAGGGGATCGTCGCGCCGCAGAGCGCCGCGACGGCCTCCGTCGGCGGCGGATTGATCCCACTGCTCGCCCTCGGGATTCCCGGAAGCGGCGCGACCGCCGTCATCCTCGGCGCCTTCATGCTGCACGGCATCCAGCCGGGGCCGCAGATCATGGTGACGTCCTCGGCCATGGTCTACACCATCTTCGCCTCGATCTTCATCGGCATCGCCGTGATGTGCGTGCTGGGGTACTTCGCGATCCGGCCGCTCGTAGCGATCCTCGACTTTCCCGAGGCGATCGTCTCGGCCTTCGTGATGCTGTTCTGCTTCGTCGGGGCGCTGGCGATCCGCAGCAACACGGTCGATCTGTGGCTGATGCTCGGGTTCGGCGTGCTCGGATACCTGTTCGAGCGCCTCAAGTTCCCGATCGCGCCGCTGGTGCTCGGCGTCATCCTCGGGCCGCTCGCCGAGGAATCGTTCATGAACGCGATGATCAGCTACGCGAACGATTGGACCGTGTTCTTCACGAGGCCGATCTCCGGGACGATCATGGCGCTCGCCCTGCTGACCATGGCGCTTCCCCTCGTCGGCATGCTGCGCGAACGCCGGGCCGAGGCCTCGGGCGCGCTGAAGCCGGCGGCCCGTTGAGGACGCGCATCCCGAACTGTTTTCCGTTCACGATCGACCGGCCCGGAAGAGGAGTGGTTCCATGACGACGGATCTGTCCGCCCTGCAACGACGCCATTTTCTGGTCGGCGGCACCGCCGCCGCGTTCGGGCTCGCCGGCCCGGCTTCCGCCCAGACCCCGGCCGATGGGGGCGTTCAGCCCGCGGCGAAGGCCTTGCCCGGCTACGTCGCCTGGAAGGACGCGGACGCCTTCGTCGTCCACTCCAATCAGACGCTCGAGACCAAGCGCGCCTGGATCGGCAGCGGGATCGTCACACCCACCGAGCGCCTCTTCATCCGCAACAACGTCAATCCTCCCTCCGACGCCATCGTCGCCGACCGCGATGCGTGGCGCATCGAGATCGCGGGCGTGACGCAGCCGCGGACGCTGACGCTGGGTGAACTGAAGCGGATGGGTCTGGCGAGCGTGGCGACCGTGCTGCAATGCTCGGGCAACGGCCGGAAATACATGCAGGACGCCCTCCAGCCGGGTCAGAAGATTTCCGGAACGCCCTGGACGGTGGGTGCGGCGGGCTGCGTGATCTGGACCGGCGTGCCGCTCCGGGCCGTCGTCGATGCCCTGGGCGGTCCCGTGCCGGGGGCGGCGTTCGTCACCGGCACGGGGGGCGAGGAATTGCCCGCTGGCCTCAAGCCCAAGGACGTGATGGTCGAGCGCTCGGTGCCGCTCTCCACCCTCGACACGGTGCTGCTCGCCTGGGAGCTGAACGGGGAGCCGATCCCGCTCGCCCATGGCGGCCCGCTGCGCATGATCGTTCCGGGCTACTCGGGCGTGAACAACGTCAAGTACGTGAAGGCCGTCGCGCTCACCGAGCGGGAGACGGAGGCCAAGATCCAGGCCACGAGCTACCGGATGCACGGGGTCGGCGAGAAGGGCGCCCCCGGCCAGCCCTCGATCTGGGAGCAGCCGGTGCGCTCGTGGATCACGGCACCTCTGGGGGCGGGCCCCGGCGGATCGACGGTCGTCACGGGCGTGGCCTTCGGCGGCATGAACGCGGTGGCGCGTGTCGAGGTGAGCGCCGACGGCGGGACGACCTGGGTCGAGGCGCCGCTCGTCGGTCCCGATCTCGGGCGCTACGCGTGGCGGCTCTTCGCCCTGCGGATGGACCTGCCCGCCGGGCGCCACCTCCTGGCCAGCCGGGCGACCGACGCGCTGGGCACCGTCCAGCCCGAGGACACGCCGCCGAACGGCGGCGGCTACAGCTACAACGGCTGGCGCGGGCCCGCCGTCCCGTTCGAGGCGGCTTGATGTCGGGCGGTGCCGATGACCCTCTCCGGGAGACCGCGATGAGCGTTCGATGGCCCCTCGCTGCGGTGCTGCTCGCGTTCCTGGCGACCCCTGCCGCGGCGGACCCGGCCCAGCTCGAACTCGGCAAGCGCGTCTTCACCGAGTTGGCCGAGCCGCGCTGCGGCGCCTGCCACACACTCGCCGATGCCGGCACCAGGGGGGAAGTGGGGCCCGCTCTCGATACGCTCAAGCCGAGCGCGAGCCGCGTCGCGACCGCCGTGACCAACGGGATCGGCGTGATGCCGGCCTTCGAGGACCTGACCGAGGAACAGGTCAAAGCCGTCGCGCTGTATGTGCAGACCGTGACGGGCGGGAAGGAGTAGTCTCCGAGCCTGTTTGACCGGCTTATCCCAACAAATCCCCTCATCCTGAGGTGCTGCGCAGCAGCCTCGAAGGAGGACTCCAGAAGTCTCAGCGATCCCTGGAGCCCTCCTTCGAGGCTGAGCTGACGCTCAGCACCTCAGGATGAGGGTGAGGATTGGGATCATCGCAGCATCACACCGGTCGGTCTCGAAGAGGCAGGTCGAACCGGCTCTCAAACCGGCGGCACTCGCGACAGCACGGCGCGGGCGATCGGCAATTCCTCGTCCGCCGGAACGACGTAGACCGGGACCGCCGCATCGTCGCTGCTGATCCGGGTCTCGTTGGCCGCGTTGCGCGCCGCGTCGATGCGCAGGCCGGTCCAGGCCAGGCCCTCGGCGATGGCCGAGCGGATGCGGGCCGAGCGCTCGCCGATGCCGGCGGTGAAGACGAAGGCGTCGAGGCCGCCGAGCGCCGCCATCATCGAGCCGGCCTCGCGCACCACGCGGTAGGCGAACAGGTCGAGCGCTTCCGCCGCGCGGGGGTCGTCGCTCGCCAGCAGCGTGCGGGCGTCGTTGCTGAGGCCGGAGACGCCGAGCAGGCCCGAGCGCCGGTTCAGCATCTCGGACACCTCCGCGGGCGCCATGCCGCGTTGCTCGATCAGGTGGAGCACGAGGCCGGCATCGATCGCGCCGCAGCGCATGCCCATCATCAGGCCGTCGAGCGCGGTGAAGCCCATGGTGGTGGCGAGGCTGCGCCCCTCGAGTAGGGCGCACAGGCTCGCCCCGTGGCCGAGATGGGCGACGATGACCCGGCCTTTGGCGCGCTCGCCCGCGATCCCCGGCAGAACGTCGGCGATGTGCTGGTACGACAGGCCGTGGAAGCCGTAGCGAACGAGGCCCTGCTCGGTCAGCGCGTGCGGGATCGCGAAGATCTGGGCGAGTCGCGGCATCGTGCGGTGGAACGCCGTGTCGAAGCAGGCGACCTGCGGCAGGTCCGGCCACGCGTTCTTCACGGCGCGGATCGCCGCGAGGTTGTGCGGCTGGTGCGCCGGGGCCAGCGGGATCAGGGCGTCGAGGGCCGTCATCACGGCCTCGTCGATGGTCACCGGGGCCGCGAAATCCGGGCCGCCATGGACGACGCGGTGGCCGGCCGCGCTCAAGCGGAGGCCGTCGGCGCGGCGGATGCGATCGAGCAGCCAGTGCGTGGCCGCGGCGTGGTCGCTCGCCTCCGGCAGGGCCCCGTCGAACAGGTGCGCCTGCGCGCCCGCGGCGCCCCCGAACCGCGCCCGGCTGCCGATGCCCTCGATGCCGCCGCGGCAGAGCGGCTGCAGCGTCTCGGCCGAAAACAGCGCGAACTTCACGCTCGACGAGCCGGCGTTCAGCACGAGGATGGTGTCGTTCGAGCGTGTCATGGGCGATTCCCCTCTCTCAGTGCCCTTCGGGCGGTGGAGCATCGGCTTTTCCCGAAAGCCGGCTTCCACCTTTCGGGCCGATGCTCATCGCAGCGTGACGGCCAGGGCCTCGGCGGCCTCGCGCAGGGTCGGCAGGCGCTCGGCGGCGTTCGTGCGGGACACCCGCACCACCGGCGCCTGGAGCGCGAGGGCGGCGATGCAGTCGCGGCCCGTACGGTCGAAGATCGGCACCGCGACGCAGAACAGGCCGGACAGGAATTCCTCGTCGTCGAAGGCGTAGCCGTCGCGGCGGATGCGGCCGAGTTCGGTCCGCAAGGCCTCCGCGTCGGCGAGCGTGTTGGCGGTGTGGCGCTCCAGCGTCAGCGTGCCGATCAGCCGGTCGCGCTTGGCCGGCGGCATCATCGCCAGAAAAAGCTTGCCGCTGGCCGAGGCGTGGGCAGGCACCCGCGAGCCCTTCTGGAAGGCGACCCGCAGGGGGGCGGCGGCCTCGACGCGGTCGAGATACATCACCTCGCTGCCCTCCAGCACCGTGAGGTTGCAGGATTCGCCTAAGCTGCGGACCACGCGTTCGAGGATCTGGTGGCGCTGAGTCGAGCCGGAATTGTTCGACAGGATCGCGAAGGCGAGCGCGGTCGCGCGCGCGGCCAGCTCGTAGCGGCGCCCGTCGGGCATCCGCCGCAGCAGGTCGGCCCCCTCCAGCATGCTGAGCCAGCGGTGCAGCGTGGGTTTCGGCAGGCCGGCGGCGTCCGTCAGCTCCGCCAGCGTCGGCGGGTGATCCATCCCGGCGACGATCTCCAGCAGGCTGAACGCCTTGAGGGCGGGTGAGGATTCGGCGGCGTCGTCCATTGTGATCGACTTCATATTCCGATTTCCTGAATGTTAGAAGCTAAAAAACGAGATTTTTGTTGCACCGAGGCGCGGCGAGGCATTAGGTTTCGCTGAAGCGAGGATGCGGCGGACGTGGGTCCGCCCGCGCCGACGAGCGGCCGATCGCAACGAACCAGCAGAACCAGGGTGGGAGAGCGCGCCATGAGGATGACGACCGAGGAGGCCTTCATCAAAGTCCTTCAGATGCACGGCATCGAGCACGCCTTCGGCATCATCGGCTCGGCGATGATGCCGGTCTCCGACTTGTTTCCCAAGGCCGGCATCACCTTCTGGGACTGCGCGCACGAGAGCAACGCGGCTCTGATCGCCGACGGCTATTCGCGGGTGACCGGCAAGATGGCGATGGCGGTCGCCCAGAACGGGCCGGGCGTGACCGGCTTCGTCACGGCGATCAAGACCGCCTACTGGAACCACACGCCGATGCTGCTGGTGACGCCGCAGGCGGCCAACAAGACGATCGGCCAGGGCGGCTTCCAAGAGGTCGAGCAGATGGCCCTGTTCGAGGACATGGTCTGCTACCAGGAGGAGGTGCGCGACCCGAGCCGCGTCGCCGAGGTGCTCAACCGGGTGATCGAGAAGGCGTGGCGCGGCTGCGCGCCGGCGCAGATCAACGTGCCCCGCGATTTCTGGACGCATCAGGTCGACATCGCGCTGCCGCAGATCGTCCGGCTGGAGCGGCCGACCGGCGGGCGCCAAGCGATCAGTGAGGCCGCGGCGCTGCTGTCGAAGGCCAAGTTCCCGGTCATCCTCAACGGTGCGGGCGTCGTCATCGGCGACGCGATCCAGGAATCCGTCGCGCTGGCCGAGCGGCTCGATGCGCCGGTGGCCTGCGGCTACCAGCACAACGATTCCTTCCCCGGCTCGCATCCGCTGGCCGTCGGGCCGCTCGGCTACAACGGCTCGAAGGCGGCGATGGAGCTGATCGCCAAGGCCGACGTGGTGCTGGCACTCGGCACCCGCCTCAACCCGTTCTCCACCCTGCCGGGCTACGGCATCGATTACTGGCCCAAAGACGCCAAGATCATCCAGGTCGACATCAACCCCGACCGGATCGGCCTGACCAAGCCGATCTCGGTGGGCATCTGCGGCGACGCCAAGCACGTCGCACAGGAATTGCTGCACCAGCTGACGCCGGAGGCCGGCGATGCCGGCCGCGAGGAGCGGAAAGCGGTGATCCACCGCACGAAATCCGCCTGGGCCCAGGCGCTCACCTCGCTCGACCACGAGGACGACGACGAGGGCACGCGCTGGAACGTCGAGGCGCGCGAGCGCGAGAGCGAGAAGATGTCGCCGCGCCAAGCGTGGCGGGCGATCCAGGCGGGCCTGCCCGCGAACGCGATCCTCTCGACCGACATCGGCAACAACTGCGCCATCGGCAACGCCTACCCGACCTTCGACCAGGGCCGGCGATACCTCGCGCCGGGCATGTTCGGCCCCTGCGGCTACGGCTTCCCGGCGATCATCGGCGCCAAGATCGGCTGCCCGGACGTGCCGGTCTTCGGTTTCGCGGGCGACGGCGCCTTCGGCATCTCGATGAACGAGATGACCTCGATCGGCCGTGACGAGTGGCCGGCGATCACCATGGTGATCTTCCGCAACTTTCAGTGGGGGGCCGAGAAGCGCAACTCGATCCTCTGGTACGACAACAACTTCGTCGGCACCGAACTCGACACCAAGCTCAGCTACGCCAAGATCGCCGAGGGGTGCGGCTTCCGCGGCGTGCGGGTCGAGACCCAGCGGGCGCTCACGGAAGCGATCCAGCAGGCGGGCGAGGCGCAGACCGAGGGCGTCACGACCTTCATCGAGGTGATGCTGAACCAGGAACTCGGCGAGCCCTTCCGCCGCGACGCGATGAAGAAGCCGGTCGTCGTCGCCGGCATCGATCGCGCCGACATGCGCCCGCAGCGCGTGGCCTGAGGCTTGAGGCGCGGCGCTTCTCGCGCCGCGCCCTCTTCAGCGGGCGTCGGGCCTGGGGTCGGGCACAAACCCGTCGCGGTTGGGCATCGTCACCTTGGGAAGCGTGGCGGCATCCATCACCGCGTCGTCGGGCACGAGGCCGTTCAGGTTGAGCACGTAGGCGACGAGGGCGTAGACCTCGTCGGGCTTGAGCGATTGCGGCGCGTTCATCGGCATGGCGCGGTGGATGTAGTCGTAGAGCGTCGGCGCGTAGGGCCAGAAGCTGCCGACCGTCTTGAGCGGTTTCGGCGTCGCCAGCGAACCCTGGCCGCCGGCCAGCCGGTCGCCGATGCCGCCCTCCCCCTTCGCGCCGTGGCATCCGGCGCATTGCGCCTCGAACAGTGCCTTTCCTTCCGCGACGCTGCCACGACCGGGCGGCAGCTTGCGGCCGTCGCGGTCGATGTCGATGTTCCAGCCCGCGATCTCCTCCGGACTCGGCGCCCGCCCGAAGCCGAAGCGGCCCTCGGCTTGCGCCGAGGATGCGAGCAGCGCCAGGGGCAGCGGCAGGAGACGGAGAAGCCTAGACGGAGCCATTCGACACCTCCCCGTCGGCGGCGATCCGCCAGGGGACGACCGCGTTGTTGTGGTAGAACGACTTCAGCCCACGGACCGCGGTCAGGTCGGCGAAGCTCGGCTGGATGTAGCCGGTCTCGTCGATGGCGCGGCTGAGGATCGTCGCCGGCTGCCCGTCCCAGGTCCAGGGCAGGCGGAAACGGGTGAAGGCCCGGTTCAGCACCGGCTCCTGCAGCCGGGCCGCCCGCCAGGTGGCGCCGCCATCGACCGACACCTCGACCCCGGTAATGCGCCCGCGCCCGCTCCAGGCGAGCCCGGTGATCTCGTTGAAGCCCTTGGCGATCCGCTGCGTGCCGGAGGGGCGGGTGATGATCGATTTCGCCTCCATCACGAAGGTGAACTGGCGCGCCGTGCCGTCGGGCATCGAGTCGGTGTATTTGGCCGTCTCCTCGCGGGAATAGGCGGGCTCGGCCACGACGTTGAGGCGGCGCAGCCACTTCACGCTCATGTTGCCCTCGAAGCCGGGCAGCAGCAGGCGCAACGGATAGCCCTGCTGCGGGCGCAGCCGCTCGCCATTCTGGCTGAAGACGAGGAGTGCGTCGTCCAGGCACTTTTCGAGCGGGACGCTGCGGGTGAGCGCGGCGGCGTCGGCCCCTTCCGCGACGACCCAGCGCGCCTCGGGCTTCACGCCGACCTCGTCGAGGATCGTCTTGAGCCGCACGCCGGTCCATTCGCAGCAACTGGCGAGGCCGACGAGGTCGGAGGCCGTCCTGCCCTGCTTGATCGCCTCGAAGCCGGGATTGCCGGAGCATTCGAGGAAGTAGATGTGCGACTCGCTGGGAAACCGCCGCAGCTCGTCCATGGTCAGCAGCAGGGGGCGCTCGACCAAGCCGTGGATCATCAGCCGGTGCGCGGACGGATCGATCGCCGGGATGCCGCCGTGATGGCGCTCGTAGAACAGGCCGTTCGGGGTGATGATGCCGTCGAGGTCCTGCAACGGCGTGCGGCTGGCCGACGAGGTGTATTGCTTGCCGCCCTTCGGAATGTTGCGGATGACATCCTTCTCGTAGGGCGAGGGCTGGCCGTAGGGCTGGCTGCCGACATCGGCGCCCGGCTCCTTCATCCAGCGCGGCACATGGGGCGGTCCTTGGAGCGGTCCTTGGGGCGGCGTGTCCTCGCCTCCGGTCCCGGCGGCCATCGCCCTTCCGGCGAGGCTGCCGCCGACGAGGGCGGTCCCCGCTGCCAGGATCTGCCGCCGCGAGCGCGCCGTCCGTCCGTTCGCGCCCGGTTCCGCTTCGTCGCGCATCGTCTCCTCCTGCCGCTCGGACGGACGCCGCGGCGCCCGCGGCCCCGATGGTACTTCGCTCTCGCCAGAGATCAGTCGGTCGCCGCCATTTATTTCGCGATCGCCTTGGTTTTGGCCTACGCCCTCGGGCAGACTTCGTGTCGGGCCTGCCGTCTTGATTTTCCGAGGCTTCAGCCGAGCCGAAGCGCGTGGATCAGCCCGAGGCTGATCAGCAGCAAGAGCACGAGGGAGAGCGTCACCGCGGCGGTGACGCGCCCGCCGACGCGGCCGATCACCCGGACATCGACGCCGAGCCCGAGGGCGGCCATCGAGACCACGGTGAGGAGGCCGGCGACCCGCGTGATCGGGCCGACCACGAGGTCGGGCACGAGGCCGAGCGAGCGGCACGCGGCCAGCACGAGGAAGCCGACGATGAACCACGGCACCAGCTTGAACGGATCGAACCGGCGCGGGGCCGCCTGAGGTGCGGCGTCGCTGAGCCGGGGCGCCAAGAGCGAGAGGCCGACGACGACGGGGCCGAGCATCAGCACGCGCACGAGCTTGACCAGCGTGCCGATCTGGGTCGCCGCGAGCCCGGCCGGAACGGTGGCGGCGAGCACCTGCGGCACCGCGTAGACGGTGAGGCCGGCAAGAATCCCGTACTGGCCGGCGCCGAGATCCAAAAGTGGGATCAGCAGCGGCAGGCCGAGCACCATCAGCACGCCGAGGATCGCCGTGAAGGAGATGGAGGAGGCGACGTCGTCGCTGCTGGCGCCGATGACGGGCGCGACCGCCGCGATGGCCGAGTTGCCGCAGATCGCGTTGCCGCAGGCGATCAGGATCGAGATCCGCATGGCGAGCCCGAGCAGGCGGCTGATGGCGAAGCTCGCGGCGATCGTCACCACCACGGTCGCGACGATCGCCGCGAGCAGCACCGGCCCGGAGGCGAGGATCGCCGCGAAGCTGATCGAGGCGCCGAGCAGCATCACGGCGACTTCGAGAAGCTGCTTGGCGCTGAAGGCGATGCCGGAGCGCCAGAGCGGGCTCGGCGTCCAGGCGGTGCGGATCGCCATGCCGAGCAGGATCGCGATCACCAGCGCCTCGATATAGGGGTGCTCGAACGCCCCCTCCTCGAGATGCTGCAGCCCGATCGAGACCAGCGTGACCGCGACGCAGAGCGCGATGCCCGGCGCCAGTTCCCGGATTCGAGAGACCGGGGAGTGGGACTCGGGCGGCTTCATCAGGCGGTTTTTCTGCAGCATCCTCGGTCCTCGACACCCAATCTCGGTGTCGCCCTCACATCGCCTCCATGGCAAATTTTATCTGCCGCGCATGCGAAAAATAGAGTGATTTTCTACGTTGAGCCCACATCGCGGAATGTCCTTCGCATCGACGCGGTAGGCAAGGGCTGGGCCGGGAGACCCGCCGCCGCCCGTGCCCGGCGGCCGATCCAGATCGCGGAGGCCGCGCTGACGAGGCCGGCGAAAGCGCAATAGGCGCAGACCAGCCACGGCCGGTCCGCGCCCGAATATTGCAGCAGTGCAGTGGCGACGATCGGGGTCAGGCCGCTCGCGAAGATTCCGGAGAATTGATAGACGAAGGAGATACCGGTGTAGCGCACCCGCGCTGGAAACAGCTCCGAGAACAGAGCCGCCTCCGGCCCGTAGACCGAGGCGTAGAGGATGCCGAACGGCACGATCAGCGCGAGCCAGATCGCCGCGGTGTCGCCGCCGCTGTTGAGGAACACCCAGAAGGCCGGGAAAGCCGAGAAGCCGGTCAGCAGCGAGCCCCAGGCATAGACGCGGGTGCGCCCGAGCCGGTCGGACAGCCAGCCGGCCAGCGGAATCGTGAGGCAGAGCAGGAGGGCGGCAGCCGTGACGCCGAGCAGCGCTTCCGTGCGCGGCATCTTCACGGTGCCGGTGAGGTAGCCGATCGAGAACACCGCGAAGACGTTGAAGAACACCCCGTCGATGGTGCGCGCGCCCATGCCGGCGATCACGTTGCCGGGAAAGTCGCGGATCATCGAGACGAAGGGGATCGCCGCCTCGCGGTTGGTCTCCTTCACCCGGGAGAATTCCGGCGTCTCCATCACGTTGAGGCGGATATAGGCGCCGACGGCGACGAGCGCCGCGCTCAGGAGGAAGGCGAGGCGCCAGCCCCAGATCAGGAACTGCTCGTCCGAGAGCCCCCAGGAGAGACCCGCGACGACGCCCGAGGCCATGCAGAGCCCGAGCGCCAGCCCGATCTGCGGGATGCTGGCATAGAGGCCGCGCTTGTCCGGCGGGGCGTACTCGAAGGCCATCAGCACGGCCCCGCCCCACTCGCCGCCGAGCCCGATGCCCTGGACGATGCGCAGGAGGAGGAGCAGCACGGGCGCCGCCACGCCGATCTGCGCGTAGGTCGGCACGAGGCCGATCAGGAAGGTCGCGACCCCCATCAGCATCAGCGTGATGACGAGCATGCTCTTGCGGCCGACCCGGTCGCCGAAATGCCCGAAGATCACGCCGCCGAGCGGCCGGGCGACGAAGCCGACCGCGAAGGTCGCATAGGCCAGCAGCGTCGAGACGAGGGGATCGTCGGCGGGGAAGTAGAGCTTGTTCAGAACGATGCCGGCGACGACGCCGTAGAGGAAGAAATCGTACCATTCGATCGTCGCGCCGATCAGCGCGGCGGTGACGACGCGGCCGAGACCGCCTTTGGGATGCGTCTCGCTCGTCGTCATGCCGGGCTCCCCTCGCGCGCCGCCTCGGAGAGTGTCTCCAATCCCGGCGCGGCGGCGGGGACCGGGGTCGATCCGGCGCGCGCGTCGGACAGGATCATCTCGGAGGCTTTTTCGGCGATCATCACCACGGGCGCGCTGGTGTTGCCGGAGACGAGCGTCGGCATGATCGAGCAATCGACGACGCGCAGGCCTCCGACGCCGTGGACGCGAAGCCGCGCGTCGGTGACGGCGAGCGGGTCGGTGCCCATCCGGCAGGTGCCTGCGGGATGGAAGATCGTGGCGCCGGACGCGCGGGCGAAGGCGAGGAGCGCCGCATCGCCTTGCGTGTCCGCGCCCGGCTTCACCTCCTCGGTGAGGAGATCGCGCAACGGGGCGGTCGCGGCGAGGCGCCGGGCGAACTTGATGCCCTCGACGGTGCAACGCCGGTCGGTCTCGGTCGCGAGGTAGTTCGCCCGCATCACCGGGGCCGCGAACGGGTCGGCGCTGCGCAGCGTGACGCTGCCGCGCGATTCCGGCCGCAACTGGCAGACCGAGAAGGTGCAGCCGGACCAGGGATGGGGCTTAGCCCCGGCCATGTCGGCCGAGAGCGTGGCGAAGTGGAACTGCACGTCCGGCGTTCCGGGGCCGGGCATCACGCGGGTGAACAGGCCGCCCTGGTTGATCCCGACCGCCAGCGGCCCGCTGCGGGTGAGCAGCCATTGCAGGCCGATGCGCGCCTTGCCCCACAGAGAGCGCAGGTCGTCGTTGGTGGTGATGGGCTTGGCGACCCGGTACATCAGCCGGATCTGGAGATGGTCCTGAAGATTGGCGCCGACGCCGGGCAGGGCGTGCGCGACCGGGATACCGTGGCGGGCCAGTTCCTCCTCCGGCCCGATGCCCGACAGCATCAGCAGTTGCGGGCTCTGCAACGCGCCGGCCGCGAGGATCACCTCGGCGCCCGCGCGCGCCTCCCGCATCCGTCCGCCCCGCCGATAGCGGACGCCGACGACGCGGCGCCCCTCCAAGATCAGGCCGGCGGCTTGCGCATCGGTCTCGACATGCAGGTTCGGGCGTCCGTGCGCCGGGCGCAGGTAGGCGACCGCGGTGCTGCAGCGCCGGCCGTTGCGGGTGAAGAGCTGGTAATAGCCGGCGCCCTCTTGGTCGCCGGTGTTGAAGTCATCGGTGCGCGGCACGCCGAGTTCGCCCGCGCCCGCGATGATCACCTCGATCAGCTCGTGGCGCCGCCCGATATCGGAGCACCAGAGCGGCCCGTCGGCGCCGTGGGCGGGTCCTGCGCCCTTGGTGTTGTGCTCGGAGCGGATGAAGTAGGGCAGCACGTCCCGCCACGACCAGCCCTCGTTACCGAGCGCGGCCCAGTGGTCGTAATCCTCGCGCTGCCCGCGCACGAAGATCAGGCCGTTGATCGAGGAGGAGCCGCCGAGCGTTCGGCCGCGCGGCCAGTAGATGCGCCGATCCCCCATGGTCGGCTCGGGCTCGGTGTAGAAGCCCCAGTTGAGCGTCTTGTGGAACATCGTCTTCCCGTAGCCGATGGGAAGATGGATCCAGGGCGAGCGGTCGCGGGGCCCCGCCTCCAGCATCAGCACGCGGTGACGACCGCAGGCCGAGAGCCGGTCGGCGAGCACGCAGCCCGCCGTGCCGCCGCCGACGATGATGAAGTCGTAGGGGGCGACCGTCATCGCCTGTACCTCGCCGACTGCGTTTCCTCAGTTCTTTCCCGGCTTTGAGTGCTATTGTCTCAAAAAACGGAACGTTATGTTCGATTAGATGAAGGATTTCCCGCCGTGTCAATCACGCATGCGAGAGCGTCGGGTCTCACGCGGTGCGTAGCCGGTTCCGGGACGAGGAGAAATGAGGGCGGGAAATCCCGTTTCCGGCTGATCGCCGCGAGGTTCGCCTCACGCCGTCATTGCGAGGCGGAGCCGCAGCAACCCAGGGCTCGACGTTTTCGAAAAAAGGCGAGACCGAGCCGACGAGGCGGTCTCGTGCGCCCTTTCCGGACAATGCGGAGCGCTGGATTGCTTCGGCTCCGCCTCGCAATGACGGCGGAGGGAGCGGATGGAGGCCTACGGGCGGGCGCCGAAGCAAAGTCCCAAAACAATCAGTGGTCAGGCGTGCCGACCGCCATCTCGGCCTGCTCGTTCCTGGCCATTTCGAGCATGTGCCATTGGAGGCCGGCGACCAGCGTCTCGATCGAGACGCCGCGCGGGGCGGCGTGGCTCGGCTGGACAGCCTGGAACTGGGCCACGCTGGCGGCGAGAGAGGCGGCCATGGCGAAGGGGAGGAACTGGCGGAGGCGCTCGGCGGGGGGCATGGGCGGACGCTGATTGCTGCGATGCACCAGATCTACGTCCCAGCATTGTGCAGCGCAACGGCGATGGCTTCATGCGAGCCCTGCCGCGAGTGCGCGGATCGAGACAGCATCGCCCCCTCCACCTTTGAGGTGTGGTGACGCCAGCCCTCCTGAAAAAGCGGATCGGCGAGCGCCCGTCCCTGCATCTCGTGGGTCACGGCCGGCCGGGTGCGCCCGACCTCCTCGACATCAGCTCTATAATGCAGGCATTGCGCCCGCCACGCCGCTGCGCAAGCGCGGAAGCGTGCAAACCGGAAAAATATCGATCAATATTCTGCATGCTTCGGATGCAGACAATGAATTTTTCCGATCCTCCGGTGCTCGCTAGGATCGGGTCGAGACGATGGATCGACAACGATTCAGGGCGATCGACGACCCTGGACAACCCACCGTCTCAGCGATGGGAAACGCTCAACGCATGCCAGGGTGCTTCTTCGGCCGCGCATCGTGCCATGCGCCGAGCCGAAGACAGCTGCCCGAAGGCAGCAGGAGGGCCGGAATGTCGAGGCTTGTCCGCTTCAAAGCCACCGACCGTGTACTTCTGATCATCTGCCTGATGTACTTGGTCACCTATATCGACCGGGTCAACATCGGCACCGCCGCGCCGGCGATGCAGAAGGAACTCGGGCTCAGCAATTTCGAACTCGGCCTCGCCTTCTCGGCCTTCGCCTATCCTTACGCGTTCTTCCAGATCGCCGGCGGTTGGCTGGGTGATCGGCTCGGACCGCGCAAGACGCTGCTGATCTGCGGCGCGATCTGGTCGGCCGCCACCGTGGCGATCGGCTTCGTCGAGGGGGCGGTCTCGCTCGTCATCGCCCGCTTCGTCCTCGGTGTCGGCGAGGGCTCGGCCTTCCCGACCGCGACGCGGGCGCTGGCGAACTGGATGGCGGCCGACCGGCGCGGCTTCGCGCAGGGGATCACCCACGCCTTCGCGCGGCTCGGCAACGCGCTGACGCCGCCGCTGATCGCGCTGCTGATCGTCGCCCTGTCCTGGCGCGACTCGTTCGTCATCGTCGGCCTCATCAGCTTCGCCTGGGTCGCGCTGTGGTTCTGGTACTTCCGGGACGATCCGCGCGACCATCGGCACGTGACGCCGGAGGAGATCGCCGTCCTGCCGACGGTGAAGATCGCGGGCGAGCGCAAGGCCGTGCCGTGGCGGCGCCTGCTCAAGCGCATGCTGCCGGTGACGATGACCGACTTCTGCTACGGCTGGACCCTGTGGCTGTTCCTCAACTGGATCCCGTCCTACTTCCTCCACCAGTACCAGCTCGACATCAAGAAGTCGGCGATCTTCGCCTCGGGCGTGTTCTTCGCCGGCGTCGTCGGCGACACCGTCGGCGGGGTCGTCAGCGACCGCATCCTCAAGAAGACCGGCAGCGTCTCGAAGGCGCGGGTGAGCGTGATCGTGGTCGGCTTCCTCGGCGCGTTCCTGTTCATGCTGCCGGTGCTGTTCGCGACCGAGCTCGTCACGATCACCCTGTGCCTGTCGGGGGCCTTCTTCTTCGCCGAACTCATCGTCGCGCCGATCTGGGCGGTGCCGATGGACATCGCGCCCCAGCATTCGGGCACCGCCTCCGGCTTCATGAATTTCGGCTTCGGGCTGGCCGGGATGATCTCGCCCGTCGTGTTCGGCGCCGTCATCGACGCGACCGGACGTTGGGACCTGCCCTTCGTCGCCTCGCTCGGCCTGCTGCTGCTCGGCGCGGTGCTCGCCCTGCGGATGCGGCCGGACGAGCCGTTCCTCGACGATGTCGAGGAAACGCCGCCCGTCGCGACCGGTCCGGCGGCGGTCCGGCCGCAGGCCTGAGCGCGGGACCCCACCCCCTTCGAACTTCCCCTTCCGATCGCCGCAAGAGGACACCGCGATGGCCGTCGTCAATCTCAAGGAGCCGGAACCGGTCGATCGTCCGGAACCGGCCTCCGTCGAAGCCGTCATGGAACGGGCGCGCGCCGCACAGAGGGCGTTCGCCAACGTCGATCAGGAGACCGCCGACGCGGCCGTCCGGGCGCTGGCGTGGTCGCTCTACAACCCAGAGCACGCGCGCGAACTCGCCGAACTCGCCGTGCAGGACACAGGCCTCGGCAACGTCGCCGACAAGATCCGGAAAAAACAGCGCAAGACCTTCGGCACCCTGCGCGACCTGCTGCGCGCGCCGTCGGTCGGGGTGATCGAGCGCGACGAGGCGAAGGGCCTCGTCAAATACGCCAAGCCGATGGGGGTGATCGGCGCGGTGACGCCCTCGACCAATCCGGGCGCGACCCCGGTCAACAAGGCGATGATGGCGGTCAAGGGCCGCAACGCCATCGTCATCGCCCCGTCGCCGCTCGGCTACCGCACCACGTCCCGCATCGTCGATCTGATGCGCGCGGAACTCGAGCAGATCGGGCTGCCCGCGGACCTCGTGCAGATCCTGCCCTCGCCGGTGACGAAGGACTCGACGGAAAGCCTGATGAAGGCCTGCGACCTGATCGTGGTGACGGGCTCGCAGGACAATGTCCGCCGCGCCTATTCGAGCGGGACGCCGGCCATCGGCGTCGGCGCCGGCAACGTGCCGGTGATCATCGACGAGACCGCCGACCTCGATGCGGCGGCCGAGCGCATCCGCGACTCGAAGATCTTCGACAATTCCACCTCCTGCTCCTCGGAGAACGCCGTCGTCATCGTCGATGCGGTCTACGACGAGGCGATCGCCGCGCTGGAGCGGGCCGGCGCCTATCTCTGCACGCCGGAGGAGCGCGAGCGGGTGATCGGGCGGCTCTGGGCCAAGGGCAAGCTCAACCGCGACCTCATCGCCCGCGACGCCGCGGTGCTGGCGCAAGCCTTCGAGCTGCCGCCCCAGGCGCAGGGCAAGAGCTTCTTCCTCGTGGAGGAGGCGGGCGTCGGCAAGGGCTACCCGCTCTCGGGCGAGAAGCTCGCCCTCGTGCTCACCGTCTACCGGGCGAGCGACTTCGCGGCGGCGAAGGAGCGGGTGCGCGAAATCCTCGAACACCAGGGCAAGGGCCATTCCTGCGGCCTGCACACCACCGACATGGACCGCGCCCGCGAGTTGGCGGAAGACCTCGACGTCGTGCGGGTGCTGGTGAACTTCGCCCACACCTTCGGCAACGGCGGCGGCTTCAATTCCGGCCTCGGCTTCACCCTCAGCATGGGCTGCGGCTCCTGGCAGAAGAACTCGATCTCCGAGAACCTGAGCTACCGGCACATGCTCAACATCACCCACCTCGTCACGCCGATCCCCGAGGACAAGCCGAGCGAGGCGGAGCTGTTCGGGCCGCACTGGAAGCGGATCGGCTACGCGGAGGCTGCGCGATGAATTTTCTGGAGCACGTCGCCAAGGCGCGGGTCCTCGCGCCCGCCGGCATCCCGGTTCCCCGCGCGGTGCTGTGCCGGAACCCGGAGGAGGCAGTCGCCGCCTTCGCCGAACTCGGCCCCTGCATGGTCAAGGCCCAGGTACCGACCGGCAAGCGCGGCAAGGCCGGCGGCATCAAGCCGGCCAACTCGGCGGAAGAGGCGCGCAGCGTCGCCGAGCGCATCCTCGGCATGAGCATCGACGGCCACGCGGTCGGCGCGGTTCTGCTGGAGGAGCAGGCGACCATCGCCCGCGAGTTCTACGCCGCGGTGCTGATCGACACTGCGAGCCGCTGTCCTCTGGTCCTGTTCTCGACGGAGGGCGGGATGGACATCGAAGAGGTCGCCGCGACCCGGCCCGACGCCTTGCGCCGCCACGCCGTCGATCCCGACCGGGGCTTCGACGGGGCGGCCGCCCGCGCGCTGCTGTCGGGCCTCGACCTCGGGGGCGCCGAGGCGCAGGTCGCCGACATCCTGGCGGCACTTTATGAGGCGAGCGGCCGGATCGATGCGGAACTGATCGAGATCAACCCGCTCGCCGTGCTGGCCGACGGCCGCGTCGTCGCCCTCGACTGCAAGCTGACGCTCGACGATGCCGCCGCCTTCCGCCAGGGCGACCTCGCCGACGCGGCGGCGGAGGAGCCGATGACCGAGCTGGAGCGCGAGGGCGCCGCCCACGGCCTCAAGTTCATCCAGCTCGACGGCGATGTCGGCGTGCTGGCCAACGGCGCCGGGCTGACGATGACGACCATGGACGTCATCAGCCATTGCGGCGGGCGCCCGGCGAACTTCCTCGAGATCGGCGGCGAGGCCTACACCAAGTCGGAGGCCGCGCTGAAACTGGTCCTGTCCAATCCCGGCGTCAAAAGCCTCGTCGTCAACTTCTGCGGCGCCTTCGCCCGCACCGACGTGATGGCCGAGGGCGTCGTCACCGCCTGGAAGCGGCTCGACCCGGACATCCCGGTGTTCTTCTCGATCCACGGGACCGGGGAGGACGAGGCCGTGCGCCTCGTGCGCGAAGGGCTCGGCTGCGAGCCCTTCGACCTGATGGAGGACGCGGTCCAGGCCGCCGTCGATGCCGCCCACTCGACGGCCAGCCGGGGAGCCGCCCGATGATCATCTATCGTCAGTCCGCCCGCGTCCTCGTCCAGGGCATCACGGGCAAGCAGGGCACCTTCTGGACGCAGAAGATGATGGAGTGCGGCACGCAAGTCGTCGCCGGCGTCAACCCGAAGCGGGCGGGCGAGCGGCATCTCGGCGTGCCGGTCTACGCGACCGCCAAGGCGGCGATGGCCGAAAGCCCGTTCGACGTGGCGGTGATGTTCATCCCGCCCGCCATGGCGCGCGAGGCGGCGCTCGATGCGATCGAAGCCGGCGCCCGCACCGTGGTGATCCTGACCGAGCACATCCCGGCCCGCGACGTGATGGCGATCCACCGCGCGGCGGCGCGGCACGGCACCCGCATCGTCGGGCCGAACACCGCCGGGATCGTCACGCCCGGCGAGGGGTTCGTCGGCATCATGCCGGGGCACAACGGAAACATCTTCCAGCCGGGCGAGGTCGGCGTGATCTCGCGCTCGGGCAGCCTCGGGACGCTGATCTGCCTCAACCTCACCCGCGCCGGCCTCGGCCAGTCGGCCTTCCTCGGGATCGGCGGCGATCCGATGATCGGCACCACGACCCGCGACGCCCTCCAGGCGCTCGACGAGGATGCACGCACCCGCGCCGTGGTGCTCGTCGGCGAGATCGGCGGGGCGATGGAGGAGGCTGCCGCCGACTACGCGGCCGGCATGTCGAAGCCGGTCGTGTCCTTCATCGCCGGGCGCGCCTCGCCGCCGGGCAAGAAGATGGGCCATGCCGGCGCGATCGTGTCGGGGTCGTTCGGCAGCTACGACGGCAAGCGCCGGGCGCTGGAGGCGGCGGGCGTCGCGGTCGCCGACACGCCGGCCGAGATTCCAGGCCTGCTCGGCCTCGGCGAGACCCGGCCGGACTCGGCCGCCCGGGCGCTCCCGGCCTGACGCACGAAAAAGGCGCCGCGAGCCGTCGCGGCGCCTTCGAACTCGTAACGGGGCGGGTTCAGACCCCGACGACGGTCCGGAGATGGCCGAACAACGCGGCGACGCTGGCGACCTTCTCGCTCAGGGCCGGATCGAAATAGGCCGCGCGCGCGGCGACGATGGCGACGACCATCGCCCAGAACAGGCCGACGCCGGAGCGCAGGGCGACCCGCGAAGCCGCGGTGGGCTCCTTGTCGCTCACCGGCAGGATAGGCTCGCCGAAGGAGTCGTATTGAACGCGGGACATGACGACCGGAAGAGTTTGAAACTACAGCGAGATGTCGGCTCACCATAGCCCGAACGCAATGGCCGCGTTTTCCGTATTTCCGGCGCGGGAGAGAGAGTCCTTCCATGTCGGAATGTGGGCGGAGAATTTTTCTCTCCGAGACGCTTTGTTCCGCTCCGTGCCCACCTGCCCCTTAAAAAAGTCACTTCTCGACGAAGGCCTTCTCGATGACGTAGTGGGCCGCCTCGCCGTGGTTGCCCTCCGCGTAGCCCAGCCCCGTCAGCATCTCGCGGGTGTCCTTGATCATCTCAGGGCTGCCGCAGAGCATGAACCGGTCGTTCTCGATCGACATCGGCGGCAAACCGATATCCTCGAACAGCTTGCCCGAGGTCATCAGGTCGGTGATCCGGCCGCGGTTGCGGAACGGCTCGCGGGTGACCGTCGGGTAGTAGATGAGCTGGTTGGCGATCATCTCGCCCAGAAACTCGTGGCGAGGCAGGGTCTCGGTGATGGTCTCGCCGTAGGCCAGCTCCTGCACCTGACGGCAGCCATGGACGAGCACAACCTTCTCAAAGCGGTCGTAGGTCTCCGGGTCCTTGATGATCGACAGGAAGGGGGCGAGCCCGGTGCCGGTGCCGAGCAGGTAGAGGTGGCGGCCGGGCAAGAGGTTGTCGAGCACCAGCGTGCCGGTCGGCTTCTTGCCGATCATCACGGAATCGCCGACCTTGAGGTGCTGGAGCTTGCTGGTCAGCGGGCCGTTCGGCACCTTGATGGAGAAGAACTCCAGCTCCTCCTCGTAGTTGGCCGAGACCACCGAGTAGGCGCGCAGCAGCGGCCGGCCCTCGACCTCGATGCCGATCATCGTGAACTCGCCGTTGCGGAAGCGGAACGAGGGATCGCGCGTCGTGCGGAAGGAGAAGAGCGTGTCGGTCCAGTGATGCACCGACAGCACCTGCTCTTCGTTGTACTTGCTCATGGCATCCTCTGCAAAGACCGAGGGAAGATCAGGCGGCGGCCGGATCGGCGACGCCGAACACGGATTCGAGCTTGCCGGGGCGGCCGTCCCACGCGGCGGCATCATCGAGCGGGTCGCGCTTCTCGCTGATGTTGGGCCAGAGGGCGGCATATTTGGTGTTGAGCGCGATCCATCCGTCGAGGCCCGGCTCGGTGTCGGCCTTGATCGCGTCGGCCGGGCATTCCGGCTCGCACACGCCGCAATCGATGCACTCGTCGGGATTGATCACCAGCATGGTCTCGCCGACGTAGAAGCAATCGACCGGGCAGACCTCGACGCAATCAGTGTATTTGCAGCGGATGCAGTTGTCGGTGACGACGTAGGTCATGGCGATGATCCGTCGATGTGGTTGATGGAGGCATAGCGGGAGGGCTGCTCGGCCCGGCCTCTACGGCACACCGTCATCGCGAGGCGGAGCCGATGCGATCCAAGGCGTGACCTTTTCCGGATGGTGCGGAGAGCTGGATTGCTTCGGCTCCGCCTCGCAATGATGGAAGACGGATCGGAAGCCGTGGCACGCGCCGTTCACGGTCGAGCGGGTGTCCATCAAAGGACCGTCGCGAGATCCTGTCCCTCGAGGTTGATCGCCAGCCCCTTGAGCGCGTCGAGGCTGACTTCGCCGCCCATGGCGCGGATGCTCTCCTCGCGGATCAGCGACATCAGCCCGCGGCGCAGGCCGAGGAACTCCGAGGAGAGCGTCATTGCGGGCTCGCGCGGGCGCGGCAGCGGCACGACGATCTCGGCCTTGATGCTGCCGGGGCGCGCCGTCATCACGTAGATGCGGTCGGACAGGAAGATCGCCTCGTCGATGTCGTGGGTCACGAACAGCACCGAGATCTTCAGTTGCTGCCACATGTTGGTGAGGATCTGCTGCATGATCAGCCGGGTCTGGGCGTCGAGCGCCCCGAACGGCTCGTCGAGAAGCAGGATGCGCGGGCCGGTGGCCAGCGCCCGCACGATGCCGACGCGCTGCTTCATGCCGCCCGAGAGGCGGTCGGGGTAGTAGTTTTCGAAGGGCGTGAGGCCGGCGAGCCCCAGCAGGGTGCGGGCCCGGCGCTCGCGCTCGCTGCGCGACACGCCGCTCATCTTGAGCCCGAACTCGACGTTCTGACGCACGGTCTTCCAGGGAAACAGCGAGTATTGCTGGAAGATCATGCCTCGGTCGGCGCTGGGCCCTGAGATCGCCTCGCCATCGACCGTCACGCGCCCGCCCGACGGCGTGAGGAAGCCGGCGAGCGCGTTCAGCAGCGTCGACTTCCCGCAGCCCGAGGGGCCGACGATGGAGACGAACTCGCCGGGTCGGACGGTGAGCGAGGTGTCGGAGACGGCTTCGACCGCCCCCTCCATGGTCTCGTAGCGCAGGCAGAAATCCTGGACCTCGATCAGGCCCCGAGCCGTCCCGGCCATGGCGTGTCCCTTCCTTCGATGGATCGACGTCTGCTCGAGGTTGTTGTGCCGCATCGGCCCGAAAGCCGGTTCCCACCTTTCGGGCCGATGCTTTAGCGGGCCGCCCCCCAGGGCATGGCGAGGCGGCCGACGAGGCGGATGGCGAGGCTGGAAGCAAGACCGAGCACCCCGATGGTGATCATGCCGAGCGCGATGTCGGAATACTGGACCAGGGAATAGGCCTCCCAGGTGAAGTAGCCGATGCCGAACTGGCCCGAGATCATCTCGGCGGCGATCAGCGAGACCCAGGCGACGCCCATGCCGACGGTCAGCCCCGTGAAGATCTGCGGCAGGGAGGCCGGCAGGTAGACCTCGCGGAACAGGGCCGCCTCCCTGGCGCCGAGGCAGCGCGCGGCCCGCACCAGCACCGGATCGACGGTGGCCATGCCCTGGAGCGTGTTGATCAGGATCGGGAAGAACGAGCCGAGGAAGGTGATGAAGACGATCGATTCCTCGTTCGTCGGCCAGAGCATGATCGCCATCGGCACCCAGGCGATGGCCGGGATCGGCCGCGTCACCTCGCAGATCGGGAACACGATCTCGCGCAGGAGGCGGAAGCGGCCCATCAGCAGCCCGAGCGGAATCGCGACCGCGCTGGCCAGGGTGAAGCCGTAGAGGATGCGGCGGCAACTCATCCCAATGTGGTCGCCGAAGATCGGGTTGTGGAAGGCCAGGATCGCGCGTGCCAGCACGTCGGCCGGGCTCGGGACGTTGGTGAAGCGCACGTAGAACGTCGCGCGGTTCTCCGTGAGAACCTGCCAGACCGCGATGAAGAGGGCGATCGAGATCAAGCCGAGGGCGGCGGACCGGAGTTGCCCGCGATGCAGGCGCAGCCATCGGGCCAGGCGGCTGCTCGGGACCACGACCGGCGGCGCCGGCTGGGGTTTGACCGGGGGCCGCGCCTCGGTCGTCGGGGCCGGGCGGGCGACCGCCTCCGGCAGGGTGCGAAGGGCCGCTTCCATCGTCATCAGCCCCCCGCCACCGCGGCCTTCACGGCCTCGTCGTAGGGCAGAACCTTGGCGCCGGATTTCGCCGCCGCGGCCTCGGCATCGCGCTTCAGCAGGAAGGGTGCGATCTCGCCCCCGCCGACGACGTAGAAGGCCTCTCTGGCAAACAGCTTGATGCCGCGCGACGTATCGAAGACGTAGGCGACGTTGATCTCACGGCCCTTGGCTTTGAGATCGTTGACCGCGCCGAGCGTACAGACGGCGCTCGCATAGGGCAGGATGTCTCCGTCCTTCACCCAGATCTCGCCGGCCTTACGGGGATCGGTGATCGGCTTCTTGCAGAAGCCGTCCTCGCCCGAGACCTCGTAATTGGCGGTGCTGGCGCGCTGCGCCTCGTAATCGAGCCCGCGCACGGCGAAGGTCTTGCGCAAGGGCGCGTCGTCGACCCAGGACGCAACGTCGAATTCCTTCACCCGGTCGAGCTTCTGCAGGACCTTCACGTCCTCCTTCGCGGCGTCGATGAGCGGCGCCTTGAGGGTCGGATCGATCGTCATGATCCCGCCGGGGCCGAGGAAGATGTAGACGACTTCCTTGTCGGTGCCGGTCCAGGCGGCGATCTGCTCGGCGGCGCGCTTCGGATCGGCCTTCACCCAGGCCTGCGCGTCGAGGATCGCCTGGAGATAGGCGTCGACGATCTCGGGGTATTTCTCGGCGAAATCGGTGCGCACGACGACGCCGTGCCAAGTCGGGAGGTTGGTCTCGACGCCGTCGAAGACCTTGCGGGCGAAGCCCCGGAACGGCAGCAGCTCGGCGAAGGGCACGAAGTCGGCATGCCCGTCGATCTTCTTCTCCTGCAGGTTGGTCGAGCCGACCTCGGGGCTCTGGTTGACCAGCCGAAAGAAGCTCTGCGGATAACCCTTGTCCTGCAACGCCTTGAGCACCATTCCGTGGGCGGCCGAGCCGAACGGCACGCTGACGACCTTGCCCTTCAGGTCGTCGAAGGAGAAGGCGTCGGTCTCCTTGTTGACGACGATGCCGTTGCCCGAACCATGGAGGTTGTAGGCCGCCACGGCGATCAGTCGGGACCGGCTCTCGGGGTTGTTCTGGAAGGTGTAGCCGTTCACGACGAGCGGATAATCGCCCATGGCGCCGAATTGCAGCTTTCCGGCCATCATCCCGTTGGTGACGGGCGGGCCGGAGGTGAAGTTCTGCCAATCGAGCCGAATCTTGACGTCGGCATATTTGCCGGTCTTGGGCAGGTGCTTCTCGATGAGCTTCAACTGCCGCACCACCACGCCGACCGTGGCGGTGTTGGTGGTCGTGTCCTGCGTGCCGATCCCGACGTTCAGGATCGTCTCGGCGCGGGCGGGCGCGCCCGTCGCGATGCCGGCCGCCGCCAGGAGCGCCAGAGCCGACACCGTGCTTCGTCTCGACACCATCGCGGTCATCCGTGCACTCCGTCTCGTCTCGCGATGCCGGCTCGACATCACAGGCATGATCGGGTGCGCAGTCGGCGCCGATCAAACAGAGACCCGCAAGTCGAGTCGATTAGTTGCAAAAATCGTCCGGCGGCCCGGATCTGTGATGCAGTTTTGAGCGAGAAGCATTCGAATTAAGCGGCCTCGTCGCCGCCCGGCATCCGAGCGAGGATGTCGGGCCGCTGGATCAGGATCTGCGAGCGTCGCGTCGTCACCACGCCCTGCTCCGACAGGCGCTTCAGGCTGATCGTCACCCATTGCCGGGTGGCCCCGACCATGTGGGCGAGATCCGCGTGAGTGAAGTCGGCCGCGATCAGCACGCCGCCCTCCTCCTCGACGCCGTAGAGGTTCGACAGGTGGATCAGCAGGAAGGCGAGGCGGTCGGTGATCGAGCGCGTGCCCAGCATCTGGGCGAGCGCCGAGTAGCAGCGGCCCTTGAAGGTCAGCCCGTCGATGAGGCCAAAGGCGAGCGACGGGATGCGGGCCACGAGCTGCCTCAAGGCCGCGCCCGGCAGATGCAGCACGGTGGAATTGCTCGCGGCCATGCCGGACCAGCTATGGGTGCCGGCGCCGAACACCTCGGGGCCGCCGACGAAGTTGCCGGGGTACCAATAGGCCAGCGTGATCTCGCGGCCGGTCGGTGCGGCGTAGAAGACGCGGATGCGTCCGGTCTCGATCAGCCAGATGCCGTCGTTCGGCGTCTCCTGCGTGAACAGGGTGGCACCGCGATAGAGCACGCGGCGCCGCCCCCGCTCCATCACTTGGCTGCGCTCGGCCTCGCTCAAGCCTTCCAGCAGCGGACGTGGGCCGGCGGGCTGGGGGAAAGATTCCATCGGGCTCGTGCCTCGCGCGCATGTCGGAAGCGAGAGCCCCGAGGAGAGGTGGGCCGTGTCCGTCGGACCTGGGATGGGCTGCATGGGCTGCTCCTGGGCGATGACCGGGCGCAGTGCCGCAAACCCTGTACCAGTTCCAAACTGCAAGGCCTCGGCTGGCCTGCTGCCGAACGCACGAAGGCGGCGAACCCCATCGGATCCGCCGCCTCGCTTCGCCATCCCGTCGTGCCCCGGGCGTCAGATCTCCGCCCGGCACCGGCCGATCGCCCAGCGGATCAGCTTGCGCACGTCCGGGTCGGGATCGTCGGCCGCGCGTTCGAGGAAGGACAGGGCCTGCGGGTGAGCAATCTCGCCGAGCGCTGCGGCGGATTCCTTGCGCAGGTTGCTGACCTCGGAATCGAGGGCACGTCCGAGCACGTCGATGGCGGCGGTGGACTTGATACGGCCGAGCGCGTTGGCCGCCTTGGTCTTCACCTGCCAGACCGGATCGGCCATGGCGGCGATCAGCGGCTCGACCGCCTCGGGCAACCGGCTCTTGGCGACCGAGATCGCAGCCTCCTCGCGCACCTGCCAGTTCTCGTCCTGCAAGCCGGCGAGCAGGGTCGCGACGCCGGGGCCGCCGGTGCGCAGGAAGACGAGGGCGGCCATCGTCGCGCGCCGCACGGTGGCGTCGCCGTCGCGGGCCGTGGCGAGGAGCGCGGGCAGCGCCTCCTCGGCCTTGAGGTAGCCGATGACGCCGAGCCCCTCGCGGCGCACCTCCGGCGCCGGGCTCTGCAGCGCCTTCAGGGCCGCCGAGAGCGCGTCGGGGATGACGAGTTCGCGCAAGGCGCGGAGCGCCGCGGCCTGGACGAACGGGTCGGCATGCTCGGCCCGCTCGATCAGCAGCGGGCCGCAGGTCGGCTCCTTCTTCTCGGAGAGCGTTTCGGCGGCCACGCGCCGAACGTCCTCGTCGGCATCTTCCAGGGAGCGGACGAGGCCCTCGACCACGTCCGCGCCGTCATGCTCGTCGAGCGCCTTGGCGGCGGCGGCGCGCACGGTGGCGTCGTCGTCGGCGAGCCCCTTGAGCAGCAGCACCTTGGCATCCGTGCCGACCGCCTCGGCCAGTTCCATCATCGCCACGCGGCGGATACCGGGATCGGGATCGGCGGCGCGCTCGGCCAGTTCGTCGATGTCGTCGTCGAAGGTGTCGAAGACCGGTGCCATGATCGAGACCTCAGCGCAGCAGGTAGGGAATGTTGACCTTGACCGCGTTCGTCGGGCAGTCGACCTCGCAGGGCATGCAGTACCAGCACTCGTCGTACTTCATGTAGGCCTTCTGCCGGGTCTCATCGATCGCGAGGATGTCGAGCGGGCAGACATCGACGCAGACGCGGCAGCCCTTCTCTGCGATGCACTTGTCGTCGTCGATGACGACCGCGGCACTCTTGGCCTGAGTGATGATGGGCATGGTTCGCCTCCGTGTCTTATTGAGAGAGAAGTCGCGAAGAATTACTCGGCGGCGACCGGCGTCTTGATGCGGAGCTGGTGGTAGGCGCTCATCTCCTCGTCGGCGACGGGAACGATGAACGGATCGACCGCGCGCTTGGCGCTCGCCATCCGGCCCTTCTCGTCCTTGAACAGGACGGTGTGGCAGGCCCATTCCGGCCGCGTCTCCGGGTGATCGACGCGCAGGTGATAGAAGCCCCAGCGGCTCTCGGTGCGGAAGAGTGAGGCATGGGCGGCCATGTCGGCGCAATCGAGGATCGACTGCATCTCCAGGGCGCGGTGCAGCTCGTGCGGATCGCGGGCGCAGAGCCCGTCGAGGTCGTCGCGGATTTCGGCGAAGCGGCGCTGGCCGAGCTCCATCTTGGCGGTGACCTTCGGCGGCTCGAGATAGTCGTTCACGAGGCGCCGCGTCTTGAACTCCATCTCGTGCGGGGTCAGGCCGTCGTCGCGGCGGGTGGGTGCGAGCACGCGCGCCTGCTCGGCCAAGACGTCGCCCTCGTCGTAGGCCGACAGGCTGGTGGCCGCGCAATAGGCGGCGGCGTCCGCCCCGGCGATGCCGCCGTTGACGAAGGCGCCGAGCATGTAGTTGTGCGGCACGCTCGCCATGTCGCCCACCGCGTAGAGGCCGGGCACGGTGGTGCGGGCGTTCTCGTCCACGAACACGCCCGAGGCCGAGTGGCCGGAGCAGAAGCCGATCTCCGAGATGTGCATCTCGACCGGCCGCTTGCGGTAATCGGTGCCGCGCCGCTCATGGAAGCGCCCGCGCGAGGGCCGCTCGTTCGAGTGCAGGATCGTCTCGATCTCGGAGATCGTCTCTTCGCGCAGGTGGTCCATCTTCAGGAAGACCGGGCCGTTGCCGCCCTGCAATTCGCGCCAGAACTCCAGCATCATCTGGCCGGACCAGTAGTCGCACTCGATGAAGCGCTCGCCCTTGTTGTTGGCAGTAAAGCCGCCGAACGGGCCGGTGACGTAGGCGCAGGAAGGGCCGTTATAGTCCTTGATCAGCGGGTTGATCTGGTAGCATTCGAGGTTCGCGAGCTGCGCGCCGGCATGGTAGGCCATGGCGTAGCCGTCGCCGCAATTGGCCGCGTTCTCGTAGGTGCCGAACAGGTAGCCGGAGGCCGGCAGGCCGAGCCGACCGGCGGCGCCGCAGGCCAGAACCACAGCCTTGGCCTTCACGATCAGGAACTCGGAGGTGCGGGTGTTGACGGCGATCGCCCCGGCGATGCGCCCGTCCGCGTCCTTGAGGAGCCGGGTCGCCATGTAGCGGTTGGTGACCGCGACCTGGAGCCGGCGCAGCTGCCGGTAAAGCACCTTCTTGACGTTGTGCCCCTCGGGCATCGGCAGCACGTAGGTCCCCATGTGGTGGACCTTGCGCATGTTATACTCGCCCGAGCCGTCCTTCTCGAATTTCACCCCGAGCCGGTCGAGGTACTGGATCATCGGGAACGAGCCCTGAGCATAGGCCATCACCGCCTTCTGGTCGACGATGCCGTCGTTGGCGACCGTGATCTCCTTCACGTACTGCTCGGGGGTGGCGTAGCCCGGCACGACGGCGTTGTTCAGCCCGTCCATGCCCATGCTGATGGCGCCGGAGCGCTTCACGTTGGCCTTCTCCATCAGCAGCACCCGCAGCTTCGGGTCGGCCTCCTTGGCCTTGATCGCGGCCATCGGGCCGCCGGTGCCGCCGCCGATGACGAGGAGGTCGGTCTCGACGATGTCGACCTTCGGGCCGGTGTCGCTCATGAGGAAGACTCACTGGTCGGGCGCCGGCCGCGGCCGCGCGCTCAAGGAAAGATGAAGGTCGGGCGATCACGCCGCTCGGGGCGTGCGCTCCGTGGCGCCGGTCGTCGGCGCGGCAGCCTCTCGGGCGAGAGCGCGCAGGTAGACCCAAGGGAAGATCCCGCGGGCGTGCCCGTCGGAGAAACCGAGGTTCACGGCGTAGCCGCCGAGCGGATCGATCTTGGTCATTGCGACCGCCGGGAAGGATTCGGGGAAGCGGCCCTGGATCCGGTCGCGGGTGCACCACGCGCAGCGGCATCGCAGCCGCAGCGTTTCGGACGGCAGTACGGCCGCCTCGCCGTTCGCCCAAGTCAAGCGTAGATCGCGACCGCCGCGGGAGACGATCGCCTCGGTCGGGACCGCTTCGGGATCGAACGGGGGTTGGTCGGGCGGGCTCATCGGCTCTGTCCGTTTCCGCTGCTGTCCGCAGGCAGAGGGATTAGAGCCGGCGGGTGCCGGACCAGCGAGCAATTAGTTGCCGGACGCGGTCGAAAGGTTCGGTGGCATGACCGTCGGAATTCACGGGCCTTTGTGACAGGCCCGCCGGCCGCGTCGGCTAAGCCGAAAGCTGGCACCCAATTTTCGGGCCGATGCTCAGATCAGATCGTCGAAGCGTCCCCCTTCACAAGACCACCCCGATCCGTCGCTTAATGCCGTATCTGTTGCGACCCTTCTGGAGATCCTCGACCCGCAGCGCTTCCATCGCGGCATCGACGTCGAGCCGGGCGATCTTGAGCCCGTGATGGTGCGCCGTCTCAAGGAGGATCTCCGCCGCCTCGGCCAGCCCTTCCCCGAGCGCATCGTCGAGCCGATCCGGATCGAGGGCCTGCCCGCCGACGCGCCGGAGCTGCGACTCGCCGCCATGCTCGACGAGTATCGCGGCGCATCGGCCGGCGGCAGTCGAGCCCGCTTCCTCTTCGCCAACCTCCAGCAGCGCTTGTTCTCCTCGATCGCCGCCTTCGATCGTACGCTGACGACGCATCGCAAGACGTTGCTCCGCAGGCGGGACGCGGACGCCAACGGTACCGAGTCCGAATTGCTCGACGACGACGACGCGATCGATGCCGCGACCGAGAGCGCGCGAACCGAACTCGGCGACATCGACGGCGCCATCGCACACGTCGACCGCATGCTGGCCGTCAGCGGTAAGGCGCGCGACCTGCCCGACGCCCGCGTCGCGGCGCTGATCGACTGGATCGAGGCCGAGATGCTGGAACCGGGCGCCCGAGCCTGGCAGGAGCGCCGACTGATCCTGTTCACCGAATGGGACGACACGCGCCGTTGGCTGGTCGAGCGCCTGAAGGAGGGACTGCTTGCGCGGAGCCGGGGCAAGATTGACCTCAACAGGCGCATCCTGGTCTTCACCGGCCAGACGAGCCTGGAGGAACGCGACCGGATCAAGATCGCCTTCAACACCCCCTTCACCCGAGGGGTCCGTAGCTCACTAGGGCCACGTCGAGGTCATGGTTTCTTGCCAACCGCAGCGCCCGCAGCAACGGCCGCCTCAATCCCCGTAGTTCGCGCCCGCAAGAGCCGTCTTCTCGGTCTTGAGGCTGAAGTCGATGACTGCCTCCATCTCGTCGCGGTCGAGCCGCCGGTTCGGCATTTGCTCGTGGTGGCTCTGCAGGGCGAGGCCCAGCGCCGGCCCCGTCGTGGACTACATCTCGGCGACCCTACGAAGGCCGGGCCGACGAACTCGCCGGGCTAAGTGTCTCTCACAAAACTCCCGCTGCGCTGTCGTCTCCAGAGCGAGAACGGCCTGTGCTCGGGAGTTTTGTGAGGCACTCTAAGCTCGACTTTGGCCACTCATGCTGCGTGGCAGAGGGCATAGGCCCAGGGCGCGGGCAAGCGGAAGCGGGGTTTTGTTCGGCCGCGTCGGCGCGGTGATGTCGCCAAAGTCCGCTCGCGCCAGATTGCGCAGCGCACGGCGGCCAGGGCATCGGCGAAGGTCGGGCGTGGTTTGGGGTACCACGCGGCGGTTGCGATGCATCGCCGTTGACGGGCCGGGAGCCGTGCGGCCAGCAGCGTGACGATGGAGAACAGGGCGAGCAGGCAGGGCGTGGTGCGGGCGATCGCCATGTCGGACCACTGCCGCTCTCGTCTCGACGCCAAGATGGGCGCGCACTTCCTGGAAGGTTACCTCGACGCTCCAGCGCCGCACGAACCAACCCACGATCTGTGCGGGCTCGCGGGTCGTATCCGTGCAGAGCAGGGCCTGGGGCGGGAAGCGTGCCTCGGGATCGCGGATGAGCACCCAGCGGATCGGCACGACGGGCAAGCCGCCGTGCCGCCACACCGCGGTGAGCCCGAGCACTACGGGGCCGTGCGGCGCGAACGCGCCGATCAGCAACCCGAACAGGATACGGCCACCGGTGCGCGGGCACCACGCCGCGCGGTTGAGGATGCGGTGGACGTTCACGAACCGCCGCTCGTCCGCCCTACCCATGATCCGCAGGACGCTGGCCACCGTGCGCCGACCGGGGGTGAGGATCGTACCGATCAGCAGGAACTGGGCGTGCTGCCACGAGCGGTGGACGAACAGCGGCGCGAACGCCAGGATGAGCCCGGCGAAGCGGGTGGGCAGGGGCAGCATGGCGGTGTCTCTTGGCGGGGACGCCACCAGCCTATCCATCACGCCCGCTTCGTCACCTCGCACCCTCGACAGCCTTTCCGATTGGCCAAAGTCGAGATAAGTGCGCACGCTGCTTCTTCGGCTGTGCGCCAACAGCAGACCTCAGGGCATGCTCTGAGAGCGGACCTCTCAGGCTCCATTCCTGCCGGCCCTCATCACAGGTCGCTCACTGACTATGTGCCATGAGCGTCACTGTGATCGCCGGACTTGATGAACTTGCACTTACCCTGAAAAGACCAAGGTCCTCGCACGCCGAACGCGATGCAGAAGGCATCGACCGCACGGGTGACCCCGGGGAACCTGCCGCCGAGGCTGTCGTAATCGTCGGCGATGAACAGGCCGCCGGGCCGCAGCACGGGCCACCAGGCCCGGAGGTCGGCGGCGACCGAGGCCTCTTCGTGCCCGGCATCGAGGTGGATCACGTCGGCGGTGACGCCGCGCAGGCGCATCAGCGCGGCGGCGTTCACCGAATCGAGCGGCAGTGGGATCACCCGCTCGGCCTGTCCCGCGCGCAGGACGTTGGCCAGGAAGGTGCGGTAGAGGCTCGGGAACCCGTGCTCGGTGGCGAGTTCCGAGAACAGGCTCGCGTCCGCCCAGTGATCGACGGCGCCGAGCCAGGTATCGACGGCGATGACGGTGCCGGCCACATCGCGCTCGGCCATGGCGCGGGCGAGATGCAACGCGCTCGCGCCCTTCCACGTACCGATCTCCACGACCACGCTCGGGCGGAACTGCTCCACTGCCTCGTCGAGATAAGGGTGCTGGCTGCGCCAGCCCTGCAGATCGAGGGGGCGCAACGTCTCCGGCGGTTCGGCGAAGGGGTCGCGGCCGTGCCACAGGGCGGCGATGAGGTCCTGACGGGTCATTTTTTCTCGACCATGGGTGGTTGCGGGGCAGGCATGGGGCTCAGCCGGCGCGGGCCTGCGCGTAGAGCGCCTCGCAGTGGTCGAGCCACCGCTCGCGGGTGAAAAGGCGCAGGACGCGCGCCCGCGGCACCGCGCGCGGGATCGCCAGCGCCGCGCCGACCGCCTCCGCGAGGGCCGCCGTGTCTCCGCAGGACACGAGGCATCCGGCCTCGCCGACGACTTCCTCGGCCGCGCCCATGGCGAACCCGGCCACCGGCAAGCCGCAGGCCATCGCCTCGACGGCGACGAGCCCGAACGGCTCGTCCCAGCACGGCGTGAACAGGAAGACGGAGGCGCGGCCGAGTTCGCGAGCGAGCGCCGCGCCGTCGCAATGGCCGCCGTAGCGGATCGGGCCGCCGAGACCTGGGGCGATCTCGGCCTGCCAGTAATCCGGCTCCTCGATCGGGCCGAACAGGGTCAGCGGCAGGCCGGCCCGCCGGGCGGCCGCGACGGCGTGGTGCGGGCCCTTCACCCGCGCGATCCGCCCGCACCAGACGGCGCTGCCGTCGCCCTGCGGCTGGAACGGCCATGCGGCGGGATCAATGCCGTTGGCCAGCACCGACACGTCCGGCGGCACCCCGTCCGGCCACCAGCCCCGCGCGTGGGCCTGCGAGGTCGCGGTGATCCGGTGGCCGGGGCTCAGGCTCTCGTGCACGAACCAGCGCAGCGCGTCGTAGGGCGGCACGTGCAGCGAGGTCACCGTCGGCACGGCCTCCAGGCGGCGGCGCTCCAGCGGCAGGCGGCTCAGGCTGTTGTTGTGCAGAACGTCGAAGCCACCCGCAGCAATGCGGTCGAGGGCCGCCGTATAGCCGGCATCGAGATGGGCCTTCAGCCCCGCGTCGCCGCGATGCTCCATTCCCGGAAAGCTTGCCTCGTGATGCACCGGGATCACCGGGTCGAGGGTAAAGCGCCGGTCGCTGTCGCCGGCGGCGAACAGGACGACGTCGTGGCCGCGCGCGCTCAAGCCTTCGGCGAGGTGCCAGGTATAGGCCTCCAGCCCGCCGGCGAAGGGCGGGGCGATCGGGTGGCGCAGGTGGGCGAGGAGGGCGATCCTCACGCCGGCTCGGCCTCAGCCTCGCGGGCCCGCGCCTCGAGAGCGCGGATGACCGAGGCCGAATTCGTATAGGGCTGGTGGCTCTGCTGGCCGGTGAGCGCGAGGTCGGCGGCGTCGGGCCGGCGCAGGATGCGGATCGGCCGGTCGGGCGTGTCGTCGATCAGGCCCATCACCTTGAAGGCGTAGAGCCAGTGGCCCATCGTGCGGTAGCCCCACTTGGCCTCGAACAGCTCGGCGTTGCGCACCACGCTGTCGAGGTGGTGGATCGGCGGCATGTGGTGCGGGTGGTACTGGTGATAGGCCAGCGCGCCCTTCATCCAGGCGATCGGGATACCGCGCCGGTCGATCATCTTGCCGAAATCGGTGTCCTCGCCGCCGTAGCCCGTGTAGCGTTCGTCGAAACCACCGACCGCCTCGAACGTCGCCCGTAAAATTGCGAAGTTGAGCGACCAGAAGCAGCGGTAGTCGTTGCAGATCTCGATGCCCGAGGCCGGGGGGCCGCGCCGGTCGGAATGCTTTTCCGCGACCCGCGCGAGGTCGTCATAGTCCCACGCGCCCAGCGTCGCGTGCTCGGGCAGGTGCAGCACCTCGCCCATCAACAGGCCGTCGAGCGCCGACAGGCCCTGCGCGTAGTCCGCCACGAAGCCGGGTGTGGGAATGCAGTCCACGTCGAGGAAGGCGATTCCATCGCCGGAGGAGGCTGCGACGCCGCGGTTGCGCGCGGCGGCGAGCGGCAGTTCGGTGCCGGGTACGAGAATCTGGCGCACCGGGAAGCCGACCTCGGGCAGGTCGTAGAATGCATCCTGCATCACCGCGACGACGAACTCGGCGGGCTTTTGCGTTTGGCGCTCCAGCCCGCGCAGGACGTTGCGCAGGTGAGAGGATCGCCCCTTGGCCAGGGTGACGACGGAAACGGTGGGCATGTGGGCTCCGGCGATGGCGGGGACGGTCGGTTCAGTTCGTTGCAACGACGCGCAGCGGGGCGGGCGCCTCGGCGGTGGCGCCCTGCCAAAGCTCGTCGGTCAGCCCTTCGAGCCAGCCGGCGGCGCGGGCGGCCGCGTCGGGTTCGTAGAGGCCGCGCAAGACGCTCCCGTCGAGGCTGCGGGCGCGGGCCAGCAGATCGCGCCAGCCCTGAAGGTCGCCGGGCCATTGCGGGTCCTGGACCGCGGCGCCCAGGCGCACCAGCGCCTCGGCCTTGCGGGTCTGCTCGCCGAAATAGCGCCATTCGGGCATGACGATCAGGCGCCCGCCGACGCGGGCGACCTCGTGCACGGTGTTGTCGCCTGCCGAGGCCACGACGATGTCGGCGGCGGCCAAATAATCGGTCACGGACGGCACCCAGCCGAGTTCGCGCAAGTTGGAAAAGTCGGTCTCGTGGCCCTCGCGGTGCGTGGGCCCGAGCGTCAGCCACAGGGCGTCGGGCACGGCGCGGGCGGCCACCGTCAGCGGCGCGTAGGGCGTGCCGCTGCCGCCGCCGCCGGTGACGGCGACGACGATCTCGCGGTCCGGGTCGAGGCCGAGCCGGGCGCGCGCCTCGGCGCGCTCGGGCACGCGATCGACGCTGGTGCAGAGGCCGCCGCTGTAGAACGTCTTTTGCCGCAGATGCGCCGGGTAATCGTCCTGCTCCAGCCGCTCGTCGAAGGGGGCGAGCATGCCGACGCAGGCCTCGTAGGCGCCGATGTGGCCGATATCGCCCCGGTCGCCGTGCATGCGGATCTGCACCGCGGGCACGCTGGCGATGCGGGCGAGCAGCGCGATCTCGGCGGAGACGTCGACCACGAACAGCCCGACCTCGCGGGCGTCGAGATGGTCGAGGATCGTCCGCATGGTCCGGCGCATTTCGGCGAGGCCCAGCGGCACGCAATGCATCACCGGCGGCGTCGGCTCGGCGTAGAGGCGCGGGGTCGGCACCGCGGCGCCGATCATGTTGGGCAGCGTCACGATCTCGATGTCGCGGGAGAATCCGTCGAACAGGTGCGGGCCGGCGGTCAGCACCGAGACCGGGCGGTCGCGGGCGAATTCGGCGGCCACCGCCATGGTGCGGTGCGCATGGCCCCGGCCCTGGTGGTGGACGAAGAACGCGATGGGTTTCTTCATGGTCTCGCCGTCGTCAGGAGAACAGGGCGTCGGGCCGCAGGGCGGCGGCGATCTCGGGCGGTTCGGGATGGCGCAGCAGCCGGATCGTCGGGGCAGTCTCGTCCCAGGCGATGAGGCCGGCGGCGGAGAACTGGTCGAGCCAGTAGGTCATGCACCAGCGCCCGTGCCGGGCGTGGAAGCGGGCCGCATTGGCGAGGATCGCGGAGAAATGCTGGAGCGGCGGCACGTGGACCGGGTGGTGCTGGTGGTAGGCCCGCGCGCCCGCGACCCAGAAGGTCGGCAGCCCGGACTCCGCGAGCCGGGCGGCCAGATCCGTCTCCTCGCCGCCGTAGCCGATGTAACCCTCGTCCATGCCGCCGACCGCCCGCCACGCTTCTCGTGGCAGGGCGAAGGACAGGCCCCAGAGCTGGCCGGCATCGGGCTCGCGCCGCAGCCCTGCCTCGGGCAAAGGGGGCCGGGCCGGATGGACGCGGCCGAGCCGGTCGAGCGCCGCCGGGTCGGTGACGCCGGGCGGCAGATAGAGGACTTCGCCGAGGAACAGGCCGCGCTCGACCTTCGCCGCTTCCGCGTAGGCCGCCACGAGGCCGGGCGACGGGATGCAGTCCACGTCGAGGAATATCAAAAAATCGCCGGACGCCGCCTCGGCGGCCCCGTTGCGCGCGGCGGCGAGCGGCATCGGCTCGCCGGGCACGTGGCAATGGCGCACGGGGCAACCGGGATCGGGCAGGTCGGGGGCGCGCTCCGGCTGCATCCAGGCGATCACCAGTTCGCGCGGGGCCACGCTCTGGCGGGCGAGGCCGTGCATCAGGTGGCGCAGGCGGTCGGCCCGGCCGCGGACCAGGGTGAGCACGCTCACCGGGACGTCGGGACGGGTCACGCGGTGGTGGCCGGCGCCGCATAGGCCACCGCCCGGCGGAAATGCAGCACGCCCTCGATGATGCCGCGGGCATGCGAGGCGCGGGCGACGTAGGAATGCGCGAGCGCCGCGTGGGTGGCGAGCCCATCGGAGTAGTTGGCGACGATGATCGCCTGGGCGCGATCCCGCAGCATCTCGACGTCGTTGCCGGAATCACCCGCCACGAACACCGCCCGTTCAGGCAGGCCGTAGAGGGTGCGGACGTGATCGACCGCCGAGCCCTTCGAGGCGGTCGCCGGCAGCACGTCGAGGTAGCGGCCGTGGCTGTGGATCACGTTCGCGCTCAAGCCCGCCTGCGTCAGCCGCTCGCGCACCTGCTGCGCGGTCTCCCCGTCGCCGAAGAAGCTGAGCTTGTGTGACCGCTGCTCCAGCGGCCCCTGCGGCACGAGCCCGTCGAGCCGACCGAGCGCCGCGTCGATCCCGTCCCGGTTCCAAGCCGCCGAGACCGCCGCGCGCCACGCGGCGTCGGCCGTGTAGGTCACGCCGTTGGCGTCGAGATGGTAGATCTCCGAGCCGACCGAGGTGATCATCACCTGCGGGCGCGGGCTGTCCTGCTGCTCCAGCACCGCCATGGCGCTGTGGAACGAGCGGCCGGTGGCGACCCCGAAGGCGAGCCCGGTCTGGCGGCTGCGCCAGCGCCGGAAGGTCGCGAGCGCGGACGAGCAGCCGACCAGGGTGTTGTCGATATCGCAGATCAGGAGCTGGCGCGGGCTGCGCAGCGGCGGCTCGCGGGCAAGCAGGGCGGCGAGCAGCGCGTGGTAGCGCGCGGCGTGCCGGTCCCAGTCGTAGGCGGCGGCCGCCCGCGCCCCGCCCGCGATGCAGGCCGCGCGGAAGGCTTCGTCGGTGAGGATGTGCAGGCAGGCCGCCGCGATCGAGGCGGGCGCGCGGGGATCGACGAGCAGCCCGTTGCCGCAGGTCTCGACGATGTCGTTGGGCCCGCCGCTGTCGGTGGCGACCAATGGCAGGCCGGCGGCGGAGGCTTCCAACAAAGTGAGGCCGAACGGCTCGTTCAGCGCCGGGTTGACGAACAGGCCGCCGCGCTCGCGGGCATAGGCGTAGATCGCCGGCACGTCGTCGGGGCGGTGGGTCTTGGGGTAGGCCACGCGGCCGTAGAGGTCGTAGCGGTCGATCAGGACGAGCAGGTCGCGCATGGTCGCGGCCATGTCGCCGTCGAGCGCGTCGATGTCCTCGCGGGTGCCCGCGACGATCACGAGGTTGGCGTGCGCCTGAAGCTCCGGGCTCTCCCCGTACGCCCGCACCAGCGCCGCGAGGTTCTTTCGCGCTACCGGCCGGGCGAGCGCGAGCAGAGCCGGCTTGTCCGGATCGCTCAGGAAACGGTCGATCGCGGCATCGACCCGCGGATGCGGGCGGCTCGCGGCGAAGCGCGCGAGGTCGCTGCCCGGCGGCAGGACGCGTACCCGGCCCGGATCGTAGGCGTCGTAGCCGCCGTACTGCACCTCGGCCTCGTCGCGCGAGGAGGCGACCACGAGGGCGGCACGCGTCAGCGCCGCCTCCTCGGTAGCGATCCGGCGCGCCAGATCGGGGCGGAGTGCGGCCTCGCCGAGCATCGCCGCCTTCACCCGGCCGAGGGAATGGGCCGTGAACACGAACGGGATGCCGAGCCGTTCCTCCACGATCGCCGCCACCGCGGCGGCCTCCGCGTAATGCGCGTGGACGATGTCAGGGCGGTGCGGCTGGCGCCCGATCCAGGCCACGAGGTTCTCGGCGTAGCTCGCGACCTCGCCGTGCATCTCCTCCTTCGAGCGGTAGCCCGGCGACGCGCTGGCGAGCCGCAACAGCGCGACCTTGTCGGCGATCCGCTCTTCGGGCACGGCGTAGTCGGGGCCCGGCGCCCCGTGGAACAGGCGCGTGGCCACCACGATCCGCGTGACGGCCTCATCCCGCGCCGAGGCGCCGACCAGATCGAGCAGGTAGCGGATATGGCCGCCGGTATCGGCTGTCAGTCCGTAGACGACGTCGCTGCCGCGCAGGCAGCCCTGAAGGGCGACGTGTAGGACGAACATAGGAAGGTCTATGGACCGGATCGTCCTGCACGGGTCACATCATATGTAGGTGGAATTGTTGCTGCGCGTCGCACAGGTCGCTCCGAATATCTTTCCTGTTCCGCCGCAACATCACGGCGGCACTGAGCGGATCGTGCACGATCTGTCCGTTTCCTTACAAAAGCTCGGCGTCGATGTGACGCTGTTCGCGCCCTGCGACAGCGTGACCGACCTTCCGCGCGTCGGGGATCATCCCAGTCTGGCGGCCCTGGAGCACCAGTTCGGCCGGGTCGCGCCCGGCGTGCCGGCCGCCCTCGACGCCCTGCAATTGGAGGCCCTGCGCCTGCGGCTCGGCGACTTCGACATCGTGCATGCCCACGGCGAGTTCGCCCATGCGGCGCTCCTCGGATCGCGTCGGCGCCACAGCCTCACCACGGTGCACTGGCGCGTGGACGAACTCGACCGCGCGCTGTTCTTCGCCGGCTTTCCCGACCTGCCGGTGGCGGCGATCTCGGCGGCGCAGGAGGCCGGCATCCCGCCGGCCAACCGGGCGGGCGTCGTCCATCACGGCCTCGCCGGGGACCGCTACGCGCTGTCCCGCGATCCGGGCCGACACGTCGCCTTCGTCGGCCGGATGACCGACCAGAAGCGGCCGGACGTGGCGATCCGCACCGCCCGCGCCGCCGGGCTTCCGATCCGGCTCGGCGGCACGATCGATGTCGGCAACCCGGATTATTTCGAGCGCAGAGTGCGCCCCCTGCTGGGATCCGATGCCAGCTATCTCGGCCCCGTGGACGATCGCGCGAAGAGCGACCTGCTCGGCGGGGCCCGCGCGCTGCTGTTCCCGATCGACTGGCCCGAACCCTTCGGCCTCGTGATGATCGAAGCGATGGCCCACGGCACCCCGGTGATCGCCTGGAACAACGGCTCGGTCCCCGAGATCGTCGAGGACGGGGTGACGGGCTTCGTCGTCGCCTCGGAGGACGAGGCGGTCGCGGCTTTGGCCCGGATCGACGGGCTCGACCGCTCGCAGGTGCGTCGCCGCTTCGAGGCGCGCTTCACGTCCGAGCGCATGGCCCGCGACTACCTCGCGATTTACCAGCGTCTCCTTGCCGCCTGATGCGCGTCGCTCTCCTGGCCTGGGATTACCCGCCGGCCCCGAGCGGGCTCTCGACCGCCGCCCGCGAGATCGCCGAAAGCCTCGTCGAGGCCGGCGCGGACGTGACCGTCTTCACCCTCGACCGCACCGGCCGGGCGCGGGCCGGCGGCGTCACGGTCCAAGGCCTCGCGCTGCCGCCCGGCGGCGGGCTGGCGCGCCTGCGCCTGTGGGGGGCGCTCGGGCATCTCGCGGCGCCCGCAGCCTTCCGCCGGGCGGTCCTGGCGGCCCATGCGCAGGCGCCCTTCGACGTGGTCGAGGCGACGAACTGGTACGCGCCCGCCGTGCTGCTGGCGGGCCGGCGCGACCTGCCGCTCGTGACGCGAAGCTCGACGCCCGCCGCCTTCACCCGCGGGGGCGAGGCGAGCGTGCGTGACCGCCTCGACGGCCGCGCCGCCGACGCGCTGGAGCGGCGGCAGGCCAGGGGCAGTGCCGGGCTCATCGCCAACACCGAAGCGCATGAGGCGGTGATCGCCCAGGCCTATCACCTCACCGGACGGCAGCCCGCCGCCGTCATCGGCCTCAGCCTGCCGCCGGAGATTGTTCGAAGTGCCCGCGCCGCCGCCTACCCGGACACGGACACGCCTCTGCACCTGCTCTTCGTCGGCCGTGCGGAATTGCGGAAAGGCTTCGACGCGCTGCTGGCTGCGGTCGCGATCCTGGCCGAAGAGCAGGCGCGGGGCGCCCTGCCGCCGTTCCGGCTCGACCTCGTCGGTGTGCCGCCGGGCGACCTACCGCCGGGTCTGTCCGAGGCCGCGCGCCAGCGCATCCGCGCCCGCGGCCGGATCGACGCGGCGGCTTTGGCGCAGGCCTATGCCGAGGCTCACGCCGTGCTGGCCCCCTCGCGCTACGAGAGCTTCGGCCTCGTGTATCAGGAGGCCATGGCCTACGGCCGGCCGGTGGTCGCCTGCGCCGAGGATGCGAGCGCCCGCGCCTTCGTCGGCGAACCGGGGGCGGGGCCGCTGGCGCGGGCCGCCACCGGTCCGGCGCTGGCCGACGCCGTACGCCCTCTTCTCGTCGATCCCGTGTTGCGCCGCGCCTACCGCGCCCGCGCGCTGGCGGCGGCCGGGCGTTTCGATCGGGCGAGGCTCGGGCGGGAGACCCTGGCGCTGTATGAGGCCGCGAGAAGGAGATGATCGGCTTTGCCGAACCACCAGGGCTTTGCCCTGGACCCACCAAAGGTCTCGACCTTTGGAATCCAGGACTCAGCGCCTGTTCGACAGGCTCATCCCAACAAACCCCCTCATCCTGAGGTGCTGCGCAGCAGCCTCGAAGGAGGGCTCCAGTAGACGCGCGATCCCTGGAGCCCACCTTCGAGGCTCCGCTTCGCTCCGCACCTCAGGATGAGGGGATTGGATGGGAGCATCCGGCCGAGCTGGCTCTCAGTCGCGGTAGGGGCGCAGCAGCGCTTCCGTCTCTTCCAGACGGCCTCGGCCAGGGTCTATCGCCTCGTAGCGGCGCGAGCGGGCCTCGACATGGGCACGGCTCAGACGATGCTCGATCGCGCCGTGCAGGGTGATGAAGCTCTCGCGCCACCCGCCCGCGAGCAGCGGCCGCTCGTGGACGCGTCCGGCGTACGTCACGTCGCGGCGGTTGAGCCGGTACTGCACGTCCGGAAAAACGTCCGCGAGAACGCCGTCGACGCGGTTCTCCCGCGCCAGCCCGATCGAGCGCACGTCGCCGGCCTCGGCCATCGCCGCCAGCGCGGGCAGCACCCGGCCGGCAGCGGGCGCGAGGCTCTCGTCGGCATCGAGCTGCAGCATCCACGGGTACCGGGCGAGCCGCTGCAGCGCGTTGCGCTGCGCGGCGAAGTCGCCCGAGAGCGGCCGGGCCGCCACCCGCACCGCACCCTCGGCGAACCCCGAGACCGCCACCGCCCGCGGCGGGGCCGCCGCGGCATCGAGCAGGATCGCCACGTCGTCGCTCCAGCCCGCCTGCGCCGACAGACCGGCCAGCACCCCGTCGAGCTCGAACGGGCGGCACAGCAGCCCGAGGGAGACGGGCGGCGTCCCCGCACGGTCCAAGTCGTACAACGCGGCCCGCGCGGCCCGCTCCGCATGCGGATGCAGCAGAGCGGCCCGATCCGCCGCGTCGAGCGGGCGGATGCCGCGGCCTTGCCCGGTCGCGGCGATGCGCAGCGTGTAGAGGTCGAGCCCGTAGGGCGCCTGTTCGTCGGACACGAAGGTCTCCCCGGCCAGCGCCGCCCTCAGATGCGCGCGGCAGCGGGCGGCGTCCGCTTGCCCGTCGAGCAGGACGCCGCAGGAACCGCAGGCGAGCGCGAAGGCGCGCCGACGCCCGTCCGAAAAGGTCAGGTGCCGCTCGCTCGGGCTCAGCATGTCGGCCGCGCAGACGAAGCACCGGCGCATGGTCGTCACGTCGAACGGTGTCCCCTGCGGCGGCGCGTGCATCCGGATGCATCGAACCGGCGCCCGACCTTGGCGGTTCCCCGCACGATCTCACCGAGCCCCCGACGCCCGTGCCCCCCGACATCCCTCTCTTCCGATCGGAACCGGCGGCTGCCGCGGCGACCGCGTCGCTGGCCGTCGTCGGCAACGCACCGGGGACCGGCGCGGCGGCGGCGATCGATGCCGCGGAGTGCGTCGTGCGCTTCAACAACGCCGCCGGTTTCGGCGGCGCCACGGGTGCCCGCGTCACGCATCTCGCCCTGGTCAACCGCGGCGGCCAGATGCGCGAATGGCTGGAGGACCGGCACTTCCTGGAACGCCCGGTGGTCCGGGCGGCGCAGGCCTTCATCCTGCCCTTCCCGATGCTGCCGGACGAGCACAACCGCCCCGAGCCGATCTGCTGGACCCGCGAGGCCCTGGCCCTGCTGCGCCCGACGGGCCGCCCGGTCCACGTCCTGCCGGAGGCGCTGCACGAGCGGGCGCGCGATCTGCTCGCGCCCCGCACGCAAGGCCGCCCGAACCCGAGCACCGGCTTCCTCGTGACGCTGGCGCTCCTGCTCGCGCGCGGACACGGGGCCGCCCCGGTCCAGGCCTTCGGCTTCGGCTTCGACGGCTGGCCCGGCCATCCCTGGGCGGCCGAGCGCGCGTGGTTCGCGGAACACGAAGCGGCCGGACGCCTGCACCTCCACCCCCTCGAAAGCGCCCCATGCCCACGCTGATCACGGTGCTGAAGGGCGGCGGTCGCTACGACGCGACCTGGGTCGAGCGGCTCGCCCGCGGCGTGCGCCGCCACGCGCCGGCCTTCACGCGCATCCTCTGCCTCACCGATCTTCCGCTCACCGTTCCGGGCGTCGAGCGGGTGCCCCTGCGCCACGATTGGCCGGCCTGGTGGGCGAAGATGGAGGCGTTCCGCCCCGGCCTCACGGACGGCACGACGCTGCTGTGCGATCTCGACACCGTCTTCACCGGCCCCGCCGACGCCTTGGCCGCCCCCCTGGCCGAGCCCGGCCTCGCGGCGATGGAGGACTACTTCCACAAGGGCCGCCTCTCCAGCGCCCTTCTGCGCTGGAACGGCGATGCCCTCGCCGGGCTCTACGCCCGCTTCGCGGCCGAGCCCGAGCGCTGGATGGCGGCCGGCTCCTGCGGCCCGGTGCCGAACGCCGTGCACGGCGATCAGGTCGTGATCGACCACCTGCTCCGCCGCGATGGCCTGCACCCGCGCTTCTTCCAGGCCATCGCGCCGGGCCTGCTCGATTTCTACGATCCCCGGCGCGACGCCCACGGCCCCGTCGTGATCTTCATCGGCGCGTCCAAGCCCGACACGGCCCGCGGATCGGTCCACGCGGCCTGGGCTGGCACCTCACGCCGGCGCGTCAGGCCTCGGCCCGCAGGCTCCTGATGAATCGTCGGGCGATCTCACGCACCGCCTCGTCGTCGCGCGCCGTGCCTTCCGATCGATCCCAGAGATGGGGCAGGCTGGCTTCGAGTTCGTCCAGCATTTCGGGATGGCGGCCGGCGAGATGGCGCAGGGCGCCGAACAGGATGTGCTCCACCGCCATCTCGCGGCGGCGCGCGGCAATCACCTCGGCGGTGTCGAAGGAAGCTGCGGTCGGCTCGGATGCGCTCATGCGCGATCAACCTGCGGATCTCGCTCGGGTTCGCAGGCGCCGATGCCGCAGCCGCTCCGGAGCGAGCCCAGAATCGGCGCGTCCCCTCACCAGGGCACCGTCTCCCCGGCATGGTCGAGGTAGACGCAGCCGCGCTGGCCGAGGCGGGATTCCAGAACGGCGACCATGCCGCGCGCGCTGGTCTCGACGTCGAGGGTGGCGCGCCGTCCGCCGAGATCGGTGCGCACCCAGCCCGGATGCATGAGCACGACGCCCCAATCCGCTCCCTTGTGCTGGCCGGCGAAGGAGCGCGCGAGGGTGTTGAGCGCCGCCTTGCTCGCCCGGTAGCTGCTCCAGCCGCCGCCGCGGTTCAGCGAGACCGAGCCGAGCTTCGAGGTCATCAGTACGATCAGCCCGCCCGGCGCCACCCGGCGATGGAAGGCCTCGGCGAAGCGGATCGGGCTTACCGCATTGGTCTGAAACACCGCGCCGACGACCTCCCGCGGCAGGAGGGAAGCGGGCGTGCCGGCCTGCGTGGCGATGCCGGCCACGACGAAGACGAGGTCGAAGTCCGGCGCCTGCGCCAGCCGCGCGCGGAGATCGGCGACCGCTCCATCGTCGTCGATGTCGACGTCCGCCTCGATCCGCAGGGCACCGGCGGCGGCGAGGTCGGCGAGGGCCTGCGAGGGCCGCCGCACCGTGGCGGTGACGTCCCAGCCGCAGGCCAGGAACCGCGCCGCCAGCCCGAGACCGAGCCCGCGCGAGGCCCCGACGATCAGCGCGCGGCGCCTCACGGGACCTGCGCCTCCGGCCCGAAGCCGAGTTGCGCGGCGAACCGGTTCCAGGTTCCGACCCGCACCTGGCCGCCGGTGGCGCGGCGGTGCCCCTGCGCGAACTGGTCGTCCGGCCCGAGCGGCGGTGCGCGCTCCTCCAGGAAGCCGATCAGGTCCGGGACGCCCAGACTGCGCGCCGCGAAGTGGACGTAGCCGGCACGGAAACCCGCATTGGCGCCGATCACCACCTGTCGCCGCAGGCGGAGCGTCCAGGATTGCGCGACGAGCGGATGGATCTGGCAGGGCGAGTCGCAGCGGATCAGGGCGACCGGACCGGCAAAGAGCGGCGGAACGGCGCGGGCGGCCTCTAGCGCCGCCTTCACCTCCGCCCGGGCGGCGTGCAGCGCCGCCGCGTCCGGATCCGTGCCGGCGACGATGTCACGGGGCCCGTCCGCCCGCAGCAGCATCCGCAGCGCCGGCCCGGCATCGCCCGAGGCCGAGCGGCGCGGCGCGTTGACGAGGCTGACCGCCTCGCGCAGTGCCCGGGCGGTGTGCGCCTTGCGCAGCGGGCCCATGGTCTCGGGGAAGTCGGCGCTCGCCGCCCGCTCGCCGAGATCGCCGACGAGGCCGATGCCGGCGAGCCATGCGAGATCGTCCGCCGCCCCGAGCGCCGCGGCGCAGGCGTGAGCCAGCAGGCTGGAGGTCGGGATCGGCGCGTCGGCATGGCCGCTGATCACGGTGGCCTCGGAGGCTTCGGGCCAGGAGCGCGGCACGTGATGATCGACGAGCACCGTCGGCACGCCCGGCAGGATGGTGTCGGCCTGCACGCCGAGATCGGTCACGACGAGGCCCGCGGGGGCGAGCGCGGCGAGTTCATCGCGGATCGCCGGTGACCACGCCGATTCGCCGCGCCCGATCACCCGAACCGGCCCGGGTTCATGGCCGGCGCGGGCCAGCGCCCGCCACAGGAGGGCACCCGCCGACAGCCCGTCGGCATCGTCGTGACAGAGGATGACGGGGGCACCCGGACCGAAGCCGGAGACGGCTTCAGTGAAGGCGGCCCCATGCGCGGCGAGCGTGCTCACGCGAGACCGCCCCGGACGATCCGGCTCACGCCTCCTCCGCCTTGCGCCGCCCGCGGCCGTGCTGATCCTTGGTCAGGGCCGCGTTCTCGGCGGCGGCCAGCTTCTCGGCCTTGCCGGCGGTGGCCGACGACGTGCCGGCCTCGGGCGAGCCGTCGGTGTCGGCGGTGGAGGCTGCGGGCTTCGGATGCCCCTTGCCCTCGGTCGGAGATGGGGCCGGGCCGCCTTCGGTGACGTCCGGATGGCCGGCCCCGGCCTTGGCGCTGCCGGCGGCCTGCACCTCTTCGGCCTTCTGGGACTTGGCGGATCGGCTGTGGCTGGTCTCAGACATGCGATGTGCCTCCGACGATGACGTTGTCGATGTCGGGCGGCAACCGGAGCCCCTGCGGCCGGGTTGCGGCGCCACTTGACGCATGGAGGCTCCGCCGCGGCCTGCGCCGCGCAGTATCTATCCCGTCGGACGAGAGCGGCCGGTGTCGAAGGGCGAGGCTCGGCAGGGCGCTTCCGTCGCAGCGAAGGGTGGGAAACAGCCGTATTTTACCTGGGTTGGCCGCCGGATCGCAAAAATATCCGGAGCGACGACAGCATGGCCACGACCGACATCGGCACGATCTACGCGGGTGCCCTTCGCAATACGCGCGCCCTCGAGAAGCAGGGCCTGGAGCAGATGGAGCGTCAGCTCTCCGGCCTCGAACGCTACCCTGACTACGCGGCCGTCCTGCGCCGCCATGTCGAGACCACGAAGGTGCAGATCGATCGCCTCGACACGGCGCTGGAGGCGATCGGTGAGAGCCGCTCGACGCTCAAAGAAACCGTCACGAGCGTGGCCGGCTCCATCGGCGCGGCCGTCCACGCCACCGCGCAGGACGAGACGCTGAAGAACCTCTACGCGGGCTACGCCTACCAGTACGATCAGGTCGCCGCCTATCGCTCGCTCGCGGTGATCGCCGAGCGGGCTGGCAAGACCGATCAGGTCGCCTTCTTCCGTGCCGCGGTCGATGAGGAGACGAAGGCCGCAGAGGCGATCGCCGCGCTGATCGAGCCGGTCACCAAGACCTATCTTGACCTGACGCTCAGCGGCGCGAAGGCCGACAGCTGACGACCACTCCGGGGGGCGGCCCGCCGCGGGCCGCCCCTTCAGTTTGAGGCCGCACGCCGAAAGCGCAGACCATGGACGATCCCGCCCCCAATCGCCGTCACCGTCGAAACCTTTCCAGACCATCACGAGCGCTACCGCTGGCATCTGACTGATGACGACGGTGTCTCCGTCCGGGCATCTCCGGAGTCTTGTGTTTCGCCGGAAGACGCGGGCACGGCTGGCGCTGCCGCACTCCGGGTTTTCGGGGCCCCCCAGCTCGGTCGAGGCAAGTTTGGCATTTACCGGTCGTACCGGGACCTTTTGGACCGACAAACCGACACTCTGGGAGATTGGCCCAACGCGCCCGTGCTCGACATCAATCTCGGCGCGGGGTCTGCGCTCAAGCTCGCGGAGACGCTGAGGGACTGGGGCCTCCCTTTCAACTTCACCACGGGATACGAAGGGGAGGTCATTTCAGCCGAAGTCGACGGCGCCGCGCGTTTGCAGAGGCCGCTCGCATTCCAGCAGATCGTCGCCGCTGTGTCGAAGTTGTTGCCCGCCGCCGTGTAGGCCGAAACCGGACGCTTTGAGGGTCCGGATTGGGTCACGAGTTCGCACGCCGCTTGTTCAGCCGTGCACCATGCCCTGGGAGCGCGAAATCGTCACGCTTGGCCATTCGGTCAACGGAGCGCGAGCCATCGCAGCGGCCACCTCAATGCTCCCTGGCGAGCATGACGGTGAGCACGCGGGCTGTGACGCTGGTGTCGGCCGGGTCGGGCGAGGTGAACCGGCCGGAGCGGTCGAAGCAATCGATGTTCCAGAATACTCGCTCGCCCGCGGCTTCCATGGCGCCGAAGTCGCGCTCCCCGTAGGGGTCGTTTTCAGGCTCGAACCGGTCGAAGGCGGCGATGGCGTCGAGGATCATCTGCTGGCGCTCGCGGCCGAGCGCGACAATGCCAGCGGTGAGTACCAGCGCCCCGCCGCTGAGATACGGCAAGTGAATATGTATGATTTTACTCGGTTCTGCTGGAAAATTGCCTAATTTTGAAATTCTTCGGGGAAGAGCGGCGGTGCCGTATCAATAACGGTTCGAACAAGAAGGCTGCGATCCAAGCGCGTATTGCGTGCCTCGCAGGATGTCTCCGGAATGAGAAGGCAGGCATGACAGGCGGCGCCATGCAGCGGCCTGTCGTCGTGGTCGCTGTCTGGGCCGTGTTCGGCGCAGATCGGATCGTTCGAACAAAGTCGCAGTTTAGCCATCGTGGCGGCGAGGAGAGCCGGGACGCGATCGGCCATGCTGCTGAGGCCACCGAGCGTCCCCTGCCCGCCGGCAGTTGACGTATAGATCAGGATGCCGAAGCGGTCGGTCTGCTCCGTCCCACTCGCGTAGATGCGCTCCTTGAGGGACGAGAGCGGGTAACCGCAGTCCAAAGCCAATTCCGCCAGCAATGCGTGCGAAAGGGAATGCAGCGCCCAGTAGGCAGTGCCGAGGTGCTTGGGCGGTCGATTGAAGCGGGCGGCATCGCGTGCTTCGCCCGCCTTCAGATGTTCCCCTCTCTGCATGACGTCCGGCGCCTGCAGCCACGTCTTCAGGAATTCGGGCGCGATGTGGAGGAAGATGCCCTCGCCGAATTGCTCCACGGCCGGGAGCCACTCGACGCTGCGGGCGAGGTCGGCGCCATCGACGGCGAGCTGGATCTCGTCAAGGTCGCTTTCGGCCGAGGTGGGCGGCGGCTCCAGGCGGGTGAAGCCGTAAAGGCAGGTCACCTCGCGGAGCCGATGAACCCTGACGACGCCCCGCAATAGTTTATTCCACGGAGCGGTCAGCTCAAGGCGGTCGCGGTCGATCGTTTCGGCGAAAAGGAACGAGGACGGGCCGTCGTGACCGATCCAGCGCTGGCCCGACGCGAGAAGGTCGAACTCGGCGAGCTTCGGATGGGCCGCGCCCTGCGCCGCCCCCGCGCCGCCCTCCTCGACCGCATTCAGGATTTCGCTGTCCGAGAAGGGCGCGAAGGCCTCCTCGGTCACCGGCATGGTGCGGAGCGCATCGAGCCAGTTCGGCAGGCGAGCGCGAAATTTATCAATCATTGTGCGGTGCTCTTGGACCGCCTGTCGCACGCGGCTGTCGGACTTGCTGAGCGAGATCACCGTCACCGTCTGGGCGAAATAGGTGTTGGTCGCCGAGCGGGGGAGCAGCCTCAGATCCTTGTCGCAGGTGTCGTCGGGAAGACGCCGAGGATAGAGCCAGGGGCTGTGGCAGCTGCATCGCCCGAGGAATTTGGGCTTGTAGAGGTCCCCGAGCGAGACGGACGCGCCGCAGGTGCAGCGGACGGAGATGTCCGCCGGATCCGAACTCACGCCGCGCTCGACCCAGAACATCGCCTTGCGGCAGTTCCGGTCGCCCTCGCGATGGGCGAGCCCGCGCCAGTCGATATCCTGGAGGTGGCCGCCGGCACAGGCCGCGACGAAGCGGATCGGGTTGACGGCGCTCCTCTTGCCTTCGCCCTGGTAGGAGAGCTTGCCGCCCTTGGTGACGTCGAGGTCGCGATACTCGATCATGCGCCGACGCTTCTCGGCCCGGGCCGGACCGGGCTCTGCGCCCCGTTCGGCAGTCCCGTCCGCTCTCACGTCGTCCGCGGTGAACCAACTCGGGAAGATCATGACGTCGACGCCCGGCGCGCCCTTGTCCTTGCGATCCTCGTCGTAGACGGGCGGCTGCCGAAGGCCGTGGAAGGTCGGGCTGAGCTTGTCGCCGAGCTGCTGCCTGAGGAGCGGCACGAGACGGTCCTCTTCGACCGGCTTCCAGTCGGCGTAGCGCCAACCCTGCAGACCTCCGACAACGACGGCGTGTTCGGGCAAGTCGAGCATCGCGCCCGGCCCATAGGTCAACAGCAGCTGGCTGAAGCTCTGAGTGATGTCGGCCATGTCGGGGTCAGTTCTCGAATGCTGCGCCGTCGGGGCTCCGGAGCTTCAGGAGCGAGACTGGCTCCGTGTCCCGCATCGACCGCCCCGCCTCGAACCACGTCCTGTTGCCGGTGATGTTGCCGCCTTGCGAGAGCGGCTCCTGAAGCAGGCGCTTCACCGGATCGCCCTTGCCGTAGACGAAGGCGTCGCCGTTCCGGGTCTGCCGGTCGGCGATCTCGATCCAGGCATCCCGCAGCTCGTCGAGGCGGGCGAGGCAGCGATGCCTGGTTTCCGCGTCCTGGCCGGCGACGCCCATCTTCTCCGCCACGATGGCCTTCACGGCGTCGAAGGCGTTTACGTGCTCGGCGAGATGCTCGGCGCCCGTCTGGGGCGTCAGCGCCGGCTCGACGTGGCGCGCTCCCGCAACGAGGGTCGCGGCCAGCGCGCGGTCGAGGGCGCGCCCCGCGAAGGGCGTCACGCTCGTGGCCTCGACGGCGCGATAGAAGCTCATGTGGAAGGCGCGGAACTGCTCGTAATGCGTCCGGTCTCGCGGCTTGTGGATGTTGAGCAGCGTCACGACGAGCCCGGGTTTTTCGGCCACGCGGCCGACGCGCGATGTCGCCTGGATGTACTCGGCCGCGGTCTTGGGCTGCCCCTGGACCACCATGAGGCCGAGCCGGCCGATGTCGAGGCCGACCGAGATCATGTTGGTCGCCATGGCGACGTCCACGGCGTTCCTGTCGCGTACGGGGAGGCCGAGGCGTGTGCGGGCCTCGGAGACCTTGTCGGTGCTGTAGCGCGAAGTCAGCTCCTGGATCTCCCGCAGGACGCGGTCGGCGAAGGGCCGGCCCTCCGGCGCCCGGCGGACGCGATCGACGCCGTAGGTGGTGAGATGCGTGCGCACCTCGTCGTCGACGATGCGCCGCGCGCCCCCGAGCTCACGCAGGGCGTTGAAGTAGCAGAGCGCCGTCAGATACGGGTCGGCGGGGTCGTCCTTGCCACCACCCGTCGACAGCGCCTGCGCACCTGCTAGCAGGGTCTGCAGGGTGCGCAAGAAGACGAGCTTCGGTCCTCGCCCCGGCGACGCGATGCCGACGTACAGGCGTGAAGGAGTGACGCGGTCGATCTCCGCGAAGAATGAGTCGTCCCGGCCGACACCCGGCGGCGGGAAGATCGCGGTCCGGTGGCGGCCGAACAGGTTGCGGATCTGCGCGTCCGCGCGCCTCACCGTGGCGGTCGAGGCGACGATCTTGGGGCCGCGCCGCTCGCCGTTCACCTGTCGCGAGGACAGAAGGTCGAAGGCGGTCTCATAGAGACCCGCGACGGTGCCGAGCGGGCCGGAGATGAGGTGCAGCTCGTCCTGGATGACGAGGTCGATGGGGCGCAGCTCCGCCTCCAGCGGACGCCCAGCCGTCTTCTCCTCGGCGCCATAGAAGCCCTGCTCGTCGGCCCGGCGGACGTTGCCGAAGAAGGCGCCGCTGCGCCCCTCCCACGGCACGCCCGCGAACTTGTCGACGGTGGCGATCATGAAGGCCGGCAGGCGGCGGTAGATTTCGTCGTCCACCACGACGACCGGCAGACGCTGCTTCCCCGTGAAGGGGCAACCCCGTTCGAGGCCGTCGCAGGTGATGTCGAGCCGCTGCGGCGCCGCGACGTTGGGATGGATGTGGAAGCTGTCCTTGCGCAGAGGCGTGCCGCACCAGGGGCAGTCCTTCACGGGGGCCGGCGCGGGACCTCCCTTCCTGTGATCCTGCAGCCAGCGGACTGCCGTCCCCTCCTTCGGGCTCTTGCTGGAGCCGAAGGTGTTGGGCGTCGCGCCGCCACCGACCCAGAGGCCGATCTCGATTGGCCAAGTCCCGAGGCGCCCCTTCTCTTGCCGCTCGAGCTCCAGGGCGCAGACGAGGCCGGCCGCGCGCTGGAGCTGGTCGAGCGTCAGCAGGCGCAGCGTGTAGCGCATGACGACCGACAGACCCGCGCCGGCAAGGCCCGGGTTGGCGAGCCGCCGTCGCGCGATCGCGAAGGCCGCGAGGCCGAGATATGCCTCGGTCTTGCCGCCACCGGTGGGGAAGAACAGGAGATCGACGATCGGCCGGTCGGGGTGGGCCGGCGAGGCCAGCCCTTCGAGGTTGAGCAGCACGAAGGCGAGCTGGAACAAGCGCCAGCTCGGCGGCCTCTTCGGCGGCTGACCATTCTGCGCCGTCGCACGCTGGATGTTGGCTCGCGCCATCACACGGTTGGCGATCGCGAAGGCCTCGCGGCTGAGCGGGTCGGTGAGAAGGTGAGCGATGCCGCCAGCGATGCGGTGCCGCGCCGCCTCGACGTTGGCGAGGCATTCGCGGGCGACATCCCGCCGCCGCGCCCCGTCGAGGGCTACCGCGGCCTGCCCGGCCGCCCAGCGCGCGTAGTCGGCCGGCAGGGCGTCAAGAGCCGCCGCCAGCGCGTCCGGGTCGAGGGCCGCTTCGGCGAGCCTCTCCATGCCGCGCTCGACGCCGGCGACGTCGAGGTCTGCGCCGAGCTTCTCGACGTCCTGGACCGGGATCGGGTTGGTGAAGACTCGCGTCACCCGGCCCTCGGCGTCCGGCGGCGTCCAGTCGCCCGAGGTGTTGTGGCCGACCGCGTAGGACGCCACGTCGCGGTAATGGAGGTCGGCGAGGCGTGCGTCGAAATCCTGCGCGTCGTAGGAGGCGCGGTCGTCGCGCGGCGCGAAGCCGGAGGCGGCGGTCAGCTCCAGCCGCGCCTGGAACGCGAAGGCGACATCGCCGAAGCGGCGCACCGCCTCCGGCCGCGCGTTGACCAGGAACACCGAGACGGCGAGCAGGTCGCTGCGCACGCCGTCGATCCCGGCCGTGCGGGTCGGGCGGGCCGACACGACGAGCCGCAGGCAGCCGCCGGGCACCTGCGGCGCAGCGCTGTCCCACAGGTCGATGGTCTGCGTCTCGCCGTCGTGGGCCGCCCCGAGCGGAATGGTCACGCGCTCCTCGCGCGGGATGCGGCGCCAGGCCAGAGTCTCCTTGCGGGGCTCCTGGGGCCGCTCGCCAGCGGCCATCGCGGCCTCGCGCCGGGCCGGCAGCAGCACGGCTTGGTCGAGGGGCGGCTCGGTGACGTAGTCGCCCCAGGTGATGCGGGCCTGCAGCTCGCGCGTGCCCTCGGGCAGCAGCACGGTGAGACCGAGCGATGAGGGCTCGAAGGAGCGGGACGGCGGGCGCTCGTTCGCGCCCTCGTCGGCCGCTACGCCGCGCCCGGTCGCGCCCTGCTCCATGGCCTCGCTGCCGCGCAGCTCTTCCAGTCGCAGCTCGGCCTGCTCCTCGGCGGCCCCCTCACTGGCGGCGCGCGCCGGCGCCCGCGCGGCCGTGGCGCCCGCGCCGCGGCGCGGGCCGAGGAAGCCCGTGAGATAGAAGGTCGAGGGGCTCGCGCCGGCCAGCACCTCGCGGGCGAGATCGGGGTCGCGGTCCGGGCAGGGGCCGACGAGGTCGCGGCGCATCATGTCGAGCAGTCGGTCGCGCACGCCCTCGGCCGTGGTCGGCCGCGGCAGGATCGACAGGCGGTCGAGTTCCGGCTGCGCATCACTCCGGCCGGGCGAACTCGAATCGTCCATACAACCTCCTCCCGCGGGCGGCGGAAGCTATCAACGGATGGGGGAAGCGCAACCTGGAATGACCGGTTTCTCTCGGTCTGATCCAAGCGGTGCGCTCGATCTCCTCGATCGAGGCGATGTCGCGCACGACCCGGACGGCGACCGAGCCGGGCAAATCAGGATCCCGGCGTGGGGGCGCGCGCTTCGGCACGCGTTCACGGAGCCGGCGTCTCCCGGCCCTCGGCGTAGTCGCCGATCACCCAGATGAAGCTCTGCACGTCGATCCGGTCTCGCGGCTCGAGCGACGAAAGTTCGCGGCACGTCTCCTCCGTCAGATCGAGGAGGCTGTCGTAGACCGACGGGTGAAGGCCGGCCTGATAGTCCCGGGCGAAGCAATGGCCGACGCGAACTGCAAAATCCTTGGTGACCTCCGGCTTCAGGAACATGTGGCTCTCGGGCCGCCACAGGAACGGCAGGTAGGTCGCCACCGTCCACTTCGCGCTGTCGTGCGGCTTCGACGCCGCCTGCATGTGGGCCAGACCGTTGCGCACCTCACCCAGCGCGAAGTGCGCGGCGCCGCGCACGAAGGCATCGGCTTCAGGGCTCCGCAGCATGGCCGTCAGACGGGTCTTCTCGAACGGGGAGAGGAGGTTCGTGGCTCGGAACGCGGACAGAGCGGCTTCTCTGAAACCGGACCCGGTCGCCGCCGCCTCGACGGGAGCCGAGGCGTCCAGCTTAGCCTTCGCCCTCACCTTGTAGTCGCGCTCCTCGGCGAGGAAGCGCTCGGATCGAAACCCACCCTCGAACCAGTGCAGGAAGCGGTTGCGCGCGCCGTCGAACCCGAAATAGCGGGAATCGGCGCGGCCGACCTCGTTGTGCAGCCGCCGCCACACGTCGTCGGCGTCCGCGCCGATCACGATGGGCTTGCCGTCCGCCATCCCGTGATAGCGGCCTTCGCTGTGGACCAGCCTCAGTTCGATCTTGCCGGCCTGGCCGCGCCGCACCGTCTCGGCTTTAGGCATCGTCGAACAACCCCGGGTTCTCGCCGGGCTCGGACTCGGACGGGCGCGCACGCCCCTTCACGGGAACCAGGCCGGCCGCGACCTCCTCGGCATGGCGCTCGGCGTTGAGCGCCAGGAGGCGCGACAGGACGAGGTCGCGCCCCTCCGCGGGCCAGAAATAGCGCCCCTGGTAGGTGTGGTCGTCCTCCGTCTCGGGGGTGAGGAACTCGGGGCGCAGCGTGTTGGCGAGATCGTCCCAGCCGTAGGCTCGCAGCACGGCGCGGTCCATCGCGTCGTGGAGTTCGCGCAGGCGGACGATGGCTGGGGCGTGCTCGTCTGACTTGTGGAAGCGGTTGTAGGTTTTGGTCATGCCTTCGTCGGCCGCGACCATCAGTGCGGCGCGGTGGTCGTGGTAGGTCTGGCCAGCGGCTTCGAGCGTCTGATCGGTCTCGTAGCCGGGCGGGAACGGAAAGGTTTCGAAGCAGTCGGAGGGGGTGTAGCGGAGACGATCTTCTAGTGTAGAGGCAAAAAAGCGCGCCCACGTTTCGTGAGTGCGGGATTGAAGAGTGGCGAATGGTGACTTCCCGTTCATCGCTATTATTTTTAGAGCGTGCGAAAAAGTTATACCAACCTGAAGTTGGGCAAAATTCAGATGTGGTGAAGTCTCTGGCGTAACAATCGCCCCATTTGCAAGTGCAACCGCCTTGTAGAGTTCATTTTTTGGTCGAAAAAATTTCCACCAATCGCGCTTGAGAATCCTGCCGTCCGCGTTATCCTTTGTTTTGAGGCGCTCTGGTAATACTTTATTTCTAACAATCTCGATCAGATCAGGAAGAGATTCTGCTTCGCATAGCGATAAAGATGAAATATCAATAACAAATCGCGAAGGGCTGCAATCGGGCGAATTATTCATGTCATCGCCACCTAAGTATGGCCTGATATAATTTTTATAAACTGGATGCGCATCAATTAGGCGGCGCATCTCGAAGACTGGTGTTGTTTCATCGTCATTGTCTGCAAAAAGAAAGCCCTGGCCGTAGATTTTTGTCCCATTGAAAGCTTTATTTAAATTCTCCAACAGGCGATTTGGATTCTCGTCAAAATCTCCTCCGACAAGGTAAGCTGAGATACGCGGAACCTGTTGCCCGTTTAGTATCGCTGAGCGTACTTTGTTGGCTTTGTGAACATGCACAATTGAGACTATTACGGCCGCACCCTCGTTCGGCCACTGATACCGCTTGGTTGCCCGAGCGATGCTGCCGCCCTGTCCTATGATCGTTGCTAGTCCTGTCTGTCTTGTGTCTCCCTGGCCAATCGTATTTGTGGCGATCAGCCCGAAAGCACTGGCTTGTCGAAGCAAGTTAAAGGCGCGACGGAAAAAATGAGCTACGAGATCGGCATTTCCGTGCGCGCCCTTGTGCAGAATTTGCAGCCACGGTAGGTAGCGAGACCCTGAGCCCTCGCTGATTGTGCTCTTACCTGCAAAGGGCGGGTTGCCGACGATTGCGTCGAAACCAGCGTTTTCTCGCAAGAACACCTCCGGAAACTCGATCTCCCAATGAAACGGCCGCCACCCCTGCGTGGCCCGGAACCGCCGCGCTTCGGCGGCCATCCGCTCGCCGTCCACCGAGAGCTGCCCCCCGATCCAGCTCTCGACCGTCTGCCGCGCCGTCTCGCGCGCCTTCGGCTTGTCGGCGGAGAAGAACGCCGCCACCACGGCGTCGCCCACGTCGCGGGCGAGCTGCACCTCGTCCTCGACGCGGCGATGGCGCGAGGCCTGCACGATCGTCAATACGTCGTTGCCGGCGGTGCGGATCGCTTCGCGCCCCTCGGTGGCGCGCGCCACCGCCTTGGCGATCGCCTCGCGGAACAGCGGCAGGCCGGGCTTCGACGCGTCCCAGTGCGCTGCCTTGATCTCGGCGAGCGTCAGCCCGACGAGGCTGTCGCCGCTCTTGAGAGCGTGGTCGAGGAAGGAGAACTCGTGCTCGCGCGCCAGCGTGGCGAGCCACAGCGACAGGCGGGCGAGATCCACCGCCATGGGGTTGCGATCGACGCCGTAGAGGCAGCGCTGCGCCACGAGGCGGCGGGCGTGGGTGGCCTCGTCCTCGTCGGCGGGGATCGCCGGCTTCTCGGCGGCGAACATGTCCCAGGCCTGTTCCAGCCGGGTGCCGAGCTGGCGGCAGGCCTCGACCAGGAAGGCGCCCGAGCCGCAGGCCGGGTCGCACACCTTGAGGGACAGCACCGCCTCGGGCGAGGCGTTTTTCCCGATGCGCTCGAAGGCCGGCTCCAGCGCGTGGCGCACGATCGGCTCGGTGAGCGAGCGCGGCGTGTAGTGCGAGCCGGAGCGGCGGCGCTCCTCCGTCGGCTGCAGGTAGGGCGCGCCCGCCGGGATCGGCTCGCGTTCGGGCGAGGCGCGCTCATCGACCAGCGTGCCGAAGGCCGCGACGAGGTCGGCGACGGAGCCGGCCTCCTTCACGGCCTTGGCCTGCCTCGGGCTCAGCGAGACGGATTGCTCCTTGAGCGACTTCTGCCGGTCGGCTGGCTTGAGCGTCAGGAGAGCGTCGAGGCCCACGAAGGTCGGCAGCCGCTTGTCGTCGCGCAGGGCCAGCATGGCCTCGGTGGCGCGCCGGGCGGTGAAGCCCATCACGGTCTCGTAGACCGAGCCGATGCTCTCGACGTCGAGCGCGCGGTAGGACAGGCGCTCGCGCACCCGCTCGCCGCCGAGAGCCCGCCCCTCGATCGTCATCAGCCCGTGCAGGATGCGCAGAACGGTGCCGTCCCCCACGGGCAGCACCGTCCCGGCCTTGCGGGGGCTGCCCTTCGTGCGGCCTTCCAGGAAGGGGAAGGCGTCGGGATCGAACAGCTTGCCGCCGCGCCGCGCGACGAAGTCGTCGTGCCCGTCATGGATGAGACGGCACGTGGCGAGGAGCTGCCCCCAGGCGCCGCGGCGCTGATCCATCGTGTCGGGGTTCAGGGCCTCGTCGACGAGCAGGCGCGCATAGAGGGTCTTGATCGAGTAGCCGCTCTCCCAGAGCTGGCGCATGCCGGGATCGGCCGTGGACGGCAGGAGGTCGCGGTCCTCGGCGTAGAGCAGGAAGACGAGGCGCATCAGGCAGGTCAGCAGCCCCTCGTAGAGGTGGTGCGGCTCGGCCTCGGCCATCGCCTCGACGGTGTCCGGCGCCGCGCGGTGCAGGCCGCGCATCAGCTCGTGCAGGGCGCCGAGCACCTGGCCGGACAGTTTTTCCGAGACGGCGTTCTGCGCCTCGCGCGAGGCCCTGAGCAGGGCACGCAGCCGCGTCGCCGGCGCGCCGGTGAAGAAGGCTTGGCGCCCGAGCAGGAGCTTGAGCCCCGCCAGCATGGGCCGCCCCTCGACGCGGCCGAGCGCCGCCAGCGGCCAGGACAGCCAGCCGGCCGTCTCGCCCTTGGGGGCGTAGACCAGCCGCAGCACGTTGCGGGCGACCAGCACGCCGACGCCGATGCCCGTCTCGCGCAGCAGTCGCTCCAGCCGCTGGTGCGGGCTCGCCTCCCACTCCTCGCCGAAGGCGTTGCGCGCGTCGGCATCGAGCGTCGGATGGAGCAGCACCAGCGCCTGCGCGGGCACGTCCGTCTCAGGGGTATCCGCCCAGAGCAGGGCCAGGTCGGGGGCGATCAGCGTGTCCTGCTCGGGCACCGTGCGGGCGAGCGCGGGGCCGCCCGGCGCGCCGGCGACGGAGGCCGCCGGCCAGCGCAGCACCTCGTTGAGGAAGCGCCAGGGATCGGCCAGGACGAAGCGCCGGTCGTCGTCGCGCGGTGCTTCAGGGTCGAGGCCGAGCGCTGCGGCGGCGACTTCGGTGTCGCGGGGCGTCTGGCGTTCGGGCGGTCGCCCGGCCTCGCGCAGCACGTTCGGCCCGACGACGAGCCCCTCCGGCTGAAGGTAGTTCAGCCATTCCGCGGTCTCGTCCGGGCGGGCGTGATAGGTCATGGACTTCTCGCTGGAGCCGGTCCGCGTGGCGCGGCTCGTCGGAATGGAGACCGGGCGCAGGGCCGTGCGCGCCGGTGCGGGCCGGTGCGGGCTACCTTGGCGCCCCTCAGTTGGTCGTCGGCCAGAGATAGACGAGGCCGAGCGGTTCGAGCTGGCGCGCCCGCACGGCGTAGCCGTCCCGCACCGCGCCGGGTTCGCTGTCGAGGTCGGCCTGGAGGCGCAGCAGCTTGCCGTCCCAGGAGCGGCGGTCCGCCTCGAACTGGCGCAGCTCCTTCTCGGATTGCTGGCGCTGCTCGTCCGAACGGAAGTCGAAGGCGAATTGCGGCGGCGCCACCTTCTCGCGCATCGCCTCGCGCACCTTGCCGATCTGCCGACGCAGGAGGGCGGCCAGCGCCTCGGCCTCGCGCGCGCCGTTCTCCGCGAGTTCCGCCACGGCCTCGACCTCGGCGGCGGCGGCCCGGGCTTCGAGATGCGGGCGCAGATCGGCGATGTCGCGCTCGGTCCAGGCGGAGAGCCGTTCGATCACGCCCGAGCCCGGCGAGGCGCCTTCGCGCAGGGCGTCGTCGAGTTGGCGCACGGTGGCCTGCTCGCCCACCTCGGCGAAGGGGGTGAGCGGCGCCTCCGCGCGCCGCGTGTCGCGCCAGCGGGCCGTCACCAGCACGATCTCCTCGTGCAGCCTCCGCGCCCCGGGGCCGAACAGCGACAGGCGCCCGGCCAGCACGACGCGCGGCTCGGCCGCGGCGCCGATCACCGCGGTGACGCGGCCGACCGTGGCCCGGAACCCCTGCGAGGCGAAGCGCGAGATCAGCCGCTTGACCAGCCGGTGCTCCAAGTGGAGCTGCACCACGTCCTGCGGCTCGGGCGCGCCGTCGGCGATGCGCGGCGGCGCGAAGACGAGGCCGCGCACGGGCGTTTCCCTGCGCCACTTCGCCCGCTCCCAAGGCTTGCCGGGGCGGCCGGGGCGCAGCTCGTCGAACAGCGGCGCCCAGCTTCCGTCCCGCGTGAAGGCCGGGCTCGCGGGGTCGAGCAGGAGGGCCTCCGGCACGCTGAAGCCGCCAGGCTGGAGCGCGGCACCGTCGTCCTTCAGGGCGATCTCGACCACGCGCCGGATATCCTCACCAGCGACGCCGACGCGGCGCTTGGCCTGATCGAGCAAACGCTGCAGCCGCTCCTCCTCGGTCTTCAGCCGGGCGACGCGCCGGTCCGCCTCGTCGCCGAGTTCGCGCTCGGCCAGCGTGACGCCGCGCGACGTCTCCCCCGCGATGGCGGAGGCCAGCGTTGCGGCCTCGCCCCGGCGGATGCCGTCGCGCGTCAGCTTCCGTTCGAGGTTCTGCCGCAGCACCTCGCCCGAGGCGCCGAGTTCGCGCCGGATCGTCTCGGTCTTGCGGACCAGGGCTTCGAGGACGCGATCCTCCTCGCGCTGGGCGTAGACGAAGTAGCGGCAGCTGACGCGCTTCGCGGGCTGCAGCTTGCGGTCGATGCGCCCGTTGCGCTGCTCCAGGCGCGACGGATTCCAGGGCAAGTCGACGTGGACGAGGTCGCGGCAGCGCGCCTGGAGGTTCAGCCCCTCGCGCGCCGCATCGGTGCAGACAAGGATGCGCACGGGCTCGCGGTCGAAGGGGGCGTTGAAGGCGATCTTGATCCGGTCGCGCTCCTCCAGGCTCGTCTGGCCGGTGAAGACCAGGATGCGCCCGTCGAGGTCGATCTTGCCTCGGCTCCGCGCAAGCAGTCCCTCCTTCAGGCGCTCGACCAGCCAACGGCGCGTGTCGTCCCATTCGGTGAACAGGATCAGTCGGCGCTCCTGCCAAGCCCGGGCGCCCGGTTCCAGCATCTCGGCCTCGATCCAATCGAGCAGCGCCGCGACACGGGCGTCGGGCAGGTCGCGCGCCTTGCCGCTGACGGCCAGCATGCGATCGACATGCGCGATGGCACCGTCGATGTCGCCGAGTTCGGTTCGCGCGCTCTCGGTCGCGGCGTCGATCGACTCGTCGTCGAGCAATTCGGACTCGGTACCGTTGGCGTCCGCGTCCCGCCTGCGGAGCAACGTCTTGCGATGCGTCGTCAGCGTGCGATCGAAGGCGGCGATCGAGGAGAACAAGCGTTGTTGGAGGTTGGCGAAGAGGAAGCGGGCTCGACTGCCGCCGGCCGAGGCGCCGCGGTACTCGTCGAGCATGGCGGCGAGTCGCAGCTCCGGCGCATCGGCGGGCAGGCCCTCGATCCGGATCGGCTCGACGACACGCACGGGGAAGGGCTGGCCGAGGCGGCGCAGGTCCTCTTTGAGGCGGCGCACCATTACCGGCTCAAGATCGCCCGGCTCGACGTCGATGCCGCGATGGAAGCGCTGCGGGTCGAGGATCTCCAGAAGGGTCGCAAAGGAGTTGGAGTGCCCGTTGTGGGGCGTGGCCGACAGAAAGAGGCGGTGCTCGAAGCGGCCCGCGATGTCGCGCACGGCGCGCGTCATCTGGCTCTCGGTCGCCCAGGCGGCGCCGGCCGAGGGCGCGGCGTGGTGGGCTTCGTCGAGGATGAACATGGACCGCCCCCGGAAGTCGCCGAGGAGGTCGCGCAGGCCCGTCATGTAGACATCGTCCGACAGCACGCTGTGGGACACGATGAAGCGCGAGCCGATGCTCCACGGATTGGCCGAAAAGCCGCGGGTTCGCCGAGTCTCTAGGAGGTGGTCGCGATCGACGATCGTGAAGTCGAGGCCGAACTTCTGGGCCAGCTCGTCCTGCCACTGCAGTAGCATGGAGGCCGGCGCCGCGACGACGACGACCTCGACGCGTCGGCGCAGCAGCATCTCCCGCACGATGAGGCCGGCCTCAACCGTCTTTCCGAGGCCGACATCGTCCGCGATCAGCAGGTTGACGCGCGGGAGTGCGAGCGCCTTGGCGAGCGGCAGGAGCTGGTAGGCGTCGAGACGGATGCCGGCCCGAAAGGGTGCCTGAAACAGTTTGCGATCCGCTGCCGATGCGGTTCGCCATTCCGTGGCACGCAGATAAGCGCCGAGCCGCTCGGGGCCCTCGAACGCGGTGTGGAGCAGCGGAGTCCAGTCCTGCGGGTCCACAACCTCCACTCCAACCTCGGGGAGTAAAGTGAGCCGAATTGCTTCGCCCTGCGAATCATCCTCAACGGAGACAAGATTTAGCACCGGCGTTCGACCGATGATGTTGTTCCCGTCCACAAACCAAGTTTTCGATCGCGCCTTCAGAAATGAGCCGGGCGCCACTTGGATGTCCTCCAACAGACCATGTTCGCCCAAACCACGCCTCCCGTGCGGGTCGCTGCATTGAGACAGGACGAGGTTAGTTCAATCTCAGGATGGAGCGCTACCTGCCCGCATACCGCTGGTCCGGCGCAGTACTCGCCGCGGTTTAGCACCTCGGGAAGCCTGTGCCAGCGATTTGCTTCCTATCTGCTTCCTGGGCAGATTTTCTAGGAAGCATAAAGCAATGAAAAAGGGGCCAGCCAAACAGCCAACCCCCCCTGCTAAAAACACTAAATAAGTGGCGCGCCCGAAAGGATTCGAACCTCTGACCCCCAGATTCGTAGTCTGGTGCTCTATCCAGCTGAGCTACGGGCGCCCTTTTTTTCGTCTCGACGCCCTCGGGAGGCGTTTCTCTTCTTGCTTGGTCGGAGTGGCAGGATTTGAACCTGCGACCCCCACGTCCCGAACGTGGTGCGCTACCAGACTGCGCTACACTCCGATGCCGCCCCCGAAGGGCCAGCGAGCGGGCTTATAGCCGGCACTCTTGGCAGTCGCAAGCGGGTCGGCGGGTCCAACGGCGCTTCTTTTGCTGCGAGGGGCGCTCCAACCCCTCGAGAAGCGCCGGAATTCTGCCTAAGCAGCTGAGAAATAGAGATTTTAAAAAAATTTGCTCTCGCCGCACACCTCTCCGTTCCGCGGGGTCCGAAGGGGCTTGAGGCATCACGGGCGACCATTGTCCCTTCGGGCAGCGGCCGGTTGGGCTGCCTCTCCGAAGGACGGCCGGGTCGGAGATGCGGCGCCTCTCCCCGTGCAAAAGGCCACGTTCGGTGCGGGACGTTTATTCCATCGGCCGAAACGATTTTTCCGGTCGGAGCCCAGAGCGCCCGCTACGGTTATAGGCAGATGTGCTAGAGGGCTCGTAGGGTTGTGCGTCGCCTCTCGTCGAGAGGTACACGTGCAATCACGTAACGACTGGGCGGACCGGATGAAAATGCCGCATCCTCAACTGCTGCGCGACATGGCGCTTTTCGTCGAAGTCGCTCGGCGCAAGAGCTTCAGCCAAGCGGCAGCTGCCCTCGGCATGCCGATCTCTTCCCTGTCGCGCCGAATTACGATGTTCGAGTCCACGGTCGGCCTTCGGCTTCTCGATCGCACGACCCGCAAGCTGGCGCTGACCTCCTACGGCGAGGCCTATCTCGCCCAGGTGTCGCTGCTCGTGGACGAGGCCCAGCGGACGTTCGACGACATGATGGCGGTGGCCAAGGGGCCGAGCGGGTTCCTCAAGATCGCCGCACCGCCGGACTTTTGGGTGCTGCGCCACCTCTCGGGCGTGATCACGGAGTTCTCCGCCCTCCACGAACACATCCACGTCCACGTCGATCTGAAGCCCGCTCCGGTCGATCTCGTGGGCGACAACTACGATCTCGCCGTGGCCATCGAGGAGCCGCGCGAGACCTCGCTGATCGTGCGCAAGGTGGCCGAGGTCGAGAACGGCATCTTCGGTGCGCCGGCCTATCTCGCCGAGCGCGGCGCGCCAGCGGCGCCGCTCGACCTCGAGGCGCACCAGGTCATCGTGCCGGCCCAGGGCACCTCCGCCAACTGGGCGCTCACCCGCGGCAGCGAGACCGTCGCCATCACCGTGGCGGGCCCCCTCTCTTGCAACTCGCTGAGCCTCGCCCGGCGCTTCGCCGTGGCCGGACAGGGCCTCACCCGGGCCAACGTCATCAGCGTCGACAGCGATGTCTCCACGGGCCGCCTGCAGCGCGTCCTGCCGGATTGGAGCCTGCCCTCGACGCCGGTCTACTTCGTCACGACCTCGCGCCTGCTGCCCGCCAAGGCCCGCAGCTTCATCGATTTCGCGACGAAGCGGCTCGCCACGGTGCTCGCCGCCGCCTCGGGCAACCCGCGGTCGGGCGGAGGCACGCCGCGCCGCGTCGGGCAGGACGTCCTCTCTTCCTGAAAAAGAACGGGCGGGCCCTGCGGACCCGCCCCGTCGTCTGTCTGCCATCGTCTGAGGCATTGGAGCGCGTCCAAGGCGCGGGACGGGTCTTTCGACCTTCCCGGGCGCGCTTCCTTCCGCGTCTCGAGATCTGGCCTTCATCCCGTTCGCAGGATGGCCCCAGGAAGCACACGGCCGGCTGAAGCGCCGTTCCGAGGCTCCTCTTCGCTCCATGCCTCAGGATGCGGGACTCGGCCGACGAGGCAGGCCTCAGGCGTAAACACTGCTCGGCGCCTGCGGGAACTTCTCCGCCAGGGCTCGACGCAGCTTCTCCAGGGCCCGGTTCTCGATCTGGCGAACGCGCTCCTTCGAGATGCCGAGGCGGTGACCCAGCGCCTCCAGGGTCGCCTGATCCTCCGCCAGCCGCCGCTCGCGCAGGATGCGCAGCTCGCGCTCCGACAGGACGGTGAGCGCCTGGCGCAGCCAGACGAGACGCCGCTCGCCGTCGACGAGGGCGGAGACCGTCTCGTCGGGCAGGGCCGCATCGTCGACCAGGAAGTCCATCCGCTCCGAGGACGCCTCGCTCTCCTCGCCCACGGGCGCGTTCAGCGACATGTCGGGGCCGGACAGGCGCGCATCCATCAGGGCCACGTCCTCGCGAGACACGCCGATGGCGGTGGCGATCCGGCCGTGGATCTCGGAGCCGACCTGCTCCTCGGTCGATTGCATGAGGCGGGCGCGCAGGCGGCGCAGATTGAAGAACAGGGCCTTCTGGGCCGAACTCGTCCCGCCGCGCACGATCGACCAATTGCGCAGGATGTAGTCCTGGATCGAGGCGCGGATCCACCACGTGGCGTAGGTGGAGAAGCGCACGTCGCGCTCCGGCTCGAAGCGGGCGGCGGCCTCCATCAGGCCGACATGCCCCTCCTGCACGAGGTCGGCCATCGGCAGGCCGTAATGCCGGAAGCGGCCGGCGAGCGCGATCACGAGGCGCATATGCGCGGAGATCAACCGGTGGAGGGCGCGCTCGTTGCGCTCCTCCTTCCAGGCCACCGCCAGTCCCCGCTCTTCGTCCCTTGCAAGGAAGGGCGCCTCCATCGCTGTCCGAATGAACTGACGCCGCATCCCCGCGATCTCTGCCATCCCCGCCTCTCTCGTTCGAGCGTTCTTGGTTCGAGCGTTGTCGGATCCAACCGCATGGGTCTCGCTGGCCGGCAGCGCGCCGGGCCGGACCCTGGGTCAAGCCATCCGTGGCAGAGGCACAACACATCCGTGCGACGCTGGTTCCCTGCGGGCGTGTGGCGCCGGGGACGAAAGGATCAAGAGGTCATCCACAGCGCATGAAAAAAGGGCCCGGTATGGCGCCGGGCCCTTTATCAGCGATCGCGCGTCTCGCGGCGGAGACGCGGGTGGTTCCCGCCTCAGGCGGCCTCCTCCTGCACGTCGTCGTCGCCCTCGGCATCCGCCTCGGCTTCCGCTTCGCCCTTGGCGCGGCGCGGCGACTTGGCGAGGCTCTGCTCGATCAGCTTGAGCGCCTCGGTCTCGGTGATCTTGTTCACCGAGGAAATCTCGCGCACGACGCGGTCGAGGGCGGCCTCGTAGAGCTGGCGCTCGCTGTAGGACTGCTCGGGCTGGGCCTCGGAGCGGAACAGGTCGCGCACCACCTCGGTGACCGAGATCAGGTCGCCGGAATTGATCTTGGCCTCGTATTCCTGGGCGCGGCGCGACCACATCGTCCGTTTGACGCGGGCGCGGCCGGTCAGCACGTCGAGCGCCTTCTTGACGAGTTCGGGCTCGGCGAGCTTGCGCATGCCGACGCTGTTGGCCTTCGCGGTGGGCACGCGCAGGACCATCTTGTCCTTCTCGAACGAGACGACGAACAGCTCGAGCTTGTAGCCCGCGATCTCCTGCTCCTCGATCGCGGTGATCCGCCCGACGCCGTGCGCCGGATACACGACCGCCTCGCCGGTCTTGAAGCCTTGGCGGCCTGCCGTCGTCTTCTTGGCTGTGGTCATGCGGAATGAGCCTCCACTGTCATCCACGCGGGTCGAACGCCCGCGCTCGTCACTTCCGGGGCGGGACACCCGGCGCATGCCCCTGTTCGGCGGCGCGTCGCGAGACGCCGGCCGGTTCCCGGGCTCTTGCGTTGCTCCCACCACACGAAGGAACGCGCCGGGAGCAAAATGCTTCCGGCGGTCGATCGCAGCCAACCTCGTTTCCAGGAAAATGGAACCCGCCTTGCGGGCGGGAGGAGGGAGCGCATCGGGCGTGAGCGACGGCAGACCCTCATGTAACACAAACGGGCCGGCAAATCAAAGGATTGCCGGCGCGCAAGCGCTTCCCCGCATGGGAGGATCGTCGGTTTTGCACGGCTCCGCACAGCCCCGGCCGCCGGTTTCAGGGGGGCGGTTGCAAGGGGGACGGGCGGCGCGCCCCAGTGCGTTCCTGCGGCTCTCCTGGCGATGCCGCGCGACGAGGCGATCAGTCGCCGGAGCCGGGATTGGGCGAGAAATGCGCCTCCAGCTTGCCGCTCACCCCGTCCCACTCCTTGGCGTCGCCGGGGGCGTCCTTCTTCTGGGTGATGTTGGGCCAGGATTTGGCGTAATCCGCGTTGAGCTTCAGCCAGCTCTCGAGGTTGCCCTCGGTGTCGGGCTTGATCGCCTCGGCAGGGCATTCCGGCTCGCATACGCCGCAATCGATGCACTCGTCGGGATGGATGACGAGCATGTTCTCGCCCTCGTAGAAGCAATCCACGGGACACACCTCGACGCAGTCCATGTACTTGCACTTGATGCAGTTGTCGGTGACGACGTAGGTCATGGGCCGTTCGGTCCTTAAGATCCGCTTGCCGTGACGGGATCGGGCGCGCCTCTGGCCGGCCCGCCACCCGCCTTAGGGCGCCTCACGAAGCCTCCGATGGACCGGGGGCGCCCCGCGCCGGCCCGAACGGGCGGCGGGAGTTCTCGTGAGGGATACCGAGGTGCGGATGCGATCCCCTCGCGCGGCGGTGTCGTGCCAGCCGGGCGCCGCCACCGCCCGATTTGGAAGCGCTCTAGCCCTTGGCCGTTGGGCTGACAAGCGTGCCGTCCCGCCCGCGCGCCCGCATCCCGCGGGCAGGGCCTTTCCGGCCACAGGCGGCCCGCCCGCTGTCCGGTTCGGGCCTCGACAATCGAGCGACCGTGTTCAGTTCTGCGTAGTCTTAGTCATTGGTTAATTTTACTGTCTTCGACAATCGAGCTTGTCGGGAGAGCAACCTTCGCGGCTATCTGCACGTCGAAAGGTGCGTCGTTTGCGTCCCGTGTCGATCGGGCGGCGCTCCGAGATCGTGTTTCGAAGCCGCGTCGAGTTCCGAGGTTTTCCGATGGCCGCCCCCGCCCTGCGCCCGCGTTTCCTGCTCCTATCGCTCGCCGCCGCGACGGCGCTCCCGGCCCTCGCCGCACCCGCGCTGGCGGGCGGCAGCTGCGTGAGCGCCGAATGCTACCGCCGCGTCACCACGCCGCCGGTGTTCGACACCGTCTCCGAGCGCGTGCTGGTGCAGCCGCCGCGCACGGTCTACCGCACGACGCCGCCGGTCTACGACACGGTGTCCGAGCAGGTGCTGGTCGCCCCGGGCGGCCGGCGCTGGGAGACCCGCGTCGATGCCTACGGGCAGCTCGTCGGCTGCTGGGTGACCACGCCGCCCCGCTACGCCGTGCAGACCCGGCGCGTGCTGGTGCGCCCGCCGGAGACGATCCCGCACACCCTGCCGCCGGTCTATGCCACGACGCAGCGCCGGGTGCTGGTGCAGCCTGCCCGCACCGCCTGGGTGCCGGCCGCCGCGCCCGCCTACGCCTCCGGCGCCGGGTACGGCCCCCTCGGCATCGGTTCCATTCCCGACGCCTTCGGTATTGCCGGCGCGTCCTCGGCGGATGTGGCGGTGGGCCTCGGCTTCTCGCGCGGCAGCATCTACGACGGATACTGAGCCTCTTGGCCGCCCGGCGGCCGGTGCGGCCTTGAATCGGGGCCGCGCCGCCGTAGCTCCCTCCCGGTCTCAAGACGGGAGGAGCGGCTCATGGCGGCGTTCAAGGCCTGGGTGATCGAGAAGGCCGAATCCGGTCAGACGCTGTCCCTGCGCGACTTCGACGAGGCCGACCTGATGGACGGCGACGTCACGGTGCGGGTCAGCCATTCGGGGCTGAACTACAAGGACGGGCTCGCCATGACCGGCCGCATGCCGGTGGTGCGCCGCTTCCCCATGATCCCCGGCATCGATTTTGCCGGCACCGTCGAAGCCTCGGATCATCCCGGGTATCGCCCCGGCGACGCCGTCGTGCTCACCGGCTGGGGCGTCGGCGAAACGCATCTCGGCGGGCTGGCCGAGCGCGCCCGCGTGCGCGGCGACTGGCTGGTACCCCTGCCCGAGGGCCTGAGCCCCGCCGAGGCCATGGCGATCGGCACTGCGGGCTACACGGCCATGCTCTCGGTGCTCGCCCTGGAGCGGCACGGCCTGACGCCAGAGGCCGGCCCGGCCCTGGTGACGGGTGCCTCGGGCGGCGTCGGTTCGGTGGCGGTGGCGCTCCTCAAGCGCGCCGGCTGGCACGTGATCGCTGCGACCGGTCGCGGTGACGAGGCCGATTACCTCAAGAGCCTCGGCGCCGCCGAGATCCTGGAGCGCGAGGCGCTCTCGGGCGAGCCGCGGCCGTTGGCCAAGGAGCGCTGGGCCGCCGGCATCGACGCGGTCGGCGGCAAGGTGCTCGCCAACGCCCTCGCGATGACGAAGGGCGGCGGCGCCATCGCCGCCTGCGGCAATGCCGGGGGCATGGACCTGCCGGGTTCGGTCGCACCCTTCATCCTGCGCGGCGTCGCGCTGCTCGGCATCAACAGCGTGACGACCCCGCAGGCCCCGCGCCGCGAGGCCTGGGCCCGGCTCGCCCGCGACCTCGACCGCGATCTCCTGAAGCGGATGACCGCGACGGTTCCGCTGTCCGAGGCGGGCGGCCTCGCCGAGCGGCTGCTCGAGGGCCGGGTGCGGGGCCGCACGGTCGTCGCGGTCACCTGAGCCCGGTGGGGCGCTTCCGGGAACCGGGACGCGGGCTTGAGCATTCCGGCTCTCATGAGCAGAGCATTCGTCCGCGAACCCGAGGGTGGTGAGGCCTTCGAAGACCTTCCCGACCGCCCCATCTCGTCCCAGCCCAACTTCGTGACGCCGGAGGGGCTCGCGCAGATCGAGGCCGAGGTGGCGCGGCTGGAGCGCGAGCTGGCTGGGGTCTCGCCCGAGGACAAGGCCGACCACACCCGCCTGTCGCGCGACCTGCGCTACTGGAGCGCGCGGAAGAACTCGGCCCAGCTCGTGGAAGCGGTCGCGGGCGACACGGTGCATTTCGGCTCGACCGTGACGGTGCTGCGCGAGGACGACACGCGCCAGACCTTCCGCATCGTCGGCGAGGACGAGGCCGACCCGCATGCCGGATCGATCTCCTACGTGGCGCCGCTCGCCCGGGCGCTCACCGGCAAGAGCGTCGGCGACACCGTGACGGTGAACGAGCACGAGTTCGAGATCGCGGAAATCCGCTGACGCAGCGCGTCAGAGGTTTCGAAAGGACGAGTCCTTTCGCGGGTCCAGGGCGGAGCCCTGGAGGGATGCCTGGGTTCCACCCCGAGGCCCCGCCGAAGGGATGATCTCTTCGGAAACCTGCGACCGGTTCAGGTGAACAGGCTCGACACGCTCGATTCCGTCGCCGTGCGCCCGATCGCCTCGCCGAGCAGCGGCGCGATCGAGATCACGCGGATGTTGCGGGCGAGCTTCACGGCTTGGGTCGGGAGGATGGAGTCGGTGATGACCAGCTCCTTCATCCGCGAGGCGGCGATGCGCGAGACCGCGCCGCCCGAGAGCACCCCGTGGGTGATGTAGGCGGAGACTTCTTTGGCGCCCGCGTTGAGCAGGGCTTCGGCCGCGTTCACCAGGGTGCCACCGGAATCGACGATGTCGTCCACGAGGATGCAGGACTGACCCTCGACGTCGCCGATGATGTTCATCACTTCCGACTCGCCTGCCCGCTCGCGGCGCTTGTCGACGATGGCCAGCGACGCGTCGATGCGCTTGGCGAGCGCCCGGGCGCGCACCACGCCGCCCACGTCCGGCGAGACCACCATGCGCTCGCCCGGCGCCAAGCGCTCCTTGATGTCGCGCACCATCACGGGCGCGGCGAAGAGGTTGTCGGTGGGGATGTCGAAGAAGCCCTGGATCTGCCCGGCATGCAGGTCCAGCGTCAGCACCCGGTCCGCGCCGGCCTCGGTGATGAGGTTGCAGACGAGCTTGGCCGAGATCGGCGTCCGGCCCGAGGTGCGCCGGTCCTGCCGGGCGTAGCCGAAATAGGGAATCACCGCCGTGATGCGCCGCGCCGACGACCGACGCGCCGCGTCGATCATGATCAGCAGCTCCATCAGGTGATCGTTGGCCGGGAACGAGGTCGACTGGACGATGAAGACGTCCTCGCCGCGCACGTTTTCCTGCAGCTCGACGAAGATTTCCATGTCGGCGAAGCGCCGGACCATGCAACTCGCGAGCGGCAGTTCGAGGTAGGCGGCAATCGATTCCGCGAGCGGGCGGCTGGCATTGCCAGCGATGATCTTGATGGACGACGTCATGCCGGGCGTCTCTCGGCTCTTTTCTCAGTCACTCGCGGGACGCACGCGAAACATCACGTCCGAGACCGCACACGCATCCGGCCGCGCGGCTCATACCAGCGGGGGAAGGCCGTCACAATGGTTTCATCGGACGAGCCCTGCCGCGGATGGCTCACGGTTCGAGCAGGCGGTGGAGATGGACGATGAAGTAGCGGGTCTGGGCGCTGTCGACGGTGGCCTGCGCCTTGGAGCGCCACGCGGTCTGGGCCGAGGCGTAGTCGGGGAAGATGCCGACGACGTCGAGATCCTTGATGTCCCGGAAGCGCACGCCGGACACGTCCTCCAGCTCGCCGCCGAACACGAGGTGGAGCTTCTGGTCCGAATCGATCGTCGTGGTCACGCGCCTCTCCTGCGGATGAAAGGGCCGGCCTGTCGCCCCCACAGGCACGAGCCGTGCCGCTCGGTCGCAGAGGTAACGGGGCCGGTCAAGCCGCCCTGGCGCAGGGAGGGGGTGATGCGGGGGCGGGGCCGACCAGGCTCCACCGACCGGACTTCACCGACCGGGCTTGGCCCGATCAGAACAACGAACCCTGGCGCGCGGCGGGCTCGGGCGCCGTCTTCTTCTTGGGCGCCGTCTCCTTGGGCTTCGGTGCGGCCTCGGGTGCGGCCCGGCGGGGGGCGCGCTTCGGGCGCGGCGGCGAGGGCGGGGCGTCGGCCAGGGCGGCGGCCGGCGCGTCCTCGGGGCGCGCGAAGACCGCGCCGTCGGAGAACTGCAACTGGAGCCGGGCGGATTGGGCGGCGGCGGCGGCCGAGCGCACCGGCTGGCCGTCGGCGTCGCGCACGAGGGCGTAGCCGCGGGCGAGCACGGCCTTGTAGCTCAGCGCCCCGAGCAACCCGGTGAGCGCCCCGAGCCGGTCGCGGCGGCGCTCGACCGCGCGGGCCATGGCGGTGCGCGGGCGGTGGTCGATCGCGGCGAGGCGCGCGCGCGCCTCGGCCAGGGCGATGGCCGGCGAGCGCCGGGTGAGCCGGTCGGCGATCCGGCTCAGGCGCTCGCGGGAATCGCGGGCATTGGCAGCGAGCGCCGGGCGCAGGCGCGCGTCGGCGAGGTCGAGGCGCTGGCGCTTGGCGGCGAGGAAGGCGTCGGCGCCGGGGATCGCCCGCACCAGCGCGCGGAAATCCGAGCGCTCGCGCTCGATCCGCCGCAGCATCGTGCCCGCCTGCCGGGCGCCCAGATCGTGGACCTGGGCGGCGAGTTCGGCCCGCACCGGCACCGCCATCTCGGCCGCACCCGTGGGCGTGGGGGCGCGGCGGTCGGAGGCGAAGTCGATCAGCGTGGTATCGGTCTCGTGGCCGACCGCCGAGATCAGCGGGATCTCGGACTCGGCGGCGGCGCGCACCACTGCCTCCTCGTTGAAGGCCCAGAGATCCTCGATCGAGCCGCCGCCGCGGGCGACGATCAGCACGTCCGGCCGCGGGATCGGGCCGCCGGGGGTGAGCGCGTTGAAGCCCCGGATCGCGGCGGCGATCTCGTCCGCCGCCCCCTCCCCCTGCACCCGCACCGGCCAGACCAGCACGGGGCGGGGAAAACGGTCCTCCAGCCGGTGGAGGATGTCGCGGATCACCGCGCCGGTCGGCGAGGTGACGACGCCGATCACCCGCGGCAGGAACGGGATCGGCCGTTTGCGCTCCGCCGCGAACAGCCCCTCGGCCGCGAGCTGGCGCTTGCGCTCCTCCAGCAGCGCCATCCAGGCGCCGATGCCGGCGGGCTCCATCGAGTCGATCACGATCTGGTAGGAGGATTTCCCGGCAAACGTCGTGATCTTGCCGGTGGCGACGACCTCCAGCCCCTCCTTGGGCCGCTGGCGCAGGCGCCCGAGCACGCCCTTCCAGACCACGGCATCGATCTTGGCCGAGCCGTCCTTGAGCGAGAAATAGGCGTGGCCCGAGCCGTGCGGCCCGCGATAGCCCGAGATCTCGCCGCGCAGGCGCACATGCCCGAAGGCGTCTTCCAGGGTGCGCTTGAGGGCGGCTGCCAGATCGCCGACCGACCATTCGGGCGCGTTGGCCTGGAGCAGCGCCGAGGGCGCCGGCTCCCCCAGCGGCGGAGGCGGCGGCACGGCGGACGGGCGCGGCGGGGGCACGAGCGGCATGGGGCCGGACGCTACGGGAAAGGCCCGGAGCGGGTAAAGGGCACCGCGGGCATCGGCTGGGGAAGAGGCCGGGAGTGTGGCGCCGATGCCGAGAGCCCCGGCCGGCGCAGGGGCGAACCCTTACGGCAACCGCGCGCAGAAGGGCGCCGGATACGGCCGGCGATGACGGGCGGCGCGAGAACGCCGGCGATCAGATCAGACGCGTGAGGATCAGCGCCGCCATCACCGCTGGTGCGGCTGCCGCGACGGCCCAGGGCCAGACGGGGATGAGGCGGGAGCGGCGGTTGTCGTTGGCCGGCCGCGGGCCGGGGCGGCGGCGGACCACGTAATTCGACAGTCGTACGCCCGTTTGCTCGCGCTGCGGGCGAGGGGAGAAGGCGATCGAGTGGCGACAGATCGGCATGGCAGACGACAACAGGCGAGCCCGGCCAACCGTTCCGCCCCGGAGCCGGCAAGAAACGCAATTTCACGCACGCCGCCGCGCGGGCGGAGACGATTCTCTCACCACAGCGAGAATTCGGTGGCGAAATCGGTCGTCCGCATCGGGCATTTCGGCGCGGGGCAGGGCTCGGCCGGGACGGCGGCGAGCACCCCGTCCGCCCCCGCCTCGAAGCGCAGGCGCACCGGCGGATCGTCCTCCTTGGCGTAGGCGAGCCGCACCTCGAAGCGCACGGCATCGTAGGCCTTGCGGTCGGCGTAGACGATCACGTCGCGGGAGACGGATTCGCCCGGATTGAGGTCGGAGGGCTCGCTCGGAAGCGGCGTCGCCCCGGAGAACAGCAGGCCCTGGCGCAGGATCGGCGTCCCGCCGCTCTCCCGGGTGTAGTCGCGGGCGACATCGAGGCTCGCCGTGCCGGTGAGCGCGGCGCGGAAGGCCGCCTCCCCCTCTGCGGCCCGCGCCGCCTCGTCCGCGCCGGGCTCGGCGAAGCGGGTGCGGATGCCGATCGCGGTGTAGGTGAGCCCGAGCACGCGCACCCCCGCCTGGCCGACATTGGTGCGCGTCACCGTCGAGCGGATCGCCACCCGGTCGCCCCGCTCGCCGACCCGGGCGAGGTCGGTCTTCACCGAGACCGAGGGTGGGGCGAGCCCCGGCTTGATCCGCGCCTCGTAGACGAAGGTGTAGACGCCCCAGGCCCCTGCCCCGAGGATCGCCAGCGTCTGTACCAGGGTGTTGGCGCCCTCCAGGCCGAGGCGGCGCCGCTTCTCCGGCGGCTTGTCCGATGGCGTCTGCGGGCTCATGCTGGCGCTTCTCCCGGTCCGATTCCGGCCGAAGCGGGCCGGCCGATGCGAAACACCCTTTTCCCGGCCGGCGTTTTTTGGGAAGGGGTCGCGTCATGACCGAGCCCCTTTCCATCCTGCTCATCGGCTCCGGCGGGCGCGAGCACGCGCTGGCCTGGGCCATCGCGAAGTCGCCGCTCTGCGGCAGGCTCTTCATCGCGCCGGGCAATCCCGGCACGGCGCAGCACGGCGAGAACCGGCCGGAGCTGCCGGTCTCCGACCACGCGGCCGTCGTCGCCTTCTGCCGGGCGGAGACCATCGGCCTCGTGGTGGTGGGGCCGGAGGCGCCGCTGGTGGCGGGCCTCGTCGACGATCTCACGGCAGCCGGCATCCCGGCCTTCGGCCCGACGCGGGCCGCGGCGCAGCTCGAAGGATCGAAGGGCTTCACCAAGGATCTGTGTGCCGAGCACGACATCCCCACCGCTGCCTTCGCCCGCTTCACGGCGCTCGAGCCGGCGCTGGCCTATCTGCGCGAGCGGGCTGCGCCGATCGTGGTCAAGGCCGACGGGCTCGCCGCCGGCAAGGGCGTGACGGTGGCCGAGAGCCTGCCCGAGGCCGAGGCCGCGGTGCGGGCGATCCTCGACGGGAGCGAGGGCGGCGCCCTCGTCATCGAGGAATGCCTGTTCGGCGAGGAGGCGAGCTTCTTCGCGCTCTGCGACGGCACCCGGGCGATCCCGATCGGCACGGCGCAGGACCACAAGCGCGTCCATGACGGCGACCGCGGACCCAACACGGGCGGCATGGGCGCCTACTCGCCCGCCTCCATCGTCACGCCGGAGATCGCGGCAGAGGTGATGACCCGCATCATCGCGCCGACGCTGAAGGGCATGGCGGCCCGCGGCACGCCGTTCGCCGGCATCCTCTATGCCGGGCTGATGCTGACGGCGGAGGGGCCGAAGCTCATCGAGTACAACACCCGCTTCGGCGATCCCGAGGCGCAGGTGCTGATGCCGCGCCTGACCGGCGACCTCGTGCCGGCGCTGCTGGCGGCGGCCCGGGGCGACCTCTCCGGCGTCGCCATCGGCTTCGATGATGCCCGCGCGGCGCTCGCCGTGGTGATGGCGGCGCAGGGCTATCCCGGCCCGGTCACCCGCGGCAGCGAGATCCGCGGCACCGAGAGCGCCGGGGACGATACGGTCGTCGTCTTCCACGCCGGCACCCGCCGGGAGGGCGCGCGCCTGCTCGCCGATGGCGGCCGGGTGCTCGCCGTCACCGCCCTGGGGGCGAGCGTGCGGGAGGCGCAGGAGCGCGCCTACGCGGCGGTCGCGCGGATCGACTGGCCGGACGGCTTTTTCCGCAGCGACATCGGCAGCCGCGAGGTCGCCCGGGAGGCGGCTTCGGGCGATTGATGGCCGACCCGTTCGACCTCGCCTTCGCCGCCGCCCGTGAGGCCGCGGCGCTCGGCGAGGTGCCGGTCGGCGCGGTGGTGATGCGCGACCGCGCGGTTCTGGGCGTGGCCGGCAACCGGCCTCGCGCCCTGCACGATCCCACGGCCCATGCCGAGATCCTGGCGATCCGCGAAGCCTGCGCCCGGCTCGGCGACGAGCGGCTGACCGACTGCGACCTCTACGTGACGCTGGAGCCCTGCCCGATGTGCGCGGGCGCGATCTCCTTCGCCCGCATCCGGCGGCTGTACTACGCGGCCTCCGACCCCAAGGGCGGCGGGGTCGAGCATGGCCCCCGCGTGTTCAACCAGCCGACCTGCCACCACGCGCCGGAGGTCTATTCGGGCTTTCGCGAGCGCGAGGCGGCGGGGCTGCTGCGGGAATTCTTCGCGCAGCGGCGGGGCTGAGCCGCCGGCCTCCCCTCCCCGCGCAGGCGAAATCCCCGCGCAGGCGACGATCGACCGGCCGAACCGCGGCCCCGCCCGGCGCGTTCGGACCTGATCCCCCGACATTCCGACGGAGCCCCGCCCCATGGTCCCGACCTACCAGCGCGCCCTGATCGTCGGCGCCGGCCCGGGCCTGAGCGCCGCCCTGGCGCGGCTGTTCGCGGCGGAGGGGCTCCGGGTCGGGCTCGCCGCGCGCCACACCGACAAGCTCGCCGACCTCGCCCGGGAGACGGGTGCGGCCCTGCATGCCTGCGACGCCACCGATCCGAGCGCGGTCGAGGCCCTGTTCCCCCGGCTCGAGCCGGCGCTCGGGGGCTCGCCCGACGTCGTGATCTACAATGCCAGCGGCCGGTTGCGCGGCGCCACCGTCGATCTCGACCCCGAGGCGGTGGCCCGCTCGCTCGCGGTCTCGGCCTATGGCGGCTTCCTCGTGGCCCAGGCCGCGGCGCGCCGCATGCTCCCCCACCGCCACGGGGCGATCCTGTTCACCGGCGCCTCGGCCAGCGTGAAGGGGTTTGCGGGCTCGGCCCCCTTCGCCATGGGCAAATTCGCCCTGCGGGGCCTTGCCCAGAGCCTCGCCCGCGAGCTGCAGCCGCAGGGCATCCATGTGGCCCACATCGTCATCGACGGCGCCATCCGCTCCGCCGCCCGGCCCGACCCGGAGGGGCGCCCCGACGCCAGCCTCGACCCGGACGCCATCGCGCAAAGCTACCTCGCCCTCCTGCGCCAGGACCGCAGCGCCTGGAGCGACGAGATCGCCCTGCGGCCCTGGGTGGAGACGTTCTGACCGGTCACGCCCCCAGAAACGCCCGCAGCGCCTGAAGCGTGGCCTCCGGCGCCTCCTCGGCCATGAAGTGGCCGGAGGGGATCGAGACGCCGTCCGCCCGCGGTGCGAAGGTCCGGCGCCAGACCGCGAGCGCGGGCTCCGGCTTGTCCCGATCGAGGTAATGCGTGCTCGCGAGCACCTGCACCGGCATGTCCAGGGTGCGCCCCGCGGCGAGGTCTTCGCGGTCGGCGGCGCGGTCGGGCCCGTCGGGGCCCCCGGCCCGGTAATCCTTGCAGAAGGCGTGGATGCGCTCGGGCACGTTCCAGGCCTGGCGGTAGAGCGTCAGCGCGCGCGGGTCGAAGGGAGAGAGGTCGCCCGCGGCGTTCCAGCCGCGCAGCAACCCCTCGAAATAGGCGTCCGGGTCGCGGCCGATCACGCGCTCCGGCTCCGGGGCCGGGCCGGCCAGGAAGGGCCAGTGCGGGTTGGCGCCGGGCTTGGCCTCGATGCGCGTCCACTGCACCTGCGTCGGCACGATGTCGAGGATGGCGAGGCGCTCGACCCGGCCGGGCGCGTCGAGCGCCAGGCGGTAGCCGACGCGGGCGCCGCGGTCGTGTCCGGCGAGCGCGAAGCGGACATGGCCGAGCCGCTCCATCACCGCAACGATCTCCGCCCCGACCTGCCGCTTGGCGTAGGCGTTCCCGCCGCTCCCGGAATCCGGGGCGGCCGACCAGCCGTAGCCCTTCAGGTCGAGGGCGATCACCCGGTGCGTTTCGGCCAGCGTCGGGGCCAGCCGGTGCCACATCGCGTGGCTCTGCGGGAAACCGTGCAGGAGGAGAAGCGGCGGGCCCTCCGCCGGGCCCCCCGCCCGGCCGAACCAGCGGCCCGCCGGCCCCTCGATCCAGAGCGGCTCGAAGCCCGGAAACAGGTCGTCGCCCTCGGCCATCCCCTCGCCTCCCCGACATGTCGCCCGGTCTGTCGCTGCACGATGCTGCCCCGGCCGGTCGCCGGAGGCAACGGCTCGGGCCGGCGATGGCTCCGGGCCGGCTTCGCGGGGAGCGCTGCCGAGCTTCGACCAAGGTGGGCTTGGGCCTTTGTCTTGTGGCGATCACGAGTGATCGAAAGACGATCATGCTGCTCAAGTCGTGAGCAGGAAGAAATATTTACAATTCCGCGTAAGGTTGGGTCGAGCCTGCGGTGACGACATGCCCTTGAACGACCTCGAAGACTTTGCACGCATCGCGTTCGACTGGCTCTGGGCCACCGACGCCGAGGACCGCTTCAGCTATCTCTCCGTCGGCGCCGAGCGATTGCTGGGCCGCGAGCCGGAGGAGATGATCGGCTTTCCGCGCGCGGCCTTCGCCTGCGCGGAGGATGCCGACAACCTCGCCGCCTACCGCGAGGCCCTGGCCGCGCGCCGCCCGTTCCGGGACATGACCTACGTCTACCGTCACCCCGACGGCGCGCCGCGCTGGTTCGCGATCAGCGGCCGGCCGCATGTCTCGCCCGAGGGCGAGTTCCTGGGCTATCGCGGCTTCGGCAGCGATGTCAGCGAGCAGCACCGTACCCGCCTCGCCCTCGTCGCGGCCCATGCCCGGCTCAGCGAGCAGAACCGGCTCTTCGACGCGGCCCTGGAGAACATGAGCCAGGGCCTGTGCCTGTTCGATGCGGAGCAGCGGCTGCTGGTGTGGAACCGGCGCTACCGGGAGATCTTCGATCTGCCGGAAGACGCGCTTCGCGTCGGCATGAGCCAGCGGGACGTGATCGCCTCGCTGGTGTCGCTCAAGCGCTACAAGCCCGGGGCGACGGTCGATTCGGTGAGCGAGAGCACCCGCACCTCGCTCACCGCCGACGGGCCAAAGGCCGTGCTGCGCGAACTGGCCGACGGGCGCGTCGTCGCCGTGATGCACCGCCCGATGGAGGGCGGCGGCTGGGTCTCGACCTTCGAGGACATCACCGAGCGGCGGCGCACCGAGGCGCAGATCGTCCACATGGCCCGCCACGACGGGCTGACCGATCTGCCCAACCGCACCTGCCTGCGGGAGATCGGCACGGAGCTGATCGAGATGCTGCCCGCGAGCGGCGAGGCCTGCCTCGCCGTGCTCTGCCTCGATCTCGACCGCTTCAAGCCGATCAACGACAGCTTCGGCCACGCGGTGGGCGACAGCCTGCTGCGGGCGGTGGCCGACCGGCTGCGCACGCATGTGCGCGGGCGCGACGTGGTGGCCCGGCTGGGCGGCGACGAGTTCGCGGTGCTCTACCGCGTCGAGGACGCCGCCGGCGCCGCGGCCCTGGCGCAGCGCCTGATCGGCGTCATCAGCGCGCCCTATCGCCTCGACGGGCTGACCGTGGAGATCGGCATGAGCGTCGGCATCGCGCTGGCCGCGGCCGGGGCCGGCGAGATCGAGCGCCTGCTCAAGGAGGCCGACATGGCCCTCTACGAGGCGAAGGCGGACGGGCGCGGCACGTTCCGCCTGTTCGAGCCGCAGATGGACGAGACCGCGCGCGAGCGGCTCGGGCTCGAGCGCGAGCTGCGCGAGGCGCTGGCCCAGGACCGCTTCGAGCTGCATTACCAGCCCCTCGTCGATCTCTCCGCCAACCGCATCACGGGCCTGGAGGCGCTGGTGCGCTGGCGCCATCCCGAGCGCGGCCTCGTGAGCCCGGCGGTGTTCATCCCGCTGGCCGAGGAGACCGGGCTGATCGTGCCCTTGGGCGAGTGGGTGCTGGGGCAGGCCTGCCGCGACGCCGCCGACTGGCCGGCCGACATCAGCGTCGCCGTCAACGTCTCGCCGCTGCAGCTGCGCCACCGGGGCTTTGCCCAGAGCGTGCTGACCGCGCTCGCGGTCAGCGGCCTCAAGGCGACCCGGCTGGAACTGGAGATCACCGAGAGCGTGCTGCTCGAGGACACCGAGGCGAACCTGGAGACGCTCCACAGCCTGCGCCGGCTCGGGGTGCGCATCTCCATGGACGATTTCGGCACGGGCTACTCCTCGATCAGCTACCTGCGCCGCTTCCCCTTCGACAAGATCAAGATCGACCGCTCCTTCGTGCGCGATTGCGCCGCCCAGTCGGAGGCCGGGGCGATCATCCGCGCCGTCGTGAGCCTCGGGGCGAGCCTCGGCATCACGACGCTGGTCGAAGGCGTCGAGACCGAGCCGCAGCTCGCCGCCGTCCGGGCCGAGGGCGCGCGGGAGGTGCAGGGATTCCTGTTCAGTCCGCCCCGGCCCGCCCACGAGATCGCCGCGATGCTCGAGGCCGACGCGCGGGACGGCGAGGCGCCGCGACGGACCTTGGCGGCCTGAGCCTCCCGCCCCCTGCTCTCCGGGGCCGGAATGTTAAAGGGCGGAACATGCGGCCCGAGGCGACCGTTGCTCTCTCAGCCCCCGCCTTCGAGCGGGCATCACGGAACGGGAGAGAACGCCATGTCCAGCACGACCGACAAGGTGAAGGGCCTCGCCAACGAGGCGGCCGGCAACGTCAAGCAGGGCCTCGGCAAGGCGACCGACAACGAGAAGATGCAGGCCGAGGGCAAGGCCCAGGAGCTCAAGGGCGAGGGCCAGCAGGTGAAGGGCGACGTCAAGAAGACGGCGGGCGATGCCGCCGATGCGGTCAAGGGCAAGGTCTGAGGCACGGTCTGACACGAGCGGTCCGAGGCCCGGGGTCCGACCCCTCGGCTCGGAACGCTTTGCGGGCGGCAGCAATTTTCAGCGCTGTCGAGGGGAACGATCCGGGAGCTTGGCAATTTTCAAAGCCAGACAAGCTTTCGGACGGACCGCAAGCTTCGAGACATCGTTCGAAATGGACGTCAGGAGGTTACCATGATCGGTTGGGCTATCACCTTTCTCGTCGTCGCTCTGGTCGCCGCGCTGCTCGGCTTCGGCGGCATCGCCGGCACCGCGATGGAAGCGGCCAAGATCGTCTTCTTCGTCGCCATCGCGCTGTTCCTGATCTCGGCGGTGATGGGCGCGGTGCGCGGGCGCTCCCCGCGGTTGTGACGACCTGAACCGCGCGGTTCGATGAAAGGGCGGCCCCGGCGGGCCGCCTTTTCCTTTTGTGCGACCCGTTGCTCTGATAAGGGGCGCGGATGACCGACATTCCAGATCCTTCCCCGGCCGTGCCCGCGGACCAACCCGCCGCGCCCGAGGGCGAGCGCATCGCCAAGGCGATCGCCCGCGCCGGCATCGCCTCCCGCCGCGACGCCGAGGCGATGATCGAGGCCGGACGCGTCACCCTCAACGGCAAGGTCCTGACCTCGCCGGCGATCAACGTCACCGATGCCGATCGCATCACGGTGGACGACGAGCCCCTGCCCGCCCGCGAGCGGACCCGGCTGTGGCTGTTGCACAAGCCGCGGGGCGTCGTCACCACCGCCCGCGACCCGGAGGGCCGCCCGACGGTCTTCGACGGCCTGCCCGACGAGCTGCCGCGGGTCGTCGCCATCGGCCGGCTCGACATCAACACCGAAGGGCTGCTGCTCCTCACCAACGACGGCGGGCTGGCCAAGGTCATCGCCCATCCCGATACCGGCTGGCTGCGCCGCTACCGGGTGCGCGCCTTCGGCGACGTGACCCAGCCGGATCTCGACAAGCTCAAGAAGGGCCTGACCGTCGACGGCATGGAGTACGGCCCGATCGAGGCCACCCTCGACCGGGCGCAGGGCGACAACGTCTGGCTGACGCTCGGCCTGCGCGAGGGCAAGAACCGCGAGGTCAAGCGCATCCTGGAGCATCTCGGCCTCTCGGTGAACCGGCTGATCCGGCTCTCGTTCGGCCCGTTCCAGCTCGGCGACCTCGAAGTCGGCCTCGTCGAGGAGATCCGCACCAAGGTGCTGAAGGAGCAGCTCGGAAAGAACCTCGCCGAGCAGGCAGGCGTCGATTTCGAGAGCCCGGTGCGCGAGACCATCGCTCCCTTCGGCAGCCCGAAGAAGGCCGCCCGCGCCGCGCAGCCCGCTTCTTCCGAGGGCGCGGCTCGTGGCCGCGCGGGTGCCGCCCGCCCCGCCCCGGCGGGCCGCCCGCCCCGCGATCCGGCCCGGCCCGCCGCCCCGGCGCGTGCCTCGGCGCGCCCGGCGCAGCGGGCGCCCTCCCCGACCGTGTGGCGCGCCGACGAGGAGACGCGGCCGCGCGCCTCCAAGGTGCCGCGCCGGGGCCTCGACCCCAAGACCGCCCGCGCGGCGGCGGCCGAGCGCGGCCGCGAGCGCGTCGGCGCGATCCAGGCCGCCGGCGAGCGCCGGGTGCTGGTGGAGCGGCTCCAGCCCACGCCGGAGACCCCGGCCGCCGAGCCGCATCGCCGCGTCCGCTTCCGCAAGGAAGAGGAGCGGCCGGAGGGCCGCGAGAGGCCGCGCGAGAGCCGGCCCCGCGAGGACCGCCAGGGTCGGGACGAGTTCCGCCGCGCCGCGCCCTCGGGCGACGCCCGTCCCCGCCGCCGCGAGGCCGGGGACGCCGCGCCTGCCGAGCGGCGTGGGCCGCCCCGCGAGCGTCCGTCCTCGTTCGAGGGACGTCCGCCGCGCGAGCGCAGCGAGGGCCGGCCCCCGTACGACCGCGGCGAGGGAGCGCCCCGCCGTGAGCGCCCGGACGAGGGGCGCGCGCCCGAGCGGCGCGGTCCGCCCCGCGACCGGCCCCGTACCGCCGAGGGCGAGCGTCCGGCCCGTCCCCCGCGGGGCGCCGAGGGTGATCGCCCCGGCTTCCGCAAGGGTCCGGGCAAAGGACCGGGAGCCGGTCCGGGCAAGGAGTTTGGCGCCAAGCCCGGCTTCAAGGGCGGTGCCCGCGACGGGGCCCGGGGTGATTTCAAGGGCGGTCCGAAGGGGGGCGCCCGAGGCGACTTCAAGCCCGGCGGCGGCGGCCGGCCCGGCGGGCGCCCGGGTGGCGGCGCGGGCCGTCCCGGCGGCAAGCCCGGCGGTGCTCCCGGCGGTCGCCCCGGCGGCGGCAAGCCGGGCCCCCGCGGAGGCGGCCGCCCGAGCCGTCCGCCGCGCGGCGAGGCCTGAGGCCTGACGCGTGCGGATCGTCGGCGGCGAATGGCGCGGGCGCAGGCTGGCCGGACCGAAGGCGGAGGGCATCCGCCCCACCTCCGACCGCCTGCGCGAGGCCCTGTTCAACGTGCTCGCCCACGCCTACGACGACGCGGTCGAGGACGCGGTGGTTCTCGACCTGTTCGCGGGCACCGGGGCGCTGGGCTTCGAGGCGCTCTCCCGCGGCGCGGCGCGCGCGCTCTTCGTGGACGAGGGGCGCCAGGCCGGCACGCTGATCCGCGATGGGATCGCCGCCCTCGGCTGCGAGGCCCGCGCCCGGCTCATCCCCCGCGACGCGACCCGGCTCGGGCCCGCCCTGGACGCGCCCGCGACGCTGGCCTTCTGCGATCCGCCCTACGGCAAGAATCTCGCGCCGACGGCGCTCGCGGCCGCCGCCGGGGGGGGCTGGCTCAGCCCCGGCGCGCTGGTCCTCGTCGAGGAGGCCGCCGGGGCCGGCCCGGTCCTGCCGCCCGGTTTCGCGGAGCTGGAGCGGCGCAGCTACGGCGAGACGGCGGTGACGTTCGGACGGTTCGCGGGCTGATCCCTTCGCCAGTGTCGTGAGGTCGCCCTATCTCGCTCGGGTCTCGCCCGTCCGCGAAGGAGGCCCGCACCCATGCTCCTCGTCCCGCCGCTCTCCCGCCGAACCCTCCTGCACGGTGCGGCCCTCGCCGCCGGGGCGAGTCTCCTTCCGCGCCCGGCCCGTGCCGCGGACGCCCTGATCACCCGGCCGATCCCCTCCTCCGGCGAGCGCCTGCCGGCCATGGGCATCGGCACCTCGCGCCGCTACGAGGTCGCGGTGACGCCCGAGGCCACCGCTCCCTTGCGCGAGGCGGTCGAGCGCTTCGTGGCACTCGGCGGGACGGTGATCGACACCGCCCCGAGCTACGGCACGGCGGAGGACGTGCTCGGCCTGATCCTCGAAGGCCTGCGCGAAAAGATCTTCCTCGCCACCAAGGTCGCCGCCCGCGGCCGGGAGGCGGCCCAGGCCGAGACCGAGCGCTCGTTCCAGCGCCTGCGCACGGACAGGATCGACCTGATCGCCGTGCACAATCTGATCGACACGGAGGTGAACCTCGCGGTCCTGCGCGCCCTGAAGGACAAGGGCCGCATCCGCTATGTCGGCGTCACGGTCTGGCGCGACGACCAGTTCCCGGACCTCGAAGCGGTGATGAAACGCGAAAAGCTCGATTTCGTGCAGGTGAACTACGCCCTCGACAGCCGCGCCGCGGCCGAGCGCATCCTGCCGCTGGCCGCCGAGCGGGGCGTGGCGGTGATGGTCAACGTGCCCTTCGGCCGCGACCGCCTGTTCAAGGCGGTGAAGGACAAGCCCCTGCCGGACTTCGCCGCCGCCTTCGGCTGCAAGAGCTGGGCGCAGTTCTTTCTCAAATACGTGCTCGCCAACGAGGCCGTCACCTGCCCGATCCCGGGCATGGCCAAGGCGAGTTACGTCGAGGACAACCTCGCCGCCGCGACCGGGCGGCTGCCGGACGCCGCCGAGCGGCGCAAGATGGAGGCCTTCATCGATGCGATCTGATTCTTTTGCCACGTTCGCGCGGCGCGGCGCCCTCGCGGCCATTCTGTGTACTCTGGCCCTACCCGCGCTCGCCCAATCCGAAACGAGCAAGAAAGTCGGGATCGTGGGGGCGGGCAATATCGGCGGCACGCTCGGCCGGCTCTGGATCAAGGCTGGCTACGAGGTGTTCTTCGCCTCGCGGCATCCCGAGCAGCTGAAGGCGCTCGTGGAGGAACTCGGCCCGAAGGCGCGGGCGGGCACGCCGGCCGAAGCGATCGCCTTCGGCAACGCCGTGCTGCTCGCGGTGCCCTACAAGGCCTATCCGGAGCTGGCCAAGGAGAACGCCGCCGGGCTGAAGGGCAAGGTGGTGATCGATGCCGGCAACGCGGTGAAGGCCCGCGACGGCGCGGTCGCCGACGAGGTCGAGCGCGACGGGATCGGCGCGACCTCCGCCAGGTATCTCGCCGGCGCCCGGGTGGTGCGGGCCTTCAACGCGGCGAACTACAAGATCTTCCAGAAGAATGCCGGGCGGCCCGAGCCGCGCATGGCGGTGCCGATCGCCGGCGACGACCCGAAGGCGCTGGAGACCGCCCGCACCCTGGTCTCGGATGCCGGCTTCGATCCCGTGGTGGTCGGCGAACTGAAGGCGGCCGACACCTTCGCCATGGGCTCGCCCGGCTTCGGGCACGAACTGTCCGCGCCCGAGCTGAAGGCCAAGCTCGGGGTGAAGCCTTGAGCCCAGAGGCGCCGGCCTCGCCTCCCCACCCGCGTCCGGCCTCCCGGCTCGCCCGCCTCGTCGACGTGCGGCCGGGCGAGGGGCCGGCGCTCGCCTGGTCCTGGGCCTACATCTTCGCGCTGCTCGCGAGCTACTACATGCTGCGCCCGATCCGCGACCAGATGGGCGTGGCGGGCGGCCTCGAGAACCTGCCCTGGCTGTTCCTGGCGACCCTCGTCGGGATGCTGGCGCTGAACCTGCCCTTCGCCTGGCTGGTCAAGCGGCTGCCGCGGGCGCGCTTCGTACCCCTCACCTACCGCTTCTTCATCCTCAACATCCTGATCTTTGCCGGCCTCATCGCCTTCGCCGAGGGCGAGACGGCGGTCTGGGTCGGCCGCGCCTTCTTCGTCTGGCTCTCGATCTTCAACCTGTTCGTGGTCTCGATCTTCTGGGCCACGGTGGTGGACGTGTTCTCGACGAGCCAAGGCAAGCGCCTGTTCGGCTTCATCGCCGCGGGCGCCACGCTCGGCGCGATCTGCGGCTCGGCGGTGACGGCGACGCTGGCGCGCGACGTGCCGACCTGGGCGCTGCTGCTGGCCGCCGCTCTGCTCCTGGAGGCGGCGGTCTTTGCCATGCGCGGCCTCGCCCGCCTGATCGGGCGCCTCCACGAGGTGCCGGAGGATGCGCGGGAGGGCGAGACCATCGGCGGCGACGTCTGGGCCGGCATCCGGCGCACGTTCGCCTCGCCCTACCTCCTCAACATCGCGCTGTTTCTGGCGCTGTTCTCGGTCACCGCGACCTTCCTGTATTTCGAGCAGGCGGCGGTGGCCAAGAACAACTTTTCCAGCCGGGGCGCCCAGACCGCCTTCTTCGCCAACGTCGATCTGGCGGTGAACGCCCTGACCCTCGGCGTGCAGCTCTTCCTCACAGGCCGCATCACGAAGTGGCTCGGGGTCGGCGTCACGCTGGCGCTGCTGCCGGCGGCGAGCATCATCGGGTTTGCCGCGCTGGCGCTCTCGCCGACGGTCGCCTCGGTGGTGCTGATCTACGTGCTGCGCCGCGCCGGCAACTTCGCCATCGCCCGGCCGGTGCGCGAGGTGCTGTTCACGGTGGTGCCGCGCGAGGATCGCTACAAGGCCAAAAGCTTCATCGATACGGTGGTCTACCGCCTCGGCGATCAGGTCGGGGCGTGGTCCTATACCGGGCTCGCCGCGCTCGGCTTCGGCGGCCACGCCGCGGCCGTGGTGGCGGTGCCGCTCTCGGCGGCGTGGCTCCTCAACGCGCTCTGGCTCGGCCGGGCGCAGGTGCGGCGGCAGGCGGCGATGGCCGCGGACGACAGTTCGGCGCCGATGCCAGCGCGGACGGGCTGAGGCGCATTGTTTCAAAGGTTATTTTCAGTCTAGCCTCGTATCCGCAGGTCGCTGCGCCGCGCCTCGACGGCCGGGGACAGGCGGCGATGCGGCATCGCGGCACGCGTGTCTTTCTTCCGGCGATCGGACATAGAACAGAAACAGTGCCGTGCGGTATCCGCAGGGTCACAGCCCGTTCCGCGGCTCCGGCAGGCGCGTGTTTCTCACGAAACGCCCGCCGCACTGGCATCGCCAGGGTCGGGGCCGCTGGCGACCGGGAGTTTCGTGAGGCACTCTTACCGGACATCGACCGGAGACCCATGGGACTCGTCCAGTACGCCCTCAAGTTCCGCATCACGACCTACGTGCTCGCCGTGCTGATGATGCTCGGCGGCGTCAGCGCGATCGTCGTGACGCCCAAGGACGTGCTGCCGGCGGTCGACATCCCCGTCGTCGTGGTGGTCTGGACCTATACGGGCCTGTCCGCGCCGGAGATGGAGAAGCGGATCACGACCTATTCCGAATTCGGAATCTCCAACAACGTCAACAACATCGCCCGGATGGAATCGACGAGCCTGCAGGGCACGTCGGTGATGAAGATCTATTTCGACCCCAGCGTCAGCATCGATCTGGCCATCGCCCAGGTCGTCTCCTCCACGAACTCGATCCGCGCCCTGATGCCGCCGGGCGTGCAGCCGCCCGTGATCGTGCGCTTCTCCGCCTCTTCGGTGCCGGTGATCCAGCTCGCGCTGACCTCCACCAAGGACAGCCTCAACAAGGTCTACGATTACGCCCAGTATCGCATCCGCCAGCGCCTGACCCAGGTGCCGGGCTCGACCCTGCCCTCCCCCTTCGGCGGCGCCCCGCGCCAAGTCATGGTCGATCTCGACCTGCACGCGCTCCGGGCCCTCGGGATCACGCCGCTGGAGGTCACCAACGCGGTGACCTCGCAGAACCTGACGATCCCCTCGGGCCTCGCCAAGATTGGCGAGCAGCAATATCCGGTGCAGCTCAACGCGACGCCGGACGCGATCGCGGCCTTGAACGAGATTCCGATCAAGGTGGTCAACGGCCAGCCGGTGCTGGTGCGCGACGTGGCCTATGTCCGCGACGGCGGCCCGCCGCAGGTCAACGTGGTGCGGGCCGACGGCGCCTCCTCGGTGCTGATGCGGGTTCTGAAGAACGGCACCGCCTCGACGCTGGACGTCGTCAACAACGTCAAGGCGGCGCTTCCCGACATCCGCGCGGCCGCGCCCGAGGGGCTGGAGCTCAAGCCGCTGTTCGACCAGTCGGTGTTCGTCTCGAACGCCATCGAGGGGGTGTGGCACGAGGCGGTGATCGCCGCCGCGCTGACGGGCCTGACCATCCTGCTCTTCCTCGGCTCCTGGCGCTCCACCCTGATCGTGCTCGTCTCGATCCCGCTCTGCCTGATGACCTCCCTGGCGCTGCTGGCGGCACTCGGCCACACCATCAACGTGATGACGCTGGGCGGATTGGCGCTGGCCGTCGGCATCCTCGTCGACGACGTGACGGTGGCGATCGAGAACACCTACCGCCTGTTCGAGGAGGGCAAGCCCTTCCGCAACGCCGTGGTCGAGGGCGCGGCGGGCATCGCCAAGCCCGCCCTGATCTCGACGCTCTCGATCTGCGCCGCCTTCGTCTCGGTCTTCGCGCTCACCGACACCCCGAAGTACCTGTTCACGCCGCAGGCGCTCGCGGTCGTGTTCGCGATGCTGACCTCGTATCTCCTCACCCGCACCCTGGTGCCGGTGATGATCGACGTGCTGGTGGCGCGCGAATACCTCCAGCACCACGGCGGTGAGGGCGAGGCCCCGCGCCGCGGCCGGATCGAGCGGGCGCTGGCTTGGCTGCTCTCCCCCGTCTTCCGCTTGGCCGGCGCCTTCCGCCGGGGCTTCGAGGCGCGCTTCGACCGGTTCCACCGCGGCTATGTCGGGCTGCTGCACGCCGTCCTGCGCCACCCGGTCGCGACGGTGACGGGCGTCGTCCTGCTGTTGGCCGGCACCGGCGGGCTCTTCGTCTTCACGGGCCAGGACTACTTCCCGCAGGTCGAATCGAGCCAGATGACGCTCCACCTGCGCACCCGGCCGGGCATGCGCATCGAGACCGCCGAGCAGACCTTCGCCGAGGTCCAGAAGGTGGTGCGCGAGGTGATCCCCGAGGGCGAGATCGACCAGATCCTCGACAACATCGGCATCCCCTCCAACAACTACAACTTCGCCTTCTCCGACGGTTCGTTCGTCTCCTACAACGACGGGCAGATGCTCATCGACCTGAAGGACGAGCACGGCTCCGTCGCCGAGTACCAGCGGCGCCTGCGCGAGACCCTGCGCGAGCGCTTCCCCGACATGATCGTCTACTTCCAGCCCTCCGACATCATCACGCAGATCCTCAATTTCGGGGTGATCGCGCAGATCGACGTGCAGGTCTCGGGGCGCAACACGGTCAAGGACCTGGAGGCCGCCCGGCGCATCGAGGCGCGGCTGAAGGAGACGCCCGGCCTCGTCGACGTGCACCTGCACCAGATCGTCGACACGCCGCAATTCTTCGTGGACGTGGACCGGCGGCTCGCCGCGGAACTCGGCCTGACCCAGCAGCAGGTGGCCCAGAGCCTCAACGTCTCGCTCTCGGGCTCCTTCCAGGTGAATCCGAACTTCTGGACCGATCCGAAGACCGGCATCCCCTACCAGCTCTGGGTGCAGACGCCGGAATACCGCAACGACTCGCTCACCGCGCTCCAGAACACCCCGCTCTTCGCCCGGGCCAACGCCGGCAACGGGCCGGGCGCGCTGACGCTGCTCTCCAGCATCGCCACGATCACCCGCCAGCCGACGCAGACGGTGATCAACCACGTCAACACGCAGCCGACCTTCAACGTCTACGCCGCGGTGCAGGACCGCGACCTCGGCGCGGTCGCCCGGGACATCGACCGGATCGTGGCCGAGGAGCAGAAGACCCTGCCGGCGCCCGACAAGATCACCGTGCGCGGGCAGATCGAGAACATGCGCGCCGCCTTCTTCCGGCTCGGCATCGGCCTCGCCATCGCGGTCATCGCCGTCTACCTCCTGATGGCGGTGAACTATCAGAGCTGGGGCGATCCTTTCGTGGTGCTGGCCGCCCTGCCGATCGCCTTCTGCGGCATCGTGGCGAGCCTGTTCATCACCGGCACCACCTTCTCGATTCCCTCCTTGTTCGGGGCGATCATGTCGGTGGGCATCGCGTCGGCCAACTCGATCCTGCTCGTCACCTTCGCCAAGGAACACCGGGAGGCGACGGGCTGTTCGGCCCACGAGGCGGCCATCGTCGCGGGCGAGACGCGGTTGCGGCCGGTGCTGATGACCGCGAGCGCGATGTTCTTGGGGCTGGTGCCCATGGCACTCGGCACCGGCGAGGGCGGCGAGCAGAACGCGGCGCTCGCCCGCGCCGTGATGGGCGGCATCGCGCTCGGCACGCCCTCGACGCTTCTGTTCGTGCCGTTCCTCTACAGCCTGCTGCGGCGGGGTGAGGCCAAGCCGCTCGAGGATTACGTCTGATGTGCGTGGGTATCGAGAGAAGGATCGTTCCGTGAGCCAGCCCGTCCGGACAGGGGACGACAAGAAAATCCCGCCGCCGCCGGGCAAGGGCGGCTTCGTGCTGGCCGGGCTGATCGCGCTCGGCCTCCTGGCCTATGGCGGCTACGGCCACTGGCAGCGCTCGGCCCGGGCCGAGGCGACGCGCGCCCGGCAAATGGAGTTCGTGCCCAAGGTCCGCACCGAGGAGGCCAAGCGCCTCGACGGGCCGGTGGAACTCACCCTGCCGGGCCAGACCGAGCCCTTCGCCACCGCGCGGATCTACGCCCGCGCCACCGGCTACATCGCCGAGCGGCACGTCGATCTCGGCTCGCGGGTGAAGAAGGGCGACGTGCTCCTGCGCATCGCCGCCCCCGATCTCGACCAGCAACTGGCGCAAGCCGAGGCGCAGCTCGGTCAGCTCGAAGCCCAGCTCTTGCGGGCGAAAGCCATGGTCGATCAGGCCCGAGCCAACGTGAACCTCGCCCAGGTCACCAATTCGCGCACATCGACGCTGGCCGGCCAGGGCTGGGCCTCGAAGCAGACCGCCGACAACACCCAGGCCGGCGTGCTCTCCCAGTCGGCCAACCTCGCCTCGGCCGAGGCCGACGTGAAGGTGGCGCAGGCCAACATCAAGGCGCAGCAGGCGACCGTGGGCCGGCTCAAGGCGCTCACCGGCTTCGAGATCGTCACCGCGCCCTTCGACGGGGTGGTGACGACCCGCAACGTCGATGTCGGCGACCTCGTCCAGGCGGATGCGGGCTCAGGCACGCCGCTCCTGTCGATGGACCGGGACGACGTGCTGCGCATCTCGGTCAACGTGCCGCAGAACGCGGCGGTGGGCGTGCGGCCCGGCATCGCCGCCACGATCAAGGTGCCGCAGATGCCCGACCGCCGCTTCTCCGGCGAGGTCGAGCGCAGCTCGGTGGCCCTGCTCGCCTCCTCGCGCACGCTGACGACGCAGGTCGACGTGCCCAACCCCGACCGCACCCTCCGGCCGGGCCTCTATGTCTACGTGACGCTGGCGATCCCGCGCACCGGCGGCACCACGGTGGCGGTGCCCGCCGAGGCCCTGGTGTTCAACCAGTCCGGCACCCGCGTCGCGGTGGCCCGCGAGGACGACCGCGTGACCTGGGCCGAGGTTCACGTCGCCCGCGACAAGGGCACGGTGGTCGAGGTGGACAAGGGCCTCTCGGGCGGCGAGCGCCTCGTGCTCAGCCCGCCCGCCGACCTCAAGGAAGGAGGCCGCATCGCCCCCCAGGCCCCGAAGCCGGTGCAAGCCGCGCAGCGATAGAGAAACGCCGCGCAGCGATGAGGGCAGCCGCGCCCCCATCCCGAGGTGCGTGGCGAAGACCGCGAGAGATGGTTCCGTCCTTGCGAGGCGGAGCCGAAGCCATCCAGTGCGCCGCCCTGTCCGGACACGTCGCGCCGCTGGATCGCTTCGCTGGCGCTCGCGATGACGGCGGAGCTGGAGCGATCGGAGCCCGATGGGCGGCCACATGCCGCCCGTTGGCCCAATCGGCGGGTTGCGCGGGCGGCCTCGCTCGGCTCACATCCCGCCCGGAAAACGCATCCTGCCGAGAAGGCGCCGCCCATGACCGATCTCAAGACCCTCCGCAGCCTCTCCGGGCTGCCGCCGGAGCCCGCCGCCCTCGCCGGTTCGGCGCTGGTGATGATCGATCTGCAGAACACCTATCGCGAGGGCGTGATGCGCCTGGACGGCGTCGAGCCGGCGCTTCGCGAGGCGCAGGTGCTGCTGGAGCGGGCGCGGGCGGCGGGCATCCCCGTCTTCCACGTGCGCCACGATGCCGGGCCGGGCTCGCCCTACGACCTCACCGCCGCCATCGGCCAGATCAGCGACGAGGTCGCCCCCCGCGAAGGCGAGCCGGTCATCACCAAGGCCTATCCGAGTTCCTTCGTCGGCACCGACCTTCAGGCGCAGCTGGAGGCGGCCGGCGTCAAGGACGTGATCCTGGCCGGCTTCATGACCCACATGTGCGTGAATTCGACGGCCCGGAGCGCCTTCAACCTCGGCCTCCGCCCGACCGTGGTGGCCGCGGCCACCGCCACCCGCGCCCTGCCGGGGCCGGACGGCGCGACCGTGCCGGCCTCGGCGGTCCAGGCGGCGAGCCTCGCCGCACTGGGCGACCTGTTCGCGGTCGTGGCACCGGACGCGGCGGCGATCCGGGGGTAGAGCATCATCCCGAAAGGTGGGTCGCGGCTTTCGGAAAAAGATGATGCAAAAACAAGAGCCCAGCACATCGTCCCGGATCCAGCATCCGGGACGATGTGCTGGGCCGATCAGGCGGCGCGGGCGCGGGGCTGCTCGGCGGCTTGCGTCGGCTGCGCGCCGCCGAACAGGCGCTGGTAGAGGGCGGCCGGGCTGTGGCTGCGGCCTTCCGAGTCCACGATGCGGACATCGCTCATGCCGGAGGTGGTCAGCGACAGGCCCTGCTCCAGGGCGCTCAGCAACGAGCCGTGCTGCCAGGAATAGACGCGCGAGGCGGTGTCGGCGCTGACGGTGAAGCTCACGAAACGCATTCCCGATGTTGGAGGCCGGCCGGCGACGCTGCGGCCGAGCTTGTCGAACAAGACCCGGCCCCGATCCGAGTTCCGTAAAACTTGATGGGAAATAGTGGTTCTTGGTTGACGATTTCTTTGCGGCATTTGACCCTTTCCGTGACGGAACCGCGGAAGGGCCGTGGCGGTACGATGGCAGCGGCGCCATTCGCGTCCCGCAGGGGTCCCGGTCCCGTCCGCCGCATTGCCGGGACGCGCCGGGCTCCTAAGACCTAAGTGGGCAGTCCTGGGTGAGCGGCCTCTCGGGACCGCATCCAGACAGCCATCGCGGAGCAGAGCCATGGAATACCGGCAGTTCGGACGCTCGGGCCTCAAGGTGCCGGTGCTCAGCCTCGGCACGGGCACCTTCGGCGGCACCGACGCCTTCTTCCAGAAATGGGGCAGCACGGGCGTGGCCGAGGCGAGCCGCCTGATCGATCTCTGCCTCGACGCGGGCGTCAACTTCCTCGACACCGCCGACATCTATTCGGGCGGCGATTCCGAGACGATCCTCGGCGAGGCCCTCAAGGGCCGCCGCGAGCGGGTGCTGATCTCCACCAAGGCGACCTTCCGCGCGGGCGAGGGCCCCAACGACGTGGGCTCGTCGCGCCACCACCTGATCCGCGCCTGCGAGGCCAGCCTGAAGCGGCTGAAGACCGACCACATCGACGTCTACTTCATGCACGGCTTCGATGCGCTCACCCCCGTCGAGGAGACCTTGCGCGCGCTCGACGACCTCACCCGGGCCGGCAAGATCGGCTATATCGGCGCCTCGAACTTCTCCGGCTGGCAGTTGATGAAGGCGCTGGCGACCTCGGAGCGGGACGGGCTCGCCCGCTACGTCGTCTATCAGGGCTACTATTCGCTGATCGGCCGCCACTACGAGTGGGAGCTGATGCCGCTGGGCCTCGACCAGGGCGTCGGCCTGATGGTGTGGAGCCCGCTCGGCTGGGGCCGGCTCACGGGCAAGATCCGCCGGGGACAGGCGGCCTCCGGCGGGCGCATCGCCGCGGGCGGCGCCGAGGGCGGGCCGACCGTTCCCGACGCGTACCTCTACGACGTGGTGGATGCCCTCGACGCGGTCGCCGCCGAGACCGGCAAGAGCGTGCCGCAGGTGGCGCTGAACTGGCTGCTGACGCGCCCGACCGTGTGCAACATCGTCATCGGCGCCCGCAACGAGGAGCAGCTGACGCAGAATCTCGGTGCGGTGGGCTGGTCGCTGACCGAGGACCAGATCGCCCGCCTCGACGCGGCGAGCCGGGAGCAGCCGATCTACCCCTATTGGCACCAGACCGGCTTCGACGAGCGCAACCCCAAGCCCACGGCGTGGTGAGGCGATCCGACTCCGCGGCGTCTCCGGACAGGCCGGCCGTGCCGGATCGCTTCGGCTTGAAGCCTCGCGCCGACGCCGGTTGGGGTCGGACGGCTTCCGGCCGATCCGTTCCTCCCCTTTCGTCATGGCGAGGCGAAGCCGTGGCAATCCAGGGCGCGACCCTTCCGGAAGCGTCGCGCCCTGGATCGCTTCGTGCATGCTCGCGATGACGAAGCGGGCAGGACCCGAAGCGTTCGACTTGAAACGAGACTACAGGCTGATCTCGGGGCCGTGCTTGTCGCCGTCATCCGGCACCGGGCCGGCCTCGCCCTGCCAGGGCAGGCTCTGCCAGGGCGGCTGGCCGGCGCGGGCCTCGTACTCTTCCAGCGGCAGGGTGGTCTCGCCGCCCTCCGCATCCCGCACCCGGACATGGGTCGGGCGCGGCTGTTTCGGCGGGCAGAGGAAGAGGCCCTTGAACGAGGCGGCCATCGCTCAGCCTCCCTCCGGTTTCTCGCCCGGGGGCGCGTGGTGCGCGCGCACGGGGCGGGCCCGCAGGTAGCCCTTGACGCGCAGGTACTCGGCGACGATCTCGCAGATCGCCCGGTCCCGGGCCAGGCGCTCGACCGCGCAATGCTCGTCGAGCGCCGCCACGACCTCCGGCGGGAAGGTCAGGATGCCGGCGAGCTTCGGCCCGGACGGGGGCTCGCCGTCGCTCGGGTTCCTTTGCGGGTTCCTTTGCGGGCTCTCCTGCGAGCCCTCCTGGACAGTCTCTTGCTCTTGAACAGTCTCTTGCACGCTCTCTCGCCCTCCCCGCTTCATTGGCCCGACCCGGACGGCGGAAGGCCGTGCTCGGGTGTCGGGATGACGCCGAGGCCGCCCGGGTCGCCGGGATCGGCGGCGCCCAGGCGCCGCAGCAGCGCCGTGTAGGTCTGCACCGCCGGGGAATCGGTCTGGATTGCGCGGGTGTCGGCGAGCAGGCGCTGCACGTCCTCCACGAACCGCTCCCGTGCCTGCCCTCCCCCCGGGCTCACCTCGAATAGCCGGGTGAGCGCCAGTTCGAACACGCCCACGAGAAGGCCGAGCCGCTCGGTCTCGTCCGCCATGCATCCCTCCGCCCGGCCAAGGCATGGCGATCACGCCCCGGTCGACGGGGGAACGCCGAGGGCGAGCCTCCCGGTTCCCGGCTCCCGTCGCGCGTGCATCGTTCACGGGTTCGTGTAAGCGGGACTGGGAACTCCCGCGACGCTTCTCGGGCTGTTCCCGGTGTCCCCCTCGACATCGAGCCCCCTTTGCCGCCCTCCGCTCTCCTTCCCCTTGCCTGGCCCCGCACGGCGTCCGACGAGGAATCGTGCGACGCGAGAGCGGAGGCGGCATCGAAGGATTCATCGGAGGCTGGCCCCGGCGGCTTTCCGACCGCGTCGATCGCGCGGCTGCGCCGCGCCGGGCACCTCACCGCACCGCTTCCCGCCGCGCTCGGCGGCACCGGCCTGTGCGCGCCCGAGCGCGTGGACGCGCTGCGGGCGCTGCTCACCGAGGTCGGCCGGGAGAACCTCGCGGTCGGGCGGCTCTACGAGGGGCACGTCAACGCGCTCGCCCTCGTGCTGCGCTACGCCGACGCCGCCGTGATCGAGGCCTTCGCCCGCGACGCCCGCGAGGGTCACCTCTTCGGCGTCTGGAACACCGAGCCGGCCGAGGGCGGTCTCACCCTCGACGCCGGGGGCGGGCTGCACGGCGCCAAGAGCTACGCCTCGGGGGCCGGCTTCGTTACCCGCCCGCTCGTGACGGCACGGCTTCCCGACGGGCGCCGCCTGATGCTGGTGATGCGGATGGAGGCCGGCCGGCGGGCCGACCTGTCGGCGTGGCGCGTCCACGGCATGCGGGCGACCGCGACCGGCACGGTCGATTTCTCGGGCCTCGGCCTGCGGGACGGGGCGGTGATCGGCGCCGCCGACGATTACGGGCGCCAGCCCTTCTTCTTCGCGGGGGCGTGGCGCTTCCTGGCGGTCCAGCTCGGCGGCATCGAGGCGGTGATCGAGACCCACCGCGCGCATCTGGCCGCCACGGACCGGGCGGGCGACCCGCACCAGCAGGCCCGGTTCGGGCGGGCCATGGTCGCGGCGGAGACGAGCCGGCTGCTCGTGGAGCGCGCCGCCCGGCTCGCCGCGGCCGAGGAGGGCGCGCCCGAGCGGATCATCGCCTACGTCAACCTCGCCCGCGCCGCGGTCGAGCAGGCCGGGCTCGACGTGATCGCGCTGGCCCAGCGCTCGATCGGGCTGGCGGGCTTCCTCGAATCGCATCCGCTGGAGGGCCTGATGCGCGACCTCGCCACCTATCTGCGCCAGCCCGCCCCGGACGCCGCCCTGACGGGCATGGCCGCGCACGTGATGGCGGCCCGCGAGCCGCTTCACGCCCTCTGGCCCGACGCGCCCGCCCCCGAGCCGTCGCCCCGCCCGACGAAGGTGTTCGGATGAGCGGGCGGCGGACGGAGACGCTGCCGGAGCGCTACTTTTCGGAGATCTACGCCTCCGATCCCGATCCCTGGCGCTTCACCTCCAGCCCCTACGAGGCGGAGAAATACGCCGCGACCCTGCGCGCCCTGCCGCGGGCGCGCTACGGCCACGCCCTGGAGATCGGCTGCTCGATCGGCGTCTTCACCGGCGCGCTCGCCCCCCGCTGCGCGTCGCTGACCGCCCTCGACCCGGCCGAGGCGGCCCTCGCGGCGGCCCGGGCGCGGTGCGCCGAGTTCCCTCAGGTCCGCTTCGTCCGCGGCGCGGTGCCGGAGGTCTGGCCGGAGGGCCGGTTCGACCTCATGGTGTTCGGTGAGGTCCTGTACTTCCTCAGCCCGCCGGACCTGGAGCGTCTGGTCGCGCGCGTGGCGGCGAGCCTGGAGCCGGGCGGCGACTGCATCCTCGTGCACTGGCTCGGCGAGACGGATTACCCCCTCTCCGGCGACGCGGCGTCGGAGGGCTTCATCGCCGGGACGCGGGCCTTCTGCCATCCGCTGGCCGGCGCGCGCACGGCGCAGTACCGCCTCGACGTGCTGCGGCGGTTCGGCGGCGGGGAGGCGGGGCGCGATGGCGGGTCGTGAGGGAACCTCGACCCCGCGTCACCCGCTCTGGGTGCGCCTGACCCACTGGATCAACACCGGTGCCTTCCTGGCCCTCGTGGTCAGCGGTTTTGCCATCCTGCTCGCCCTGCCCCGCCTGTTCTGGGGCGAGACCGGCGCCAACGCCGCTCCGGCCTGGATCGTCCTGCCGCTGCCGGTGAACCTCGAACAGACGGGCTGGGGCCGCAACCTCCACTTCCTCGCCGCCTGGATCTTCGTGCTCAACGGCGCGCTCTATCTCCTCCTCGCGCTGGTCAGCGGGCATCTCCTGCGCCGCCTCGCCCCCGACGGCGATCAGCTCCGGCCCCGGCACGTCGCGGCCGACATCCGCGCGCACCTGCATCTCAAGGGGCCGGGCGTGGCGAGCCGCTACAACGTCCTGCAGAAGCTTGCCTATCTCGGCGTCATCCTCGTGCTCGGGCCGGTGATGCTGCTCTCGGGCCTCACCATGTCGCCCGGCGTCACGGCGGCCTACCCCGAGCTGTTCACCCTGTTCGGCGGCCGGCAATCGGCGCGCACGATCCATTTCCTGGCGGCGGCCCTGTTCGTCGGCTTCCTCCTCATCCACATCTGGCAGGTGCTCGCCAACGGGCCGCTCGCCCTGATGCGGGGCATGATCACCGGACGCGCTGCCCAGGCCAAGTCGGGGCCGATCCAAGCGAGAGAGGACGTGCGATGAGCGATCTCACGCGCCGCAGGCTGGTTCTCGGCTCCTCGGCGCTCGGGCTCGGCGGCGTCCTGGGCAGCGCTCTGGGCGGCTGCGAGCTGATCGAGAACGGCGGCCCGCGCCGATCCGGCCTCTACGGCCTGAGCGACACCCTGACGCTCGCGACGCAACGCTTCCTCCTGCGCGACCAGCCGCTGGTGCGGGAGTTCGGGCCGGAGGCGATCTCGGCGGTGTTTCCCACCATCAACACCACCGATCCGGACGATCCCGCCTACCGGCGCTCGAAGGCGGTCGGGTTCTCCGACTGGCGCCTGCCGGTGAGCGGGCTCGTGGAGCGGCCGGGCGCCTTCACGCTGGCCGAGCTGCGGGCGATGCCGGCCCGCACGCAGGTGACGCTGCACGCCTGCGAGCAGGGCTGGTCGGCCATCGGCGGCTGGACCGGCGTGCCGCTCTCCCACGTGCTGGCCAGCGTCGGCCTGAAGCGCGAGGCCCGCTTCATCGTCATCCGCAGCGTGGACGGCTGGTGGGACACCTACGACCTGTTCGACGCCCTGCACCCGCAGACGATCCTCGCCTACGGCATGAACGGCGGCGACCTGCCCGTGGCCCACGGCGCGCCGGTGCGTCTGCGGGTGGAGCGCCAGCTCGGCTACAAGTCGCTGAAATACCTCGCCAGCATCGAGGCCACCGACCGCGTGGACGGGCTCGGCCAGGGCCGGGGCAGCATGGTCTCGGAGCTCGGATTTTCCTGGTACGCGGGGATTTGAGATTGGTTTCAGGTGGTCCGTTCGGCTTCGCCTCGCGACGACGAAAGCGGGTCGAACCCGAAGCGTTCAACCGGACGGTATGATCCGGTCTGCTCACCCGATCAGCGGCGTGCAGACCGTCCGGCCCTGCCCCGGCAGCGGCACCACCGCCACCTCGACCCCGTAGAGCAGCCGCAGGCTCTCCGGCGTCACCGTCTCCGCCGGGGGACCCAGCGCCACGAGGCGCCCGCCATGCAGCAGCGCCACCCGGTCGGCGCAGAGGAAGGCGTGGCCGGGATCGTGGGTCGAGAGCACCACGGCGATGCCGCGCTCGGACAGGCGCCGCACCTGGGTCAGGACCCGGGCCTGATTGCCGAAATCGAGGCTCGCCGTCGGCTCGTCCATCACGAGGAGGCGCGGCTCCCCCGCCAGCGCCCGGGCGATCAGGGCGAGCTGGCGCTCGCCGCCGCTGATCTCGGTGTAGATCCGCTCCGCCAGATGCCCGATGCCCAGCATCGCCAGCGCCCGCTCGGCCGCCGCCCGGTCTGCGGGGCCGGGCCCGGCGAAGGCGGGCAGCCGGCTGGCGCGGCCCATCAGAACCACGTCGCGCACGCTGAAAGGGAAGAAGGCCGCGTGCGCCTGCGGCACGTAGCCGATCTTCTTCGCGATCTCGCGGCGCGGCAGCTCGGCCAGGTCGGTGCCGTCCAGAAGGACGCGGCCGGCGAGCGGGCGCAGCAGCCCGAGCAGGGTCTTGAACAGGGTGGTCTTGCCGCCGCCGTTCGGCCCGAGCAGGCACAGCGCCTCCCCCTCGGCCAGCGTCAGGCTAACCTCGGAACCGACCGCGCGGGCGCCGTAGCCGAAGGCGAGATCCTGGACCTCCAGCATCAGGCCCATCCCCGCCGGGCGGTCGCCAGCAGCCAGAGGAAGAACGGCGCGCCGACGAGCGCCGTGAGGATGCCGAGCGGCACCTCGATCGGGGCGATCGTGCGGGCCAGGAGATCGACCGCCGTGAGGTAGCCCGCGCCGAGCAGCATCGAGGCCGGCAGCAGGCGCCGGAAATCCGGCCCGACCAGCAGCCGGGCCACGTGCGGCACGATCAGCCCGATCCAGCCGATCACCCCCGTGACCGAGACCGCGGCGGCGGTGACCAGCGTCGCGCCCGTCACCAGGACGGGGCGGATCACCCGCGTCTCGAGCCCGAGCGCCCGCGCCTCCTCGTCGCCGAGGCTCATCAGGTTCACGCGCCAGCGCAGCAGCACCAGCGGCGCCAGCCCGGCGAGCATCGCCGGCAGGATCGCGCCGACATCGCCCGGGGTCACGGAGGCGAGGCTGCCGAGCAGCCAGAAGGTGATGGCGGGCAGCTGGTTGTAGGGGTCGGCCAGCACCTTCAGGAGCGAGATGCCCGCGCCGAGCAGCGCCCCGACCGCGACGCCCGCGAGCACCAGCGTCAGCACCGGATCGTGCCGCCGCACCGCGAGCCCGACGGCGTAGACGCTGCCGACGGCGGCGAGCCCGCCCGCGAAGGCGAGCCCCTGGATCGCCGCCACCGGCAGGGCGAGCACGATGCCGAGCACCGCGCCGAGGCTCGCCCCCGCCGAGACGCCGAGGATGTCCGGCGAGACCAGGGGATTGCGGAACAATCCCTGATAGGTCGCCCCCGCCGCGGCGAGCCCGGCGCCGACCACGAGCGCCCCGAGCACCCGGGGCAGGCGCACCTGCCAGACCACGGTCGCGACGGTCGGGTCGAGCACGGAGGCGCCGCCGAACAGCTTGGCGGCGAGGACGGAGAAGACGTCGGCCAGCGCCACGGGGTAGCGGCCGATGCCGAGGGAGACCAGCACGAGGAGGATCAGCGCCGCCGGGGCCAGCACGGCCAGCCCGAGGCCGCGCCAGCGCGCCGGCCGGGCCGCGGCGGTGCTCGCCGTTCCACTCACCGGGTGGCCCCGGGCCCGGCGGCCGTGCGCAGGAGGCGGTCGAGCTGCGCGGGGCTCAGTTCCACCCGGTAGAAGCGCCGGTAGAAGTCGCGCACGGCGTCCCCCAGGGTCTGCGGGAAGCGTTCCGGATAGAACAGCCCGGCGAGCCAGCGCAGGCCGATCAGGCGGTTGACGCCGGGCGGCGCGTCGATCCAGCCGAAGGGCAGCACGGGCGTGGCGTGGACGCGGCCCTCGCGCACGGCCTTCAGCCCGTTCCAGAGCGGGTCGGCGGCGGCCAGCTTCGGGAAGTCGGGGTCGAGGGCGAGGATCACGTCCGGGTTCCAGACCAGCACCTGCTCGGGCGAGACCGCGGCGAGCCCGCCGGCGCCCGGCCCCGCCACGTTGCGCCCGCCCGCGGCCTCGATGATCTCCGTGTTGATCGAGCCGGCGAGCCCCGTCTCCAGGCCCCGCGGCCCCCGCCCGTAATAGACCCGCGGGCGTCGCTCCTCCGGCACCGCGGCGACGGCCTCCGCCACCGCCCGCAGGATCTTTTCCGATTCCGCGGCGAGCGCTTCCGCCTCCTCCGGCGCGCCGACCAGGGCGCCGAGGGTGCGGTAGGTCTCCGGCGTGGCCCCGAAGCGGCCGTCGAGCAGCAGGTAGGGAATGCCGGTCTGGGCCTGCACCCGGTCGGCGAGGGAGGCGTAGGTCGCGCCCGTGCTGCCCACATCGATGATGAGGTCGGGCTTGAGGGCCAGCACCGCCTCGACATTGGCCGTGTTGCCCCGGCCCGTCAGCCGCCCGGTGGCGAGCAGGTCTCGCGCCTCCGGGCTCAGAAAGTCGCGCTCGTCGGGGCTCGGCGCGCGGGGCCAGCCGACCATCTTGTCCGGCGCCAGGGTGTAGAGCAGCACCGCCGCGGGCGGCCCGGCGGCGAGCACGCGGCTCACCCGCTCCGGCACCTCGACCCGGCGCCCGGCCGCGTCGGTGACCGGACGCGCAGCCGCGGGGTCGGGGGCGAGGCAGGGCCAGAGGCAGGCGAGCGCCAGGGCGAGCCGGAGACGGAGCGAGGGCATCGGGGCGGATCTCTCCCGTGGTATCGCCCCACCTATAGCGCCTGCGCGCCCGGTTGGCGTCGCGTCCGAACCGCGCTCGCCCTGCCCGGTTGCTCCGGCACCGTTCCTCCCGCGAGAGCGCCCCACCGATGCTCGAACCGGCCGTCCGCCACCGCCACGTCGCCCTCGACGGGCTTCGCCTGCACCTCGCCGAGGCGGGACCGGAGGACGGTCCGCCGACGATCCTGCTGCACGGCTTTCCCGAATTCTGGTTTGGCTGGCGCCACCAGATCGGGCCGCTCGCGGGAAGCGGCCTGCGCCTGCTCGTGCCCGACCAGCGCGGCTACGGTCTCAGCGACCGGCCGCGGGGGATTGCCGCCTACCATCTCGACCGGCTGGCCGCCGACGTGGTCGCCCTGGCCGATGCCTGCGGCGCCGGCCGCTTCCGCCTCGTCGGGCACGATTGGGGCGGGCTCGTCGCCTTCTGGGTGGCGAGCCTCCGTCCGGAGCGGGTCGAGCGGCTCGCGGTGCTGAACGCGTTCCATCCGGGCGTGTTCGGCCCCTATCTCCGGGCCCATCCGGGCCAGCTTCTGCGCAGCGCCTATGCCGGACTCTTCCAGGTGCCGCGACTGCCCGAGCGGCTCCTGACGGCGCGGGACAGCGCTCTCCTGCGGGCGTTGATGCGGCGCTCGGCTCGCCCCGGTACCTTCGGCCCGGCCGAACTCGACCGCTACGCCCGGGAATGGGCGCGCCCCGGCGCGGTCACGGCGATGCTCGACTGGTACAGGGCGCTGGCCCGCCTGCCCCGCGCGCGCCACCCGCGCCCGGTCACCGCGCCGACGCTGATCCTGTGGGGCGAGCGCGACGCGGCGCTCCAGCCGGGCCTGGCGACCGCGAGCCTCGCCCTGTGCGAACGGGGACGCTTGCAGCGCTTTCCGGACGCGACCCACTGGGTGCAGCACGAGGCGCCCGAGGCGGTCAACGCGGCGCTGATCGACTTCCTGCACGCTTGACGCGCGCTTCGACGAAGAAGGGGCGTCGGAGCGGCAGGCTCCGGCGCCCCTGTTCCTTCGGCCCCCGGAATGAGGGGCCGGTCTTCGATCAGCGGCCGCTCATGCCGCCGCCGCCCTCGCTGCCGCCGCGGGCGCCGCCTTCCATGCCGCCGCGCTGGGCGCCGCCACGCTCGCCGCCCGTGCGGCCACCCATGCCGCCGCCCTGCTCGGAGGCGTTGCGGACGCCCTCGCGCGCGCCGCCCTCGCCCCGCATGCCGGCATTGCGCACGCCGTCGCGCTCCATGCCCTGACCGCGCTCCATCGACCGGCCGCCGCGCTCGCCGCGGGCCTGATCGGAGGCGCGAATCCCCTCGCGCTCGCTGCCGCGCGTCTCACTGCGACGGCTCTCGCTGCTGCGCAGGTCGGTGCGGGTCGCGGAGCCGCGGACCTCGCTGCGCTCGCGGAAGCCCGCATTCACCGTGCCGCCGCGCCGCTCGGTGGTCGAGACGGTGGTGGAGAGGCGGCGATATTCCGGTGAGCCGTACACGACGCGCTGGCCGCGGATGGTGACGTAGCGGCGCTCCTCGCCCACGCTGACGAGGCGGCGGTACTCGGGCGAGCCGTAGATCACCCGCTGGCCGCGGATGGTCACGTAACGGCGCGGGCCGGTGCTGCGGCGCTCGGTGACGATCAGGCGGCGGTACTCGGGCGAACCGTAGACGACGCGCCGGCCGCCGATGAAGACGGTGCGGCCCTCGCGGCGGTAGCCGCCATCGACCGTGGTCGAGCGCACGTCGGTGCGGCTGCTGACATGCGTGCGGTCATGGACGCGGTCGTGGCCCCGCTCGACGCGCTCGCTGCGCGATCCGCTGCGGATCTCGTCGCGCCGCTCGCCGCGCGCGGCGCTCTCGCGGCGCTCCCCGCGGCCGTCCATGCCCCGCTCCGCGCCGCGCTCGCCGCGGGCCATCTCGCCGCGTGTGCCCTCGGCTCGGCCCATCTCGCCCCTCGCCGTGTCGCCGCGGGAGGCGCCGCGCTCGCCGCCCATGGCGCCCTCCCCGCCTCGGGATTCGCCGCCTCTCGCCTCGCCGCCCCTGGCCTGCGCACCGCGCTCCCCGCCGGAGGACTGGGACTGCTCGGCTCCGGCCCGGGCGCCGCCGCGCTCGCCGCCCGTCGCCGCGCTCTGCGCATAGACCGACGTGCTCATCAGCAACGCAGCCAACCCCATTGCAACGGTCTTCATGACGTCACCTCCGAATTTGTAAGACGCCTCGAAACGTCGGAAGCGGCGAAAGGGTTCGCGCAAAAAATCCGGGGTCGAAAGAAGGCTATTCGCGGCGACGCGAAGCGGCGGATGTTGCGTAAGCTTGGCCGTTCGTGCCCGAATTCTGGCAATGGCGCCGGGTTTCGTCTTGCGGTGATTGCGGCGCGATCCGCCCGACCTGGGCCGGCGTGCGGGTCCGGGACGTGTGTCGCCCGCCGATCTGGAGTCTCTCGCGGCCCGGTGAAATGCGCCTTGCCAATGCAACCTTAGCATTGTATCTTGAAGTACGGACTCAGTGCCGACAAGATTCGTCCGGAATAATGGATAATAATTATCAATTATCAATTTGCTCATGCAGAGATAATTGCTTTTGAGCACTATGTAATGTTTCAGCAATGACGATAATTTGGAAATTAAGTTTTCAAGAACTTTATAATATGTCTGATGTCAACTTCCCGTGCATCGATTTCGTCATGATTTATAATTGATATGATTGGCATAAATTTGTATGTAAAGTAAATTATTCACATCGTCAAATAATATCCATTGATGATCTGGCGACGATAGCAGTCAACATCGAAGTTTGATTGATGAAGGTGCGGCGGATCGGCGATTCGTGCCGTCCGGCTTGCGGGAGGAGGGACCCTTGGACGCGTTTATGGGATTGATCTGTAATTGGGCGCCGAACTTCGCGCCGCGCGGATGGGCCTTCTGCCAGGGGCAACTGCTCCCCGTCGCCCAGCAGACCGCAATGTTCTCGCTCCTGGGCACGACCTATGGCGGCAACGGGCAGACCACCTTCGCTTTGCCCAATCTCTTGGGCCGGGTCGCGGTGACCGTCGGCCAAGCCCCGGGAGGCGCTTCTCACGTGCAAGGCGAGGCCGGTGGCTCCGACAGCGTGACGATAATGATGAGCCAGATGCCGATGCACACGCACACCGCGATGCCGAACCTGACCGGGGGGGCGATCCCCGCTACGACCGCCGCGGCCACCGTGGCCGGTCCGGGCAACGGAAACATCCCGGCCGGGCTGAGCGGCGAGACTTCGGATGGCGTAGCCGTCACCGTCAACGGCTACGCGCCCGCCAGCACCGCCAACACCACGCTGCCGGCCGGACACGTCACGGGCACCATCACCGTCGGGATGGCCGGCGGCTCCCAGCCGCTGCCGATCATGCAGCCCTATCTGGTGCTCCAGTCGATCATCTGCCTGCAGGGCATCTTCCCGTCTCGGAACTGAGCGTCCGGCGGCCCCGCCCCGGCGGGGCCGCGCCCTTCAGTTGAAGACCGCCTCGTAGAAGCGCAGGTGCCGGGTGCGCGCGATGTCCTCTTCCGGCGGCACGACCGGGGACAGGAAGATCCCCTCGATCAGGCCCCGCCCGGGATGCGCGATGGTGTAGAGCGTGCTGCCGAGCGCCGGCTCGCGCGGGGCCGCGAACAGGATGGCGAAGGGCTGGCGCCGCACGAGCGAGGTCCGCAGGTAGGGCGAGAGCCGCGCATCGAGGAGGGTGATCTCGACGCGCCCACCGCTGCCATGGAGATCGAAGGCTTTTCCGCGGTAATCCTTGAAGTCTTCGTAGGTCAGCTGGTCGAGCATGCTTCTTTCTCTCTCGTATCTTATGGATAAATCTGTAGAGATGAGTGCAGCGAAAGAAAAGTCGGTCGCACAAAAAGTCTTCGCCCCTGCCCCGTTCGGGCCGCACCGGTGAGTGGGCCGGCCCTGCGCCCCGAGGTGCCGGAGGACGAGGCCTTCCTCCGCGCCCTCTTCGCCGAGGAGGCCGTGCCCGCCCTGTGCGCGGCGGGACTCGACGGGCGTCAGGCCGAGCAGCTCGCGGCGATCCAGCACCGGGCGCGCAGCGAGGGCTATCGCGCTCAGTTCCCAGAGGCGCGCTTCTCGATCATCCTGCACGACGGCGTGCCGGTCGGCCGCCTCGTCGAGGACGAGGCCGCGGCCCGGATCGTCGACATCGCCGTCCTGCGGGCTCGCCGCCGCCACGGCGTCGCGCGGGCCGTTCTCGCGGAGGCGCAGGCGCGCTGGTGCCGCGCCGGGCAGGCGGGGCAGGCCAGCGTGCTGGCGGGCAACACCGCCTCGCTGCGCCTGTTCGAGGGCCTGGGCTTCCGCGCGCATCCGCGCGCCGACCGGCCCGACATCGCCCTGGTCTGGGCGCCGGCCGCGTCCGGCAGCCCCGTTCCCGACCGGCTGCGCCTGCCGCTCGTGTTCGATCCTGCGCCCCTCCGGCGGGATCTCGATGCGCTGGCGGCCTCGGGCTGGATCGCGCATTTCGTCACCGGCAACTACACGGGCGACTGGAGCGTGATCCCCTTGCGCGGCCCGGCGGGCGCGACCCATCCCGTCGCCATGGCCTATTCCGACCCCGCGGCGGCGGCCTTCGCCGACACGCCCTTCCTGGCGCAATGCCCCGCCTTCGCCGCGGTCCTGACGGCCTTCGCCTGCCCGCTCCAGGCGGTGCGGCTGATGCGGCTCGGCCCCGGCGCGGTGATCCGGGAGCACCGCGACCACGATCTCGCCTTCGAGCAGGGCAGCGTGCGCATCCACGTGCCCGTCGTCACCAATCCCGAGGTCGAGTTCCGCCTCAACGGCCGGCCGGTGACGATGGAGCCCGGCAGCGCCTGGTATCTGCGGCTGTCCGATCCGCACGCCGTCGCCAACCGCGGCGCGGCGGCGCGCATCCACCTCGTCATCGACGCGGGCGTGAATCCGTGGCTCGCCGACCTGTTCGGGCGGGCGCAGGCATGAGCCCCGATCGCGCGGGCGCAGGCATGAGCGGAGCGGAGGAGGCCGACCCGTTCGAGGCCTTCCGCCGGGAGGTCTTCGCCGATCCGGCCCTGCAGGACCGCCTTCTGCCGCTGGCCGACATCGACGCGTTCTGCGCGGAGGCCGCCGCGCTGGCGCGGGCGCGGGGCCACGCCCTCACGACGGCCGAGGTGGCGGCGCGCCTGCGCGCGGGACAGACGACGTGGCTGACGCCCTGGCTCCCGATCCTCTGACCCTGGCCGGCTGGACGCCGTTCCGCGCAGGGTGGTGCGAGGGGCGGATGGTCGTGGACTGGTGCCGCCTCGGCGAGCGCCGGCTGACCGAGCCGTTCTTCTACGAGAGCGTGGCGCTGGCGATGACGCGGCCCTTCAACATGGCGTTCCAGCGCCGGACGGAGGCCGGCATCCTGGCGCGCCTTCCCCCGGGCCTGCGGCCGGACGGCTTCATCTTCCACATGACGCGCTGCGGCTCGACGCTCGCGGCCCAGATCCTCGCCGCCTCGCCGCGCAACATCGTGATCTCCGAGGCCGCCCCGCTGCAGGCCGCCCTGCAGGCCGACCGCCACGGTCCCGCGGGCGCGGAGTCGTGCGCGGCCTGGTTCGCCGGCCTCGTCAACGCCTACGGGCAGCCGTGTCACGCGGGGCAGGCGCGGCTCTTCGTCAAGTTCTCGGCCGCCGACCTGTTCTCCCTCGACCGCATCCTGCGCGCCTTTCCCGACGTGCCCTGGCTGTTCCTCTACCGCGACCCGGCGGAGATCCTCGCTTCCTTCGCCCGGCAGCCCGGCGACGCGTTCATGCGCGGCGCGATCCCGCCCGAAGCGCTCGGCCTCGACCCCGCCGACCTCTTCACGCTGCCGCGTGCCGGCTACCGCGCCCGCTGCCTCGCGGCGTTCGGCCGCTTCGCCCTGGCCCATCCGCGCCGGGATCGCGGCCTCTTTCTGCGCCACGACGACCTGCCCGAGGCCTTGCTGACGCGGATGACCGCCCATTTCGGCATGGCTCCCGATGCGGAAGAGGCCGGGCTGATGCGGGCGGCGGCCGCGCGGAACGCCAAGCGGCCCGCCCTCGCCTACCGCGACGACCGCGCGAAAAAGCGGAGCGAGGGCGCCCCCCTGATCGCGGGCGCCGAAGCGATCCTCGGGCCGATCCTCGAGGCTCTCGATGCCGCCCGCGGGCGGGCCTGACGGCCTGGATCGAGGCGGGGCACGGTGCCTGAGGGGCGATGGCGACCCGCCGACGCCTTCGGCATCAGTGCCGGGCGGGCGTTCGGCCGCCGGATCGATCCCAGGGGGCTTCCGCGTTGCCGCCGCGCCGCGCGAAGCCGGCCCGTGGCCACAACTCGATGTTGCGAGAGAGCCACAATCAGCGGATCGTTTCCCGCCTCGATTTCAATCACCGGTGCGGTCTGATAACGTGCTAATCATCCGCTTCGGAAGATGGCACCTGTGCGATCTGACGTAGCGATAAGACTGATGTCTATTCGGTCAACGGCGGAAGCAGGGGCTGGACTTGGATGGCAAGCGGCATCATCAATATCAAAGGGTCGTTTATCAGTGCCCAGAATGCGGCCGACACCAGTACCTTTGCGGCTTCGACCGTCCTGTTCTACAGAAATTCCACTGCGACCGATCTTGGGGTCTATCTGGGGTCGACGCTCTCGCAGTTTCCGGTCGGAACCTCCACGGCAGGCGGTAACGAGACAACGATCAACATCTTCTCGTACACGGCCTCCCTGCCGGTCGGCACCTACGATCCGAGCGCCGGAACGGGAATTGTCGCCTACGTCGTGTCTAACAACGCACAACAGTTGCTGACGACTGCCAGCTTTTCTTCCCGCTCCGGTGACTACTCGATTCAGGGGCAAGACGGGTCTACGGCGGGGTTTGCTACGTTGTCCCAGGGGACGACTGCACTGGGCGGCCCCAACAACTCCACCAATCCCTTCTACAAAATCGAGTATGGCGCGATCACCGTGACGCCGACCGGCGCCACCGGGCCGACGGGTGCGACCGGAGCGACGGGTGCAACCGGAGCCACGGGCGTGACGGGAGCGACCGGTGCCACAGGAGTGGGAGCCACAGGCGCAACCGGAGCCACGGGCGCGACCGGTGCCACGGGCGTGACCGGTGCTACGGGAGTGGGCGCGACCGGTGCCACCGGCGCCACGGGTATTCAGGGTGCGACCGGTGCCACCGGCGCCACGGGTATTCAGGGCGCGACCGGTGCCACGGGCGCCACAGGTCTTCAGGGTGTGGCCGGTGCCACGGGTGCCACGGGTGTTCAGGGGGCGACCGGTGCCACGGGCGCCACAGGTATTCAGGGCGCGACCGGTGCCACGGGTATCCAAGGCGCCGCCGGAGCGACGGGCGCCACGGGTGCGACAGGAGTGGGCGCGACCGGAGCGACGGGTGTGACCGGTGCCACGGGCGCGACGGGTTCGGTCGGTCCGACCGGCGCCACGGGGGCGGGTGCCACGGGCGCGACCGGAGCTACGGGTATCCAAGGCGCGACCGGTGCCACGGGCGCCACGGGTGCGACAGGAGTGGGCGCAACGGGTGTGACCGGTGCCACGGGCGCGACCGGTGCCACGGGTATCCAGGGCGCCACCGGAGCAACGGGCGCGACGGGTTCGACGGGCGCCACGGGAGCGGGTGCTACGGGTGCGACCGGTGCCACGGGTATCCAGGGCGCCACCGGAGCAACGGGTTCGACGGGCGCCACGGGGGCGGGTGCCACGGGTGCGACCGGTGCCACGGGCGCAACGGGTTCGGTCGGTCCGACCGGTGCTACGGGGCCCACGGGTGCGACCGGTGATACGGGCGCGACGGGTTCGGTCGGTCCGACGGGTGCGACCGGTGCCACGGGTATCCAGGGCGCCACCGGAGCAACGGGCTCGACGGGCGCCACGGGGACGGGTGCGACCGGCGCCACGGGTGCCACCGGCTCGGCCGGTCCGACGGGTGCCACGGGCGCCGTCGGTTCAACCGGAGCGACGGGCCCAACCGGAGCCACGGGCGATACAGGCGCGACGGGTGCCACCGGCCCCACGGGGGCGACCGGTCCGGAGGGACCCACGGGTCCGGTCATCTGCTTCACGCCCGGCACCCGCATCGCGACGCCCGAGGGCGAGGCGGCGATCGAGACCCTGCGGCCCGGCGACGCCGTGCGCCTCGCCGACGGCGCCGTCGCCATCGTGCGCTGGATCGGCCGCCGCCGCCTCGACCTGCGGACGCATCCGCAGCCGGCGAGCGCCCACCCGGTGCGGATCGCCGCCGGGGCCTTCGGCGGGGGCCTGCCGCGGCGCGACCTCGTCGTCTCCCCCGGCCATGGCCTCTACTGCGACGGCAGCCTCATCCCCGCGATCTGCCTCGTCAACGACCGCACGATCACGCGCGTGGCGGTCCCGTCGGTCGAGTACCTGCACGTCGAGCTGGCGCAGCACGCGCTCCTGCTCGCCGAGGGGCTGCCCACGGAAAGCTATCTCGACGTGGACAACCGCGGCTTCTTCGAGAACGGCGGGGCGCCGCTGATCCTGCACCCGACCTTCGCGGCGATGGCGCATGAGGGGGGCTGCGCGCCCTACGTGATCGCCGGGGCCAAGCTGAAGGCGGTGCGGGCGCGCCTCGACCGGCTGGCGCAGGCCGGGGCTACGGAACGGGTGGCGGAGCAGCCGGCGGGCACCGGCTGGCGGGCACGCCTCGGCTTCGGGCGCCGCGTCGCCTGACCAGACCGCGCGGCGCCGGATTTTCCCGGCGCCGCGCCGCACCCCGCGGGCGAGGCGCGCTTCGCTGCCGGGCTCGCCCGCATCCCGGCCCGGGGGCCGTCCCCCGCCGCGCACAACCCCGTGCGGCCTCAGCCCAGACGGATGTGATGGTCCTGCGGCTTCGTCGGTGGAGAGCGGCGGCCCGTGCCTGGGCCGCGCAGGTCCGGCTGCTCAGGGAGCGGCGCCTGATCGCCGGCTCCGGGCTGTTCGACGAGTCGCTCTACCTCTTCGAAGCCCCCGACGTGATGCGGGAGGCGGCGGAGCCGATCGAGCATTTCTGCCGCTTCGGCTGGCGCGAGGGCCGGCGGCCCAACCTCTACTTCGATCCGCTCTGGTATCGCGAGCGCTATCTCGAAGGCACCGACCGCAACCCACTCGTGCATTACCTCACGGCCGGCGAGCGGGCCGGCTGCCGCCCGGTCTGCTACTTCGACCCGCACTGGTACGCGCGGACCTACGGATTGCCGCGCCGGGCCTGCGCGCTGGCCCATTACCTCGCCCATCGGCGCAGCCAGCGCGTCGCGCCGAACCCGGATTTCGATCTCGCCTTCTACCTCGACCGCTACGGGGCCGAGATCGGCCCGAACCGCGATCCCTTCGCGCACCACCTGCGCTTCGGGGCGGCGCGCGACCTCGACCCGTCGCCGCATTTCGATGCGGGGCGCTACCGGCGATCCAGGATGGCGGGTCCGCCGCCCGAGGCGCGCACGCCCTGGGCGGCGGCGGATCTGCGCGTGCCTCTCGTGCACGCCCTCGCCGCGCGGGAGCGCCGCCGCTGAGGGCCGCGCCCGTCACGGTCACGGGGCCGGCGGCAATCTGTCGAGAGCAAAGCGCATGTTGGCCAGGAAGCGGCGGTGCTCGGCCTCCGGCACCCCTCCGCCTTGCAGGGCGCGCAGGCAGGCGTCGAGGCATTCGCGGTAGCGCCCGCACCAATAGGCGTTGACCGCGAACTCGTCGTAGAGGCCGTAGGCGTAGATCCAGCTCTCGACGAAGAGCCCGTCCGCCGGTGCCGGCAGGCCGAGTGCCGGCTCGGCGACGGACCGTCCCTGGGCGTAGCGGAGCAGGGCGCGGCAGAGGCGGCTGGCGGCGTGGGCGGCCTCGGCCCGCCCCGGCACGGCCGCGCTGGCCCGGGCATAGGTCGCGAGGATGAGGTCGGGGGGGCGGCCCAGCCGCTCCATCATCCGCCCGGCCTGGAGCAGGCTGACATAGACCTCCTCGACCCAGTGCCCGAGTTCGGCCCGGCGCAGATAGGCCTCCAGCGCCTCGGCGAACTGTCCGCAATCGCGGTAGCTCTGCCCGAGATAGAAGGTGTAGCGCGCCACGAGGAGCGGATCGGTTTCCGTGCGCAGCGCCCGCTCCAGCACGGCGGCGTCCCTGGCATAGGTCGTCGGATCGGTGCTGCGCGCGCCCTCGTGGTGGATGCGCATCAGGATCGGCAGATGGTCCTGCGTCACCGCCTCCGGGCAGTCGAGGAACTCGTGCAGGACGCCGCGATAGCGCCAGGGGAGCGCGCTGCGGATCAGCTGCGGCCGGCGATAGGCCGTGCCGGCATAGGTGATGTCGATCGTGTAGGAATCGGCCCAGAGCGCGGGAAGCGCGTCGCCGGGGGCGAGGACCAGTTCGTCGTCGGCGTCGATGATGAGCGTGTAGTCGCCGTGGCCCCGCGCCAGCGCCAGGGCTTCGGAGCGGTTATGGGCGAAGTCGCGCCAGGGCCGCTCGATCACCGCGCCGGGCAGTCCGGCCATCGCCGCGCGCACGCGCTCCTGCGTCCCATCGGACGAGCCGGTGTCGACGACGATCCAGCGGTCGATGATCGGCCGGACCGAGGCGAGACAGCGCCGGATGACGTGCGCCTCGTTCTTGACGATCATGCACAGGCAGACGGTCTGGCCAGTCGGCGTCACGGGAGGAGGCCTCACAGGTGGAAGAGGGCGCGGCTGCCGGAGCTTGGCGTTCGCGCGCCGCCGGACCGGTTCCTGCCGTGATTGTCGGAGCGAGACAACCAGAACGTTAAGCGGCGCGCCGGTTCGCGGCGTGTTTTTGCGGGTGTCGTGGCCCTCCGCCCGCACCGACGACGACAGGTCCTGGGCCGGCACGCTCCGGCCCCCACGCCCGGTCGGCCCTCATGCCCGGTTTCGGACGCGCCCGCCCGGGATGGCGACCCGGGGAACACGGCCCGAGACCGGCCGCCCAGCGCCTGCGGCTCTCTGCCTCCGGGCGCGGCGCCTCATCAACCCTTCATGAACCCTTCCGCCCTCCGCCCGGTTGGCCCGGCGGAGGTGCATCATGAGCGATCCGTCGAAGCGGAACGAGAGCGGCAAGCCGGACGAGGTCGAGGCGCCGGATCGTCCGCGCCTGACCCCGCAGGGCCATAGCTCCGGCACGGTCTCGGGCGAGGACAGCACCGATCCGCGGGGCGGTGCGAAGGAGGGGCAGGGCGACAAGGCGGAGGGCTGAGCGGGCTCGGCCCCACCGGGACGCGCGCGAGCGCTGCGCCCGACCACGTTGGGGCGGGGCGCAGCTCTCAGTCTTTGTTGTGCCGCGCTTTCTTTCGACGAACCGGTGTCCGCTTCGTCGGAATGCGCTCTAGACCATCGTGCCGGATACCGTATCCGGCACGATGTTCCAGCCTCTTGTTTCGCATCGTCTTTTTCCGAAAGCCGGCGGCCACCTTTCGGGACGATGCTCTAGCGGCCGAGCGGATACCGGGCCGCCTCGGGACCGACCTGACGGTCATAGGAGGCGTGGCAGGGCGGCACGTAGACCCAGGCGGCCAGCGCCGGCGGCAGGCCGAGGCGGCTGAGATCGAGGCCGCAGCTCGGTCGGCGCATCTGGCCGTAGGCCAGATGCGTGGCCGCGATCTCCGGGCTCTCGAAGCAGCCGAGCAATTCGTTGTCCCAGAGCACGGCGTAGCAGGGCCGGCCGGCCAGAGAGGTCGGCTCGATCCGGAACTCGCCCTGGAAGGTGTCGTACAGCCAGCACTCTCGGGGCATCGGTGCCTCCTCGGAAGTATTTTTCTCTTCAACCTCGCGCCCTGAAATATCGTTCAGGGCATCGGTCCCGCGCAAGCGCCGATCTCGGGCGTTGCGCCCCCGCAGGACATCGCTCAGGTTGAAGCCATGGCCGACGATGTCTCGCCTCAACGCCCCCTGCCCGAATGCCTGACCCGGTTCCTCGCCGAGCCGGGACCGCGGCAGCCGGTCCGCCGGCCGCCCGAACGCGTGGCGGAGAGGCCGGCCGTCGCCAAGCCGCCCGGCCCCCAGCCTTCCTCCTCCAAGCGGGCCCTGCAGATCGTTCTCCTGTGGGCACTGGGCTACAACCTCTTCGGATTTGCGATCATCGTTCTGCTATGGCGGAGCATGAACTGAGCGGCGCTCCCCGGGAGCGCGAGGGGGGTGGGATGCGGCCGAGGAAGCGCCTGTGAGCGAGCGCAGCGACCGGAAGGTCCGACCGGACGAAGACCCGCGCACGACCGCCGTCCTGATCCTCGTCGCCGTCCGGGAGAGTGCTGCCCATCTCGGCCGGATGCTTCGGCTGGCGCGCATCGAGATCCGCGGCAATCTGCGCGCGCTCGCGGCGCTGGTCCTGCTGTTCGGCGGCGCGCTCCTGCTCGTCCTCGTCACGCTGGCCCTGCTGCTGATCGCGTTGCGGGATGCCCTGGCGGTGCTGATCGGCAACGAGGCGGTTGCGAGCCTGATCGTCGCCCTGCCCTTCCTCACGGCCACGGCGATCCTGACCTGGGCGGGCGTCCGGCGGATGAGCCTGCGCGCGTCGCGGGCCTGAGCGGATCCTCCCGCCGGAGATCGCCGGACCGGTCCGCGCGAGAAAAATCGCTTCCGCGAAAGCGCCCCCCGCGAAAACCGGTCTGGCCGGTCCATGGCCCAGGCGAGGGCGGCCGATGCCGCCTCGTCAGGGAGATGCACCATGAGAACGGTTTCGATCCTCGCCTTCGTCGGTCTGGTCCTCGCGGCGGCGCCGGCCCTCTCGCAGGAAGCGGCCGGGGAGCCGGCCAGCCGGGGCAACCAGGAGTTCCTCGGCGTCGATCTCGACAACGGCGGCGTCTACTACAACGGCCGCAACTCGGGCCGGTACTGCCTCTACCGCACCGTCGAGGTGTTCAACCGCTACACCGGCTATGTCGAGGCCCGACGCGTCCGCCGCTGCGGGCGCGGCCTCTACCTGCCGTAGGGGAGAGCGCGATGCTGCTGGCCGCGCTCTCGCCCCTCCATCTGGCCGCCCTCGGCTTGATCTTCGCGGTGATCGCGGGATGCTGAAGGCCGGATTCGACCCAGGTCGGGCGCGCAGCCGATGCGCTCGGCGCGTTCCGCGGTTGGCCGCGATCGAGCCGCCCGTCGGGCCCCGGGGGCGACATTGTTTCCCAATCCTCGCCGGGCTAACCCTGCCCCGGGCAGGGACGGCGCCGGGTGAGCGCTCCGATCGAGGACAGAAATCCCGAACACAGACGGGGAGACGAGTGTGGCGAGACAGGCATCCATCCGGGCCATCCGATCGGCCGCGGCGGCGCTTCTGACGATGCTCTGCCTCGCCCTGCCGGCGCGGGCGGCCCCCGATCCGGCCCCTTTCGCCGACAACGCCGACTCGGTCGCGGTGGTGATCGGCAACCGCAGCTACAAGCAGACGGTCCCGGTCGATTTCGCGCACAACGACGCCGACGCGATCCGTGCGTATCTCATCGAGCGCCTCGGCTACCGCGAGAGCAACGTCTTCGTCCTGAAGGACGCGACGCTCAACGAATTCAACCAAGTCTTCGGCACCGAGCGCAACCCGCAATCGGGCCGGCTCTGGCGCAACGTGCGCGAGGGCCGCTCCAACGTCTTCGTCTACTATTCCGGCCACGGCGTGCCGGATCTGGCCACCAAGCAGCCCTTCCTGCTGCCCGAGGACGGCAACCCGAACCAGGGCGAGAGCGGCTACAGCCTGGAGACGCTCTACCGCAACCTCGACCTCGTGAAGCGCAAGATCGGCGCGGAGCGCCAGCTCGTGGTCATGGTCGATGCCTGCTTCACCGGTGAGACCGGCCGCAAGGGCGAGAGCCTGCTCGCGGTCTCGGCACCCGGCTTCGCGCCGGCCCGGCCGAAGGCGCAGAGCGGGATCGTGCGGCTGGTCGCCACCTCCGGCGCCAGCCCCGCGAACTGGGACGAGCCGAACCGGCTCGGCCTCCTCACCAGCCGCTTCCTCATGGGCGTCTCGGGGCTGGCCGATGCCAAGGAGGGGCCGAGCGGCGGCGACGGACTTGTCGAGTGGCCGGAGCTGAAGCGCTACCTCGCCCGCGAGGTCGAGGAGGCGGCGCGGCGCGCCTCGGGCCGCGAGCAGGTGCCGGAGATCGACGACGCGCCGATCGTGCTCAAGGCCTCGCTGCCCGTGGCGGCGGTGTCCGGCGGCGTCGCCGCGATCCGCGACGAGGCGGCGTGGCGCCGCGCGGAAAGTCTCGGCACCCGCGAGGCCTTCGAGGCCTATGTCGGCGCCTGCGGCGAAACCTGTGCCTACCGCCCCCAGGCGATGGACCGGCTGCTCGCCGGCCGCAAGCGCGACGCGGCGGCGATCGACCAGGAGAACTGGACGCGGTTCGGGGCGCAGCGGCAGTATCAGGCCTATCTCGATTCCTGCGGCGAGGTCTGCGCCTACCGCTCGATCGCGGAAGGCTATCTCGGCGGCGCGAACCCGAGCACCGACCCGCGGGTGAAGCGCTGCGATGAGCTTGCCGCGGGCACCGACGATCCCGACCGCCCCAACGGCGTGAGCGGGGTCAAGCTCGGGCGGATCGAGGCGTCGGCCGCGATCGAGGCCTGCCGCGGGGCCTCCGCCGCCTATCCGCAGCTGCGCCGCCTCGCCTACCAGCTCGGCCGGGCCTACGACCGGGCCGACCGCTCCAAGGAGGCGTTCTCCGCCTACGACCGGGCGGCCAAGGCGGGCAGCGTCTCGGCCATGAACAACCTCGCCACGCTCTACGAGAACGGCCAGGGCGTGAAGCGCGCGCAAGCGGAAGCCTTCCGGCTCTACCGGCAGGCGGGCGAGGGCGGCAACGTGGTGGCGCTCGCCAACGCCGCCCGGATGCTCGAATACGGCAACGGCATCCCCAAGAACGAGGCGCAGGCGGTGGCGCTCTACAAGCGCGCGGCCGAGGGCGGCGACGTGCCCTCGATTTCGAAGCTGGTGCCCCACTACGCCACCGGCGCCTACGGCTTCCCGAAGGACCTGCGCCAGGGCTTCGATCTGTTCCGGCGCGCGGCCGACAAGGGCGATCCCGTGGCGATGGCGACGATGGCCACGCTGATCGACAACGGCTTCGGCCGCTTCTTCCCGGGCGTGCGCTCCGCCGACATGGTGCTGCGGGCCCTGAAGAAGGGCGAACTCGGCGCGGCTTCCGTCTCGGCCACCGACACGGCGGCGCAGAAGCTGAAGCCGGAGACGATCCGCAGCGTCCAGCGCGCGGTGAAGGAGGCGGACTATTACTCGGGGGCGCTGGACGGGCGCTTCAACCCGGTCTTCGTGCGGGCGCTGGACCAGTACGCTCGGGCGAACGAGACCGAATGAGAGGGGTCCGGGCCATACTCCCTCCCCCCTCTGCGGGGGAGGGTGGCCCTCGCGTCGGCGAGGGTCGGGAGAGGGGAGCGGCGGGGCAGGATAGGGCTGCGGCCGTCCCGTCGGCTTCGCCCTTTTCGTTCGCGCCGCTCCCCTCTCCCGTCGCCCTTCGGGCGCCACCCTCCCCCGCAGAGGGGGGAGGGAACGCACGCAGAGGCGGCTGGCTCCCGATCCTCTTCGCCGCGCTCCTGAGCCTGTCCGCGCCCGCCCGCGCCGATCCCGCTACCGCCGCGCTCACCCCCTTCCTCGACGCCGTGGCGGCCTGCGCCGGGCGGCCCGACCTGACCCTGGCGGTGGTCGGCGTCGAGCCGGGCCAGACCGCGCTCTCGCGCGAGCAGGCCGAGGAGGTGCGCCTCGCGGTCGAGAGCCGGCTCCAGGCGAGCGGCCGCGTGCGGCTCGCGGCCGCCGCCGACGTGGTGCGGATCAAGGCCCTGCGCGAGGGCACGACCGGGCTTTCGGGAGCCGAGGCCGAGGCGCAGATCCGGCAGGCCTTCGCGGGCGATGCCAGCGTCTTCCTCGTGGAGCCGCGGCGGGCCGGCGAGACCGCCGCCCTGCGCCTCCAGGCGATCACCAAGTCGGCCGCCTGCAAGGCGACGAGCGAGCCCCTGATCGTGCCGATCCGCGTCGGGGCCGGCGTCTCCGACGTCGACGCGGTGATGGAGGGCGCGGTGCGGGCGCTCGGGCAGGCCGCGCCGAACGCGCGGGCGATCGAGGTCTGCCCCTTCGTGGCCGAGGGCGGCCATTCGAGCTGCGCGGGTGCTCTCACCGACCGCCTCGTCATCGCGCTCGATGCCGAGGCCCGCTCGGCCAACCGCATCCTCAAGGGCGCCCGCCTCGACGTGCGCCGCCGCCCGCCCGGCACCGCCTGCCAGGGAAGCGCCGAGGGCGTCCTGACGGCGAGCGGGCGCTTCCGCACGGAGCGGGACGGCGCCTCCTATCTGGAGCTGGAGTTCGGGCGCGAGGGCGCCGTGCTCGCCCCCACGGGGCGCCGCCGCATCGGCACCGAGGGCCTGGGCTGCGACCCCACCCCGCGCCCCTTCCTCGATCACCTCGCCGCCAGCGCCCGCACGGACGGGGGGCGGCTCGCGGTCTCGGCGGTCGCCGCGCCCTTCGCCCGCGGCCAGCGCCTGGAGATGCGCATCGAGTCGAAGGCGCGCCAGAACCTCTATTGCTGGGTGGTGGCCCCGGACGAGACCGCCTTCGTCGCCCTGCCCGTGCGCGGCAACGCGGTCTCGGAGGCGCCGCTCGGGCCCGGCGACACCCGGCGCTATCCCCGCGGCTACGGCCTGGAGGAGATCGTCGCCGCCGAGCCCTTCGAGAACCTGTTCGCCTGCTTCGGCGTCGAGGGCGGCCTGCCGCCGGAGCTGGAGGCCCGCTGGCGCGCGGCGGCGCCGGGGACGGGGGCAGACGCCGCGTTGCTGCAGCCGCCGGACGTGCTCGACCTCTTGGAAAAGATCCGGGCGACGCCGGGCGTGACCGAGGCGAGCGCGCGGATCGTGGTGCGGTGAGGCGGTCCCTCCTCTGCTGGCGCCCCCGCGCCGTCGGGGCGGCGTTCGTCGCGCTGGCGGGGGCCGGCCTCGCGCTGCCCGGTGCCTGCGCGCCGACGCCGACGGCGTCCTGCGACCTCGAGCGCCTGCGCCATTATCCCCTGACGAGGGTGGTGGAGAGCCGCGCGCTCCCCTTGCGCCAGCCTGACGTGTACTTCCCCGATCCGGCAGGGGGCGATCCGGGCCTCGACCGTGACAGCCTCGATGCGGCGGGGGCGGCGAAGCTCAGGGCCGCCCTGGAGCGGGGGCTCGCGGGCTTCCGACCCGGCGAGCGGCCGGTGCTGATGCTCGCCGCCTTCGACCACTGGACCGCGCAAGGGGCCGGCCTCAAGCGCTTCTTCGTCCTGCCGGAGGGCGTCTTCCTCGACGACGTGCTGGAGACCCTGGACGGCGCGGGGCTCGCCGAGCACGCGGCCCTGGTGCGCGAGGGGGCGGCGCTGTTCGGCCCCCGCTACGGCACCCAGGCCGAGCGCTACGCCCGCTGGAGCGACGGCGGGGGCGAGATCCGCGACGCGGCGCTCAATGCCGCCCTCGACCGCCTCGCCGAGCGCTTCCGGGCGTTGCCGCGCCCGCTGGACGAGGCCGTGCGGCGCGTCGAGCGCTCCCCCGATCTCGCGCCATCCTACGAGACCCTTCGGGCCGGGACCGACGCGGACGACCGCCTGCACTTCCTCACCGGCGGCCTGTGGCAATGCCTCGACCATTACGGAACGCCGCCGGCCGTGGCCGCCCGCCTCGCCGCCCTGCCGACGGCGCACGGGCGGATCATCGTCACCGAGATCTTCCAGGCGGAGATGCTGAACGGCTCGGTGCACCAGTTCTTCTTCAACTCCTCCGGCGGCCTCGCCCCCGACGTCGCCGACGCCCTGGACGCGATGGACCTGCCCGGCCACGCCGCGGCTTTGCGGCGCGGCATCGCGACGTTCCCGAGCCCCTTCCCGCGGGATCTGAACGCGCGCCGCGCCTTCATGGCCCGCCAGGACAAGGCCTTCGACGACGCCCTCTACGAACTGACGGGCGACGTGGACGACGGGAAGATGCAGGAGGCGATGGTCCGGATCGCCCGCGAGGCCGACATCCTCCCGCGCTGATGTCCGGCTGCCGTCCCGGGCTCGGGGGAGAGGATCGCTTCAGGCATGTTCGTCAACGGTCCGGCGCTGGCCGTCACGCTCTGGCTCCTCCTCTTCGCCCTCGTCGTGCTCGCGGGCGTGCTCGTCGCGCATCTCCTCTGGATCGTCCGTCTCGCCCGCGGCCCCGGCCTCGCCGGGCGGCCGGCGCCGATGCGAGCCCTGGCCGTCGCGGCGGCGTTCGCGACGCCGGTGCTGAGCTTCTACGCCGTCGAGATCGCCGCCCTGTGGCGCCGCCGGGCCGCCGGCGAGCGGGTCGCCATCGGCGGGCGGCTCGTCCTCGTGGCGATCCTGACGGTGGCGCTCGCCGCCCTGGGGGCCGCGAGCGAGGAGGCGCGCTTCGTGCCCGGGGACCGCACGGTCCGGCACGCGGCCGGCACATTCCTGCGGCTGCTGCGGCTCCTCGTGATCGCGCAACTGCTGATCTTCATGATCCTGCGCGTCCTCTCGGGCGGGCGGCGCCCGGTCCTGGCCTGGAGCGCCTTCCTCATCGTGGCCGCGCTCCTCGTCTTCCTGCTCGTCTGAGGCCCTACGCGGATCGGGCTCTGGCCGGCCCAGGACGAAGCGTGCCGCGCCTTCCGGGCGCCGCCGGAGGGTGACGGATGGCCGGGCTCGGGATAACCATACGGCGAATCGAGGAATCACAAGGGGTTGCGCGCAGCCCCGGCACCGGGAGGCGCATGACCGGCGGATATGACGAGCGCTGCGCGGCCGACCTTGCGGGTGTGGGCGAGGGCCGCGACCTCTCCCGGGCCGACCGCGCCTGGCTCGCCCGCGTCGTGACCGGGGCCGTGCGCCCCAACCGCGACAAGCCGCTCTGGGACCTTGCCCACGCGCTGGCCGCCCTGGCGCGGGCCGGCGGCGCCCGGGACGGGCGCGCCCTCGTCTCCCTCGCCCTCGATCCGGGCCTCGCCACGCCCGCCGCGGTCGAGGCGCGCTTTGCCGGGAATGCGGCCACCGACGCCCGCGGCCTCGTGCTCGACGGGGGCTGGCGCACCGGCTGGTCCGGCCTCGCCCGGCTCCTGGCGCTGGCCGAATTCGTGCTGACGGCGGAGGATCTGGCGCAATTCGCGACCGTCACCGGCTGGCTCGACGAGCTGGCCGCCGCGCCCGACGCGGAGGGCGCCGCCTTCCTGGCCAAGCGCCTCGCCCGGCAAAGCGCGGCCTACCGCAACGCCCACCTGCCGCTCGCGCCCCTGGAGCGGCGCTTCCGCGCCATCCTCGTCTTCCTGGCCGGGCGCCGCGCCTTCGGCGACGACGACATCCTCGCCTTCTGGCGCGAGGAGATGCGCGGGGGCGAGCGGCCGGGCTTCCGCACCGTGGCCGAGCATTTCGTGACCTTCGAGGCCGGCGCCCACCTGCTCGACGGCTTGGAGGGCCTGTCCTCGGCCGCCTCGCTCTCCGCCTCCGACGGCTGGGAGGAGCGCCTCGACGCGAGCCTGGCCGACCTCACCGCCGCCGAGCCCGCCGAGGCCCTGGCCGCCCTGCTCGCCGCGTGGCCGGACGGCCCCAAGATCCTCACCGGGGCCGAGCGCGAGGATCTGGCCGACTTCCTGCGCCTGGAGCCGTTCCACCGCACCCGCCCGCTGACGACCCTGCGGGCGGCGAGCTTCGGGCGCGTGCAATCGGGCATCGCCAACCGCCTGCGCCGGGGCGGCGGCGGGGCCGACCTCGCCGAGCGCGCCGCCTGCACGGAGGCCGAGAGCTATGCGGACCTGCAGGCCCGCGCCGGAGCGCTCGCGGCGCATCTCGCCCGGATGCTGCGCATCGCCGCGGCGCTCGCCATCGCCGAGCGCGACGGGCTCTCCCCTCAGACCCAGGCCGCCCTGGAGGCGGCCGAGGCGGATCTGCGCCGGGTGCGCCGTGCCGGCTTCGAGGACCGCGCGGCCCTCGCCGCGGGTTTCGCCGCCGCCGAATCCGCCCTGCTGCGCCTCGCGGAAGAAGCCGGGCGGCTGGAGCGGGCGCTCGCCGCGCTCGACCGGCAGCGCCCGCTGGAGGCGGCCTTCGCGGCCGACCGGGCGGTCTTCGCCGAGGCCTTGACCGCGGCCTATGCGGGGGAGGCGGCGGCGTGAGCGACGAGGCCCGGCTTCTCGCCGAACTCCACGCGGCCCGCGCCCTGGTGCGGGCGAAGGGCCCGGCCGTCCGGCCGAGCCACGCCGCGCTCTGGGCGCACGCCATCCGGGCGCCGGGGCAGCCGGTCGACCTCGCCTTGGAGCGGGCGATCCGCAGCGATCCCGACACCGCCCGGCGCTACCGGACCCTGCTCGGCGCCCAGGCGCTCGCCCACGCGCCGCTCGCTGCCGCCGCCTCCGACGGCGCCCTCCTGCGGCGCCGGGTCGGCCCGTTCGAGCTGGAGATCCTGGAGGGTGAGGACGGCGCGCCCCCGCTCCTGATCCTGCGCGGGGCGGAAGCGCCGATGCCCCGCACGATCGAGGCGTGGCTCGGCGACGCGGCGGTGCGGCTCGACCTCGGCGAACTGGTGGAGGGCGCGATCCTGCTCGCCCTCGATCCGGCCGTGCCGGAGGTCGCCTTGCTCGGCCGGATGCTGCGCGACCCGGCCTGCACGGTGTTCCTGCTGTGAGCGTCCGGCCCGGTCCCACCCCTCGGATGACAGCCATCGGGTGCGCGCGTCGCTGCGGGCCTGCCGCCGCATGAGCGGACCCGCCATCCTCGTCGTGATCCCGACGACCCGCGGCCCGCTCCACCTGCGCGCCCTCAAGGCCCGGCCGGGCCTGCCGGCGCCGGCCGCCTTCGCCGACGGCGATTACCGCCCCCTGCCCTGGTCGGCCGACTATGCCCGGCTCTGCGCGGCGGGCGGGCCGCTCGCCCGGCTCACGGACGGCCCGCTCCCGCCGCACGAATTGCGCCTCTCGGGCTCCTTCGATGCCGGCCGCTCCTGGGAGGTGCCGGTCTGCCTCGCCCACGGGCTGGCGGCGCGGGGCGCCGGCTTCGCCGCGGAGCCGGCCGAGGCCGGGTTGATCCTCTGGGCCACCGGCGCGGTCGATCTCGACCTCGCGGTGCGGCCCGGCGATTACGCGCTCCTCGACAAGATCGAGCGCTCCCGCGCCCTGCTGGCCGAGGCGCCGGACGCGCCCCTCGCGGTGCTGCTGCCCGAGGGGCTGGAGCGGGCGCAGGCCGAGGCGGCGATCCGCGCCCTCGGCCGTGCCCGCGAGCCGCTCTTCCTGCCGGCCGGCTCCATCATGGCCGCGCTGGCGGCGCTGGAGACGGGGATGCGCCCGGCGGAAGCGGTTCGGCCGGCGGCCCCGCGGCGCTCCGTCCGGCGCCTCGCCTTACCGGCGGGCGCCCTCGCCGCAGCCGGGATCGCGGCAGCCCTCGCCCTCGGCGCCCGGCAGGCCCCCGTCGCCGGCCCGGTCGAGGCTCCGGTGACGGAGGCGGTTCCGCCCCAGGCCGCGAATGCCGCGACGGCTCCGGCGCCGAACGGTCCCGACCCCGCTCCGGTCGAGAAGCCGGCCACGCTCCGCGTCGAGGAACTGCGCGCGCCGCCCGGCTCGTCCTGCCGCCGCGTCGCCTTCGGCGCCGACCCGCCCGAGCGGCGCCCGGTGGCGGTCGAGGGCGAGGGGCGGCTCGCCCCGAGCCGGCTCGCGCCGGAGCTGTGCGGCCTCGCCGTGCGGGCGGAGGCGCCCGGTCTGCGGATCGAGGTGGGGCCGGAATTGCGGGGCGCCGCCCTGCCCCCGGTGCGGCTCGCGGACGGCGCGCAGGGCTACTTCCTGCGCGAGGGCGCCCGGCAGAACCTCGTCTACGCCGTCCAAGCAGTCCCGGAGGCGGGCGCGCCGACGCCCGGCTCCCGCCTCCTCCACGCACTGACACGGTGACACGATGATGGGAATGCGGTCCGCCCCCGCGCCGTCCGACCGGACCGCGATGCCGGGGAGAGGGAGGAAGACGATGGGTCCGATCCGGCGCAGGCGCGCCCGGCTGGGCGCCTGCCTGCTGCTCGCGCTCGGCGCGGCCGGTCCCGCGCGGGCGCAGAGCGTCGGCTTCGATCCCGCCGATTACGGCCGGGCGCAGCTGCCCCTGCGCCAGACCACGGGCGACGCGGCGGCCTATGTCGATCAGAACAAGGGCGCGTTCGAGCCCATTGCCGAACTCGACCCGAAGGACGGGCTGGCCGCGCTCGCCCGCCCGATCGGCCGGGTCGACATCGTGCTGCGCAACACCCGCAGCGGTCAGCTCGTCGGCGCCTCCTGCACCGGGACGCTCCTGCCCGGCGACTACGTGCTGACCAACCACCATTGCCTGCCGCAATCGGGCGAGCTGACCCCGGTCAAGGCCTCGATCCTGATGGATTACCTCACCCTCGACGGCAAAGGCTCGCGGCGCTTCGAGATCGACCCCAGGCCCGTCGAGCACGATGCGCGGCTCGACTACGCGCTGGCCCGCGTGGCCGGAAACCCGACGGCGGTCTACGGTGCGGCCCGGCTCTCGGGCGAGGCCGTGCCCGGCAACCGCTCGATGCTCGTCATCCACCACCCCCTCGGGCGCCCGAAGGTGATGAGCCGCTTCCGCTGCTTCGCCCTGAAGGACCAGGCCGAGGGGCCGGACCTGCGCCACCGCTGCGACACGCTCGGCGGCTCCTCCGGCTCGCTGATGTTCGACGCCTCGGTCGCCGGCATCGCCCTCCACAAGGAGGGTGGCCTCGACCCCAAGGACACCACCAGCTTCAACAACGCCACCCGGCTCTCGGCCATCCTGGGCCGCAGCCCGGTCCTGTCGCGGATCGCGGCGGCGCAAGGGCGCCCGGTCGCCGCCACCGACCCGGGCGCGCGGCCTGCCACGCCGCCCGCTTCGCCGTCCACCGCGGCCCAGCCGGCCCCCGCCGCCGACGGCCCGCTCGACCCGGCCCGGATGAACGCGATCCTGCGCGGGCGCTGAGCGCACCACGAAGAATTTTCGTCGCCCGAGCGCGAAAGCCGCTCTGGCTCGCCCACGGATCAGGGTGTGAGGGGCCGGAGCAAGGCCCGGGACGGACGAGGGGGGGGGGAACGATGCGGACCCACGATGTGCCCATGCAGAACCGAGGGGCGTCCATGCGCCGCCCGCGCCGCGCGAGCCTGATGCTGGCCGCCGGCCTCGTCCTGGCGCTCGCCGTGCCCGCGCAGGCCAATCCGCTGACCGAGGTGCCGGGGTCCCGGCCGCCCGCGCCGGAGGGGGCGCCCCCGCCCCGGGACGAGGCGGCGGAGCGGGCGGAGGCCGAGACCGAGGCGCGGGCGGTGAACCCGAGCGCCACCGCGATCATCCGCTCGCTCGCCCCCTTCGCCGACGGCAATCCCGGCGCCCCGCTCGCGGTGGCGCCCGGCGATGGCGGCCCGCCCCTGCGGGTCGATCCCGCCCGCTCGGTCGATCTCACGGTGTTCTTCGCCTACGACAGCGCCCGCCTGACGCCGGAGGCGCGCATCCAGCTCGAGCCGCTGGGCGAAGCCCTGCGCGACCGGGCGCTCGCCGGCCACGGCTTCCTCATCGCCGGCCATACCGACGCCTCCGGGGCCCTCGCCTACAACCGCCGTCTGTCGCTCGCCCGGGCGCGGGCCGTGAAGGCGCTCCTCGTCGAGACCTACGGCATCGCCCCGGAGCGCCTGCGCGTCCACGGCTGGGGACCCGGCCGGCCGAAGGACCCGGCCGCGCCCCGCTCGCGGGTCAACCGCCGGGTCGAGGTCAGCCTGATCGCGCCGGCCCGCAGCGGGGGCCTGCGCTTCGTGCTGCCCGCATCGGAGCAGGCCTGCACCGGCTCCGGGCTCGCCGATCCGCGCTCGGCCCGCGCGCTCGACCTCGACGATTTCGACGCGGCCCCGACGCCGCTCCCCTGCACCGAATGAACGCCGATCTGCCCTTCAGGAGACTCCCGATGTCCTATGCCCGTCTCAAGGCCCTCCGCAGCGCCTTTACCGCCTCGGCCCTTCTCTCGCTCGGCCTCCTCGGCCTCGCCGCTCCCGCCCTCGCCCAGGCCAAGCCCAACGTCGTGGTGATGGGCGAGGATGCCGACGAGGATTCGGTGCCGCGCGGCAACCGCATCTTCCAGCGGGTGATCGCCGAACTCGCCGAGACGATGAACCTGCGCGGCTACAACGTCTACGACGAGACCGCCGTGGCGATGGGCTTCACCGGGCCCAACCGCGTGCGCCGCCGGGACGCGGAGCTGATCGAGGTGGCCCGCGCCGTCCAGAACCCGCCGCTCGACGTGGTGGCGGTGTTCCAGATCTACGCCTCGGCCTCGAAATCGGGCTATTCCGACATCGTGCGGCCGGAGGTGCGCATTCCCGGCCGCCTCCTCAACGTGCGCACCGGCCAGTCGCTCGGATCCTTCGAAGTCGCGGGCGTGCAGCTCCCGCCCCTGCCGCAAGGGTGCGACCGCGACTGCCTGCTGGAGCGGGTCGGCGCCGAGGCGAAGGGGATCGCGGGCGACGTCGCGGCGGCGCTGACGGCCAAGCTCGACGGCGTCGTGGCTCCCCGCCGGGGCGCCGATGCCGGCCCCGTCCTCGACGGCGCTCCCGGCGCTCCGCCGCCCTCCCCCGGCGCGGTCGCGGCGGCGCCCGGCGGCGAGGCCTGCGGCGGCCTGCCCACGGCCTACTCGGTCAAGCTGAACGGCTTCTCGGCCCAGGAGGTCCAGGCCGCCGAGGAGTACATGGCCGCCTTCCGCTGCTACGAGCACCACCGCCCGGTTCGCGCGAGCGGGGCGAGCGCCGAGTACTGGTACGAGACCCGCTCCGATTCCGCCCGCCTCGGCCGCAACCTGCGCCTGATGCTGGAGCACATGAGCGCGCCCGGGCAGGTCCAGTTCTCCGGCAACACCTTCGTCATCAGCCGCGTCGCGACGCGCTGAGCCGGCACCGGCCGTCCGCGCCTGCCTCACGAGGAGCCCGCCATGACCGACCCTCATCCGCCGCGCGGCCTGCTCGCCCGCTTCGTCCCGCGCCGCGCGGGGCTGCGCGCCCTGCTCGCCGGCCTCGCCAGCGCGCTCCTGGCCTCCGCCGCGCCGGGCCTGGCGCACGCGGCCGAGCCGGTCTTCCCGCCCGCCGGCTCCCTCGGCCTCGTGCCGCCGCCCGGCATGACCCCATCCGAACAGTTCGCGGGCTTCGAGCACCGCTCGGGCGCCTCGATCGTCCTCGTCGAGATGCCGCCCGAGGCCTGGGCGCAGATCAACGGCCGCTTCACGCCCGAGGCCTTGGCCGCGACCGGCTTCCGGGTGAAGGGCGGTTCGGAGGCGCTGCCGGTGGCCGGCGGCGAGGGCTTCGTCCTGCGCGGCACGCAGGGCGCCAACGGGCTCAGCTACGCCAAGTGGGTCGCGGTCGTGCGGGGCGGGGCCGGCACCGGGCTCGTCACCGTGCAGGTTCCCGAGAGCGCGGCGGAGCAGGTGCCGGAGGCCGCCGTCGAGGCCGCCCTGCGCACGGTCGCCTTCCGGGCGCCCGGCAGCGTCGCCGACCAGATCGCCGCCCTGCCCTACACGGTCGGCGACATGGCGGGCTTCCGCCCGGTGCGCACGCTGATGGGCAATGCCCTGCTGCTCACCGACGGCCCCAAGGACGTCGATCCCGAGGGCAGCCAGACCATGGTCATCGTCGCGCCCTCCCTGGGCCGGGCCGCCGTGGGCGCCGGCCAGGAAAGCGCCTTCGCCCGCAAGGCGCTCGGCACCCTGCGCGAGGTCAAGGACCTCACGATCACGGACGAGGAGCGCTCGACCCGCGGGGGGGCGGTCGTCCTGCGCCTGCGCGGCTCGGGCGCGGATGCGCGCTCGGGCCGTCCGGTCGCGGTGACGCAGACCATGCTGTTCGAGGGGCCGGGCTACATCCGGGTCCTCGGCCTCACGGGCGCGGACCGGCCCGACGCGCTCGCCCGTGCCGAGCGCGTCGCCGCCTCGATCGCGCCGCGCCGGAACGGGGACGCCCGATGACGCCTTTCGCCCGCTCCATCCCGGTCGTGACCGGGAGGCGCAGCGTGAGACGATGCCTGATCCTCCTCGCGGCCGCCGCTCTGTCGGGCCCGGCCGCCGCCGAGCCCTCGCTGCTGGAGGACTGGGCCGCCCTCAACAGCGCCTGCCGCGGCGGGCGCGGCGACGATCCGCGGACCCTTGAGGCCTGCACCCGCCGGGACGCCCTCGATCAGCGGCTCACTGCCGCCGGCTGGTGCTACGGGCGCCCCGGCGAGGCCGGATACCAGCGGCGCTGGCGGCCTTGCACCGCGTCCGGGCAGCGTTGAGGCGAGGGTTCGGCTCACGGGATCGGCGCGGTTCAAGACCCGCCGGACAGAAGCGAAACAGCCGGAAAGCACCGGCGCGGCCGGATTCGTCCCACCGGGTTGGGCGCAAGGAAATAGGGTCGAATAGGTCTAAGGAGAAATCCAACAATACATCTGAGCCGACTATGCGATGCGCGTCAAGCTTGCGGGGCAATTGAATTTATGCAGACTGATCTCACGCCTGTATCGATGAACGGACATTCAAGCCGCCCCGCCGCATGAGCCTGACGACTGCCCAGATCCTCGATCTCGCCCCCGACGCGTCGAGCCGCAAGGCCGGGCAGGATCAGGCGAAACCGCAGAAATGGGCCGGCCTCGGCCGGGCGGGCACGGTGATCTGGGGCGAGATCAAGGGCAGCGGGGCGAGCCCCTACCGCACGGTCGCGGATCTCGCCGGGCCGTCCTCGAAATGCACCTGCCCGAGCCGCAAGTTCCCCTGCAAGCACGGCCTCGGCCTGATGCTGGTCGATGCCGCCGCGCCCATCGCGGAGGGCGAGCCGCCGGACTGGGCCGCCGCCTGGATGAAGGGGCGCGAGAGCCGCGCCGCCGCGGCCGAGACCCGGGCGAAGGAACCCGCCAAGCCCGTCGACGAGCGGGCGCAGGCCAAGCGGCGTCAGGCCCGCGAGGACCGGGTCGCGGCGGCTCTCGACGAACTCGACCTCTGGCTTCGCGACCTGATGCGGCGGGGGCTCGGCGCCGGGCGCACCGAACCCTACGCCTTCTGGGACCGCATGGCCGGGCGCCTCGTGGACGGGCAGGCGCCGGGCCTCGCCCGCCGGGTGCGCGCCCTGCCGGGGCTGATCGCGGCGGCGCCTCAGGCCGGCGCCCCCCGGCCGGAAGCCGCGCTCGGCCTCGGCCTCGGCCGGCTCGCCCTGCTGCTCCGGGCCGCGCGCCGCCTCGATGCGCTGGCGCCCGAACAGGCGGCGGGCGTGCGCGCGGCGCTCGGCTACCCCGTCACCGCCGAGGAGATGGCGGCCCGGCCGGACCACGCCGATACCTGGGCGGTGCTGGCCCACGCGGTCGAGGAGGACGACCGGCTGACGGCCCGCTCGGTCTGGCTCGTCGGCCGCACCAGCGGCGCGCTGGCCCAGGTCATCGATTACGGAACCGCGGGCTCGCCCCTGCCGCCGGCGCCCGCCGCCGGCCAGGATTTTTCCGGCGCGCTCGCCTTCCAGCCCGGCGATCCGCCGCTGCGGGCCGTCTTTCGCGAGGGCCGCGCCGGCCCGGCCGCGAGCGCGGTCTTGCCCGGTGCGGCCAGCGTCGCGGCGGCGCGGGACGCCTTCGCCGACGCGCTGTCGCGCGCGCCCTGGCTCGAGCGCTGGCCGGTGCGGCTGGGGCGCGTGCGGCTCGGGCGCCTCGCCGCCGGCAGCGCGGCGGCCTTCGCGGCGGGCGACGCGACCGGCAGCCTCGCCCTGCGGGCCGAGCCGCGCCTGCCGAGCCTGCTCGCGGTGGCGGCGGGCCGCCCGGTCGATCTGTTCGGCCTCTACGACGGCTACGGCCTGAGCCCCCTCGCCCTGATCGCGGAGGGCCGCCTCTACGCGATGCCGGCCCAGGATTCGCAGCCCGTCCTGCTGCAGGTGGCCTGATGGACGCGACCGAACGTGCCCCGGACGGTTGGGAGCCGACGCTCGCCGCCGCGCTGCTCGGGGCCGAGCGCGCCCCACCCTCGGCGCCCTCGGCGCTGACCGCCCTCGTCGCCGAGGCCGATCCCGGCGCCGCCCTGCTGGCGCGGCTCGCCGCCGAGGGTGCCCACCACCTCGCCGGCCTGGAACTCGGGCCGGAGGCGCTGGCGCCGCTGGAGGAGCGCGGCCGCTTCGGGCCGGACTGCCCGCCCGCCGCCGCGACGCGGCTCTACGGCCTCCTCACCGAGGGCGCGAGCGCGCGCAACCGCGTCGAGGAGTGGTTCGAACGCGCCGCCGCAACGGGCTCGCGCCCGCCCGCTTGGCTGCTCCAGGCCCTGATGCTCCAGCGCGGCACCCTGCCCGCCACGGCGCAGGCGGTCGTGGGTGCCGAACTCGACTGGCTCGCCCGCGCCTGCGGCGAGGCCCCGGCCGAAGCAGGGTCCGCGGCGGACCCTTCGGACTGGACCGAGGGCACGGTGACCGAGCGGCGCGCCGCCTTCACCGCCTTCCGCGCCCGCGATCCCGAGGGCGCGCGCGCCGCCCTGGAACCGGTCTTCCGCAAGGAGAAGGCCGACGCGCGCGAAGCCCTGGTTCATGCCCTGGCGACCGGCCTGTCGGCGGCCGACGAGCCCTTTCTCGAAGCCTGCCTCGACGACCGCGCCAGCGGCGTGCGGCTGGCCGCGCAGCACCTGCTGCCGGGGCTTCCCGGCTCGCGCTACGCCGAGCGCATGGCGGCCCGCGCCCGGGCCGCGCTGAGCGTCGAGAGCAAGCGCCGGCTGCTCGGCGGCACCACGCACACTCTCGTCGTCACCCTGCCGGAGGAGAGCCCGGAGCTCGCCCGCGACGGCATCGAGGCGAACCACTGGGAGCGGCGCGGCGGGGGTGCCCGAGCCGGCCTGCTGCGGGCGATCCTGGCGCGCGCGCCGCTCCACGCCTTCGCCGAGCATCCGCCGCGGCTCTGGATCGAGCTCGCCCTGCGCAGCGAGTGGGCCGACCCGGTCTTCCACGGCCTGTTCTCGGCGGCCAAGCGCACGCTCGATCCGGCCTGGGCGGAGGCGATGGCCGACATCACGGCGGAAGCCTACGAGGGCAAGGTCACCGGCGTCCGCCGCACCAACGAGGTTCTGGGGATGTGGGCGGAGGCGCTCGACCTCCTGCCCGACGCCGCATGGGAGGCCCGGGTCGGCGCCCTGATCCGCGCCCGCAAGATCGAGGTGGTGCTGGCGGTGCTGGCCCAAGGCCCGGAGCATTTCTCGGAAAGCTTCAGCGCCGCCCTGCTCGACTGGCTCGCCTTCGTCACCCGCGGCTCCGACGCCCTGCGGCGCGATCTGGCCAAGCCCTGGGTGATCGCCCGCCTCGGCGACCGGCTCTGGCCGGGCGACGACGCTGCTGCTTCCGCCGCCGCCATCCTGGCGCGCCTGCCGGAGGGGGACGGCGACCGCCTGCGCACGCAGCTCACGGGACTGACGGGCGTGCTGGACTTACGCGCCGCGATCCGGCGCGACTTCCGACCGGAGACCACCACAGGGGGAACGGCTCAAGGATGACATCGACGAACACCGTCAAGACCGCGCAGCTGCGCCAGGCCGCCGAGGACGCCTTCGCCGAGGAGATCGCGGCCTTACGCGGATCCGACGACCGGCCGCGCCCGCCGAACTGGCAGATGTCGCCGCAGGCCGTCGTCACCTACCTGCTCGGCGGCAAACTCCCGTCAGGCTTCGAGGTCAGCCCGAAATACATCGGCGACCGGCGCCTGATGGAGGTCGCGGTGGCCACGCTCGCCACCGACCGGGCCCTGCTGCTGCTCGGCGTGCCGGGCACCGCCAAGAGCTGGGTCAGCGAGCATCTCGCCGCCGCGATCTGCGGCACTTCGCGCCTGATCGTGCAGGGCACCGCCGGCACCAGCGAGGAGGCGATCCGCTACGGCTGGAACTACGCGCTGCTGCTGGCCAAGGGCCCGAGCCGCGAGGCGGTGGTGGCCTCGCCGATCATGCGGGCGATGAACGAGGGCCGCATCGCCCGCGTCGAGGAGCTGACCCGCATCCCCTCCGAGACGCAGGACAGCTTCATCACCGTCCTCTCGGAAAAGACCCTGCCGATCCCCGAGCTGAACGAGGAGGTGGCGGCGCAGAAGGGCTTCAACCTCATCGCCACGGCCAACAACCGCGATCGCGGCGTCAACGAGCTGTCGAGCGCCTTGAAGCGCCGCTTCAACACCGTGGTGCTGCCGCCGCCCGCCACGATCGAGGCCGAGATCGCCATCGTCGAGACCCGCGTCGCCTCGCTCGGGCGCGCCTTCGAGATCCCGGCCGAGCCGCCGGGCGCCGAGCAGATCCGCCGGGTCGTCACGATCTTCCGCGAGTTGCGCGAGGGCGTCACGGCGGATGGCAAGAGCAAGGTGAAGCAGCCCTCGGGCACGCTCTCGACGGCGGAGGCCATCAGCGTCGTCGGCAGCGGGCTCGCGCTCGCCGCGCATTTCGGCGACGGCCGCCTCTCGGCCCACGACCTCGTCTCGGGGATCGCCGGCGCCGTGGTGAAGGACCCGGTGCAGGACGCCATCGTCTGGCGCGAGTATCTCGAGACCGTGGTCAAGGAGCGGGACGGCTGGAAGGATTTCTACAAGGCCGCCCGCGCGAGCGCGTGATCGCCGAACCTTAACCCTCCCCCCTCCGCGGGGGAGGGTGCCCTGCGGATGCAGGGCGGGAGAGGGGCAGCGCGACGGTGCCCCTTTCTGCTGGCGTCGGACCAGCGGAAGCGGCGCTCCCCTCTCCCGACCCCCTTCGGGGGCCACCCTCTCCCGCAGAGGGGCGAGGGACGACGCGGCGGCGAGCGGGAGCCCCGCATGCGAACCGGCCGCCAAACCGAGGATGATTCGCCATGACTCTTCGCGCCACCACACCGAGCCGTGATGCCTGACATCCGCCTCTTCGGCATCCGCCACCACGGCCCCGGCTCGGCCCGCTCGCTCCGGGCGGCGCTCGACGCGCTCAACCCCGATTGCCTGCTGATCGAGGGCCCGCCGGACGCCGACGCGCTGATTCCCCTGGCCGCCCACGAGGCGATGGCGCCCCCCGTCGCGCTCCTCGTCTACCGGCCGGACCGGCCACGGGACTGCGCCTTCTTCCCCTTCGCGGCCTTCTCGCCGGAATGGGTGGCGATGCGCTTCGGCGTCGCGGCGGGTGCGAGCGTGCGCTTCATCGACCTGCCGCACGCGAACCAGCTCGCCGACGGCTTCGGCACACCGGAAGCCCCGCCCGAGGCCGCGCCGATCGATGCGGAGCCGGTCTCCGAGGCGACCGAGGCGCCGTCCGAGCATGAGCCCGCCCCGGCTGCGGCCGCGATCCGGCGCGATCCGCTCGGCGAACTCGCGGCACTTGCCGGCTATCCGGACGGCGAGCGCTGGTGGGACGCCCTGGTCGAGAGCCGCGCGGGCGCCGACGGCGACGTGTTCGCCGCGATTCATGAGGCGATGGGCGCGCTGCGCGAGGGCGCCGAGACCGACCCCGACGAAGCGTTCCGCGAGGAAGCGCGCGAGGCGCATATGCGCAGCGCGATCCGGCGGGCGGCCAAGGAGGGATTCGAGCGCATCGCCGTGATCTGCGGCGCGTGGCACGTGCCGGCGCTCATGCGCCACGACGCCAAGGGCCAGGCCACGGCGGATGCCGCGACCCTGAAAAGCCTGGCCAAGACCAAGGTCGCCGCCGCCTGGGCGCCCTGGTCCTACGAGCGGCTGGCCTTCGCCTCCGGCTACCGCGCCGGGGTGCTCTCGCCGGAATGGTACGACACCCTGTGGCACCACGAGGGACGGGTCGCCGCCCGCTGGCTCGCGAGGGCCGCCGCGCTGCTGCGCGAGAACGACCTCGACGCCTCGCCGGCCTCGGTGATCGAGGCGGCCCGGCTCGCCGAGGCGCTGGCCGGCTTCCGCGGCCGGTCCCGGCCCTCCCTCGACGATCTCGACGAGGCGGCGCAGGCCACGCTTTGCTTCGCCGACCCGGCGCCGATGGGGCTGATCCGGCGCAAGCTCGTCATCGGCGAGCGCCTCGGCGCCACCCCGCCGGACAGCCCCGGCACCCCGGTCGAGGCGGATTTCGAGGCGCAGTGCCGGCGCCTGCGCCTCAAGCCCGGCGCGGCGGCCGGCGAGATCACCCTCGACCTGCGGAAAGAGACGGATCTCGCCCGCAGCCACTTCCTCAACCGGCTGAGCCTGATCGGCATCCCCTGGGGGGAGCGGCGCGAGGCGCGGGGGCGCGGCACCTTCAAGGAGGGCTGGTTCCTGGCTTGGCGGCCGGAATGGGTGGTGGAGCTGGTGGCGGCCTCGGCCGAGGGCGGCACGGTCGCCGAGGCCGCCGCCGGCCGGGTGCGGGTCCGCGCGCGGGAGGCGACCCGCGTCGCCGAGCTCTCCGGCCTGATCGGCACCCTGCTCGACGCCGACCTCGCCGACGCGAGCACCGAGGTGATCCGCGCGCTCAACGACCGCGCCGCGGTCTCGGCCGACGTGTTCGACCTGATGGAGGCGCTGCCCCCGCTCGCCGAGCTTGCCCGCTACGGCTCCGTGCGCTCCTCCGACACCGAACCGGTGCTCGCCGTGGTGCGGGGCCTCGTGCCGCGCGCCGCCGCCGGGCTCGTCGCCGCCTGCCAGAGCCTCGACGACGACGCGGCGGCGGCGGCCAAGGCGCGCATCGTCGCCGTCTCCGGCGCGGTCGCGCTGATCGAGGAACCCGAGCTGAAGGCGGTGTGGCAGGAGGCACTGCGGGCGCTGGCCGATCAGGAGCACGTCCACGGCCGCGTCGTCGGCCGCGCCGTGCGCCTGCTGTTCGACGAGCGCGCCATCGCGGCGGCGGAGGCCGGGGAGCGACTGCGCCTTGCCCTGTCGCGGGCCTCGGGCGCCGTCCCGGCCGCCGCCTGGATCGAGGGATTTCTGGAGGATAGCGGCACGGTGCTGATCCACGGGCGCGAACTGCTCGCGGTCGTCGATGAATGGCTCTGCGGCCTCGACGCGGATCTCTTCACCGAGTTGCTGCCGCTGGTGCGCCGCACCTTCGCGACCCTGGCGCCGGCCGAGCGCCGGGCGGTCGGCGAGGCCCTGGCCCGACCGGGCGGCGCGTCGCCCGGCGAAGCGGAGGGGTCTCACGGCTTCGATGCAACGCGTGCGGCAAAAGTGCTGCCGATCCTGCGCCTGCTGCTCGGCCCCGAGCCGGCCCGAACCGCCGACGAAACCACGGGAGACGCCGCATGAGCGCGAGCGAAGCGGAACGCCTGCGCCGCTGGCGCCTCGTCCTCGGCGGCGGCGCGGCCGAGGGCACCGGCTGCACTTTGAGCGAGCGCGACGGGCGCCTCGACCGGGCGCTCGGCGCCCTCTACGATTCCGACCGCAAGGGGGGCTTGGGTGCCTCCGCGCCCTCCGTGCCGCGCTGGCTCGGCGACATCCGCGACTACTTCCCGGCCTCCGTGGTGCAGGTGATGCAGCGCGACGCCTTCGAGCGGCTCGACCTCAAGCGGATGCTGACCGAGCCGGAGATGCTGGAGGCGGTCCAGCCCGATGTCTCCCTCGTCTCGACCCTGATCTCGATGCGCGGCCTGCTCGGCGGGCGCACCAAGGAGACGGCGCGGCTCGTGGTGCGCAAGGTGGTGGACGCGCTGATGAAGCGGTTGGAGGAGCCCCTGCGCCAGGCCGTGACCGGGGCGATCGACCGCGCCAGCATCAACCGCCGCCCGCGCCACGCCGAGATCGACTGGAACCGCACCATCCGGGCGAACCTGCGCCACTACCAGGCGGAGTACCGCACCATCATCCCCGAGACCCGCCTCGGCCACGGGCGGAAAAGCCGCGGATCGCTGAAAGACGTGATCCTGTGCATCGACCAGTCCGGCTCGATGGCCAATTCCGTGGTCTATTCCAGCATCTTCGGGGCGGTGATGGCCTCGCTGCCGGCGGTCTCGACCCGGCTCGTGGTGTTCGACACCGAGGTGGTCGATCTCTCCGACGAAATGGACGATCCGGTCGAGGTGCTGTTCTCGGTCCAACTCGGCGGCGGCACCGACATCAACCGGGCGGTCGGCTACTGCGCCTCGCGCATCACCCGGCCCGAGGACACGGTGCTGGTGCTGATCTCCGATCTCTACGAGGGCGGGGTCGAGGCCGGGCTGCTGGCCCAGGCGCAGCGCCTCGTCGGGGCGGGCGTGCAGGTGGTGGCCTTGCTCGCCCTCTCCGACGAGGGCGCGCCGGCCTACGACCGGGGGCTGGCCGCGCGCCTCGCCGCACTCGGCGTGCCCGCCTTCGCCTGCACGCCGGACCTCTTCCCCGACATGATGGCGGCGGCGATCCGCAAGCAGGATCTCAACGCCTGGGCCGCGGGCGCCGGCATCGCCGCCGTCCCGGCCGCCCATGACGGCTGAGAGCGATGGCGCTGCCCACCCGCCGCTCACTGCGTCTTAGGATCGGTTCCGGGCTCGATCTTCGGCTCGGCGGCGCGGATCTCCGCCCAGAATTCCCGCGTCCGTTCGAGGTATTGCGCCGCGCCCGCCCGGAGCAGCGCCCCGGCCGACCACCCGACTCGAAGGCGGCGGAGCGAGGCGGACGAGCGGTGGGTCGGCATGCCGGCGCAGGTCGAGCGGGTGCAGTGTCCCGCAACCCAACCCCTGGCCATAACCGGTGCGATCCCGCGCACCGAGCCCCGTAACCCACGAGGTCCGACCCTGCCCGTCGTCCCTGCCCTCTCCGGCCGCCCGCCCGTTCCGGAGGCGCCGCTCACCTTCGAGGCCCCGCTCACCTTCGCGCACCGGGTCACCGGCAATCTGTACGCACAGAGGGTGCCGCTCGCGGCGCAGAGGCGGCGCATCCTCACGCTCGGCCTGCCGGTGGCGTGGTTTCTCATCCTGCTCGGCGCGGTCTCGGGCTGGGCGACGGCGGGCGGGCGCCGCACCCTGTCCGCATTCTGGCGCGACCTGTCGGACTTCGATCCGCTGCCGCTCGCCGCCTATCTCGGACTGGTCACGCTCGCCCTGCTCAGCTTCTACGCGCTCCACCCCTGGTTCGCCCGCCGCCGGGTGCGCGCCCTGATGGGACCGCCGGGCGGAGACGGCCACGATCCGGGCCCTCTGCCCGTGCGCTACCGGCTCGACGGCGCCGGGCTGACCCAGACCGCGCCGGATCTCGTGAGCTTCGTGCCGTGGCCGCGCATCGGCAGCCTCGCGGAGGACCGGCACCACCTCTTCCTCCCGACCGGGATCGGCGACGTCCCGGTCATCCTGCCCAAGGCGTCCCTGAGCCCGGAGACCGTCGCCGGCATCCGGCGCTGGGTGCAGGCCTGTGCCGACCGGACCGCGCCCACGCCGCCGCCCGAGCCGGCCGTGGGACCCGAGGCCGTGCGCGCCACGATGCGCCTGACCGCGGAGGAGCGGGTGCCGCTCATCCTGCGCGCGCTGGAAAATCCCTGGGCGCGGCGCGCCCGGCTCACCGGCGCCGCCGCGTGGCTCGTGGGCCTGACCCTGCTCTACCCCGTTCTGCTGGCGATGCTCTGGGCGGTCGATCCCTACCGGGTGCCGCTGTCCGAGGCGCTGCCGCTCTTCGCCGAGATGGTTGCGGGCGATCTCTGGAAGCCCGCCGCCTTCACCGCCGTGGTGATCGCAGGGTTCTTCGCGGTCCACCCCGCCGCGCGCCGCTGGCTCGCGCGGAGTCTCGCGAGCCAGCTCGAGGCCGAGGCGCCGCCCGGCGAGGCCGAGATCGTGATGGACGAGGCCGGCATCACGACCGTGAAGGACGGCGCCCACGCCCGTCTCGGCTGGCCGCTGTTTCGCCGGTGCGAGCGCGTCGGCGACCTGATGATCCTGCCGATGCGCTGGGACGAGGTGCTGCCCGTGCCGCTGCGGATCTTCGCGCCGGAGGCGCGCGCCCGCGCCGAGGCCCTGATCGAACGCCACCTCCCGGAGGCCCGCGCCCGATGACCGATTGTTTCCGACACGGCCGTGCGGCTCTTCTCCTGGCGTGCCTGCTCGCCATCGCTCCGGCCCGGGCCGAGGAGATGCCGAATTCCACCGAGGAACCCGCACCGGAGGCGAGCACCGACGGAGCCGAGCCCCTTCCGGGACCGACGACCCTGCGCCTCGACCAGGGCTTCGTGCTCGATCTGCCCGCGGGCTGGGTGCTGGAGGATGCCGACGATCCGCACGACGCCACCGGCCGGCGCGTCGTGCGGATCGTGTGCGAGACCCCGGCCTGCGCCCGCACCAAGGAGGCCTGCACCCTGCGCCTGCGCCTGAAGGCGGTCGAGGGCGAGGACGATGCGGCCCGCCTCGCCGGGCTCCACGCCTCGCCGTTCTCCCGCTACGTCCGCCTGCGCGCGGTCCTGAAGAGCACGAGTCCCGGCGCCTCCATCCGCCGCCCGCTCGGACCCGAGCGCTTCGGGACGCGCGACTGGATCGCCGTCGAGACCGAGGCGGCGCCGCGCTTCAAGTCGGGTCTGTTCGCCGAGACGGTGGTCGACAACCGCTATTTCGGTGCGATCTGCAAGACCTGCGAAACCGGCGCGGTCCGCCACGCCGCCGCGCGCGCCCTGCTGTCGAGCCTCCGGCGGGTGGAGCGATCCGCGGCGCGGTAGGCGCATCCGCGGAACACGGCCGTGCCGGCGCTGTTAACCTCGCCACCATCCGGGAGGAACAGCATGCGCATCATGGCGACGGCATCGGCGCTGACGGTCGCGACACTTCTGAGTGTCGGGACGGCCGAGGCGAAGGGATGCATCAAGGGGGCGATCATCGGCGGCCTCGCCGGGCATTACCTGGCGGAGCGCGGCGTGGTCGGCGCGGTGGCCGGCTGCCTGACCGGACGGGCCCTGGCGAACCGGCGGGCGCGGCGGGAGATCGAGTACGGGTCGCGCGTTCAGCCCCGCGGGGCCGGCTACGCGGCCCCGCAGGCCTACCCGCGCCGGGACTACCGCTACTGACCGCCGGCCCGGCCCGGGGGACCGCCCGCGCCGGGCGTTCGGCCCGGGCGCCGGCGGCCCTCCGCGATCGGACGGACCGGTGCGCCGCGCGGCCTCCTCAGCCGAGGGTGCCGCCGCCGAAGGTGCCGTCGGCGAAGGGGGAGCGGCCCTCGTAGAGCCCGTATTGCAGGAAGTGCTGCATCGGGTCGATCTTGGCCGCCGCCACGTCGGTATAGGTCGAGAGGTAGGTCGAGGAGTCGAAGCCGGCCGAGGGGTCGCGGCCCTCTTTCCAGCCGTACTGGTCGTAATGGGTGAGCGGGTTGAGGCCCGCCGCCTTCACGTCGCCGTAGGCCGCCAGATAGCCCTTGGTGTCGAACACCGCGTTCGGGTTGCGGCCTTCCTTCCAGCCGTTCTGCTCGAAGTGGCGGGCGGCGAAGGCGAAGGTGTCGCTGCCCACGGCCGCCCGCGCCACGTCCGTGTTGGCGAGCAGGTAGTATTCCGCGTCGAAGCCGCCGCGGATGTCGCCCGACCGCCCGACGGCGTCGTGGATCGCGCGGCCCTCGGCCTGGCCGTATTCGAGGTAGTGCTCGAGCGGGTCGATTCCGGCCGCCTTCACGTCCGCGTGGGTGGCCAGATAGAACTCGTTGTCGAAGCGGGCGCCGGGATCCCGGCCCTCCTTCCAGCCGCTCTGATCGTAGTGCTGGAGCGGGTTGACGCCCGAGGCCCGCACCTCCGGGTTGGCGGCGAGGTAGCCCGTCGTCGAGAAGAAGGCGTTCGGGTCGCGTCCCTCGCGGGCGCCGTAGGCGGCGTAATGCGCGTCGGCGTCCTGACCCGCCTGGAACACGTCCTTGTTGTGCGACAGGTAGAACAGGTCGTCCACCAGCGGCTGGCCGTCATCGACCACGATCGTCGCGTCCGAGAACAGGTAGCGCTCGAACCCGACGACGAGGTCGCGGCCCTCCGGTCCGGTGATGGCGGTGAAGCGGCCGGCGTCCTCGACGGTGACGGAGGCAAAGCTCGTGTTGAAGACGAGCGTGTCGTTGCCGCGCGCCGAGCCGGTCTGGCCGCCGATCAGGATGTCGTTGCCCGCGCTGTTGACGATGATGTCGTCGCCCGCGCCGCCCACGAGCCGGTCGTTGAAGGCCGTGCCCTGCAGCACGTCGTTGCCGCTCGTTCCGGTGCGGCTGACGCCGTTCTGGAGGATGGTGTCGCCGCGCACGGCGAGGTTCTGGATGCGGGTGTCGGCGGCCGGTCCCGTATCGGCCTGCCCGAACGGCGTCACGGCGTGGAACGCCTTGAGGTACTCGGCGAGCGCGTCCTGCTCGGAGCCCTGCGCCGCGAAGGTCGCCGCGTTCGGCAGGGAGGTCGGCGCGGCGCTGCTCAGCGCCACCCGGCTCTCGCCGTAGGCCGGGAAGGGGTAGTTGTCGCCGCCCAGGCCCGGGGCGGTGCTCGTGCCCGTGGTCAGGAAGTCGAGGGTCACTGTGCGGATGCCGCGGTTCGGATCGCCCACGAGCTGGCCGTCCCGGACCAGGGTGTCGAGGATGTAGCCGTCGGCATCGACGATCGCCGCCGAGACGATCCGCTGACCCTCGCGGGTCACGTTGCCGTTCACGTCCAGGGTCTGGGCCTGCCGGGTCGCGTCGAACGCGAAGCTGATGCCGCCGATCTGCGGGAAGGCGCCGGGCGTGGCGCCCGGGGCGACCGAGGAGACGGCGTGTTCGAGCACCCGCTCCAGCTCGGAGGCCGAGACCGTGACGAGGGCGAGCGCGTTGTTGAAGCGCAGCGAGTTGGTGACGTCGAGCTGCGAGATGTCGCCGGCCGCCTTGCCCGCCGTCGGGTTGGCCGCCGGAGGAAGCTCGGCGGTGCTGCCGCCGGTGGTCGAGAACGAGCCGATCGAGTCGCGGATGCCGCCGCCGTTCTTGATCGAGACGGTGACCGCGCCGTCGAACTGCTTGGCGTACCAGAGGTTGGCATCCGCCGTGAGGTTGCCGAGGTTGGTCTCCTCGGTACGGACCTCGCCGCGGCGGCCTTCCAGGTACACGCTGGAGCGGCCGAGGATGTTGCCGTCCTGCTGGCGGATGATGTCGGCGATGCCTGCGGTCTCCTGGATGCCGTCGTTGTTGACGTCGAGGCCCTCGATCACCTGCCGCACGAGGAAGCCCTTGGAGCCGGGCGTGAAGGCGGCGGCGGTCGAGCCGTAGAGCTGCGTCACCGTGGTGTCGTCCACCGCGACGGCGCCGGAGGTGGCCGGGTTGATCGAGTCGCGGATGACGTTGCCCTGGTCGTCGAAGGTGACGTTGAGGCGGCCGACATAGGCGTATTCGGAGGCGGTGTTGACGAGGGCCAGGGTCTGGCCGCTCGCGTTGGTGAAGAATTGCGGGTAGCCGCCGCCCGCCGTGTCGCCGGGCAGGAGCCGGTCGTCGGCATCGGCGAGCAGGGTGTGCGAGCCGCCGCCGATCAGCACGTCGACGTTGCGCAGGAGCGGGGCCAGCGCCTGCTCGTTGGCGAGCTGCTGCAGGTGCGTGCCGACGATCACCTTGTTGAGGCCCGGATTGGCCGCGAGCACCCGGTCGACCTCGGCGTTGATCTGGCTCGCGAGGAGCGCGATCTCGTCGCGGCCGGTGAAGCCGTCGAGGGTGACGTTGCCCAGCGTGGTCAGCAGCGGTTCGAGCTGCGTGGTGGCGCCGATGAAGGCGATCTTTTCGCCGTTCTCGACGATGACCGTGGAGCGGGCGATCTTGTCGGCGCCGGTGCCGGTCTGGGTCGAGGTCGGGCCGGTCTGAGCGAAGGTCGCGAGATCGCCGTCGCGGTGGACGAGGCCCGACAGGGCCGCCTCGCGGGAGAAGTTCAGGTTCACCGACAGGTAGGGGAAGAGCGCGCCGACCCAGGTGTCGTCGGCCGCGCCGGCCGCCGTGCCGAGATTGGCGCCGATGATGTTGGCGACCTCCGTCGGGCCGGCATCGAACTCGTGGTTGCCGAACACCGCCGCCTGGACGCCGATGATGTTCTGGATGGTGATGTCGGCCCGCCCCGGCGAGGCGGCCAGCCGCCCGTAGGCGGCCGCGCCGGAGAGCCCGAAGAACTGGTTGTAGACCCCGTTATAGGTCGCCGCCATCTGCGGGTCGGCGCCCGCGATGTAGAACGGGCTCGGAATCCAGCCGTCGCCGGTCGAGAGCGTGATCGAGTTCGGCGTCGTGTCTTCGAGCCGGTCGACGATGGCCGCGAAGTTCGCCGCGCGCTGTGTCGCGAGCAGCCCGCCCTCCCAGTCGGAGGCGTGGAGGATCTGGAGCGTGTAGGTCATCGGTTTGGCCTGCTCGGTCGAGAAGTCGAGACGGTCTTGGGGGATGGCGGCCGAGGCGTTGCCGGCGGCGTCCGTGAAGGCGCCGGCCGGCACGATCACGTCGTAGGCGGTCCCGGGCCGCAGGTCGGCGCTCGGGTTGATCGTGACGGTGTCGCCCGCGATCGCGACCTGCACGGTGTCAGCGACCGCGATGGTGCGCACGTCGCCCGCGCCGTCGGTGAGGGTGATGCTGCCGGTGCCCGCCCGGACCGCCTCGCTGAAGCGCAGGACGATGTCGGCGTTCACCGCCACCCCCGCGGCGTCGTCGGCGGGTGTGGAGGACACGAGGACCGGAGCCCTCTGGTCGAGGCGCAGGCCGACGAGGACCGGGTCGTGATCGGATTCCCGGGCGGGTGAGCGGCCGTCGAAGTCGCTGGGCGAGCGGCCGAAATCGAGGTTGTAGTCGATCGCGTCCGCCTCGTCGGCGTTGATGTGCCACTCGGTGACGCCGGTGACCTGCCGGTTCAGGCTCCCGATGGCGAAGGCGTGGTCGAGCGCGCCGTAGGCCCCGTCGAAGACGTAGGAATAGGGGTTGGCGAGGCGGTCCTCGGCGAGGTTGGTGAACCCGCCCGCCTTGAGGATGTCGAGGGCATCCTCCTTGATGTAGGCGTTGAAGTCGCCGAGCAGGATCGCGTCGCTGTCGCCCGTCCCCGTCGGCCGCAATGCCACCCACTGGGCGAGGGCCGTGGCCGCCAGTTCGCGCTGCTGCTGCCAGCCGCCCTGGCCGTCGCCCTGGTCGGCATCCGCGCCCGTGCCGGCACCGCTCTTCGACTTGAAGTGGTTGATGATGGCGGTGAAGTCCTCACCCGTGGCGATCTCGTTGAAGGTCACCGCGAGCGCGGCGCGGCTGGTATTGGCGCCGTTGAAGATGTGCCCGATCGTGCTCTGCTGCAGCAGGGCCGGGTTGAAGGCCGCCACGTCGGCGTCGTCGAGCCGCTCGATCGTGGTGTTCATCGCCACGCTGACCTTGCTCGGCTTGTAGATGAAGCCGACCGCGATCGCGTCGCCGCCGAGGAACTGGCCCTGATCGAGCTGGGCGCCCGGATTCACGTAGGCGTAGGTGCCGGCGCCCGCGCGCAGGTTGAGCTGCCCGACGAGGTATTCCAGCGCGTTGCCGGGGTCGCCCGGGCGGAACTGGTTCTCGATCTCGGTCAGGCCGAGCACGTCCGCCCCGGTGCCGATCAGCGTCGTGACGAGCTTCTCGGTCTGCCGGTCGAGTTCGGTTGCGCTGTTCGCGCCGCGCGGCGCGAGACCGATCGCGGTGCGGGCGGCCGAACCGGTGTCGAGGGTGGTGAAGTAGTTGAGGACGTTGAGGCTGCCGACCTTGAGCGTGCCGCCGACCGGATCGGGCTCGGCGGGGCGCGGGTTGGCCGTGACGAAGCGGTTGTCGCCGTCGTCGATGGCCCGCACCCGGTAGGCGCCGGTCGGGCCGAAGCCGAGGGTGCCGATGAGCCCGGTCACGGTGTCGCCCATGCGCGGGGCGGTTCCCGTGCCGTAGGTGGGGCCGAAGCCGTCGAGCCACTCGATCGGCTGGTTCTGGGCGTTGAGGCCGTCGTCGTAGGTGATCGAGCGCGCCGCCGTCTGGGCGAGATAGGCGGCGTAGGCGGCCGCGTTCGGCTCGAACGCGTTGGTGAAGGTCTCGGTCCGTCCGCCGGCGGCGAGGCGGATCTCGTTGAAGCGGTCGAGGTTGAACTGCTCGGTGATCGTCAGCGTCTGGGGCAGGCGGACCAGCATGCCCTCGTAGCGCTCAAGGTCGGGCTGCGCGGTCGTGCCGGTGCCGATGACGCCCGCCGCCGGCAGGTCGACGGCGACCGCCGAGGCTTTGACCTCGGCCGGGCTCAGCGCGCCGGCCCGTACCACCTGGATCGCCGCCGCGTTGGAGACGGTGATCTGGGTCTCGCCGTTGAACTCGGTGACCGTGCCGGTGACACGGACCCGGTCGCCCTCGTTCACGTCGACGAGGCGGTTGCCCGTGCCCTCGTAGACGAAGACGCCCTCGGAGGTGAGCGGGTTGCCGTCCTGATCGGCCGCCTCCTCCTGCAGGGTGAAGCCGCCGAGGTTGCGCCGGGCGTCGGCGTCGCCGTTCTGGAAGTCGCCGACGACGATCGCCTCGACGATCACGGTCCGGCCGACGAGCGGGCTCGCCGCTCCCGCGCCCTGCACCGCCGAGATCAGGGTCACGTCGTCGTTGACGATGGTGCCCGTGGCGGTGCCCGCCGCAGCGCGCACGGCCGCGGCGATGCCGGGCTGGTCCGAACCCGCCGTGCGCAAGGTCAGGGCGAAGGTCTCGTCGGCCTCCGGCACGGCGTCCGCCTGGACGCGGACGCTGACCTGCGCGGAGGCGGCCCCGGCGGGGATCGTGCCCGCGATCGTCAGCGGCAGGGCCGGCGCGCCGGAAAAGTCGGCGGCATTGGCCGCGTTGGCGCCGCTGCCGGTGAGTTCGGCGGTGAAGGTGACGGCGCCCAGGGTGCCGTTGCTGCGCTCGACCGTGAAGGTGAACACGGTCTCGCCCGTGTCGCCCTCGGCCCGGCTCACCGCGAGCGCGTTCGCGGAGAAGGCGACCTCCTGGGTGAAGCCCTGGGGCAGGGCCGCGTAGAGGACGACGCCGCCATTGGCGACCTCGTTGGCACTGACGAGGAGCGGCGTGCCCGTCGGGTTGCGGTCGGCGGCGATGAAGGTGAGCACCTCCGGGCCGAGATCCGTGGTCGCGCCCGGCTGGGGCGGGACGTAGGAGACGTAGGACGCGTTGGCCGGATCGGTCACGTCGTAGACGATGACGCCGCTCTGCCGCTCCAGGCCGACGAAGGCGTAGGTCCGCCCGTTGACGGTGCCGATCGTGATGCCCTCGGGCTCCGGCCCCTTGTTGTCCGAGCGGTCGTCCGGCGTGTTGCCGGTGACCTGATCGTTGTTGAACCGCTCCGGCGCGATCTGCGCGAAGATCTTCTCGAACTCGCCGCCGGTCTCGCGCACCTTGGTGATCGTGCCGTCGGCGTTCTGGCGGAAGATCGAGAGGCCGCGCCCGCCCAGCGTGTGGAGCTGGTCGATGACGCCGTCGCCGTTGGTGTCGCCCGTGCGCAGCAGGACGTTGAGGCGGGCATAGGCCGGATCGGCCTTCAGAGCCTGAAGCTCCGGCGTGAGGCGGTTGTTGGCGATGCTGCTGAGGCGCGCCACGTCGCCCCCGTCGTCGACGCCGCCGATGACGCGCTGGTCGCCCTCGTTGGCCGTGACGAAGTAGGTCGCGCCGCCGGTCGAGAAGCTCGCCACCGCGTCCGGCTGGAGCAGGCCGTAGATCGGGGCGTTGGCGGGCGTGCTGGCGATGCGGATCGCCGTGCCGCCGCCGGCGCCGTCCCGGTCGGAGGCGTCGAACTCGTTGCCCGCCAGCGAATGGTTCACCGACCCGAGCGGCTGGATCGCGATGGGGGCCGTGCCGGGATTGGTCAGATCGATGACCGCGACGCCGTTCACTTCCTGCAGGGTGACGTAGGCGAAGCGGTTGTCGGGGGAGATCGCGATGTATTCCGGCTCGATGTCGGCCGCGGCCGATTTGCCGGGGGTGAGGGCGAGGCCGCGGGCGCGCAGGGCGTCCTCGCTGCCGTTCAGGCCCTCGAAGCCGACGGTGGCGACCACCGACGCGGCAGCCGCGCCGCCCGACACGTCGATGATCGAGACGCTGCCGACGGGGTTGCTGGCGGCGCTCGCCTGCTCGCCCTCGTTGGCGACGAGGAGCCGGGTGCCGTCGCGGGTGAACACGATCTGATCGGGGCCGACGCCGACGGGAATCGAGCGCAGCAGGGTGCCGGCGCCGTCGAACAGGGCGACCCGGCCCGGCTGGTCGCCCGCCGCGTCGGCATAGGCCACCGCCACGATCCCGTTCGAGACGGCGACCGAATTCACCGACCCGTAGCGCTCGAGGCCCGCGAGCGCGATCTCGCCGGTCTTCTCCAGCCCGCCCGCCGAGGAGATCGCCACGATCTCGATGCGGTTCTCGCCGGTGTTCTGGATGTAGAGCCGGTTCGCGGCGGCGTCGTAGGCCACGACCTCGGCGTTCGGGGACGCGGTGGTCGCCGGATCGTTCGTGGCGGCGAAGGCGCCCAGGCGCACCAGGTTGAGGGCGTTGGTGGCGACGGGGGCCGCCGTGGCGGTCGCGCCCGAGAGCCCCTGCAGGGAGGGGGCGGCGTCGTAGACCGTGATGCCGTTGATCCGCAGCCCGGCATCGTCGTTGAGGATGGTGCCCGTGCCCTCGCCGTCGGCGACGCTCGCCCCTCTGACGTTCCGCACGGCGAGGGTGAAGGTCTCGGACGCCTCGTCGCGCGTATCGCCGATCAGGTCGACCGTGACGCTGGTCCGGCTCTCGCCCGCCGCGATGGTCAGGCCCGTGAGGCTGCGCGCCACGTAATCCGTGCCGGCCGTCGCGCTGCCGTCGGCGGTGGCGACGTCGAAGGTCACGCCGCCCGTGGGGGCCGGTGCATCCAGGGAGACCGTAAAGGTGAGCTGCGTGCGCCCGGCATTGCCCTCGGCGGCCTGGACGTCGTTGATCGACAGGGCGGGCAGGACCTGCTCGGGGGTGACCGTGAAGGCCGCGTAGCTCCGGTCGCCGATGCGGCTTGCGTCGTCCTGGCGCCAGGAGCCGGCGGTGCCGATCGCGGCGAGCAGCGACTCGCGCGTGCCCGTCAGCGGACCCGCATAGGTGCCGTTGTCGGCCGGTAGCGCGATCGCGGTCCGGCCGAGTACGAGGCCGGGCGGCAGCGCCGAGGTGCTGGCATTGGTCGCGTCGGCGGCGAAGCTGGCGTTGTCGTCGGCGAAATCGATGGCGTAGAGGAAGGTTGGGCCGGTCGCCGGCCCCTGATAGGCGATGATCTGATCGCCCGAGGCGTTGAGCGCGAAGTTCGCCGCGGTGAAGACGGGGGCGTTCGGGCCGCCCGCCGTGCCGTCGGTGGTCGGGCGGATCACCGTGCCGGCCGCGAGCGCGGTCGGGGCCGTGTAGATGTAGCTGCCCTCGCCGCCGCGGAAGCCGCCGGCCGCGGTCCAGCCGTTGTCGGTGAAGGTGATCGCCGTCCCCGCCTCGATGTCGCGCAGGACGACGAAGGCGAAATCGTCCGGATTGTCCGCATCGTACCCGACCAGCGCGATGTCGCCGGCGGCAAGCGAGGTGGCCATGTACGACTCCAGACGGCTGTCGCGGGCCGGTCTCAGGACGGCCCCTGCGCAGCGAAGCAGAAGGATCGGTCGCGGGCCGGATCGCGAGCACGCGCCGCCGTTCGCGATCACACCGGGAGAGCGGTGATCGCGGCACGGAGACGGAGTGCTTCGGCGGATGGCCGGCCCCGCTTTCCGCTACGGTCGCCACATCACAGGACTGTGAAACTTTGCCGACTGTTCGCGATTTCCCTGCATCCCCGCCGATCGACTTCCTCGCCGATCGACTGTTGCAAGTCTTTCGCTTGCGCGCCGAACCCGGTCTTTGCCGGATCTGACGTTCGATGAACCGGCGCTACGGCCCCGACGGCCGGTAGCGCGGAGCCTCGACCGGGACGGCGAAGGCGGCGGCGTGCTGACGCCGGCTCGGATCGTACAGGTGATAGCCGGAGAACGGCTCGCACCAATCCGCCAGAACCCGCTCGAGCCTGCCCCGGGTCAGGTCGTCCTGCACTTGACCCTCGGGCAGGTAGGCCAGCCCGAACCCGGCCAGGGCGGCGCCATCGTCGACACCTCCTCCGGTGCCGGGGTGATCGGCCTCACCGAGGCGACCGCCCTCGACGATGCGGCCCGCAACATCCGGGTGAACGCGATCTGCCCCGGCATCGTCGATACGCCGCTGATGCCGCGCTTCACCGGGGGAACCCCGGACGGGGTGGTGCGGGTCGTGGCTCAGGAGCCGGTCGGACGGATGGGCCGGCCCGAGGAGATCGCGGCGGCCGTCCTCTATCTCTGTTCCGGGCCGGCGGCCTTCGTCGTCGGGCATCCTCTGGTCGTCGACGGGGGCAGACCTTTTGATCGTATTTTGAGAAATAATCCGTTTCCATCGTTTCTGTTTCTCGGCGCTGTGCGGCGGGGCATTCTCTCGTCACCGGCACAGCGCCGCCGCGCAGCACCGACGGAGACGACCATGAGCAAGCCTTATAAGCGCCTCGACCTCGACCAGGCCGTGGTCCTGCTCGTGGATCATCAGGCCGGGCTGATGTCGCTCGTGCGCGACGTCGATCCGGACCGCTTCAAGAACAACGTGCTCGCGGTGGCCGACCTCGCCGCCTATTTCGCGCTTCCCACCATCCTGACCACCAGCTTCGAGGACGGCCCCAACGGCCCGATCATGCCGGAGCTGAAGGCGAAGTTTCCCGACGCGCCCTTCATCGCCCGTCCCGGCCAGATCAACGCCTGGGACAATCCCGATTTCGTCGCCGCGGTGAAGGCGACCGGGCGCAAGCAGCTCATCATCGCCGGCGTCGTCACCGAGGTCTGCGTCGCCTTCGTCGCCCTCTCGGCCATCGCCGAGGGCTACGAGGTCTTCGCCGTCACCGACGCGTCGGGCACCTTCAACCCGGTGGTGCGCGACGGGGCCTGGAACCGGATGTCGGCGGCCGGCGTCCAGCTCGTGAACTGGTTCGCCGTGGCCTGCGAGCTGCACCGCGATTGGCGCCGGGACGTCGAGGGGCTGGCCTCGCTCCTGTCGGACCACATCCCCGACTACCGCAACCTGATGACGAGCTACGCGGCGCTGAAGGGGACGATCCCGCCATCGACGCACGGCGCCTGACTCCGCGGCGGTGTTCAGGCGGGCGCGGCGCCCAGATGCGCCGCGAGATGCTGCACGAGGCTGCGGGCATGGGGCGGCAGGGCGGCGATGCTGCGGGCGCACAGGGTCAGGCGGCGCAGGGCCCAAGGCTCGTCGATGGCGATCGAGCGGATCGCCATCGTCTCGCCCGCGCGCCGGGCCGCGGCCTCGGGCACGATGGCGACGCCCACGCCCCGCTCGACCATCCGGCAGACCGCGTCGAGTCCGTTCAGGCGCACCCTCAGCTTGAACGGCCGGCCGGCCCGGGCCGCGTGCGTGGCGAGATGGGCCTGGAGCGCGCGGTTGTGGCTCAGCCCGACCAGGGGTTCGTCCAGCACCTCCCGGAACGCGACGCCGCTTCGCTGCGCCAGGGCGTGCCCCTCCGGCACGACGAGGACGATCCGGTCGAGGCAGAGCGGCAGGGTCTCCAGGGCGCCGAGATCGGTGGTGTCGGCGACGATGCCGATATCGGCAAGCCCCCCGGCAAGCGCATCGACGGTCTCGCGGCTGGTGCGCTCCTCCAGATCGATGTCGATGGTCGGGTGGGCGGCGAGGAAGCCGGACAGCGCGTCGGGCAGGAAGGCCGCGACCGCCGCCGTGACCGACAGCAGCCGGACATGGCCGCGCAAGCCGTGGGCGTACTGGCCGAGTTCCCCGCGCATCTGTTCGAGCTGGCCCAGCACGAGCCGGGCGTGGTGGACCACGGCGAGGCCCGCGGGCGTCGGCCGCACCCCGCGGGGATGGCGCTCCAGCAGCGGCACGCCGCCCGCCAGCTCCATGCCGCGGATGCGCTCGCTCGCCGAGGCGAGCGCCAGCCCCGCCCGGTCGGCGCCGCGCGTGATGCTCTCGGCCTCGACGACGTGGAGAAACAGGCGCAGATCGGTCAGGTCGAAGCGCATGCCTCATGCTTCCAGCGGAAGGCGGCTTCGGGCAAGGGGTTCAGGCAAGGGCTTCGGGCAAAGGCTTCGGCTCATCCGAAGGCTATCCGGGGCCACTTCCGCATTGTCGCGCGCCGTCACCATGCCAGACTCGAGGTCATGGCACGCAATGCACACACGACGACGCGCCCGGGCGTCGGCCTGCTCGAAGGCGCGGCGCTCCTCCTGGCGGCCGTGACCGCGCTGACCGCCCTCGCCCGCTCCGAAGCTGCCGCACCGGCCTGCGGCGCCGCGCTGGCACCCCTCCCGTCCTCCCAGGCCGGACCGGCAGCGCGCGCATCCGCCGCCGCGGAGCCGGCGGATCACGACGCCCGGTTGCGCGACATGCTGCTTCACGACTGAGCCGACCCCTCCCCCTTTTCGCGTCATTTCGAGCCGCAGGACTGCCCATGTCCTTCACCCTGGACCCGCTCTCCCTCGCTGTCGCCGCCTCGGCCTTCCTGCTCGCCGGCTTCGTCAAGGGCATGGTCGGGCTCGGCCTGCCGCCCGTCGCCATGGGCCTCCTGAGCCTCGTCATGGCGCCGGTCCAGGCCGCGGCGCTGCTGGTCGTGCCCGCCTTCGTGACGAATGTCTGGCAACTCGCGGCCGGGCCCCGCTTCGGCGTCCTCCTGCGCCGCCTCTGGCCGATGCTGGCGGCGAGCGTGGTCGGCACGCTGGCGGCGGCCGCGATCCTGCACGGCCATTACGGCGTCGAGGCCACCGTCTTCCTAGGCCTCGCCCTCATCGCCTACGCCGTGGTCGGCCTCGCCGCCCTGCGGCTGCACGTACCGCCCGCGGCGGAGCGCTGGCTCGGCCCGCTCGTCGGCGTCGCGACGGGGCTGGTGACGGCGGCCACCGCCGTCTCCTCCTTTCCCTCCGCCCCCTATCTCGGCGCGCTCGGACTGACCAAGGACGACCTGATCCAGGCCTTGGGCCTGTCCTTCACGGTCTCCACCCTGGCGCTGGCGGTCGCGCTGGCGGGCGGGGGCGCCCTCTCGCCGGGCATCGCGGGCGTCTCGCTGATCGCTCTCGTCCCGGCACTGCTCGGCATGGTGCTCGGCGGCTGGGTGCGGGGCCGGGTCAGCGAGCGGGTGTTCCGGCGCTGCTTCTTCGTCGGCCTGCTGGGGCTCGGCCTGCACCTCGCCCTGCGCCCGCTCCTTTGAGAGCCCGCCGGACGCCGCCCTCCCCCTACGGCTCCACCTTCCGCAGGACGAAGGCGACGCCGATCTCGGGATCACGCCGCCAGCGCCCGTCCCCGGTCGCCACGAGGTTCACCGCGTGGCCGCGCCGCGCCTTGAGGGTGAGGTGGCCGTTGGCGAAGCGCCAGCTCACCGGATCGAACACCGTGATCCCGCTGTCGCGACAATCCGGCTGCAGCCGGACGGGCGCCGCTTCCCGCTCGGTCCCGGCGGACCCCGCGAGTTCGATGCGGCAGACATCCTTCTGCGTGGCCCGGTCCAGGGCGTAGAGGCCCGGCGCCGGCCCCTCCGGCGGGGGCGCGGGCGCCGCAGCCTCCGCCGAGGCCGCCGGCGCGGGCGATCCCGCTGCGGCGGCCGGGTCGGGCGGCCGCATCGCCGCGATCTGAAGCGGCACGAGGTTGTAGCGCTCGCCGTTCTCGGCGCTCGCCCCGAGGCTCATCCCGTCCGGGTTGCGGGAGAAGGCGAGCAGGGGCCGCGCGTTGCGGTCCACGAGGCGGATGCCCTCGCCCGGAAACAGCCAGCCGGTGATCCCGGCCATGAGCGGCAGCGCCCGGCGGCAGCCGGCGGGAAAGCGCACGACCCGCCCGCTCGGGCCGGTATCTGTCGCGAGCGTCAGCACGCAGCGGCGGTTGCCGCCGGCGAGCGAGAGATCCCAGGTGCCGGCGGCTCCCGCCAGCGTCTCGGGCAGCGTCGCGAGGCCCGCCGGTGCGGGCGCGCCCTCCGCGGGTGCGGGGGCGGCCGGAGCCGGCTCGGTGACGGGCACATCCGGCGCGGGGGACGTGTCCTGCCCGCGGGCGGCCTGCCCCGTCAGGGCCAGCGCCGCCAGCGCCCCCGCGACCACCCATCGTCCCATCCTCGGCCCCCTCGTCATCGCCCGCTCCAGGGCGTCTCGGGGACCGGCGTCACCGGGCCCTTGCCGTCGAACCAGGACAGCAGGTTGTCGCCGAGCATCCGGGCCATGGCCGCGCGGGTGTAGTGCGAGCCCGAGCCAACATGCGGCAGCAGCACCGTCTGGTCGAGGTCGATCAAGTCCTGCGGCACGTGCGGCTCGTTGGCGAACACGTCGAGCCCCGCCCCGTGGATCGTCCCCGCCGTCAGGGCGGCGACCAGCGCCGCCTCGTCGATCACGCTGCCGCGGGCGATGTTGACGACGATGCCCTCGGGCCCGAGCGCGGCCAGAACCGCGGCATCGACGATCCCGTTCGTGCCCGGCCCGCCGGGGGCGGCCACGATGAGCACGTCCACCGCCCGCGCCAGCCCGAGCAGGCTGTCGTGATAGGCGTAGGCCACGTCGGCCTGGGGCGTGCGGCCGTGATAGGCGATCGCGACGCCGAACCCTTCGAGCCGTTGGGCGATGGCCCGCCCGATCCGCCCGAGCCCGAGGATGCCGACCCGGCGCTCCCGCAGGCTGGTGGTGAGCGGGAAGCTCCCCTCCCGCCAGCGCCCGGCCCGCAGGTAGCGGTCTGCCTGCGGGATGCGGCGCAGGGTGGCGAGCAGCAGCCCCACGGCGAGGTCGGCGACCTCGTCGGAGAGCACGTCCGGCGTGTGGGTGACGACGATGCCCCGGCGGCGGGCCTCGCCCACGTCGATGGTGTCGTAGCCGACGCCGAAGCTCGCCACGATCTCGAGCTGCGGCAGCCGGTCGAACAGGGCGGCGCCGATCGGGCACATCGCCCCGACCGCGAGCGCCCGGATGCGCGGGCCGACCGCGTCGAGGAAGGCCTCGCGGTCGGGCGCCTCCTCCATCCGGTGCAGCCGGAACCGCCCGGAGAGCCGCTCGGCCACGTCGGGGCGGGTCTGCCGGATCAGCAGGATCTCGGGCGTCTCGTCTGGCGGCACCGGCTCACGGCCTCAAGGAGGAGATCACGGGGGCGATCGTTGGGCGATCGTAGGAGGGAAAACCGGAGTAATGCCGCGCCGCGCCCCGGTCCAGCGGCCGGCCGGCGCCGAGGCCGCGGCGCGATCGAAACGCGGCAAACCTGTCATGTGCGCAGCCGCCCTTCCGAAATCGGCCGGAGCGCATTACACATGGGTCTCTTCCGGATCCTCCCTGCCGTCCGGCCGCGCGCGATGCGGCCCGGCGGGGGCGTCGTCCGTGACGGAGCCCTTCAAACCCCGCAAGACACCCGCATCATGACCGCGCCGCGCACCCTCTACGACAAGATCTGGGACGACCACGTCGTCGATGTCGAGCCGGATGGCTCCGCCCTCCTCTACATCGACCGCCACCTCGTGCACGAGGTGACGAGCCCCCAGGCCTTCGAGGGGCTTCGCGTCGCCGGCCGCCGGGTGCGCGCGCCGCACAAGACGCTGGCGGTGGTCGATCACAACGTCCAGACCTCGGACCGCTCCAAGGGCATCGAGGATCCCGAGAGCCGCACGCAACTCGAGGCTCTGGCCGAGAACGTGCGCGACTTCGGCATCGAGTTCTACGATGCGCTCGACCAGCGCCAGGGCATCGTCCACATCATCGGGCCGGAGCAGGGCTTCACCCTGCCGGGCCAGACGATCGTCTGCGGTGATTCCCACACCTCGACCCACGGCGCCTTCGGCGCGCTGGCCCACGGCATCGGCACCTCGGAGGTCGAGCACGTGCTCGCCACGCAGACGCTGATCCAGCGCAAGGCCAAGAACATGCGGGTGACCGTCGACGGCACCCTGCCCCCGGGCGTCAGCGCCAAGGACATCGTGCTGGCGATCATCGGCGAGATCGGCACCGCCGGCGGCACCGGCCACGTCATCGAGTATGCCGGCGAGGCGATCCGCGCCCTCTCGATGGAGGGCCGGATGACGATCTGCAACATGTCGATCGAGGGCGGGGCGCGGGCCGGCATGGTCGCCCCCGACGCGACGACCTACGCCTACGTCAAGGATCGCCCGAAGGCGCCCAAGGGCGCCGCCTTCGACGACGCCCGGCGCTACTGGGAGAGCCTCGTCAGCGACGAGGGCGCGCATTTCGACCGGGAGATCCGCCTCGACGCGGCCAACCTCCCCCCGCTGGTCTCCTGGGGCACGTCGCCTGAGGACATCGTCTCGATCCTCGGCACCGTGCCCGACCCGGCGCGGATTTCCGACGAGAACAAGCGTCAGTCCAAGGAGAAGGCGCTGGCCTATATGGGCCTGACGCCGGGCACCCGGATGACCGACATCACCCTCGACCGGGTCTTCATCGGCTCCTGCACCAACGGCCGGATCGAGGATCTGCGCATCGTCGCGAAGATGGTCGAGGGCCGCAAGGTCCACGAGGGCGTCTCGGCGATGGTGGTGCCGGGTTCCGGCCTGGTGAAGGCGCAGGCCGAGGCCGAGGGGATCGACCGCATCCTGAAGGATGCCGGCTTCGACTGGCGCGAGCCCGGCTGCTCGATGTGCCTGGGCATGAACCCGGACAAGCTGCGGCCGGGCGAGCGCTGCGCCTCGACCTCGAACCGCAACTTCGAGGGCCGTCAGGGCCCGCGCGGGCGCACCCACCTCGTTTCCCCGGCCATGGCGGCGGCGGCGGCGGTGGCCGGCCGCTTCGTCGACATCCGCGCCTGGCGCGGCTGAGACGGACCGCGCGGCGCGGGCCTGTTGCCCCTGCGCCGCGCTCGAAGCCCGCTTCGGGATTTTTGGCAGCCGGCGGCGAAACAGCGATTGACGCCCCCGCCGCCGCCGCCTAAACGAACCCCATCGCCGACCGGCAACGGTCCGGCGCCCAGGTGGCGGAATTGGTAGACGCGCTGGTTTCAGGTACCAGTCTTGCAAGAGGTGAAGGTTCGAGTCCTTTCCTGGGCACCATCTGATCTCCAAGTTGTTGAGATCCTTGGTCTTCTAAGTTTCGATCCCGTACCTTCGAAGGGTGCGGGATTTTTTCTTGCCTGACGCGCCAGCTTCGCCCGGTTGGCGGTTCGCGTGTAGATCACGCTTTCCCGGCTTCCATCGGCCCATCCGAACAGCGCGTTGAGCTGCGCCTCCGTGGCGCCGTCCTCGGCCGCGCGGCGGGCTCCGGCCTTGCGCAGACCGTGCGCAGAGCCGGGGCAACCGGCTGTACGGCAGACCTTGCCGAACCACGTGCCGAACGACTCCTTGGTGAAGGGCCGGCCGCGCTCGGTCGCGATAAAGGTCAGTTCACCCGTTGGGGTCGCGGCGATCGAGGCGGCCAGCGCCCGTCGGATCGGCGCGACCACGACCATGCCCGTCTTCTCCGTTCGAATCGTGAAGTCGCCCCCACGGACGTGCGGCCGCCCGAGACGCACGGCATCGCCGCGGCGCAGGCAGGTGTAGAGGAGCAGGTCGAAGGCGAGGCGCTGACGGGTGCCGAGCGGCCAGTGCGCCTCGAAGCGGGCCAGCTCCTCCTCCGTCCAGGCGTGGAAGCCTTCATCGTCGTTGGAGCCGGACAGGGGTTTCACGCGGAGCGTCGGGTCGGCTTCGTCACCGACATCCACCACGATGCCCTCGACACCGGCCATGGACCGCGGAAGCGGGAGGCTCGGGATCGACCGGTGTCGCTGCCGAAGAAGTGCCCGTCCTGTGCCTTCCTGAAGCCAGCGAAGACCCCGATCTGTCCCGCTTGCGGCTTCAAGCCGGAGCACCAGAGCAAGATCCGGTGCGAGGAGGGTAACCTCGTCGAGATGAAGTGCGAGCGTGCGAAGGCCAAGGTCGAGGAGAAGATCGCCCTGTTCGGCCAGCTGAAGCTGTACGGCCGCCGCCGCGGCTACGCCCCGGGCTGGGCCGCGCACCAGTTCAAGGAATTCACCGGTGTTTGGCCCAACCGCTACCAGCACGCACCGGAATGTGAACCGGAGCGACGCATCCTCGGCTGGTTGAAGTCCAAACAGATCGCCTCGGCCAAACGGAGGACCGCCTGAGCATGCTCGTGCCGCTGCGAGACCGCGCCCGCGATCGGTGGGCGAGCCTGCTGCCCATGATCGGCGTGGACAGCCAGTTCCTGTCCGGCCGCAAGAACGGTCCCTGCCCGATGTGCGGTGGCAAGACCCGCTTCCGCTTCGACGACAAGGAGGGGCGTGGCACCTGGATCTGCAATCACTGCGGTGCGGGGGATGGTATCGACCTCGCCATGCGGGTGCTCGCCATCGACTTCCGCGAACTGGCCGAACGGCTGGAGCCGCTGATTGACGACGCCCCCGTCATGCCCACGGCGGTAGAGCGCTCGCCCGAGGACTGCCGATCGGCCCTGAACCGGCTGTGGTCCGAGGCTCGCCTGATCCAGCGCGACGATCCGGCCGGCCGCTACCTGCAGGCTCGGCTTGGGCTGACCACGTTCCCCCGCTGCCTGCGGATCGTGGATCATCTGCGCTACCAGGACGACGTCCCATCCTACCACCCGGCCATGGTCGCCAAGGTGTCCGGTCCCGACGGTGAAGCAGCCACGCTGCACCGGACCTATCTGACCCATGACGGCCGCAAGGCTGCGGTCGAGATCCCACGCCGCCTGATGCCGGGAAAGGTGCCGGACGGCGCTGCGGTCCGCCTGTTCTCACCGGCTCAGAGGCTGGGGATCGCGGAGGGCATCGAGACGGCGCTCGCGGCTGCCCGCCTGTTCGACATGCCGGTGTGGGCGGCCACGAACGCGACGATGCTGGCCAAGTGGCAGCCGCCGGACTGCACGCGGGAGGTCGTGGTGTTCGGCGATGTCGACCACGCGTTCGGTGGGCAGGCTGCGGCCTACACGCTCGCTCACCGCCTCGCGGTCGGTGATCGCACCGTCCGCGTGGAGCTGCCGCCGCAGATTGGGACGGATTGGGCCGACGTGATGGAAGCCGAGTTGAGCGCCAAGCGCGCCCGCCGGTTCGAGATCGTGGCCTGAGAACGAACTGGGGGAGCAGCATGAACCGAGCCGGCAAGAAGCAGCGCGAACGGGCGCGCAAGCAGCGCAGGGCCGAGCGAAAGGCTGCGGGTGTCCGAATTGCAGCTCCGAGCGTCACGGCGCCCGTGCTCGGCGCTACGGCCGTGCAGATCGACCCTGGTCTATCCTGGCACATTGCCCGCACTCTGCCGCGGATGGGCACGAGGGCGCTGAAGGCGCTGGAGGAGGCTCAGGTCGACTACTACCTGCCGCACCTCTCCGAAGTGGTGGTCCGCCGCGGTCGCCGCGTAGTGCGCTCCACGCCCCTGCTGATGCGCACGGTGTTCATCGGCGTTCGGGACGCGGACCACCTCGCTGAGGCTCGTTCACGGACCGGCGTGGCGGAGATCGTCTCTCATCCGGAGCCGGAGGACGGCCCTGAGGGGAACATCATATCCCTGGTCATGCGCCCGGCCCGGCTCGATCCGGACGAACTTCAGCGCCTCGCCGACCGGCTTGCCGAGGCTGATATTGCTCAACCTACCGGCATCAGCGTCGGGCAGAGCGTGCTCGTGCGTGAGGGGCCGTTTGCAGGCTTTCCAGCTACCGTCGAGGCGATCCTGCCGAACGACCGGATCAGGGTGGGGGTGAGCCTGTTCGGCCGCATGTCGCCGATCATGCTCGACCTCGCGCACGTCCAGTCGGTCTGAGACAGTCGCGCTGCCACACCACAGCGACGCTGTCCTTCGCTGCGGCGGAAGCGAGTGCGGCAAGGGGGATGGTTTCCCCCTCACCGCGCCCGATGATCGTCCCGCGGAACGTGCTGGGTCAGAGGCCTTCCTGAAGTGCTGGCCAGCCGCAATGCTCGCTTAGATATTCAGCGAACACGGTATCGAGCCGCTGCAGCGCCGCCTCGACCGGAGCGCCGTCCACCGCCACCGGGCGGCAGCGGCCGTAGGCGCCGGCCGGCACGAAGTCCGGATCGGTCAGCGGGCCGTTCTCGCCGGCGAACCACACGCGGCTGCCCATGTCGTAGTAGCTCTCGGCGGCCAGGCCCTCGGCCAGCAGGATGTCGTGGGCATCCAGCTCGACGTGCCAGTAGGTCACCTGCGTTGCCGGCTCGCGGACGATGGTGGTGCCGTTGATCAGGCACATGACCGGCACGAGCGCCCCGCCCTCGCCGTTCGCGTCGGCTCCGACGAGCACCGGATGGCCGTGCGAGAGGCGCAGGTCCCGGGCGGGCAGACCCGGGCCGAAGGCGCCGGCGCGGATGCGCACGGGCTGCTGATCGTGCGGCAGCGCCGTCCCCTCGCCATCGAGATCGCGGTTGCCGATCCAGGTGATCGGGCGCAGCAGGCCCGAGGCGGTGACGGCCCGATCGCCGACGCGCAGATCCTCGACCGCGACCTCGCCCCGCGCGGTGCGGATCAGAGTGCCGGTGACGAAGCAGAGGACGGTCGATCCTGTCGTCAACGTGACGACTGTTCCGTTGGCGTAGGTGTTGTTCGACAAGAGGGAGATTTGCCCGCCGCTCAAGGCGAAGATGTCTCCGGGGTTCGAGGTTCTTCCCAGGTAGGTTCCCTGGCCGCTACCAACTCCAGTACCGCTTGTGAGCTGAATGGTATCCCTACCGCTCGCTTCGAGAAGCGCAGTGTTGTCGCCCGCGCCGTCCGAAACGTCCGTGATTGTATATGCGAAAGGAAACCCGTCGACGATCGTGTAATTGGCGGTGCCCGGTGTCTGCTGAACAACATACAGTCTTGATGTAGAAATCGACGGCGCTGGACCTGAAGACATTTTGGCCTCTTTCGAACAGTGTTCGGCGTGAAACGATCTTATGATGGCGCGCGTCATCAGCATTCGCGGAGGAGCGCATTGTGCAAAGGTATCGGCTCACGTGAGAAGAGTCTGTGCCGATTTCGCCACACAACTGATTTCGAAGATGCAGGTTGTGGGTGCAAAGCGAAATGATGGAGGTATTTCGATCGATTTACAATCATCGAGGCGCGAATAAAATTGCAACTACGATGAAGTCATTCAACGATGAGCGCTTGCAAATTTCAGTCTCATCGATATCAGTAGATGTCCCCGCTTAACTCTCCCTGATGGGATCGATGTGGAGCCGCGACGGAGACAGGTTGCACCGCTTTTCCACTTTGGAGGCTGGTCCCCCTGATCGTGCCCTCTGAGGGCACGACTGACCCAAGTCTTCCATGTCGGCGTAGAGCAGTCCGGTAGCTCGTCAGGTTCATACCCTGAAGGTCGTCGGTTCGTATCCGACTGCCGCAACCATTTCACCGCGAGGTCTGCCGCATGGGCCTGTTCGATATCTTCGGCCGCAAGCGTCGCGAGGAAGAGCGCCGCCGTGAGGCGTGGGCCAGCCGGGATCGGTCTGCTTCGAGCGGCGACGGCGGCTACAATCCCGTTGCCTACGGGCACACTGCGATCAGCGACAGTAGCCCGGCCCACTCGCCTTCCTGCAGCCCGGTCTCGTCGTCCCATTCGGATAGCGGGTCGTCGTGCTCCGGTGGTGATGGTGGCGGCGGAGGTGGTGGCGATTGAGCGGCCGACGCAGGCGCGACCAACGATCTCCCGAAGCGGAGACGTGGCACAGCCTCTACAGTCTCGCGATCTGGCGTCGGCCGACGACGGGACTGCGGGCTGGGCAGTTGGCCAAGCAGCCTCTGTGCGAGCGCCACCTCAAGCGCGGTCTCGTCGTCCCGGCCGATACGGTGCACCACAAGGTGCCGCACAAGGGTGACCGGGCGCTGTTCGCCGACCCGGAGAACCTGGAGAGCACCTGCGCCGAGTGCCACGACGGCCTCATCAAGGCGGAGGAGATTCGGGGCTACGCGATCGGCTCCGACGCGAATGGGCGGCCCCTCGACCCGGATCACCCCTGGAACCGACCGAGGTAGGGGGCGGTCAAAGTCCGGCGGGTAGGGGGAGCAGCGACCGTCAGGGCTCCTGCCTTCGCACCGAGAGCAAAAACGGAATGGGGGGATGTCGAGTATCCCCTACGGGGATGAGCCATGACGGTGACGGCGATTTAGGGAGGGGACGGGACGCCGCCCGAGCCGGACTGGTCCCAGATCTACGCCGACGAGATGGACCTCGCCTTCGCGTCGGAGCAGTGGGGTGCGATCGTCCGCGAGATGTCCGGCCGGGGCATCCTGGCAGTGGAGAACGGGCACGCCATCGGGCGGCTCGTCTAGTTCCGCGTCCAGTTCGAGCGGGCCTCGCGGCACGTCGTCGAGAACGGCGCGATCCTGCCGGCGAAGCGGGCCAAGACCGGCCAGTGGAACCCCTACTGGTCCGTGATGACGAAGGCCGACGAGGCGATCCGCGTGCTTGAGGCCGAGTTGGGTCTCGCACGGGTCCGCCGCGCGAAGGTGGCCAAGGTCGAGCGCAAGGTGAGGCAGGCCCGTGCGGCGGACCAGTACATCAAGCCCGCCGCCAACGGCTGACCCGACGACCGCCTGGGCGCAGGACGTCGTCGCCGGCCGCATCCTCGCGGGGGAACTGGTCAGGCACGCCGCCGAGCGGCACCTGCGCGACCTTCGGGACGGCCCGGTGCGCGGGCTGCACTGGCGTCCGGAGAAGGCAGCCCACCCGCTTGGGTTCTTCCCGGCGGTCCTGAGCATTACGGCCGGCGCGAAGGTGGGCGAGCCCTTCCACTCGTTGCCCTGGCATCGCTTCGTGATCGGCTCGCTGTTCGGCTGACGCAAGGACAGTGGCCGGATGCGGTTCCGGTCGGGCTGGCTGGAGACCGGGAAGGGGCAGGCGAAAAGCCCGCTGATGGTGGCGATCGGCCTGTACCTCATCCGAGCAATTCCTCGTCGCCCACGTCGTCCACACGCTCAACCCTTGTGTGAAACGTTGGGAGCATGCCCTCGACCGCGACCTGATCGAGGATCCCGCGGCCTACGCGAACTTCGTGCTGCAAGGCCTGATGCGCGGCGCGGCCAAGGACCGGGCCGAATACTACACCAGGGCGCTCGGCTCGGGCGGCGCGGCGGGCTGGCTGACGCAGAACGAGGTCCGGGTCCTGGAGGACCTCGACCCGCTGCCCGGCGGCGATGAGCTGTTCCGTGGTTCGCAGAACGCCGAACCCACCGCGCCAGCCGAACCCGATCCGGGCCAAGCGCCAGCTGATCCCGACGAAGTCGACGCCTGACGGGGCCTGCCATGGAATTCAAGTTCATGCCCCTCGACGCGGTCGAGGTCGCCGACGATGCGCGGACGGTGAGCAGACCGCGCTCGCGGCCGTCTCGGACGTGCTGCGCAGCATCGGCGGCTGGATCGTGCCGGACGGTGCCGGCGTCTACCATGTCGGGCGGCTCGAGGCGCCGGCCGGCGCGCCGGTCGCGCCGTTCGACGAGTGGTAGGTACGGGGCGATCTGGAGCGCCTTGCGCCGTCGGACGCCAGCCGCGGCGTCCCGGCCTTCCGGGCGGTGGTGCGCTACGGGCGGATCGGCCGTGCGCTCTCGGACAACGAGATCGCGGGTGCGGTCGCCCCCGCGCGCCGGGCCGCCCTGGCGCTGGAATGGCGGCAGGCGGTCGCCGAGGATGCCGGGATCAAGGCGCGCCACCTGATGGCACAGGAGATGGTGTTCGAGACCTGCCTGCAGGAGCAGGCCGCCGCCGCGGCCGAGGCGGCTCGGCTTCTCGCGATCTATGGCGCGCGCCGGGACATTGGGCGGATCCGGGTCGACATCACCAACCTAGATTACCGCACCGACCGGACCAAGAGCGATCCCTTCGCGAGCCAACATCGCCAACATCGCCAACATCACGCCCACCAGCATCCGCTTCAGCGCCATCGACACCGAGGGCGGCTACGTCGCCTTCGCGGTCCCGACCCAGCCCCCGGCGTCGTCGTCGCGCTCACCCGGGCCGACGGCGTGACGCTGTCGGCCGAACTGTAGGAGGTCCCCCATGATCCAGGCACGCTATGCCACGTCCGACCGCAGCGTCGTCGCGGTGCGGGTCGGTGACGGCGATATGCTCGGCAACCTCACGGGCCCGGTCGAGTTCACCCTGACCCTGCCGTCACCGGACAACGCCGAGCACGATGCGCTGATCGAGCTTGTCGACGGCGGGCGCATCGAGATCGAGGATTTCGTGGCCCCGCCCTTAGGGCCGCCGGAAGGCATCTCCGACCGCCAGTTCGCCCAGGCGCTCGCGCTCGACGGCACCATCACGGAGGCCGAGGCGCCGGCCTGGGCCGCGCGCGGCGAGCTGCCCGACGCGCTGGAAGACGCCCTTGGCGACATCCCCGAGGCGGATGGCCAGCGCTTCGGCGCGCGCATGATGCTGGCAGCGGCGACCTCCTACGAACGCAGCCTTCCCCCCACCGAACAGCTGGGCGCGCTGCTCGGCTGCGACGCCGCGGCGCTCGACGCGCTGTGGACCCGCGCCGCCGCTCTCTGAACTGACGACCCGCTCGGCGCGCCGCCCGGCCCGAGCCCGACACCATCCCGAAGGTCGCTCAGACGTCGTGCAAAGCGGAGTTTGATCAGATCACCGCAGCGATGGTCGCCAGCGCATCCGGCATGACAATCGAGTTTCCAAGCCACAGAGCCAGTCTTGAGCGCGCTCGATCTGACCGGGCTTTTACCGCCACCCAACAACGCTCATAGGCTTCGGCGAAGCTGTGAGCGGCCTCGCGAGTAAGGCCGGTTACGACAAGGCCCTGACAAAAGACTGTCCAAAGCCCGTCTTTTTCGTTCTGCGAGACCTTAAGCTTTGGCATCATCGACCCCGGGCAGTCGGTGGTGGGCCGAGTATCTTCGTAGTCAATCTAGATCCCAACAATTTATCCCTTCGGGTGTCGCTACTCTTGGTCGCGCACCAGTAGGCGTAGGCGACCCACCCCTTCCCTCGACATCGGAGAACACCATGACCGTCGCTGACATTCAGCGCGCTCTCCTGGCGCGCGGGTACGACCTCGGACCCTCGGGAGCGGACGGGGATGCCGGACCGCGCACCTTCGCCGCCGTGACCGCGTTCCAGCGCGCAGCCGGCCTGTTGGCCGACGGCATCGCCGGGCCGAAGACACAGGCTGCCCTGCAGAAGGCGGACATCAGCGAGCGGCGCGAGGCGCCCGACAAGCCCGGCTGGCTGGTCCTGGCCGAGGGCGAACTCGGGGTGCGCGAGGGCGCGGGCGCAATCAGCAACCCGCGCGTCGTGCAGCTCTTCGCCGATGCGGGTTTCTCCGGCATCACGCAGGACTCGGTGGTGTGGTGCGCGGCGGCGGTCGGCGCCATGCTGAAGAGGGCCGGGCACAAGCCCTCGGGCAGCCTCGCGGCGCGCTCCTACGAGTCCTGGGGCGTCGGGCTGAAGGAACCGGCTCTGGACGCCATCGCCACGAAGAAGCGGGACAACTCGTCCTGGCAGGGCGATGTCGGCTTCGTCGTCGGTGCCAACGCGAGCCAGATCTTCCTGCTCGGCGGCAACCAGGGCGATGCGTGGTCCGTCGCCGCCTTCCCGCAAGGAATTCACCGCGTTTCGCTGGCCGGCCGACATGCCGCTACCGGCGCCGCACACGCTGCCGCCTACGATCGCCGGGGCGCGCTCGGGGGTTCAGCGAGGCGTGAGAGCGGCGGGTCGGTGAATAGGGGGCGTACACCGACCCGCTGACCGATTGCCGCTAAGCCCGTGAGGGAGCCTTCGGCACGACGGCAAGACAGCATCGTCTGGCGTCTGCGCACGCTCAAGCTGCCAGATCTGAACAGTGTTTCCCGCGCCGGCCGGGCCCGCCGCGCACCTTCACCATCAGGACCATCACCATGACCCGTGTGCTTCTGCTCGCGGCGCTGGCGCTCGCCTGTGTCGCGTCTCCTGCCCTCGCCGCCGAGGTCGCCACCGTCGGCGACAAGGCCGTGATCCTGCCCTGGGGCGACTGGCTCGTGGCGCTTGCCGTGTCCCTGCGCGAGCCCATCCTGACGCTCCTCCTGCCGATCGTGGCGGCCTACGTCATCCAGGCCATCCGCAAGGTCTATCCGATGGCGGTGCTGTTCCTGACGCAGCGGCGCGTCGAGATGATGCTGGAGGCAGGCGTCGGCCCCTGGCCGGCATGCTCGCGAGCGGGAAGCCGGCCAAGGACGCGAGGGCCTACCTCTCCATCGGGCCGAGCACGCGCATCAGCCCGGTGGTGACCGCGCCGAGCGAGAGGCCGCATGCCCGATCCGAGATCACCATCGGGCCGCTGACGACCTTCGCCCGGGAGACGCCGGATGAGGTGGTGCGGGCGCCGTGCGTGGAGCGGGGGGTGCCGAAGATCCGGGAATGAAGCCCTGTTTCTGCGGCCCCTGCGGACCGTCACAGCAGGGCGCCAACGCGCTCGATCTCGTCACAGGCTGACGCGACACCATCGTCCGCTTCCATGCGGGTATGGGCGGCCGTGCGAGCGCCGATCATACTTGGAGAGGCGAGCATCTTCTCGATTTCACGGCAGGCGCGCCTTGGGCGGAAGGCCTGCGGTCGCAGCACGGCGCCGAGCCTCAGACGAGACAGGCGCTGCGCGTCATCGAAGTGATTGAAGGCGACAGGCACCACCATCTGAGGCACCCCCGCGGCCAATGCCTGCGCGACGGTTCCGATGCCGCCATGGTGGATCAGGGCCGCGCTGCGGGGCAGGAGCAGGCTGAGCGGTGCGTAGCGGACGTGCAGCACGTCCGCAGGAAGCGAGGCCGGCACTTGGTCGGCTTCGCGAGCGAGCAAGATACCCCTTCGGCGCATTCGCCTGCAGATCTCCACGGCAACCTCGAAGAAGCGCGCGCCTTGGCGCATCCCCGATCCGTAGGTGAAGATCAGCGGCGGTGACCCGGCGTCGAGAAACGCGTCGAGCGAAGGTGCAAGGTCGCCAACATCGCCAAGGCGATCGGCCATGGGGAAGCCCACCTGCATCACCTGTCTCGGCCAATCCGTTTGAGGCGGCACGTACCAGGGCGGGCTCATCAGGAGCACCCGCAAGGGGCTGTTCCACCAGTATCGGAGGCGCTTGACGGGCGGCAGAGCCAGGTCGGTGCGCAGGTCGTTGAGCGGCGGCAGGCTGACGGGATCGATGAGGACGCGGTCCGCGCCGCGCCCGAACCAATGCCGCAGGCGCGATGGCATGAGGGCCTGCAGCGGCAATCCCGGGAGCCTGGGGGCTGCGTATCGGCTTTCGATCAAGAACGGAGTGACGTGGACGGTAATGACGGGCAGTCCGCTGTTGTCCTGGGCCAATCGTGCGCCGAACGCATTCGGTGAGGCGATGATAAGGCCAGGACGTCCGCGAGCTCTTTCCTCCAGCCACCGCATGGTTCTTCCTGCCAGGGAGACCATCATTTCGAACAGAGGGGCGAGGCCGCGCAGGGGATGCCAGAGGTCGGGAGCGCTCAATGCTTCGTCATACTCCGCCTCCGTGCACATCGCATCGAAGTCGAGGCCGGCGCGTATGGCCGATTGTCGAAATGGTTCGGGTGCATACAGCGAAACATCGTGCCCCCGCTGCGACAGCTGGTGCCCTATTGCCAGAAAGGGCAAAACATCCCCGTAAGTGCCCAGCGCCACCATGCAGATGTTCATCACGGAACATTGAGATATTTTCTGGAGGAATGGTTTTACCGCTCAAATAATAGTCGGAGAACAACTTGGATTGAGATACAGTTTTAGTGATTTGGAAAGGCGCCTCGGCCACGCGGTCGTCATCGCTGGCGCCCGTCGCCATGGTCTCAAGTCCGACGGCCTCGTCGATCTCCCGCACGGTCGGCTCTGGGTAGGGGCGAGTTCGGGAAGGAGCAATGCGGTTGCCGGCTGACGACGGGGCCGACGCATCAGGGCAGATTGCTTCACGCTTGCGGGATGCCATGAGGCGAGAGTGCTGAGATAAGGGCCGATCGGCGCCGGATGGTGCAAGAGCCGCAGAAAGTAGCCCTTAGGCTGCAATGGTGGCTGCCCTCCCGCACCTATGCCGATCAGAATTGAAATCATTGAGTTATTTTACTTTTTTCCTAAGTATCATCGGCCCGCTAAGCTACTGAGCAGTAATAAGCATCTGATTTTGAATGAGTTTGGGATTGCCACGCTGTACAACAGCGATGTGCAATATGCCCCTCCGGATGCCCCGTCCGATAAAGCGTCCCGGCCCCACATTCCATCAGCTCGTTCAACGCATCCCCGCTGACATTGCGGGGCGCGCAGTCGGAATGCGCCTCGCCATCCCCGTAGGCGGCGAGACCGCGGACATCCTCATCACGCCCGGCCGCAAGGACATCCGCACGTCGCTCCGCACCCGTGACCCGCGAGAGGCGCGCGAGCGGCAGGCGGTCGCTGTGGCCTATCTCGGAGCAGTCTGGCGCTCCGTGCGCGAGGGCCCCCGAAGGCTCACCCACAAGGAGGCCGTGGCGCTTGCTGGCGAGGCGTACCGGACGCTAGTCGAGCGCGCGGAGGAGGACCCCGGCCCCGTGGCAGGGTGGGCCAATCGGGAAGCTCGGAACCTACAGGCCGAGTTCGGCAGGTTCGGCCTTGGCCGGGCGGGGCTCAAGATCGGAGTGGGCGAAGCAGAGAGACGGCGCGAGAGCCTGGAAGAGTTGCTGGGGGCCGTGGCTGACGGCTTCCTGTCGCGCCGTGGCCTCATCATCGACGCGGAGAGCCGTGTGCGCCTCCTAGAGCAACTCCTGTCGGCGGACCGGCAAGCCTCGCTCCTGAACCTCCGGCGGGCCGAAGGGGACTACTCTCCGGACCCTGAGGCGGGCCGCTTCCCTGCCTTCCCGGAGGCGACCAAAGCCTCTTCCAGCGTCAACCTGTTGGACCTCTTCGACGGCTGGGCGAGAGAGCGGAAGCCGTCTCAGAGCACGGTGGACCAGTGGCGCAAGCACTGTGAGAGCTTTCTCGCCTTCCGGAGCCTGCCGGCGGCCCGGACCCTCATTGAGGCGTGGCGGGTGGACGACAACACCTGCCGCCCTCACACGAGCCTCGGGGGGCTCAACCCGAACGCGTTTGCAACCCGGTCCCGACAGGACCAGAACCAGAACGGACTCTGGTTATGAACGGGGGTAAACAGGGGGCAAGGTCAGCTCGGTCCACCGACAGGGCAGCTATGCCCTTCCCGGCGCCGTCCTGTGGCTGAAGGTCCCAACCGCCGACGAGCGCGTCATGCAGGCTGTCGCTTTCTGAAGCAGCCGCAAAAGAGAAGGTCCGCTGGAGCCGGAACGAAGGTGCGCGTAGATCCAATGTCTCCCTGATGCTATTGTGCCGAGCGCCAGTTTGCTGTGGCATCACTGGTGCCCGCCGGACAATCCGGCAACGTCGATGCCCTCGCTTCCAGCTTCCGCAGAGAGTCTCAGCCGGTGCTTGAAAGCTCGCATGTGGCTCCAGCTTTTGCTTTGTGACGCTGCATTCGCGACCAGCCTCTGGTTAGGGGCTGGCCGCTCTTTCGTAAGTCGCCTGACTTAGCTTCAGCCGAAGAACAGATGGCCTTCGAGCTGCGCTAGTGTCGTGTTGGACACGACCACCCCGCCCGTTCCGTCCGCGAGCTGGATTACTGCGTCGGCGCCGGACTGGTAGGTGGCCAGGCTCGTCGGCGCCACGCCCTGGAAGATGATACCGTCCCCCTCGCTCGCATTGAAGTCGCGCACCGTGGCGAAGGCGCCGGGCAGGTCGACGGCGCGGAAGTAGAACCCATCCGCCCCCGCGCCGCCATAGAGTTCATCGAACCCGCCGAAGCCGTAGATCGCGTCGTTGCCGCCTCCCCCATACAGGTAGTTGCCCGCACTCGTGCCGACGAGGATGTCGGCAAAGACCGAGCCGACCGCTCCCTCGATGCTGACGTAGGTGTCCCCGGCCGCTTCGCCAGCGAGCCCCACGCCGAGGTCGAGCCGGACGGTCACACCCGCATCGGCCGTCTCGTAGCTGGCGAAGTCGAAGCCGGCGCCGCCGTCGAGGTAATCCGCCCCCTTCCCGCCGACCAGAATGTCGTTGCCATCCTCACCGTAGAGGTAGTCGTTGCCGGTCTGACCGTAGAGGTAGTCGTTTGCACCCTGGCCGAGCAGGACGTTGCTCTGATCGTCACCGACGAGCACGTCCTGGAACTGCGAGCCGACCAAGCCCTCGATGCTGATGTAGGTATCGCCGGCAGCCTCGCCGGTGTTGAGGCCAGGTGTGTCCAGGCGCGCGACCACGCCCGATGCAGCCTCGGCATAGCCGGCGTAGTCGAGCCCGGCACCGCCGTCGAGGAGATCCGCTCCCGCTCCGCCGGTCAAGAAATCGTTGCCGGCGCCTCCATAAAGGAAGTCGTTCCCCTCCTGGCCGTACAAGTAATCATTTCCATCTTGGCCATACAGCCAGTCGCTTCCCGCCTGACCGACAAGCAGGTCGTTGCCGGCGCCGCTGACGAGGAGGTCATCGCCGGCACCGCCGGTGAGATTGTCGCTCCCAATCGATCCCGTGATGGTATCGGGTCCGATCCCGCCGGTCGCCACCAGTCCGCCCGCAAAGGCGATCTCGGGCAGGTTCGACGTGGCAGCCAAGTGAAGGTTGGCATAGCTGCTTTCGGCTTGGGTTCCTCCGAACAAAAGCCCGGTGACGCCGCCGACGAGGTCGCCGAGCAATCCCAGGATTCCGGGACCGCTGTTGGTTCCGAAGTTCACCGTGAGGGGATCGCCCTGATACGTGGCGATCGGTGTGGTGCCCGAGAGCACTTCGATCCGGCTGTAGAAACCTTGTGCGCTGATCGTGCCGGACAGGACGCCGCGGTCCGCCGTAATCGTGAACTCGCCAATGTAGCGATAGCTCAACCCGTTGCTGAGAAAGCTGAAGGTTGAGTATGTCTGCTCTTGACGGCCGACCAGCGGGCTGCCGGAAGAGCTGAGTAAGCCCGTGAAAGTTTCGTTCTGCGAGTCGCCTGAGTCTTCAATCCAGAAAGAATTTGTGTTAAATCCATTCGATCCGGAGATGTTTACCGTAGCCATTGTATTTGCAACTCCAAAGCAAACGCAGTGCGTACGGCGCCAGGATAGAAGTCACAAAAAGGCGATACAGCCTAATTCTCGAAAATATGTTTCTTGCTTAGCTAGTGCTCTTAAATGGAAATCTGTTTTCTGTATATCTTAGGTGAGCCGAAGGATTACTTTCTGGAAACCATATCGATTGGCATGGGCGGCCCAAGCTGCTGTGCCAGCTAAGCCTCTTGAGACATGTCTGTATGGTGGCGAACAAAAGCCCCCTCATAGCAGTAGTCGGGCCACGTTTGGGTTGGTCGATGCCGCTCATGCCTCGGCGTGCTATGCTCGGCACTATCAAGGTGGCCGACAATGTTTCCACGTTGCAGAAGGCGTTCTCTTGGCCGAACCGAGCAGCGAGCAGGGAAGGCGGCGCGAACGATCTCCTTCTTGGTCGCATTTGGGTGTCGCTCACGCACGGCAGCAAGCAAATCCTTAGATTGCGTGCTGGTGTTGGCGAAAATGCGTAGAATTTTGGCGATATTTGCAATTAAATACATGTAGAAACTCTCGATTATCAAGCAAAGCGTCGATGCTTTGGGTGTTGATATACGTTATATTTCCGTATAATTGCGATCTAGTTATGGCAAAAGTGCTTTATTTGTTGCAAGTAAATCATGAAAGTGCGCTGTTTCGTCATGTATTGCGCACACGATTTCTTTGTGGGACTCAGGAGCCCACCTTTCGGCGTGCAACGTTGGCTCTGATTCACTCTGGCTGATACCGACGGCGTTGAGGTTGCGGACATCCACGACGGAGCCGCAGCATGCGCCCTCGATTCAGGTCGTCGAACCTCGTACCCGCTGGATTCGTCGTCGATCATCTCGATGTCGGCGCCGACCGGACCGATCTGATCGTGAGGTCGGGAGCCGCGGTGACGATCCGCCCAGACTGCCGGACCCCGTCGCGTCGCATCCAAAGCCGCTATCAGCGCCGTGCCGCCGACCTGCCGCTCGGTGGTCGGCGCGGCGAGTTCCAGGTGCGCCCGGCGCTACGGAGGGCGGCCCCGCGCGGCGCGGGCAGCGCCCTGTTCCTCCGTCGCCGGGGCGTTGCGCGCGCGTTCCAGCTCGGCCACGCGCTCGTCGATGGCGGCGCGGCAGGAGGGATGAGGTCCGCCCGGTCCAAGGGGGGCGCCAAAAGACCCGCCGAAAGACCCGCCATGCGGCCCGGCCGTGGCCCCGAGCAGCAGGCGGTCCGGTTCGATCACCAGCTGCCAGCCGCGCTCCGCTCCGTCCCGTGCACCCATCGCGGCCGCACAGCGGTCGAGGAAGTCCAGCCGCGCCGTGTCGCGCTCGGCGCCGGATCTTGTGCGAGCGCGGCGCAGATCAGATCGGTCTCCTCGCGGGTCAGCCAGACCGTCGACGTGCCGAAGCCCTGCTGCTCGGCCCGCTCCATCTCGCGCGAGAGGCGGGCGGCGAGGGCCGTGCGGCGTGCGGCGGGTGCTGAAGCGGTCAAGGGCTGGGACTCCACGCGGCTGATCCACCGGAACCGGCTGACCGATGCTGAGTCCCGCCGGCGGCGAGCGCAAGCGGAGAACGCAGCCTCGCACCGGCCCGCGCGTCCGACGGAAACGCGCGTGGGGGAGGATCCGGCGCGCCAGGGCCGTCCCGATCACCGCGGGGCAGCCGATCGTGGGGAGAGGCTCGCCGCCGCGGCCGGCGGGCCGCCCGGTCGGTCCTAAGGCCGGCTCAGGCCAGGGCCAGGGCGGCGCTCGAAACCTTCTGCACGGACTGATCGACCTCCTGCGATGCCTGCGCGATCTCGTCCATGGTCCGGTGCACGACGGCGACGCTCCGGGCCGCCGCCTGCATGTTCGCGGACATGTCCCTCGTGGCCGCCGCCTGCTGGGTCACGGCGGTCGAGACGCTGAGCGAGATCTCGCTCAGCTGCCGGATCGTGCCGGCGACCGCATCGATGGCCTGCACGGCCTGCCCGGTCGAGTGCTGGACGCCCGCGATCTGCGCCCCGATCTCCTCGGTGGCCTTCGAGGACTGCGTGGCGAGCGCCTTCACCTCGCTGGCGACCACGGCGAAGCCCCGTCCCGCTTCGCCTGCCCGGGCGGCTTCGATCGTGGCGTTGAGCGCCAGCAGGTTGGTCTGGTCGGCGAGGGTGCGGATTGCCGTGACGACGGTGCCGATCCGCTCCGCCGCCGCGGTGAGGCTGCCGATGATGACGCTCGCCTCCTCGGCGCGACGGACCGCCTCGCCGGAGGCCCGGTACGCCTCGCCGGCGTGCCGGTTCAACTCCTCGATCGAGGCGGAGAATTCCTCGGCGCCGGCCGCGACCGCCTGCACGTCGCCCGAGGTCTGCACGGCGGCCTCGGCAGTCGTCGCGACCTGCCGGCTGACCGCGGACATCGCCTGCGTGATGGTGCCGAGATCGGACTCGATGCCGCGCAGCGAGGACATGCGCTGCATCCGCTCGCGAACGTGGGCGGTGATGTCGCTGGCGAACTTCACCACGGCGCAGGGCCGGCCGTCGCCGTCGAGCACGGGGTTGTAGGAGCCGTAGATCCAGACCTCGCGGCCGGCCTTGCCGATCCGCCGGAATTCGCCGGTCCGGAACTCGCCCCGTCCGAGGGCCTGCCAGAAGGAGCGGTAGGCCTCGCTCTCCCGCTCTTCCGGGCTCACGAACAGGCTGTGATGCCGCCCCTCGATCTCGCCGAGGGCGTAGCCCATCGTGGCCAGGAAGTTCGGGTTGGCGGCGGTGATGGTGCCGTCGAGCGTGAAGCGGATGATCGCCTGCGAGCGGTCGATCGCCGCGATCTGCGCTGCCGCCTCCATGCTCCGCTGCTGCTGCAGGGTGATGTCGGTGGCGAACTTGACGATCCGGATCACCCGCCCGCGCTTGTCCAGCACCGGGTTGTAGGAGGCCTGGATCCAGATCTCCCGCCCGCCCTTGGCGAAGCGCTTGAACGCGCGCATCTGGAAGGTGCCCCGGCGCAGATCCTCCCAGAACGCGCGGTAGGCGGCACTCTCCCTTTCCGCCGGCTCCACGAACATCGCGTGCTTCTTGCCCTTCACCTCGTCGAGCGTGTAGCCGGTCGCCTCCAGGAAGTTGGCATTGGCAGTCAGGATGGTGCCGTCCGGCGTGAATTCGATGATCGATTGCGAGCGGCTGAGTGCTGCAAGTTGTGCGCCGGCGATGTCGTCCCGTAAAGAAAGCATAGTCGCCCTGCTGAAAAATTCTGCGTTTAAGAATGAAGCAGGCCGGCGCCGTCACGGCCATGCGGGCATACTCTCGGCCAATGATTTCAGGGGTCTTAATTCGATCAATGACTGGCACATGATCAATGTTATGACGGGATTTCTTTTCTCGCCAATTTTGTTCTTCTCAAGAGCGGGACGGTGCATGATTCCCGGTTTCATTGGCGGGCGGTTCTCGTTCTCGAAGACGTGGCCCTGAAATCCAGTCGTCGCAGCCGGAAGCGGCAACTTCTGCTGCTCGGGGATCACGAACATGTGATGCTCCGCCGCAGGATGAAGTGAGCTCGACAGGCGCAGTGGGTGAGGCCGCCTGCGCCCGGCTCATTCGGGGGGCGCGTCCCGTCGGCCCGCGCCACGGCCCGGCTTCGGCGGGCCTCGAAGCCATCCGATGACGGACGGTTCGCACCCGGACGATACCGGGGGAGCGGGCGTTCCGTGAGGGACGTTCAGACGGCCGCTTGTTGCGCCAGATGCAGGTAGTCCGCCTGGAACTCGGCGATGTCCATCAGGCGCGGCAGGTCGAGGATCGTCAGGCGCTTGCCCTTGCGCTCGATCAGCCCGAGGCGCCGCAATTCACCGAGCGAGCGGTTCACGTGCACGCTGGTCATGCCGGTGGTGTCGGCAAGGTCGAGCTGCGTCACCGGCAGCACGTAGCGATGACCCTCCGTCAGGCCGACCGCGCCCAGGCGCACGTACATCTCGCAGAACAGGTGGGCGAGGCGCTCCACGGCCGAGCGGCGGCCGATGTTCACGAGCCATTCGCGCAGGGTCGCCTCCTCGGCGAGGGCCGCATTCCGCAGGGCGCGGGCGATGGCCGGGCGCCGCAGCAGATCCCTTCCGGCCTCCGGTGCAATCTGTGCCACGCGGCAGGCGGAAAGGGCGCCGATGGCATGGTCCATCCGGTGCGGGAGGGAGGCCGCGAGGTCGCAGCTGTCGCCGGGAACGAGATAGGCCATGATCTGGCGTGCTCCGTTCCGCCGCAGCTTGTAGCGGCAGGCGAAGCCGTCGAGGATCACCACCATCCCCTCGGGCCGGTCTCCCTCGCGGACGAGGTCGGTTTCGGGCGCAACGGTCCGGGCGGCGGCCTCGATCGCGGCCAGGGCTTGCCTGTCCGCGTCCTGTAGGGGCCCGAAGCCGCGCAGCTTGCGTTCGAAGGCCCCGTCCGCCGCCGCTTCGTTGGCGGTCATGACGCGCTTCCCGCGCGCTCGGCCGCGGCCTTCCGCGCCGGTGCCGGCGGGCCTTCCTCCGGCCAAGGCGCGAGGCCCGCACCGGGACCGTCCGTTCCCGCGAGGAGGCCGGTCGCCGGCTGCGCCGTCCATCGGCCGAACCGCGGCATGGGCCGGAGGTTCGCCGGCTCCGGACGGATGTCGCGCCGGCACACGGCACTTCGCAGGTTGGAGGTTCGCATCGCCGGTCTCGAAAGTACGCTATCGTACTCTGCAAAATTCAGAAATCATGCAATGCGTTCGATCAAATCTTCGCGTATTTTCCGCGTATAAGTGGTGTCGTTTCCAATTCCATATGTCGCTCTCGAGGGGCGCGTTTGTATTCGCCAGGAGTGTGCAGTCCTTTTTCGAGGCCTGCGGCGTCGATCTTGGGCGTACTCTATCCGATCACCGTAGCCGTCTGCGCGTCGGCTGCTGCGGAGGGCAGGTGGAGACGCTTGCTCCATATCGCGGATGGGACCGGGAGGTTTTGACCCAGCTCAAAGCGCGCGCATCCGCCGTCCAGCCCGCCGCGGCGGCATCGCGTTCCAGCGTGTCGAGGCTGTCGGTGCAGCGGTGTCCGTGCTGACGCTCGGCCTCGGTGACGGCGGCGTTGTGGGAGATCGGGCCCATCTTCACCGCGTTCGTGGTCGGGCCTCTCGGCAAGGTTCGTGGGGGCTCGTTCCGGGACAGGGCGGCCCGAGGTCGAGCGAGAGCTGCAGGGTCTCGCCCGCCGCGCCGTCCGCGACGAAGCCGAGGCGCCGATAGAGATCGAGCGCGGCGGCCGAGCGATCGACGCAGAGGGCGAGGTGCGCGAAGCCGAGGCCGCGCACATGCGCGATCGCCTCTTCGAGAAGGCGGCGTCCGAGTCGAAGGGAACCGAGACGCAGCGCGTCCACCCGGCATAGTAGGCGCGCACCTCTTCACCCGTGCGGATCACTGAGACCGGATAGACGCCGAACTCGTCGAAGCTGCCGCTGCCGCCGATCGGGTAGTTGAGCCCGATCAGAATCGTGAGGTAGGCGTCGTTGGCCGCGTCCTCCTCGGCGTATCGAGGCAACGGATGCCGGGGATGCCCTGCAGGCCCGCCCGGTACGCCGCATCGACGGCTTTGCGCCGCGCCAGCGCCGTGTCGATGTGCCGGAGTTGCACGAGGCCGAGCGCCGCGTTCAACTCGCTCATTTTGCCATTGAGGCCTACCTCGATCACCGAGGTCTCGCCGTCGTGGCAGAAATTCTTGAGCTTGTCGACGCGGTCTTTCATGGCCGGATCGGCGCAGACGATGGCGCCGCCCTCGAAGGTGTTGAAGACCTTGGTGGCGTGAAAGCTCAGGACCGACAGGTCGCCATGAGTGAGGACGCTTCCGCCGCGGTGACGCACGCCGAAGGCGTGGGCCGCATCGTAGATCACTTTGAGCCCGTGCCTTTCGGCAATCGCCGCGATCGCCTCCACGTCGCAGGGCTGCCCGTAGCAGTGGACCGGCAGGATCGCCGTGGTGCGCGGCGTGATGGCGGCCTCGATCCGGGCGGGATCGAGGTTGAGGCTCACCGGATCGATGTCCACGAAGACCGGCGTGAGGCCGCTCCGGAGCAGCGCGTGCGAGGTCGCCACGAAGGAATAGGGCGTGGTGATCACTTCGCCCGTGAGTTCGAGCGCCCGCAGGGCGACGATCAGGGCGGTCGTGGCGTTGTTGAACAGGGCGACCTGCGGCACGCCGAGATGGGCGGCAGGAAGGGGCGCGTGACGTAGACCGTCGCGTCCGCCGGCTCATCGAGCGTCGGCTCGGCCGCACTCAAGATGCCGGCGAATTCTCGCTCCAGCCGGCGCAGCGTCGCCTGCAGCGGGCGCTCGGGCTGGCCCGCGTCCGGAGCGGTCGGTTCAAGCGGGGCGGTTCGCATCGACCCACCGCCGCCACATGGCGCGGAAGGCCTCGCCCACATCGGCAGCGAAGCGCGCGTGATCCATGAGCGGGCTGGCGAAGACGCGCTCGCGCAGGCCCGCGCGGATCGCCCGAAGGCGGTCCGGATCGCGCGCGAGGGCGATGGCGCAGGCGGCGTAGTCCTCGGGCGTTTCGGCCGCGAGATCTTCGAGCCCGACCACCCGCAGGACGGCGATGCCCGTCCGTGCAGCGGCGTGGGTGCCGGCCAGCGCGATGAGGGGGACTCCCATCGCCAGCGTGTCGCAGCTCGTCGTCCCACCGTTGTAGGGGAAGGGATCGAGGGCGATGTCGAACTTGTGATAGAGTTCGAAATAGCCGGCCAGGACGCGCGGATGCAGGTCCAGCCGGTCGAGCGGCACGCCCGCCCGCGACAGGCGCGCCTCCACCTGTTCCCTGATCTCGGGTGTCTCCACGTCGGCGACGACCATGAACAGGCGCGCCTCGGGAAGCGCCCGCAGGATCTCGCCCCAGGTCTGCAGCGCCCGGTCGCCGATCTTCTCGAGACGGTTGGTGACGCCGAAGGTGACGAAGCCGTTGACCTCGAACGGCAGGCGCTCGCGCGCGGGCGGAAGGTTCGTCGGCGGCTGATAGGTGGCGGAGAAGCCTGGCAGCCGCCACAGGGTCTCGGTGTGGAGCGTGTCCGACAGTCCGGGGGCGTCGATCATGAAATCGGTGAGGCGGTAATCGATCGCGGAGAGGCCCGTGGTCGCGGGGTGACCGATCCAGGTCACCTGCACCGGGGCCGGCTTGCGGGCGAAGACGAGCAGGCGGTGGCCGGCGCTGTGACCCGACAGATCGACGAGCACGTCGATCGCCTCCGCCTCGATGAGATCCGCCGCCGCGTCGTCATCGAGGGCGGCGATGTTGTGCCAGCCCTCGAACAGGAGGCGCAGGCGTTCCGAGACCGCGTCCTCGCCGGCATGGGTCATGTAGGCGCGCGCCTCGAACTGCGTCCGGTCGAGATGCTGCAGGAACGGTTCGATGAACCGGGCGACGGCGTGAGTGCAGAGGTCGCCCGAGACGATGCCGAGCCGAAGCCGCCGCTCCGGGTCGCGGTCGTTCGCGAAGAGGCGCCGCCGCAGCAGCGGCTCGGCGAAGCGCTCGCCGAAGCGGCGCGCATCCGCGGCGTAGTCGGCGGGCGGAACGCCCTCGGCGTAGAGCTTGGCGAAGAGCCGGTTGGAATGGGCGGTGACGTGCCCGGGATCGAGTTCCAGCACCCGGTCGAAGCTCGCGATCGCATCCGCCAGCCGGCCGAGGCTTTTCAGGCTGCAACCGAGATTGTTGTGGGCGCCGGCAAGCCCGGGATCGAGCAGGATCGCTTGGCGCGCGTGCATCACCGCGCCGCCGTGCTGACCGACGCGCTGGTAGACGCCGGACAGGTTCGAATGGGCGAGCGCGCGCGCCGGATCGAGATCGATGGCCTTCTCCAGGGCCGAGATCGCGCCGGCATAGTCGCCCATGGTGACGAGGAGCGCGCCGAGGCTGCTGAAATAGCCCGCGTTGTCGGGCTCGCGGTAGATCGCGATGCTGAACAGGTCGAAGGCCTGCTGGTAGCGGCCCCTGCCGGCGGCGACGGCTCCGCCGAGATGGGTCGCGTTCGCGTGGGTCTCGTCCAGGCCGATGACGAGTTCCGCCAGGGTTTCGGCGGCCGCGAGGTCGCCGGCGCCGTAGCGTTCCTGCCCGAGGGCGAAGGCTTGGTCGAGGAAGGCTTTGAAGACCGGCCGGGTCGTCTCGTCGGGAAGGCCCTGCTTCCGGAACCGCTCCATCAGGGCGCCGGCCTCGGCGAACCGGCTCAGGGTGAGGAGCGTGCCGGCCAGCGCCAGCCAGTAGCCGGGATAGTCGGGCTCGGCCCTCAGGGCGGCCACGAAGTGCGGCACCGCCGGACCCGGCGCCTCGGTCCGGCTCGTCAGCACGCCCATCTCGAAATGCGCGCCCGCATGACCCGGATCGGCCTCGAGCGCCCGCTGAAGGTTGCTTCGCGCCTTCTCGGTCCGGCCGGCCGCCCGATGCGCCGCCGCCTTGGCGAGGAAGCGATCGGCCGGCTGCGCGGCGCTGGGAAGCCCGCTTGCGCGCTTTGTACGACGTTCGAGCATGCCCGGCCTTCCTGCACCGGACACAGTTAAGATTTGTATGGCTAACGGATCGTTAACGCTGCGCGCCTGCCTCGCCGGGCAGCCCCGGAAACGACGAAAGCCGCCTTGCGGCGGCTTCTCGTCGATCGGTCGGTCGCGCCCCAAGGCGGTCCTGCAGATTGAGCCCAATGTTGAGAGGTTCAGCCGGAAGGGTGATCCTGCCCTGCGGCAGGCGCCGATCACACGGATCTGTCGATCTTTTCGAGCGCTGAGGCGGATCCGAAACGACCGCCTGCGCGGATCCGGCCGGCTCGAAGACCCGGGGCTTAAGTTTTATAAGTCGTTGTCACCATGCGGTTTTCCTCGCGGGAAAACCTGGTGGAGCTGAGGGGACCGTTACCCCGGTCGGAGCTAAGCCATTGAACTGAAAAAATACTCTTTCCCCTCCGTGACTTGTCGGGAGATGGCTTGGGAGGGCCGTGGGATTTATGGACCCTTGGGCCTCGTCTTACCACCCCCAGGGGTTCCCCGCCTCGGATGTGGATCAGCGGCCTTCGCCGCCAGATCCCGTGGTCATGCTCGACCCGGTCCGTCGTGGTTCCATCCGGCTCGGATGCCGGCGCGGCGACGCTTCGAGAGACCCGTCCCCGGAACAACGCATCGCCGTGTTCGTGTTTTGGGTTCGTCCGCCTGAGGAGGGTGGCAGACCGCGAAGCCTGCCGACCGTCCTCGATCCCGGGCGCGTGCAGGTCATGCCGCCTCCTCGTCCCCGGCGAGAACCGCAAGCCCATGCGCCGAAGGCTCGTGTGACCCCGGGTCGGCAATGCCACGCCGCTCGCCCGCGACTACGGGTGAAGCCGAACGCGAAGGCCGGTTCAGGATGCCTGGCTCATCGCGCCGCGTCCGTCGCCGTAAGTGAGCCAAGCTTGCTCGGCCTGCATGCGGTCGAGGAACCGGAGGGCCACAGCTCTGGTGGGAACGCCCTTGGTGCCCTGGCTGATGAGCATGAGCCGGCCTTCGCCCTTGGCCAGCATCTTGCCGACCCCACCGGGAGAGGATGGGTCCGACCAGACCGCGTGCACCACGTCGGCCCGGAGGAAAAGGTCTTCCACGGTCACCTTTCCGTCCCTCACCAGATCGCCGTTTCGGTTCGCCTCATCGACGAGGCGGCGCATCTCGGTCGTGTTCGCACGCAGCAAGGCCGCGACTTCAGGAGAGGGTTGCGCAGTTCCTGACAAGGTGGTGGATCCGTCGCCGTAGGCATCGTTCAACGCCTCCGCCATGAAGCGGTCGATGCATGGAACCGCGGTCACCTTCCCCTTGAGCCGGCCGGACTTCTCCATACGCCGGCCCACGCGCTTCCCCTTGACGAGGATCACGTGCGGGACGCCCGATCCCTCCCCGTCCGGGAACACGGCCCAGGCACAGTCAGCCGACCCGACGAGCGAGCGCATGTATTCCATGCGTTCCCGAACGGGTAAGGCGTTCAACGCCTGAGCGTGCTTGTTGGCCATTCCGGTTAGCTGTGCCAGGAGCCGCTGGTCCATGTATCCCCCCAAGTTGCGAACAGGGTGCACGGAACAAGACTCGCAGTCGTGAACGCCCAGGCTACCCGCGCCGCAAAAACGATGGCGTGGTTGAGAGCGCGTAACCGGTCTCGGACCCTGTGGACGCTGCTGCATACCCGCGTCGGCACGGTCCCGAGGCTTCCGGAGAAACCCACATCCATATCCCGGTGCACGAGGCGCCCCTCGGCGCGTGATGCGTCCTGCCAAAAGGGAGCAAAGCACCGGCATGACGGGTCCGGTCGTGTCATCGGCCCTGTAATTCGGTGGGCATGAAGTGACATGAGCTCGCTCTCGCCGACGCGCATCGGTCCGAGCTGCGCGCCGGGCGGTGGCCATCGTTTTTTATCTCCGGTATAATTTACCATCCACGAATAGCACGGCGAACGGTTTGCGGACCGGGGCGGAACCGGGTGGCGGCAGCACGACGCGTTAGCGTTGGATCAAGGTACTCGCTCCATCATCGGCACTGCAGCGGACCGACGATTGACTGTCTGAGGTGCCCGGCATCCCGCTTGGCAGGAGTGAAGCGTCGCCGCGCTGGACTCCGCATGGAGTACGTCTTGGCCCGCACGCCCGACCCGAAGAAGGCTTACCTGGAATTGCACGGCGGCACGTGGCGGGTCACGGTCTCGGTTCCGGTACCGGTGCGGCGCGCCCTCGGGGCCACGAAGCTCGTGCACAATCTCGGCACGGACAGCCTCAGGGAGGCGAACGTGCTCAAGAGGAAGCACGTGGAGCGCTTCAAGCGGCGGATCGCGGAGGCCATGGAGGCGGTGGGGCGTCCCAGCGTGGACGACATGAAGATCGCCGTTGAGTTCTCGAAGGTCGCCGAGGAACTCAAGCGGAACGGCAGTGCCGAGGATTGGCAGGAGTTTCAGGAGGCGGTCTACGAGCGCCATGCGGAGATCCGCTGGAAGGACGCGCGTTGGGTTAGGGTCGAAGATCCCGAGGAAGGTCCGAACGAGGTCGAGGAGGCGCTTCCCGAGCAGACCGAGAAGGCCATGCTCTTCTCGGCGATCTCGCACGGTCGGGCGACTCCCGTCGACCTGATGCACGAGGACTACCGCAAGCAGCTCTTCGTCAAGGACCGGACCCGGGCGGACGACGCCCGCGCGCTGCGCCTCCTGCAGGAATGGTGCAAGCGCGAGCGCATCCCGGCCACGCTACAAGAGATCGACGTGAGGCGCGCGCACGCCTTCGCCGACGCGCTGGTCGAGATGACCGGCCTCCACCACGTGACGCTCAACAAGTACATCGGCCGGCTCTCCGGCTACTGGCAGTGGATGGTGCCGAGGACGGCGGCCGTGTCGGGCAACGTGTTCGCCAACGTCCGCCTCAAGGGCCCGAAGGAGAAGCACGACCAGAAGGAGAGGCCCTTCAAGGACAGTGAAGTTGCGGACCTGCTACGCGGGCCCGCCCCGCCGAAGCTGCGAGACTTGATGATGATCGGGGCGCTGACCGGGGCGCGGCTCGACGCCATCGTCGACCTGAAGGTCCGCGACACGGCGTACAATTGCTTCCTGTTCAAGCCTCAGAAGCAGGAGGCGTCGGCCCGCTACGTCCCGATCCATCCCGACCTGGCGGAACTCGTCGCCCGGCGAACGGCCGGCAAGCAGCCCGAGGACGACCTTTTTCCGGAATGGCCCCCAGTCAAGAAGGCCGGCTCGATGCGCGAGCGCAGCTTCAAGGCCTCGAACCGGTTCACGGAATACCGCCGAAGCGTCGGGGTCGACGAGGTGGTGCCCGGCAAGCGGCGGTCCCTGGTGAATTTCCACTCCTTCCGGCGCTGGTTCAGCAGCCGCATGGAGCAGGCCGGGGTGCCGGGCGAGATGATTTCCGCGATCGTCGGGCACAAGCGCAGCAGCATCACCCTGGACGTGTACAGCGAGGGGCCGCACATGCGCGCGGCGCGCCGAGCCATCGCCAAGCTCAAGTTGCCCCCGCTGGACGGCAGCCCGATCCGCGATGAGATGACCCTCAGGCCGCGGGCGCATCCCAGGTAGGGCGCGGTTTCGACGGGCGGGCAGGCGCATCCGGCATCCGCACGGGCAACCGTCCGCGCGACCGGCTTGCTCCGTCCCCCCCAAGGAACCGTTATGGGCATCGAGTCTCGCCTCGCCCATCGGCGTCGCCCTCGCGTGATGGCCTCGTCCCGGGAGCAAGCGCCTGGTCGTTGCCAGCCACGCGACGTGACCCAAGGTCATTTGTCTGCATCCTGGAGGTTTGCGGTAACCTTCATGGCGGCTTCGGGTCGGCTCCGCGCCACCTCCACCTTGTCGCAGATATTATACCGATGGTATAAATAAGCGTCGCTGAGGGACGAGGTTCGAGCGTGCACTGACGGAGGTGGCAATGGTCGTGGGGTTCTTTTCTGACGATGGTTCCGCTCTTTACGCCGCGCTGCTGGCCAGCTGCGGGCTCGCGTGCGTAGGACGGTTCATGACCGTCATCGACGGACACGAGATCGGGCGGCCGACCTGCGGTCCATCCATGGAGGACGCGGCGGCATCCCGGGCGGACATGTCCGCGACGCTCGCGCGGGCCGCGGTCGGCGGCCAAGCCGACGTCGCCTTCGTCGCCCCGCTCGGCTTCCTGCATGAGGGCGGCGTCTGGACCCACCTCGACGTGGCCGTGGTCTCCGGAGGGGACCCCCTGCAAGCCAGGCGCGCTAGGCGGTCCGCCGGTCACGCTGACGGCGGAGAGCTCGCGTCCGGCGCGAAACGTCGGAACGCATCCGACTGCTGCGCGCGGCGCCCGTGGCTCCTGACGTTCGGGGCGGGGCGGCCTCATGGGCCTGCCGCATCGCCCAAGCATGGCCTGCAGGGACGCGGCACCGAAGCCGCCGCGAGGACGCTGCCGGTCCGGGTGCCTTTGCCCGGCCGATCCGTGAAGGCCGCCATGGACCGCGGGCTTCCGACACTTGAGACCCTACGCATCGGGATCCTGCTGGCGGCGACCTTTGAGGTCGCCGCTGCGGTTCCCGACGCGGCCGCCGTCGAACTCGCGACGATGTCCGACCTGATGTCCCCGGCCTCTCATCCGGCTGACCAAGCCCTGGCCGGACGCCTGTCCGATCTGGCGGATCGACTGGTCGACATCGAACGGGCGCTGGGTACGCCGGCATCGCCGGCCGCCTCCAACAGGCGGGATCGGGGCATGCGGAGGATTGCCAGGTCCTGTCGCGACGCCGTCCCGGAACTGCCGACGGCATCCTGGCCGACGGGCAGCGCATCCGCCGCCGGACGTCGATAGCCGGAATCGCTTCCCGCTACGCGACCGTGCGTCGGCACCTGACCCGCCGATCCGGTCTCAAGAACCGCTCCGCCCCTGCCCGATCCGGTTCCGGGAGGGACGCGAGCCGGCCACGGTGCATCGGGAGCCCGCTGCGCCCCGCCCAAGGTCCGAGGCACTGGTCCGTGCCGTGGCGGAACGCGTCTGCCCCGCGGCCACGGAACGGCCGAGCTTGATTGCCCGTTGAGCCGTCATGAGGCTCCTCATGACGATCCTTGCGGCGACGGCGATCTGCGCGGCTGCACTGACCGTTGTCGGCTATGGGGCCGGCGCGCGGCCAGACGACCGACCGCTGACGGGCCTCACGGCCGCGACCATCCTGGGGACCCCCGCGGCAGGCGCTCCGGGCGACCACGGGAGCCGAAGAAAGCGTGCCGGGACGGTGTCCGGCAACCACCAGGCGGAAAAAGTATCCCCGCTCGGGGAAGGCACGCCCCCGGCAGACGGCCCGCAGGGCTAAGCGCGGGCCCTCCCCCCGGATCGCGCGCCGGGCATCCAACCGGATATGACGCCTTCGCGCGGCACCGGCCGCTCCGGAGACGGCTATGTGCCACCGTCGCCCTGGCCGCCTCGCTACTTGGGCCGGATGGGACCGGCGGCCGACGAAGCCCACATCGCGCACCAGGAGCTGCCCCGCTTCCGACACGCGGATCGCCCTTGAGGCCGGTGCGGCCGTGCCAAGCCTGCCTGCGGTTTCCTCCACCCGCCAGCGAAGGATTGCCGGAGCAGGGGGCAAGGATTGCGTCGTTGCTCCTTCCGTCGCCTCATTGGTCGGGCATTCTGCATAAGTGGCTGTCCGGATTGATCTTTTTCATATTTCAATATCAAATCCGAAAGAATAGGCTATTCGATCCTTGGAATGCTTCGACGTCCCTCTGATGTCCTGCTTCAATCGAGCATCATCTCGCGATCATAGCAGATCGCAGGCCGATCCTGCAGTAAAAGGCGGGGTCCAGACTTGACTCCCAGGGCCGTGCTCGCGGTACAAGGCGCTGCCCGGGCCGCATCGGCCCGAGCCGACCAGGAGTAAGGGAATGACCGTGCCGGAACCGCCGTCGCGCAGGTAGGCGTGTGCGGGTAGCCGCCCACACACGCCTCCTTGCGATCCATCGACCGGGATGCGCCCTCACGAGGCCAAAGGCACCCCGGTCAGCAACCCCGAACCGCCGAGGGCGGAAACGGGCGCTTCGGCGCATGGGCAGTGGATTCGCATCTCCCGCCGCCCTTGGCAAGAGTCCCCGTTCCGCTCCGGCTCGAACGACGCCAGCCGACAGGCATCGACCGGCCGTGCGTCGCCAGCGCGGAGCTGTCATTGAACACGAAGCATGATCGAGATCCCGCACGCGAAGCGCGGGAGACGCCCGATGACGCCGGCGCGTCGGCCGTCGGCCCGGGGGTGCCCGAACCCTTGTATCCGCCGACGAAGGTTGCCGGGGCCGACCTGATGGTCGTCGGCCTCGCCTACCGGTCCGACGAGTGGATCGAGTTCCTGGATGGCGAGGATCCCGGCGGCCGTTTCGAGGTCGCCGCAGTGGTCGACCCCGCCGACCTTCGCCAGATCGAAGCGATGGTGGCGGGGCGCACCTTCCGTCTGGCGGCCGTCGACCAGGAGCTCGCCATGGGCACGTCCCTGGCCGTTCAACTCGCCTTCTTCGGGCCGCCGTCGGTCAAGGTCCTGCCGCCGCCGTCGGAGCGCAAAAGGCTGGTCGGCTCCAAGGCGCGGCGCCCCCCCGAGAGGCCCTGGGTCCACACCCTCGGCGGTCCGCGGGAGCCAAGTCCGCGACGGTAGGAGACCGCGTGTCGGGAGGGCGCCGGGTTGCGCCCTCCCGGGCATGAGGCGGACGCCTCACGGTCGCGCTCGGGGAAGAGGGTTGCCGCCGTGCCCCCGCGCGTCGGATGAGCCTGATTTGGATCGGGGTAGCGACTACTCCGCCGAGCCGGCCCGCGACACCTTGAGCGCCCATCATCGGCTGCGTCGGCGCCGACGATACGAGGCCCGCCGTCTCGAACCCGCGGTCCCCGCCGGAGCGGGCATTCCGCTCCTCGATATCCTGGGGCGATTGAGTTCATGGAGGCGCGCAAGATCCCCAAGCCATTGCACAACCGTGTCGGCGCTGCCGAATTTCGGCCACTCTAAGTAGCCACGTGAGCCGGGCGATCCCCGTTTCCATGGCTTGATCCCGACTTCGCGATGGCTCCCCCGCTCAACCGACGAACCAAGAAGGGAGAGCCGTATGTGCGCCCCCCTTCGATAGAAGCCGCCCTCGACCGATTGGCCGCCCTCGACCTGGATGGGATCGTGCGTGAGGCACGGGCGGAGGACCCCAAGGCGCCCGGCTACGTCGAGAGCGAATGCTTGGTCCATCTGCTGCGCTCGACACGCCACGACAACACGGACACCCGTTTCCAGAGACTGTTCGAGGTGTTGATCGAGAGGGTCGAGCGCTCCCTGAAGGGCTCGATCCGGACCAGCCGCCGCTACGACGCGGAGGAGTTGCGGACCGAGGTCGTCAACCGCCTCGTCGATCTCCTCGTCGAGGACAGGCAGTCTCCGGGCATCAAGCTGGATTTCTTCGAGGTGCGGTTCGCCCGCGCTATGGCCGCCTTGCGCATCGGCGTGCTGCGGCGTTCCGAAAGCCAGGCGGAGGGGACCGACCACATCGAAGACATGGGCGACGGTGAAGGTGATGCCGTCCCGGACCTGACGAACCGTATCAGCCAAGCCTTCGCCGCCGACGAGTCCGAACAGGAAAAAGAACATTTCCGGAACGAGCTGCTTCGCGCGATCGACCGTCTGCCACCCCTTCAACGGGAGGCCGTAGCCCTCTTCCTCGAAGGCCACCGCATCGAGGGAGAAGACACGGAGACCATAGCGAAGCTTTGCGGCGTCTCGGACCGGGCGGTACGTTATCGCCTCAGGAATGCGTACGAGACGCTGCGTCGGGAACTCGGAGAGAGACGATGACGACCAGCCCCTCGCACCGCGCGCAAGAAATCCTCATGACCTTCGCGGCGGAAGGCGAACCCACCCCGAAGCGGTTGGAGGCCTTTACGAAGGAGTACCCGGACCTCCGCCGCGAGCTCACCGACCTTGCGGTCGAGTTGGTGCTGGAACCCTCGCGGCCGGTCCCCGCGGCTGACGCCGCGACGGCGCGCACCGTGTCGTCGGCATGGGCTCGCTTCCAGGCAGGCATCGCCAGCCCCCCGGCGAAGTCCCGGGCCGGCGCGGTGGTCGAGCCTTCGCCGGACGTCTTCGCGGGCTTCGCCGGCCCGTCATTCCCACGGCTCGCGGCCCGGCTCGGAGTGACCCCCGCCTTCCTGATCAAGGTCCGGGACGGCCTGATCGAGGCCGCGTCCTTCCCCAAGGCGCTGGCCCGGGACATCGCGGACGAGGTCGGGCATGGCGTCGACACGGTCATCGCCCTGTTGGAGCGCCCCGCATCCATGCCGGCCGGAACGATGGCCAAGGCCGACGGCAAGCCGGAGGTCGGCGTGAAGCAGACTTTCGAGGAGGCGGTGGCGAGCTCGGGCCTGACGGCGGATCAACGGCGGCGTCTGCTCGCGATGGCAGAGGCCGAACGTGGATCCGATTGAGGCGGGGCGGAAGCAGGCCGCCCGCATCCATGCCGAGATGGTCGCCGAGGGAGCCGATCCCTGGCAGCCGTTCGACCTTGCCGTGCGGGCCATTGAGGGCCACGGCCTCTGGCACCAGCCCGTCCACGCGGGCGACGTCTCCCTGAACGGAGGCCGGGCACGGCTCGACCCGAAGTCGAAGGGCATCCTGTACGGCGAGACGGGCACTCCCGGAGGCGATGCGCTCCTGCTCGGACATGAGCTCGGGCACGTGGTGATGCACGGCGGGACCGCTCCCGTCGTCACCACGCATACCGACCCGAGCCGATCCTCCGAGAGCGGCAGCGCCGTCGAGCGGCTGGCCGACTACGGGCGTGGGGAGCGCCGCGAGGTCCAGGCCGACCTGTTCGCGCGCGAACTGGTGCTGCCGCGAGCCGTCGCGCGTCGCCATCACCAAGACGGGATGAGCGTCGCCGACATCGCCGGGCGGCTCGGCATCTGCCCGGACGTGGTGACCCAGCAACTGCTGGACGCGCTACTGCTTCCCGTCGTGCCGGACGCCGCCCCCGCCCCCGCGGCCACGATGCGGCCGGACCCGAGCCAGGATGCGGCGGTCGCCCATCGTGGCGGCCCCTACCTGCTCCAGGCGGGGCCCGGGACGGGCAAGACCCGCACGTTGGTCAGAAGGATCGAGAGCCTCGTCGACGAGGGGATCGACCCGAACGGAATCCTCGTCCTGACCTTCTCGAACAAGGCGGCGGCCGAGCTGATGGATCGGCTCGCCCTGTCGCGGCCCGAGGCGGCCGCCTCGGTCTGGACGGGCACCTTCCACGCGTTCGGGCTGGACGTGATCCGCCGCTTCCACGAACGCCTCGGACGAAGCGCGAGCCCGAAGCTCGTCGACAAGCCCACGGCCATCACGATGCTGGAGGGGGTTCTGGCGAGCCTGCCGCTGGCGCATTACCGGGACCTCTGGGACCCGGTGCAGGATCTCTCGAACATCCTCTCGGCCATTTCCCGCGCCAAGGACGAACTCGTCGACCACGTGCGCTACCGTGAATTGGCCGATGCGATGCAGCGTGCCGCCACGGACGACGCGACGCGCCTGAGGGCGGCGCGGGCGCATGAGGAAGCCATCGTCTACGAGGCTTACGAGAGGCTGCTCTCGGAGGCCGATGCCCTCGATTTCGGTGACCTCGTCATGAGGCCCGTGCGACTTGCGGCCGAGCATCCCGACGTGGCCAAGGCGCTGTCGCTCCGCCATCGCCACCTGCTCGTCGACGAGTACCAGGACGTCAACCTCGCCACCGTGCGCTTGATCCGGGCGCTGGCGGCCGACGAGGGCGAGCGGCTGTGGGTCGTCGGCGACGCCCGCCAATCGATCTACCGGTTCCGGGGCGCCACCTCGGCCAGCATGGCCGCGTTCCGGGCGCACTATCCCGGGGCGACCCTCGGGGCGCTCGACGTCAACTACCGGTCGCGCAAGGAGATCATCGACACCTTCACGAGCTTCGCCGCGAGCGTCGACGCCTTCCGCCCGCTCGGCGCGCTCGGCCTAGCCCCCGACAGGGGGGCGTCCGGCCTCAAACCGGTGCTGCACGACGCCGGCACCCCCGACGACGAGGTCGCGCTGGTGGCCGCCTCCGCGGCGCAGGCGAAGGCTGCGGGGGTGGACTACCGCGAACAGGCGGTCCTGTGCACGACCAACGACCGCCTCGCGGAGTTCGCCGCAGGCCTGATCGCCCGGGACGTACCGGTCCTCTACCTCGGGCCGCTGTTCGAACGGCCGGAGGTGAAGGAGCTGCTCTGCCTGCTCGCACTCTTCCACGATCCCCGCGCCGCAACGCTCGTCCGCGTCGCCACGATGCCGGGGTTCGAGATGGAGCTCGGCGACGTCGCCGCGGTCGCCGCCCATCTGAGGGACGCTTCAGGGCCGCCCCTCGACTGGCTGGCCGCCGCCGACGCCATCCCCGGCCTCGGCCCCTCGGCGACGGCGCCGCTGCGGCGCCTGCGAGAGGTCTGCGGGGGCTTCGCGGATCGGACGCCTCCGTGGCGCATCGCGAGCGCGCTGGTGCTGGACCGGCTCGGCATCGGCCGGAGGATCGCGGCCTCAGGTACCCTGCCCGAACGGATGGCGGGCATTGCGATCTGGCAATTCCTGAACTTCCTGCGGTCATTGCCGGTCGAGGGTCAGTTCCCGACCTTCGAGGCGCTCCGCCGGATCAAGAGGCTGGTCGTCCTCGGCGAGGAGAAATCGCTCAGGCACGTCCCGGACGCCGCCCTCGAACTGGACGCGGTGCGCATCATGACGATCCACGCCTGCAAGGGCTTGGAGTTCCAGCTCGTCCATGCGCCCGGCATGATCAAGACGGGCCTGCCGCGAACGGCCAAGCCGCCGCCTTGCCCGCCGCCGGACGCGCTGATCGAGGGCAGCGACGGCCTCACCGGCCCGCAGGCCTGCCTGACGGGCCACGAAGAGCAGGAGGCCTGCCTCTTCTTCGTCCTGCTCTCCCGCGCGCGAGACGACCTGCGCCTCTACCGGTCCACCATGATGGCCGGCGGGACCAAGAAGCGGAACCCGTCCGACTACAACGCCCGGATCGCCGCCACGCTGGGCCGGCCGCCCGCACTCGTCCGGCTCCCGTCGCCTCCGCCGCCATCCGGCCCGGCCGCCGTTCCCATCACATGGGAGACGCCGTTCGCGCTCGACCACCAGCACCTCGATTCCTACGGGAAATGCGGGCTGCGCTTCCTCTACACCTACCTGCTCGGCCTGGGCGGACGCCGCGACGAGACGCCGTACATGCGGATGCACAACGCCGTGGCGGAGACGGTCCGTTGGCTCGACCGCAACTTCGACGCCGGGCGCGCTGAGCCGGAGGGCTTCGGCGAGGCCTTCGCCGCGGCCTGGACCGAGCACGGCCCGGTCGACCACGGGCACGCCGAGGCTTACAGGACCATCGCGGACGAGATGCTGCGGTTCCTCCTCGGCCTGCGTGACGAGGAAGGCAGGCTGCCTCCCGAGGCCTTGAGCCTGGCCGTTGCGGGAGGAAGCGTCCTTTCCAGGGCGCACGACGTGGTCCGCAACGCGGACGGACGCCTCGTCGTGCGCCGCGTCGCGACGAGGAAGGCACCGTCGGCGCTGCTGAAGGAGATCGAGTACATCGTCCTGGATGCCGCGGCGGAGGTGACGTTCGGCGAACCCGTTGTGGTCGAGGCGGTGCATCTCACCGGCGGCAGCCGGCAACCGGTGGAGATCCCGCCGAAGAAGCGGGACGAGCTTCGTGCCGCCGTCGTCGCTCACATGTCCGGCATCGGGGCGGGACTGTTCGCCCCGAGCGTGGGATCCCGCTGCCCGCGCTGCCCGCATCACTTCGCCTGCCCCGGCCTTCCCGGCGGCTCGGCGGTGGTGCGGCGACCCCTGGCGTGGGGCCGGTAGCGCGGCCCGGAGCCCCTAACAGACTGCTCGGCCCGCGGCCGAAAAAAACTTGGCCCGGCCGTTTCCGGCTTGGCCGGCCCCTTTCGATCAACCCCTCGACGGGCCGGGAAGGATGGCTTCCCGGGATGATCGAAAGGCAACGGGATGAACACCAACGAGAACCACGGCCACCACGACGACGACGCCCCCCGCACGGACGAGGACGGCGTCCGCGCGGTCAAGGTCTACGGCTTCCGCATCGACAAGAAGAGCTACGAGAACCCGCTGCCGGACCTCACCGGCCGAGACCTGCTCGTTATCGCGGGCAAGGCGCACCCGGATCGCTGGAAGATTTTCCAGAAGGTCGGCGCCCAGTTGAAGCGCATCGGCCTCGACGAGGTCGTGCACGTGAGCGACAGCGGCGAGGAGCGCTTCGTCACCCTGCCGCTCGACCAGACGGAGGGGGAGCAGCCGCTCCCCCGCCGCCGGGATTTCGCGCTTCCCGAAGGCGACGAGGAGACGCTCGACGCGGCCGGCCACCGCTGGGAGGCGATCCAGGAGGCGGGCGCCACCCGCGTCGTCGTCCGCGACTATCCCGTCCGCACCGGGTACGCCCCGGCCAAGGCGGACCTGATGCTGCGCCTGCTGCCGGGGTATCCCTCGACTCAGATCGACATGTTCTACTTCCACCCCCCGCTCGCCCGGGCCGACGGGGTTCCGATCCGCGCCCTGGTCGGGGACACCTTCGAGGGCAAGCACTGGCAGGGTTGGTCGCGTCACCGCACCGGCGAGAACCCCTGGCGCCCGGACGTCGACGACATCGGCACGCACCTCGCGCTGGTTGAGCATTGCCTCGCCAAGGAAGTGGGGGCCGCCTGACATGCGCACCACCCTCGCCCTGACCGGCGCGCAACACGCCGCGCTTTGCGCCCACCTCTTCCCCGGCGACGGCCGCGAGGCGGTCGCCCTGATGCTCTGCGGGCGCGCCGTCTCGCCCGGACGGACGAAATTCGTCGTGAACCGGATCGTCCCGATCCCGCACCATGCCTGCGAGCGCACCGACAGGCGCGTGACTTGGCCGACCGCCTACCTGGAGCCCCTGCTCGCGGAGGCGGCGAAGCGCGGCATGGCCGTGGCCAAGGTCCACAGCCATCCGGGCGGCGACCTGCGCTTCAGCGAGGTGGACGACGCCGCGGATGCCGACCTGTTCGGCGGGGTCCATGCCTGGGTCGACGACGGCCAGCCGCACCTCAGCGCGGTGATGGTCCCGGACGGGACGATGATCGCCCGGGCCCATGGCGAGGACGGCACGCACGCGCCGCTCGACCACGTCGGCGTCGTCGGCGATGACCTCCGCTTCCACCGGCCCCCCGTTCACGCTGCCCAGGCCGTTCCCGAGTTCGCGCGGCGGCACGCCCAAGCCTTCGGACGCGCGACGTTCGAGGCGATGCGGCACCTCCGCGTCGGGGTCGTGGGGTGCTCCGGGACCGGCGGTCCGGTCGTCGACCAGATCGCCCGCCTCGGCGTCGGCGAGATCGTGCTGGTCGACCCCGACCTGGTCGAGGACAAGAACCTCAACCGCATCGTCAACACGACGCTCGCCGACGTGGGTCGGCCGAAGGTGGAGGTTCTGGCGGCCTTCGTCGAACGCCTCGGGCTCGGTGCGAGGGTGGAGGCCTTTCCCTGCGACCTGTCCCGACCGGACGCGCTCAGGGCCGTTTCGACCTGCGACGTCGTGTTCGGGTGCATGGACGGGGTCGAGGGCCGCGACCTGCTGAATCGCCTCGCGACGTTCTACGTCCTGGCCTACCTGGACATCGGGGTGATGCTCGACGCCGATGGCGAGGGTGGCATCGACCAGATCTGCGGGTCGGTCCACTACCTGCAGCCGGGGCGCTCCAGCCTCCGGGGGCGCGGTCTCTACACGGACGGGATGCTTGAGGCCGAAAGTTTGAGGAGGCAGGACCCCGCGGCCTACGAGGACCGCCTCGCGCGCGGCTACATCCGCGGCGTGCCGCAGGAGCGGCCGGCCGTGGGTGCGGTGAACGGCCTGTTCTCCAGCCTCGCGGTGGTCGAGTTGCTGCTGAGGCTGCATCCGTCGCGGCTCGACCCGAACGGCGATTTCGCCGTCCAGACCCTAAGCCTGACGGCCGGGTTCTGGCAGTTCGCGCCGGAAGAGGGCACGGACGACGCGCTCGCGCGATACCTCGGTCGAGGCGACATGAGGCCGTTCCTGAACCGACCGCATCTCGACATGCTCATGAGGGCGGCGTGATGGCGGGACTTCCCGTTACGCTGCTCCGGGCGTCCCTGTCCTGGGTCGCCCGCCGCCTCGGGCGTCACACCGTGGATTTCGTCGACGAGGAGCCCGATACGCCCGCGCCTCGCACGGTCTACGTCGTGGGTGAGGATGGCCATCAGTGGTTCGCGGCCTTCGGGTGCCCGTGCGGCTGCGGCGAGACGATCAAGCTCTCGCTCGTTCCCGGCGACCGGCCGGGCTGGCGCATCCGCCGACACTGGGACGGGACCGCGTCGCTGACGCCGAGCGTCTGGCGTCAAGTGGGATGCCAGAGTCACTTCTGGCTGAGGAAGGGCCGGACCGACTGGTGCTGACCGCCTTCGCCCGCCGCGGCGCCGGTTCCGCCGACGCCGAACCTGTCGCCTCCGGAGCGGGGAGGATTCCGCCGCGGTGAACGGAGGTGAGGTCGACCCGGAGCTAGGTCGCCGCTGGCCGGACTGGGGTGAATTCCGGACATGGGGCCGTTCAGGAGGCCCTCGTTGCGACGAACGGTGCCGCTTGGAGGCCGTTGCCTCGGCCATATCACGCCGGAAAAATTGACCGGCGGAGGGATGTCGCTTCCATCGTTGCGGTCCGGACCAAGCCGAGGGCCGGATAAGCGCCGCCCGCCCGAACGCGTGATCCCCGGCCGTCGGCGGCAGGACGAACTCTGAACGGGGCGGCGCACGTGCGCCGCCCCGTCGAAGCCGTTAGGCCAGGGCAGCGGCCCACTTCGTAGGATCGGGTGACTTGTTCTTGTAGATCGTCCCGCCGAAATCCACGTGAAGCTCGGCCCACGCCCCGCCAGCCTGGCGCGCGAGAACTTCGAAGTGCTTCGGCTTGCGGCGAAGGTCCCCCGACGGGGTCCAGCCCGCGGCCTTCACCGCCTCCAGCACGCGCGATGGGTCGGCCGGCATGTCCGGTCGCTTATCGCCAGGCGGGTGACAAGGCTTCTTATGCTGGATGTGCACGGGTTCCCGGCTCTCGGCTGCGATCCGCGTCACCTTGATCTCGGACGGGCGACGCTCGCCCTCGATGTCCACATGCAGGCCCGCCACGAGCGGGAAGGCCTCCGCTCCCTTAGGGCCGAGATCGGCCAGATGCGTCCCGCCGCCGGCCTCCACCGTGAAGCGATGGGCAAAAACGTGCTGAATGACCCCCGAGAGGGCCGTCGTGTCGTGGTGCGGCATGATCTTCTCCGTAGGGCGCCCATCCGCAGGCGCGGCCCGTCAGGTGGCCTGGCCTCACACGCCGTTCAAGATTGACCCCGGCCGGTGCGAGCGAGGGGACGATCACCTTTCTGTGCTTCGTCCCGAGGCCGCGGGGGCCCGTGCGCGGCTCACATGCCGGGTCTGCGGACCCATGGTGCTGCCGCGATCATGCTCACGCGCAGACCCTGCTCGGCCGACACGTAGCCTCAAGGATCGAGCCGGGCCGTCCGCAGGCGCAGGGCGTTGCCGATGACGCTGACCGAGGACAGCGCCATGGCAGCGGCGGCGATGACGGGCGAGAGCAGGATACCCAGGAACGGGTACAGCACCCCGGCCGCGACCGGCACGCCGGCGGCGTTGTAGACGAAGGCGAAGAACAGGTTCTGGCGGATGTTGCCCATCACCGCCTTCGAAAGGCGCCGCGCCCGCACGATCCCCATCAAGTCGCCCTTGAGCAGCGTCAGGCCGGCGCTCTCGATGGCCACGTCCGTGCCGGTGCCCATCGCGATGCCGACGTCCGCCGCGGCGAGCGCGGGGGCGTCGTTGACGCCGTCGCCCGCCATGGCGACCACCTGCCCGGCCGCCTTGTAGCGCTCGACCACGGCGGCCTTCCGGTCGGGCAGCACCTCCGCCTCGACCTCCTCGATGCCGAGGCGGCGGGCGACGGCCTCGGCGGTGGTGCGGTTGTCGCCGGTCAGCATCACCACCCGGATGCCCTCGGTCCGGAGCGCCGCCAGCGCCTCCGCGGTCGTCGCCTTGACGGGGTCGGCGATGGCGATGACGCCCGCCACCCGTCCGTCGACGGCGGCGAAGATCGCGGTCGCGCCGTCTCGCCTCAGTTCGTCCGCCCCTGCCGCATATGCCGACACGTCCACGCCATGCTCGCGCAGGAAGGCCGCGTTGCCGAGCGCAACCCGGCGCCCCTCCACGGTGCCGAACGCGCCCTTGCCGGTCGGGCTTTCGAAGTCGGCGACGGCGGCGGTCGCGACGCCGCGCTCCTCCGCGGCCCGCACGACCGCCGTGGCCAGCGGGTGCTCGCTCGCCCGCTCGACGCTCGCCGCGAGGCGCAGCACCGTAGCCTCATCGAAGCTAGCTGAAGGCACGATCCGGGTGACCGCCGGCTTGCCCTCGGTCAGCGTGCCTGTCTTGTCGACCAGGAGGGTGCCCACCCGCTCCATGCGCTCCAGGGCCTCGGCGTTCTTGACCAGGACGCCGGCCCCGGCACCCCGTCCGACGCCGACCATGATGGACATCGGCGTGGCGAGCCCGAGCGCGCAGGGGCAGGCAATGATGAGCACCGCGACGGCGGCCAAGAGCGCGAAGGTGAAGCGCGGCTCCGGCCCGAAGACCATCCAGGCGAGGAACGCGAGGACCGCCACGCCGATGACGGCGGGCACGAACCAGCCGGCCACTTGGTCGGCGAGGCGCTGGATGGGTGCGCGCGAGCGCTGGGCCTCGGCCACCATCTGGACGATGCGGGCCAGCATGGTGTCGCGCCCGACCTTCGTGGCCTCGATCACGAGGGCCCCGGACTGGTTCAGGCTGCCGCCGACCACGGGGGCGCCCGCCGCCTTGGTGACCGGCATCGATTCCCCCGTCACCAGGCTCTCGTCCACCGAGCTCCGCCCCTCGGCGACGAAGCCGTCGACCGGCACCTTCTCGCCCGGGCGCACCCGCAACCGGTCGCCGGCCGCGATGGCGTCGAGGGACGTCTCTTCCTCGGAGCCGTCCGGTCGAATGCGGTGGGCCGTCTTCGGCGTCAGGTCGAGCAGGGCACGGATCGCGCCGCCGGTGCTCTCGCGGGCGCGAAGTTCCAGTACCTGCCCGAGGAGCACCAGAACCGTGATGACGGCCGCCGCCTCGAAGTAGGCAGGCACGGCCCCGCCATGCCCGCGCAGGGCCTGCGGGAACAGGCCCGGGGCAGCTGTGGCGACGACGCTGTAGAGGAAGGCGCAGCCCGTCCCCAGCGAAACCAGCGTGAACATGTTGAGGTTGCGCGAGACCACGGAACGATAGCCACGCACGAAGAACGGCCAGCCCGCCCAGAGCACCACAGGCGCGGCGAGCACGAACTGTATCCAGTTCGAGGTTTGCTGCCCGAGGCGTTCCGCCAGCCCGAACAGGTGGCCACCCATCTCCAGGACGAAGACGGGGAGCGTCAGCACGAGCCCGACCCGAAAGCGTCGGGTCATGTCGACCAACTCCTCGCTGGGGCCGGTGTCGGCGCCGACCACGGCCGGCTCAAGCGCCATCCCGCAGATGGGGCAGCCTCCCGGGCCGACCTGCCGCACCTCCGGGTGCATCGGGCAGGTGTAGATCGTACCCTCCGGCACCGGCTCCACCCTCGCCTGCCCCGGATCGAGGTAGCGGACCGGATCGGCCTCGAACTTGGTCCGGCATCCGTTCGAGCAGAAGTAGTACGGGTGCCCGGCGTGCTCGGCCCGATGCTTCGCGGCGTGCGGATCGACCGTCATCCCGCAGACGGGATCCTTGACCGTCCCGGTGCCGGAAGCCTGGGTCTCGTGATCACCGTGCCCAAGTTGCGCATGGTCGTGCCCGGCATGATGGCCGTGGCGCTCGTGCGAGGGGGGGACGCTATGCGGCATGACCTGGCTCCCGTGGGTTCGCATCGCCTTCGGTCACCGGCTTCCGGTGACGGGAAGCAGGCCGAGGCTGTCCAAGGACGTCGAACAGGTGACGGGGACGGCGGGCGTCCCCGTCGGGATGGGTGCCCCGGATCGGGGCGCGGCCGACCTACTTGGCGTGCTGCTTCAGCCACGCCTCCATCTCGCCGATCTCCTTCTCCTGGTCGTCGATGATCTTCTGGGCCATAGCCTTGGTGGACGGGTCCTTGGCGTGCTTCAGGGCAACCCTGGCCATCGCGACCGCGCCCTTGTGGTGCGGAATCATGTGGGTGCGGAAATCGACGTCCGGGTTGCCGGTGTAAGCGACGGCCATGTCCTTCATCATGGCCATGTCGGCGGCCTTGAAGTCCTTGGTCGAGGCGTCGTCCTTCGGGTCCGGCTTCATGGAGGACATCGAACCGTGGTCCTTCATGTCCTGCGCGTGGGCGGTACCGGCCAAACCGAGACCGAGAATGGCGGCGATGGCGAGCGTGTTCGGGATTTTCATGGTCGTTACCTTTTTCGATGGCGTGGGATGCCGTCGCGCCGGAACGGACGTCCGCTCCGGCGCGACGGGGCGTCGTGAGGCGCGGCGGCGTTCAGTGACCGTGGGGAGGCTTGGTGGCCGTTCCGTCGGAACGTCCGTGGTCCATCCGCTCGCCGGACTTCGCGGGGGCCGTGTCCCCGAGACGCATGTCGTGGGCAGGCCCTCCCGCCGTGCCGCCGCGGCTCGGCGTGGGCTGCGTCTGCTGCTCGGCGTTCGCGTTGCCCTGGTCGTCGGCGAAGGCGGGCGATGCCGCACCGAAGGCCATCAGAAGGGTGGCGAGAGCGGCGATTTTCATGTGGTGAACTCCTTGGCTCATTGAGGTTGGCCGGTCGCCGGCGTGCAGCTCGTCGACCGATGGCTCCGGCACGGGCACCCGCCTCGGGCGGCTCCCCCTGCATCCCTGCGTGGGATCTTCAGGCCCCCTTCCGGTCGCGCTCGCGACAGGGGGCGATGTTCAGTCGAACTTGCCGCTGGCCGTGGCACCGTCGGGCGCGGTGAGCTGCACGGCGCCCTTCGGGCTGTCCCCGAGCGCCACCGGGGCCGTCCCTGTCAGTCGGTTGCCGTCGGCCGGCTGCAGGGGGACCCGGGTCGGCTTGCCGCCGACGACGAGGATGGCCGTGCCCTTGAAGCCCGTGGCCGGCACCGGCTTCTGGCCGCCGTCCGACAGGAAGACGTCGACGGTCTCGCCCTTGGTAGCGAGCTCGACGTGGAACTTCCCGGCGTCGGCTACCCGGCCGCCGTGCTGGCCGGCGCTTTCGTGGGCGTACGCCGCGGTCGCCGCCATCAGGCCGGCGACGAGGGTCAGTCTGTGCAGGATCATGCTGGTTCTCCTCGGGGGTCAGTAGGCCTCGGCCGGGCGCGGTCGCGCGCCGTCCGGGGACGGGTCGGCCGGCGCCTCGGCGTGCAGGGCGTGCAGCCGCTCCAGCGGCTTGCGGCCGAAGCGCAGGAACAGGACGGGGGTCAGGAAGGTGTCGAGCAGCGTCGCGCTGACGAGGCCGCCGAAGATCGTCACCGCCACCGGGTGCAGGATCTCCTTGCCCGGGCTCGCGGCGTCGTAGAGCAGCGGCACCAGCGCCACGCCCGCCGAGAGCGCCGTCATCAGCACCGGGGTCAGCCGCTCCAGGCTGCCGCGCACCACGAGGTCGGGCCCGAACGGCATACCCTCGTGCAGTGACAGGTTCAGGTAGTGGCTGATCTTCAGGATGCCGTTGCGGGCGGCGATGCCGGTCAGCGTGATGAAGCCGATCATCGACGCCACCGAGAGCGGCTGCCCCACCAGCCAGAGCGCGGCCACCGAGCCGATCAGGGCGAGCGGCACGTTGCCCATGATGATGAGCGCCAGGGCGGCCGAGCGGTAGCGGCTGAACAGGATGGCGAAGACCAGGGCCAGAGAGAGCGCCGAGAGCGCCGCGATGGTCCGGCTCGCCTCCTCCTGCGCCTGGAAAGTGCCTTCCAGGCTGGTGAAGAAGCCGGGCGGCATCGGCTCCTTCGCCACCGCCTCGCGGATGGCGGCCACGACGGTCGCCATGTCGGTGCCGGCCGTGGTGTTGGCCTGCACCACGATGCGGCGCCGGGCGTTCTCGCGCAGGATCTGGTTCGGCCCGTCGGTCTCGCGGATGTCGGCGACCTGGCGCGCCGGCACCCAGCCCGAGGGCGTCTCCAGGAGGAGGTCGCCCAGCCCCGTCGTCGTCCGGCGGTTCTCGGCGAGGCGCAATACCACGTCGAAGCGGCGCACGCCGTCGACGACCGTCGAGACCACCCGACCGTTGGAGAGGCGGCTGATCTGCTCGACGACGGCCGCGGGCTGGACGCCGTAAAGGGCCGCCCGGGTGTAGTCGACGCGCACCTCAAGCTGCGGGATGCGCACCTGCCGCTCGACTTGCAGGTCCGCGAGACCCGGGATCGAGGCCATGCGGTCGCGCAGGGAGTTCGCGACCCGCCGCAGGGCGTCGAGGTCGTCGCCGAACACCTTGAGCGCGATCTCGGCCCGCACGCCCGAGAGCATGTGGTCGAGCCTGTGCGAGATCGGCTGGCCGACGTTGACCGCCACCGGAAGGGCGGCGAGGCGCCCGCGGATGTCGGCGACCAGCGCCTCCTTCGGACGCTTCGTACCTTCGTCGAGCGCCACGTCGATCTCGGAGGAGTGGACGCCCTCGGCGTGCTCGTCGAGTTCGGCCCGACCGGTCCGGCGGCCCACCGCCTTCACGCCCGGGATGTCCAGGAGCAGCTTCTCGGCGATCAGCCCGACCCGGTTGCTCTCGGCGAGCGAGATGCCCGGGTTGAAGGTCATGCTGACCGTGAACGAGCCCTCGTTGAACGGAGGCAGGAAGGCCCGGGGCAGGTTCCAGGCGGCGACGCCCGCGGCGGCGACCGCCACGGCGACGCTTCCGACGAGCCAGCCCTTGTGCCGGAAGGCGACCCGCAGCAGGGCGGCGTTGCCCCGCTTGAGCAGCTTGAGGAAGCGGCTGTCGTGCTCCTCAAGGTTCCTGAGCCCCGGGAGCAGCAGCGACGCCAGCACCGGCGTCAGGGTGATGGAGGTGAGCAGGCTCGCCAGGATGGAGATGATGTAGGCCTGCCCCAGGGGTGCGAAGAGCCGGCCCTCGATGCCCGAGAGGGCGAAGAGCGGCACGAACACCAGGATGATGATCAGCGTCGCGTAGACGATGCCGGAGCGCACCTCGTTCGAGGCCTCCACCACCACCTGGAACACGCTCTTCGGGTTGCCGGCCTTTCGGTTCTCGCCGAGCCGCCGGTAGATGTTCTCGACATCGACCACCGCGTCGTCGACGAGCTCGCCGATGGCGATGGCCAGGCCCCCGAGCGTCATCGTGTTGATGGACAGCCCGAACAGGTGGAACACCACCGCGGTCGTCAGCACCGAGACCGGGATGGCGAGCAGCGAGATCGCCGTGGTGCGCACGTTCAGCAGGAAGGCGAACAGCACCACCGCCACGACCAGCACGGCCTCGACGAGGACGCGCTCGACGTTGCGGATCGAGGTCTCGATGAAGTCTGCCTGCCGGAACAGCACTTGGTCGGCCTTGATGCCGCCGGGCAGGTTCGGGTTGAGTTCCTTCAGTGCGGTCTCGATGCTGCGGGTCAGCCGCACCGTGTCGACGTCGGGCTGCTTCTCGACCGAGACGATGACCGCGGGCTTGGCCATGTAGCCGGCGTCGCCCCGCTTCACCTTCGCGGCAAAGGACACCTCCCCGACCTGGCGCAGGTATACAGGCGTGTCGGCGACCGTCGCGACCACGAGGTTGCGCAGGTCGTCGAGGCTCATGGTCCGGCCGATGCTCCGGATCAGGTACTCGCGGGCGTTCTGATCGGTGAAGCCGCCGCCGGCGTTGGTGCCGAACTGCGCCAGCGCCGTCTCCAGCTGGGCATTGGTCACCCCGAGCGCGCGCATCGCCGCTGGGTTGGGGCTGACCCGGAACTGGCGCACCTCGCCGCCGATGGGGATGACCTGCGCCACGCCCGGAATGGTCAGCAGGCGCGGCCGGATGGTGAAGTCGGCGACCTCGCGCACCTGCATGGGGGTCGCGGTCTCGCTGGTGACCGCCACCAGCAGGATCTGGCCCATGATCGAGGAGACAGGGCCCATCACAGGGGTGACGCCGCGGGGCAGCTGGTCCTGGACGAGGGACAGGCGCTCCGCGACCTGCTGCCGGTTCCGATAGATGTCGGTCCCCCAGTCGAACTCGACGTAGGTGATGGACAGGCCCACGCCCGAGACCGAGCGCACGCGGGTCACGCCGGGGAGACCGTTCATCCGGGTCTCGATGGGATAAGTGACGAGTTGCTCGACCTCCTGGGGGGCGTACCCTTCCGCCTCCGTCATGACCGTGACGGTGGGTCTGTTGAGGTCGGGAAAGACGTCGACCGGCAGCTTGGTCGCGGTGAAGGCGCCGTACAGTACCAGCACCGCGGCGAGCGCGAGGACGAGCAGGCGGTTGCGGACCGACTGGCTGACGAGGAAGGTGAACATCGGGCGGCCTCCTCAGCGAACCTGGTCGAGGAGTTCGGCGCCCTGGGTCACGACCCGCTTACCGGACCCGATCCCCTCGGCCACGAGCACCCGGCCGCCGTCGAGCGGCTCGACCCGAACGGGCCGCGCCTCGAAGCGCTCGGCGGTGGTGTGCTCGTAGACGACGTCCTGCCCGTTGCCGGTGCGCACCACGGCAGAGCGCGGCAGCGCCAGGCCGGCCTGCTCGGTGTCGGTCCCGGCCAGCACCGTGACGAACTGGCCGACCCGCAGGCCGGAGGCGTCGCCCTGGACCGCGAACTGGACCGGTATGGCCTGGTTGCGGTCGGCGAGCCCCGTGCCCTGGTAGGCGAGCTTCAGGGTCCGTCCGTCGGCGAGACGGGCCGTAGCGTTCTGCGCCGCGGTCAGAGCGTCGAAGCTGAGGGCCTCGACCCAGAGGCGGTTTGGATCGACGATCTGGAAGACCATGGCGCCGGGCGCCGCCATCTGCCCGGCCACTGCGGTCGCCTGCGCCACCACGCCGTCGACGGGCGAGACCAGGGCCTCGGGCTGCTGGCGGATCTTGTCGAGGGCCGCGCGGCGGTCGTGCAGGCCATTGAGCTCCGCGACCGCGTCGTCGAGCTGGGTCGTGGCGACGGCGCCGGTCGTGGCGAGCTTCCGGTAGCGCTCGACCCGGCGCTCGACGATGGCGATCTGCTGGTCGAGTTCGCCCTGGCGCTGGCGCATGTCGGAGACGTCGACGGCCTGGACCGGCGGCGTCACCGTGGCGAGCACGTCGCCCTTGCGAACCTTCGTGCCGAGGCGAGGGAAGACGCCGGACGGCGGTGGCGAGATCCGTCCGCCGACCGAGGACTGGACGACGCCGCTGGCGTTCGGGTCCGGGATGATGCGGCCCGGCAACTCGACCGAGCGGTGGAAGCTGCCCTGCTCGGTCATGATGGTGCGCAGGACCAGCAGCCGTTGCGTCGGCTTCGGCACGAAGACGGAGCCGTCGGGCAGGCGCTGCGCGAGGTCCGACGAGGCCGGCGTCGTCTGGCGCGGCTCGATCAGGGCGGCGCCCTCAACGGTTGAGCCGTGGTCCTCGTCGCCGTGCGCGAAGGCGGCGGTGCCGAGGACGAGGGTGATGCCGATGGCGACCAGCGCCACCGCCGGCGCGCCACGGCGCCCGCGTGCGAGCGCCGTCACGAGCACGCCGAGCAGGAAGGCGACGGCGACCGCGGCCACCAGGGCCGGGTCCTTGGCCATCAGCCGTTCCCTGATGCCGTGGGCGACCTCGGAGACGCGCGCCAGGGCAGCCTGAGCCGGGGCCGGCTTGGCAGGCGCCGCGGCCGCGGCGACCTTCGGGTCGGGCACTGTGATCGCCACGGTCAGCACATCGACCGCGTCCCCGGCCGTGACGGTCGCGAGGAGCTCGTGCCGGCCGGGCTTCGACAGCCACGGGACCGGCAGCGCGTAGCCGCCGTCGGTCGTGGCGGTCGCGACCCTGGGACCGTCCGGCGTCTCGACCTCGATGGTCGCGCCGGGCACCGGCTCGTTCGTCCGGAAGCGGTCGAGGAACAGCGTCAGGGTGCCGTCGCGCGGGACGGCGACGAGTTCGAAGGCGTCCGAAAGCGCCTCGCCGCGCGGCGCGATGGTCTTCGAGAGGGGCGGCGGCACGGCGCCGTGGTCGTGGCCCTCGTGGGCAAGCGCAGGCCCCGTTAGGACGGCAGCAAGCAGCGCCACCACGCCATAGGCGGCGGCAAAACGGGTCGACATGAATAGGAATCCTCGCGTCGGGAAGTCCGGACGGCGCCGATAGCGGGCGCATTCCGGGCGTCGCGCGCCTCAGGCGCGCCCTACTTCACGCGAGGGTTCGTGGGGGCTCGGGCAGGGCCTCGGGGTCGACGCCTGAACGGGCGTCGACGTCGTGCGGGATCAGCACGACGTTCCCAGACAGGGGCCTGGAAAGCGACGCGGCGCCGGCGACGACGCCGGACGGGCAGCATACCATCGTCCCGCAGCATGAGCCCCTGCAGCCGACAGGGCAGCATCTCCCACCGGCATCGTCAGCCTGCAGCGAAGACAGCGGCTCGGCTGCCGGGGATTGTCCGTCGAGCGCAAGCCGGGTTTCGGCAGGGCCACCGACGATGCGGGACGGGAGGGTAATCGGCCTCGTCGCGACGGGAGGCGCTGCGTTCGCCTGAGTCGTTGATTGATGACGACCGTGGTGGGCATGGCCGTCGTGGGCTTGGACGGCAGACGGCGCGACGTAGGCGATGATCGCGAGGATCACCACCGCCGTCAGGCGCATGATTTGCCGGTCGAGGCTCATGAGGTCTGGCTTACACCGATTTCGGTGGCGGGACCATGTCCGCATGTGAAACGAAAATGGGGGGATGAAGGTTTGGTTGCCGCTGCGGCATTTCAAGCTGCCGCGAGCAGCGGCTCAGCCGGATCCGCGGCCACGGACACGAGATTGGCCCGCAAATCGATCCCGACTTGAACGCACGGCTCGATGGCTTGGATGGTGCAGGTGATGGGCTTGGTGCAGCCGCCGCATCCGATCTTGTAACGGAACAGGACGCGCTTTCTTTGATGACGTGCCGCGGGTAGTGGGGCTTCCCGATTTGGGAGGGTCGGGGCGTGATGGTTGTTCTTGTGCGAACAAACCAAAATCGCGCATAAGAACCTCGATGGGTGTCGGCGGTTGGCATAGGCGTTGTGCCGTGTTGCAGGAGTGGTGCGCATTCGGTGCCCGCGCGCTCTTGCTCGCCCTGGCCATGTTCATCGTTTCGACCGTTGCGGGCTCCGGCGACGATCTTGCTGATCATGGCGGCCGCTACCACAACGCAATCGATGTGGGGACGCTAGTCACGCCCATGCCCACCGAGGCCGGCAATCCGGGTTTGGCCTGCCGCCTCCTTTGTGGCTGCCATCAGGTGGCCCCTCTCCAAGTCTCCTCCTACGTCACGCCGTCGACGGAGTTCGCCGGCCTGGGCTTTTCCTGGGTGGCCGAGGTTCCGACCTCCGTCACTCCCGACCGACTGGCGAGACCGCCCCGCGCGTAAGGTGACGCCGCGCTCCCAAGAGCGCGTTCGCCCGGCCCACATCTCGGCGCCGGTTCGTCCATCACCTGATCCAACGGGAACGACCGTGACCGCCCAAGCGGGCCGTCCGGCGTCCTTGTCGAGCGGCCCCCATGCGCATCCTCCTGTTCGCGGTCCTCCTGGCCACCGGCATCGCCATAGGCGCAGCCGTCCCCGCCGTCGCCCGCTTCGTCCAGGACAATCTGGCCGCCGCCGGGCTGCCGAAAGACCTGTTCACCATCATCGTGCCACCCATCACCGCCAACCATGAACCCTCGAAGGCTGGGACGCCGCCCGACGGAGATGACGACGTCAAGAAGCCGGGAACCCCCAAGGCCACGAACGGCCACGAGATCGGGAAGCACGGGTACGAGCCGGGCGAGGAGCACCCCGAGAAGGGCGCAATCAGGATGGGACCCGAGGAGGTGGCGGCGCTCAACATCTCGGTCGTGAAAGTCGAGGGCGGCACGCTCGCCCGGCACCTCCTGGTACCCGGCGCCATCACCCCCGACACCGACCGGATCGCGCGCGTCCCGGCCCGGGTCGTGGGTACCGTCACGGAGATGCGCAAGCGCCTCGGCGACCGGGTTGCCAAGGACGAGATCGTCGCCGTCCTCGAAAGCCGTGACGTCGCCGACGCCAAGAGCGAGTACCTCATCGCCTCGGTACGCGCCGAGCTGGAGAAGACCAACTTCGACCGGCAGCAGGCGCTCTGGGACAAGCGCATCTCGTCGGAGCAGGTCTACCTGCGGACCAGGGCAACCTACACGGAAGCCACCTTGCGCGTCGACCTCGCCAGCCAGAAGCTGTCCGCCCTCGGGCTGAGCGCGACCGATGTCGCAGCCGCACAGAAACGAGAAGGTGCCACCCTGAACCAATCCACCCTGCGCCGGTACGAGCTCCGCTCGTCGCTCGCCGGCCGGGTCGTCGAGCGCAAGGTCGAGGTCGGGACGACGGTCGGCGGCAAGGGCGACCCCGCCGACATCTACACCGTCGCCGACCTCTCGACCGTATGGATCGAGCTGTCGGTGCCGACACACGAGCTCGCCATGGTTCGGGAGGGCGCACCCGTAGCTGTCACCCATGCCCATGAGGCCGGCGGCCGCCATGCCGACGGCAAGGTCGTCTTCGTCAGCCCGTTCTTGAACCCGGACACCCGCTCGGCGCGGGTCATCGTCGCCCTGCCGAACCCTGACCTTGCATGGCGCCCCGGCGCCTTCGTCACTGCCGGGGTGGAGATCGCGAACGACGCGGTCGAGGTGCACGTCCCGAAGGCCGCCCTGCAGACGGTCGGGGGCGAGCGCGTCGTTTTCGTGCGCACTGAGGAGGGCTTCGAGAAGCGGGAGGTCGAGCTCGGACGCTCGGACGACGATTCCTACGAGGTCGTCTCCGGACTGAAGTCGGGCGCCACCATCGCGGTTGCCAACTCCTTCATCCTCAAGGCCGAGCTCCGCAAATCCGAAGCGGGCGACGACTGAGGGCGACCGGACCTGATCTCCCGTATCCTCGCCTTCCCCGTTCGACAGGGCTGGCTCGACTTCGTGCCCGATATCAACAGCAACCAGGTGCTGTTCAACACCGTCGCGCCCACGCTCTCGCCCTTCGATATCGAGAAGCAGGTGACCTGACCGGTCGAGACCACGCTCGCCGGCATCAAGGGTTCGGAATACATCCGTTTGCGTTCGCGTAACGACTTCTCCCAGGTCACGGCGGTCTTCGCCGACGAGGTCAAGGTCTACTTCGCCCGCCGCCAGTTGGTGGAGCGCCTAGGCGAGGCGCGCGAGGGGCGGCCGTCCGAATTCCAGCCTCATATGGGGCCGATCATGACCGGCCTCGACGAGATATTCATGTGGACCGTGCGCTACACGGCGCCCGACGCGTGGAAGGCGTCGTGTTTAGGCGAACCGGGCTGGCAATCGGACGACATATACCTGACACCTGAGGGACTGGGGCTGAGGACGGAGCTGGAGAAGGCCGCCTACCTGCGGACCTTCCAGGAATGGATCGTCCGGCCGCAGATCAAGACCGTGCCGGGCGTGGCCAGGGTCGAGGGCAAGATGTTCGAGCCGATGGCGCCGACCGTCATCATCGCGCTCGTTGCCGCCTTCGTCCTGTCGCTGACCTTCGTGCCGGCGCTGATCGCCATCCTGAAGGACGCCATGACCGCGCTTGTTGCCCTCGCTCGGGTTCGTCCCGGTGACGCTGGCGGCGGGGACCGGCACGGAGGTCCAGAAGCCGCTCGCGACCGTGTTCATCCGCGGCTTGATCAGCGCCACCATGCTGACCCTGGTCGTACTTCCGGCCCTCTATGCGCGCTTCGGCGGCGCCCGCGCCACGGCGCCGGTCAGCCATGACGAGGACGACGGTGGCGCCGCTCTGTTCCGGCAGGTCGCCGAACAGTATCCGTGAGCACCACGCGAACCAGCGGCAGTCCTATCAGGATCGCGGACCTCGCATTGCAAGCTTGACAGACTTCAAGAGCAACGAGACCACTCAGAAATGACGACTTTCCTCGCCTATGCGGGCGCGGCCCTCGCCGAAATCGTTGGATGCTTCGCGTTCTGGGCCTGGCTGCGCCTGGACAGATCACCCCTCTGGTTGCTCCCCGGCATGGCATCGCTTGCGCTCTTCGCCTACCTGCTTACCTTAGTCGAGAGCGAGGCGGCAGGCAGGGCTTATGCGGCCTACGGAGGCATCTACATCGTGGCGGCCATCCTCTGGCTATGGGGTGCGGAAGGCTACCGTCCGGACCGATGGGACGTTACGGGCGGTGCGATCTGCCTCGTCGGCATGACGGTGATCCTGTTCGGCCCACGCCCCTGAGGCCCTCGCGGCGATGTGCGCGGCTTACCCAGGATAGTGCCGAATCTTGTTCTTCAACAAGGGCCGGCTCACGCTCGTGGCAGCCTGCAGTCGCATGCTCAACAGCACGCCTGCGGAGGACCATGCCTCAACCGATCCGCCCAAGCACGGGGAAGGCCTCCACGAGGAGGGAAGCCACGGCGCTCATGCGGTCGGTCACCATCAGCAGCCCCATCGCCACCATCACGCCCCCGCCGACGAGCTGAAGCGCACGACCGAACCAGCGTAGGGTCCGAAGGCGCGCGACGAAGCCTGACAGGAAAAGGGCCGCCGCCACGAACGGCACGCCAAGCCCGAGCGAGTAGACGGTGAGCAGGGCGACGCCCTTGCCCGAGGCCGAGGAGGCCGTGACTGCCAGGATGGCACCGAGGACGGGACCGATGCACGGGGTCCATCCGAAGGCGAAGGCCGTTCCGAGGAGATAGGCGGCGACGGGCCCCCGACCCGGCGGATCGCCGTGCCAGCGCAGCTCACGCTGCAGCCAGGCGGGCCGCAGCAGACCGGCCGTGAACAGGCCGAACAGGATCACCAGCAAGCCCGAGGCGAGGTTCAGCGCCTCGCGATGGGCGAGCAGGGCGAAGCCGAGCGCGCTCGCCCCCGCGCCGAACGCGACGAAGACGGTCGTGAACCCGAGCACGAAGCAAAGGCTCAGGCCGAGCGTGCGCAGGCTGTCGCGCTCGCCGGCGGCCGACTGCCCGGCGACGTAAGACACGTAGCCCGGAACGAGAGGCAGCACGCAGGGCGATAGGAACGACACGGCGCCGGCCGCGAAGGCCGCGAGGAAGCCCACGCTTGAGGCGTCGATGGCCATCGGTTCAGCCCCGGCGGAATGATGGACGCAGGATCGTCACTCCTGACCGGCCCCGGCCGCGGCGAAGATCTTGAGAAGGCGTTGGCGCTCCGCCTCGGTCCCGCCGGGCCCCGTCGGCTTGAGCGCCGCCGCGCCCCGGACCGGCTCGCGCTTGCCGGCGAGAGCAACTGGGCCCGCGGCCGGCATAGCGACCTCACGCGGCCCTGCGGCCAGAGCCTCGGGGCGGCTCACCTCGCCGAGACCGCCTCCGGCCGCGACCATGGTTTCCCGGAACGACCGGTGCTGGCCGCCGTCCTCGTACACCAGTCGGACGGCCGGCGTCCCGCTCGCCACGAGGGCGGCGACCTGCCGCTCGTCATCCGCCTGCTTCCGCGCGACCGCGCCGGCCGTGGCCTCGTCGCCGGCATCGAACCCGTATCGGCCATCGGCGACGCCGACGCCCGGCTCGGCCCCCGTGACCTCGAACCGGTCGGACCCCTCCTTGAGGTTCCTCCAGAACGCGATGTTCGGGTCCTGGCGATGCCGGGCCAAGTTCTCCGGCGTCATGCGGAACGGGTAGGACTGGAACTGGACGGCGCGCTGGCCGCCCGCGAAGGCCTCCCGCACCACGGCATAGAGTTCCGAGATTACCTCGTCCGTCATCGCGAAGCAGCCCCGCGACGAGCACGAGCCGTGCACCATCAGGTGCGCGCCGGTGCGTCCCAGGGAGCGGTCGTACTCGTTCGGGTACCCGAGATTGAACGAGAGATAAAGGCTCGAATTCGGGTTCATGGACGCGGGCGTCACCGCGTAGAAGCCCTCCGGCGCCTGCCGGTCCCCCTCCCGGGTCTTGGGCCCCAGCTGACCCGACCAGCGGCACATCGCGTAGGTCTTCAGGAGGGCGTACTTGCCGTCCGTGCCGCGCTTCCAGAGCTCGATCTCGGACTCCTTCTTGTAGGCCCGCATCAGGATCGGATCCGCCGGCGAGACACCCTTGGCCGACATCAGGGCCAGGGTCGCCGGCGGGATCGGCGCGAGGTGACGCGTCGAGGCCGCGTACTGGCCGTCCTGGCAGGCGGACAGCGCCAGGAGGAGGGCCAGACCGAACGTTGTCGTCTTCAGCATGTCGGCCTCGCCGAGGTCGGCCTCCGAGCCTGGGCTCGAAGGGTTGATGACAGGTTGCCGTGGCTGTGGTTCGGCGGAAGCGGGCCGCTTACGGGATCGGATCCCCGGCGCTGCGATGCCTCCGCCGCAGGGGAAGTCCGTCGAGGAGCAGCAGCACCACGCCTGTCGAGATCCAGACGTCCGCCAAATTGAAGGTGAACCAGCGGATGCCGCCGGTGTGCAGGTCGAGGTAGTCCGTGACGACGCCGTCCACGAGCCGGTCGACGAAGTTGCCGGCGGCCCCGCCCGCTATCGCGGCGAGCCCGAGGCGTTCGAGCCCGCCGCCCGCGGCCAGGGCCCAGCCGGCCACGAGGCAGGTGAGCGTGCCCTGGATGGCGAGGAGCAGTGCCAGGGAGGACGGGTCGTGCGCCGGGAACAGGCTGAAGCTGATGCCGTAGTTGAATGACAGGCTCAGGTCGACGAAGGGCAGTGCGCCCCTGACGGCGCCTTCCTCCAGCCACGCCTCGGCCACCGCCTTGGCGACGAGGTCTATGGCCGCGGCGGCCCCCGCCACCCCGGCCACGGTCGCCGCCCGGCCGGCCCACCCTGACAGGGAGATCATCAGGCCCTCAGGAGACGGAGCGCGTTGGCCGTCACCAGGACGGTCGCGCCGGTGTCGGCCAGGATGGCCGGCCAGAGGCCGGTGATGCCTGCGACGGTCGTCATTAGGAACACGGCCTTCAGGCCGAGGGCGATCGCGACGTTCTGGCGGATATTGCCCAGGGTCGCCCGAGAGAGGGAGACCAGCGCCGCCACGTCGCCCACCCGGTCGTTCAGCACCGCCGCGTCCGCCGTTTCCAGGGCCGCGTCGGTGCCGCCGCCCATCGCGATGCCGACGCTGGCGGCGGCGAGCGCCGGCGCGTCGTTAATGCCGTCGCCGACCATCGCCACCGGAGCCGCCGCCTTCAGGGCCGCGATCTCGGCGAGCTTGTCCTGGGGCAGGAGCTCGGCCTTCACGTCGAGCCCGAGTTCGGACGCGACCGCCTCGCCCGTGCGCCGGTTGTCGCCGGTCAGCATCACGCTGCGGACGCCGAGCTTCCGCAGGGCCGAGATGCCGGCCGCCGCGTCGGCGCGGGGCTCGTCCCGGACCGAGATGGCGCCCAAGGCCTCGGCGCCGCGGACGACGATGACCACCGTCTTGCCGCCGGCTTCCAGGTCCGCGACCGCGCGCTCGGCCTCGGGGCCGAGCCGCGCGCTCTCGGCGGCGTGGCGTGGGGAGGCGACGAGCACCGTCTGACCCATCACCGTGGCCGACACCGCCTTGCCGGGGATGGCGCGGGCGTCCCGCGTCGGGCGCAGCGGCACCCCGTCCGCGCTCGCCCGGTCGAGGATGGCCCGGGCGATGGGGTGGCCGCTTCCGCTCTCGACCGCGGCAGCCAACCCGAGAAGCGAGCGCTCCGACGCGTCCGGGGCGAAGACCAGGATGTCCGAGACCCGCGGCCGTCCGGCGGTCAGCGTCCCGGTCTTGTCGAACGCGACCGTGTGCACCCGCCCGATGACCTCCAGTGCGGCGCCGCCCTTGACGAGCAGCCCGCGTCGCGCACCGGCGGCCAGTCCGGAGGCGATGGCCGCGGGGGTCGAGAGCACCAGCGCGCAGGGGCAGGCGATGAGGAGGAGCGCCAGGCCCCGGTAGATCCAGGTGCCCCAATCGGCGCCGAGCAGCGGCGGCACGACCGCAACGGCGGCCGCGAACGCGAACGCGATGGGCGTGTAGACCGCGCTGAACCGGTCGATGAAGCGCGCCGTGGGCGACTTCGACGCCTGCGCCTCCTTGACGAGGTGCAGGATGCGGGCGACTGTGTTGTCGGCCGCCGTCTTTGTGACCCGGACCTGGAGCGCGCCATCGGCGTTGACGCTGCCGGCGTAGACCGGGTCGCCGACCTCCTTGGGCTTCGGGACCGATTCGCCAGTGATGGGGGACTCGTCGAGGCTCGACGCGCCGTCGGTGATCACCCCGTCGGCAGGCACACGGTCGCCCGGCCTCACGACCACGACTTGCCCGATGGCCAGCGACGCAGCGGCCACCTCGCGGATGGTGCCATTGGCCTCGTCGACGAGGCGGGCGGTCTTCGGCACCAGGGCGGCGAGCGCCTTGATGCCGGCACGCGCCCGGCCCGCCGCCACGACCTCCAGCATCTCGCCGACCGTGAAGAGCAGCACGACGATGGCGGCCTCCTCGGCGGCGTGGATGGCGAGCGCCCCCGCGGTGGCGACCGACATCAGCATCTCGATGGAGAAGGGCGTGCCGGCCAACGCCGCCACGGCCGCGCGGCGGCCGTAATAGGCGAGCCCGACGAGCGCCCCTGGCCAGTAGGCGTACTCGCCCGCCAGGCCCGGCGCGATCCGCTCGACCAGGAAGCCGGCGGCGAACAGGGCGCCGATCAGGATGCCCAGCCGCGCCTTCCGGCTCCGCCAGAGCGGCGGCTCAGGCTCCTCCGCGGTCCCGGCGGGCGGGGCGCCGCCCGAGGCTTGGGCCATGGCTAAGTCCGCGGCCGTGGGGAGCAGCGCGACGCCGTAGCCCAGGCGCTCGATCCGCCCCTCCAATTCGGTCCTCGGCGTCGCAGCCTCATCGAGCGCGAGGTCGAGGACTTGGCTGCCGTAGTTCACGCGCACGTCCGCGACGCCCGGCAGCCGGGAGACGGCGGTCTCGATCTTCCCGGCGCAGGTCGGGCAGTCCATGCCCTTGACCCTGTAGCGCAGGGCCTGCGGACCGTTCGTGGGGAAGGATGTGCGGTCCGCGCCGGCGGCCTGGCTCATGGTGCGCTCCGTTCGCCGGGCTCCTGGTCCGGACTGGGAAGGCCCCCTACATGCACCCTGTAGTCACTACAGGGTCAAGGCCGTGCGGACCGCTTCTTCCATGACCATCGGCAGCCTCGCGGAGGCCACGCAGACCCGTGTCGAAACGGTCCGGTGGTACGAGAAGGTCGGGTTGCTGCCCCCGCCGGCGCGGTCGAGCGGGAACTACCGGCTCTACGGGCCCGAACACCTGCGCCGGCTGAGCTTCATCCGCCGCGGTCGCGCCCTCGGCTTCACCGTGGAGCAGATCCGGGACCTGCTCGCCTTGGCGGACGACCGGGATCGCTCCTGCGGCGAGGTCGACACCATCGCCCGCGCCCATCTCGCCGACGTGGAGCGCAAGCTGGCCGACCTGACCCGGCTCGCCTCGGAACTCCGCGAGGTCATCGGCCAGTGCGGCTGCGGGTCGGTCGCCGACTGCCGCATCATCGAGGCGCTATCGCCGTTGGGTGAACCCGCGTGAGCGATCTGGGCGCGGGGGTCAGCGAGCGACGTAGGGCGTCATCAGCACTCGGCTCGCGAACAGCCCCTTGGCCGCGAACCCGCAGCACGCGACGGCGAGGACAGCGACCGTGATCGCGACGAAGGCTCGGCGCGCGGCGGTCCGGACGTGCGGCCTGATGCGACGGCGGCGGCCCGCGTTCCTCTGGCCCCAGGAATGGCGTTCCACGCGAACCGCCCCGTTCCGCCCGACGAGCATCGCAGGCTTGCCACCGCGACCTTACGAGGCCCGGGGATACCATGCCGGCGGCCAAAGCCGGAAGGGCCGGCGCGGTCAACTCGCGAGAGACAAAAAGACAGTACCACGCGAGGCGAACTCAGAATAGAACAGCCTCGGAAACCAAGAAGCCCACAGGTTGGAACCTGTGGGCTTCACACGGGCCGGAGCCCATGGGTTGCTGACGGCGCACCGTTCAGCGTTGACGGATCGGATATGAGTGCATGGAGCTGGATAGTCAAGCGGGAAAATCCAGGATCCGGGCTGCACTCTACATCGACGGCTTTAGTTTGTATCATTCCGTCAATGATTTAGGAGAGCCCTTTCTGAAGTGGTGCAACTTCTGGAAGCTGGGGGAGTCGATCATCCCGCGCCAGTCGGAGGAGCTCGTCCGCGTCGTGTTCTGCACGGCCTATTACCCGGGCGATCACAGCAAGAAAATCCGCTATGAACGCCTGGTCCGGGCGCTCAAGCTGGTCGGCGTCGAGACCGTCCTTGGCCACTTCAGTCATGAAGATGCCAAGTGCCGGGATTGCGGCTCCATTTGGCAGAAGCCGACCGAGAAGGCGACGGACATCAATCTCGCGCTTAGCGTCTATGACGATGTAGTACAGGATGTCATGGATACTGCATATCTCCTGACCGCCGATACGGACCAGGCGGCGACAGCCAAGCTGTTCGCCAAGCGCTTTCCCGGCAAGAAGCTCGTCAGCGTCAGCCCCCCGGGCCGGACCCACTCGCAGCACATCCTGTCGCACACCCCGCACAAGATCGCGCTTACCGGGAGCATATCGAGAGGGCGCTGTTCCCGGGGCTCGTCACCGCGGAGGGGCAGGCCTCCGTCATGCGCCCGCACGAGTACGACCCGCCGGCCGGCTACGTGATGTGGGATCAGCGTCCGAAGCCCGCGCCCAAGTCGGGGGCGAAGGCGGCCGCGCCGGCGGCGGCGATGCCCGAGCGCTGAATCCGCCGTGGCCTCAGGCCAGTTCCCCGCCGCGGTACCGCGCGAACGTCGACCGACCGTCCTTCCCGAACAGGACGACGTCGTAGGTATCAGGCTGCATGTCCTCGACCTCCATGCCGGGCGAACCGACCGGCATGCCCGGCACGGCCAGACCCATTCCCTCGGGCCGCTCCGCGAGGAGCCGCTTGATCGCCCCGGCCGGGACGTGCCCCTCGATCACGTAGCCGCCGACCTGGGCGGTGTGGCAGGAGGCAAGCTCGCGAGGCACCCCCAGGCGGATCTTGAGCGGGTTCACCGGGCCCTCGGTCACGGTGACGGTGAAGCCGGCCTCGCGCAGGTGGGTGACCCATCTCTCGCAGCAGCCGCAGCTCGGGTCCTTGGTCACCGCGACCGTCGGCGGCCCCTCCGCCAAGGCGCCCCGTCCAAGCACCAGCCCCACCGCCAAACCCACGAGCACGGTACGTCTGGATGGCATCGCATCGCTCCTCATCGTCATCTCCCGTTCGCTCTCACTCGGCCGCCTGCGGCAGCCGCATCGCCTCACCATCCGTCCCCTCGCGGACCGCGCCGGCCGGGGGTAGGCCCCGCCCCTTCACCAGGGCGTAGACCGCCGGGATGACCACCAGGGTCAGCGCAGTCGAGGAGACCATCCCGCCGATCATCGGCACCGCGATGCGCTGCATGACCTCGGAGCCTGAACCGGTACTCCAGAGGATGGGCAGCAGGCCCGCCATGATGGCGACGACCGTCATCATCTTGGGCCGGACCCGCTCGACCGCGCCGACCATGATGGCCCGGCGCAGGTCCGGGCGCGCGAGCGGGCGTCCCTCGCGCTCGCACTGGGCGCGGACCTCGTCGAGGGCGTGGTCGAGGTAGACCAGCATGATCACCCCGGTCTCGGCAGCGACGCCGGCCAGGGCGATGAAGCCGACCGCCACAGCGACCGACAGGTTGAAGCTCATCCACCAGAGCAGCCACACCCCGCCGACCAGGGCAAAAGGCAGCGACAGCATCACGATGAGTGTCTCGGTCAGGCGCCGGAAGTTCAGGTAGAGCAGCAGGAACACGATCAGCAGCGTCAGCGGCACCACGACCGCGAGGCGCGCCTCCGCACGCTCCAGGTACTCGTACTGTCCGCTCCACTGCAGGGTCGTGCCCTGGGGAAGCCGCACCGCGTCTGCCACCGCCTTGCGCGCCTCGGCGACGTAGCCGCCGAGGTCTCGCCCGGCGATGTCGACGAAGAGGTAGACCGCGAGATGCCCGTTCTCGGTGCGGATCAAGGTCGGCCCTCGGGTGAGCTCGACCTTCGCCACCTCACCGAGCGGCACCGTGCCGCCGGTCGGCAGCGGCACCTGGACCTCTGTCGCGATGGCCCTTGGGTCCGAGCGGAAGGCGCGCGGGTAGCGCACATTGACGGTGTAGCGCTCGCGGCCCTCGACCGTGTTCGTCACGGACTGCCCACCCAGGGCCGTCGCGACGACGTCCTGCACGTCCCCGACCATCAGGCCGTAGCGCCCGAGCGCTTCGCGGTCCGGCGTGATGTCGAGGAAGTAGCCCCCGATGACCCGCTCGGCATAGGCGCTCGACGTGCCCGGCACGGCCCGCACCACCGTCTCCACCTGGCGGGCGACCCCCTCCATCGCCCTGAGGTCGGTGCCCAGCACCTTCACGCCCACCGGGGTGCGGATGCCCGTCGAGAGCATGTCGATGCGCGCGCGGATCGGCTGCGTCCAGGCATTCGACACACCCGGGAACTGCAGGGCCGCGTCCATCTCCGCCTTGAGGCTCGCGAGCGTCACGCCCGGGCGCCACTCCGCCTTCGGCTTCAAGGCGATGACCGTCTCGAACATCTCCATCGGCGCGGGGTCGGTGGCCGTGTTGGCGCGCCCAGCCTTGCCGTAGACCGAGGCCACCTCGGGGAAGCTCTTGATGATGCGGTCCTGGGTGGCGAGGAGCTCGCCGGCCTTGGTCACCGAGATGCCCGGCAGGGTCGTCGGCATGTAGAGCAGCGTGCCTTCGTCGAGCTCCGGCATGAACTCGGATCCGAGTTGCCGGGCCGGCCAAGCGGTCGCGGCCAGTACGCCGACGGCGAGCAGGATGGTGAGGAGTCGGGCTCGCAGAACGCCGGCGATGAGAGGCCGGTACAGCCAGATCAGGAGCCGGTTCAGCGGGTTGCGGTGCTCCGGGACGATGCGCCCGCGCACGAACAGCACCATCAGGGCTGGCACCAGCGTGACCGAGAGGAGCGCCGCCGCCGCCATGGCGAAGGTCTTGGTGAAGGCGAGCGGCCCGAACAGCCGTCCCTCCTGGCTCTCCAGGGTGAAGATCGGCAGGAAGCTCACCGTGATGACGAGGAGCGAGAAGAACAGGGACGGCCCGACCTCCGCAGCGGCCTCGACGAGGACCTCGACCCGCGGCTTGCCCGGGGGCGCCCGCTCCAGGTGCTTGTGGGCGTTCTCGATCATCACGATGGCGGCGTCGACCATGGCGCCGACCGCGATGGCGATGCCGCCCAGGCTCATGATGTTGGCGCCAATTCCGAGCGCCCTCATGCCGGCGAAGGCCATCAGGATACCGACCGGCAGCATCAGGATGGCCACGAGCGCGCTGCGCACGTGCAGCAGGAACACGATGCAGACGAGAGAGACGACGATGCTCTCCTCGACCAGCGTGTGGCGCAGGGTGTCGATGGCCGCGTCGATGAGCTGCGAGCGGTCGTAGACCGGCAGGATCTCGGTGCCGGCCGGCAGGCTTTTCGCGACCTCTGCGAGCTTCGCCTTCACCCCCTCGATGACGTTGAGTGCGTTGGCGCCGAAGCGCTGCAGGACGATGCCGCCGGCGACCTCGCCCTCGCCGTTCATCTCGGTGATGCCGCGGCGCTCGTCCGGCCCGAGCTCGACCCGGGCGACGTCCCGGAGCCGCAGCGGCGTGCCGCCCACGGTCTTGAGCACGATGTTCTCGATATCGGCGACGCTCTTCAGGTAACCGCGCCCGCGCACCATGAACTCGAACTCGGACAGCTCGACCGTGCGCCCGCCGACGTCGGCGTTGCTCGACTGGATGGCGTCCCGGAGCTTGTTGAGGCTGATGCCCTGCGCGCGCAGCCGGTTCGGGTCCACGACGACGTTGTACTGCTTCACGAACCCGCCGACGCCCGCGACCTCGGCCACGCCCTCCGCGCGCGAGGCCCCGAACCGGATGACCCAATCCTGCAGCGACCGAAGCTCGGCGAGCGTCCGTTCCTTCGCGACGACGACGTACTGGTAGACCCAGCCCACACCGGTCGCGTCGGGTCCGAGGGTCGGCGTCACGCCGACCGGCAGGCGGCTCGCTGCACCGTTGAGGAACTCCAGCACGCGCGAGCGCGCCCAGTACGGGTCGGTGCCGTCCTCAAAGATGACGTAGACGAAGGACACCCCGAAGAACGAGAAGCCGCGCACCACCTTCGCCTTCGGAACCGTCAGCATGGCGGTCGTGAGGGGGAAGGTGACGACGTCCTCGACGGTCGTCGGACTTTGCCCGGGGTATTCGGTGTAGACGATGGCCTGCACGTCCGAGAGGTCGGGGATGGCGTCGAGCGGCAGGGTCTTGAGCGCCAGGACGCCGGTCGCCACCGCGAACACGGTCCCGATCAGCACCAGGACGAGGTTGCGGGCCGACCAGCCGATCAGGCGGGCGATCACGGCGTGCCTCCCGCGCTCGCCGCCTGCCGGTCATCCTTGGGCGCGGTCATGCCCTGCAGCGCCGCCTTCAGGTTGCTCTCGGCGTCGATCAGGAAGTTCGCCGCGGTAACCACGCGGTCACCGGCCGTGACCCCCTCGCGGATCTCGACGTAGCCCCGGCCGCGGAGGCCGACCGTCACCGGCTTCGGCTCGAAGCGCCCCTCGCCGTGGTCGAGCAGCACGACCTGGCGCTCGCCGGTGTCGATGACCGCGTCGTCGGGCACCGCCACCACTGGCTTGGCGTCGCCTGTCGCGATCTCGACGTCCGCGTACATCGACGGGCGCAGGGCGCCGTCGGGGTTCGGCAACTCGATACGTAGCCGGGCGGTTCGGGTCTCCATGTTGAGGTGGGGGTAGATCCGGGTCACCGTCCCGCTGAAGGTCCGGTCCGGGAAGGCCCGCGCCCGGACCGTCGCCCTCTGCCCCTCCGCTACCCCGGCCAAGTCGCGCTCGGTCACGTCGGCTAGCACCCAGACACGAGTGTGGTCGACGATGCGGAACAGGACGTCGCCGGACTTGGCCTTCATCCCGTCCGAGACGTTGCGCTCGACCACGACGCCGTCCCGGGGCGCGAACCATGTGATGGAGGGTGGCACCTTATGGGTTCGCTCGATCTCGTCGATGACCTCCGGCGGGATGGCGAGGTTCTCCAGGCGCCGACGGCCGCCCTCGTAGCCGATGGAGGTCAGGTACTGGGCCGCGACCGCGTTGATCTCGGGCGCGAACAGGCGCAGCAACGGCTGGCCCTTGCGGACGTGGTCGCCCGTGGTGACCGGCTCGACCTTCTCGATGAAGGCGTCCGTGCGCATGGCGATGACGGAGACGCGGCGCTCGTCCTCCTCGACGCTGCCCGGCGCCCGCACCAGAACCGACAGGACGCGGCGCTCCGCGAGCTCGGTCCGCACGCCCGTGCGCTGGACCTTGCCCGGCGAGACCGTCACGACGCCGCCCTCGTCCTCGCCCGCGTAGACGGGGATGTAGTCCATTCCCATCGAGTCCTTCTTCGACACCGGCGAGGTGTCCGGCAGCCCCATCGGGTTCCGGTAGTAGAGGACGCGCCGGGCGTCGCCGCCGGGCTTGGCCGCCTCGACCGGCTCCGCGTCGTGCCCGGCCATGTCCGCGGGCATAGACTCGCCGTCCTCGTCGTCGAAGCGCACGTCCTCGCTGGCGCGGACGGCCCGGAACTCCCGGCCGTCCGCCGTCACCATCGGCGACGCCGAGTAGGCGGGCTTCCCGTCCGGGTCCCGGTAGTAGACCACCGGTCCGGACGCGGGCTTGGACGGAGCCGGCGCCTGCGCGGCGGGCAGCAAGCGGGCGACGCCGTGCCGGGCCCGCTCGACCAGCGCCGGCACGGGACCGTCCTGCTGTCCGGCCCAGTAGCCGAGGCCCCCCGCCGCGAGCGCGGCGAGGGTGCCGGCGAACCATGCCTGGCGGGTCATCTCGCGGCCTGAAGGACCAGCCTGTCCTCGACCGTGCCGGTCTCGCCTTGGATCTTGGCGGCCAGCGACAGGCGCCAGCGGCCCTGCATCGAGAGCTTGGCCTTGAAGCGGTAGACGCCGGGCTCGGTCGAGGGGACCTGCTCCACCTTGGTGGCCATCTCCTCCATGGCGTCGGGGGCCATGTCGAGGCGCTTGGCGAAGACCACGGCGTCGGTCACCGGCTTGCCGTTCCGCTGGTCGACGAGCCGGACGGCGATGACGGCCTCGCCGACCTTCGCCTCCTGCTGCAGGAGTTCGAAGCGGTAATCCTTGATGTCTGCCAAGGCGGGCGGGGCGAACGTCGACACCGACAGTGCGGCGCCGAGCAGCGCGGCCGGCACGGCGCGCGCGAAGGGGTTCTTGGTCACGGATCTCATCTCCTGAACACGATGGATGGCGACGCGCGGATGCGTGTCACCGTGCCGGCGCGAGCGCCGGCGGCATCGGGTTCAGGCTCGGGGTGGCTCGGGTAGCGGTGGCCCGTGCAGGCTGGCGAAGGACGCCGTGTCGGGCCAAGCCGGTGCCGCACGCGTCGCGCTTGGCGCCGCGATGGTGATCGCGATCGGCAGCAGAGAGGCGACGCTGGCGAGGCAGAGCGCCATCAACGGGCAGCCCGACTTGGCGCAGTCCGGCTTGTCCGCCTTCTCCGGCGGGCAGCAGGGCATGTCGTCCATGTTCATGCCGCCCATGTCCATGCCGGCATGGTCCATGGCGGGCATCGGCTCGTGCGAGCCGCGGGCCTGAACCGTCGCGAACGCGTGCATGCCCGCGGCGGCCGCGGAGGCGGTCACCGGCGTCAGGGCTAGGCTGAGAACCGCCAGGAGCGGAAGCAGCCGCCAGAGGGCGAGCCAGAACGTCACGAATCGACGATGCCAGTTTTTAGGGTAAGCATAAAGCCTTCCGGCCTCCCGCACGTAGCAGTTGGCCCGGATAAGGCTTTCCACGATGGGAAGGTCAACCCTGTGAGGGTAGCCTGCCTTACGGTCGTCGAGAATCACGCCCTAGGGGACTATGCGTCGCCCGATCGGCTCTGCGTTAGATGGCTAGATCATGGAGCGGATGCGGGCGGCCATCGTGTCGACGGCGAATGGCTTGGTCAAGACCGCCATGCCCGGTACGAGATGCTTGTTTTCGAGAATCTAATTCGCGGCGTAGCCGGTGGTGAACGGCACCTTCAGGTCGGGCCGGGAGACACGACCCACATTGTCCATGTGTCCGCCGTCAGCGCTCGTGAGACGGATTGAGGCCCCTGCACGAACGGAGGATGGCTGGTTCATCGTAGCCCCAGGAGCGAAGATGAAACAGTCATCCAGGCTGGTGAAAAAGCCGGCAGAGACCGTGCTCAAGGACATCCGCCGGGCCACGCGCCGGCAGTTATCGGCGGAGGAGAAGATCCGCATCGTGCTGGAGGGCCTGCGCGGTGAGGACAGCATCGCCGGACTGTGTCGGCGCGAGAGCATCGTCTCGTCAATGTACTACGGCCGGTCCATGGAGTTCCTGGAAACTGGCAAGCGGCGGCTTGCCGGCGACACGCCCGTGCCGCAACTGCGGATGAGGTCAAGGACCTGCGCCGCGAGGCGGGCGCGCTGAAGGAGGTCGTGGCCGACCTCGTTCTGGAGAACCGCCTGCTCAAAGAAATGCATGAGCGGGGCTATGGACGACGAGGCATGAGGTATCCGGATTTCGCTGCCCCTGGGTTTGGCGAGCCCGGCGCATAAGCGGTCCGGAAGTCCCGGTGGTTCGCCAACGCCAACGGCCTATAGGGACCTTTCCCATCACATTGGGTCACCTCGGCCAGATCGAATCTTTCCCTGACGCTCGGGTGGACCAGGGCATCCTCCGGGATCTCCCGGACCTTCACCGGCCATCCCAGCCATCCCATGCGACGGGACAGCCAGCGGGGAAGGATGCCGGCGATGGAGTCGTGCATGCCGGCGACCTCGCAGTGCTGCATACCATCGGACGCCGGATGCAGGTGCAGCCGGCCGGTACCGGGCTCTCCGGACACCATCCCGTCGACCCGAAGCGGATCCGGGATCTTGGTGGCCTGCTCCACCATCCACTGCAAGGCGACGTCGGACAGCCGGCTCTCGGCTTCGGGGTAGCTGCCGCCGATGTCGGAGTGGTTGCCGGCGAACCACATCTGGATGAGCGGATCAGGCTCGCCCTGGACCTTTTTCCGCACCCCGTCCCGGCTGCCCCACCTGACCCGCGGGAAGTCGGCGCGGGTCTCGTCGATGGAGAGGGCATGCCGGGCATAGCCGACATGGCCGCTCAGCAGTTGGTCGTAGTTCCCGGAGCGCCATTGCGCGATGTGCCAGCGCGCCTTCCCGTTCACCGGTGAGTCGGTGATGGTCTTGACCGCTGTCGGCAGCCAACGCCAGAGGACGAACGCCGCAGTGAGCGAGAGGGTGGCCAGGAACGGGCGCCAGTAGCCGGTGCCGAACGCTAGGTCGGACAGGACGGCGGGCACGGCTGCAACCAGCACGGCCAGGATCGTCAGGCCGGCCGCGATGCCCCACCACTTGGGTCCGGTCGCGCCGAGCGAGGCGACGGTGTCGAACACGCCGATGAAGTGCGGTGCCACGTTCGAGGAAAGGTCGTCACCCGACCTGTACTTGCGCCGGAATCGCCTCGCCAACTCGAACCGGTCCTTCTCGTAGTCGCCGCCCCGCGGTGAACCCGCGCCGTACTCATAGACCTTGATCACCGCCTCATCCGCGATGTCCCGCGTCGCCTTGCGGAAGCGTGGAAGGTCTCCGCCCGGCACTTTCGTCGGGACGCCGCACAGGAACAGAACGTTGGCCACGCAACGGGCCGTGTAGGCCCCTCGGCTGAAGCCGATCAGGTAGATGCGGTCGCCGGGCTCGTAGTGGTTGATGACGAACTCGTAGCAGTCGGCGATGTTCTTCGTGATGCCCAGGCCGGTCACCGAGGACAGCAGCTTCTGCAGTCGGCGGTAGGCACCGACGAAACCCGGGGCCGAGCCGTCCGTGCCGAGGCCGGCGTCGTAGAAGGCGACCTGCTCGCGCGGGTCAATGCCGCTGTCCGGCCCGACCCGGCAGACGCGGTAGAGCTTGTAGACGTTGCTGAGGCGCTGTTCCTCGCGGAGGCCACCTTCCTGGCCGGTGCCATCCGAGAAGACCACGATGTTCTTGGCCACGCCCCCCTCCTGCAGCCGGGATGGTCCTGGAATGGAACCCATCTTGCGAGGCTGGATCGCGTCCGACGCCCAGTCAGACCCGTTAAGCCCAGCTTCGAGAGTCGCAACCGCTAGGTTCTTTGTTTGTTCCCAATCTGAAACCAGAGTGTACGCGGTGACGGAGGCCATGGCCTCCGAGCAGGAAGCCCGGCGGGCGAAGTCGCGCCCTGCACGCGAACAACCTCACCCCTGACACTAAGGCGGCCGGAATGGCGGCCGGGACCTAACCCCCTACCGGCGGCCGGCCCCGCCGGTGCCCGGATTTGAACCTCGCTCACCGGACCGAACGGTTGGGGCGGATACATCCAAGGACTTTCGTCGGGGCGCCACTCGTTGAGCGCCAAAAAGCTCATGGTCTGCCCGCGTGGATGTGCTATGCACCCCGTATCATGTCGGCCACCCGGTCCTTTTGGCGTTCGTTGCTCACGGTCTTCCAGATCGTGTCGCTTGCCGCCTTTTCGGTGGCGGGTGCTGGACACTCGCACGCGGGGGAGCTTCACGTCGGACACGACACGTCCGTCTCGGTCGGGTACCAAGTGACTGGAGGGCCAGGTCAGGTTGACGACATGGTGGGCCATGCCGACCGAAGCGCCGAAGAGTCGGTGGCTGGTCCTTGCGGCCTTTGCTGCCCAGCGTCGTTCGCGCGCTGGGACTGCTTGACCGTCGTGGTTGCCTGGAAGCCCGAGCGAACGTTGGCTGGCGTCCGCAAAGTCACGTTCGACAGCGTGGTTCCTGAGACGCTTCCTAAACCCCCTCGAACCTTCGCCTGAGGTCCGCGCTCCAACGCGCGCCCTGAGCGGCTGTCCGTGAACGACAGCCGCCAGCCTCCTTTACGCGAAGGCTCGATCATCCCATGCGTGTTCTCTACGCCTCCGCCCTGCGGACGGCTCTCCTGGCGTTTGGCCTCTGGGCCGGTGCGCCGACGCTCGCCGTCGCCCATGAGGGGCACGACCACGGCAACGAGGCGCAGGCTCCGGCGGCGGCTACAGCGCCGCGCAGTACGTCGAGCACCGACGCGCTCGAATTGGTCGCCATCGTCCGAAGCGGCCGCTTGGCCGTGTTCCTCGACCGTGTGGGCACCAACGAGCCTGTGACGGACGCCGTCGTCCGAGCCGAGACGCCGGACGGCTCCGTCACCGCCTCGCCCATGCCGGACGGCAGCTACGCGGTCGATGCACATTGGAGCCTGCACCCCGGCGAGCACGAGGTGCTCTTCACCGTGACCGCGGCAGGCTCAACCGACATGTTTCCGGTTACGTTGACGGTGCGGGAGGCACCGCCGCCGAAGTCTGAGGCGGGTGTCTCCGCGTGGGCATCCGGCCTCGCCGCGGCCCACGACTTTCAGCGCCACCTGAAGGAGGCCGACCCGCTGCCGCTGGCCATCGGCGGCACCGGCTTCCTTCTCGGCATCGCGGTCACGCTCCTGATGAAGGGGCGCCGTTACTTGCCGGCCACTGCCCTCGTCGCCCTCATCGTCGCCCTCGCGTTCGCGCCGCGCGCCTTCGCGGGCGAGGGGCACGGTCACGGGAGTGCCCCCGGATCGCAAACCACCATCATGGCCGCCCCGGCGCCGGGGGGACAGGACTTGGCGCGACGTCAACCGGACGGGTCGATCTTCGTGCCCAAGCCCACCCAGAGGGTACTGGCCGTGCGCACGGTGGTGACATCCTCCGACATCATGCGCCGCACCGTCGAGCTGCCGGGGCGCATCGTGCCCGATCCGAGTGCCAGCGGGGTCGTGCAGTCCTCGGTCGGCGGCCGGCTCTCGCCGCCGGAATCCGGGATCTTCCCGCGGCTCGGCACGCGGGTGCGCAAGGGCGAGGTGCTGGCCTACGTCACGCCGCCGGTGCAGGCGGTCGACGCCTCCGACATGCGCCAACGCCAGGGCGAACTCGACCAGCAGATCGCAGTCACCGAGCGACGGGTCGAACGTTACCGCAAGCTCGCACCGGGCGGCGCCGTATCGCAGGTGCAACTGGAGGACGCCCAGGCCGAGCTGAAGGGTCTGCTCGACCGCCGCGCCGCCCTCGACACAATCCGCCAGCAGCCCGAAGCACTCAAGGCGCCGGTCGACGGCGTGATCGCCGAGGCGACCGCCGTGGCCGGGCAGATGGCGAGCCCCGGCGTGCAGGTGTTCCAGATCGTCGACCCGACCCGCCTCTGGGTCGAGGCGCTGAGCTTCGACGCCCTCACCGGCGGCCAGCACGCCACCGCCCGCCTTGCCGACGGTCGCATGCTGCGCCTCGCCTACATGGGCGCAGGGCTCGCCGACCGCAGCCAAGCCGTGCCGATGCACTTCGCCGTCGAAGGCGCGCCGTCGGAATTGCGGACCGGGCAGTTCGTCACCGTGCTGGCCGCAACCGACGCACAGCAGAAGGGGTTGGCGCTTCCGCGCATGAGCGTGGTGCGTGGCGGCAACGGCCAAAGCATCGTCTATGAGCACACCGCGCCGGAGCGCTTCGAGCCCCGCGAGGTGCGGGTCGAGCCGCTCGATGCGGGGCAGGTTCTGGTCGTCTCCGGGCTCGCCGCGGGCAAGCGGATCGTGACCCAAGGCGCCGAACTCCTCAACCAGGTCCGCTGAGGAGGCCAACCCGTGTTCACGCTCCTCGTCACGCAATCCCTGCGCAACCGCCTCCTCGTACTGGCGCTCGCCGCGGTGCTCGTCATCTACGGTGCCTTCACCGCGACCAAGCTTCCGGTCGACGTATTCCCGGACCTCAATCGGCCGACGGTGACGATCATGACCGAGGCCGAGGGACTCGCCCCCCAGGAGGTCGAGCAGCTCGTCACGTTCCCGGTCGAGACGCAGATGAACGGCCTGCCGGGCGTGACCCGGGTGCGTTCCGTGTCCGGCGTCGGCCTCTCGGTGATCTACGTCGAGTTCGACTGGGGCACCGACATCTACCGCAACCGCCAGCAGGTCGCCGAGCGCCTCGCGATGGTGCGCCCGCAACTACCCCCAAACGTCAACCCGATGATGGGTCCGGTCTCCTCGATCATGGGCCAGATCGTGATGGTCGCCCTCAACGGCGGCACGGTCTCGCCGATGCAATTGCGGGAACTCGCCGACTTCACCATCCGACCACGCCTGCTCTCGATCCCCGGCGTCGCCCAGGTGATCCCGATGGGCGGCGAGGTGCGCCAGTTCCGCGTCGCGCCCCAGCCGACGGCCCTGCGGGCGCTCGGCGTCACCCACGGCCAACTGGAGACGGCGCTGGCTCAGTTCGGCACCAACACCGGCGGCGGCTTCACCGACCAGTACGCCCGCGAGTACCTGATCCGGAACCTCGGCCGGAGCATGAGCCTCGACGACCTGCGCAACATGGTCGTCGCCACCGTCAACGGCCGACCGATCTACCTGCGGCAGGTGGCCGAGGTCTCCTTCGCGGCCCGGGTGAAGCGGGGTGATGCCGGTTACATGGGCGCGCCCGCGGTCGTGGTCTCGGTCGAGAAGCAGCCGGGCGTCGACACGGTGCGGCTCACCCGCGAGGTCGAGGCGGCCCTCGCGGAGATCACCGCCAGCCTGAACGCCTGCGGCCCCGACGCGGGCAAGGGCAGCTCGGATCGGACGGGTCCGTCCGTGGCCGAACCCGTCGGCGAGGCCTGCGCCTTTCGCGGCGTGCGCGCCGACCAGCTCATCTTCCGGCAGGCGAACTTCATCGAGACCTCGATACGCAACGTCGAGACGGTGCTGATGGAGGCCGTCGTCGTCGTCGCGGTGGTGCTGTTCGCCTTCCTCTTGAACGTGCGCACCACCGCGATCTCGCTCACGGCGATCCCGGTCTCGATCCTGGCGACCGCGGTCGTGTTCCACCTCGCCGGGCTGTCGATCAATACGATGACCCTTGGCGGCCTCGCCATCGCCATCGGCGAACTCGTCGACGACGCGGTGGTCGACGTCGAAAACATTTTTCGGAGACTCGGCGAGAACCGTAAAGCGGGTAACCCCAAAAGCGTCTTCACAGTCGTGGTAGAGGCCTCGAACGAGGTGCGCTCCGGCATCGTCTACGCCACTATGGTGATCGTGCTGGTGTTCGTGCCGCTCTTCGCCCTGTCGGGCATCGAGGGCCGGCTCTTCGCCCCGCTGGGTCAGGCCTACATCGTCTCGATCCTGGCGAGCCTCCTCGTCTCCATCACCCTGACGCCGGTGCTGGCCTACTACCTGCTGCCGGGCCTCAAGCGACTGGAGGAGCATGACAGCCGATTCCTCAAGTGGCTTAAGCGCGGGAACGCCGCCCTGCTGCGCGGCCTGCTCGGGCATGGCCGGCCGGTCATGGCGGTCGCCGGTCTGGCGGTGGCGGCGGCCGGGCTCGCGGCGACCTTCCTGCCACGCACCTTCCTGCCGCCGTTCAACGAGGGCTCGTTCACGGTCAACATGACCTTCAACCCCGGCATCTCGCTGGCCGAGAGCAACCGGATCGGACTGGTGGCGGAACGGCTGCTCCTGGAGATGCAGGACGTGAAGTCCATCGGTCGCCGCACCGGCCGGGCCGAGCTCGACGAGCACGCGGAAGGCGTCCACTCCTCCGACCTTGAGATCGACCTGAAGCCGGGGTCGCGACCCAAGCCCGAACTCGTCACCGACATCCGCGGGCGCCTCGCGGTGCTGCCCGTCAGCGTCAACGTCGGCCAGCCGATCTCGCACCGGCTCGACCACATGCTCTCGGGCGTGCGCGCCGAGATCGCGCTCAAGATCTTCGGCGAGGATCTCGACACCCTGCGCGCGCTCGCCGAGGACACGAGGGCGCGGCTCTCGGACATCCCCGGCCTCGCCGACCTCCAGGTCGAGAAGCAGGTGCTCATCCCCCAGTTGGAAATTCGCGTCGACTATGCCCGCGCGGCCCTCTACGGCGTCCAACCCGCGGCCCTGGTCGAGCAGTTGAGCCGCCTGTCGAACGGGCAGGTGGTCTCGCGGGTGGTGGACGGCTACCGCCGCTTCGACGTGGTGATGCGCCTCTCCGACACGATGCGCACGACCCAGCGCCTCGGCGACCTCCTCATCGAGACCCCGTCCGGCTGGGTGCCGGCCCGCCAGATCGCCGACATCCGCGAGACCGACGGGCCGAACCAGATCCTGCGCGAGAACGCCCGGCGCCGCATCGTCGTGCAGGCCAACACCCAACCCGGCTCCGACATGGGAAAGATCGTCCAGGCCATCCAGGAGAAGGTCGCCGCGGCGAACTTGCCCAACGGGTACGCCACGAGCCTGGAGGGCTCTTTCCAGGCCCAGGCAGAGGCGAGCCGGACCATCGGCCTGCTGTCGCTGCTCTCCCTCGCCCTGGTCTTCGCGCTGCTCTACTCCCGTTACCGCTCGGTCGTCTTCACGCTGATCATCCTAGGCAGCATCCCGCTCGCCCTGATCGGCTCGGTGGCCGCCCTTTGGATAGCCGGGCAGCCACTCTCGGTCGCCTCGATGATCGGCTTCATCACGCTGACCGGCATCGCCACCCGCAACGGCATCCTCAAGATCAGCCACTACCTGAACCTGGCGATCCACGAGGGCATGCCGTTCGGGCGCGACCTCGTCATCCGCGGCAGCTTGGAGCGGCTGGCGCCGGTCCTGATGACGGCGCTCTCGGCGGGCGTCGCCCTGGTGCCGCTGATGATCGGCGCCGACGCGCCGGGCAAGGAGATCCTGCACCCCGTGGCGGTGACGATCTTCGGCGGCCTGATCAGTGCGACGCTGCTCGACACCGTGCTGACCCCGGTGCTGTTCCTGACCTTCGGCCGCAAGCCCCTGGAGCGGCTGCGGGACGAGGCCCGTCACCGCCCCGAGGCTTCACCCGAGGCACCGAGAAGTTCGCCCGTCGAGGCGTTCTGAGACCTTCCCGACCCCCGAGAAAGGACATCGTCATGCGCTCCCCCTTCCGCCTCGCCGTCGTTGCCGTCGCCATCGCCCTCGCGTCGCCCTGCCTCGCCGCCGGCCCGAACGGCGGCCAGACGACGGTCGCCGATGGACATCCCGTCGAGTTCGTCGCGACCGAGACCGGCATCACCTTCTTCGTGACCGGTGAGGACGGCAAGCCGGTCGAGACCGCCGGCCTCTCGGCCAAGGCATTCGTGCAGGTCGGAGGCAAGACGGAGACGCTGACCCTGAAGCCGGGGGCGCCGAACAAGCTCATGGCCGACCTTAAGGCCCCGCTGGCGGCGGGAGCGAAGGTCGTGCTGTCCGCGAAGATGCACGGGCACAACATCCAGGCGCGGTTCGAGAAGCAGTAGGGCCGTCGGTGGGGCGGCCCGTGCGGTTCCTTCCGCGCAGGCCGCCTCGGCCCGGCTACCTCCGGGTCAGGACAAATGGCCCAGGAGCACCAGGAAGCCCAGGAGCAGGAAGCACACCGCCAGCACCTTGACGAGGTCGCGTCCCGCCCGCCTTCTGACGTGCGGACGGGCACGACGCCTGCCGCGCGGCTTGGACTCCCATCTCTCGATTTCCCGGGCCAGCTTCTTGCCTACCATGGCCGCGCCGCCTCAGACGGGAAGGTGCGGGAACTCCGCGGAGAGTGCCTCGTCCTCGACCTGGACGGTGACGTGCTCGATGCCGTGCCGCTCCTTCATTAGGCCCCGCACGGCACGGATCACCGCCGGCCCGCCGGCGACGTCGTCGACCACCACGTGCCCGCTCATCGCGTCGAAGCCCGACGTCAACGTCCAGGCATGCAGGTCGTAGGCGCGGCGCACCCCCGGCATCGCCTCGATCTCGGTCTTCAGGGCGGCGAGGTCCACGCCGGGAGGCGTGCCCTCCAACAGGATGTGAAGGGCTTCGCTCAGCAGTCGCCAGGTCCGGGGTACGATGAACAGGCCTATGCCGGCGCCGATGAGAGGATCGACCCAGGTCCAGCCCGTGCCCATCACCACGAGGGCCGCGAGGATGACGCCGACCGAGCCCAGCATGTCCGAAAAGACTTCGAAGTAGGCGCCCTTCACGTTGAGGCTCTCGGACGAGCCGCCCGACAGCAGCTTCATGCTGGCGAGGTTCACGCCCAGCCCAACCAGCGCCACCAGCATCATCGGCCAGCCGAGGATCTCGGTCGGCTCCACGAAGCGCCGATAGGCCTCGTAGAGGATGTAGGCGGTGACCCCGAGCAGCACGACGGCGTTGGCGAGCGCCGCGAGGATCTCGAAGCGCATATACCCGAAGCTCTTGCCCGCCGTCGGCGCCTTGGCCGCGTAGTGAATGGCGAGCAACGCCAGGGCGAGGCCGCCGGCGTCCGTGACCATGTGCGCGGCATCCGCCAGGAGCGCGAGGCTGCCGGTGAGCAGGCCGCCGACGACCTCGGCGAACATGTAGGTCAAGGTCAGCCCGAGCGCCCAGGCGAGGCGTCCCTTGTTGCGGGCCGCAGCCGAGCCCGAGGGAATGCCGCCGCCGTGCGAATGCCCATGGCCGCCGCCGTGTGCGTGTCCGTGTCCCATATGCCGATCCCAGGTTTGCGATGATGTGTCCGACCGCGGGTTTCAGGGCGCGATTCCGCCGATCAGGTCGGCCACGTGTGCGCCAGCCGGATGCCCGGCCTCGACGTGGTGCGTCCCGGAACAGGCCTGGTATCCGGGGCCGAACGTCGTCATGACGAGTTCGCGCCGTCCGTCCGCGGTTTCGCGGCTGGCCAGCAGCGCCTGCCCACCGGGCCAGAGTTCCGCATCCGCCGTCGGTCCCGGCTCGGGTTCGCCGTAACGGCGAACGCCTTCGTCGTGGATGGCCCGACGCGCTTTCGCGAGGTCGTCGCCGGAGAGTGGCACGCCGACCCAGACCACCTGCTGCAGCCCCTCGGTCCGGCAGATCACCAGGATGACCTCGGCCGTCCCGGGTCCCGTGGCCGGCCGCCAACCCTGCGGGTAGTACAGGGCCGTCAAGTTCGCCTCGCGGTCGACCTTCAGCGGACGGGGCACTTCGGAGAGCGGTCCCCACGCAAGGCCGAACGGCGCCTCGCCCGCATCGGCGGCGAGGGCCGGGACGACCGCGAATGCGGCCGCGTGAAGGACGCGCAGGTGCCACCTCATCGCTCGGTCTCCCGTCGGACCCGGTTCCTAGGACGCGGGTCCACGCAGTCGGTGGTAGAGGGCACGAACCGCGTCCGAGTAATCGGTGGCCGGATTGGCCGCGCAGAACGTGCGTAGGAAGTCCGCCTGGGCGGCCAAGGGCATGGAGGGCGGCGCGAGGTCCAAGCCCTCGTCGACCCCGTCCGGCGCCCGGATCAGCGCGCCGCTCATGAACCCCTGCGCCCAGGCGAAGTAGTCGCGCTCCATGGCTGGCTGCGCCGCGGCATCCGCGCCGAACCGGGCACAGGAGGCGGCACCGATGCCGACGATCTTGGTCGGCTCGGCCTGAACGGCCATGGTCAAGCCGAACCACACGAGCATGCCCGACCGGACCCTTCCCATCGGGGCTACTCCGCCGCCTTGAGTTGGCGAGGAACCGACGGCGCCGGGCGCTCAGCCGCTGCCGTGGTCTCGACCCTGCCGAAGCGCGCGTACAGGGCCGGCAGGACGACCAAGGTCAGCAAGGTGGCGCTGATCAGGCCACCGATGACCACGGTCGCGAGCGGCCGCTGGATCTCGGCGCCGGTTTCCGTGGCGATGGCCATCGGCACGAAGCCGAGCGAGGCGACGAGCGCCGTCATCGCCACCGGCCGCAGCCGGATCATGGCGCCTTCGAGGATGGCCTCGCGCTTGGGCCGTCCCTCGGCGACGAGTTGCTTGATGAAGGTCAGCATCACGAGGCCGTTCAGCACCGCCACGCCCGAGAGCGCGATGAACCCGACCGCCGCCGGCACCGAGATGGGCATGCCCCGCAGCCACAGCGCCGCGATGCCGCCGGTCAGGGCCAGGGGCACCGCGCTGAACACCAGCAGGGCGTCCCGGGGCGAGCCCAGCGCCGAGTAGAGCAGCAGGAAGATGAGGAAGAAGCAGACCGGCACCACGATCATGAGACGTTGCTTGGCGGAGGCGAGGTTCTCGAACTGGCCACCCCAGGTGACGTAGTAACCGGACGGAAGCTGGACCTGTGCGGCGACCTTTCCTTGCGCCTCCGCCACCAGCGAGCCGATGTCGCGGCCGCGCACGTTGGCCGTCACCACGACCCGACGCTTGCCGTTCTCGCGCGAGATCTGGTTCGGCCCCTCGGTCACCGAGAACGACGCCACCTGCTTGAGCAGGACCGAACTCGCCCGTCCGTTCAGCCCCGGAGGAAGCGGCACCGGGATGTTCTCCAATGCCTCGCGGTCCTCGCGCACCTTGTCGTTCAGGCGCACGACGATGGGGAAGCGCCGGTCGCCCTCGAACACCACGCCGGCATCCTTGCCGCCGATGGCCGCGCCGATGACCTCCTGGATGGCGCCGACGCTGAGCCCGTAGCGGGCGGCCTCGGCCTTGTTGATCTTGATTTCCAGGAACGGCAGGCCGGCGGTCTGCTCGACCTTGACGTCCTCGGCCCCGGTGATGCCGCGCAGCACCTGGGCGACCTGATTGGCCGCCTTGAGCATCGGCTCGAACTCCTCGCCGAACACCTTCACGGCGAGGTCGCCGCGGGTGCCGGCCAAGAGCTCGTTGAAACGCAGCTGGATCGGCTGGGAGAACTCGTAGACGTTGCCGGCGAGTTCGCCGACCGCCTTCTCGATCTGCTCCTGCAGGTCCGCCTTGGACAGGCTCGGGTCGGGCCATTCCTCCTGAGGCTTCAGGATGACGAAAGTGTCCGACGAGTTCGGCGGCATCGGGTCCGATGCGACCTCCGCCGTGCCGGTTTTCGAGAAGACGTAGGCAACCTGCGGGAATTTTGACACGGCCTGCTCGACCTTCAGCTGCATCGCTTGGGACTGGGTCAGCGAGGTCGAGGGGATGCGTGTGGCGTTGAGCGCGATGCTTTTCTCGTCGAGCTGCGGGATGAACTCGGTGCCCAGGCGTGTGGAGAGGATTCCCGCACCGACGAGGAGCAGGAGCGCTCCGACGACGAAGGCGACGGGCGCGCGGACCGCAGCGGCCAGCACCGGGCGGTAGGCTGCCTTGAACGCACGGATGATGAAGTTGTCTTCCTCGGTGACCTTGCCGGTGATGACGATGGAAATCAGGGCGGGCACGAAAGTCAGCGAGAGGACGAAGGCGGCCACGAGCGCGATGATGACTGTCAGCGCCATCGGCTCGAACATCTTGCCCTCCACCCCGGTGAAGGTCAGGAGCGGGACGTAGACCAGGATGATGATGGCCTGCCCGTAGAGGGAGGGCTTGATCATCTCCTCGGCCGAGGCCCGCACCGTCTGCAGGCGCTCCTCGGTGTCGAGGCTCCGCCCGAGTTCGTGCTGCTTCTCGGCGAGGTGCCGCAGGGCGTTCTCGGTGATGATGACCGCCCCGTCGACGATCAGGCCGAAGTCGAGCGCGCCGAGGCTCATCAGGTTGGCCGAGATCTTCGCCTCGACCATCCCGGTCATGGTCATCAGCATGGCGACCGGGATGACGAGCGCCGTGATGATGGCCGCGCGGATGTTGCCGAGCAGCAGGAACAGGATGACGATGACGAGGGCGGCGCCCTCGGACAGGTTCTTGGCCACGGTCTTGATGGTGGCTTCGACGAGGCGGGTACGGTCGAGGACGGTCTGCACCTCGACCCCCGGCGGCAGCGACTTGCGGATCTGCTCCATGCGTGCGTCGACCGCGGCGGCGACCTTACGGCTGTTGTCTCCGATCAACATCAGGGCCGTGCCGATCACGACCTCCTGGCCGTTCTCGCTGCCGGAGCCGGTGCGCAAGTCCTTTCCGATGCGGACCTCGGCGATGTCCCGGATGCGCACCGGGACGCCGGCACGGGTGGCGACGACCACGTCGCCGATCTCGTCCATGCTCTCCAGGCGCCCGGCGGCGCGAACGACGTAGCCCTCGCCGTTGTCCTCCAGGTAGCGGGCGCCCTGGTTGGCGTTGTTCGTCTCCAGGGCGCGGGCGACGTCACCGAAGGACAGGTCGCGGGCGGCGAGCTTCGTTGGGTCCGGCTGGACGTGGTACTGCTTCTCGAAGCCGCCGATGCCGTCGATGCCGGCGACCCCCGGGACCGTCTTGATCTGTGGGCGGATGATCCAGTCCTGGACCGTGCGCAGGTAGGCGGTCTGCTCCAGTTCCGTCCTGAGGCTCTGACCTTCCGGCGTCAGGTAGCTGCCGTCCGGCTGCCAACCGGGCTTACCCGCGGCCGAGACCTGGCGCTCGCCCGGCTTGGCGTAGTGGATCGACCACATGTAGATCTCGCCCAGGCCGGTCGAGATCGGGCCCATGGCGGGCTCGGCGCCGGGCGGCAGGTCCTGCTTCACCTGCGAGAGGCGTTCGGCGACCTGCTGGCGCGCGAAGTAGATGTCGAGCTTCTCCGCGAAGACGGCGGTGACCTGCGAGAAGCCGTTGCGCGAGAGCGAGCGGGTGTATTCCAGCCCCTTGATGCCCGCGAGCGCGGTCTCGACCGGGTAGGTGACCTGCTTCTCGATGTCGACGGGCGAGAGCGAGGGCGCGGTCGTGTTGATCTGGACCTGGTTGTTGGTGATGTCCGGGACGGCGTCGATGGGCAGCTTGGTCACGGCATAGCCACCGAATCCGGCCGCCAGCAGCGACAGCAGCAGCACGAGCCAGCGCTGGTGGACGGAGAAGTCGAGGATCTTCGAAATCATGGCCCGTCCCCTCAATGCGCGTGGTCGGCTTCGCTCTTTCCGAGCTCGGCCTTGAGGAGGAAGGTGTTGCCGACGGCGATGGCCTCGCCGGGCTTGAGACCCGAGGCGACCTCGTAGGCGTCGTCGTCGGAGCGCCCGAGTTCGACCTCGCGCTTCTCGAAGCCCTCGTCTGTGCGGACGAAGACGACGCGCTTGCCCTCGACGGTCTGGAGGGCCGCCTTGGGCACGCTCACCGGAACGGCATCCCGCGAGATCTCGACCTCGGCGGTGACGTAGGTGCCCGGACGCCAGGCCATGTCCTTGTTCGGCAGGGCGACGATGACCTTGGCGGCACGCGTGTCGGCGGTGAGGAAAGGACTGACGAAGACGACCTTGCCCTTCTCGTGCTGCACGCCGCCCTCCTGGCCCGGCGCGACCGTGACGGACGCGCCTTCCTTGACCTTGGCGAGTTCCGAGGTCGGAACGGCAAGTTCGATCCACACCGTTGAGAGGTCGGCGACGGTGTAGAGGTCGGAAGGGTCGCCTTCCTTGCCCACCGCGGTGCCGACGTCGACCTTTCGCTCGACGATGCGCCCCGACATCGGCGAGCGCAGTTCGTACTGGCGCAGGCTCGACAGGTTCGGGGTGGTCTCGTCGCGCTTGGCCAGCTTGGCCACCGCCGTCGCGTCGAGCCCCAGCGCCGACAGCTTCTGCCGCGCCAGATCCTGGCGCAGCGTCGCCTCGGAATAGACCGCCTTGGCATTCAAGAAGGCGCTCTCGGCCGAGATCCGCTTGTCCCAGAGCGCCTGCTGCCGTTCGAAATTGGTCTTCTCCAGGTCGGCCTTCACCGAGGCGGTGAGGTACTCGCTCTTGGAGTCCGCGACCTCGCGGCTATCCAGGACGGCAACGACCTCGTCCTTCTTGACGGCGTCGCCCAGGCGCTTGCGCATCTCGGCGACGGTGCCGACGACCCGGGCAGGGACCCGCGCGATCCGGTCGGTGTCGGGCGTGATCGTACCGGGCACCAGGATATGGCGAGACAGCATGGCGCCCTCGGCTTTGGCCACCTTGATGTCCTGGTTCTCGATCTGCTCGGCGGTCATTTTGACATGACCTTCCTCGCCTTCGGCCTCGGAGTGGTCATGCTCGCCTTGGGTCTGCTCGGCCCCGGGCTTACTGGCCGGCTTGCCGTGACCGTGACCGTGTCCGTCGCCCGCGGCGTGGCCCGCCTCGCCGGGGGAAGCCTCGGCGGAATTCGCGGCGGTGGGGCCGCTGGCGAGGTTGAAGACGGTCGGCGGCAGGCCAGCCGATATCAACAGCCCCTGGACGAAGCCGGAGACGGCGGGAACCGCAGCGCCCACGAGGACGCCGACGGCCAGGATGAGGGCGGTCAGGATGATGCGCATGATGCCTGCTCGGGCGTGCCGGAAGCCGATGACGGACATGCCGGACAATCGCGGTCGGTGACGTGAGGAGACGGCTCGGGTCGGTCGGACCCGGGTTCGTGACGCGCCGCCTTCGCGGCGTCACCTCAGGCGCGCGGCGGCCTTGGCAGGCGGTCGGGAGAGACCGAGGGCATCCTCTCGGACAATCTGGCGTAGGAGGGGCGCGTTCCGTCGGGGAGCGGGGCATCGCCGGCGACGGTCGTGCTCAAGGCGACGTGGCAACCGCAATGGACGTGGTCGGCTGACCCGGGGTCGGAGGCATGATCCAGGCCAGACACCGTATGCGGGACGAGCGAGAGTTCGCTCCTGTCATGGCCTTGACGGCCCTGGTGAGAGACAAGGTCGTCCATGAGACCGGCGCCGGGCATCGCGATGGCCAGCGCCAGGACGAGCGCGAGGGCGGCGGTTGCCCACCACCCCGTCATCGCTCCGAAGCTCATATGGCGCCGCGCCGAAGTCATCACCGTCCTTATCTGCGATTCCGAGGCTGTGTCGCAAGCTGCGGTCGCCCGTTGTGGTGAAGGCTTCCCTGGTCGGAGGATACTGAATGGTCGCTTCACGCCCCGTTCAAAGCCGTCGGCAGAGCCTTGTGCGACCAGCAAGGAATTTTCGTCCATGAAACGTCGCTTGATCACCCTGACGACCGCTGCCCTCGCATCGGTCCCCATGACCGCGTCGGCCCAACATTACGGCTACGGACCACCTCCCCACCATCATGAGGAGGTGCGCCGCCACCATCACGGCGACCACGACCACGTGGAGGTTCGTCGCCATCATCACGACGACCGGGACGAGAACCGCCACGGCTTTGAGCGCCACGATCACCGCGAGTTCGACGACTGAACGTTTCGGTCGACCGAACCAAGGCGGACGCCCGCCCCGACTTGCGTCGAGGCGGGCGTTTCCACGATGCGTGAGGGGGCTGTATCGCACCGTGAAAAGTCGTCCGGGCAAGGGGACGCCGCGAGCGCGTAGCCGAGGCCCGTTGCCAGGAGCGCGAAGACGACGAGCAGGGGCAGCAATCGCATCGCGCGTCTCCCGCTCATCGTGTCACCTCGTGGGAAGCTTACTTCTTGCCGGGCTTATCCTGGCTGTGCCCGTGCGCGTGGCCGTCGCCTTCGCGGTGCGCGGGCTTGCCGTCCGGGCCTTTCTCCTGCGCCTCCCGCACCCGCGGATCGTCACGGTGGGCGGGTCCGCCGGAGACGTCGCCCGAGTTCGGGACGCTGCGCTCCGGATTGGAGGCGTTGCCGTGCCCGTCGACCGCGAGGGCGGGCGTGGCCGCTCCGGCCAGCATCGCGGCGGTGAGAACGGCGGCAAGCGTACGCTTCATCGATCTGTATCCCTTCCATCGGCCACATCGGCCGCTTGAGGAGTGGAGATAGCCGACCCGTTTGACTGCCGTTCGCCGCGTTCGTGACGAAGTGTGTCAGGCGCGCGTGCCGACACACTTCGTCAAGGTCGAGCAAAGCCTCGGCCATGGGGTCGACGTATCCCTACCGGCTCCCCGCAGGACCGGACGCCGGGTCGAACGCGACCCCGGCGAGATCCGACGCGGCAGCGACAGGTGGCCAAGTGGACAGATCTTTCCCGTCGAGACCCGAGACCCGCGTGCCCCTGGCCGTCGCGCTGGCATTCCTGGCGGGTTCGGCCGACTCGATAGGCTTCCTGGAACACTCTCAACTGTTCATGTCGTTCATGAGTGGGAACACGACCCGGTTCGGCGTCGCGGCCAGTTCCTTCGATTGGTCGGGCGTCACCAGGTTCGGCAGCACCATCGCGCTGTTCTGCTTCGGTGCGTTCGCCGGCACCCTTGTTGCGGCTTGGGCTGGGCGGTGGCGTCTTTCGGTCCTGCTCGGCGCGCAGGCCGTCCTGCTGTCCATCGGCAACCTCCTGCCGGAAGCTTCCGATGCGTTTCCTCTTCATGCCTATCCCGTCGTCCTTGCCCTCGGCATGCTGAATGCGACGCTGCAGGATGAGGCCGGGCGGAGCCTCGCCCTGACCTACGTCACCGGAACCGTCGTACGTTTCGGGACCGGTTTGGCGAACATGGTCCTGCACAAGCCCGCGCCGTCGTTCTGGCTCCAGGCACCGCTTTGGGCGGGCCTGACGCTTGGCGCGGTCGCCGGCGGCTTCATCCAGAAGGCCCTTGGTCCCGATGCCTTCCTCGTTCCGGCGGCCCTGTCCGCGTCGCTGGCTGTCGCAGGCATCATCCTCACGGTGGCACTGCCTGGGAGCGGCTATGTCTCGAACGAGCGGTCGGCGCAGCCGGACGCGCACCCCGACGCACCGGCGACCGCCCGGTAGGCCGCGTCTCAATCGCGTCCCTTCGCCCTCGGCAGGCGGATCTCGGCCCGCAGGCTGCCCTCTGGCCGGTTCGACAGGACGAGCGTGCCGCCGTCCGCCTCGACCGCGCGCCGGGCGATAGTCAGTCCGAGCCCCGTCCCGCCCGTGTTGCGGTTACGCGACCCCTCCAGCCTGGTGAAGGGCTGGAAGGCCCGGGCGACGTCCTCCGGCGCGATGCCGGGGCCGTCGTCGTCGATGCGCACCACCAGGGTCGCCTCTTCGATCTCGATGCCGACCCGGACCCGGATCCCGTAGCGCACACCGTTGTCGACAAGGTTCTCGACCGCGCGGCGGAAGGCAACGGGACGTACCGACGCCAGCGCCCGGCCGGGGCCGTCGTAGCCCACCTCGCGGCCCACGTCCGCGGAGGCGTCGGCGACGCTCATCAGCACGCTCGCCACGTTGACGACCTGCCGTGCTTCCGGGTCGGCTTCGCCACGCAGGTACGACAGCGTCGCGTCGATCATGGCCTGCATGTCGTCGAGGTCGGCAGCCATGGCACGGCGGTCCGCAAGGTCATCGACCTTGTCCAGGCGAAGACGGAGCCGGGCGATCGGCGTGCGCAGATCGTGCGAGACCGCCGCCAAAGCCTGCGTCCGTTCCGCGACGAGGCGGTGGATGCGCCCTTGCATCGCGTTCAGCGCCCGACCGATCCCGCGCGTCTCGTCCGGTCCGACCTCAGGCACGGACACGACCGTACCGTGCCCGATCCGGACGGTGGCGTGCGTAAGTTCCCTGAGCGGGCCGGCGATCCGGTGCACCAGCACGACGGCGGCGACGCCGACCAGGATCGCCATCGCGGTGGCGAGGTACGCCCAGGGTGCAAGGTGGACCAGGTGAGGCGAATGGGCGGACCGGAAGGTCAGGAAACTGCCGTCCGGCAGCGGGAAGGCGCCGCGCAGGTCCTGTTGGTGCAGCGGCTCGTCCGGCGCCGCCAGGGCGAGCGCCAGACCTGGGCCGAGCACGGGCTCGATCTCCAGGACGCGTTCGCGCAGATCGCGCAAGGCGGGGTCTGTCTTGCCCGTCTCGGCGGATTCCCCCCGCTCCCAGCCTATCTCGAAATGACCCGACGAGAGGGCTTTTGCCTCGATGCCGCGCTCCCCCGGCGGTCGCCGCAGTACCGCTTCCCGCGCCAAGACGAGCTGTCGCGCCACTTCGTTCGCGAACGCCTCGTCGGCCGCGGCCGACGCCGACTGACGGTACAGCAACAACGCGCCCCCGTGGACCACGAGTACCGCCAGCAACAGCACGGCGACGGTGCGCCCCTCCAGGCTGCGGGCAAGATCGACCAGTTGTTTCACGCCCGCTCGACCTTGGCGGCCATCATGTAGCCGGAGCCGCGAACCGTCTTGATCACGGGGAGCGTGCCCTCGGGCGGTTCGAGCTTGCGCCTCAGGCGGCTGACCAGGGTGTCCACGCTACGGTCGGACGGGGCGGCGAGCCGTCCGCGGCTCATCTCCAGGATCTGCTCGCGGCCGAGCACGCGCCCGGGATGCTCTAGGAACACCATGAGTAGGTCGTGCTCGGCCCCCGAGAGGTCTACGGCAGCCCCCCCGGGATCGGTCAGCTGCCGGCTGCGCAAATCGAGCCGCCAGCCGGCGAAGGTCAGAACCTGTGCCCTCTCCGCCGCGGTGGCGGCCGGCGCGATGGTGGTCCGACGCAGCACCGCGCGGATGCGGGCAAGGAGTTCCGGCCGGCCGAACGGCTTGGCGACGTAGTCGTCGGCTCCGAGTTCGAGTCCGAGTACCCGGTCCGCCTCCTCGTTGCGGGCGGAGAGCATGATGACCGGCACGGTGCCCTTGCTGCGCAGCGCCCGCAGCAGATCGAAGCCGGAGGCGCCGGGCAGCATCACGTCGAGCAAGACGAGATCGACCGACTTCCCGGGCAGAAGCGACCACATCTCGGCGCCGCTGCGGCAACCGGTGACGCGGTAGCCGCTCTCCCTCAGGAGTCGCGTGACCAACACCCGCATGCCGTCGTCGTCTTCGATCAGGAGGATGTGCTCCTGTGCGCAGCCCGCTCCCGGCCTGTCATCGCGTTCCATCAGCCACCGTTTCATCCATCGCCGCGGGGTCCATTGCGAACAAAGTCTCCGTCAGATTCAGATAACGCATCAGGGGACTCTCATCGAGTGGGCCACGAACGTCAATGAAGTCACTTGTATAAATTTTGCATATTTTATATTGTCGATACGACTGCTCGACCAAAAATACGACCAATTTGATTTGATAGTATGCTCTATACATAATTAAATGTAATTTACGAGGATATCAAAATTTTGAAGTCAGAAGCGGTCGATGCCGGGTGAGTACAAATCGGCCTATGGATCCGGCTGTCGCGGAGGTGCGAATGGAGCGATCCGATGCTCGTTCGCCCGATTTCCCGGAAAAGAGCTGAACGGTGGTTCGAAGACATCGCCGAATACTCCTGAATTCGGACGGGCCGGCGCTCGGATTACTCTAACACCATGAGGCGTGAATTAACCTTTTTTTAACTCTAACTCATTAGATTTGATTAACAAATTTGTGCACGCCGGGACAGGATGCCGGCAAGAGGGAGGCTGGCGGCGATGAAGGACGACATTTCCGGGCCAAGCTTGGCGTCTGCCGCCCTACGCATACATCAGGGTCGCATGCGCGTGTCGGTCGAGAATATTGCCAACGCGCGTTCCACGGCGTCCGCCCCAGACGGCGAACCCTATAGGCGCAAGATTGCAGTGTTCGAGCCGATCACGGGCAACACCGAAGAGGCACCGGCCATCCGTATCGTACGCGACAAGACCGAATTCCCGACGGTTCATAGTCCTGGACACCCCGCCGCCGATGCTGGCGGCAACCTCAAGCTTCCCAATGTCCGCCCTACGGTCGAGATGTCCGAACTTCGCTCTGCGATGCGAGCGTACGAGGCCAATCTGCGCACTATCGCGACCTTTGACGACCTGAAAGGAAAGACGCTCGCGCTACTGAAGAGCTGATGTCATCGACCCGAAAGCCTTTCGTGATGACGCATCAAACGCGGCCGGCACGTGCGCCATCAACCGACAAGCTCATCGAGCAAGAGCAATAGCAGGAAGCCTGCGAAGAACATCGCGGTCACCCATGGACGGTCCTCCGTTTCGTGTGCCTCGACCAAAAGTTCCTCCGTCACGAGGTAGAGGAGCGCAATCAGGCCGAAGGCGAGAAAGCCGCCGCGGATGGCCGCGGGCAGCGTGGCGACCGGGCCGCCGAGCAGCGCACCGAGCGGCAGCAGGACGACGAGGGCGGCGGTCAAGCCGACCACCCTGGCTTTCGAGGTTCCGCCCTCGCCGAGTTCGTTCGCGACGGTCAGGCCGAGGAACAGCACCTCGATGGTCAGGGCGACCGTAAGCAGGAAACCGGCCTTGGCGCCCGCTGCGAAGGCGATGCCGAGGACGAGCCCGTCCACCAAGATATCAATTCCGGTGACGGTCAGTAGACCGACTGGTCCTTTCACCCGACGCTCCAGAGTGCGGACCGCGAGCATGGCGGCAACACCGACGCCGCCGCCGACCAGGGTGGCCCAAGGCGATCCGGCATGCTTGAGGTCAGGCAGGATCTCGCCCGCCGCCGCGGCGAATACGACGCCTGCGGCGAAGTGCTGGATGGCGCTGACCAAGACGGGTCCCGGCCGCATGTTGACGGCGACCGCGGCGCCGAGGACGGCGGCGGCTGCCGGGATGAGGGTATAGAGCCAGGCTTGCATCGCAGGTTCAGACCACGCCGTCCGGGGCCAGGGCGCAGGCGGTCGTCTCGCTCGTCTCGACCTGCAACGTGACGTGGACGATCCCGAAGCGGCCCCTCAATTCGCGTGCGGCTCGTATAAGGAAAGCGTCGTCCGTGCCGTCCGGCCTTACGAGATGGCTCGTCAGGGCGACCTCGGTCGTGCTCATCGGCCAGACGTGATAGTCGTGGACGGCCGTGACGTCCTCCAAGCCCCGCAGATGCGCGCGCACGGCGTCAGGGTCGATGCCGGGGGGCACGGCGGCGAGCGACATCCGCACGCTGTCGCGCAGGAGTCCCCAAGTGCTCCATACGACCGCCGCGGCGATGAGTAGGCTGGTCACCGGATCGAGCCAACGCCAACCCGTCAGGGCGATAAGCAGGCCGGCGACGACGACGCCCGCCGAGACGGCGGCATCGGCGGCCATGTGCAGAAAGGCCCCCTTCACGTTGAGGTCGCCTTCGCGCCCCGATGCGAACAGCCAAGCGCTGATGCCGTTGATCAGGATGCCGATGCCCGCGACCACCATCACGGTGGTCCCGGCCACCGGTGCGGGCTCACCGAAGCGCCGGACGGCCTCCCAGGCGATGGCGCCCATGGCGACGAGGAGGATGACCGCGTTGAACAAGGCGGCCAGGATCGAGGAGCTCTTCATGCCGTAGGTGTAGCGCGGCTTAGGCGCCCGTTTCCCGAGAATGGCCGCGGCCCAGGCGACGGCGAGCCCGAGTACGTCCGAGAGGTTGTGGCCTGCGTCGGCGACGAGGGCGAGGGAATTGCTCAAGAACCCGTAGACCGCCTCGACGATCACGAAGGCGACGTTCAGACCGATGCCGACGGCGAAGGCCCTTCCGAAACCGAAGGATGCCTGAGCATTGCCGGAATGGCCGTGTTCGTGTCCACCTCCGTCACGGAGGGCACGGACGGAGCGATCTGCGTGTCCGGTCATTGGGAAATCCGCTCGGCTTCATGCCCTCGGCGGGGCGTCCGACATATGCGGCACGCCTAATTCCTCTAGCGACTGGAGGAGCAAGGGGTTTCGAACGTGGTGAGCGCATAAAATCCAATTCCGCGTGGCCGTAGGCATCAGTGAACCTCGTGCAGGCATTCACCGTGATCGGCCAGCACCTCGACGATGCGGCATTCCCGGACACTGCCCCGCGAGCATTGATCCAGCATCGCCTGGACCTCCACCCTCAACCCGGTGAGCCGCGCAATCCGGTCGTCGATGTCAGCGAGATGCCGGCGGGCGATTGCGTCTACCTCCCCGCACGGGCGTTCCGGCTGCTCGGCGAGATCGAGCAGCGCGCGGATGTCCTCGATCTCAAATCCGAGTTCACGCGCGTGCCGAATGAACCGAAGCCTGCGGACGTCGGCCGCGCCGTAGGTCCGCCGGTTGCCTTCCGTTCGGGACGCGCGCGGCAGGAGTCCGCGCTCCTCGTAGAATCGGATGGTCGGCACCTTCACGGCTGCCTGCCGCGACAATTCCCCGATTGCGATGGGCTTCAAGATATTTGCTCCTCTAGTCGCTAGAGGAAGTAGGGTCGCCTTAACCACAAGGAAGGCACCCGCCGTGACCGAAGCAGCGACCCTGGACAGGACCGACGTCCCGACGACCCGCCTGCGGGTGACCGGCATGGACTGCGCGTCCTGCGCGGCGAAGGTCGAGGCCGCCGTGCGCCGCCTGCCCGACATCGCGCAGGTGCAGGTCTCGGTGGCCGCCGAGACGCTCGCGGTGCGTCACGGACCCGGGACCGATGCGAGAATGATCGCTGACACCGTCCGCGGCCTCGGCTACGGGGCCGAGGACCCGGACGCCGTGGCGTTGGGGGATACCGCTGAGACACCTTGGTGGAGGGCGCCGAAAGCCCTGCTGGCGGCTTCCTGCGGCGCGGCCCTGGTGACAGCCTACGCGCTCGGGCACGTCGCGCCGATTACCGAGCGCTGGGCTTTCCTCGCGGCCATGGCGGTTGGGCTGGTGCCGGTTGCCCGACGAGCTATCTTGGCCGCCCGGCATGGGACGCCTTTCTCCATCGAGATGCTCATGACGATCGCCGCCGTCGGCGCGACCGTCATCGGGGCGACCGAGGAGGCGGCGACCGTCGTCTTCCTGTTCCTGATCGGCGAAGTTCTGGAGGGCGTCGCTGCCGGTCGAGCCCGGGCGAGCATCCGTGGGTTGACCGGTCTCGTCCCGGAGACGGCGCTGCTGGAACGCGACGGCACGACTGAATCTGTGCCCGCCGCGAGCCTCAAGGTCGGCGCCACCGTGCTGGTGCGGCCGGGTGACCGCGTCCCGGCGGACGGGACCATCCTCGACGGCGGGAGCGACGTCGACGAGGCGTCGGTCACCGGTGAGAGCGTGCCGAGGCGCAAGGAGCCTGGCGACGCAGTCTTCGCCGGGACGGTCAACGGCGACGGGGCGCTCCGCGTCCGGGTGACCGCGGCTGCCAAGGACAACACCATCGCCCGGGTGGTGCAGCTGGTGGAGGAAGCGCAGGAGGCGAAGGCGCCGACCGAGCGCCTGATCGACCGGTTCTCCAGGGTCTACACCCCCGCCGTCGTCGCGGTGGCCACCTTGGTGGCGGTGGTCCCGCCGCTTCTCACGGGCGGCGCGTGGGGGGATTGGGTCTACAAGGGGTTGGCGATCCTGCTGATCGGCTGCCCCTGCGCGCTCGTCATCTCGACGCCGGCGGCCATCGCGGCCGGCCTCTCGGCCGGGGCCCGGCGCGGGCTTCTCATCAAGGGCGGCGCCGTCCTGGAGCGGCTGGCCTCGGTGACGACGGTCGCCTTCGACAAGACGGGAACCCTGACGGAGGGCAAGCCCGTCGTGACGAACGTGGTGGCATTCGGGAGGTCCGAGCGGGACGTGCTGTCGCTGTCGGGCGCCCTTGAGGGTGGCTCCTCGCACCCGCTCGCCCGGGCCGTGCTGGCCAAGGCCGCCGAGGCCGGAGCGCCGGTGCCCCCGGCATTCGGGGCCCAGGCATTCGGCGGCAAGGGCATCGCCAGCAAGGTCGGGGGGCTCGACTTGTTCCTTGGCTCGCCGAGGGAAGCCGGCGCGCGCGTGCCGTTCACGCCCGATCAGGAGGAGCGGGTCTCCGGGCTCCAGGGCGAGGGTAAGACCGTGTCCGTGCTCCTCGCGAACGGGGCGGTAGCCGGGCTGCTCGCGATGCGAGACGAGCCCAGGTCCGACGCGAGGGAGGGGGTCGACCGCCTTGCGTCGCTCGGCGTCGGCGCGATCATGCTGACCGGCGACACCGCGCGGACGGCCTGGGCCGTGGCGGCCGCGCTCGGCATCGAGGTGTGGGCCGAGCTCCTGCCTGAGGACAAGCAGCGGATCGTGCGGGAGCGCCAAGCCACTGGCGCCGTGGTGGCCAAGGTCGGCGACGGCATCAACGACGCGCCGGCGCTCGCGGCCGCGGACGTCGGTATCGCGATGGGTGGGGGCGCCGACGTGGCGCTTGAGACGGCGGATGCGGCGGCCCTGCACGGACGCGTCGCAGACATCGCCCGGATGATCGAGCTTTCGCGCCGGACGCTGTTCAACATCAGGACGAACATCGCCCTGGCGCTCGGCTTGAAGGCAGTGTTCCTGGTCACGACGGTTCTAGGGGTCACCGGCCTATGGCCTGCCATCCTGGCGGATACCGGGGCAACCGTGCTGGTGACGGCAAACGCGCTGCGGCTCCTTGGAGAGGGAAGATCGAGCGCCTGAGGCCCTTCACGTTCCCACCATGGGAGGTCCCATCCGTGTGCGACGTCATCAACGGGAGAGCGTCACGCAAAGCTTCAAGGTCAAAAGGATGGGCTGCGGCGGCTTAAAACGGTCGAGTGACGGATGGCGTTCGGACAGTTCGTCGGAGCCATCCGCTTTCGTGCCCCCTTCCCATCGAGGAGGAAGGAGAGTGCAACCTCTAAGGACTGGAGGTTTGGCCGGGATATGAACATTTCAATCGGAGAGCTGTCGCGCCGCACGGGCGTGAAGGTGCCAACCATCCGCTACTACGAGGGAGCAGGCTTGATGCCGGCCCCGACCCGCACCGAGGGCAAGCAGCGTCGCTATTTGGAGACAGAGATATCCCGGCTCAATTTCATCCGTCATGCGCGCGAACTCGGATTCGAGATCCAGGCGATTCGCGAGTTGCTGGCTCTGTCCACCGAGCCGGACCGGTCCTGCGCGGAGGTGGACGGCATCGCCCGTCGACACATGGCCGAGGTCGAGCGTCGAATCGGGCAACTCGTGGCTTTGCGCGGAGAGTTGCGGCGCATGGTCGAGGCATGTGGCCACGGTCGGGTGGGGGAGTGTCGGGTGATCGAGACGCTGGCCGACCATCGACAGTGCGCGCATGAGCACGGCCGCATCTCCTGAATCCGGGACCTGCTCAGGAAAAGCCGGGCAAGCTTGCGCCGTGTCGGCCATGACGCAGCGCTGGTTTATCCGCCACGAAAGTTTCAGCTCGTGCTGCGGTCAAAGGTCTTTCGGATGAACACGTTGGGCCTGCCGACCCTTGCTGTTCTCGCCGTAGCCGTAAATAGGACCCGCACAGCACCTTATCGACCGTGCCGGCTGGCTTCGCGTCGCGGCGCTTGGCGCCAACGATGGACCCGTATCGACCGCGAGCCTCAGCGTCGGCGTCGCGGTGTCCGCCACGCACAAACGGGGAGATCCTGATGGCTGGCGCGATGTCGATGGCGGTCGGGAAGTGCCCTTCGGTCAATTCCCGGTCCGAGACCGAGCGGGCTGACCGCGAGCGGCTCGAACTCGCCGACGACCCCTGGCGAAGCGCCAAAATCTCGCTCGCATCTACGTCGAGCGCGGGCCCGAATACACGGAGGTAGCGGCCTCGCTGGTGTTCCTCGCCATTCTCGGCGCCCTCGGGGCGAAGGCGGGTGGTGCCGCAGTGCCGCGGGCGACGGTACAGTACAGGTGACGTTCCGGGGATCACTCGCCGTGGGCGTCACCGCAGGCATCGGGAGCCTCGTCGGCAAGGTCGTGTGACGAGGCTCGAAGGCAGGACGGGGTGAGCCTGGAACGCGCCGAGAACCGCCACCGAGGGATTTCGAGCCTCAATCCCCCTGCGACCCACGCCTGCCGCGGGCGGGGCGCGGCTTGGCGGAACCGCCCGAGGGACCCGGGTCGGAGACGATCCCGGCTTCCTGGACTCCCTGTCCGAAGGGAACCGCCGGGACGCCCGCCTCGGTTCTCCGCCCGCTCACGACCACGCCGACGTATCCCTCGCCCGCGATGAAACGGGCGCCCGCGTCGCGAAGGGCCGAGACCAGACGCTCCGCAAGCGCGACCCGGATTGCGATGAAGCCGTTCTCGTAGTCGTTGATCGACTTCTTCGAGACGCGCGCCAGCAGGTGAAGCTCTTGCTGGGTGAGACCGACCAGCAGGCGGGCGGCTTGGCATAGGTACCCTGGCACGGTCCGGTCCGGAGGGAAATCCGCAGCCGAGGCGAAGTCCACTCCCCGAGACGCGTCGGGCGAGGCTTGAAATACTTTTATAGCACAGGTATAATTAGGGTCTTCAACAAGCACCGCAGCCTGCCCGCCCCCGCCCGACCGATTGTCGAGCGGGAGGGCCGCTCTCCGCCTTTGGGGTTCCGCCATGATCATCGCGCTGTTCGGCGGCGATGGCCGTGCCGTTGGCACGCACGCCGCCTTCCTGATTGCCCTTGCCGCAGCCTCGGTCGGCACCGCCACGACGCTCCTGCGCGTCGTAGGCGCTCACGAATCCCGGCTGCCTCGTCTCGACAGCGTGCCGGACACGCTGCGCGTTGTCGAGCTTTGCAGGGACGGTCCCTCCTTCGCGGAGGACTTCCCGCGGGAGACGGCCGCCGATCCCGCGCGACGCCTCGTGGTGCTCGACCTGCCGCCGGGGTGGGCGGCGGACTGCCCGGTCGATCTCGGGGAATGTCCCAGGGTGATCGCCGTCGGACCGTCCGTCCTCGAACGTGCCATGGCCGTGTCCATGCTGCGCGCGACCGCGCATGCCGCCGTCCCTTGGCTGCTGGGGTGCGGTTTCCCCTCACTCGGAGCGTCCGACCGAACCGTGCGCGACACGGCGGCGGCCGCGGGCCTGGACGACACCTCGATCCGCGTAATCCCTCGCGGCCTGCCGGCTCCGCTGCGGGACGCCGCCGCCCCGGCCCATGGATCCCTGCTCGCGTCCCTGTCCGTTCGCGCTGCGCTTCGCGTGCTGAACGCGGTCGTACCCGGTGCGGTCCCGATGCCGGGGCATCCCGGCGACGTGATCGCTCCCGTCCTGGCCGGGATGGGCGAGGCGGACCGCCGCGACGCGCAGGACCGGCTCCGGGACCTTGCCGATGCCTTGGACGCCGCGGAGGACGGCGAATACCCGTCCGCGGAGGAACTCGCCGCCGCCCCCGTCCTTGAGGAATGGGAGTTCGGGATGCGGCCGGTCGCGGCGCTCGTCGGTCGCGTCACGCACCATCCGGACTTTCCCCCAGGTCGCCGGGTCCGAACCTCGGAAGTCTACGTTTCCGACCGTCGTACCTGGGCGCGCACCTATTCCAGGCTCTACCGCCTGGGACGGCCCGCCGGTCCGCGTCCCTCCCTGCAGTAGCGCACCGTCTCCCTTTCCGTCGAGGCGGGTCGCCCCTCCCTCGCTCGAAAGGCGGAAGCCGGTCCCGCCCGTCGAGATGTGGGCGGGGGAGCCCTCGCCGCCTGTCCGGGCGGCCATGCGAGGATGTCAGGAGATGCCCGTGCACCCCCAAGGCGAACGTCGCTGGGCGCTGCCGGCGGCGGGCGGTTCGACGTCCCTCACCAGGTTGTGGCGGACGGTCGGGCCGGGCGCCCTCGCGCCCGATCTGGCCAAGCCGTTGCTGGCTGCGGCGACGGCTGCCCTCCAAGGGTCCGGTCCCTCCGTGGCCGCCTCGGAATGGGAAGACGCCCCGGCGGCGCTCCGCGACGCCCGGGCGGTCCTCGGACGATGCGGTCCGGCGCATCCCGACGTCGACGTGGTCGCCACCGCGGCGCTCGCGCTGGCGCTTCGCGGCGAAAAGGCTGCCGCGACGTTCCTCGCCGATGCGCTCGACCGTCTCGCCGCCGACGGGACGGGCGGACCGCACCATGCCCGGTTCGCCTATGCGTGGCGGTCCCGGGTGGAACTTAAGCCGGCGGGCGTCTCCGCCGGGAGCGACGACGGGGCGCCGGACCGGCTGCGGCTTCCGGGTGACGACACCGAGGGAGAACCGATGCGCCTATGGATCTTTTCGGACCTGCACATCGACATCGGGAGTCCATGGACCCCAGCCTCGATCCCCAGGGCCGATCTCGCGGTGGTCGCCGGCGACGTCGGCGAGGGCCTCGTCAAGTCAATCGCGTGGCTCGCCGCGACGGTCCGGCCGCATATGCCGGTCGCGTTCGTGGCCGGAAACCATGAATTCTACCGTCGATGCCTGCCGGACGAGTTGCAGGCGGGGCGCGCGGCCGCGATGGAGGCCGGAATTCACCTCCTGGAGAACGACACCGTCCGCTTCGGCGACGTCGTGGTCTCGGGATGCACCCTGTGGACGGATTACGAGCTCGACGGACCGGCGACGCGGGTCCCCGCCATGCGGGACGCACGCGTGGGCCTCAACGATCACCGCCTCATCGCCTGGAGCCGCAAGCCGGAGTGGCGGCGGTTCCGGCCGGAGGAGGCGCTCGCGCTGCACCTCGCGTCACGCCGCTTCCTCGAAACCGCGCTCCGGTCCGCCGCGGACGCGACGACGCGGGCGCACGTCGTGGTCACGCATCACGCTCCCGCGGCGGGGAGCGTCGCGCCGCGGTTCCTCGGCAAGCCGCTCAATGCCGCCTACGCGTCGCGGTTGGACGACCTGATCGAGGCCGGTCGGCCTTCGCTCTGGGTCCACGGGCACACCCATACGCCGTTCGACTACCGCCTCGGCGGGACCCGCGTGCTCTGCAACCCGCGAGGATATCCCGGCGAGAACCCGCGCTTCCAGCCCGGGCTGGTCGTCGAGGTCTGAGACCGCCCGGGGCGGCCGCCCCGCCCTGACTGCCTCCCGCAAGCCGAGAACCGATGGAGACGCCCTTGCCGGACTTCGCCCGTGAGCCTCGTGCGCTAGGATGCCGGGGAGCACCTCCGCCGCATCCCATTCCGTTCCGCTCCCAGGGCTCGACCGGAACGGGATCGGCGGCCGCCGGGGGCCTACGATGACGCGGCATGTTCGCCCCCCTCGTCGTGTTCCGGGTGCCGAGGTCCCGGAGCCGTTGCCGCTTCCGTTTCGGCCCCGAGCGCGGATCGACCCGACGCCCGAGGTGCGGACGGCCTGTCCAGGACCGGCCTCCGTCGGGAGCCGAAGGGAGAACGCGAGGTTCTGGATCCTGTCCGACCTGCTCATCGACCGCAATCCCGGGTTCCGGCTCCCCGATCCGCTTCCCGAGTTCGACGTCCTGCTGGTGGCGGGCGGAGTGGCCATAGGGCTGGACGTCGCGTTGAACTGGTTGGCGCGCGCCCTGGACGGCAGACAGGGAAACAGGCCCGTCCTGATGGTGGCGGGCAGCGCGGAGCTGTGGTCCGAGACGCCCATGGTGGAGGCGGTCGCCCGCGGCCGGGACCTCGCCCGGGACCTCGGCATCCACCTGCTCGCCGACGATGCGGTACGCATCGGTCCCGAGGCCGGCGGCGGGACCGTGGTGGTCGGGGCGACCCTGTGGACCGACTGGTGCCTCGAAGGGAGCTTCGAGGGCCGCCTAGCCAGGGTCGCGGCCCGCCACAGCTGGGCGGATTGCCGGCGCGTCCTGCTTCGGCGGGGGCGCCCGTGGTCGCCGCTCGACGCCCTCGGGGCCCATGCAAGGTCGCGGGGATACATCGAGGACGCCCTCACCAGCATCGTGTGTCAATCGCTGAACGTCGCGAGGGGACCCGGGACGCTCGTGCCCGGTGTTCGCCCCGGGGACCGCGCCGTCGTGCTCACCCACTTCGCGCCTTCACGCCGTTCGCTGCCCGACGCCTGGACGGGATGGCTCGGGGACGCCTGGCTGGCAGCCTCGCATGCCTCGGACCTGGAGGATGTCATGCACGCCTGGGGGGCGCCGACGCTCTGGGTCCACGGCCGGGCCGTCGCCCCGGCGGATTACCGCATCGGCCGGACCAGGGTCGTCGCCAATCCCTTGCGGCGGTGGGATGCGGCCGATGCCTTCGACCCAGCCTTGGTGGTCGAGGCCTGAGATGGGAACGTCGACCTACGGCCCAGGGCCGCCCGCACCAAGCTCCCCGGACAGGCCGACGGGCATCGGGAGCCGGGAAAGGTTGGGCCGGTACGGCGCCCATCGCTGACTTCCCGCCTCGGGCTGCCGCCGCCACGACTTTTCCCGGCCGCCAAAGACAGCAATGGCTTGATCGTCTTATATACCGCAGGTATAATATAAGCATTCTCGAACGTCGTGGGCATTCCAACAGCCGGGCCAACCGGGCTGGGCGCTGTGAAACCGAGCCCGTGCGCAGCGCGGCGACCGCCTATTCGCCCATCGGGTCGTTCCGGCTCCCCGTGGGGGCACGGGCCAAGTTTTTCGAAAGCGTGACGGATTCGCTGACCGCCTTGGAACGGGCGGGGCCGCTGGAGGTGGACATGGCATCGGAGCCTGGCCGAGTGGTTTCGACTTCGGTTTTGCGGCACGCGATCCGAACCCCGCGGCGCGGCGTGCCGCCCGTGGTCGAAGTCGGCGTGGTGGCGGCTTGGCGTACGTACCCGCCCGGACGCCTCGACCGGGCGGAAGCAACGGCCCTCGCGCGGCTGCTGGCGACGACGTCGATACTCGGCGAACCACGCTGGTCCGCGGCAAGGGACGGGGACGCGGCCGCGGCCACGGCGCTCGCGATCCGTCACGTCCGCACGTGCGGCGCGGCTTCGGTCGCGTCGGATCTCGTGATGGGCAATCTCCTGCTGATGGCCGAGCGCGGCGACGCGACCGCGCCGGCGGTCATCGCCTACGCCCTGCGCGCGCTGGCACGGCGCAGCGCCGACGAGCGCCGGCTCATGCGCCTCGCGGCGCGATGGGCGCGACCGAGGATGCGCAAGCCTCGCCGCCGCTGAACCATGGGCCCCTCACCATCGAAGTCCCACGCGAAGCCGGAGGATGCCATGCCCGAACCGAACGAGGCGGCCTGCGCGATGGCGCGCGCCTTCGTCGAGGCGTTGCGGAAGGAAGCCGCGAGCCCGGATCCATCATGGTGCCTGGACGAAGCCGAGCTCGACGCGCTCGCGCTCGGCCGGCGGGAGGCATCACCCATGCCCCGGCTGGCCGCCGACGTCGTGGCCGCCGCGGTCATGCTGGGGCGCGCGTTCGCTCCGGCAGGACCTCCCGCGGCCGATGACGGCTTCCCCGTCCTACTGGTGCGCGTATCCTCTCCGGATTGGGTGGAGCCGATGCGGTGCGTCGTGGGACCCTGCCTCCTCGGACTGGGATGGAGGGTTCGGGATGGCGAGGGCGGGCGCGGGGCCTGGAACGACCGCAGCCGGCGGGAGGTCGTCGTGTTCGCGCGTGACGGGGCCTCGCGCGAGCATAGGCCCGACCGCGGCAACGAAACCGTCGGCGCGGCCGTGGTTGCCGGCGTCCCGCTCATCGGCGTCGCGTCGGATCCCGCCAGGACGCTGCCGCGCGACTTCCTGCGCGCCGTCGACCGGGAGGTTCTCGTCGCTCCGCTCGACGCCGAGGTGCTGAGCCTGGTGATCGAGGCGGTGACCGGCGAGGTTCCGCCTCTCGCCGCGCTCGGGGACTGCGTGTCGGTCCGGGCCGCTGCCGACCTTCGGCTCGGTATCCGCCCGGGTCGTGGAGCATCCGAGGCCCTGGAGCGCCTCGGGCGTTCGCGCCAGCGAGAGAGGCAGCGCACCGCGAACGCGCCCCGCCTTGAGGATACGCTCGGTCTCGGAGCCGCCCGGGATTGGGGGCTCGGCTTGGTGGCGGACCTACGGTCGTGGCAGGAAGGGATCATCCCGTTCGCGGCCTGTGAATCGGCCGTCCTCGTCAGCGGGCCGCCCGGCACGGGCAAGACGCGGTTCGCGGCGGCCCTGGCCCGAAGTGCAAACCTACCGCTTCATCCGGGCTCCCTCGCGCAGTGGCAGGGCTCCCGTGACGGACATCTTGGCCATACCCTGGGCGCCATGCGGCAGTTCTTCGAGGAAGCGCGGCGCTCGCCTTGCGTGGTCCTGATCGACGAGCTCGACTCCTTTGGTGATAGGAATACTTTCTTAGAACATCATCGTGACTACTCCAGCCAGGTCGTCAACGCCCTCCTGGAACACCTCGACGGCGCCGTCGGCCGCGAAGGGGTCGTCGTCGTCGGCACGACCAACCATCCTTCGAGGATCGATCCTGCGATCTTGCGCTCGGGGCGGCTTGAACGGCACTTTCGGATCGAGCTTCCCGGTCTCGACGCGCTGACCGGCATGCTGGTCCAGTATCTCGGGACCGACGCCGATGACCTCGACCTTGCGCCGGTGGTCCCGCTGCTGCGGGGCATGACGGGTGCCGACGTCGAGGCGCTGGTGCGGCGGGCGCGTGGCAGCGCGCGACGGGCCGGCCGCACCCTCACGGTGGACGACATCCTGGCAGGCTCCTCGGATGGGACGCCGGCGCTCGGGGATGGGCTCCGGATGCGCTGCGCCGTCCACGAGGCCGGGCATGCGGTCGCGCTCCTGGCCAGCGGCGCGAGCGGACCGGTGACGCTAACCATCGCCCCGACCGGCGGCCTGACCGAGCATGCGCTCGTCGATGCCTACGGAGCCCTGACCGAGGGCGACTTCGAACGGTCCCTGGTGATGATCCTGTCGGGCCGCGCGGCCGAGGAGGTGCTCCTGGGCGACGTCTCCGCCGGCGCGGTCTCGGATCTCGCCGAGGCGACCCGATGCGCCGCGGCGATGGAGGCGTCGTGGGGGTTCTCGGCCGATTTCCCGCTGCTGTCCCTGGCCCCCGCCCAGGACATCGACCTGGCCCGGATGCCCTGGCTGATGCGCCCGGTCCTTGAGCGGCTCCGGCTGGCCTACGAGCGCGCGTGCGACCTCATGCGGACCGAGCGCCTCGCCCTCGAACGGATCGCGGAGGCCCTGTTCCGCACGGCCTACCTCGACGACGCGGCCACCCGGGCGTTGTTCTCGGGAAAGGCCGCCTCCCCCCGACGCCGCGCCGGTCCGGGCCGCGGTGCCCGCCGCACGCACGACACCTGAAATGGAGAGGCCATGACGTCCTTCGTACGCCGACCGATTGCATGCCGGGACCCGTCCGCGTCGCGCTCACCCGCCCGTCGCCCGCTCGCGGAACGGACGTTGTTCGACGCCGCCACACCCGGGGCGGAGGCGCGCCCCGACACCATGCGACATCCCTTGCGCCGCCGCGACTTCGACGAGGGCAGCCCGGACACGTTGATGATGCTGGACATCGAGACCGTTCCGGACCCGACCCTGACGCCCGCGGATTGGCCGGCCGACCGGTTTCCAAAGGCCATGTGGCATCAGGTCGTCGCCATCTCGGTGATCGAGGCGGGGGTCGGTCGCGACGCGGGCACGGGCGTCGAGACCTACGAGTTGCGGTCCTGTCGCAGCGGCGGCGAACCGGGATGGGACGAGGCACGTCTGCTGCGCGCCTTCTGGAGGCTCTTCGAGGGTGGACGGTACAGGCTCGTCACCTGGAACGGCAGGGCGTTCGACATGCCGGTGGTCCTCGCCCGCTCGTTGATGCACGGTCTCGCGGCCCCCGCATGGTTTCTTCGCGGAACGCGCTGGGCCAATTACGGGCAGCGCTACGCCCAGGACTGGCACCTCGACCTCATGGATGCGATCTCATCCTTCGGGGCGGCCTCGCGTCTCACCCTGGAGGAGGCTGCGGCGGCGGTCGGCGCACCGGGCAAGATGGGCGAGCACGGGTCCTGCGTCGCCGAATTGGTCGCGCGCGACGAACTTAGTCGGGTGCGGGACTACTGCGAGACCGACGTGGCGAACCTCTACGTCATCTTCATGCGCTGGGCGCATCTGACGGGTAGGACGGATGCCGCGGGCCACGATGCAGCCGTGGAGGGATTCCTGCGCTACCTTGATGCGGAGGGGCCGGCCCGTCCGCACTTGGCAGCCTTCGCGCGGGAATGGCGACGGACTGGATCGCGCGCGCCGATGCATGTGGGTCGAACGACCGGGTCGGGTGCGGTGGTGGCTGGTCCGGACGCCTGTCACGGAGCGCGACGGAGCTCGCTCGGGGCCTGAGGGCCGGGTCGCGGGGTAGCCAATCCTCGGGATGCGCCATGAGCGGGCGGCGGGACGCAGGTCCCGCGCCCGGATCCGCCGGTCCGGCGTGAGTGCGCGATAAAACCGGGCGTTAGCCATGCGTGAGTCGAAGGCGTCGAAAGCCATCGGGGTAAATCGACCGTAATGGCTGGCGTGCGAACGATCGGGCAACGGCCAGCAAGCCCAGGGGAAACAGCCGATGACCCTGCCGCGCCTCTCGCGACCACTTGAACATAGCCGCGCTTGGGTGGCGCTCGGGGTCCTGGCACCTATCAGCATGCTGATCGTGTCGGCATCGATGCTCCTCGATCTTCGTCGCGATGCCTAGGACAAGGCCGAGCAGACCTCCAGGAACCTCATGCAGGTCATCGAGCGCGACATCGTGCGCAACGTCGAGATCATCGACCTTTCGCTGCGGGCCGTCGTCGACAACCTGCGCGCGCCCGAGACCGGGGAAGCGAGCCCGAAGGCACGGCAGATGATCCTGTTCGACCGTGCCGCGAGCGCCAGGGACCTCGGCGTGATGCTGGTCCTGGACGGGAACGGCGACAGCAGCCTCGTGATCACTCAGAACCAGTACGCTGCCGGTGTCGCTGCTCGCTCAGACGTGATCACCGCGCAAACCCAGCTTCAGACAACCGAAGCCTTGAGCATTGCGGTCGAGCTCAGCCGGGCGACACTGACGACGAACAAATGAAGACTATGAGAAGTCGCCTCGCAGATGATGACACAACTAGATCGCAAAATCGATATTAGACTGAGCCGAAACCGGATCTACCGTTGAGCATCCGGCCCCGACGACAAATAATAGTATAGCAGGCACACTCGACCGTGCTCAGTAACCGTAGTGGTAATCAAAGCTCGGAGCGTAACCACAACCGTAGTGGCCGTAGTATGGGCTGTGCGCCACGAGCCCACCGAGCGCCAAGCCACCGATCAATCCAGCTGCAACGGGGACCCCGTAGTAACCCCGCCTATGGCCGTAATGTCCGTGTCCTCTGCGGTAGCCGCGACCGCTATAGTAGCGGCGCCCATAGCCAAAACCACCATACCCATAAGTGCGACCGTGGCCGCCATAGTACCTGTGGCCTCCGCCATGGCCGCCATAAAACCCATGTCCTCCGCCATGGCCGCCATGATGGCCTTGAGCCTGGGCCGCACTCGGAATGGCCACGAGGCTGCCGACGAGCGTGACCGTCACTCAGTGCCGTCTTCACCCTACCAAGACGAGCCATAACTATTTCTCCTTTGCGTTGCGCGTCCCTTCCCGAAGACTCGTTTGAGCGGGTCAAGGCCCTCTGCCTTGCCCAACGCCTGAACGCACGGGTGCGATCTGGCAGGCTCTGCTGAATGGTGTTTTCATCCCACCTCGCCCGCGCGCTTGGCAGGAGCGTTCCATCACATGACTTCGAAGAAAGCAAATAAGGTGAAGAGTTATACAGTAATAAAAATATATTTTATAGCCACAGCTAAGCTGTAAATTCCCCTTGTTTGTACGTCAGCTTCAGAAGCAACTGAATTGATCTGTGCTAGTCGGCCTAGACAATATCGTTGAAATGTAGACGAGGGGCGACCTGTAATGGCCACCCGTCGCTTATTCACAGCTCTTTTTATCTCAAGGCGTCAGTGACGTTCCCGCGGGGCATCGCCATGGTGTCCCTCTCGACGCTCTTCGTGGTGCTCTCTGCGAGGTTCATGATGGCCGCCCTCGCTACGCTCTTCGACAACGCGTCGTCCGTGGCTATCGCCTTCCACCCGAACCCCGCCCGGATTGACATCGATATGCTGAGCGAAGACTGCTGTTGGAGATACGGCAAAGGCCGCAGCGATCATTGCTCTTGCTGACTTTTTCATCACGACATCATTCTCCTGTGCTCGGATTTGGAAGAAAAAACATGGCTGTGCTTTGCTTCCGGATCGGATTTCGTTACGTCGGAGAATTATTCTGAGTAACGAACTATTTGCCGTCATCCGATGACTGAGTCCCGCCAACCTCGCCTAATGCTTGGGCTCAAGACAATCTTTGCGGGATCAAGCTTCTAGTTTGTGTCCCTAGTGGCCACCACCCCTGTGATGACCGCCGCCACCCGAGCGTCCGTGCCCACCGGAATAGCCATGTCGCCGACCGCCGCCGTGCCCACTGTACGATCTGCGATGTCCGCCGCCATAGCCGTGCCGACCGCCGCCACCGTGACCGCCGTAGCCGCCACCATGACCGCGGGAATGACCGTAGCCATGGCCTTGGGCGGCTGCCGGTTCGGGGATTGTTGCCAAGCCAAAGCCTAGTGCGAGCGCAGCAAAGCCAGCGATGAGTGAGGCTCTGAATTTAGACGTACGTGTCATGGAATAAACTCCGCAATTACGGGGATCGATTTCGTGTGGCGACCTTGGCAGGTTCAACGACCGCCGCCGAAGACGATGTGAACAGCGAGCGGCGGCGGGTGCGCATTTCCTACAGGCACGTAACGCTCGACGGGACGGAAAAGTCGAAGTCTCGTTCCAAAATGATCCGCAAACGGCCGTTTTCGGCGCAAAGCCGGCGACGAGCGAGGCAACCAGGAATTGCTGCGCTTAAATTGTCCCGCATCTCTGCTGCACAATCAGCGTACCCATAATACCAATCGGTACGGGTGAGGACTCGCGGGTTTACGCGGAAGCGGCGGATGTGATTCGATGTGGCAAGCTAGGAGGTTTGCCATGTCGAAGGCCGTGGATCTGCGCGAGGATTTCGATGCGGATACCCTGCGACGTCTGGCGCGGAAGAGCCGCGATGCCGGTCAGAGCCGGCGGCTTCTCGCGCTGGCCGCGATCTACGAGGGTGGGAGCCGGACGCAGGCCTCGCGGATCGGCGCGGTCGGCCTGCAGACGGTGCGCGACTGGGTGCTGGCCTTCAACGCGGCCGGGCCGGACGGCCTGATCGAGCGCAAGAAGCCCGGCCCGCGGTTCAAGCTCGACGCGGCCCAGCGGCAGGCGCTCGCGGTTGCCATCGAGGAAGGGCCGGACCTGCAACGGGACGGCGTGGTGCGCTGGCGGCTGAAGGACTTGGCGGCTTGGCTGTTCGCGCGCTTCGGCGTCAGCCTCGACGAGAGCAGTGTCGGACGGGAGGTGAAGCGGATGGGCTATGCCAAGCTGTCGGCCCGTCCGCGCCATCATCAGCAGGACCCGGCGGCGCTGACGGCGTTTAAAAAAACCTCCCCGCCCGCGTGAGCGCGATCCGCGCCCAACTGCCAGTCGACACGCCGCTCGAACTCTGGTGGCAGGACGTCCTTCGAGAGCCTCAGGATGAGAGCCCGCGTCGGTCAGAAGAACACGGTCCCGCGCCGGTGGGCGCGCAAGGGCAGCCGGCCCACGGCGCCCAAGGATCAGCGCACGGCGTCCGCCTACATCTTCGGGGCGATCCTGTCCCGAGAAGGGCAAGGACGCCGGTCTCGTCCTGCCCCGCTGCGCCACACCGGCCATGAACGCGCATCTGGCCGAAATCAGCCGCGCCGTCGATCCAGGCGCGCACGCCGTCCAAATCCTCGACGGCGCCGGCTGGCACGTCGCCGCCGACCTCGTCGTCCCCGACAACTTCACCTTGCTGACGCTGCCGTCTCATGCGCCCGAACTCAACCCGGTCGAGAATGTCTGGCAGTTCCTGCGCGAGAACTGGCTCGGCGACCGGATCTTCGACTCCTACGAGGACATCCTCGATCAATGCTGCGAGGCTTGGAACAAGCTCGTCGCACAGCCTTGGATGATCATGTCGCTCGGACTGCGCGAATGGGCCTATCGGTTATGAACCATGCCGATTGGTATTAGCCGGCGCTTGGACCACGTGCGTTCTGAGGAGTTCTGGGATCGCGTGATGCACGAAGCCTACGAGATCCTGCCTGCGCAAGGCAGCATGTCGGTTGCGGACATCATGGTTCGGCTGCGAATGACGACGCTGAAGGGCGGCCGCTTGGTCAAGGAAGCGCTATCCGAGGGGATGCCGCGCAAGAAGATCGAGATCAGCGTCGAATACGAGCGATACTTCCAGAGGGTTGGCAAGGACGCCTATGCGCGCCTCCCAGGCTGGGACGGCGCGCTGGGCAAGCGGACGCGCGCCGGGTAGGGTTGGCGAAGTGTCCGGCGCCTCCCGAGAGCGCCGGCGGGCTAAACTCACCTGGACCTCAGGAAGGATTGGCGCAGCTTCGGCCCTGCGTCACCAAAGGTCCTCCTCGTCGAGACGCTGCAGGGCCGAAACATGCAGCCGCAAGCTGTCCGATAGCTCGCCTCGGACCAAGGCGAGGTCCCCGAGTTCGTCGAACGCGACGTCGAGCAGTTCGGGACCCATCACCTCGACGAAGGCTCCTTGGGTCTCCTCATCGTATTCGGTGGATTCGACGACGCGATCTGATACCGCCCTCAGCCTGCCCAACCGTTCCCTGGTCGGCGGAAGGCGCCGGCGTGTGGCCCTTCCGGTTGAGCTTGACGGAGCCTTATCCTGCTCAACGTCGCGCGGACTCGCGTGCCTCATCGTCTCACTCCCGTTGCTAGAGTGCGCTTCGTGTCTGGGGAACCGGAGTCGTAAATCGTCTGACACCGGTCGCGGCCATGTGCTCGCGGTCGGTGCGGTTGATCTGCAGGGCGGGGCAGCCTACCGCCCGGGGGACTTCGACGTCGCGATACCGTCCGACCACTGGCGCAGGGGCAGCCAAACCCTATCGGCACTTGGCGGCACCAGCGTCGTATTTATATCGCCAGTATATTCTACCGCCGATCCGCCTGCTTGACCATCACCCTCGCCGCGCCGGACCAGGATGGTCGTGTCGACCTGTGGATTGCGGGAACTTCGGTAAGGGGAATTCGGCAACGGCCCGGCAGCACCGACGACAGGCATAGGGTCAGTGCTCTCCGGGATGGCCCTGGGGGCCATCGGTTCCCACGTCATCTCGGTCAGCGGCTGTGCTTTTGCTCCTCAGGAGCAGGCCGATTGCTCCGAGCCTAGCCGCCCGGCAAACGTCGTGAATGCCCTTCACGGGCTGCTTGGTACGGACCGAAGCCGACGCCCTGGACACCTGCCCGTACCGACGGAGCATTCGCAACGGGGACTGGGACGACAAGGTCGGAGGTGGCGCTCGCGGATATCGCAAGTCAGGTGGCGGTTCCGCGGCGTCGTAACGCGCCATACCGCTTCCGCATCGACCTTTGAGGTTCATTGAGAACGGAAACGGTCTCTTGCAACTGGACAGGCTACCTTCGGCACCGCGTGCGGCCGCGATGCCCTTTCGTCCCGTCGGTCGCCGCACATGGCGACGAGTTCCGGATCGGCCTCCGGTATTGCAGTTGTATATACCTGCGGTATAATTAGAGACTTCACCCACGTTTCGTCGATGCGGCGCGGCCGTCCCAGAAGGGGCGGCCGACGCGCGTTTCTCGTACGCCAGCCGCCATGCGCGATCCAGGGGTAATTTCAATGGAACAGGGGGAGCGAACGATGTCGTTCGGCATCCAGAGGTTTCGGGGCGAATCGTCCAGTTCAGGACGGCCGCTCACGGTCTTAGACGCATTGTTCGAGGGCTTGGTGGGGATGGCCGCCGAACGGTCGGACGCCCAAAGGCTGGTCGCGCGCGGACAGAATAGGAAAGTTGCCGGTCGGGACTTGTACGCGGGCGACCTGGAATTAGATGTCGCCGTGACGCGAAATGCTCCGGCCAGGATGCGAAATTCACGTCGCGATGGTGCAGCGGAGACCCGGCCCCGTGGACGGGAGAGACGAAAATCACGGCCAAGCGCCCGAAGTCGCTTGTCGGCGGGAGCGAGCCGAAGCGTACGTGGCGTCGCGCGGCATGGATTCGAACGCCGGTCGCTACCGGGATGCCTGGAAGGATGACCGCTTGCGACCCGGCCAGGTGCGTCGAGGAGAACGTGACGGTCTCGGGCGGAGTCAAAGGAAAGCCATCCGGCGCACCGAGATGGACGTAAAGCGAACCCGCGCACGTCCCGGCTATCGCGTCCTCAGGCAAGCAATTCTCCCTTCTCTTCGCATGGAGCGGCGTTGCGATGGCCCACGGTGAACGGACGACCGACCTGATGCCTGGCGCCGTGGATCTGCGGCAGGTGGTCGATACGACGGCATTGTGCCCTCTGGACCGGTTGGCCCTTCGACGGAACCTGGATGTCGAACGCCGTGACGGCTTCGGCCCACCGGACAAGCTTGTGCCCGTGGGCCTCTACGCTCGCTACTCGTCTAATAAGCAGAAGGAGATGAGCATCGAGCGTCAGGTCAAGGTTGTAACCGCTTACATGAGGAAGCTTGGTTACGCGATTTACGTGCTGTATGACGACCCTGCTCGAAGTGCCCGATCAATGCGTGATCGTGAAAGCCTGCAGCGTTTGCTCGAAGACTGTCGGTCTGGCAAGATAAAAGTCATCATGGTTGAGGACTTTGACCGGTGGTCCCGCGAAACTTACGATGCGGTCGAAGTATGCGAGGAATTGAATGAGCTTGGCGTGGAATTTCATAGCGCCGGCGACTTCAAGGCACTGAACAAGAAGGAGGTCATCGAAGCGGCACTCAAGGCCGAGGCGGATCGGGACCGTCGCACCCTGATCATGGGCATGGGCAGGTTCCAGCACGCTGCCCAGGGCGGCGCCCATTCCGGTGCGTTCTTCGGATATCGGTACGGCGAAGAAAGGGGCTTCCTCGTGCGTCACCCCGAGGAAGAGAAGACCATATTTTCAATCTTTGAAATGGCAGCCGCGGGAATTTCCTACCGAAGCATCGGCCGGATCATGAAGGAACGCGGGGTTGCAGGACCGACGAAGGATTGCAGATGGACGAAATCGACCGTTGCGAACGTTTTGGGCCAGTTGGCCTATACGGGTAGATGGTACTATCCATTTACCTTGAATACGTTCGACCGCAAATCGGGGAAGGTCACCGTCCAGCGTCGGCATCCGAGCGAGATGACGCGCAACTACTTCGATCACCTTCGAATTGTGCCAGACGATCTGTTTTTCGCTGTCAACGAGAAGCGACGCCCCCGGGGGAAGCAGAAGTTCGAGCACAGCCACTTCTTGGCCGGAAAGGCGACGTGCGACTGCGCCGGGGTCGAAGGCCAGCGGTTCACCTTGGGTGGTCGACAGCTAACCTGCAACGTCTGGTCGGACGGGGGCTGCTGCCCGGCGAGGCGTCACTCCGTTATGCACGAGACCGTGGAGCGCGCCGTCCTCACCGCCGTTTGCGGCAAGCTGCGGTCCTTCGTCGGCGAGGAGGATTTCGCGGCTGCCGTCGACCGCTCGCTACGTGAGGCCTCCGCCGCCCGCCGCGCCGCCCGTGCGGATGTTGCGCGTAAGATTGCGGTCACCCGCGAACAGCTTCGCCGGGCGCTCGTCAAGGAGCTTGAATCGACCTATCCATCCGACCTGTTGTCCGAGGAGAGGAGCCGGCTGACGGGGGAGCTCGCAGACCTTCAGGCCCGTTCGGCGGGCCTCGCCGAACTGCCCGAGGTGGACGAAGCCGGTGAGAGGCTTCGAACACTTTCCGCCACGTTGGATCACCTTATCGAGCGGGTGCCATTCAGGGCCTTGACGGAGGCGGAGGCGAAGGTCTCCGCCGCCCTTGCCCGCCTCGTCCAGCGGGTGGTGGTCATACGGGATGGCCGGCCGGCGGGGACCTTGGGCCTGGCCATCCACCTGGACTTCTTGGCGTTCCTACAGGAGGACGGGAGCTGCGGCTCGCCCGGTGTTAGCTTGGACGTGATCCATGTCGATGTCGAGCAGCCGATGGGACGCCATGTCCGCCTTCGCGAAGACGCCCAGCGGCTTATGGCAACCGGAGGTTATCGGATCGACGACGCGCGTTGGGCCCTCGTCGCCAAGCACCTCCCGGACGTCACGGGCCACAGGAATGACTCGCGCCACATCCCGACGCGGGCTCTGGTCGACGCCCTCCTGCTCCGGCTCCGGACGGGCCTGCCTTTGCTGTCGGCGGCGTTCGGCGACGCGCTGGAGATGCGGCGTGCACTCTCGCGGTTCGTCTATGCCGCAGGGGACCAGATCCTGATTGACCTCCTTCGCGAGGCGGACCCTTCCTTCGTGGCCGGACTGGACCTCGGTCCGGTCGAGGCCGCGCGGGCGCGCTGGAAGGTTGGCGGTGATGATTGGCGCAAGCGCAGGGGGCCGGCCGCACGCTTCCACGCCCTGAATGGCCAGGATGCGCTCACCGACGAGCAATGGCTGGCCTCGAAGCCGCTGTTGCATTCGTCCATCGAGATCTCGTTCAAGGGCACCCCGGGCATTCCCGGCCGGCTGCTTCTGGAGGCGGTGATCCTGGCGCTGCGGACCGGCCTCTCATGGCGCAGGATGCCGGAGCGGTTCGGTGACGAACGGAACCTCACGAATTCCGTGCGCCGGCTGGTCCGCAGCGGAAGTTGGGACCGGTTGCTGGAGCTATGGGCGCTGCGCTTCCCTGAGCTTCTCGATGACTTGGATGTCGGGCGCTTGGCCAATATGCTCCGGGGTTCGGCGCAGTGGCAGGGCCCGTCACCCAGGCGCTCGCGCTACGCCAGGAACGGCGGCGTGGCCCCGGCCGTCCATCGAGCGCGCCGACGCAAGTCGCCTGCCGGGCGGAAGAGGGACGCGGCCTAGGCGCCGCCAGCCGTGTTCTTGGACGGCGAGCGTCAAGGGTCTGGACGTTGGGCGCAGGAACGAATGCAGAGAGTGCTCGATGGCGATCGGCCAACGCCCGTGCTGGTCGCGGCGTCCCGGGCGCTATCCTGCGTACGCCTCCGGGCGAAAGGGCACGCGGCCAGCCTTCAGCTCCTGTAGGCGACCAGGATCGTGCCGGCCGCTATCAGACCGACGCCCAACCAGTTGGGGACGGTCAGGCGTTCTCCGAGGAAGATGGTCGCGAAGACCGCCACCAGGACGACGCTCAACTTGTCGATGGGCGCCACGCGGGCGGCATCCCCGAGCTTCAGGGCGCGGAAGTAACAGAGCCACGATCCACCGGTGGCGAGCCCCGATAGGACAAGAAACAGGTATGTTCGTCCCGAAACTGAATCGAGTGGTTGCCATTGGCCCGTGCCGGCCAAAAGCGCGCCGAGGACGCACAGGATCACCACCGTACGGATGAAGGTGGCGAAGTCCGAGTTGATGTTCTCTATCCCGATCTTGGCAAAGATCGCCGTCAGCGCGGCAAATGCCGCCGAGAACAACGCCCAGAACTGCCAGGAGGCCAGCACGGCTTTCATGGGCATCTCCGAAAGTCGGAAACGAAAGGGGTCGTGACGAGCAGCCGCCGAACCGAGCAACATGCAACGCTGTTCGACGGTCTTATGCGGATGCCGATGATCCACGGCGCCGTAGCGCTGCCGCGCCCCGGCAAGATGGAGCGGGGCGAGGCTGCCGCCTCAGCATTCCGCCGGCGCCGGAAGGGAGGTCGTCCCGGTCTGCCCGCCCCTTCGGCATCGGTGAGGCCCTCACGCATCTGGGGTTGACGTGGGCCGGGAGCAGGAAGGAATCACGGGTTGCTCGCTTAAACCGGGCGGCGGGTCGGTCAGAGGCGGTCGAACACGGAACCCATCCTCGGGCTGAACAAGCGCTCGTAAGTGCGCATGAGGAAGGCGTCGGTCATGCCGGCCACGTGGTCGCAGATTACGCGCCGACCGTCAGGCGCCTTTTCGTACGCCTCGTAGGTCGACCGCGGCAGGAACGACTTCGGCTCCGAGGCGAGGGCCTCGAACACCGCGACGACCATACCCTGACCCTTGAATTCGAGGTGCTGGACCCCCGGGCTGCGAATGACGACCTCCCGGACCAGTTCCTTCAGCGCTTCCAGGAAGGTGTTCGCTCCGGCTTCGATGGCAGCCCGATATCGAACGAGGGGCTCGTCGAACTCCTCCCTGGTCTCGATCACGCAGTTCGTGATCAGGTGATGGACCATCCGGCCGATGCACCTCTTCCGGGTATCGCCGGCACCGAACAGCCGATCAAGGAATCCCTCATAGACGTTGTTGCCGAACTCCTCCGGGTATTTCTCCTTGAGACTGTTGAGGAAACTTGAGCTCTTCTCCTCGGTCACGTGCGCTTCGAAATCCACCTGCGTTACCAGGCCAAGGGCGAGGGCATCCTCCAGGTCATGGATGCCGAAGCCGATGTCGTCGGCGACGTCCATGATGCTGCAATCGAACGACTTGTGGAGGGGCTTGCGGTGCTTGCCCTCTTGATCGCGGGCCTCGGTGAAGGCGTTGCGGTCCTTTTCGCTGAGTGGGGCGAGGATCCAGTCGACGACGTCTTGCTCGCAATCCAGGTAGCACTTGGGCGGCTTGGAGGCCTCGCGGTCGATGATCCGGATCGACTCCGGGCCGACGTGGAGGGCGGGGCGGATGTCCGCGTTCATCGCGAGGCTGAAGGGCACGGGATACTTCAGAACCCCGAGCAGGGTGCGCCGCATCAGGTTCGCGCCGGCGGCCTTGGAGAACTTTTCCAGCCTGGACAGGATGCGCAGGGTCTGGCCGTTGCCCTCGAAACCGCCGGCACCGCGCATGCAGAAATTCAGGGCGACCTCGCCGCCGTGGCCGAACGGGGGGTGGCCGAGGTCGTGGGTCATGCCCACGGCCTGGATCATGCTGAGGTCCGGGATGTATTGCCGGGCGGAATGGTCGGCATAAACCTTCTCGAACCGCCGCGCGATCCCGCCGGCGATCTGCGCGACCTCAAGCGAATGGGTGAGCCTCGTCCGGTAGAAGTCGCTGTCGCCGAGGTTCAGGATTTGCGTCTTGCCCTGCAAACGCCGGAACGACGCGGAGTGGATGACCCGGCTGTAATCGGTGGCGGCCCCATCGCGGGCGTCGTCGGCCTGGGCCTGCCATGGTTCGCGGCGGTCGTACCAATCCATATGCAATCACTTTCGCGGCTAAACTCGATCCAGGCAGCCGGTACCTCTCGGCTGCGCTGAATACCAACGGAAAGCGTCGATGCCGCCGCGGTTCCTTGCACACGGCGCCTCCGTCCTCTTAGGAGCCTCGGCAGTTGGATGTGCGGGTCTTCCACCGTCGGTGTTTCGAGCCGCGGGACAAGGGCCGCTACGCCCGTAAGGGAGGCTGACAGCGCAATCCGCAGGCCGGGACCGAGGCTCGCTCCACGGGGGAACGGTCCGTCTACCGCTTCACGAACCCGATGTCGGCGGCGACGCCCTTGAAGCGCTCGGGCTCGCGCTCCTTACGCTCGGAGTAGCGGTCGACGAGGTAGTCGGCCCGTCCACGCGTCAGGAGAGTGAACTTCATCAGCTCCTCGCAGACGTCCACTACCCGGTCGTAGAGCGGCCCTGGCCTCATGCGGCCGGCATCGTCGAACTCCTTGTAGGCCATCGGCACCGACGACTGGTTCGGGATGGTGATCATCCGCATCCAGCGCCCCAGCACCCGCATGCTGTTGACCGCATTGAAACTCTGCGATCCGCCCGAGACCTGCATCACCGCAAGCGTCCGCCCCTGCGTCGGGCGCACCGAGCCCTCGCTCAGCGGCAGCCAGTCGACCTGGGCCTTCATCACCCCGGTCATGTTGCCGTGCCGCTCCGGGCTGACCCAGACCTGCCCCTCCGACCAGATCGAGAGCTGCCGGAGTTCCTGCACCTTCGGATGTTCGACGGGCGCGTCGTCGGGCAGCGGTAGCCCGTCCGCGTGGAATATGCGGACCTCCCCGCCCATCGCCTCCAGCAGCCGTGCCGCCTCGAAGGCCAGGAAGCGGCTGAACGAACGCTCCCGGAGCGACCCGTAGAGGACGAGGAACCGAGGCGCATGGTCGAGCGGCGTCGGCGCCGCCATCCGTTCCTCGGTCGGCACCTCGAAATGCGCCTCGGAGAGGTTCGGCACCCCGTCGGCGAACGGCTGCTGGGGCTTGTTCAAGGCGTTTAACTCCTCTACGTTTCAACGATAGTTGATATGTAGGTCATTCGATGGACGAACGGCAAGCCCTCGCCGCCTTCGCCGCCCTCGGCCAGGAGCATAGGCTCCGGGTCGTGCGCGCCCTGGTCACCGCCGGTCCGAACGGCCTCGCCGCGGGCGTCCTCGCCGAGACGGTGAACGTCGCCGGCAACAACCTGTCCTTCCACCTGAAGGAGCTCTCGCACGCCGGGCTGATCACCTCCCGGCGCGAGGGCAAGTCGGTCATCTACAGCGCCGCCTACGCCGGCCTGTCCGACCTCGTCCAGTTCCTCATGCGTGACTGCTGCCAGGGCCACCCCGAGGTGTGCGCCCCGGCCGTCGCCGCGCTCGCCGCCTGCGACTGCACCACCGGGGACACCCTCCATGCCTGAGCCAGTCTACAACGTCCTGTTCCTCTGCACCGGCAACTCGGCCCGCTCGATTCTGGCCGAGGCCATGCTCAAAAAGGAGGGCGGCGGGCGCTTCCGCGCCTTCTCCGCCGGCAGCCAACCGAAGGACGAGCCGCACCCGCTGGCGCTGCAGGTCCTGCGGGAAAGCGACTACCCGACCGAGGGCCTGCGCTCGAAGTCGTGGGACGAGTTCGCCGGTCCCGAAGTCCCCGTCATGGATTTCGTCTTCACCGTCTGTGACAACGCCGCCGGCGAGACGTGCCCGTACTGGCTGGGCCAGCCGGTGACGGCCCACTGGGGCATCGAGGACCCCGCAGCGGCGGAAGGCTCCGAGATGGAGCGCAAGCGCGCCTTCGTCACTGCCCAGCGCTACCTCAAAAATCGGATCGCGGCCTTCGTCGCCCTGCCGCTCGGCAGCCTCGACCAGGTCGCCCTGTCGTCGAAGGTCCGCGAGATCGGCCAGATGGCCGGCGCGACCTCGGCCCGCCCGGAGGTCGCGTGATGGACGTCGTCATCTACCACAACCCCGCCTGCGGCACGTCCCGCAACACGCTGGCGATGATCCGCAATGCCGGCATCGAGCCGCACGTCGTCGAGTACCTGAAGTCGCCGCCGAGCCGGGCGCTCCTCAAGCAACTGCTCGCCCGCGCGGGCCTCTCGGTCCGGGACGCCCTGCGCGAGAAGGGCACGCCCTACGCCGAGCTCGGCCTCGGCGACACGGCGCTGACCGACGAGCAGCTCCTCGACGCGGTCGAGGCGCACCCGGTCCTGCTGAACCGTCCGTTGGTGGTGAGCCCGATGGGCGTGCGCCTGTGCCGGCCGTCGGAGGCGGTGCTCGACCTCCTGCCGGACCAGCAGGGGGAGTTCGTGAAGGAGGACGGCGAGCGCGTCGTCGACGAGCGCGGCCGCCGCGTCGCCACCGCTTGAGGACACCATGAGCACCTTCGAACGCTACCTGACCCTCTGGGTCGCCCTCTGCATCGTGGCCGGCATCGCGCTCGGCCACGTCATGCCGGGCTTCTTCCACGCCGTCGGCGCGGCCGAGGTCGCCAAGGTGAACCTGCCGGTCGCCGTCCTGATCTGGCTCATGGTCATCCCCATGCTGCTCAAGATCGACTTCGCCTCGCTGCGCCACGTCGGGCGGCACTGGCGCGGCATCGGCGTGACGCTGTTCATCAACTGGGCGGTGAAGCCCTTCTCGATGGCCGCGCTCGGCTGGCTGTTCATCGGCACCCTGTTCCGGCCCTACCTGCCGGCCGACCAGGTCGACAGCTACATCGCCGGGCTCATCATCCTGGCGGCGGCCCCCTGCACCGCCATGGTGTTCGTCTGGTCGAACCTGACCCGAGGCGAGCCGTACTTCACCCTGAGCCAGGTGGCGCTCAACGACACCATCATGGTGGTGGCCTTCGCCCCCATCGTTGGCCTGCTTCTCGGGCTCTCGGCCATCACCGTGCCTTGGGGGACGCTGGTGTTGTCGGTGGCGCTCTACATCGTCATCCCGGTCGTCGTCGCGCAAGTGATCCGCCGTGGCCTCCTGGCCTCCGGCGGGCGGGCCGCCCTCGACCGGCTGCTCGCCAGGCTCGGGCCCACCTCGCTCGCCGCACTTCTGGCGACCCTGGTGCTGCTGTTCGGCTTCCAGGGCGAGCAGATCCTGGCCCAGCCCGCGGTCATCGGGCTGCTCGCGGTCCCCATCCTCATCCAGGTTTACCTGAACTCGGGGCTGGCCTACCTCCTGAACCGGGTCGCCGGGGAGCAGCACTGCGTGGCCGGGCCCTCGGCACTGATTGGCGCCTCGAACTTCTTCGAGCTCGCGGTGGCGGCCGCGATCAGCCTGTTCGGCTTCAACTCGGGCGCGGCGCTGGCCACCGTGGTCGGCGTCCTCATCGAGGTCCCAGTCATGCTTTCCGTCGTATGGATCGTGAACCGCTCGCAGGGCTGGTACGAGCGTGGCGCGGCCGGCAAGGCAGCGGCGCTGAAGCCTGCCTCCCGTGAGGTCTGAGGTCCACAACCGCCTCGTCGTCATCTCGGCCCTGGGCGTGGTGGAGATCCTCGCCTGGGGCTCGTCCTTCTACTTGCCGGCGGTGCTGGCGGGGCCCATCGCCGCCGACACGGGTTGGCCGCTCGCATGGGTGGTCGGGGGGCTGTCCATCGGCCTGCTGGTGGCGGCAATCGCCTCGCCCCGGGTCGGAATCGCCATCCACCGGCACGGGGGTCGGCCGGTCCTTGTATCGGCGGCCTTGCTGCTAGCGGGTGGCCACTTGGTGATCGGACTGGCACCGAACCTTCCGGTGTTCCTGTCCGGCTGGCTGGTCATTGGGCTCGGGATGGGCTGCGGCCTCTACGACCCGGCCTTCGCCACCCTCGGCCGGCTCTACGGCGACGAGGCGCGCCCGGCCATCACCACCCTGACCCTATGGGGTGGGTTCGCCAGCACCGTCTGCTGGCCGCTCTCGGCCCTTCTCGTCGAGCAGGTCGGCTGGCGCTCGACATGTCTTGCCTATGCCGGGCTGCACCTCTTCGTCACGCTTCCCCTGGTGCTCGGTCTGATCCCTGAGGCGCCTGCCTTGGCTAACGGCGGGGACGTAAAACACCTTGGCGAAGCGCCGCTCACCTCGCGGGAACGGCGCGCCTTCGCGCTGATGGCCGGCGTGTTGGTTTTCGGCGGCACCGTGATGACGTTGATCTCGGTCCACCTGATTACCTTGCTGCAGGCACGCGGCGTGGCCTTTGCCGCCGCCGTATCCTACGGCGCCCTGATCGGGCCGTCCCAGGTCGGAGCCCGCGTTATCGAGATGGCCAATAAGGGGCGGCACCACCCGCTCTGGACGCTAAACGTGGCCATGGCCCTCGTGGCGCTCGGGCTGGCAATCCTGGCAGTGGGCATTCCTGCGGTCGGCATCGCCTTGGTGCTCTACGGTGCCGGCAACGGGATCTACTCGATCGCGAGAGGCACGGTGCCGCTCGCCCTGTTCGGGTCGGAACGCTACCCGGTTCTGGCGGGGCGGCTCGCCCGGCCGAGCCTGATCGCCCAGGCTCTTGCTCCGTCGCTGGGGGCCACGGTCCTCACCTACGGCGGCCCCGATTTGGCCTATGCCCTTCTGGCGGTGCTCGCGCTCGCGAACGTCGGTTTGGCAGGCGCCTTGTGGGGCACACGACCGGAAGCGGTCGGCATCCCCGGCGAGGCCGAGGCGGGCTCGAAGAACAGGTGCTTCGCTTCAGCAGCCAAGCCGAAGGGCCGCCTTCGAAACGGCCCCCCTTCTTCGCTCTAGGTTGCTTCAGTGCAGAATAATGGTGCTCGGCACCGGAATGCCGGGTTGACCAAATGAGGTGGCCGGTTCGGCACCACACTCCTGGCGGCAATGATCCGTCCACGTCGGCCTCTGGCGACCGCAAGTCCTCGCAAATCGCCCGATGTCATTGATCTTTGAATAATTTTTGGCAGACATCTCGCAATTGGGCGAACGGTCTCCGCTGGCTCCCGAGCCTCCGCTTGGGAGCCAGCGGAGACCGGTCGCCCAAATGTCTGCTCTCTGCGATATCTATCTGTACATGCGCGTTTTTTTGATGTTGGGTGTTTATGTGTCCTCAGGATCCTGCAGTAGATAACTGGCCTCCTACGCCCGGGCCCGGAAACCGAAACGAAGAACGGCATCTCGGCAGTTTCGTGTGATGCATGGCTGCCGCCGCCTTGTCGCTAGATTGGTGTTCAAGTCTGCTAACCGCAGCAATCGGAGCACCGCGGCCGAGCGCTTACCGAAACCAGCCAGTGCGCAGCATCCGTGTGATCCCGTGCGCCCTCATGGGCCATCGCCCCGCGGGCGCGACGCACGTCCATGCACACGACGTGGAACACCGCGACTTCGGTCATCCGCCCGCACGGCCGGCCCGCCAGCGCCCGTCTCCTGTCCGCAGCCGATCAGCGACAGGCCGAGGCCACCCAGCGACGCCGCCGCGCACGCGCGATATTGGCTTCGCTGATGATGCCGTCGTCCTCGCCGACGACGCATGCGCAGGTCTCAAGCCAGCGAGGCGTCGATATGGGTATAGCAGCGCATGAGCCACGCCCGTACGGTCGGTCGCGAGCGGAACCCGGCAGACCGGCCGGCCATCTCGGCAGCTTGCCACGATCCGCGGCTCGCGGGGGGGCTGGCGATGGCTCGACCACTCGATCCAAGTCGTGACCGTTCCGCCCGAAACCGCTGGCCCGCCCCGGGCGACGTGACCGGCACGTCGGAGCCCTTCGATCAGCGTGGTCGATCCGGCGGAAGCGGAAACCGCTGCGGCGCCTCCCGCGACCGTCGCTGATGGTCCAGGAGATCCAGGGCCCAATCCGGCCTCGGCGCGACGGACGCCTCATACAATTCACGGTATGCTTCAGGTGTCAGCCAAGTGCCGACGGGATGACGTCCGGTCAGGCGCAGGAAGGCGCTCAGCGATAGGCAAACCGGCGGCGGCAGGCCGACGACGGTCTGGAGAGCGCAGCTGGAACTCTTGCTGCGCTGTCCCACGATACGCGTGTTGAGGAGGCCCATGGCCCCGGCCCGGGCATCCGGGCCGACGAGTTCCTCGTCGAGCGGCGTGGGCGTGCCGGGCGTCTCAAGCGCCGAAAGCAACTCGCTCCAGGACTGCCACCCCCACGCCAGCGCGACGACCTGTCGAGCGGTCGCCTCGGCGATAGGCTGCCGGACATTGGCGAGTTGCGCGCGCAGGGCGTGCACCTTGCGGTTTGCGAAGAAGATCGAGGACGGGCGGAACATCGCGGACCATGGGACTGCGTACGGTGAGCCAATGGATTCAGCTCGCTACGGAGCGGTCAAGGCAACGCCGCGTCGGAAGCTTCGTCGGGTCGCCCCGGCCAGGACGAGGTCCGGCTGGAAAGGCGCCTTGCCCCTTCAACGCCGCCGCCCAGGCGGCGACTTGGTCCGCGACCTGGGCGACGGTTCCGTCGCCGAGCGCGGAAGCGGTCGGGTATGTTGTCGCCTGCTCCTCGGCGGCGGCCGACCCACGTCCACCAGGATCTCTGCAATTCGCTGTGGCCATCCCTCCGCCGTGACGCGAAACTCCCTGTGGATAAATCGCGTCGCCTCGAACCCCGCTTAGATATCCATGTGGACGTGTAACCGTCGGAGGTTAGTGTGGCGCAACGGAGGTACGGCACCATGGGCGACTCGGATTGGGCGGCGGAGCGGGCGGAGGAATACTGGCGGCTCCACGCGGAGCCCGTGCTCAAGCGCGTCGTCATCGACGCCTTCCTGTCCGGAACGGCGGCCGTGCCCCCTGCCTTGGCGAACTGGCTGGCTTTGGCGCCCATCGGGCGCGGTGCCGAGGCTGTCACGCCGCCTCCACCCCCGGAGCCTGCGCAGCAGGTGCCGCCCGGCGCCAAGGAGGTCGCGGCACCGCAAGCCGGTCCTCGGCCCAAGAGGTCCCCCCGCCCGCTCAAGGGGGTGAGCGCCGCTGCGTACGACCTCGTCAAGCGCGCAGGCAAGCCCCTGACATCCCGGGAGCTGCTCGGACAGCTGAGGGACTGGGACGGGGGCGAGCGGACCGAGGCGCGCGACAATTCCCTTCTGGCCGCGATGCGGCGGCTTCGCAAGGCCGGTTGGGTCGACTTCGACGGGACGCATTACAGCCCGTCGGCGAAGAGGCCCCGCAGCAAAGGCAGGTCCGATCCCGCCGGGCCGGGTCGGGTCTGATCGCCCGCCCATGGCAAGGCCAATCCATCGCCGCGCACATCGGCTCCCCGCGCAAGAAGGCTGGGCGCTGGCGGAGATCGAGACCCGGCAAGCCCGCGGCCTACCGCCCGTTCGACCATCCACCGCAAACATGAATTCGGAGCGCACATGACCACCTCGTTCGGCGACGCGCGTCGCCTGCACGTCCTGTCTCTCGTCGCCCTGCTCTCGGTCGTGACGCCGCCGCGCAGCCGGGCCGCCGACGGAACCATGAGCGAGCACGAGATCGCTCCCGGCATGGTCATCCGCGGCCTGGTCACCGCCGCGGGCGCGCGGGCCTTTCGCCTGATCGTGCGGGGAACGCTCGTTGCCTCCTTGACCGCGAGGGATGGGGCGCCGCCGACCGGGTACTGCCTCGTTGGAGAGTGGTTGTCCGTGCTGGAGGCAGTGGCTGCGCCATGGTGCGCGTTCGCCGGCGAGACCTCGCCGCGGAACTTCGGACCGCCGCGCCGGTCGCATTCCGAGCGCTCACCCTTCATCGCACGGTTCCCGGCGCGCCAAGCCCGCCTCACGGGCCCGAAGCTCGTTCGGTTCCTCGCCGAGTGCACCGCTTCCCTTGGAGCGAAGGACTCGATGCGCGGCGATGAGATCGCCCTCGTCGTCGGCACGCCGGAGACCCGAGTTCGGATCGCGTGCAGCGGTGCCGAACTTCACGTCCTGGTCCATCGAGAGCGGCGCTTGGTCATGGCCGGCACCCTGTCGCGCCTCGACCTGAGTCGGCCCGGACGCACGCGCTGCTGCATCGGCCGCCAGTGGCTGCCCGAGTTGTTGGATTGGTTCTGGGCCGTGTCCGACGATGTCGATCCTGCAGACCTCGTTCGGTTCTGCCAGGGTGCCGCCTCGGATCGGCCCTAGCCCACGTCGGCCGATGGCGCCGACGCCCGGATGCAGGGCCGGCCCTCGCCAAGCTTAAGCTCTCGCCTCTCGGGCCGTGACGTGTGCCAGGAGGGAGCGCAGCTTGGGTGTACGGCGGTCGTTGTGCGTTCGAAGCGCATACCACCAACGAAAAAGCCCCGCCTGAGCGGGGCTTTCGTTTGAGGGGAATACCCGCGGGCAAACCCCGACCTCGGATGGCGAGCATCTTCGGTCAGCTGAAAAGACGGTGTGACCCGCCTCCAGCAAGTGAGAGGGATATCGCATATCCGCCTCGCCGGGTCAATGATCGAGGCCTAGCACGGTTCCGAGGAGCGCTCGGATGCCGGCGAGCTCGGCGGGCGAGATGGACGGCAGCGCCGGGCGGCGGTTCACGTTGACCTGCCACAGCCGGACCAAGGAAACGGTGTAGATGTGGTCGCAGACGGCCCAAACCGGGTCGGTCTGGTGGAAGAAGGGATACGTGCCCGGCTCGAACCGGAAATGATGGGTGTTGTTCTCCCGGGGCGGGCTCTTGCTCACCGGCACCACCGTGCAGCGCCCGGCGGCGCCGGCCGAGCGCGAGGACACGACGATCGCCCGCCGTTCCTTCTGCATCTCCGGCTTCACGAGGTAGGTGAAATCGCACATCACGACCCGGCCGGGGCTCGGAGCGTGCGGAACCGGCCGCCTGACCTCGGCCGTGCGGCGCGTGACGACCGAACCTTCCAGCGTCGTCAGGAACGCGTCCGCCTTCGCGGCGGCGATGCCGCCGCGAACCAGCGCCGTCTTCAGCTTGGTCCGCTCGTACTGCGCGGTGGCCTTTTCCGACAGGAAGCAGTGGCGCAACGCGCTGGCCACCGCCTCGGCGGTCTCTTCGGCGAAGCCTCCCTCGCACAGCCGGTCGAGGCAAGCCTCGCCGTTGAAGCGGGTATCGGGATGCCGGGAAATCTCCATCAATCCGCCGACGGCGAGCGCCTCGCCCTGGGCGAAGCCGAGATCCGTCATGGCCTTGAACATGCGAAAGGCGTGGGGCACCCCGAGACAAATGCTCCTGCCGATGGGAAGGCGATGGCGTAGCCCGGGCGACGTCGCGTCGGGCAGGCCGAGGGCGAGCTGATCCGTTCGAAGTCGGCAAACACCTCGGCCGACGCCGTATCCGCACGCCGGACCATTGTCATCCCACGCCGAAGGGGCCGAGCGCCGCCGGCGCCCGGGCGCCGCGATCTTGTCGGGGCCTGCCCGCCGTGGGTGCCTTGGTTTGAGCGACCCGGCCCGGGGGGGCGGCACCCGCGCTCGTCATCGAGGCGCCGGGTCCCGCCGCCCGGGCGCGCCGCCTCGGCCTGGTCCCGGGGCACGTTCCATCCGGCGCCGAGAACGACGGTCCCCGACCTTGCCGCACCGCTCGGAGCGGCTATTCGTTTTCATTCAAGAGCCCCACCGCGGCCTCCAGGAGCGCTCGGAACGCGACCGACTGACCTGCAGCCGCCTCCACGCGCCGCGTCAGGTCCGAGGAAGCCGCGGGATCCTCCGACGGGTGCGCACCGATGAACCGAACCGCGGCGAGATGCAGCCCGGGTCTAGGCTTATGTTGCCCAGCCAACAGCTTCGATACGGTCGCCTGGCTCGCGCCGAGGATCTTGGCAAGGGCAGCCTGCGTAAGCCCGCGCTCTCGACGCGCGCGACCGAGGGCAATCGCCAGCGCATGCGCATCCCCGCCGTCAGCCGCCCGCTTGCTTCCGCTCATGAAGTCAATAAAATCGAATGGAAACGAATAATCAAGGCACGCAGGATGCAGGCTCAGACGTCCGGGAGGCCGCGGTCGGTCGCGACGATTCCCGCGGACCCGGAGGCCGAATTGATGCCGGGGGTGCGGTGGGGGCGCCCGGAATGGGTGCCGAGTGCCGCGTTCTGGGCTTTCATGGTCGGTCGGGCCAGCGAGCCGGTCGACGGGTTCGTGGGGCGGGAGGTCAGCCTGGCCCACGAGATCGGCTTCTGTCTGCTCGGGGGCTACGGCATCACGGCCGAGGTCAACCACGCGGTCCATCGCGCGCTGGCCGCGGATGGGATCTTCGAGCCTGGCCGTCGTCCTGGGGCCGATGAGATCGAGGCCCTCCTGCGCAGGCCGGTCCGCATCGGCGAAAGGTCGGTGCGCTACCGCTTCCCGAAGCAGAGGGCGGGCAGGCTCGCCGACGCGCTGACGCTGATCGAGACCGATCCGCCGCCGTCGAGCGACGCCCTGGCCTTCCGACGCCACCTGATGCGCCTGCCCGGCGTCGGTCCGAAGACCGCCTCGTGGGTCACCCGGAACTGGCTGGGCTCGGACGAGGTCGCCATCCTCGACATTCACATCATCCGTGCAGGCCTCCTGATCGGCCTGTTCGAGCGGCCGATCCGCCTCCCGCGGGACTACGAGGCGCTCGAACGGCGCTTCCTGCAGTTCTGCGTGGCCCTGGACGCGAAGCCGTCGCTGGTCGATGCCGTCATGTGGCGGGCGATGCGCAACATCGGCCGGGGACCGGTTTGACCGGCGACGGCGGAGGCCGATAAGAAATCAGGTCTCCTTCACCAGTGGCCGGGCAAGCGGGATGTCGGGGGGCAGCAAGAAGAGTTCGGGCCGTCGCCTGGTCGCGCCGGCCGGTGCAGGGCCGGGAGCGCCGGGCTCGACCGCCGGATCGGAGGGCGGGAACGCGCCGACGGGCTCGCCCTGCGACCTCAGTTACGACGTCGAACTGACCGGGGTCCGGGCCGACGTCGTCGCCGTCGTGCGCATCGGCGACGTCCTGGACGTCGCGCTGCACAGGGCGGGTGCGTTCGAGACCGCCGTGTGCCGTACCCGCCCCGCCGGGCAGGTGGTCGGCACGCTGGCGAACGTCGAAGGCCTCGACGAACTTCTCGGTTGCCTGCGCACCCACCACCGCTACGCGGCGACCGTGACGCAGGTCGGCCGCCTCCTCTGTCGCGTCGCCATCGCACCGGTGCTGGGTTGATCGTCGCCGGAGGGTCCTACCTGGAGATCTGCGAGATCCCGCGCTGGCGCCGGCTGTTCGGTTCGGGCGGCCGCGCCGCCGCGGCGGTCGGGCAGCTCTCGCCGGGCAGCAGCCTTCACACCTATGCCTTCGCAGGCTGGGCCCGCGACGTCGAGAGCTCGATGCACGCCTGCGGGGTGACGGCGACGGTAATGCCCATCGCCGAGGAGATCAGCTTCGGCTACTTCCATGCCCTGTCGCCGGCCACGTTGCGGCCCGCCGTGCCGACGCGACACCCGGCCCTCTCGGTCGACGGGCGGGTCGTGCTGCGTTTCGGCTTCGTGGAGGGCGACGCGGTCGTGTCCGCGGAGCGGGCGGTCCACGACCCGCAGGGCGACGACGTTGTCCCGTTCCGCGCCAACGGGTCCCGGGCCGAGGCCCTGGCCGTAGTCCTGAACGAGGGGGAGGCGGAGGGGGCGACGGGCGAGGAGGGGCCGGCCGCAGGCGAGGCCGTTCTCGCCCTGCACGCGGCCGACGTGGTCGTGGTCAAGCGTGGCTGCTCGGGCGCGACCGTCCACCGGCCTGGTCGCGACCCCGTCGCGGTGCCCGCTTATCGATCCGCCCGCGTGTTCAAGATCGGCTCGGGCGACGTCTTCAGCGCCGCCTTCGCGCATCACTGGGGCGAGCGCGGCCTCGACGCCGCGGCGGCGGCCGACCTGGCGTCGCGCGCGGTCCACCATTTCGTCGACACGCGCTCGCTGCCGCTGCCCGCGGCCGCCGACCTCGCCGACCAGGCGCTCGCACCCGTGGGCGGGGAGCCCGGCCGCGTCTACCTCGCGGCCCCGTTCTTCCACATCGCCCAACGCTGGCTCGTCGAGGAGGCACGGGACCGGCTGCACGCCCTCGGCGCGTCTGTCTTCTCGCCGTTGCACGACGTGGGCACGGGGGGCGGCGCCGTCGCCCTCGCCACCGCCGACCTCGCGGGGCTCGACGGCTGCCAAGCCGTGCTCGCCCTGCTCGACGGGGCGGACCCGGGCTCGATCTTCGAGGTTGGACATGCGCGGGCGCGCGGCATCCCAGTGGTCGTGCTGGCCGAACGCCTCGACGAGCATCACCTGACCATGCTGGCCGGCACCGGCTGCGAGGTCGTCGACGATTTCGCCTCCGCCCTCTATCGGGTCGTGTGGGCCTCGCTGCGATGAGGGTTCTGCTGTTTTCCGGCGGCCTCGATTCGACCGCCCTCGCTTGGTGGCAGAGGCCGGACGCCTGCCTGTTCGTCGATTACGGCCAGCGGCCGGCGGCGGGCGAAAGGGCGGCTGCGACGTCCATCGCGGCCGAGTTCGGGCTGCGGCTCGAAACGCTTCAGGTCGACCTGTCCGGGCTTGGCCTCGGGCCCCTGGCCGGCGGGGAGCCCGCCGCGCTCGCGCGTGCCCCCGAATGGTGGCCCTACCGCAACCAGATCCTGGTCACCCTCGCAGGCATGCGCTTCGTCGCGGAAGGCCTGTCGGAGATCCTCATCGGAACGGTGGCGACCGATGTCCACGCCGACGGACGCGCCCCATTCCTGCGGACGCTCGACCGACTGATGCGGCTCCAGGAGGGTGGGGTGCGCGTCGTGGCGCCCGCACGGCACCTGAGCGGGCCGGCCCTTCTCGCGGCGTCCGGCCTTCCCGCCTCGGCGCTCGGTGCGACATTCTCCTGTCACGTCATGGAATATGCCTGCGGGCAGTGCCGCGGATGCGAGAAGCATCGCGAGACCTTGCGGTCGTTCGGCCTGCGGTCCGACGTGAAGGCATCCCGCGCGGCCCCGGACCGACCGGACGCGGCGCGGGCGGAGGGTTGACGAATGGGCGGAGGGCTCCCACCCAAACGCCGCCGCATGCCGTACGGCATGGGACAGGTCCGGACAGGGTCCGACGAGTGCGACCTGACCTTCACGGTCGACCTGATCGGTGTCCGCCGCGACGCCACGCGCGGCCTGCAGGCCGGAGACGTGTTGGAGGTGGACCTCGTGGCCGGCGCGGGCGCCAGCACCGCAGTCTGCCGCACCGCCGACGGGGCGACCGTCGGCGCCCTCGCCGCGTTCCGCGGCCTCGTGAGCCTGCTCGGCTGCCTCGACCAGGGGGTGCGGTTCGAGGCCCTCATCGAGGATGTCGGCGCGACGCGCTGCACCGTTACGGTCACGAGGGCCGAGACGTGAACGTCGTCGGCGGCACATATTTTGAGAGCTGCGCGTTCCCCGCCTGGGCCGGCCTGTTCGGTTCGGGCGCGCGCGCCGCCATGGCGGTGAGCGCGCTGTCCCCGGGCACCCGCCTGAGCACGTATGCTTACGCCGAGTCGGCCGGCGACCTCCGGGCGACCATGGCCGCCTTCGAGGTCGAGACGGATATCGTCGCCATCGGGGAGCGGCTCGAATTCGAGTATTGGCATCCCCTTCGCAAGAGCTGGGTTCCCGAGGCCGGCCGGCGCTACGCCGACCTGGCCGTCACCGGCGACGTCGTGCTCGGGTTCGGCATGCTGGAGGGCACGGCCCGGCTCACGGCCGGCCGGGCGGTCTACGACCCACGCTCCGCCGACCCCGCGTCCTCCTTCGTGCGTTCCGGCTCGCGGGCGACGGAGCAACTCGCCTACGTGGTGCAGGATGCCGACTTGGTCCGGCTCGGTCCGCTCCCGGACCCGCGCGACGCCGCGACCGGCGTCATGGCCCGCGAGGGCGCCACGCTCGTCGTGTCGCGCCACGCGTTCGGCGGTGCCACGGTGTACCGGGGCGACGCCCCCGGCATCCCGGTGCCGGCGTACGCCGCCCGCCGCTGGTTCAGGATCGGGGCCGGCGACGTCTTCTGCGCGGCCTTCGCGCACTATTGGGGCGAGCGTGGCTTCGACGCCGTGGGGGCGGCCGACCTCGCGTCCCGCTGCGTGGCGTGGTTCAACGACGGGGCTCGGTTGCCGCTGCCTCCGCCGGACGAGCTCGAAGGGATGGAGGCGGTGCCCGGGCGCCCCGCGTCGGGTTGCCGGGTCTACCTGTCCGGACCGCGCCGGACCATGGCCCAAAGATGGCTCTTCGACGAGGCGGCCGCTTACCTCGACGCGCTCGGGTTCAGGACGGAGACGGCGTTCGCGGACGACGGCCCCCGCTCACCCACGCGAGCGCATTGGCCGCCCCGGCCCCGCGTGCCCCATTCGGCCCTCCTCGCCCTGGGCGACGTCGCCGACCTCGGGACGAACCTTCACGTCGGCTACGCGCAAGCCAACGGCATGCCGGTGGTGCTGCTCGCCGAGACGGCCTCCGGCGGGGATTTGACGATGTTCTCGGGAAGCGGCTGCGAGGTGACGCACGATCTCGCCACGGCGCTCTACCGGACGTGTATGGCATGCCTTCGGTGATCGGCGGCCGGGAGGGCACCCGTTGAGGCCGCCTCGGTTTCCGCCCGCCCCGGCGCGCCTGCGGGCGCCTGAGCGCACGCCGTCCCCGCCCGGACCATTGGGGTCCGGCGATGGAGAGGGCGGTCCGGTGCAGGAGCGCTGGCAGGCGTTCCACGCCTTCCTGGCGGCACGCATGAACTCACGATGGGTGTTCCGCGGCTGCGCGTCGAAGGCCTTCGAGTGCAAGCCCAGCGCCGGCCGGGGCGCCGAGTTCGACCCGCGCCACGAACGGCAACTGTTCCAGGATTTCAAGCGCGAGGCCAGGCTGCACGTCGCGATGCCCGGGGCGACGGATTGGGACTGGCTGGCGCTGGGTCAGCATTACGGTCTCCCGACCCGCTTGCTCGACTGGACGACCAATCCGCTCATCGCCTGCTTCTTCGCCGTTGCCAGCCAGCCCGCGAACGAGGACGCCATCGTGTACGCGCACCCGCTGGGCGGCAGTTCCATGATCGACCCCGAGCGGGGTCCCGGCCCCTTCGAGATCGCCGAGGTCGGCTTCCTGCTGCCCTCCGCCCTGGCGCCCCGCATCGCGAGCCAGAAGGGCCTGTTCTCGGCCCACCCCGATCCGGCCTCGGCGTGGACGCCGCCCGGCATGGCGGAGAACAGCTTCGAGATCCCGCGGGACACCCGCGCGGTCTTCCAGCGCAACCTGTTCCAGCTCGGCGTGGATGCGGCCCACATCTGGGCCAGCCTCGAAGGCGTCTGCCTCTCGCTGACGTGGCAGTACCGCCTCCGCATCGGGCTCGGCGCGGCCTTGTAGCCCCCGCCGCTCGGAATCCTCGGAGCATCCGGTCCGGACGGCGGCGGTCCCGCCAAGGCGGCGCAGGCTTCGACATTCACCGGCCGGCGCGCCCTCTACCGACGCGCACGGCGTGGGTCAGGCACAGCAAGGCTTGCCCGCCGTCGCCGCGCGGGGGTGTTGTGGATATCCTGTCGAAAACCGGACCGCGCCTAGGATTTAGCGAAACGGAAGCGTGGGAGGAATTGGGATTTTTCCGGGAGCTACCACTCCCCAAGTCCTTGATGCCACACACCAATTTTCAAGCGAAAGTTGGTGGTGGAGCTGAGGGGAATCGAACCCCTGACCTCCGCAGTGCGATTGCGGCGCTCTCCCATCTGAGCTACAGCCCCGTCCGAGGCGAGGGCCTTGTAGGCTTGTCCGCTTCGGCCTGTCAATTCCGGAAATTTCCCGCCGCGCCCGCGTCCCGACGCTCGGAGCACGTGCGGGGCGACGAGGACCGATACCCCCCGCATGAACGCCCTGCTCTGGCTCTTCAACACCATCATCCAGCTCTACATCTACGTCCTCATCGCGAGCGCCGTGCTGAGCTGGCTCGTGGCCTTCAACGTGGTCAACGTGCGCAATCCGATCGTGTCGCAGATCGGCGAGTTCCTCTATCGCGTCACCGAGCCGGTGCTGCGGCCGATCCGCAACCTGCTGCCCAATCTCGGCGGCGTCGACATCTCCCCGATCATCCTGATCCTGCTGCTGCTCTTCGTGCAGAAGCTCGTCACCGACCTCTACATCCAGATCGCCCTCTGACGGCGGGGCGCGGCACGCGGCATTGCGCGCGGGCCGGCCCCGTTGCTAAGGCGGAGGCGCACCGGCTTCTCGAAAGGTCACCGACCCGTCCGAAAAGCCGGTGACAAATCAGGACGTTAGGGCCTCGACTGAATATCGTATTCAGGATGGGCGCCCCGGCCAGGAAGAGCCGTGACGGGAGCGACGCGCAAGCCATGAAGACCAATCCGGGCCGCTTCTTCGAGGATTTCCGCCTCGGCGAAACCATCCGCCACGCCACGCCCCGCACCGTCACCACGGGCGATGTCGCGCTCTACACCGCCCTCTACGGCCCGCGCTTCGCCGTGCAGTCCTCGGACGCCTTCGCCAAGGCCATCGGCTATCCCGCGAGCCCGCTCGACGACCTGCTCACCTTCCACGTCGTGTTCGGCAAGACCGTGCCGGACGTCTCGCTCAACGCGCTGGCCAATCTGGGCTATGCCGAGGGCGGCTTCCACCGTCCGGTCTATCCCGGCGAGACGCTCTCCACCGTCTCCGAGGTGATCGGCCTCAAGGAGAGCTCCAACCGCCAGACCGGCGTGGTCTACGTGCGCTCCACCGGCTCCGACGCCTCGGGCCGGACCGTGCTGAGCTATTGCCGCTGGGTTCTCGTGCGCAAGCGCGCCCCGGAGGCCAAGATCGCCGAGGAGCACGTGCCGAGCCTCGCCAAGGTTGTGAACCCGGCCGACCTCGCCCACGCCCTGCCCCCGCTCGATCCTGCGGCCTACGACACCGCGCTCGCGGGCAGCCCGCACCGCTTCTCGGATTACGCGGTGGGCGAGAAGATCGATCACGTCGACGGCATGACCGTCGAGGAGGCCGAGCACCAGATCGCCACCCGCCTGTTCCAGAACACCGCCAAGGTCCATTTCGACGCGGTGGCGACCAAAGAGACCAAGTTCGGCAAGCGCCTGATCTACGGCGGCCACGTCATCTCGCTCGCCCGAGCGCTGAGCTTCAACGGGCTCGCCAACGCGTTTGCCATCGGCGGCATCAATGCCGGACGGCACGTCGCCCCGCTCTTTGCCGGCGATACGGTCTACGCTTGGTCCGAGGTGCTGGAGACGGCCGAACTGCCCGGCCGCAGCGATCTCGGCGCGCTGCGCCTGCGCACCGTGGCGACCAAGAACCAGTCTTGCGGCGCCTATCCGGACAAGCAGGGTGAGGGCTACGACCCGTCGGTGATCCTCGATCTCGACTATTGGGCCTTCATTCCGCGCTGAAGCGTCCGCCCGTAAAGGGCCGACGAGCCTATGAAAAGAACCCGGCCACGGCCTGACGCAACGGGTTGGCCGGATTCGACAGGAGGCGCAGCGCCATCGCGCAGGCGATGACGACGAGGAGCGGGCGGATCAGCCGGGCGCCGAGGCGCACGGCCAGCGCCGAGCCGGCCTGCGCGCCGAGGAAGGCGCCCACCGCCATGGCGAGCCCGACGGGCCAGATCACCGCGCCCTGGAGGGTGAACAGGGCGAGGCTGCCCAGGTTGCTCGCGGCGTTGGAGAGCTTGGTGTGGGCGGTGGCGCGCACCACGCCGAGACCCAGCAGGGTCACGAAGCCGATCATGTAGAACGAGCCCGCGCCGGGGCCGAACACCCCGTCGTAGAAGCCGACCGCCGGCGCCAGCGTCAGGGCGAACAGGCCGGGGGTGATGCGCGCCGCCGCATCCTCGTTGCTCATCCGCCGCGCGGTCGCGAAGTAGAGCGCGATGCCGACGAGCATGAGCGGCACCAGGGCGTCGAGGACGGAGCGCGGCAGCAGGCTGACGCAGAGCGCGCCGCCCACCGAGGCGAGGCCGGCGCCGAGCGCGGCGGGTCCGGCCTCGCGCCAGCGGATCAGCCCGCGCCGGGCGAAGGCGATCGTGGCCGAGACCGAGCCGGCGCTGCCCTGGAGCTTGTTGGTGGCGATCGCGCTCACGGGATCGAGCCCGGCCAGCAGCAGGGCCGGCAGCGTCATCAGCCCGCCCCCGCCCGCGATGGCATCGACGGCACCCGCCACCACGGCCACGCCGAACAGGCCCGCGACCGTCTCGAACTCGATCATCATGGGATTCCAAAGGGCTTTCAGCCCTCTGGTGGGTCGTCAGGGCAGCGCCCTGACGTCGGCGGAGCCGATGTGCAGGGCCTCAGCCCCGCACCCGCGAAAGGACTCGTCCTTTCGAATCCATGACCATGGTTGCTCCGCCCGGACAAGTCTCAGGCGGCGGCCCGCTCCGCGCGCGGTGGGGTGACGCGGGCGCGGGTGCCGCGGCTCGCCCGCAGCGTTCCGCCCTTGGGCACCACTTTCCAGCCCTCCTTGCAGCCGTCGATCGGCTCGGAGACCACGGTGAGGCCGCGCTCGCTCTCGCGATAATAGAGGCTCGGCGGGCGCCCGTCGCAGGCCCAGCGGAAGGCGGTGAGGCTCTCGCCGTCGGTGAGCACGGCGGTGAAGCGGAAGGCCTCGCTGATGCGCGCCTCCTGCATCAGGCCGCGCACGGTGGCGCAGGTCGCCTCCATGGCGCCGACGGGATCGGCGTCGAGGCCGTTGGCCAGCGCCAACAGGAAGATCGCCTCGGAGTCGGTCGAGCCGCGGCGGGTGTCGTACAGCTCGTCCGGGATCATCGCCTCCAGGCGCCGCTTGATCCGGTGATAGCCGCCGATCTGGCCGTTATGCATGAACAGGTGCCGGCCCTGGGCGAAGGGGTGGCAGTTGGCCCGCGTCGTGGCCGTGCCGGTCGCCGCGCGCACATGCGCGAAGAAGGTCCGCGCCCGGACCTGACGGCAGAGGTTCACGAGGTTCTCGTCCGACCAGGCCGGGCAGATGTCGCGGTAGAGGCCGGGCTCGGCGTGCTCGCCGTACCAGCCGATCCCGAAGCCGTCGCCGTTGGTCTCGGTCTTCGCCTCGGCCGCGTGCAGCGACTGGTGGACCAGCGAGTGCGTCGGCGCGCAAACCAGCTCGTTCAGGAAAACCGGCTCACCGAGATAGGCGAGGAAGCGGCACATGGCGGGACGAGAGCCTCCTTTGCGGTCCGGGGCGGGAGATGCAAGGCTCGGTCCGTTCAGACCGCCTCGCGTCGCCGGATCGTAACAATTCGATCGTCAAAGTGAACGATCCGTTAAGGGCGTGGTCCGGAGATCCGGTACGATTGTCCCTGAACCGAACATCCCTCCGCTTGTTGTCGCAGGGAAAGCATCGATCGGCCACCGCCGATTCCGCCGCCGCGCGCCCCTTGCCGGGCGGCTGCTCTCGACCCGTTCGCACAGCATCAGGGAGACATCATGGCTCACGCCCGAACCGCCGACAGCCCGGTCGCGCTCGTCGTGGAGGATGACGAGGCCGCCCGCGACCTCGCGACCGCCCTGATCGAGGAGACCGATCTCGACGTCATCGCCTGTTCGAGCGCCGAGGACGCGCTCGCGATCCTCGAACGCGACGACGTCACCGTCGCGATGGTGATCGCCGACACGCATCTCTCGGGGGTGATGGACGGCGCGGCGCTGGCGCGGACGGTGGAGGATCGCTGGCCGGACGTCCGGCTCGTCGTGACCTCGGAGGCGCGCGAGGCGCGGAATGGGGAGATCCCGCCGCACGCCGTCTACATGCGCAAGCCCTGGCTTCCGCTGGAATTGCTGCGGCAGGCCGAGCGCGCGACGCTCACCGCCCGGGCGGCCTGACGACGCGGCGCCCTGCCCAGCCAACGACAAGGCCCCGCCCGGTCGAACCGGCGGGGCCTTTTCGTATCCGACGCTGCGGGCCGCCGAAAGGGCGGCCGGCGCGGAAATCAGGAGGCGGCGGGCGCCGGAGCGGCGGCGGGAGCGGCCTGCGAGAAGCTCGGGGCGCCGGGGCGGCGCGGGGCGCCGGTACGGGGCTTCGGCTTCGGAGCGGCGATCAGGCCCTCGCGGATCGCGGTCTTGCGGGCCTGCTTGCGGGCGCGGCGGACGGCCTCGGCCTTCTCACGAGCCTTGCGCACGGAGGGCTTCTCGTAGGCCTTGCGCTGCTTCATCTCGCGGAAGATGCCCTCGCGCTGCATCTTCTTCTTGAGGACGCGGAGCGCCTGATCGACGTTGTTGTCGCGAACGAGTACCTGCAACGGAATCAACCCCTGGATCTGTTGTTTCGAACCGCACCGGCCCCGGATCCCCGGCAGAACCGGGAAAAAGCCGTCAGGCGCCCCGATCCCCGGGCTGCATTCCGGGGGAGGCGTCGCGACGGCAGCCGAATCGGTGCGAAAGAATTGCACCTGAGCGCGCGGCATACACGAAGCGCGCCCGGGTTGGAAGTGCGCGAAAGCCTCTCGAAAGCGCCCTGCCGGCCTTGGACCGGGCGGTGCCCGGCTGGCCGCCGCGGATTCCACCCCGGCATCGCGAGGCGAAGCCGGGGCGATCCAGGGCGCGGTGCTGTCCGGAAAGGTCGCGCCCGCGCGTGTTCGGCTGGGCCGCGCAAGGACGGAGAGGGGTCGCTTCAGGCGTGCGAGGCGATGAAGTTGCGCACCAGCGGGTAGGTCAGCGCCTCCCACTTGCGGCCCGAGAACACGCCGTAATGGCCCACCCCGGCTTGAAGGTGGTGGCTCTTCATGTGCGGCGGCAGCCCCGAGCAGAGATCGTGGGCGGCCATGGTCTGGCCGACCGCGCAGATGTCGTCGCGCTCGCCCTCGACCGTCATCAGGGCCGTGCGGCGGATCGCGCCCATGTCGATCCGCTCGCCGCGATAGGTGAGTTCGTTGCGCGCCAGGGTGTAGTCCTGGAACACCGTCTTGACGGTCTCGAGGTAGAACTCGGCGGTGAGATCGAGGACGGCGAAATATTCGTCGTAGAAGCTCTCGACCGCCCGCGCCCGCTCCGTATCGCCCGAGACGTAGTGCCAGAACAGGTCGGAATGGGCGTCCGAATGGCGCTTGGCGTTCATCGAGACGAAGGCGGTCACCTGCATGAAGCCCGGATAGACCCGCCGCCCCGCGCCCTTGTGGCGGCCCGGCACCGTGGCGATCAGGTTCTGCTCGAACCACTCGATCGGCTTGGAATTGGCGAGCGCGTTCACCGAGGTCGGGCTGACGCGGCAATCCACCGGGCCGGCCATCAGCGTCATGCTGCGGGGCTGGGCCGGGTTCTTCGTGTGCGCCATCAGCGCGGTGGCGGCGAGCGCCTGCACCGCGGGCTGGCACACGGCCATGAGGTGGGCGCCCTCGCCGATCGTCTCGAGGAAGCGCACGACGTGATCGACGTAGTCGTCGAAGCCGAAGCGCCCGGCCGAGAGCGGCACGTCCCGGGCGTTGTGCCAGTCGGTGATGTAGACGTCGTGATCGGGCAGGAGCGTGCGCACGGTGCCGCGCAGGAGCGTGGCGAAGTGGCCCGAGAGCGGAGCGAGCACCAGCACCTTGGGCTGGGGGCTGTCGATGTCCTTGCGGAAGCGCAGCAGCGTGCCGAAGGGTGTCGCGAGCACCGGCTCCTCGATCACCGGCACGTCGCGGTTGCCGACCCGCACCGCGTGGATGCCGTAGGCGGGACGGGCGAAGGTGAGCCCGGCGCGCATCATCATGCGCGCGCCCGCCGACCACCACTTGGCGGTGTCGTGCCAGGGCGTGCGCATCCAGGGAGTTGCAGCATCGTGCAGGATGCGGCCCCATTGGCGGGTCTGCCGGGCGATGTCCGACTGGACATCGAAGGCTTGATACAGCATCGGGCGCAACTCCCGCGCACAGTCTCCTGCACGCATCATCCTCTCGCGAACGTCCGGGACGGGCCCGGCTTCGTCCGCCTTGCTTCCCCGGACCGCGTCGGCCGCCCTCACGCCGCGATCCCGGGTTGAACAGGCTAAGCCGTTCAGGATTGGGCGCAACCTATCAAAAGTACATACGGCGCCCTTGTGATGTGGATGCATCACTTTTCATGGGGGCCTCGGGGTGGAAGAATTCTATCGCCGGCCCGCGGCGCACCCGGCACGAGTCTTGAATCGAGTCCTGGATCGCCCTTCCGGCCGCATCGCCGGCGGGCGGATCTCCGGAGGAAGGGCATGGCCGAGGCAACGCTGACGATCTCCAGCCGGAATTATTCTTCCTGGTCTCTGCGCGGCTGGCTGCTCTGCCGGATGGCGGGGCTCGACCTCGCGGTCGAGGTGCTGCCGGGCTCGGACGCCTCGACCCGGGCGGAACTGCTCCACCTCTCGCCCTCCTTCCTGGTGCCGCGGCTGGAGCACGGCGCCATCGTGGTGTGGGACGTGCTCGCCATCGCCGAGTACCTCAACGAGATCCGCCCGGAGGCGGCTCTCCTGCCCGAGGCGCCGGCGGAGCGCGCCCGCTGCCGGGCGGTCTGCGGGGAGATGCATGGCGGCTTCGTCAACCTGCGCTCGGCCCTGCCGATGAACCTGCGCAGCCTCCATCGCGGCTTCCGCATCTTCAACGGCGCCAAGGGCGACATCGAGCGCATCTGCGCGATCTTCGAGGATTGCCTGTCGCGCTCCGGCGGGCCCTACCTGTTCGGCGCGCGGCCGACGCTGGCGGACGCGATGTACGCCCCCGTCTGCACGCGCTTCCGCACCTACGACGTGCCCCTCCCCTTCACCGCCGCGACCTACCGCGACACGATCCTGGCCTGGGACCTGATGAACGAGTGGGCGGCGCTGGCCGAGGCGGAGCCGGAGGAGATCGAGGAACTCGACATGGAGTTCTGAAGGGCGTTCCGAGGCGCCCGCGTCGTCGCGCACGCAGCGCCGGCCGGACGCGGAGCTTCAGGAGGCCGCGCGCCCGGTCCTGCCGGAGCGATCCGCCCTGCCCGGGCGCTCCGAACTGGCCAGCGGCAGTTCGATGCGGGCGCAGAGGCCGCCGCCCGGCCGGTTCTGCAGGCGCAGGCGGCCGCCATGGCCCTCGACGATGGCGAGCACGATCGAGAGGCCGAGGCCGAAGCCGGTCGCCCCGTCGAGGTTGCGGGCACGGTCGCCGCGCACGAAGGGCTGGAGCATGGCGCTGCGCTCGGCGTCGGGGATGCCCGGCCCGTCATCCACCACCTCCACCGCCACGTCGCTCCCCTGCCCGGCCGGCTCCATGGAGAGCCGGGCGCCGCCGCCATACTTCACGGCGTTGTCCACGAGGTTGGTGATCGCCCGCTGCAGGTCGTCGGGCCGCCCGCGCACGAGCACGTGGCGGCTGCGCTCCAGGCTCACCGCCGCCCCGATGTCGCTGAATCCGTCGCAGACCGTCTGCACCACCGAGGCGAGGTCGATCAGCGAGGTCTCGGAATCGGGCTTGGCCCCCTGCCCGTCCCGAACATAGGAGAGCGCGGATTCCACGAGGCCGTTCATCTGGTCGAGGTCGCGCAGGGTCATCTCCCGGGCGCGCTCGTCCTCGATGAACTCGGCCCGCAGCCGCAGGCGGGTGATCGGGGTGCGCAGGTCGTGGCTGATCGCGGCGAGCATCTGCGTGCGGTCGTCGAGCAGCCGCAGCACGCGGGCGCGCATCCGGTCGAGGGCGCGGGCCAGCGCCAGCACCTCCTCCGGTCCGCGCTTCGGAAGCGGCGGCGGCTCCTCGGCCGTGCCGAAGGCCTCCGCGGCGGCCGCCAGCCCGGCCAGCGGCGCGGTGAGCGCCCGCGTGGCCCAGAACGAGAGCAGCGTGAGGCTGAGCCCCAGGAAGGCGAGGGTGAAGATGATCACCCCTTCCGTCGGCGGGCGCGGGTGATCGTCCGGCAGGACCGCCCGCAGCCGCGCGCCCGCGGGCGTGGCGATCCCGATCTGGAGGCCGGTCTCGCTGCGGTTGCGGCCGGGGGCGAGGTCGGTCACCGGCAGCGCGCGCCCGAAGCCGTCGCGCAGGCGCTCGATCAGGGGGTGACGCTCGATCGGCTCCTCCGCCTTCGCCCCGGCCGGCGGCGCGCTGCCGTCCCAGGGCGCGAGGCGCAGGGTCGGCAGGCTGCGGGCGGCGGCCCGGAGGATGCCCTCGCGCTGGTCCGGCTCGGCGGCGTCGAGCAGGCGCGCCACCGTGGAGAGGCGGGTGGCGGCGACGCCCGGCCGCTCGTCCGGCCGCCAGGGCTCGCGCAGGGCCAGCACCGCGACCGCCGCGAGAACGTGCGCGACGAGCAGGGCCGCGACCACGAGGAGGGCGATCTGCCCGGCGGCCTTTTTCGGGCGCGGCCAGGGCGTGCGGAGCCACGGGGTGCGGAGCCTGGGCAGGCGCGGCCCGGATCGGCGCCGCGCGGGGGCGTCGCCGGCGGCTGGCTCGGGCGCGGTTCGTGCGGGGCTCATGAGCGGCCGATCTCCGGCGCGAACAGGTATCCGCCCGAGCGGATGGTGCGGATGATCTCGGGGTTGCGCGGGTCGCGCTCGATCTTCTGGCGGATGCGCGAGACCAGCACGTCGATGCTGCGCTCGAACGGCCCGGCCGCCCGCCCCTGGGTCAGGTCGAGGAGCTGGTCGCGGGAGAGCACCCGGCCCGGGCGCAGGCACAGCGCGTGCAGCAGGTCGAACTCGGCCCCCGTGACGGCGATGCGCGCCCCTTCCGGGCTCAGCACCTGCCGCAGGCCCACGTCGAGGGTCCAGCCGGCGAAGTGAAAGCGGCGCACGCCGTCCCCGTCCTGCGGCTCGGCGCCCTTGCGCCGCAGGATCGCCCGGATGCGGGCCAGGAGTTCGCGCGGGTTGAACGGCTTGCCGAGATAATCGTCGGCGCCGATCTCGAGCCCGACGATCCGGTCGATCTCTTCCGACTTCGCCGTGAGCATCAGGATCGGGACCTGCGAGGAGGCCCGCAGGCGTCGGCACAGGCTCAGGCCGTCCTCGCCGGGCAGCATCAGGTCGAGCACGATGAGATCGACCCGCGCATCGGCCAGCACCCGGTCCATCTCGCGCCCGTCGCCGGCCAGACTCACCCGGCAGTCGTTGGCGCGCAGGTAGCGCGCCACCAGCGCGCTGATCTCGCGGTCGTCCTCGACGACGAGGATGTGGGGCGTCGGCAGGTTCGTGGTCATGACACGACAGTCTTACGCCCGCTCGCACCCCGGCCGAAAGCACGGGCGCGGCGCGCGATTGTAAGCGCCCGTTTCCCATGCGCCCCGGGACATGCTCGGTAACAATCCGATCCGGCGGGAAGTCGCTCGATTGCCCTGGCAGGCGCCGATTCTTATGTCGGGACGACGTGCTCGACCGGTTCGGGCGCGGGAGGAGACCCGAAGGAGACCCCCATGCAGAGCTCGAACCGCCTTTTCGACGACGTCGCCCGCCTGTTCACCGACGCCGCCGGGGCGGCACAGGGGGTGCGCCGCGAGGCCGAGACGATGTTCAAGGGACAGGTCGAGCGCCTGATCCGCGACATGGACGTGGCGACCCGCGAGGAGGTCGACGTGCTGCGCGACCTCGTGGCCGCCCTGCGCAGCCAGAACGACGCCCTGGCCGCCCGGGTCAGCGCCCTGGAGGCCCGGCTCGGGGCCGAGGCGGGGGGCGCCGGCAGCACGGAATCGGTCTGAGCAGCGGCGCGACGTCGCCGGGTAGTCATCGAAGACTCACCCTGAGGGAAAACGCGGAATCCGGATTTCTTTGCACAGGAAGCAGCGGTGGATAGTCGCGTTGCCCACCGCTGATGCCGGGACGACGCTTTGAAGCCCGCGGGGGCCGCGGGCTATAAACGGAGCGAAGTTGATTCGCCCCGGTGGACAGGTGGAACCGAACCCCGGGCCCGTGAAATCTGATGGAAACCCTCCGCAGGACGGAGCTCGACGGGGTTTGCCGCAAACCCCGTCACGGCCCTGCTTTGCCCGCCGGCCCGATCGATGCGCTCGACCGGACCGACAACTTGGATCGCCATGACCCAGCTCAGCCTCATCGAAGACACCGACCGGCCCGAGCACCCCATCGACGTCGTCGAGCGCCTCGCCTCGCTGCGCGACTGGATCTTCGACCGGATCGAGACCGACGAGATGTCCGTCTCGGTGGCGGGGCGCTGGGCCGAGTACCACGTCGCCTTCACGTGGATCGAGGAGGTCGAGGCGCTGCACGTGGCCGCCGCCTTCGACCTGAAGGTGCCGGAGCGGCGCCGGGCCGAGATCCTGCGGCTCGTCTCCCTCGTCAACGAGCAGCTCTGGATCGGCCATTTCGACCTGTGGTCGTCCGACAGCGTGGTGATGTTCCGCCACTCGCTCCTGCTCACCGACGGCATCGCTCCGACGCAGGGGCAGTGCGCCATGATGATGAAGACGGCCACCGATGCCTGCGAGCGCTACTTCCAGGCGTTCCAGTTCGTGCTCTGGGCCGGCCGGAGCGCCCGCGAGGCCCTGGACGCGGTGCTGTTCGAGACCGAGGGCGAGGCCTGACCCCGGCCCCGAGACCGTTCTCGAAGCACCCTTGATCCCGCGCGCTCGCGATGGGATCGAGGGGCCATGACGCAGGATTACGCCCCGCCCGCCCCCGGCCTCGAACCCGAGGCCGCCTTCCCCACGCCCCTGGTGCTGGCCGGCGCCGGCAAGATGGGCTCGGCCCTGCTGCGGGGCTGGCTCGCGGGCGGGCTCGATCCCGCCGCGGTGAGCATCGTCGATCCGCACCCCTCCCCCGAGATCGCCGCGCTCTGCGCCGAGCGGGCCTTGCGCCTCAATCCTGCGACGGCGAGCCCGGCCGGCGCGCTGGTGCTCGGCATCAAGCCGCAGGCGCTGGACGAGGCGGCCGCCGCGCTGGGCGCCTGGATCGGCCCGGACACCCTCGTCGTCTCGATTCTCGCCGGCAAGACCATCGCCGACCTCAAGCGCCGCCTGCCGGGCGCCCGCGCGGTGGTGCGCGCCATGCCCAACCTGCCCGCCAGCATCGGCCGGGGCGCGACCGGCGCCGTCGGCAGCCCCGAGGTCGGGGCGTCCGCGCGGGCCGGCGCGCAGGCGCTGCTGGCCCGTTCCGGCCTCGTCGCCTGGCTCGAGGACGAGGCCTTGATCGACGCGGTGACCGCGGTCTCGGGCTCGGGGCCGGCCTACGTCTTCCTGCTGGCCGAGGCGCTGGCCGAGGCGGGCGTGGCGGCGGGTCTGCCGCCGGCGCTGTCCGCGCAGCTCGCCCGCGCCACCGTGGCGGGGGCCGGCGCCCTGCTCGACGCCGATGCCCGCGAGGCCGGGCAGCTGCGCCGGGACGTGACCTCGCCGGGCGGCACCACGGCGGCGGCGCTCGACGTGCTGATGCGCGAGGGCGGCCTGCCCGGCCTCATGCGCGAGGCCGTCGCGGCGGCCCGGCGCCGGGCGGGCGAACTGTCCGGCTGAGCCCGCGCGGCGCGCCTCCGGGGAGCGATGCGATCGGCCGCGGGTTCAAGCCCGCCGCCCGGCCCCTACATGAAGGGGGAACCGAACACGGAGCACGGATCATGGAAGCGGCCCCCGAGCCCACATCCGGCGGCGAGTCCGACACCGGCAAGTCCGACACCAGCAAGCCCGACGCGGCCAAGAATGGGTCGGGCAAGTCCGACACGGGCAAGTCGGACACGGGCAAGTCCGCCTCTTCGACGGCGGGCAAGGGCAAGCCCAACCCGCGCGAGGCCGCGGTCGAGGCGCTGATGCGGCTGGCCGCCGAGCAGCCCTGGAACGACATCGAGGTCGGCGACATCGCCCGGGAGGCGGGCCTGAGTCTTGCCGAACTGCGCGAGCTGTTCCCGTCGAAGGGCGCCGTGCTCGGCGGCCTGTCGCGGATCATCGACCGCGCCGTGCTGGAGGCCGACAGCAGCGACCTTGCCGACGAGCCGGCCCGCGAGCGCCTGTTCGACGTGCTGATGCGCCGCCTCGACGCGATGACGCCCTACAAGCCGGCCCTGCGGCGCATCGCCTTCGCCCTGCGCGGCGATCCCCTGTCGATGCTGGCGCTCAACGGCGTTGCCCTCAATTCCCACCGCTACATGCTGGCGGCGGCCGGCATCGACACGGAGGGGCCGCTCGGCCGGCTCAAGATCCAGGGTACGGTGATCGCCTTCGCCCGCACCGTCGAGGTCTGGCTGGAGGACGAGGATCCGGCGCTCGCCCGCACCATGGCCACGCTCGACCGCGAGATCCGCCGCGGCGAGACGTTCATGGAGCGTGCCGACGACGCCCGCCGCCTCACGGCGCCGCTGCGCGCATTGGGCCGCGCCCTGATGGAGCGCCGCCCCCGCCGCGACCGAACACCCCCGGCGGACGACGCCGAGGAGCGCGACCCGGCCGCAGCGATCTGAGCGGCGCAATCAGGGCGGCCGGGCCGTCTTGCCCGGTCGGTCTTGCCCGGTCTTGCCCGGCGGCAAGGCGCAGACAGATCGTTTGCGCCGCGGCTTGCGTCCACGGTGACGGGGCCGCCGTGACGCGTTGCGAAATGTGATCTCGCGCAAGGTCGAAGCAACCAAGCCTTGTACGAGTTAAATCTCCTGAACCGACGGGAGACATCCGACATGGCCACGACCACCGCCCCCGGAGCCGCTCCGGCCTCCGCTCTGCCGCGCTACACCCGCACGGCGCAGGCGCTGCACTGGCTGACCTCGGCCCTCGTCCTCGCCGTGCTGCCGCTGGCCTGGGTGGCCACGAGCCTCGCCCGGGACGCGGCGGCCAAGCCGGTCCTGTTCCAGTTCCACAAGTCGGTCGGGATCACGATCTTCGCGCTGGTGGTGGCGCGCCTGCTGTGGCGCGCCTTCAACCCGCCCCCGCCGGAGGCGAACGTGCCGGCGGGGCTCGCCCTGATCGGACGGGTGAGCCACTGGCTGCTCTACGCGGTATTCCTGCTCATGCCAGTGAGCGGCTTCCTGCTCAGCGCCTTCAACGGCAGCACGACGCAGTTCTTCTACCTTTTCCCCATTCCCGGTTTCGAGAAGAACGAGGGGCTGCGCACCCTCTTCCAGTCGATGCATCTGGCCGGGCAATGGGCGGTCTACGCGCTGGTGTTGCTGCACGTCGCCAGCACCGCGTGGCACGTCGCGATCCGCCGGGACGGCCTGCTCGACCGGATGCTGCCCGAGCAGCATCCGGAGCGTCATGCGCGCCGGGCGACGGAGGTCTGAGGCCCGTAGCCCGGCCGGTCGCGCCCGCGCGGGCTCAGCCCTCGCGGCCGCCGCCCATCGTCGCCTGCATCCGCGAGAGCTGCGCGATGTGCCGCCGGATCAGCGGGATCGTGCTCGCCGCGATGCGGCGCAGCCCGGGGTCCTCGCCGGCCTGCGCGTAGGAGCCGTGGATGGCGAGCGCCTCCTGGTGTCCCTGGAGCGAGGCGTTGACGAACATGGCGTCGTATTCGGGGCCGCCCGGCATGCCGGAGAGCCGCGAGAGGATCTGCGCCTTCTGCTCGTCCGTGGTCATGCCGCCGGGCGGAGGCGCGCCGAGCACGCCGCCGACCACACCGCCCACGGCCCCCACGGTCGCTCCCGCGACGGCGAGCGGCGCGGCCACCAAGCCGCCGACGAGCCCGCCCGGTCCGGGAGGCGCCCCGGCCGCCATCGGTCCGGCCGCGCCGAGATAGGGGTCGAGCTTGCGCGCGACATCGACCTGCTCCGTGACCTCGGCCCGGCTGAACGCCTTCACCCGCGGGTTGCGGGTCTTGGCGTGGGCGTCGCGCGCCGTGTTCTCGAGGAACAGGCCGCCCTTCGTCGCCATGGCGAGGTAGACGGGCGTCGGAACGGTGCCGCCCGGCCCCGGCTGGGCCAGGGCGGTGCGGGTGACGGCCAGCGCCGCCGTCGCGGTCAGCAGGGTCGTCAGAAAGTCACGGCGATGCATGGGTTCGGGTCTCCCGGTCCGGACAACGACTCCCGAGCCCCGGTTTCCATCTGCGGCGCGGGCGTATGACGCCGAAACCTTGGCGGAATCGGCAATGTTCCGGCCCTCTCTCCCCGCATGAACATCATCGAATACGCTGCACGGACGCTCGATCCGTGGTCGAGAACCGTGGCGGCGCGCGCTTGATCCAGCTCAACGCTCGGTCGGCGGCCCGGCGCTAAGGATCGTCGGGCGGCTCGGGCTGAGCCGCCTGACGGGAGTCGGTCCATGAATCTCAGATCTCTCCTCACCCTCGGCGACCGCTTCAACGGAACCTCGGCCAACGGCCCCTCCGTGATGCTCCCCCTGCAGCGCGGGGCCGACGCGATCTTCGGCGATCTCCGCTCCGGCCTGCCGCAACTCCTGCAGGACATGGCCGTGCCGCGCATGGACGTGGTCGAGAAGGACGGACATCTCGAGGTGACGGCCGAACTGCCCGGCCTCACCCGCGACGACGTCAAGATCGAGCTGGCCGACGACACGCTCATCATCAGCGGCGAGAAGCGGCAGGAGAGCGGGTCCAAGGATTCCCGCAGGATCACCGAGCGCTCCTACGGCGCCTTCGTGCGCAGCCTGGAACTGCCCGCGGGCATCAAGGCGGAGGACATCGAGGCGAGCATCGACAAGGGCGTCCTGACCGTGAAGCTGCCCATGGCCGCGGTGAAGCCCACCGAGGCCAAGCGCATCGAGATCAAGGCCTCCTGATCCGGCTCACGCTCGATCCAAGCGGGAGCCGTATCGGCAAGCCCGCGCGGCGCCTGAGCGAAGCCCAGATCCGCCATCCCGAAGGGACCAACCGGATTGGGTATGAGGCGCCTCACGACCGGCCCCGGCCGCCGCCGCGCGGCCGGAGCGCACCGAAACGAGGGCCGGGGGGAACCCGATCCGAGCGGATCGGGCACGGCGCCGTCCCGCTCCAGATCGGAGATGTGCCATGACCTTCGCCAGCATCATGGTGGCCGTCGATCTCGGCCCGCAGGCGCGCGACCGCGTGCGGCTGAGCGGCCACCTCGCCGACGCCTTCCAGGCGCGTCTCATCGGCGTGGCCGCCGAGACGCCGGCCTACGCGGTCCCGCCGGTGGGCCCGACGCCCGGCAGCGCCTTCGCCCTGTCGGCCTCGAGCGAGGCCGTGCTGCAGGATCTCAAGCGCGCGCACGCGGCCTTCGAGGAGGCGGCCGGGCCGCGCGACCGGGTCGAGTGGCGCTCGAACCTCGACTTCCCCCTGCCCTTCCTGATCGCCCAGGCCGCCGCGGCCGACCTCGTCGTGGTCGGGAGCAGGGACGAGGCCGGCGCCGGGCTCTTCGCGGTCGATCCGGGCGACGCCGTGATGCATCTGGGCCGGCCCGTCCTCGTCGTGCCCCCGGAGGTCGATCATTGCGACGCGCGCCACGTCGTGGTGGGTTGGAAGAACACCCGGGAGGCGCGCCGGGCCGTTCGCGACGCCCTGCCCTTCCTCAAGCGGGCGGCGCAGGTCGTCGTCGTCTCCGTCGACGAGGGCGACGGGGCGGCACAGGTGCGGGACGTGCTGGGCTTCCTGGAGGCCCACGCGGTCCCCGTCACCGCCCTGCAGCGGGAGAGCGGCGGCGCGCGGGTCGGGACGGTGCTGGTCGAGGCGGCCTCGGAGCACGGGGCCGACCTCGTCGTCACGGGCGCCTACGGCCACACCCGCCTGCGCGAATGGGCCTTCGGCGGCGTCACCCGCGACCTGCAGGCCGGGGCACCGATCTGCTGCCTGATGAGCCACTGATACGATTTCCGTTTGATCGCTTCGGTCTCTTCCCTCGTCCTTGCGAGGCTCAGCGAAAGCAATCCGGGGCTCCGTCCCTTCCGGACAGGTCGCGCTCCGGGTCGCTTCGGCTCCGCCTCGCGATGACGGAGGGGGGCCAAACCCGAAGCGATCGACCGGAAACGGTCTCAATGGCTCATCAGGCAGCAGACGGAGGTCGTGCGCAGCATCTCGCGGGTGACGCCGCCGAAGATCCACTCGCGCAGGCGGCCGTGGCCGTAGGCGCCCATCACGATCAGGTCCGCTCCCTCGCGCTCGGAAAAGCGCAGCAGCGCGTCGGCGGGGCCGAGGGTCGGGCGCGGCAGCAGGTGCGTGGTGGCCTCGCAGCCATGCCCCACCAGATAGGCGGCCGTGCCCTCGGCGCCCTCGTGGCGCGCGTCCGGCCCGACGGCCACCACGAAGGCCCGCTCGGCCCGGGTCAGGAACGGCAGGGCGTCGTGCACGGCCCGGCGCGCCTCGCGCGTGTCCTTCCAGGCCACGACGATCCGCTTGCCCGAGAGGCGCGCGAGGCCCGGCGGGACCACGAGCACCGGCCGGCCGACCGCCATCAGCAGGGCGCCCGAGGGCACGGCCAGCAGGCCCGGATCGCCGTCCGCCGGCCCCTGGCGGCCGACGACCACGAGGTCGGCCCTGCGCGCGCCCTCGACGAGGACGCTCAGCGGCGGGGCCAGCGCCGCGTGCCAGTCCGTCCTCGGCGCCGCGCCCGCCGCCCGTTCGAACAGGGTCCCGGCCTGCGCGATCTGCTCGCGGGCCAGACGTTCCTCCTCCTCGAAGATCCGCTCGATCGCCAGGGTGTCGTCGGCGAGCATCGGCGCCAGGATCTCGCGCGCGGCCACGCCCGTCAGCGTCGCCCCGAACCGCTCGGCGAGGGCGGCGGCCAGCCGGACACGGTCGGTCGCCGCGTCCCCGAGGTCGAGCGAGACGACGATGTTGGAGAGTGTCATGACGGCCTCCCGAGCCCGGTCGCGCGCCTCGTTCCGCCGGCGGGATCTCCGATGAGGCCGGACATCGCGCGCCCGATCCGCAGGGCCAGCGCCTCGTCGCCGATCTCGGGCGCCTCCGGGTAGCGGACCTCGATCCGCCCGAGCACGGTGCGCACGCCGCGAACCCGGAAGGCGACGCGCTCGGCGATGCATTTCTCGGCGAAGTTCCGGACATCGCCCGTCAGCGTCACGACGCCGTTCTCGACGCTGACGCCGATCCGCTCCGCATCGATCAGGGGCGCGTTCCGCAACTCGGCGAGCACGTGCCGGCGTACGGTGATGTCGTCCATCGCCCGTCTCCTCGGTTCGATCGGGGATGCGGGGCGCCGGCACGCGGCGCCGCGCCCGGACCCGCGGGAACGCGCCGCCCCGGGATCGTCCGGCGCGCCCGTCCCGGCCGATCCGGCCGACGGGAGCCATCCTGCCGCGCCGCCCCCGGAGCGCCTTGATCCACCTCAAGGGTCCCGCCTCCTCCGGACCCACAGGCGTCCGAGAGCGATGCCGCCCTGGGTTGCGGTGGATCAACGCCGCCGCCTCCGGGACAGGACAGCATCGCGGCAGACACGCACCCGGAGCCCGTCATGACCCGGCCCGCCTCCACCGCGCTCGCAGGCATCCGCCGCCCCCTCGTCGGCCTCGTCGCGGAGCGCGGTCAGGGGCTCGACCCGATCCGCATGGCCGTGATCCACCCTTGCGACGCCGTCTCCTTCGTCGGGGCGATCAAGGCCTGGGAGGCGGGCCTGATCGAACCGGTGCTGGTGGGGCCGGAGGGCAAGATCCGGGCGGTGGCGGGATCGGTCGGGGTCGGCCTCGACGGGATCGAGATCGTCGACGCCCCCCACAGCCACGCGGCGGCCGAGGCGGCGGTGGCGCTCGCCGCCGCCTGCGAGGTCGCGGCCCTGATGAAGGGCGCGCTCCATACCGGGGAGGTGATGGCGGCTGCCCTGCGCAAGGGGACCGGCCTGAGGACGGAGCGGCGCATGAGCCACGTCTACGCGCTCGACGTGTCGCACCATCCCCGCCCGCTCTTCGTGACGGATACGGGCGTCAACATCGCGCCCTCGCTCGACGACAAGCGCGACATCGTCCAGAACGCGATCGACCTGTGCCACGCCCTCGGCATGGCCGAGCCCAAGGTCGCGGTGCTCTCCGCCATCGAGACCATCACCCCCCGGATCGCCTCGACCCTCGACGCCGCCGCCCTGTGCAAGATGGCCGAGCGCGGCCAGATCACCGGCGGCCTCGTCGACGGGCCGCTCGCCCTCGACAACGCCGTGTCCGGGCTGGCGGCGGCGACCAAGCACATCGTCTCGCCCGTGGCCGGCCAGGCGGACGTGCTCGTCGCCCCCGATCTCGTCTCGGGAAACATGCTGGCCAAGCAGCTGATCTACCTCGCCGGGGCCGACGCCGCCGGGCTGATCCTCGGCGCGCGGGTGCCCATCGTCCTGACCAGCCGGTCCGACGGGGAGGAGGCCCGGGTCCTGTCCTGCGCCATCGCCCAGCTCCTGGCGCATCATCGCAGCCGGCCCGCCTGAGGGCGTCGGAGGGGCGTCGAGGGGACGTTGATCCGGATCATGGCGCGGCGCGCGGCGCGCTCCATCCTCGCGGCATGAGCCCGTCCTCTCCCCAGCCCCAGCCCTTGCCCGACGCCGACGGCGCCCCGCCCGCGGGCTGGCACGCCCTCGACATCGAGGCGGTGCGCCGCCGGCTGGCCTGCGGCGCGGGCGGCCTCACGAGCGCCGAGGCGGCACGGCGCCTGCGCCGCCACGGTCCGAACCGCCTGCCGGAGCCGCCGCGGCGCGGGCTCGGGCGCATCGTGCTGGCCCAGATCGCGAGCCCGCTGATCCTGCTCCTGCTGGCCGCGGCCGCCGTCGCCGCCGCGCTCGGCGATCTCAAGGACGCGGCCTTCATCGCCCTGGTGCTCGTCATCAACACGGCCATCGGCACGGCCCAGGAGGCCAGGGCCGAGGCCAGCGCCGCCGCCCTGAAGCGCGCGATCCAGGCCTCCGTGCGCGCCCGGCGGGACGGCGCGGTCCGGCGCATCGACAGCGCCGAACTCGTGCCCGGCGACACCGTGCTGGTGGAGGCGGGCGAGCGCGTCCCGGCCGACCTGCGGCTGGTCTCCGGGGTCGAGCTGCAGGCCGACGAGGCCTCGCTGACCGGCGAATCCCTGCCCGTGGACAAGCGGGCCGGGGCCGTCACGCCGGAGGGGACGGCCCTGGGCGACCGGCTCGGCATGCTGCATGCCGGCACGACGCTGCGGCGCGGGCACGGCGAGGGCCTCGTGGTCGCCACGGGGCGCGACACCGAGATCGGGCGGATCGCCCAGGCCCTGGCGGAGCCGGCCACCCAGCCGCCGCTGATGCGCCGCCTCGACCGCTTCAGCCGGGTTCTGGGGCTGATCACGCTCGGGCTCGTCGGCCTGATGATGGCGATCCAGGTCGCGGCGGGCACGCCCCTGCGCGAGACCTTCTTCGTCGCCGTGGCGCTCGCCGTCTCGGTCATTCCCGAGGGCCTGCCGGTCGCCGTCACCGTCGCCCTCTCCATCGCCAGCCGCCGCATGGCCCGGCGGCACGTCATCGTGCGCCAGCTCCCCGCTGTGGAGGGGCTCGGCGCCTGCACCGTCGTCGCGACCGACAAGACCGGGACCCTGACGCTCAACCGCCTCACCGCCCGGCGCGTCTGGCTGCCGGGCCTGGGCGAGGTCGCCCGCGACGGCGCCGCGCCCCCGGGCGAGGGGCTCGCCGCCCTCGAACGCTCCGCCGTGCTGTGCAACGACGCGACCGTCGACCCCTCCCTCGGCGCGGCGGGCATGAGCGGCGACAGCGTCGATATCGCCCTGCTCGAACGCGCCCGCGCCGACGGCCTCGACCCGGCCGCCCTGCGGACGGCCTGTCCGCGGCTCGCCGAGATCCCGTTTGCGGCCGAGCGCCGCTACGCCGCGAGCCTCAACCGGGACGGCGACGGCCTGCGCCTGCACGTGAAGGGGGCCGCGGAAGCCCTGGCGCCGCTCTGCCGGGGGCCTGACGCCGCCGACATCCTCGCCGCCGCCGAGCGGATGGCGGCGCAGGGCTACAAGGTGCTGGCGATCGCGACCCGGCCGGTGAGCGGACAGGCCCACGCGCACGCCGCCGCGCTCGAATCCGAGCTGTCGGATCTGACGCTGCTGGGCCTCGTCGGATTCATCGATCCGCTCCGGCCCGAGGCGAAGGAGGCGGTGGCGGCCTGCCGCCGGGCGGGCGTGGCGGTGAAGATGGTGACCGGCGACCACGCGGCCACGGCGCTCGCCATCGCCCGGGATCTCGGCATCGCCGGGGAGGAGGGCCGCGCGGTCACCGGCGGGCATCTGCGCGCCGCCGCGGGCGATCCGGCCGCGCAGGCGCGGCTTGCCGAGGCCGCCGTGTTCGCCCGGGTCGAGCCGGCGCAGAAGGTGGAGATCGTCGAGCTGCTGCAGGCGGCCGGCCACGTCGTGGCCATGACCGGCGACGGGGTCAACGACGCCCCCGCCCTGAAGCGGGCCGATCTCGGGGTCGCCATGGGGCGCGGCGGCACCGACGTGGCCCGCGACGCGGCCGACCTCGTGCTGACCGACGACAACTTCGCCTCCGTGGTGGCCGGCATCGAGGAGGGGCGCGCGGCCTACGCCAATATCCGCAAGGTGATCTACCTGCTCATCAGCACGGGTGCGGCCGAGGTCATGCTGTTCCTGCTCGCGGTGGCGACCGGCCTGCCGGTGCCGCTCACCGCCGTGCAGCTGCTCTGGCTGAACCTCGTCACCAACGGGGGCCAGGACGTGGCGCTGGCCTTCGAGCGGCGCGAGGCCGGGATGCTGGACCGGCCACCCCGGCGCCCGGACGAGCCGATCTTCGACCGGCTGATGCTGCGCGAGACGGCGGTCTCGGGGCTCTATACGGGCGCGGTCGCCTACGCCGTCTTCGCCCTCGCGCTGTCGCAGGGCTGGAGCGAGGAGGCGGCCCGCACCGGGCTCCTGTTCCTCATGGTGCTGTTCGAGAACGTGCACGTCTTCAATTGCCGCTCCGAGACGCTCTCCGCCTTCCGGGTGCCGCTGCGCCACAATCGCTGGCTGATCGTGGCCGTGGTGGCGGCGCAGTCGCTCCACATCGCCGCCGCCTACATCCCGGGCCTGCGCGAGGTGCTGCAGATCGAGCCGATCTCGCCGGGCCTGTGGCTGGGGCTGGCCGCCCTCGCCCTCTCGATCCTGCCGATGATGGAACTCGACAAGGCCCTGCGCGCCCGCGCCCAGCGGCGGGGCAGGTCCGCGGCTGGTCCCGAACCGCGCTGAGCCTCATTTTACGCGAAACGCTGGTCGGCGAACCGTGCGGTACCTGACCGAGCGCGAACAACCCCGTCCCGGGGCGGGTTGCCCGTGCACGCAACCATAGGATTCTTCATGAAGACCGCCCTGATGACCGCCGGCACCCTCGGGCTGGCGCTCGCGACCCTCACCGCCCTGTCCCTCCCGGCCACGGCGCAGTCCAGGCCGGGGACCGTGCGCACCGATGACGGCAGCGTCACCGGCGGCCGCGACCGCGGTGGCACGGTCTCGCGCGGCCCCAGCGGCGCGGACACGATCACCCGCAACTCCGCCGCGGGCGGCAACGCCAACCAGCCCGAGCGCGCCGTGCCCCAGGGCAGCGGCGGCGGCGGGAGCGGCAACGGCGGCGCCCAGTAAGGACCTCCGGCCACCGACGGCCCGGCCCGGCCGCGGCGGGGCTTCGTTCGTGCCGGCCTCGAGCGCGCTGCCGCTTCGACACGGGCGCCCCGCACTCAGCGCTCCGGCGGCCATTCGGGATGGTGCGGTATCGCCGCGTCGTCGACGAGCCAGGGCACCGCCTGCGCGGTCCAGATGTGCCGTTCCGGCCGCTGGCCGGGATCGGCGTCGAGGGTCGCGACCCGCACGAGCACGTGCGGCCGCGCCGGGCGGTCCGCGATGAGGTGGGTTCCGCAGGTCCCACAGAACCAGCGGATCTTTCCCGGGGAACTCTCGAAGGCCCGCAGGTTGTCGGCCCCTTCGAGCCAGCGGAAATGCGAGCGCAGGACGCCCGCCGTGGTGGCGTAGGGACTCGCATGGGCCTTGCGGCAGGTCGCGCAATGGCAGTGGGTGATCGGCAGATCGAGCCGGTCGATCGCGTAGCGCACCGACCCGCACAGGCAGCTTCCCCGCATCCGTCCCTCCCCTCGCGCCGTCGGCCCTTCGGCCGTTCTCGTGTCCCGTCCCGCGAAAAATCAGCTCGGCCAGAGCGCGATCTCGATGACATCGGGCTCGACGGGCAGGCTGTCGTCCCGGCTGCCCTGGAATTCCATCCAGCTGACGCGGACCGTGACCGCTTCCGTGTCGAGGACGAAGTGGGGCCCGCCGGGCAGCGGGTAGGGCGTCGACGGGCTCGACAGGGTGAAGCGTCGCGAGGGGAAGCGCGCCCGGATCGTTTCGACCTGCGTCCAGGGCTTGCCGCTCATCGGTTCGGACGGCGGATGATCCGGCTCGGCATCGTAGAGGGCGATGCGGAGGTGCTGTTGCAGGCAGCCTTCCGTGTAGACCACGAGGCCGGCCGCGGGGGCGACGACGCGGCGCGCCTCCATCTCGGGCGTGATCGTCTCGGGCGCCAGGAAGGCCTCATCCTCTCCGTCGATCAGGTAGAACTGCCCGTAATCGGCCTGCCATGCGAAGGTCGCCCAGCCGCGTAGCTCCATCCCAAGCTCCTGTGTCCCGAAGGGCCGTCCAGGCCCTTGCGCTGCCGGATCGCGGCGCCGCACGTCCTCGTCCGGCCCAGGATGGCCGATCGGCGGATGCGGCGTCCATCGCTTCCGCGCGCCCTCCAGGCCGACGCTCGCCGCGCGGACCTCGGTCTGCGGTCACGGCGTGCATCCCGCCATGCCGCGTCGGGCCGGGAGACGCGCCGCCGTTGCCCGACTTGCGCTGGATCAAGGCGTCCGCGGACCGCTGCGGCACTCTCCCGGCCGTGGACCGGACATGCGGGAGAGACGGGAATGACGATGCCTGAGGCCGGCCTTGCAGGAATCCGCGACATCCTCGTGAGCGTCACCGAGGAGGGCCACGACGACGAGCCCCGCAACGCCCTCGCCTACGGGCTCTCCCTCGCGGGCGCCGCGGGCGCCCACCTCACCCTGCAATCGGCCGCCCGCCGCCTGACCGCGGTCGGCGGATCGGGGTGGTGGGTCCTCAACGACATCGTCGCCGCGGAGAACCGGCGCCTGGGCGCCGTCGCGCGGGCGGTGGCCGAGCGGGCCGCCGCGGAGGCGGCGCAGGCCGGGGTGACCTGCACCACCGAGGCCCCCGCCCTCTCCCATCCGAATCTCGTGGCGCGGCTCACCGCCCGGGCGCGCCTCGCCGACCTGACCGTGCTGGATGCCGAGCCGCGTGAGGTCGATCTCGACCGCGATCTGATCGAGGGGATTCTGTTCCGCAGCGGGCGCCCCCTCCTCGTGGTCCCGCAGGGCTGCGACGGCTTCGCCTGTCGGCGGATCGTGGTGGCCTGGGACGGCAGCGCCCAGGCGGCCCGGGCGGCCAACGACGCGCTGCCGTTCCTGCGGGCGGCCGAGGCGGTCGAGATCGTCTCCGTGGTCGGCGAGAAGGAACTCTCGGATTCCGCCGCCGGGACCGAGTTCGCGCCCCACCTGTCGCGCCACGGCGTGAACGTCTGCGTGAACAACCTGCCGGTCGTGGGCGGCGTCGCGCAGACCCTGCGGAGTCAGGCCGGCCTGTTTCGCGCCGACATGCTGGTGATGGGCGCCTACCGGCATTCACGCCTGCAGGAATGGCTGCTCGGCGGCGTGACGCAGGCGCTCCTGGCGAGCAGCCCGGTGCCGCTCTTCCTCGCCCATTGACGCCGGGCCGCCGGCCGACCGGTCGTCGACGCGCGCCCGGATCACACGGGAATCACGCCTCGACCAGCCGCTGCAGGCGCCCGCGCTGGAGCGTGACCGACCGGGTGCCGGAGCGCAGCAGGGCCCGCTCGCTCTCCAGCTGCGAGACCGTCCGCGAGACGGTTTCGAGGGTGAGGCCGAGATAGTCGGCGATGTCCCGCCGGGTCATCGGCAGGTCGAAGTGGCCGGGCCGGCCCAGGCGGCGGTCGATCTCGAGGAGGAAGGCCGCCACGCGTTCCAGCGCCGAGCGCCGGCCGAGCAGCAGCACGAGATCCTCCGCGAGGCGCAGGCTGTCGGTCGCCACGCCCCAGAGCCGGCAGGCCACCTCGACCCGCTCGGCCGCGACGCGCTCGATCTGCCGCCGCTTGAAGATCAGGACCCGGACCTCGCACAGGGCCTCGGCGGTGTGCCGGTGGGTCCGGCCCTGCTCGAACCCGAACAGATCACCCGGCAGGTGGAAGCCCGTGATCTGCCGGCGCCCGTCGCTGAGCACCCGGTGGGTGCGCACCCCCCCGTCGAGGACCCTGTAGACGAACTCGGCCGCCTCGCCCTCGCCGTGCACCTCCTCCTCGCGCAGATAGGCGAAGGGCGTCCCGGGCAGGTCCGGGCAATCCGCGAAGAGGCAGCCGCCGGTGAGCTCCGGTGCGCGGGGGGCGGCCTTCATCGCCGGGAAGGCCGTCGGAGCAATCGCGTCGGGCATCCTCGTCTCCACTCCCGCCGATCGCAGACACCGACCGGACCAGGGCGAACCTGTCGCCCGCCACCATCGCCGACAGTCCGGGTGGACGCGTAAGGGAATCTACGTAGGGTTGTTTTTTGGCGCCCGATCCCGCGGATTCGCCCTGCCCCGGGCGCCGCCCGGAGTCCCGCTTCCTCCAATGTCAGACGAGGCCGGCCAGCACCGCCCAGCGCACCAGTTCCTGCAGGCAGCCGGCCTGCGTCTTGGCCATGAGCTTGGCCCGGTAGATCTCGACGGTGCGCGGGCTGATGTCGAGCGCCCGGCCGATCTCCTTGCTCGTGCCGCCCGCGACCAACTGGTCGAGAACCTGCCGCTCGCGCTCGCTCAGGGTCGCCACCCGGCGCAGAAAGGCCCGCAGGACGGGGTCGGCCGCCGCGGCCGGGCCGCCGCGCTCCATCGCGGCGCGCAGCGCCTGAAGCAGCGCGTCGCCGTCGAACGGCTTCTCGATGAAGTCGCAGGCGCCGAGCTTCATCGCCTCCACCGCCAGCGGCACGTCGCCGTGCCCCGTCATCATGATCACCGACAGGGTGTGGCCGGCCCTGCGCAGGTGGCGCAGCAGCTCCAGCCCGTCGAGGCCGGGCATGCGGATGTCGGTGAGCACGCAGCCCGCGGCGGGCGCCGCGAGGCGGTCCAGCAGGTCCGTGCCGGCCTCATAGAGCGCGACCTCGAAGCCGGAGGTGTCGAGCAGGAAGGCGACGGAATCCCGCATCGCCGGATCGTCCTCCACGACGTGCACGAGATTAGCCGGCATGGAGGCTCGCTCCCTCGCGCGCGGTCGGCAGGGTCAGCCGGAAGGTCGCGCCGCCGGTGCGGTTGCGCTCCGCCGTCAGGCGGCCGCCATGCGCCTCGACGATGGACCGGCAGATCGAGAGGCCGACGCCCATCCCGCCGGGCTTGGTCGTGACGAAGGGCTGGAACAGCCGGTCCGCGACCTCCTCGGCGATGCCGGGGCCGGTATCCGACACCGCGATCTCGACGCTCCCCGGGCCGAGGGTCCGCGTCTCGACCGTCAGCTCGCGCCGCGCGCTCTGCAGCATGGCCTCGCGGGCGTTGCGGATCAGGTTGACCAGGATCTGCTGCACCTGCACCCGGTCGGCCAGCACGGCGCTGACCTGCGGGTCGAGGGCGAAGTGTGCGGTGATGCCCTGCTCGCCGGCCCCGACCAGGGCCAGGGCGCTGGCTTCCTCGATCAGCCGCGTGACCGGCTCGATCCGCTTCTCCGTCTCGCCGCGGGAGACGAACTCGCGCAGGCGCCGGATGATCTGCCCGGCCCGCAGCGCCTGCTCCGCGGTCTTGTCGAGCCCCTCCCGCGTCCGGGCGATGGCCTCGGGATCGGGGTCCGCCAGCAGGCGGCGGCAGCCATGGGTGTAGTTGGCGATGGCCCCGAGCGGCTGGTTCAGCTCGTGGGCGAGCGCCGAGGCCATCTCGCCCATCGCGCTGAGGCGCGAGATGTGCACGAGTTCGGATTGCAGCTCCCGCAGCCGGGCCTGGGTCCACTGGTGCTGGGTCAGGTCGTTGATGAAGCCGGTGACGAAGACCTGCTCGCCCGAGCGCATCTCGCCCAGCGTGATCTCCACGGGGAAGGTCGAGCCGTCCCGCCGCCGGCCCGTGACGACTCGGGTGGTGCCGATGACGCGCCGCTCTCCCGTGCGCCGGTAGCGCCCGATATGGCCCGCATGCGCGCCGCGCATCGGCTCGGGCATCAGCACGCTCACGTTGCGCCCGACGATCTCCGCCGCCGGATAGCCGAACAGGCGTTCGGCGGCCGTGCTGAACGAGTGGATGCGCCCGTCCGCGTCGGTGACGACCATGGCCTCGGCACGGTGTCGAGGATCGACTGCATGTGCGCCTCGCGGGCGCGCAGGTCGGCCTCAGCCTTCTTCTGCTCGTCGATGCCGAGGATCACGCCGCTGTGGCGCGCAGGCCGTCCGTCGGGCCCGAGCCGGACCTGCCCGCGCGAGCGCAGCCAGCGGATGCCACCCTCCGGCCGCACGACGCGGAACTCGACCTCGTAGCCGCCGCCCTCCCCCAGGGCGCGCCCGATCGCATCGGAGCGGGCCTGACGGTCCTCCGGATGCACCAGGGCCTGGAAGGCGGCGAACGTGGCGATGCGCTCGGCGGGCACGCCGAGGAGCCGGCCGCAGGTCGGCGAGAGGGTGACCTGCCCGGTCGGAAGATCGAGCGACCAGATGCAATGTCCCACTTCGTCCAGCGTCTGCCGGAGATCGTCGAGCATCGTCTGAGCGTCTCCGGCCCGTGCGAGGCCGATCACATCGATGGCGTTCGTCACCGTTTCCAACCCGAGTGAGGGAGCAGAGCCTCGACAGGGAAACAATACCACAGGTGGTGCTGTTGGATACGATTACCGCGCGCTAGATGTTCCCCGCTTCTACGAGCGGATCGTTCGCGCTTCGCGTGAATCGACTTCGCGCACGGGGTGGTTTCGCGCGCCGGGCCGCTTCCTGCCTTGCGCCGGAGCCGTCCATTGCGCTGGATCAAGGCCGGCCGCCTGCGTTCGGCCGACCCTCGCATCCCGATCAGACCGGAGACGGCCCATGTCCGAGACTGCCCCTTCCCCGCTCGCCAGCCTGCGCGACATCCTCGTCGGCAGCACCGTCGAGAGCGGCTACGAGAAGGCCTCGGCGGCCATCGGCTACGGCCTGGGACTGGCCCGGGCGGCCGGCGCCCACCTGACGGTCCAGTCGGCCTCCTGGCGCCTGTCGGGCGACGACGGCTGGCTCGCCGATTTCGACAGCAAGGAGACGACCATCGTCGATCGCCGCCTCGACGCGCTGGCGCGTGCCCTCGCGCAGGATGCGGCCGGGGCGGCGGGGCTGGCCGGGATCGTCTGCACCACGGAGACGCCGAGCCTGTCCTACCCGGAGATCGTGAACCGCCTCGCGGAGCGGGCGCGCCTCTACGACCTCACGATCCTGGATGCGGGGCAGAGCAGCTACGACCTCGACCGCGAGACGATCGAGACGGCCCTGCTGCGCAGCGGGCGCCCGGTCATCGCCGTGCCGCCGCAGCACGCGACCTTCTCGGCGCGGCGGATCGTGCTCGCCTGGGACGGCAGCGCGCAGGCGGTGCGGGCGGCCAACGACGCGCTGCCGCTCCTGCGCGCGGCCGAGGCGGTGGAGATCGTGGCGGTCCTCGGCGAGGCGCAGACCGAGGGCGCGATGCCGGGCACCGCGTTCGCGCCCCACCTCGCCCGGCACGGCGTCACGGTCAGCGTCGACACGCTGCCGCTCGTGGACAGCGTCGCCGCCACCCTGCGCGCCGGGGCCGTCCGGTTCGGGGCCGAACTGATCGTGATGGGCGCCTACCGGCATTCCCGGGTGCGGGAATTCTTCTTCGGCGGCGTCACGCGCTCGCTCCTCAAGAGCAGCCCGGCCCCGCTGTTTCTCTCCCACTGACCGGCCCCATGGGCCCGGTCGCGGGGGCAGAGCTACCAGCAGGCCCGCGGCAGGCGCCGCTTCCAGCGCTCGGCCCGGCCCAGCCGCTCGCTGCCCTCGCGATCCATGCGCCGCCGGACGACGGCGGGCGGGGCCTTCGGCTCGGGCTCGACGCGCGGCCGTGCGGCGAGCGCAGGTTCGGCGACCGGACGCTCGGCGACGGGCGGCTCGGTGAGCGCCGGCTCGGCGACGGGGGCAATCGGCACCTTGCGGGGTCTGCCGCGGCGGCGCGGGGCCTCTCCGGCCGGGACGGGGGCCGGGACGCGGCGGACGCGCGGCAAGACCTCCGCTTCGACGACGGGCTCCGGCTCCGGTTCCGGCGGGACCGGGACGAGGAGATTGGGGAGAACCCGGCGCTGCTCCGCGGCGACCTCGGCCCCGGAGGCGGCGCCGGCTTCGGCCGGTTCGAAGGGCGGCCAGGGCATCGCCGCCGCGGCCTGGCCCGCGCGCTTCGAGGAGGCCGACGGCACCTTGGAGGGGATCGAGACGAAGCGGTTCTGTCCCGTCGACTTGGCCTCGACGGTGAACGGCCGCCGAACGCGGTTGCGCAACATACCTGTCCTGATGTTCGAGAGCTTGTGTCGTGCTCCGTGAGCACTCCCAATCTGCACATGCATAATCGCGAACAATTGTCGAGACGTAAAGCTCGAAGAAGAGACGCGGGAAAAATCTCGGCAGAGGTCGTGGGGCCGTCGATCGAACCTTCGGGCCGGCGGGAGAGCGTTCGCGCAGACCCCTGCGACGTCTCGGTCTCCGACGTCTCGGTCTCGTGTCGCCGCGCCTCAAGCGAGCGGCTCGCCCCCGGTCTCCAGGGCCCGCCGGGCGAGGGCGTAGGTCAGGTCGCCCTGAACGAGGCTGTCGGCGATGAAGCGGTCGAAGGCCGCCATCCAGCGCGGCGTCAGGTGGATGAAGGCGTTGCGCGGCCCGGAGCGCACCAGGAAGCCGCGCTCCCGCGCCGCCGCCAGGACGTTGCGCATATGGCTGCGGGAGATGCCGAAGCGGGGAGCGAGCCGGGCGAGATCGCTCTCGCGGATCCGGCTCGCGGGATCGGCCCCGCCCATGGCGAAGAAGGACAGCAGGAAGATCAGCGCGCTCGTACTGCTGAGAAAGTACACGATCTCCAGGTTGCTCCACGTCATCGCGATGATCGTGTCGAAGGCGGCGATGGCCGCCCGGGCATGGGCCGCCTGGAACCGGACGTCGCGGCGCAAGGGCGCGTCGTAGCCGGGATCGGGGTAGAGATGCGCCAGCGGCGCGTAATGGGCGGCCATCCACTCGCGGTCCCAGGCGAGGAGCGGCTCCGTCGGGCACAGGAGGCGGACGCGGTTGTCGTCCGGCTGGCGCTCCAGGGTGAGAAGGCCGGTCTGCACGAGGCGGGTGACGAAGTCGTCGATCAGCCGCGGGCTCGCGAAGCCGAAGCGCGCCACTGTGTCCTTCAGCCGGCTCAGGGTCGGCCAGGTCTCGCGGTCCGCCGGCTCGTAGCCGGCATGGAGGCAGACGATGATGGCCAGCGTCGTCACCCGCCCGACATCGGCGCCGAATTGGCCGGGGAAGGTGCCGACCTCGTAGACCTTGGTGTGCTCGGTGACGAAGATCCGGCGCGCGCTCGGGAAATCCGGGTGCGCCAGGATGTCCTCGGCGCTCAGGTGGACGATGCCGGCGAGATCGCTCACCGGCCGGCCAGCCCGCGATCGGTCTCCGCTTCGTGATCGACGGGGAGCCCCGCATTCGCTGCCGCGCGGGGCAGAGCGTCATCGCGGAGGCGGACGGACAGACGCATGCCGGCTTGTCGAAAAAGGCAAGTATAAGGGCTGGCGGGATTGCTAATCCGACCGTCGCCGACGTGCAATGAGAGAGTGGTGCCCCCGCTTCACAGAGGCGTTATTGGGGTGACCCAACCCCCGAGGCCAGTGCGGGGCGCGGCTTTGCACGCCGATCGATCGCGCGCTCGCCGAGACGATCCTTCCCCGGTCGGCGGCGGGCGAGGTCTCCGCCGCGCCGAGCCTCCCCCACTTCAGGCGGCCATCTGCTTGAGCCACGATTCCAGGACCGGCAGCGTGTCGCTCCGGTTGCCCCACACGCTGGAGCCCGCCTCGGTCTCGCGGGGCAGGAAGCCGAACCGGCGCTTGAAGGCGCGGCTGAAGGTCTTCTCGTCGGAGAAGCCGGTGGTGTAGGCCACCGTGGAGATGCGCGGCCGGCCCGCCGGACCGGTTTGCGTCAGCATCTTCATGGCCCAGAGCAGACGCCGCTCGCGGATGAAGCGCTGCACGCCGCCCTCGGCGGAGAACTGGCGGTAGAGCGTCGCGCGGGAGAGGCCGAAGCGTGCGGCCACCGCCTCGGCGTTGAGGGCGGGCGAGCCGAGGTTCTTCTCGATGTGCTGCCGGATCGCGATGCTCGACTGCACCTCGCTCTGCGGCCGGTCGACGACCTTGCCGCGCAGGCAGGCGCCGCAGAGCATCGCCACCGCTTGGCTGACATGCGGAAGCTGGCCGACCTCCAGCGCCCCGGCCCCCTCCACGAGTTCGTGCACGCAGGTGAAGAACAGCCGGCCGAGGCGGTCGGAGGCGTAGTCGAAGGCCTGGCCGTGCAGGGCGGCGACGTTGGGCACCGTCTCGGCGACGAGGGCGCGGGGCAGCAGGATGTTCGTCGCGTGCACCGGTTCGGCCACGATCGTCACGGGCTGGGCCAGATCGAACACGACGCACAGGCGCGGGCCGACATCGGTCTCGCCCCAGGCCGTTTCGACCCGGCTGGTGCCGGAATGGTAGAATTGCAGCAGCAGATGATCGAGCCCCTGCTGCGCGACCATCCGCGGCGTCCGCTCCAAGAGGTTGGCCGGAGCCCGGACCTCGCCGACGAGGATCTCGCCGAGATGGTAGTGATCCATCGCGATCACGCCGGGCGGGCGGTCCCCGGCCGTCAGGGTGGCCTGGAAGATCGGCGCGACGGCGGCGGCCCAGGCCTCGCCGAGCGCGGACAGATCCGCCGGTACCTCGAAGCGTTCGTGAAGAATGGCCGACATTTCGATCAAGTCTCTGGGTCGGAGCGCGTCGTCATGGTTCCGTATTCCCCACCTTTCGAGTGGAGGCCGGCCCGGTTCTTTTTTTGGCTGTAGCCCGATCTGAAGAAAATACAGCCTGAATATCCCGGATGTGCCGGATTTTTCCAAGTGTATCTGAGTAGATCACGGGATTTTCTGCGATTTAACCAGACTACTTAGGTTGTTCGTCTTAATGGTTAAGAGATACCTAACGTCCTGCGGATGGGCAATCGAGCCGCCGTGTCAAATTTTGCGAGCATCCCGTCCGGGGAGCGGTCCCGGAGGGCTGGGGCGGGAGTGGGCCGGTCTTCCGCCCGCTTCCGGTCTGCCCGAGCGCTCCGAGGGCGGCAATCGGCAAAAACTGCAGGGAAAGCTCGCCGTGAGACGCAATGAGACCTCTATGATATACAGTGATACATAATATAACTCTGAGACGAATACGAACATAAATGAGATGATATGAGACCAATACGCCGAAGCGCGGCTGGTTTATTTAGAGGCTCGTCAATTCCGTTCGCGCCTGATGGCTCTCATCGCCGACGCCCCGGCGCCATGAGGGATCGAGCCGCTCCATGTCTTCCAGCATCACGCTCTCGGCCGCGACGCGGCAGAACCTGCTCTCGCTTCAAGATACGGCGAGCCTGCTCGCGACGACGCAGAGCCGGCTCTCGACCGGCAAGAAGGTCAACTCGGCGCTCGACAACCCGATCAACTTCTTCACCGCCAGCAACCTGTCGGCGCGCTCGACCGAGCTGTCCTCGCTGCTCGACGGGATCTCGAACGGCGTCCAGACCATCCAGGCCGCCAATACCGGCCTGTCCAAGCTCCAGAATCTCACGAGCCAGCTCAAGTCGACGGCCCAGCAGGCGCTCGCGGCCACCAGCGCCTTCACCTCCAAGGCCGCCTCGGTCTCGACGGGGCTCGCGGGGGCGACCGCCGCCAACCTGCTCTCGACCGGCCCGACCGCGGCGGTCTCCGACAAGGCGGTCGGCACCCTCACCAACGGTCAGCCGAGCGCCGCGGTGCCGGCGACGGTGGCCGGCAGCGTCGATTACAAGCCGACCGCCGCCCCGGCGACGATGCGCGGCACCCCCTTCACCGCGACGACGCCGACCCTCGCCCAGGCGACGGGCGCTTCGACCTTCTCGGCCCCGGCCAACGCCGTCGCCGGCACGGCGACGGGGGGCGCCTTCACGACGCTCACCTCGGCCGCGACGATCGAGGTGACCTACGCGACCAGCCCGACGAGCACGACCACCACCAGCATCAGTCTGGCGATCGGCGACACCGTCGACGCCGCCGTGACCAAGCTCAACGACGGGCTCAACAGCCTCGGGATCACGGCCAGGAACGACGGCGGCAAGCTCTCCTTGACCGGCAAGACCGACGGCTCCGCCTTCTCGGTCAAGACCACGGCGCAGGAGGCGACGGAAACCGGCTTCACCACGGGCACCGGCACGCCATCGAGCGGCAACATCCCGGCGGCCGTCCAGACGCTGACGATCGGCACCGAGGCGATCGAGATCAAGGGCGGGAGTGCCGGAGCGAGCGCGGCCGACGTGACGAAGGCCGCCCTCGACGCGATCAATGCCAGGACCACCGCGACCGGCGTCACCGCCGGCCTCGAGACCGTGAGTGGCAGCCAGAGGCTCGTGCTGACGGGCAAGGCCGACGGCTCGAACTTCACGGTCACCGGTGAGGCCGGCAACAGCCTCGGCTTCGCCTCGGCTCCGACGACGACGGCCAACGGCGCCGCGGCGGCGAGCCAGACGCTGACGATCGGCGGCACGCAGATCACCATCGCGGGCGGCGGCTCCATCGACGACGCCGTCGCGGCGATCAACCGCCAGACCGGCACCACCGGCGTGAGCGCTGCCAAGGATCCCGCCGACGCCACCCGCCTGCTGCTCACCGGCAAGTCCGACGGCTCGGCCTTCACCGTGGCCTCCTCCAACCCGGCCTCCAGCGGCTTCTCGGCGACGCCGACGAGCACCAGCCTCGCGGCGACCGTCAGCGGCGCCTACACGCCGACGGGGACGCCCGCCGCGGCGACCGGCGCCAGCGCCTTCACCGGCCCGGCCAATGCGGTCGCCGGCACGGTGACGGGTGACGCCTACACGCCGACGAGCGCCGCCGTGACGATCGCGATCGCCTCCACGGGCAGCACGACGACGAACATCTCGGTCAGCCTCGCCGCGAACGACACGCTCGAGACGGCGATCTCGAAGATCAACACCGCGGGCAGCGCGGCCGGGATCACGGCCGCGATCGACGCGACGAACAAGATCAAGATCACCGGCAAGAGCAACGGCGACGCGCTGAGCATCACCGGCACCGGCGCGGGGTTCTCGGCGACGGCGCTGACCGCGGCCCGAACGGAGGCCAAGACCCAGACGCTGACCCTCGGGAGCCCCGGTACCACCAGTACGACCAGCATCACCATCAGCGGCGGAAACGCCGGCGACAGTGCGGCCTCGGTGCTGGCCGGCGCCCTCAAGGCGATCAACGATCAGTCGTCGGCCACCGGCGTCACCGCCTCGAGTTCGGCGGACGGCAAGATCGTGCTCAAGGGGGCGAGCTCGGGTGCGGCCTTCACGGTGCAGGGCGGCGCGAACAACACGCTCGGCTTCTCGACCAGCAAGCAGACCGTGGAGAACGGCGTGGCGCCCAGCGCCCAGACGCTGACGATCAACGGCAAGGACATCGCCATCGCGGCCGGCGCGAGTCAGGCGGCGGTGATCACGGCGATCAACAACGCCAACACCGGCCCTGCGGCCACCGGCGTCAGCGCCGGCGTCGATCCCGACAACGCGGGCAAGATCCGGCTCACCGGCAAGGTCGACGGCTCGGCCTTCACCGTGCAATCGAGCAACGCCGCCTCCAGCGGCTTCTCGGGCATCACCCAGCAGATCAACAACAACCAGGGCGCGGCGCAGACCGTGACCGTGAACGGCACCGCGATCGAGATCGCGGCCTCGGCCACGCTCGATCAGGCGATCGCGACCATCAACGCCAAGAGCGCGACGACCGGCGTGACCGCGGGCAAGGACACGGCCGGCACCAAGCTGACCTTCACGGGGAGTGCCGACGGCTTCGCCTTCACGATCAAGGGCTCGGAGCACAACACGCTGGGGCTCGCCAGCACGGAAGCCTCGGTCGCCGGGACCTTCGATCCGGGCCAGACCACGCTGGTCTCGACCCTCGGCTTCCGGGGCGGCGACAGCTTCTCGGTCAACGGCCAGACCGTGAACCTCACGGCGACGGACACGATCGGCTCGCTGGTCCAGAAGGTCGGCGCGGCCACCAACGGCGCGGTGACGGCGAGCTACGACGCGGCGACCAACAAGTTCAGCTTCACCGCGGCCGATTCGCGGACCGCGGTGCAACTCGGGGACGGCTCGACCGCCACCGGGAAGGTCGCGCATCTCGGCTTCACCGCGACCGACTTCGCGGCGGGGTCCGGCGCGCCGTCCTCGCAGAGCGCGCTGGCCGGCAAGTCGATCACCGTCCAGGTCGGCAGCGGGGCGGGCATGAACACAGCCACCATCACCTTCGGGACCGCGCCGGGCCAGGTCTCGACGCTGGCCCAGCTCAACGAGGCGCTCGCCCCGGCCAACGCCCAGGCCACGATCGACTCGCTGACGGGCAAGATCTCGATCACCACCGCCAACGATGTCGGCGCCCAGAACCTGTCGATCGTCGCGACCGGCACCGGTAATCCATTCACCACCGGCAGCGCCACGGCCAATCTCGGCGGCGACGGATTGAGCGCCCGCAACAACCTCGTGCAGACCTACAACGACCTGCTCAAGCAGATGGATCAGCTCGCCTCGGATGCCGGGTTCAACGGCGTGAACCTGCTCTCGGGCGACAACCTGACGATCAACTTCAACGAGAAGGGCACCTCCTCCCTCAAGGTCCAGGGCAGCGCCACCAGCGCGGCCAGCCTCGGCCTCTCGGCGGTGGGCCAGACCAACTTCCAGGAGAGCAGCGCCATCAAGAAGATCGTCGATCAGATCAACAGCGCCGGCAGCCAGCTCCAGTCGCGGGCGGCGGCGCTCGGCGCCAACCTCGCGGTGGTGCAGAACCGGCAGGACTTCACCAAGCAGATCGTCACCGTGCTCGATACGGGTGCGGCCAACCTGACGAGCGCCGACCTCAACGAGGAGGCGGCCAACTCCCAGGCGCTCTCGACCCGCAACTCGCTGGCGATCTCGGCGCTGTCGCTGGCCAACCAGTCGCAGCAGGGCATCCTGCAGCTCCTGCGCTGAGCCGCCTCCCTCCCCGGCGGCCGTGACGGGCCGGCTCCCTCCCGGAGCCGGCCCGTTTCCGTTGGCCCGACGCCGCAATGCGCTTCCAACGGCGATGTCGGGGAAACTTCGGGCGGGCCGGCGCCTTACTCCAGAGAACGCCAAGGAGGTTCACGATGGCAGGCGCGGAAACGGACAGAGAGGCGATCGGCTCGCAGCCGCCCGGCCGCCCGCTCGGCGAGGGCCGCAAGGAGGGACCCGAGCCCGACGCGCTGCCGGATCTCGGGCCGACCGGACCGGCCTCGGCGGAAGCCGACAAGCCCGGCCCCCATACGGGCGGATACGATCGGCAATCGCCGGACCGGTCGAGCGACAACGCGAAGGGCGGCTACGGCGCGGGCTGACACGAGGCCGGCGTGCGCGCGCCGCCGGGCTGCCGCGGGGAGCGGCCGGGATCGCGCTGGGCGGTCCCGGCGCCTCACGACAGGCTCCCGCGCCGACGGCGAGCGGGCTTCGTGCGAGACGCTTGTCCCCAGGCAAGGTTTCAACGGAAGTGGGGGGTAATATCGTCTCCGTTTGATCGCCTCGGCTTTTGCCCCGCTCCGTCATCGCGAGGCGGAGCCGAAGCGACCCAGGGCGCGACCTGTCCGGAGAGTGCGGAGCCCTGGATTGCTTTCGCTGAGCCTCGCAAGGACGACGAAAGAGACCGAAGCGATCGAACGCAGACCGTATAAGTCCCTGCGATGCCGTGTGTCGCATTGCACTTATCCACCGCCTGTCCCCATATGGGAACGAAAGGCGAACAAGCGCCTTTACCGATTCGGTCAGGAGGGATGGGCGCAGATGGCACGCTACCGCTTCCACGCGACGAACGGGTACGAGTGCGTGTTCGACGCTCGGGGCAAGGATATCCGGGTTCCCGAGCGCCTGCCGCGGCGGGCGGACGAAGTGGCGCGGGCGGTGATGGACAGCCTCGCCGACCGGGAGGACTGGTCGGACTGGCACGTCAGCGTGCACGACCTCCGGGGACGGCGCGTGCTGGTGCAGCCCTTCATGGCCGCGGCGGCCGGCCTCGCCCGGACGGGCTGATCCGCCCCGAGCCGCCCTCCTCCCGGAGGGATTGGTCCCGGGCTGGACCGGGCGATGCGGCCCTGTTCCTTCGCAAAGGAAAGGGCCGGGAGCGGCACCCCGCTCCCGACCCCGCGTCCGGTCCGACTCTCTTTGTCGGGTTCAGCGGGCGCCCGCGCCTCCGGTTCCCGCGGCGGGGGCGCCCGGCGCCATGGAGTTGCCGGGCGCCATCGCCCCGCCGGCGCCGGGGCTCGACGGCTGGGTCGTGACGGTGGAGCCGGTGGTCGCCCCGCGCTTCTGCGTGTCGGCGGCCGAGGAACTGGTGGTCGATCCACCCGTCACGTTCCCGCCCGAGCCGTTGCCGCCGGGCGCGCCCTGCGCCCAGGCCGGGCCGGACACCGAGAGGGCGAGGGCCGCGGTCGCGATGATCGTCGTGATACGCATGGCGTCTTCCTTCTTTGCGTTTCCTGTGCGGGTTCAACCCGCTTGGTCGGCCAATTGTTCGTCCGAGCCTCGGGGATCGGTCCCGGCGCGGTTCGATCGGCCGAGCGTCGCGACACGAAACGCTCGCGGCCCCGGTCTCGGCAGGGTAGGAGACCTCCGCGGCCGGGCGTTGCGCGCGGCTCGTGAAGGGGCAAGGTCGATCGGTCCTCGGCGCCGCTGCACCAAGGCTCCGACAGTCTAAATTCCTACGCCTCTGTTGCGGAGGGCTGGGCGGTCATGCTCAGCATTCCCTCAGGCAATGCATAATATTGACTCTTTTTGAGCAAATCGTCAGCATTGCTGCGACGCAACATCAATTTCTGATCTTAAAATTCCACCTATGTCGGCTTCCGGGCAGAAAACGTCGCCGCGGGGCAAGCCGCAGGGGCCGCCGCGACTAGCTTTTGATCATCCTAGATAAAGGCATGCAGAGCCGCGGGCGCCGAGCTGCGATTGGCGGAATGCGCTACTCCGAAGAGGTTGGACGCACATGGGCCGCATTACCTTAGAGAGCGTCAGCAAGATCTTCGGCGCCAACCCCGTCGAGGCCGTCGATCTGATTTCTCAGGGAAAGCGCAAGGCCGAGGTGGCCGAGGCCTGCGGTGCCGTCGTCGGGTTGTGCAACATCTCCTTCGAAGTCCACGAGGGCGAGATCCTGATCCTCATGGGGCTCTCCGGCTCGGGCAAGTCGACGCTCCTGCGCTGCATGAACCGCCTCGTCGAGCCGACCTGCGGCCGCATCCTCGTCGACGACGTGGACGTGACGCGGCTCGGCCGCAAGGATCTGCTGGCGTTCCGCCAGAAGACCTTCGGCATGGTGTTCCAGCACTTCGCGCTTCTGCCCAACCGCACCATCCTGGCGAATGTGGGCTTCGGCCTGGAGATCAGGAACGTTCCGGTCCGGCAGCGCACCGAATGCGCGATGCAGGCGATCGAGCTCGTCGGGCTGAAAGGCTGGGAGAGCAAGTATCCGCATGAATTGTCCGGCGGCATGCAGCAGCGGGCGGGCCTCGCGCGGGCGCTGGCGGCAGATGCCGACATCCTCCTGATGGACGAGGCCTTCAGCGCCCTCGACCCGCTCATCCGCCGCGACATGCAGGCGGAGCTGCGCGAATTGCAGCGCAAGCTCAAGAAGACCATCGTCTTCGTCTCGCACGACCTCGACGAGGCCGTGGCGCTCGGCGGCCGCATCGTCCTGATGAAGGACGGCGAGGTGGTGCAGATCGGCCAGCCCGAGGAGGTCGTGGCCCGCCCGGCGACCGAGTATGTCCGCCGCTTCGTGGAGCATATCGACCTCGCCGCGGTGATCCGGGCCGAGCACGTCGCGGATCGGGCCGCCATCGTCCTGGCGCCGAGCCAGACCGTGGCCGAGGCACGGGTCCGGACCGCGCAGGGCGGCGCCGAGGCGTGGCTCGTGGCCGACGGCGACGGCCGCTTCGTCGGCCGCGTCCGCGCCGACCGGCTCGCCGCCGCCCGCCCCGGCGACGCGCTCACCGGCCTGCTCGATCTCGATCCCGGCACCGTGGAGGCGGGAACCCGCCTCGATGCGGTCCTCGGCCGGATCGCCGCCGAGGACATCGTCGCGGTCGTCGCCCCGGACGGGCGCCTGATCGGCCCGATCACGAGCCGGGACGTCGTGCGTGCCCTGGCCGCGCGTCCGGGTGCGCAGGGGCCGCAGGACGGCCTCCCCTCGTCACAATCCAAACCGGCAGGAGCGGATCGATGGACTGGAACGTCCCCAAATTTCCCCTCGACACGCTCAGCGACGACGCCCTCGACTGGCTCACCGAACATGGCTCTTGGCTGACCCGCGCCGTCAGCCGCACCGTCTCCGACTGGATCGAGACGCTGACCAACGGTCTCGTGGCGGTGCCGCCCTGGCTGGCGATCGCGGTGGCCGCGCTCGTCACCTACAAGATCGGCGGCCGCAAGGTCGGGCTCCTGACCCTCGCGGGACTGCTATTCCTCTGGAACCTGCGTCTGTGGCAGGCGACGGTCGAGACCCTGGTGCTCGTCATCCTGGCGACGCTGGCGGCGCTGGTGATCGGCATCCCGGTCGGGATCTGGTTCGCCCTGAGCCGGCGGGCTTGGCGGACCTTCTCGCCGGTGCTCGACATGATGCAGACGCTGCCGAGCTTCGTCTACCTGATCCCGGCCCTCCCCTTCTTCGGGCTCGGCGCGGTCTCGGCCTGCTTTGCCACCATCGTCTTCTCCGTGCCGCCGGTGATCCGGCTCACCGCACTCGGCATCCGCAACGTGCCCTCCGAACTCGTCGAGGCCTCGGACGCCTTCGGGAGTTCGGCGAGCCAGAAGCTGGTCAAGGTCCAGCTGCCGCTGGCGCTGCCGACCATCATGGCCGGCGTGAACCAGACCATGATGCTCGCCCTCTCCATGGTGGTCATCGCCGCGATGATCGGGGCCGGCGGCCTCGGCCGGGCGGTCTGGCAGTCGATCCAGCGCCTGGAGGCCGGCGCCGGGTTCGAGGCGGGCATCGGCATCGTGATCGTGGCGGTCATCCTCGACCGTTCCACGCAGGCGCTCGCCGCCCGCGCCCGCCCGCACGGCGCTTCCTGAGAGAACATCCCGGCGTAAGCGGTGAAAACCGCTTGCGCCTACTCGGTCAATAAAATAACCTATGTTAATATGTGAAGGTGATCGGCGCTCGAATACGAGGCCGGCGCCTCGAGATCGGCCCTCATCTTCGAACTTATCCTGAAAGGTCCCGTCCATGCGCGCGCCGATGCTTGGGGTGATGCTCTGCCTCGCGATGGTCCAGACGCCCGCGGAGGCGGCGAGCAAGCAGGTGCGGCTCGCCTACGTGGAATGGGCCGACGCCGTGGTCGCCACCAACATCCTCAAGCAGGTGCTGGAGGAGAAGGGCTACCAAGTGAAGACGATCCCGCTCGCCGCCGCCGCCATGTGGCAGGCGGTGGCGACGGGGGACGCGGATGCGAGCGTCGCGGCCTGGCTGCCCGTCACGCAGGGCGCCTATTACGAGAAACTGAAGAACCGCCTCGAACTGATCGGCCCGAACGTCACGGGCGCGCGGATCGGCTGGGCGGTGCCCGCCTACTCGTCGCTGAACGCGATCGAGGATCTCGCGACCAAGGCCTCCGAGGTCGACGGCAAGGTGATCGGCATCGATCCCGGCGCCGGCGTCATGAAGAGTTCCGAGGCGGCGATCAAGGCCTACGGGCTCACGGTCAAGCTGGTCGACGGCAGCGACGCCACCATGACCAGCGCCCTGAAGGATGCGGTGCGGCAGAAGAAGGACATCGTCGTCACCGCCTGGACGCCGCACTGGATGTTCGCTCGCTACGAGCTGAAATACCTCGCCGACCCCAAGAAGAGCTTCGGTGAGTCCGAGAGCGTGAACACGCTGGCCCGCAAGGGGCTCAAGGACGACATGCCCGAGGTCTACGCCATCCTTCAAAAGTTCAAGCTCTCCATCAAGGACGAGGAAGCCGTGATGGCGCAGAACGAGGAGAAGGGCGCCAAGCCCGAGGAGACCGCCGGGAAGTGGATCGCGCAGAACCGTGCGACGGTCGATGGTTGGCTCAAGTAAAAAGGCGAACAATCAAGAAAATAAACGGGACGAGACCCGGGCTGCGGCTTGGAAACTCAGTAACGGGGTTGAAAGACATGACGGCGAACGGTTTGGCGGCTGCCCTCGTGGCATGTGCCGCAGGGGTGGTGCTGTGTCCGGCGGCCCGAGCCCAGGCGCAGGGCCCGGTCGAGGTGAATGCCGAGCCCAGTCAGGTCAACCGTGAGCAGCCGGTCGCGGTCCCCGACCCCCGCTACGATTTCGATCTTGCGCCGCCCAAGAGCAAGGTCAGCGACGGCACCTTCACCTTCGGGGGCGCCATCCGCGCCCGCTACGACTGGCGCTTCGACGATGCCAGCCGCGGCGGCGTCCGCAAGGCGCGTGAGAATTTCGACTTCGACACGCTCGCCCTCAAGGCGACCTACGATTCCTCGACGATCTTCGGCTCGGCCCAGTACCGGTTCTACGGCGGCAGCTCGATCTACGGACCGCGCAGCGGCTACCGCGGCAATCCGGGCGAGGTCCACTTCCCGATGTGGGCCTATGTCGGCTACAAGTTCACGCCCGAGGACAGCATCACCGTCGGCCTCAACCAGTCGCCCTTCGGCTTGACCCCGTATTTCGGAACGAGCTTCCTCGAAACGCTGGGCTTCACCATGGGCTTGGAGGAAGTCTATAATTTCGGCGTCAAGTTCTCCCATGTCGAGCCGGACTTCAACTATCAGGTCGGCTTCTATCCCGGCGCCAATCCCAACGCCTTCGGCCTCAGCCTCGACAGCGCGCGCTACTCGACGAACATCGTCCGCGCCGACTCCTACGTGACGAACGGCACCAGCAACGCCGAACAGAACATGTTCATCGGCCGGGTCGAGTACTTCGTGCTCAAGAACGACACCGCCTCGCTGGCCTTCGGCGCCTCGATCTGGCACTCGGACATCTACAACTTCGACACCCGGCAGACCGGCACCAAGCAGCTTGAGGGCCTGCACGCCCTGGGCACCTACGGTCCCTGGGGCTTCAAGGCGATCTATGTCCGCCAGGACATCGACCCCAAGAACCCCTTCCGCAACGACCTCGTCACGGTCGGCGGCTTCGACTTCTCCTACAACCTCGCGGCGCGAGGCAACTTCGTCTCCGCCGAGGTGACCTACAAGGTGCCCGATCCGATCGGCCCGTTCACGGTGGTGCCCTTCGTCGGCTACAGCGCCTTCTACAAGGACAAGGCCAGCTTCCGGGCCAGCGAGCGCGTGACACTAGGCGGCGCCTGGACCCTGACGGCCGATCCGAACCTCATCATCTACACCGAAGCCGCGATCGGCCGGAACGACCCCTATGTCGGGGTGGGCGAATTCAACAACGGCCTCGCCCAGGGCGGCGAGAACCGCTGGAAGTCGCGTTTCATTATGAACATCGGCTATTATTTCTAATCATTCGAGGCCGGTCCTCGGCGCGCGGCCGGATCGCTTCGCTGACGCTCGCGATGGCGGGAGGCGCTGCGAACCGCCGCCTCGTTCGATCGAATCTGCAAAAGCCCGTCCGAGCGCGGTCACCCCATTCACCCCCTCATCCCGAGGAGTGAAGCGGAGCCTCGAAGGATCGCGCGGGATCCGGAGCATCCCTCCAAGCCGCTGATGCGGCACCCCGGGATGAGAGGCGCGAGGACGGATCGCCCTCCGTTCCCTTGCGCGCTCCCGATCCTGCCGGCCGGGAAGGTCAGGCGCAGGCGCGCGCCTGCACCAGCTTCCGCTCCGCGCTCGGCGGTTGGCCGAAGCAGTCGAGATAGGCCTTCGAGAAGTGCGAGGCCGAGGTGAAGCCGCATTCCATCGCCACCGAGAGCAGCGGCATCGCCGTCTGCCGGATCAGGTGGCGGGCGTGCTCCAGGCGGATGCGCAGGTAGTGCTTGGCCGGTGAGCGGCCGAGATATTTCAGGAACAGGCGCTCCAACTGGCGGGTCGAGAGGTGGACCGCCTCGGCGAGTTCCTGACTGCCGAGCGGCTCGGCCAGCGAGGATTCCATCAGCCCCACCACCTTCAGCAGCTTGGGATGCGCGACCCCGAGGCGCATGCGCAGGTCCATCCGCTGGCGCTCGCCCGATTCGCGGATGCGGTGGTGGATGAGCTGGTCGGCGACGTAGGAGGCCACGTCCGGGCCGTGGTCGCGCACGATCAGCGACAGCATCATGTCGGCCGCCGCGGTCCCGCCCGCGCAGGTGAAGCGGTTGCGGTCGATCTCGAACAGGTCCGAGCCGATCTCCAGCCCCTCGTGCTCCGAGACGAGGCCCGGCAGGTTCTCCCAGTGGATCGTCGCCCGGTAGCCGTCGAGGAGGCCGGCCTTGGCCAGAACGTAGGTCCCCGTGCAGACCGCCCCGATCGCGCTGCCGCGGACGCTGGCCCGGCGCAGGGCCGCGTGCAGGGCGCGGTGGTTCGGCCGGTGGATGTCGATGCCGCCGCACACGACGAGGATGTCGAAATCCTGCACCTCGGCGAACCGGCCCGAGACCCTGACCTCGACCCCGTTCGAGGCGGTGCACTTGGTCCCGTCCTCCGACCACAGCGAGAAGCGGTAGAGGTCGCGCCCGGCCGCGCGGTTGGCCAGCCGCAGCGGCTCGATCGCCGAGGAGAAGGCGATCATCGAGAAGCGCTCGACGAGCATGAAGCCGACGGAGAGCGCCTTGCCGGCGACCGGCTCGCTCGCCGTCACCGTGATTGCCGGACACGTTTCCGTGACCGTTGCCAACATGTCCATCCCGACCACCGTTTGCCGGCCTGTGCCGCGGCTTGGTGGGCAATTCACGTGCCGCGCCGTTCCGGTGCCGGAGGGGCTCGACTTCAATCGAAACCGGCATCGCAGACCGAACGCGGCGCGTCCGCGGAGGCGACGCCCACACCGGAACTTAATCTCCGATCGTCGGCCGAAGGCAATAGAATAATTCTCGTTCGAGCGCCCGCCCGTCGCTGCATTGCCGAGAACGGCGCCGCGCGAACTCAGTCGAGGCGGGACAAAAGCCCGATGTGGCAGAGCCTTGCATTGCACACGCATCCTGCCGGCGGCGGAACCGGGCGCGACCGGGACGCGAAGTCGGAAATCCCAAACTCGCGGTCGCCAGCGATCAAGCCCACCCGCGGCGGGCGGACCATGATCGCTCAACACCGCGAGGTCGACCGATGCGCCGCTTCTCCCTCACGTCGCTGCTCTCCGAATCCCTACGGGGCCATACGGGCTGGGGCCGCCAGTGGCGCGCCCCCGAGCCCAAGCCCCGTTACGACGTCGTCATCGTCGGCGGCGGCGGGCACGGGCTAGCCACCGCCTATTATCTCGCCACCGTGCACGGCATCACCAACGTGGCGGTGCTGGAGAAGGGCTGGATCGGCGGCGGCAATACCGGCCGCAACACCACGATCATCCGCTCGAATTACCTCTACGACGAGAGCGCGGCGATGTACGAGCACGCGCTCAAGCTCTGGGAGGGGCTGTCCCAGGAGCTGAACTACAACATCATGTTTTCCCAGCGCGGCGTGCTGATGCTCGCGCACAACATCCACGACGTTCAGAGCTTCAAGCGCCACGTCTACGCCAACCGCCTCAACGGCATCGACAACGAGTGGCTCTCGAAGGAAGAGTGCAAGGAATTCTGCCCGCCGCTCGATATCTCGGGGAGCCTTCGCTACCCCGTGCTCGGCGGCGCGCTCCAGCGCCGGGCCGGCACCGCCCGCCACGACGCGGTGGCCTGGGGTTACGCCCGCGGCGCCGACGACCGCGGCGTCGACATCATCCAGAACTGTGAGGTCACCGGCATCCGCCGCGATGCCTCCGGCGCGGCGGTCGGTGTCGAGACGAGCCGCGGCTTCATCGGCGCTGGCCGGATCGGCGTGGTCGCCGCGGGCCACACCTCGACCCTGATGGCGATGGCCGGCGTGTCGATGCCGCTGGAGAGCTACCCGCTCCAGGCGCTGGTCTCCGAGCCGGTCAAGCCATGCTTCCCCTGCGTGGTGATGTCGAACGCGGTCCACGCCTACCTGTCGCAATCCGACAAGGGCGAACTGGTGATCGGTGCGGGCACCGACCAGTACACCTCCTACAGCCAGCAGGGCGGCCTCCACATCACCACCCACACGCTGGACGCGATCTGCGAACTCTTTCCGCAATTTACCCGGATGCGGATGCTGCGCTCCTGGGGCGGCATCGTCGACGTGACGCCGGACCGCTCGCCGATCATCGGCAAGACCCCGGTTCAGAACCTGTTCGTCAATTGCGGCTGGGGCACCGGCGGCTTCAAGGCGACGCCGGGCTCGGGCCACGTCTTCGCCCACACGCTCGCGACCGGAACGCCGCACGCGATCAACGCGCCCTTCACCCTCGACCGGTTCCGCACCGGGCGCCTCATCGACGAAGCCGCCGCCGCGGCCGTCGCGCACTGATCCGGAGCCCAATCCATGCTGCTGATCGACTGCCCCCATTGCGGCAAACGGCCCGAGACCGAGTTCCGGTGCGGCGGCCAAGCCCATATCGCGCGGCCCACCGACCCGATGAGCGTCGATGACGGCGCCTGGAGCGAGCACCTGTTCGTGCGCGCCAACCCCAAGGGCGTGCATGCCGAGCGCTGGTGCCACATCCACGGCTGCGGACGCTGGTTCAACGCGCTGCGCGACACGATCAGCGACCGCTTCATCGAGACCTATCCGATGGGCGCAAAACCCACTTCCGCAACCCCGAGCGAGACGAGGGCGTGAGATGGCACAGCCGTTCAGATTGTCCCGCGGCGGACGCGTCGACCGCAGCCGCCCCATCGTCTTCGAATTCAACGGCAAGCCGGTCCACGGCTACGCCGGCGACACCGTCGCCTCGGCGCTGCTGGCCAACGGCATCCATCTCGTCGGGCGCTCATTCAAGTATCACCGGCCCCGCGGCATCCTGAGCCACGGCCCCGACGAGCCGAGCGCGCTGCTCTCGGTCGATCGCGGGCCCGGCCGGATCGACCCGAACAACCGCGCCTCGGTGGTCGAGGCCCGCTCGGGTCTGCGCACGACCTCGCAGAACCACTGGCCCTCGCTCGACTTCGACGTCGGCGCGGTCAACGATCTCTTGTCGCCGGTCTTCGTGGCGGGCTTCTACTACAAGACCTTCATGTGGCCCCGGAAGTTCTGGGATCGGGTCTACGAGCCCTTCATCCGCGCCGCCGCCGGTCTCGGCAAGGCCCCGACCCAGGCCGATCCCGACCGCTACGCCAACCGTCACGCCCATTGCGACGTGCTGATCGTCGGCGCCGGCCCGGCGGGTCTCGCCGCCGCGCTCGCCGCGGCGCGCACCGGCAAGCGGGTGATCCTCGCCGACGAGGGCGCGGAGCCCGGCGGCACGCTCCTGCACGACACGACCTCTGAGATCGACGGACGCTCCACGGCGACCTGGCTCGAAGAGACGCTGGCCGAACTCGACGCCTGCGAGAACGTGATCCTGCTCTCCCGCACCACCGCCTTCGGCTACTACAACCACAACCACGTGGCGATGACCGAGCGCGTCACCGACCACCTCACCTCCGCCGCGGGCCAGGCGCCCCGCGAGCGCCTGTGGCAGGTGCGCGCCGAGCAGGTGGTGCTCGCCGGCGGCTCGCACGAGCGCCCGCTCGTCTTCGCCGACAACGACCGGCCGGGCATCCTGCTCGCCGAGAGCGTGCGGGTCTTCCTCAACCGCTACGGCGTGGCGCCGGGCCGCCGGCTCGTCTTCGCCACCAGCGGCGCCTCCGCCTACCGGGCCGCGCTCGATGCGCGGGCCGCCGGCCTCGACGTCACCCTCGTCGATCTGCGCCTGGAAGCGGATTGCGGCCCGGAGCTGGCGCAACTGCGCGCTGCCGGGGCCGAAGTGTTGACCGGCCACACCGTGGTCGGGTCGAAGGGCCGAAAGCGCGTCACGGGTCTCATCGTGGCGCCTGTCGGGAGCGACGGCCGGTGCGGCGGCCGTCGCATTCTCGCTTGCGACTGCGTCGGCATGTCCGGCGGCTGGACGCCCGCCGTGCACCTGTTCTCGCAGTCCCGCGGCAAGCTCCGCTACGACGATGCCATCGACGCCTTCGTGCCGAACCTCTCGGCTCAAGGAGAGCGCTCGGCGGGTGCCGCCCGCGGCACCTACGACCTCGCCGCCTGCCTCGCCGACGGCTTTGCCGCCGGCGCCGCTGCGGCGGGCTCGGACGCGCGGCAGGACTTCAAGGCGACGGCGACGCTGACCGGTTTCCAGCCAGTGCGGATCATGCCGACGGATGCCGACCCGACCAAGGTCCGCGCCTTCGTCGACTACCAGAACGACGTCACCGCCAAGGACATCAAGCTCGCGGTGCGCGAGGGCTTCCAGTCGATCGAGCACGTCAAGCGCTACACCACGACGGGCATGGCGACCGACCAGGGCAAGACCTCGAACATGAACGCGCTCGGCATCGTCGCCGGGCAGCTCGACAAGGCCCTGCCGGCGGTCGGCACCACCACCTTCCGGCCGCCCTACACGCCGGTGACCTTCGGCGCGCTGGTGGGCCCCGCCCGCCACGCGCTGTTCGATCCGATCCGCACCACGCCGATCCACGAATGGGCCGAGGCCCACGGCGCCCTGTTCGAGAACGTGGCCCTGTGGCGGCGTGCTTGGTACTTCCCGAAGGCCGGCGAGGACCTGCACGCCGCGGTGGCCCGCGAGTGCCGGGCGGTGCGCGAGGGGGTCGGCATCTTCGACGCCTCGACGCTGGGCAAGATCGAGATCGTCGGTCGCGATGCGGCCGAGTTCATGAACCGCCTCTACATCAACCCCTGGACCAAGCTCGCTCCCGGGCGCTGCCGCTACGGGCTGATGCTGAAGGAGGACGGCTACATCCTCGACGACGGCGTCGTCGCTCGCGTCTCGGACGAATGCTTCCACGTCACCACCACCACGGGCGGTGCGGCGCGCGTGCTCGGCCACATGGAGGACTACCTCCAGACCGAGTGGCCGGAACTCGAGGTGTTCCTGACCTCGACCACCGAGCAATGGGCGGTGATCGCGCTCCAGGGCCCGAAGGCCCGGGCCGTGATCGCGCCCTTGGTCGATGGCATCGACCTGTCGCCGGAAGCCTTCCCGCACATGGCGATGCGCACGGGCACGATCTGCGGCGTGCCGACCCGGCTGTTCCGGGTGTCGTTCACCGGTGAACTCGGCTTCGAGATCAACGTGCCCGCCGACCACGCCCGCGCGGTCTGGGAGGCGGTGTTCGAGGCGGGCCGGGCCCACGGCATCACGCCCTACGGCACCGAGACGATGCACGTGCTGCGCGCCGAGAAGGGCTACATCATCGTCGGCCAGGAGACCGACGGCACGGTGACCCCGGACGATGTCGGCATGGCCGGGATGATCCCGAAGGCCAAGGGGGACTTCGTCGGCAAGCGCTCCCTGGCGCGCCCCGACGTGGTCGCCTCGGGCCGCAAGCAGCTCGTCGGCCTGATGACCGACGATCCCAAACTCGTGCTCGACGAGGGCGCGCAGATCGTCGCCGACACGGGCCAGCCGATCCCGATGCGCATGCTCGGCCACGTCACGTCGAGCTACTGGAGCGCCAATTGCGGCCGCTCCATCGCGCTGGCCCTGGTCGAGGGCGGGCGCGCGCGGATGGGGGGCCATCTCCACGTCACCACGCCGGACGGGTTCACCCGCGTCACCGTCTGCGAACCGGTCTTCTTCGACGTCCAGGGGGAGCGCATCAATGCTTGAGACCCGCTACCGCGCCGCCCGCGCCCTGCCGCTCGGCGCCCTGCCCCGCCCCGCCGCCTCCGGTTCGGGCGTGTCGGTCCGGCCCGCGGGCGCCGAGGCGCGCTTCTCCCTGCGGGCGCGGCTCGGTGCCGGCCCCGCGCCGAAGGTCGGTGGGCTCGCGCTCGACGCGCCGATCAACACCGTCGGCACCAACGGCGAGGTCTGGCTCGCCCGGCTCGGGCCCGACGAGTGGCTCGTCGGCGGTTCCGAGGCCGATGCCGACCTGCTCCAGGGCCGCATCCACGAGGCGCTCGCCGGGCTGCCGCACTCCCTGGTCGACGTCTCGCACCGCAATGTCGGCATCGACGTCGCGGGGGCGCAGGCGGCGGCCGTCCTCAATGCCGGCTGCCCGCTCGACCTGTCCGAGACGGCCTTCCCGCCGGGCAGCGCCACCCGCACCCTGCTCGGCAAGTCCGAGATCGTGCTGATCCGGGCGAGCACTGCGCCGCTCTACCGCGTCGAGTGCTGGCGCTCCTTCTCGACCTACGTCCACGGCTTCCTCAACGAGGCCGTCTTCGGGGTCGAAGGATCCGCCGCGCATTGATGCGGGCCGGCGGCGAGCCCATCTCGTCGCCGATGGCCCCCGCGCGGCCCCGGCACCCTGTCTGACGCGCGCTTCCCCCGAACTTGCATCTGCGTGAGGGCGAGGCGCCTTTTTGAGAGAGCAACGGACCCGATGATCAGCACCTTCGATCTGTTCAAGATCGGGATCGGTCCGTCGAGCTCCCACACCGTCGGGCCGATGGTCGCCGCGCGCCGGTTCCGCGAGACGCTGCTCGCCCGCGGCGGCGTCGCCCGGGTGAGCGCCGAAATCTACGGCTCGCTCGCCTGGACCGGCCGCGGCCACGGCACCGACACGGCGATCCTGCTCGGGCTCATGGGCCACGCGCCCGCCACCATCGATCCCGACCGGACCGCGCCGCTCGCCGACGAACTGCGCCGCACCGGCGATCTCGGCATTCCGGGCGTCCATTTCGAGCCCGAGCGCGATCTCGTCTTCAACTTCAAGGACATCCTGCCGCTGCACACCAACGGCATGCGCTTTCGCGCCTACGATGCCGGGGATGCGCTCCTCGAAGATCAGATCTTCTACTCGGTCGGCGGCGGCTTCGTCGTCACCGCGGCGGAGGCCGAGGCGGCGTCCACCGGGGATGCGGGGGCGGAGCCGCCCCCGCTCGCCTTCGGTAGCGGGCGCGAACTCCTCGACCTGACGCTGCGCACCGGGCTGACGATCCCGCAGATCCAGCTCGCCAACGAGTTGACCCTGCGCCCGCGCGAAGCCATCGACGCCGGCCTCGACGCGATCCGCGACGCGATGTTCGCCTGCATCGAGCGCGGCCTGCGCATGGACGGCGAGTTGCCCGGCGGCCTGCGGGTGCGGCGGCGCGCCAAGCGGCTCTACGAGTCGCTGGAGGCGACGAAACTCGCCAACAGCCGCCCGGCCCACGAGATCATGGACTGGATCAGCCTCTACGCGCTGGCCGTCAACGAGGAGAACGCCTCGGGCGGCCGGGTGGTGACGGCGCCGACCAACGGCGCGGCCGGCATCGTGCCGGCGGTTTTGCGCTACACCCGCGACTTCTGCCCCGATTGGAGCGACGAGCGCGGGCGCGAGTTCCTGCTCACCGCCGCCGCCATCGGCGGGCTGATCAAGGCCCGCGCCTCGATCTCGGGGGCGGAGGTCGGCTGCCAGGGCGAGGTCGGCTCGGCCGCCGCCATGGCCGCGGCGGGGCTGACCGCCGCGCTCGGCGGCTCGGCCTTCCAGATCGAGAACGCCGCCGAGATCGCCATGGAGCACCATCTCGGCATGACCTGCGACCCGATCGCCGGCCTCGTCCAGGTGCCCTGCATCGAGCGCAACGCCTTCGGCGCCAACAAGGCGGTGGTGGCGGCCTCGCTGTCGCTGCGCGGCGACGGCCAGCACCGGGTGAGCCTCGACGAGGTGATCGAGACCATGCGCCAGACCGGCCACGACATGCAGGCCAAGTACAAGGAAACCTCGCTCGGGGGGCTCGCCGTCAACGTCGCCGCCTGCTGAGGCCCCGCGCCCCGGGTGGGAAGCCGGCACGCGTCGGAGAGGCTCGCGCCGAGCCTCTCCGCTGCACGAAGCGCCGATCGGACCCGTGCCGGCCCTTTCCCGATCACACCGGCACGCCACCGATCCCGCAACCCCTCTTCCGGCCCCGGAAGAGGGGTTTTTCGCATGGCTTCCGGTCTCCGGCCGGTGCGGCTCGCCGCCGGCAACACGCGCTTGAGCCAGCCGCTTCATGCAAAATAAGTGAGCAACTCGCTAAATTTCGGGCTTTCTTGCTCAATGCATGCGCATGGAGCAAGTCTGCTCTCAAGCTTCCGCGCTCCTCCGACGACAGAAGAAGGATCATATGAGTTCAGACGCGGGCCGTCCTCGTCATGATCAACGACGGCGCGATCGAGGCTCATCTCATGTTCGGCAAGGTTTTCGAAAGTGTTCGCGCCCAGCTCCGCGCTCGGGCGAACGAAGAGGCTCTGATGGACCTCAGCGATGCGGCTCTGGCCGATATCGGTCTGAGCCGGGCCGCGCTGCCGGGTCTGCGCTCCCGCATCGAGCCGGCCCCGGTCGAGGCGAAGGCCAGCGAGCCGCTGTTCATGGCCTTCGCCTTCCCGATGGCCCTTCAGCGCGCCTGAGGACCGTCAGGCTGCCGCGCTCTCCGGCAGGGCGACGGTGGCGGGCTCATGCCCCTCGGCCCGCAGAACCGCCACGAGGTCGGCCGGAACGAGCGAGAGGGTGCGCGTGCTGACGAGCGGGTGGATGTTGATCCGCGTCGCCTCCAGCAGGCTGTCCTGAAGGAACACCCGCACGCTGCCCGGCGCGGCGTTGAGCGCCGCGAGCGGCGATACGGCCCCGCTCTCGACGCCGAGGATCTCGCGCAGGGCATCCGGGCTCGCGAAGGACAGGCCGCCGCGCGCGCCGAGCACGGCGCGGAACGCCTTCAGATCGACCCTGGCGTCGTGCCGGAGCGTGAGGAGGAAGTAGGTCTTCTTCCCGTCGCGCAGGAACAGGTTCTTGGTGTGGGCGCCGGCGATGTCGCCGCAGATCGCCATCATCGCCTCGACGGTGAGGACGGCTTCGTGCTCGGTGAGCTTGTAGGCGATGCCGCGCTCGCGCAGCCGGGTCAGCAGGTCGTCCGGGCTCAGGGGCATGGGGGCCGTCCTTCTCAGGGCTTCGGTTGTGCGGCTCCGGCCGCAGCCAGCACGCCGATCTGCCGGAGATAGGCCAGGATTTCCCGGGCGGCCTCCTCGGGATCGGGCTGGATCAGGAGCCGGCCGCTCGCGGCCGAGCCGCCCTCGCCGGTGGCCGCCTTCAGCCGCTCCGCCGCCGAGCCGCCCGCGGGCGCGCCCTTCACGATCTTCGGCCGGCGGCGATAGGGCCGCTCCTCGACCGCGACGGCGGGAGACGCGATCGCGGCCGGCGCTGCGGCGAGCGTCGCGACGCTGCCGCGGCGAGCCCGGCCGAAGGCGTAGGCCAGCGGGGCGGGCGCGTCCGGGTGGCAGGTGACGACGACCGGCCCGCGCACCGAAACCCGGCGCAGGGCGCCGCGCCCGAGGCTCTGATCGAGGCGCAGGCTCCCGTCAGCCTCGCGCGCCGCCGCGACCACGTCGGGCACCAGGGGTATCGCGAGGGCGCGGGCGAGCGCGTAGGGCACGAGGCCGCTCTCCTCGCCGCCCTGGCTGCGCCGCCCGGCCAGGATCAGGTCGGGGGCGGTCTCGGCGAGCCGCGCGGCGAGTGCCGGCACCGGGTCGTCGCCGGCCGCGGTCCCGACATGCTCGATGCGGGCCAGCCCCTGGCCCAAAGCCTCGGCGAGGGCGGCGGCATCCGGCCCGGCATGCAGGCCGACGGCCTCGCCGAGCCCGGCGGCCATCCGGATCGCCTGCGCCTCGACCCGCGGCAGAACGGGCGCCCCGGAGACGGGATGCAGCCCGGCGGAGAGAAGGACCGCGATTCTCATGGCGCCGTCCCCTCCCCGGCGGGCTTCTCGGCCGTCTCTTCGGCAAGCAGCCGCAGCAGGGCCGGCATCACGGCCTGGGCGTCCTGCACCACGGCCAAGCCCGCCCGCTCGATCATCGCCGCGTGCAGATCGGTGTTGACCGCCACCACGTGCTCGCAGCCGGCCACACCCTGGAGATGCTGCGGCGCCCCGGAGATGCCGAGCGCGAAGTAGCAGGTCGCCGCGAGCACCGTGCCCGAGGCGCCGACCTGGGCGTGGCGCGGCATCAGCCCGGCATCGCACAGCACGCGGCTGGCGCCCGGCGTCGCGTGAAGCGCGCTCACCACCTGGCGGAAGGTGTCGAGATCGGAAAGACCGTTGCCGGCCGCCACCACGAATTCGGCGAGCGCGAGCGGCACGGTCGCGGGGTCGGCCGGGATACGCGTGGCCGAGAGGATGCTTTTGGCAGGTTCCGTCGGCGCAGAACCCTCGAAGAGCACGGCGCGCGCCTCCCGCGGAGGGCCGGCATAGTCGGCCACCGCATCCGGCGCCACGGTGGCGAGGCGGGGCGGGGCCAGACTCTGTTCGACCCGGCGCCCCCGGGCCGGGCGGACGAGACCCTTGGCGGCCACCGCCTCGGCATTGGTGAACAGCGCCTCTCCCAGCCCCACCGCGACGCGGCGGGCGAGATCGCCCCCGTCGAGCGATTCCGGGAACAGGACGTGGCGCGCCCCGAGATCCGCGAGCGCGGCCTCGATGCGGGCGGCGCGGGCCGCCGGGTCGTAGCCCTCTGCGGGCTCGAGCCGGAGCATCCGGTCGGCGCCCGCGGCACCAAGACCCTCGCACACCCCTTCCACGATGACCGCGACGGCGCCCTCGCGTCCGGCGAGCGCGCGCGCCGCACCGAGCACCTGCCGGTCGTGGCCCGAGAGGCGGCCGCCGGGGGCGTCCGGCACCACCGCGACGAGGAAGGCGGGCGCCTCGACGACGAGCGTCTTCGGCGCCTCGGCCGCGGGCGCGGTCCGGGGTGCGGCGGTGACGGCCTCGCCGACGGGGCGGCTGATCTGGCTGAGGTCGTAGCGCGCCCGCGCAAGGCCCCCGATGCGCTGCGCCTCGCGCTCGGCCCGCGGGTCGCGGCGGGGCCGGCCGGACCCGGCCGCGCGGCGGGTGCGGTCGTAGCGCGGGCGGGGGCCCTCGCCGGCCAGGAAGTGGGCCGCCCGCTCGGCCCGCGGGTCGCGGCGCGGGCGGCTCATCGGCCCGCCTCCACCGCCTGGAGCAGGAGTTCGGCCACGTCGCGGATCTCCGCCTTGCGGCCGGTGACGCCCTCCAGCATCGCCGTGCAGGAGGGGCAGGCCACCGCCACGATGCCGGCCCCCGTCTCGGCGGCCTGGGCCATGCGGATGTCGGGGATGCGGCGCTCGCCCGGCACGTCGCTCACCGGCGCGCCGCCGCCGCCGCCGCAGCACATCGCCCGGCGCCCGGACCGGGTCATCTCGCTTCGGGTGACGCCGATCGCGTCGAGCACCGCGCGGGGCGCCTCGGTCTCCCCGTTGTAGCGGGCGAGGTAGCAGGGGTCGTGATAGGTCACCGAGAGGTCGGGCAGGCGACCGGGTGTCAGCTTGCCCGCCCGGATCAGCTCCAGCAGGAGGGCGGTGTGGTGCACGACCGTGTAGCGCCCACCGAGCGCCGGGTACTCGTTGCGCAGCGCGTGCAGCGCGTGCGGGTCGGCGGTGACGATCCGCGCGAAGCGGTACTTCGCCAGCGTCGCGATGTTCTCCCGCGCCAGCGCCTGGAAGGTCGCCTCGTCGCCGAGCCGGCGGGCGAGATCGCCGGTGTCGCGCTCCTCCGCCCCCAGCACCGCGAAATCGACGCCCGCCTCGCGCAGGAGCCGCACGAGGGCGCGGAGCGAGCGGCCGTAGCGCAGGTCGTAGGCGCCCTCGCCGAGCCAGAGCAGGACATCGACCCCGCCCCGATCGGCGATGCGCGGCAGCTCGACGCCGGCGGCGAAATCGGTGCGGGCGCTCAGCGGGCGCCCGCCGGGATCGCCGGACTGACGCAGCTCCGTCACCGGGACGACGGCCTTCTCGGGCAGCGCCCCGCGCTCCAGCGTCTCGTGCCGGCGTAAGGAGACCACGGCATCGACGTGCTCGATCATCATCGGGCATTCCTCGACGCAGGCGCGGCAGGTGGTGCAGGACCACAACGTGTCGGGGTGGATGCGCGCATCCGGCCCGATCAGCCGGGCCAAAGCCCCGCGCTCGCCTTGCCCCGCCCGGCCGCCGGGATAGGGATTGCCGGCATAGGCCGGCTCGGCCGGAGAGAGACCGGCGACGAGATCCTGAATGAGTTTTTTGGGGTTCAGCGGCTGGCCGGCGGCGAAGGCCGGGCAGGCGGTCTCGCAGCGCCCGCAGCTGACGCAGGCGTCGTAGGAGAGAAGCCGGTTCCAGGTGAAGTCGGCGGGCATCTCCGAGCCGAGCCGGGGCGCGTCGAGGTCGAGGGGCTGGAGCGCGGTGTCGGGGCGGCCCTCGAACCGGCCGGGCCGGGGATGGGCGACGAGGTGGAGCGCGCCGGCCGCGGCGTGGCGCATCGGGCCGTGGCGCACCTCGAAGGCAAGGCCGAGGCCGCCCGCCGCGGCGAGCGCCAGCGCGACGGAGCCGAACAGGCCGCCGCCGCCGAGCGCGAGGATGAGCGCGGTGATCGTCCCGCCGACGGCGTAGGCGACGAGCAGGAAGGGCAGGATCTGGAAGCGGCCGGAGGAGAGGCGCTTCTGCTTCTGCGGGTAGCGCCGGGCGCCCACCAGCAGCGAGCCGATTGCGGTCACGCCGAAGGCCAGCGCCACGAGGAACCAGTAGGGCCGGAAACCGGCCAGCGGCGGCAGGATCGCCAGCGCGGTGAGGATCGAGGCCGCGAGCAGGCCGCCGGCCACGACCGCGTGCATGCGCGAGGCGTAAGGATCGCGCGCCACGACGTGGTGGACATCGACGAGGTAGCGCCGGGGCAGCTTGGCGAGGCCGTCGAGCCACGCCACGGGGGCTGCCGCCCCGACCCGCCACAGCGCGGCGCGGCGCAGGCCCTGGACGAGGGCGAGCGCCGCCATCAGCCAGACGAGGCCGGGAAACACCGTGGTCAGGGGCATGAGGCTGGTCATGACGGTGGGCCTGGTTCATCGCCGCGAAAAACCCTCCCCCTCTGCGGGGGAGGATGCCTGCGGAGCAGGCGGGAGAGGGGAGCGACGGTGCCGCTTGGCCGCGCGCGCCGCGAACGCTCTGGAAACGTCGCTCCCCTCTCCCGACCCCCTTCGGGGGCCACCCTCCCCCGCGGAGAGGGGAGGGAAGCGCGGTGCGGTCAGGGCCTCAGATGTCCTTGCACAGCCTCAAGGCGTCGTAGATCGCCGCGTGGATGTTGCGGCCGGCCACCGCGTCGCCGATGCGGTAGAGCGCGTAGCCCTTCGACAGGTCGTAGGGCTGCGGCTCGCCGCGGATCAGCGCGTCCTGGTCGGTCTGGCCCCGGTTGACGGAGGTCGCCTTCAAGCCGTGGTAGAGCGCATCGACGGGCAGCGTGCCGTGATCGACGACGATGCGGTCGACGAGGCGCTCCTCCTCGGCGTCGGTCATGGTGTTGCGCAGAGCCGCGACGAAGCGGTTGCCCTCCGGATAGATCTCGATCAGCTCCATGTTCGGCGTCATCACCACGCCGAGCTTGTACAGTTCGCGCAGGTGGATCGGCTGGTTGGTAGTGCCGACCTCCTCCGCGACCATGCGGTCGTGGGTGGCGATCTCCACGAGGCAGCCGCGCTTGGCCAGTTGCTCGGCCACCGACGCGGCGTTGTGCCCGCCCATCTCGTCGTAGAGCAGGACCGAGCCGGTGGGCTCGACCGCGCCGGTCAGCACCTCCGCGGTCGTCACCGCGTGCTGCGCGGCGCCCTTGGCGTGGCCGCGGAACGGCGTGCCGCCGGTGGCGACGATGACGACATCGGGCTTCTCGGCGCGGATCGCGGCCTCGGTCGCCTCGGTGTTGAGGCGCAGATCGACGCCGAGCTTGGTCACCTGGGCCACCAGCCAGCGGGTGATGCCCGACATCGCCTCGCGCCAGCCGGCTTTCGCCGCGATGCCGATCTGGCCACCGGCTTGCCCGCTCTTCTCGAACAGCACCACCGCGTGGCCCCGCTCGGCGCAGACGCGGGCCGCCTCCAGGCCGCCGGGGCCGGCGCCGATCACCACGACCCGGCGGCGCACATCCGCCCTGCGGATCTCGTGCGGCATGGTCGCCTCGCGGCCGGTGGCGGCGTTCTGGATGCAGAGCGCGTCGCCGCCGACATAGATCCGGTCGATGCAGTAGCCGGCACCGACGCATTGCCGGATGTCGTCGGCCCGGCCCTCGGAGAGCTTCTTCACGAGATGCGGGTCGGCGATGTGGGCGCGGGTCATCGCCACCATGTCGACATGCCCTTCCGCGACCGCACGCGCCGCGGTGGCGAGATCGGTGACGCGCTGGGCGTGGAACACCGGCACGTCGACCTCGCGCTTGATCGCGCTCGGCAGGAACAGGAACGGCGCCACGGGGAAGGACATGTTCGGCAGCGAGATCGCGTGGGCGATGTGGTCGCGCGCTTGCCCCCCGAGGATGTTGAGGAAGTCCACGAGCCCGCGCCGGGCGTACTCGCTGGCGATCGTCAGGCAATCCTCCTGGCTGAGGCCGTCGGCGATCATCTCGTCGCCGGACATGCGGATGCCGATGACGTAGTCGTCGCCCGCTTCCGCCCGCATCGCCTCCAGCACCTCGATGCCGAAGCGCATCCGGTTCTCCAGGCTGCCGCCATACTTGTCGGTGCGCTGGTTGACGCTGGGCGACCAGAACTGGTCGATCAGGTGGCCGTGGGCGGCCGAGACCTCGCAGCCGTCGAGCCCGCCCTCGCGGCAGCGGCGCGCGGCCTGAGCAAAGCTCTTGACGATCCGGGCGATGTCCTCCGCCTCGATCTCCTTCGGAACCGTGCGGGAAGCGGGCTCGCGCCGGGGCGAGGGCGAGACGGTGGGGAGCCAGTGCTCGGTGTCCCACTTGGTGCGCCGGCCCATATGGGTGAGCTGAATCATCAGCTTGCCGCCGTGGGCGTGCACCCGGTCGGAGAATTGCTGGAAGAACGGGATCACCGAATCGTCGGCGACCGAGATCTGGTTCCAGGGCGCGGCGGGGCTGTCGACGGCCACCGACGACGAGCCGCCGAACATGGTCAGCCCGATGCCGCCCTTGGCCTTCTCGGCGTGGTAGAGCTGGTAGCGCTCCTGGGGCTTGCCGTCCCGGCCGTAGCCGGGGGCGTGGCTCGTGGACATCACCCGGTTGCGGATGGTGAGGCCCTTGATGGTGAGCGGCTTCAGCAGCGCGTCGGCATTGGCGATCACGGGACGACTCCCGAAGGCGATTTTTTGGGGGTTTAGGAGAGGCGGCGCTCAGCGCTCGACGACGAGGTCGCTCGTCGGCTTCGAGCAGCAGAGCAGCGCCATGCCGGCATCGATCTCGCGCTGGCGGATGCCGCCGGCATGCGTCATGGCGACGGTGCCCGATGTGAGCTTCGACTTGCAGGTGCCGCACAGGCCCTTGGCGCAGGACGAGGGCAGGCGGATGCCGGCCTTGCGGGCGGCGTCGAGCACCGTCTCGTTCTCGGGGCATTCGAGCACGCGCCGGGTCTTGGCGAACTCCACCCGGAAGGTGCGCACGCCGCCCGCGGGCGCAGCCTCGGCGTCGAGGGCCTTCTCGGCTTCCGCCGCAGCCTCCTGCTCCGCCTCCGGCAACGCGCCGAAGTCGAAGCTCTCATCATGGTAGCGGGCCATGTCGAAGCCGGCTTGCCGCAGCATGGCCTGCACCGCGTCCATGTAGGGCTTGGGGCCGCAGACGAAGACTTCGCGCTCGAGGAAGTCCGGCACCGCCTGGCGCAGGGTGTCGAGCGAGAGCCGACCCTTCGGACCCGCCCAGGTCTCGTTCGGTGAATCGGTCTCGCAGACCGCGTGGAAGCGGAAGGCGGGATCGAGCCGGGCCATCGTCTCCAGCTCACCCCGGAAGACGATGTCGGCGGGCGAGCGGGCGGAGTGGACGAAGGCCACGTCGCGGGCCTCGCCCAGATCGTGGAAGCTGCGCGCCATCGACATCATCGGCGTGACGCCGCTGCCGCCCGACAGCAGCAGGTACTTTTCCGCCGGATGCTGGAAGCAGGAGAACTCGCCCATCGGCCCGAGCGCGCGGACGGTGTCGCCGGGCTTGAGCGTGTCGTGCAGCCAGTTCGAGACCGGGCCGCCGGGCACGCGCTTGACCGTGAACGCGACCGCGTGCGGCCGGGTCGGGGCCGAGGAGACCGTGTAGCAGCGGTGGATGGTCTCGCCGCCGATCTCGAACGAGAACGTCAGGAACTGGCCCGGGGCGTAGGCGAAGAGCCGCGGCTCACGGGGGCCCAGCACGAAGGTCTTCACGTCGTGCGTCTCGTCGCGCACGGCGAGGCAGACCAGCCTGTCGTCGGCCTCCGCATCCCAGGGCGCGGAGGCCGCCAGCCGCCGGGCGGCCGGTTCGGAGGAGGCCGGCGCCATGGCTCAGCGCCCCAGATGCGCGGCCATGCGGCCGACATACCAGTTGCAGAACTTCTCCACGAGCATCTCGGTGTGCGGCGAGTAGGGGCCGGGCTCGTAGGCCGGGCTCGAAACGCCCTGCTGGCAGATGCCGACGAGTTCGCTGTCCTGATCGTTGGTGGCCTCCCAGACGCCGGTGAGGTTGGCCAGATCGTAATCGACGCCCTCGACCGCGTCCTTGTGCACGAGCCACTTGGTGCGCAGGAGCGAGCGCTCGGCATCGAGCGGCAGCACCGAGAAGGTGACGATGTGGTCACCCAGGAAATGGTGCCAGGAATTCGGCTGGGTCCAGACCGAGAGGCCGCCGGCCTTGGCGCTGGTGAGGTTGCCCAGCAGCCGCTTGCAGGCGGCCTTGGTGTCGAGGGTGTGGGACTCGCCCTCCCCGTCCAGCGGCAGCCGCTCGGTGCGGAAGCCCGTGACCATGGTGTCGAGCTCGTCGATCTCGCGCGACGGCAGGCCTTCGGCCTCCCACTCGCCGTGGCGGGTCTTGAGCAGGCAGCCGTAGCGCTCGGCCTGGGCCCGGTCGTGCTCGTCCATCTCTTCGGGCGCGAAGCCGAAGCCGTAGGCGAAGAGCGGCACGGTCAGCTCGGGATGGTTGGCCCCGCAATGGTAGCACTCGCGGTTGTTCTCCATCGTGAGCTTCCAGTTGCCGGGCTCGATGATGTCCTTCTGGAAGGCGACCTTGGTGTCGCGCACGTTGTGCGGCTCGATATAGGGCCCGAGCTTGGCTGCCATCTCGTCGAAATCGGTGGGCGGCTGGTCGGCGAGGCAGATGAAGAGCAGGCCGGCCAGCGAGCGGACATGCACGGGCTTGAGGCCGTGGCAGCTCTTCTTGAAGTCCGGGCCCATATGCTCGGCGTGGATCAGGTTGCCGGTGAGGTCGTAGGTCCAGGAATGGTAGCGGCAGACGAGGTTGCCGACCGTGGACTTCTCGTCGTGGACGAGCCGGGCGCCGCGGTGGCGGCAGACGTTGTGGAAGGCGCGGATCGCGTCGTCGTCGTCGCGCACGATCGCGACCGAGGTCTTGCCGATGTCGACGACCATCACATCGCCGGCCTCCGGCACGTCGGGTTCGACGCCGACATAGATCCAGTGCCGGCCGAAGATGATCTCCATGTCGGCCTCGAACACGTCGGGGCTGAGGTAAAAGGGGGCCGCGAGGGTGTAGCCGGGGCGGCGCTCGCGCAGCAGCCGCTGCAGCGGAGTGGGCGTCACATCGAGCATGGGGACCTCCCGAGCCGTATCTGGCCCCAGGACTATCGCGGCTCGAACCCCTTCCCGCTGCCACGGCAGCGACACTCCCTTGGCTCGCCGCGACGTGCCTCGCGCGATCCGCGCCACCGACCGGACCGGCGGCTTTCGGAGCCGGGGGAGGCGGCGCAAGGGGGCCGAGCTTGGCCCCGCCCGAGGCGGGTAGCGCGAATCGCAGCTTGGCAGTACGCTCGGCGGGTGCGGCCCGGCGCGTCGGGCCGCAGGCGAGGGAAAGTCCGGGATCATGACGATGGACGGTCGGAGCGCCGATGCCGGCGGGAGGTATGAATCCGCGAGGCATGAATCCGCCCTGCTCAGCCGCCGGTCGTTCCTGATCGGATCGGCCGCCGGGGCCGGTACGCTGGGACTGGGGCTGGGCGGCTGCGCCACCTCCGACGGCCTGCTGCTCGCCGAGGCCGCGACGATCTACGGACCGATGCCGGAGGAGAAATTCCCGATTCCCGCGGTCGATGTCCGCAAGGTCAATCCGAAGTATTATCGCCGCACGGTCCGTTACGAGACCAAGGAAGCGCCCGGCACGATCGTCGTCGATCCCCGCAACTTCTACGTCTACCGCATCGAGGACGGCGGGGCCGCGACCCGCTACGGCGCCAATGTCGGCCGCGACGGGTTCCTGTGGAGCGGCGACGCCTATGTCGGGCGCAAGTCCGAATGGGCGACCTGGACCCCGCCCAAGGAGATGATCCGGCGCCAGCCCGAGGCGGCCAAATACGCCCGCGGAATGCCCGGCGGCCTCGACAACCCCCTCGGCGCCCGCACGCTCCATCTCTACCAGAACGGCGCCTATACGCTCTACACGATCTACGCCAGCAGCGATCCCGAATCGATCGGCTCGGGCATCACGAGCGGCTGCGTCGGCCTGCTCAGCCAGGACATGATCCACCTCTACGCCCGCACGCCGGTCAAGACGAAGGTGGTGGTCCTGCCGGCCTAGGGAAACACGCCGGCTTTCCGTCGCCGCCCGACCCCAAAAGCCCGAATCCGCGTGGGAAAGACAAGGCGATCGCTTCGCGCGACCGCCTTGCGGAGCGTGTCCGGAGCGCTCCGCGGGCGGGAGGCCGGCCGGCCCTCGGCTCAGGCCTCGGCCACCGGATGGTCGGCCATGATCTCCAGGGCGCGGACCATCGCGGAGTGATCCCAGCCCTCGCCGCCGTTGGCGACGCAGGCGGAGAACAGCTGCTGCGCCAGGGCCGTGGCCGGGAGGCTGAGACCGAGGCTGCGGGCGCCTTCGAGCGCCAGGTTGAGATCCTTCTGATGCAGCTTGATGCGGAAGCCGGGATCGAAGGTCCGCTTGATCATCCGCTCGCCGTGAAGCTCCAGGATGCGCGAGGTGGCCAGCCCGCCGGTGATCGCCTGCCGGACCTTGGCCGGGTCGGCCCCGGCCTTGGAGGCGAAGAGCAGCCCCTCGGCCACCGCCTCGATGGTGAGCGCCACGATGATCTGGTTGGCGACCTTGGCGACCTGACCCGCACCGGCCTCGCCGACATGGGTCACCGTCTTGCCCATCCGGTCGAACAGCGGCCGGACCCGCTCGAACGCTTCGGCCCGGCCGCCGACCATGATCGAGAGCGCGGCGTTGCGGGCGCCGACCTCGCCGCCGGAGACCGGCGCGTCGAGATAGTCGCAGCCCGCGGCCTCGATCCGCTCGGCAAAGCCCCGGGTCGCGATCGGCGAGATCGAGCTCATGTCGATCACGGTCCGGCCCGGGCGCAGGCCCTCGGCGACGCCCTCGGGGCCGAACAGCACGGCCTCGACATCGTCCGTGTCGGGCAGCATCAGCACGATCACGTCCGCCCGCTCGGCCACCTCGGCCGCCGTGGCGCAGGGCGTGCCGCCGGCCGCGACCAGGGCCTCGGGCACGGCGCGCCGCGTCTTGAGGAACAGCGCGTGGCCGCCCGCGATGAGATGGCCGGCCATGGGCGCGCCCATGATGCCGAGGCCGATGAAGCCGACGTTCATGTCCGTCTCCGTTTTTTTCGAGTCAGGCGGGGTCCGCGCGCCCTCCGGCGACGGGGCCGCCGGTTCGTCGAAGGAGGGCTCGGCAAGGCAGGAGCCTCGAGCGGGCGGGCCGATGCCGTCTTCGGGCCGGCCGCGCTCTAGAGCGCTCGCCGCCGAAGTGGATACCGGTTCGGCGAAAAAGAGCGCGATATAACAATGACCTAGAGCTGCGCCCCGATCCAAGGTGATCGTGCGCAGCTCTAGCGGAAGCGCGCGGCCAGCGCCTCGGAGCTGCGCGCGAGCAGCCCCATATCCGATCCGACCGCGGTGAAGCGGGTGCCGGCGGCGATGTAGCGCTGCGCCAGCTCCTCGTTGGCCGTGAGGATGCCCGCATGCTTGCCGGCCCGGCGGATGCGGGCGATCGCATCCTCGATGACCGCCACCACCTCCGGGTGGTTCTGCTGGCCGAGGAAGCCGAGGCTGGTCGAGAGATCGCCGGGGCCGATGAACACGCCGTCGACGCCCTCGACGGCCGCGATCTCCTCCATGTTGTCGAGCGCGCGGCGCGACTCGATCTGCACGGCGACGAAGATCTCGTCCGCGCAGCGCGCGTGGTAGTCCGGGATGCGGCCGAAGCGGGCGGCGCGCGGGGCCTGCGAGAAGCCGCGGATGCCCTGCGGCGCGTAGCGCGTCGCGGCCACCGCACGGCGGGCCTGATCGGCGTCGTCGATGTTGGGGATCATCAGCGACTGCGCGCCGGTGTCGAGGATGCGCTTGATCGTGATCGGCTCGTCGCTCGGCACCCGCACCATGGCGCTGGCGCTGCCCTCCCCCATGGCCTGGAGCTGACCGTAGATGTCGCGCAGGTCGTTGGCCGAATGCTCCATGTCGAGGAGCAGCCAGTCGAAGCCGGAGCCGGCGACGATCTCGGTCGAGATCGGGCTGGCGAGGCTGCACCACAGCCCGATCTGCTGGCGCCCTTGCGCGAGGGCGGCCTTGAAGCGGTTCGTCAGGATGTCCATCGAAAAGATCTCCTCAAGGCGCCGTCCGACGAAGGGGGCGCGGTTTCGTCGAGAGAGGGCGCGTCGTCACGCGGAGCGGGAGCCGCCGGGCCGGGGGGCGCTCGAGCATCGTCCCGAAAGGTGGCCGCCGGCTTTCGGAAAAAGACGATGCGAAACAAGAGGCTGGACCATCGTGCCGGATACGATGTCCGGCACGATGGTCTAGCGGACGAGGCAGGGGCGCTTGTTGTCGAAGGTCCAGTTCGGGATCAGGAACTGCATCGCCGCCGCGTCGTCGCGCGCGCCGAGCCCGTGATCCTGGTAGAGGCGGTGGGCCGCTTCGACCTCGGCCCAGTCGATCTCGATACCGAGCCCCGGGCGGTCGGGCACCCGCACCAGCCCGCCGCGGATTGCCAGCGGCTCACGGGTCAGGCGCTGGCCGTCCTGCCAGATCCAGTGCGTGTCGATCGCCGTCACCCGGCCGGGGGCGGCCGCCGCGACGTGGGTGAACATCGCGAGCGACACGTCGAAGTGGTTGTTCGAGTGCGAGCCCCAGGTCAGGCCGTGGTCGCGGCAGAGCTGGGCGACGCGCACCGAGCCGGCCATGGTCCAGAAATGCGGATCGGCGAGCGGGATGTCGACCGAGCCGAGCTGGATCGCGTGGTTCATCTGGCGCCAATCGGTGGCGATCATGTTGGTGGCGGTCGGCAGGCCCGTGGCGCGGCGGAACTCGGCCATGATCTCGCGGCCGGAAAAGCCGTCCTCGGCCCCGCAGGGGTCCTCGGCATAGGCGAGCACGTCGCCGCGGCCCTTGCACAGCCGGATTGCCTCTTGCAGCGACCACGCGCCGTTCGGATCGAGCGTGACGCGGGCCTTCGGAAAGCGCTCGTGGATCGCGGTGACGGCGGCGATCTCCTCCTCGCCGGAGAGCACGCCGCCCTTCAGCTTGAAGTCGTTGAAGCCGTAGCGCTCGTAGGCGGCCTCTGCGAGCCGGGCGACGGCCTCTGGGGTCATCGCCTCCTCGTCGCGCAGGCGGAACCAGCCGTCGCGTCCTTGCGGCGCGCGGTAGGGCAGATCGGTGCGGCGGCGGTCGCCGACGTAGAAGAGGTAGCCCAGCATCTCGACCGCCTCGCGCTGCTGGCCCTCGCCGAGCAGGGCCGCCACCGGAACGTCGAGGCACTGGCCGAGCAGGTCGAGGAAGGCGGATTCGACCGCCGTGACCGCGTGGATGGTGATGCGCAGGTCGAAGGTCTGCAGGCCGCGCCCGCCCGCGTCGCGGTCGGCAAAGCGGGTGCGCATGGCGTTGAGCACCGCCTGCCACGCGCCGATCGGCCGTCCGACCACGAGGTCGCGGGCATCCTCCAGCGTGCGGCGGATGCCCTCGCCGCCGGGGACCTCGCCGAGCCCCGTCGCGCCGGTCGAATCGGTCAGCACCACGAGGTTGCGGGTGAAGAACGGGCCGTGCGCGCCGGAGAGGTTCAGCAGCATCGCGTCGCGGCCGGCGACCGGCACGACCCGCATCTCGGTCACGGTCGGCGTGCGCGAGAGACCGCGTGAGGAGGTGAGCGTCTCGGGCGTCATGGCGTTCTCCCGGTCGGTGGCGGCGTTCGTCGCGCCGTCTCTGCCCCCGTTCTAGGCCGCGGAAGCGATGCCGGTCCAAGCCGAAGAGTGGATCGATCGATGCAGAATGTGCATCGATCGTGCTGGGTTGTGCGGAGATCGCATTTTATTCAGGCTGAGCGCATGGAAGGTTGCTGCGGGTGGTGAGCTGTCATTGGGGTAACGCCTGATAGCCGACGTTCGGCTTTGCGCTCCATTGCCGCCGTACAGCGGCTCACGGCCGCATCGCGGAAGCGGACGTCAAGGTAGCGTAGGCATTGGGTCTGAAACGCGCCAACACCAGACCTCCGACCTTACGTATCGATAGATCCCCTCATCCAGCAGGAGAAGACTTTGACGCGGACCAGTGCGGCTCTGCTGTCCGGGTACTGACGGCTTCCCTGCGCCGGCAGCCGTCGAGAAGGGCCGCATCTGCAGCTGTGAGCTGTGCCCTGCCATGGCGTCTGCGATGACGGTCTTCATGCTGACCGACACGGCCGTCAGGCTGTTTGAGCCTCCGCCGCCGCTATCCCGGCCTTCCCCTTCGATTGGGTCTCGACGGTCATCACGCTCGTCATGGCGATGTTGCTCGTGGAGGGTCTTCGCGATGCCTGCCTTCCTGCTGTGCCTGGCTGTCTCGATGCGGACGGGCTTTACGCCACCCTGCCGTCCACGTGGCCCGCGGCGGCATCGGCCTGGCGCTTGGGCATTTGTTTGCTGGCGGCGCTCGCCGGAACCGTCGCCGGCGACGTCTACTGCTGGCGAGCTGTGCGCCACCGAGGTGTGCGCGGAATTTGCGCCGCGAAGGTCAATGCGGATGACACTCAGAGGGATGGAGCAAGAGGTGGGCGCCTTCTCCCCAGACCGCGCAGCGGCTGACGACCACCGGCATGCCTGACCAACCCCAATTGACCCGGCTTTTGTGTATGCTCCAACCGAATTAGAGAGCGGCGAATAGAAGCGGTTTGGGGCGCCATATGCGATTGGACGTGCGTCGTGCGAGGGTCTGGCTCCTATGGATGATGATGGGGGTCTTCCTCACCTCCGCAGCCGGCGTGTTCGTCGCCTCATTTGCGACGCGCTTCTTTGCGCTGGACTCTGCGCAAGCGACCAACGATGCGAAGCCGACGCTATCCGGTACGGCGGGGGCGCCCCAAGCCCCGATGCAACCTACGCAGGCGTCACCTGACGCGAAGTCTGCGCCAGCAAATGCGACCCCAACTCCGCTGCAGCCTCCCCAGGTGAGCGGAGGAACCGCCACACCCACGGTCGCTGCTACTACGCCGAAGACGGCAAGCAAGGATGCAGAAGATAAGTCGTCTAATGTCTGGTCAATGCTCTCTTCCGCAGCTACCGCGCTCGCATGGCCGATCGCAGCCTTGTTACTGGTGCGCATGGTACTGAAAGCACCCCAGATAGAGGTCCTCTTGAATTACATCTATAGACGCACGAGCCAGATCTCAATTCTCGGATTTGAAATCAAGCTCAGCGAGGGGGCTAAGGTTACTATCGAAGATGTGAAAACACTTATTCGCAAAATTCCAGAGTCACATCAAACTTGGGTACACAATACTCACCTGCTAGAGCAGTTCCGCAACGTAATCGTCGACCTGAGGGCGCATCTCATTGCGGAACGCGGAACTCCATCAAAGCCTATTTTAGAAGAAAAAGTCTTCAAGGCGCTGCGATTCACCATCCATGTGCCTGACATCGTTTTCGCCCACAGCCTGAGGCAGCTCGTTGATTACACAGGATGCGGAAGAGGGGGAGCAGGACGTCTATTCTCAATACGGCGCGGCATCATGGGGAAGGCTTGGCGCCTTCAGAAAAGTTGCAAATCTGTCGGGGCGCTTTCGGTACAGGATCTAGTCGAGCTATGGGGTATGACACTTATCGAGGCAGAAGATACATCGAGCGAAAAAGATTTGTTATGGGCTTTTGTACTAAAGGACGCCGGTAATGTTCCGGTCGGACTCTTGTATATTGACGGCAAAACTCGAGGGATCTTGCCAGATCGGGAGCATATCGTGGATGTATCAGACTCAGCCTTTAATGATATAGACAAATTGGTCCAGAAATTTGCGGAAAACAGGGGCCTCGTCAAATCGCTCAAGCGCCTTGAAAACGCCCGCGTGAAGGTGCCTCAGCTCGATATTTTCGCGAGGTAATGCCATGGTATCCACAATCAGCGCTATCAAAGATGGTGCAACATCAGCCTCTAAAGGCGATTATGCAAGTTATGACCTTATAGCGCGCGAGTACTACGATCGCGGAGCTCACCCTACCTGCTTCAACTTCAATCGCTTGAGCAGACTCTACATCGCGGAGCGTTTCCCGGAGCCGTGGGGGAAAACTCCAGTGATAGAGGTCGGAGCAGGTGATTCCGCAGTCGCGTCCTTGCTGCATTCCAGAGGTTACTCGCTGGACGGCTTACAGATCACCGATGCATCGCCAGAGATGCTCGCCCATTCCCGGCGGTGGTGCAGTGAAGGTGCAAGCACGACGGTGTGTCCTGCGCAAGATCTTTCTGCGAACGATGAGAGCTACGCTACCGTTGTTTCTAGCCTCGGCGATCCGTACAATACGCCGTCTTTCTGGAAAGAGGCGAATCGCGTACTTATCCTCGGTGGCAAGCTAATCTTCACGACGCCATCGTTCGAATGGAGCCATCGGTTCCGGAGTCCGGCCGCCCAGCACAGCGCCGAGTTTGTCGTGTCTGGTAGGCACAGTCTCAAGCTTCCTTCCTTCATTCTTCCCTTGGCTGCGCAAGTCGAAATGATGGAGGTTGCTGGCTTCTCCCTTGTGCACTTTGCCTCGTTAGGCGTTAACCGACTTCATTCGCTGGAGTCGGTGTCGCCTAAGCTTACTGTATTCGAAGAAGTTAGCTACTCAGTTGTTTGGGGTTTTGAGCTAGTTAAGCGCTTGCGCTTGCTGCGTTAGCTCGGAGATGATTTGATGGATTTTTGTGCAAAGTTGCCCTGCCTGCGCGTCCTGATTGGCAAAATCGACCTCATCGCTCCTCACCGGGAAGATTTTCACTCCTGAATGGAGGAGCGATGATTCGCCGAGCAATTCGGACAATGCTTCTTCGAGGCTTTTGAGATATGCTGAGTCGATGCGCTGTTCTTCTGGCCGCCCACGTCGCCGGATACGACGGAGCAGCTCATTGACCTCGCACGTAAGATGCACAATCAGCACGGGCGGCGGCAACACCTGGTATAACTGCTGATAGACTGCTCGCATCATTAACGAATGATTAACATCTCTTGCAAGCTCCGCATAGGCAATATCTTGTATTGCAGCATAGTCGCACACAAGGTTTCCTTTGCCCGCTGCTTTTATTTCCCCGGTGTGCTGGGCCAAAAAACAGACGTCCTTCTCTGGACGAAAGAGCTGCGGCTCCTTGTAAAACCGGTTCCAAAAGGGATTCGCGCGGAAATTCTCGAGGACCGGACGGCCCGCAACCGCTGGAGCTAAGCGAGCCGCCAGCGTTGTTTTGCCTGAGGCGATCGAGCCGCAGATCTCAATGCGCATCTCGTTCATCATCTCCCAGTCGTGATATTTGAAGCCCACCGGGGACTCTATCTCGAGCTCCAGGCGCGACCTGCCTTGCAAGAGCGCGTCATCCATTTCTCTACGCAGTTGCTTACCATATGAGCGCACCGCATAGCAGCGGGTGATGGCCGCACGAGAGGATTTTCGGGCACTGCGGAACAGCCTCCGCGAAACCCAGCATTACTTTGGCAGAAAGGCGTAGTGGCCTAAGAACGCCTCGAAGGCGCACAATCATCCGCATCAGCAGCTTATGGCGAGTCCTCGCAATTTTCAGTATGCCCGACATTGGTCGGAAGGCGCCTGTCCGCTTTTGCGGCGGTCCCTTTTTCGAAGCGGACAGGCGGCTTTCGGCCAGTCCCGGCCGTTCAGGGCCGATTAGACCGCCGGCAAGCAGACCTTCCGAAGGCCTGCTCGGGGTCGCAAGCAGCCATCCGCACGGTCAAGTCTATCGGCTTCAATTCTACCGCAGCCCGTCGAGCAAACCCACCACCTGCCCGATCAGCGGATCGTCCCGGTCGCGGCGCCACGCCAGAAGCAGTTCGACCGGGCGGGGTCGCAGCATCGCCAGCGGCTGGAACACGACGCCCTCGAAGCGCAGGCGCTCGGCCGCCGCCGGCACCAGGGCGAGGCCCAGGCCGGCGCGGACCAGGGCGAGGATCGAGTGGATCTGCGTGAGCTGCTGCAACACCTGCGGCTGCACGCCGGCCTCGCCGAGCAGGCCGATGGTGAGGTCGTGGAAGTAGCGCGCCTCGTGCGGGGCGTAGGCGATGAACGGCATCTCGTGCAGGTCGCGCACGGTCAGCGTCTCGCGCCGGCTCAGCGGATGCCCGGCCGGCACGGCGACGACGAGCGGTTCGGCCAGCGCCCGCGCGCAGACGAGGTCCGGATGGGTGACGGGCGGGCGGATCAGCGCCGCGTCAATCCGGCCGGCGAGCAGTTCCTCGATCTGGTCGCGCGAAACCATCTCACGCAGGGACAGCGTGACCTCGGGCAGGGTCTCGCGGCAGGCGATGACGAGGCGGGGCAGGAAATCGTAGGCCGAGGCCGCGGTGAAGCCGATCTTGAGCACCCCGGCGCGGCCCGCCGCGACCTGTCGCGTCACGTGGGTCGCGGTCTCGGCGAGCCGCAGGATGCGCTGCGCCTCCGGCAGGAAGCTGCGCCCGGCCGCGGTCAGCCGGACGGAGCGGCTGGAGCGCTCCAGCAATTGCACGTCGAGGATGCGCTCCAGCACCTGGATCTGACGCGAGAGCGGCGGCTGCGTCATGTTCAGCCGCGCCGCGGCCCGGCCGAAATGCAGTTCTTCCGCGACGGCGGCAAAGCAGCGGAGCTGGCTGAAGTCGAGCATGGGCCATCATAACGAAACGCGGACGCGACAGGAGCCGCGACCGCGTGCGAGGGCTCGGGAGCGCGGGTCGGGGTCAGCGCAGCTCGACCCGCCGGATCTCGCCGACGATCACGAGGTAGCAGAGCACCGCCACCAGCGCGTTCAGCCCGACGAAGACCAGCGCGCCGTTGAACGAGCCCGTCGCCTGGACGATGTAGCCGATCACGATCGGCGTGGTGATGCCGGCGGTGTTGCCGAAGGTGTTGAACAGGCCGCCCGAGAGCCCGCCGCTCGTCTTCGGCGAGGTGTCGGACACGACCGCCCAGCCCAGCGCCCCGATCCCCTTGCCGAAGAAGGCGAGCGCCATCAGCCCGACCACGAGCGCGTCCGTCTGCACGTAGTTGCAGCCGATGATCGTCATCGAGAGCAGCATGCCGGAGACGATCGGGATCTTGCGCGCCGCGGTCAGGGAATAGCCGCGCTTCAGCAGCAGGTCGGAGAGCCAGCCGCCGAGGATGCCGCCGACGAAGCCGCAGAGCGCCGGCAGCACGGCGGCGAAGCCCGCCTGCAGGATCGAGAGCCCGCGCTCCTTGACGAGGTAGACCGGGAACCACGTGAGGAAGAAGTAGGTCAGCGTGGTGATGCAGTACTGGCCGACATAGATGCCGAGCAGCATGCGGTTGGCGAGCAGTTGGCGGATCGTGTGCCAGCCGTTGCTCGCCGTCGTGGCCCCGGTGCGGCCCTCCATGTCGAGGAGGGCGCCGCCCTGCTCGATATGGTCGAGTTCGCCCTGGTTGATCGAGGGATGCTCCTTCGGGCCGTGGATGACCTGGACCCAGAGCAGGGCGAAGGCGATGCCGATCACGCCCATCAGGGTGAAGACGTGCTCCCAGCCGAAGGTGTGGACCACCCAGCCCATCAGCGGCGCGAACAGCACCGTCGCGAAGTACTGGGCCGAGTTGAAGAAGGCGGAGGCCGTGCCGCGCTCGGCGGTCGGGAACCACGCGGCGGTGATGCGGGCATTGGCCGGGAAGACCGGCGCCTCGGCAAGGCCGACGCAGAAGCGCAGCGCAAACAGGACGGCGACCGCGGTGAAGCCGGTGAAGAAGCCGACCGCGCCCTGGAACAGGGTGAACAGCGACCACAGGAAGACGGCCCCGGCATAGACCCACTTGGCGCCGTAGCGGTCGAGCAGCCAGCCGCCGGGCAGCTGGGCCAGCACGTAGGACCACGCGAAGGCCGAGAACACGTAGCCCATCGACACCGCGTCCAGGCCGAGATCCTTGGCCAGAGCCGGTCCGGCGATCGAGAGCGTGGCCCGGTCGGCGTAGTTGATCGTGGTTGCGATGAACAGCATCGTGACGATGACGAGCCGGACGCGGCTCGCCTTCGCCGCCGTCATGGCCAGAGCGGCACTCATGAGCGATTTCCCTCCGTGTGGGACCGTGCGGTTCGGGCCGCAGCGGGCGCCGGTCGGCTTGTTTCGTCCCGAGGGAGACGGGGGCGACCTGACGCGAGAACGATCCTAGGGCTGCATAATGATGCAGGTCCAAGTCAATCGCTGAATGGATCGATGCCGTTCGGGCATCGATCGCCGGGACAGGGATATCCTATGCTGAAACTCGCGCGGTCGGCACAGCGACCGGGCGAACGATCGTGCCGGTCGCCGAGGGGGGCGCTCGCCTGGTGGCCGGGATGCGCTCGGCGCTGTCCGGTCGGCCCTCCGAGCGCCCCGGGCTACGGCCGCCCCGCCCGGCTCCGACATCGTCCTGTGGCGCTCCGCCTTCGCGGCGTCGGGCAGGACGCGGTTCAGCACCGCGGCCTCGAAACGCGTCGCGGCGCTGCCGGCGACGACCTTCTCCCGGCCGGCCATCATCGCCTCGTAGCCGGCCCTGGCCACCTCGGCCGGATCGCTCTTCGGGCCGGCGCCGATGCGGGTGTCGTCCATGCCCGCACGGTGGAAGAAGTCGGTCTCGGTCTGGCCCGGCAGCAGCGCCGTGACCGTGACGCCGGTGTCGCGCACTTCGTTGCGCAGCGCCTGGGCAAAGGAGAGGACGAAGGCCTTGGAGGCGCCGTAGACGGCTTCGAACGGCACCGGGGTGGTGCCCGAGATCGAGGCGGTGAACAGGACGCGCCCGCTTCCTCTGGCGACCATGCCGGGCACGACGCACTTGGCCAGATGCACGGTCTCGACGACGTTGATCCGCATGAGGTCGCGTTCGTCCTCCCAGCGGTTTTCCGTGAAGGGACCGCCGAGCCCGACGCCGGCATTGATGGCGATCGCCTCCACCGGTCGCCCGGCGGCCAGGATCGCGGCCTGCAGCGCCTCGACCCCCTCCGGCGTCGACAGATCGGTGCGACAGGCCTGGACGGACGACCCGGCCGCGCGCATCCCGTCGGCCACCGCCTCGATGCGCTCGCTGCGGGCGGCGATCAGAAGATCGTAGCCGTCGGCCGCGAACAGCTTGGCCAGCTCACGGCCGATGCCGCTGGAGCCGCCCGTGACCACGGCCAGCCCCCTGCCCTCCTGCGCTCCCATCGTCGATCCGTCTCCGAAGGCTGCCATGCTTCCGTGCGGGCGCAACCGTCCGTCCGCTCGAGAGGATCCCTCGCCGGGGCCGGACCCAGCGGGCACGGCGTGCCGGGGCCGGCCGCGTGTCCGGCGGAGCCTCATCGGGCTCGGCCCAGAAGCTCTTGGCCCAAAAACCTCAGCCCAGAAATTCCTGCAGGGCGGCGAGCACGAGGTCCGGCCGCTCCTCCTGCAGGGTGTGGCCGCAATCGAGCGCGTGGCCGGAGACGTCCGTGGCCTTCTCGCGCCAGGTCTCCAGCACGTCGTAGCTCCGCCCCACCGTGCCCTTCGCGCCCCAGAGCGCCAGGAGCGGCACCGCGATGCGCCGGTCGGCATCGGCCGCGTCGTGCTCCAGGTCGATGGTCGCGGCCGCCCGGTAATCCTCGCAGATGGCGTGGCGGGTCGCGGGATCCCGGTAGACCCGCAGGTACTCGGCGAAGAGTTCGGGGCTCGGGCTGCCCGGCGTCTTCGACTGCCCGTCGACATGGGTGCGCAGGAAGAATTCCGGATCGGCGCCGATCAGGCGCTCCGGCAAGGGCGCGGGCTGGATCAGGAAGAACCACCAGAAATAGGCCGTGGCGAAGGCCTTGTCGGTGCGCGCGTACATCGTGGCGGTCGGCGCGATGTCGAACAGGGCGAGCCGGGTGAGCGCGTCGGGATGGTCCAGCGCCATGCGATGCGCCACGCGCCCGCCCCGGTCGTGCCCGACCACGGCGAAGCGCGCGTGGCCGAGGCGCCGCATCACCGCGACCGCGTCGGCGGCCATGGCGCGCTTGGAATAGTGGGCGTGGTGCGCACCGCCCTCCGGCTTCTCGGAATCGCCGTAGCCGCGCAGGTCCATCGCCACCACGCTGAACCGCTCGGCCAGGGCCGGGGCGACCGCGTGCCAGGTCGCGTGCGTCTGCGGATGGCCGTGCAGCAGGAGGAGCGGCGGCCCCGAGCCAGCGACGGCGGCACGGATCCGCATGCCGTCGGCATCGATGTCGCGAAGGTCGAAGCCGGTGAGGAACGGGTCGGTCGTCATGTCCCGCATCTTAGCCCATCGCCGGGGATGGCGGATCCAGGACGATGCCCGCTTGCCCCGCCCGGGCCGCAGGGATCGAGCCGGATCGGTCGCCGATGCCGCGATCGCCGCGGCGTCCTGCGAGCGTGGACGCTGCGGCCGGGGCCGGCAGAGGGGGCATTCCGAGCCGTCGCGTTTCACCGCGGCACGCGGCTTTCGAAGCGGGAGGGCATGGTCGGCGCCCTCCCCTCCATCGCATGCGCCGCGTCACATCCGGTGACGCATCCCCCGGTGATGGTGCCGGTGCATCATCCGCTTCCGCATCATGTGCCGGTGCATCATCCGCCGCTCGTGGTGGGACATGCGGGCCTGCGTGACGTTGCTTTCGGCCTGGATGCCGGCGGGTGCCATCGGGGCTGCCGATGCGGTGCCGGCCGCCAAGCCTCCGAGCAGGATTGCCAGCGCGAGCGTGGTCTTCTTCATCACCGTCTCCTTGGGAGCGTATGGCCGTCCCAGGCAGGCTGGATAGGTGATCGTCCTAGGCCAAGGTTCCCGCCCGAACGCATTTTCCTCCAACGAGAGGAGCCGGGGAGCGCCCCACCGAGAGCCGTATCCGACCCGATCGCATCAGGCCGCCGTCTCCAGGTCCTTGTTTCAACGCGCTTTCCTTCGCCGCACCGGCGTCCACGTCGTCGGAAAGCGCTCTGGATCGTGCTCGCTCTCCCTAGCGCTTCTTGCCCAGCTCGGCCGCGATGTCCTTGGTCATGCGGCCGACCTTTCGATGCGCTGCGATGAGCTGGTCCTGCGTGACGCCCCAGCGCTTCATCCAGAACTCGACCGCTTTGCGCTCGCTGAGATCGAGGCGGTCCTTGTCGATGAAGCCGCGCTTGTCCTTGAGGCCAGCCATGAATGATCCAGTCAGATCGTCGGAGGACATCGATCGGATGAGGTGGGGGAAGCTGCCCGTCACGCAAGGCGCGCTGGTGAAACCCTTCGTCGCGGAACCCGTTGAGGCCTCTCCGGCACCCCTGTCCGCCCGATCGAGGCGAGCCGCTCGGTTTGGGCTACGGACAACTCATGCGATGGGCCGTCCCTAAGGCGGCGCGCGGCGTCCAACGGCCGGTCAAACCCCACGGACCCGAGGCGCACGGCGCACCGATTCAGCCCGCTTGGCACGAATGTCGGCACATCGAAAGCGGTGCCGGAATGCCCGGAAGGGGTCGGCCCAGCGTAAGTATCTAAAATCATTGGCGGAAGGGGTGGGATTCGAACCCACGGTGGAGTTGCCCCCACGGCGGTTTTCAAGACCGCTGCCTTAAACCACTCGGCCACCCTTCCCGGGCCGCGCCGGCCCGGAGAGCGGGGTCGGCGCGGCTCGCTCCTGTCTATGGCCCCGTGGGGATGGGCGTCAACGCTCGCTGTAGGTCCCGCCGGGGACCCACAGGCCGGGCTCAGGCCGCGCGCAGGCGGGTGAGCTGGTCGAGGAGGGCGCGGTCGTGGAGGAGCGCGAAGCGCTCCTTCGGGCCGAGCCAGGCCTGCGCCTCCGGAAGGGTCTCGGCCTCCACGATCTTGGCACGCGCCAGCGCGTGGTCGGGGTCGATTCGTCCGCGGGGACGGGGCGTGTGCGGAGGCAGCATCGCCGCGTGGGCCTGGGCCAGCGCGGCGTCGGCCTGGAGGGCCTGGAGCGCGTCCGCGTCGTCGAAGCCGCGGGCGGCGTTGCGGCGGGCGAGTTCGCCCGCGCGCAGCGCGATGACCGGCGGAGCCTGCTCCTCGGGGGTCACCAGCAGGCCGCGGGCCTTCAGGGCGAGGCCCAGCGCGAGCTGGCCGCTGGCCCAGGAGAGCGGGATCGCCAGCACGAGACCGAGGATCGTCGGCGACATCCACAGGAACAGGGAGGTGGCGATGGCGAATGCCGCGATGCCCGTGACGAGCCCGAGCCCCGTGTGCCAGCGGTGGCGGCGCACGATGTCGGAGACGGGAATCGAGCCGTCGTCGCGCCGCTGCGGGTTCCAGCCGGTGTCGCGCCCGGCCAGGATCTGGAAGACCGAACCCGACTGCACCACCATCGCGATCGGCGCGATCAGCGCCGAGAGCAGGATCTCGATGAGGAAGGACAGCGTCAGCCGCCCGGCCCCGCCGCAGGCCCGGCGCGTCCCGGAATCGAGAAGCGCGAGGACGAGTCCCAGAAACTTCGGGGCGAGCAGGATGCCCATGGTGAGCGCGAAGAGCTGGAGCGCGCGCACGGGATCGAAGCGCGGCCAGACCGGGTAGAGGCCGAACTCGGCGGAGAAGTATTCCGGGCGCACCCAGGCGGTCTGGAGCACGATGATGATGCCGATCACGAGCTGGGCGAGCCAGAGCGGCGAGGCGACGTAGCCGGCGATGCCCGTGGCGAAGTGCTGGCGCGAGGCGGCCGCCAGACCCGCCGCGCCGATGACGCGGGCGTGCTGGAGGTTGCCCTGCGCCCAGCGCCGGTCGCGCACGGCCAGATCGATCAGCGAGGGCGGGCTCTCCTCGTAGGAGCCCTCCAGCTGCGGCAGCATGGTCACGCCCCAGCCGGCGCGCCGGATCAGCGCCGCCTCGACGAAGTCGTGGCTGAGGATGTGGCCGCCGAAGGGCGGGCGGCCCTTGAGGTCGGGCAGGCCGGCGGCCTCGGCGAAGGCCTGCATCCGGATGATGGCGTTGTGGCCCCAGTAATTGCCGTCGCGCCCCGACCAGACCGAGAGGCCGGTGGCGATCACCGGCCCGTAGATGCGCGCGGCGAATTGCTGGAGGCGGGCGAACAGGGTGTTGCGGTTGATGATGAGCGGCAGGCTCTGGACGATGCCCGCGTTCGGATCGGCCTCCATGGCGGCGGCGAGGCGCACGATGCAGGCGCCGGTGAGCAGGCTGTCGGCGTCGAGCACCAGCATGTGGTCGTAAGATGCGCCCCAGCCGGTGACGAAGTCGGCGATGTTGCCGGCCTTGCGGTGATGGTTCTTCTCGCGGTGCCGGTAGTAGAGGCGGGCGTGCGGCCCGAGCTCCTCGCGCAGGCGGAGGAAGGCGCGCTCCTCGGCGATCCAGGCGTCGGCCTGCGTGGAATCGGAGAGCACGAACCAGTCGAAGTGGCGCCCGAGGCCCGTCGCCTCGACGGCCTCGTGCATCGCCTGGAGCCCGGCGAAGACCCGGGCGCTGCCCTCGTTGTAGACCGGCATGACGATGGCGGTGCGCCCGGTCAGCGTGGCCGGGAGCGGCGTTTCGCGCCCGCCCCGGAGCAGGGCGGCAAAGCCCAGGAGCGCGGCGGTGAAGGCGAGCGCGATCCAGGAGAAGTTCAGCACGAACAGCACGAGCAGCACGTACTGGAGCCAGGTGGCGCCGCCGGAGACCGAGATCACCTCGTACATCTCCCACGCGCCGTAGGCGGTGAGCGCGGCCGCGCCCCCGAACACGAACAGGCGCGCGGCGAGCGGCCCCCCGCCCCCGCGGCGGGCCGCGGGCATGGCCCGGCGCAGGTCCTGCACCGGCATGGCGAGCGGCGCCCGCGGCGGCATGGCAGGGGAGATCGCTCCGGGGTGCTCCGGGGCACCCGGTTCCGCCGCCGGGGCGGGGCGCGGATCGATCTCGGCGGTGTCGGTCATCGGCGCTCCGGAGGGCGAGGGAGTCACGGCGTCCAGCGGTACAGCCACGTTTCCGTGATCTGCCGCCCCCCGGTCTTGAGGGCAAGGCGCAGCTCGCAGGCCTTCTCGCTGCCCGGATCGAGCTCGAAGGCGACGCGCACGGTGCGGGCCTGGGGCTTGGCGATCCAGCGGGTCGCGCCCTCCACGATCCGGCCCGGGCTCGCGATCAGCACGGTGTCGAGGGGCACCAGGGCGCCCTCGGGCGTGAACAGCGCGTCGCCCGTGAAATCGACGAGGAACAGGCGGCGGGGATTGACCGTGCCGCGCCCGCTGCGGGTGGAGGAGACCCGCGCGTAGGGCCCCGGCGCGGGCTCCCGGCCCCAGTTCTGGCGGTAGTCGAGGCGGATCTCCTGGCCCGCGGGCAGGCTCGCCTTGGGGCGCCAATAGGCGATGACGTTCTCGTTGACCTCGGCGTCGCTCGGGATCTCCAGGAGGGTGACGGCGCCCTCCCCCCACAGGCCCTCGGCGCCCGCGGAGGCGCCGGGCTCGATCCAGAGCGAGGGGCAGCGTTCCCAGCGCCGGAGGTCGTCCTCGAAGGTCGCGGGCGAGAGGTCGCGCTGGATCAGGCCGAAGCCCTGGGGATGGTTGTCGATGAAGCTCGAGATCTGGAGCGTCTCGGGGTTGCGCACCGGGCGCCAGATCGTCTCGCCGCCGCCGTTGCGGATCTGCAGCCCGCCCGCGGCGTAGGCCGCGGCCCGTGCGTCGTCGGCGCCGCGGCGGTCGTGCGGGCCGAACAGGAACGGCGCCTGCATGCCGCTCAGGCCCAGGTGATCGATCGCCTTGCGGGTGACCAGGGTCGCGGTGATCGCCGCCGTCGCGGTCTCGCCGGGGCGCAGCTCCATGCGCAGGCTCGCGGCGAGCGAGTCGGAATCGATCAGGGCGTGGACCACCAGGGGACCGCCGGGCTCGCGCGGGCGCTCCACGAACAGGGCGCGCCAGCGGGGGAATTCCTCGCCGCGCGGATCGGCCGGGCGCAGCATCAGGGCGCGGCCGTCGACGCCGAATTCCTGGCCCTGCCCCACCAGCCGGAAGAAGCAGGCGCCCTGGATGATCGCGAAATCCTGGTGGCTCTCGCCGAAGCGGGCGCGGATGCGGATGCCGGAGAATCCCGGTTCGCGGGCGGTCTCGGGCAGTGCCGCCTCGCCCGCCTCGGAGCCGCCCTCGTAGCTCGCCCGGTCGTAGGCGACGGGGCGCACCACGCCGTCCTCGACGAGGAACAGGGCCACCCGGTCGGTGTAGTAGAAGCCGCGCAGCAGGGGCTCGACGGCGAAGCCGTGCGGCTCGCCGCCCCAGAGCAGGCTGCCCGGGCGGATGCGGATCGCCTCGTAGGCCTCCCGCGACAGGTTCTTCAGCGCGTCCGGCACGTCGTTGGTGGGCAGCGCCGCGAACGGGCGGTTGCCGAGCGCCCGGGCGAGGTCGGGCACGGTGGCGTCGGAGAAGGGCGCGCCGGCCGCGGGCAGGGCCGGCGCGGGCTGCTGGGCGCGCGCGCCTCCCGGCAGCACGGACAGGGCGGCCCCGGCCGCGGCGCCCCGGATCAGGTCGCGCCGGTTGAGGCTCCCCTCGCCCGCATCGCGGTTCGAAAGATCGGTCGGATGCGTCATGCCCTCGCCGGTACTCGTCCCTGGAACGGTTTCAGATAGGATCTCAACGCCTGAACCGGGCGTTAAGGTTGCCGGTTTGCCCGGCCTTCACGGTCGTTCCGCCCGCCTCTCCGGGTCGGTGCGCGTGCCCTCACGCCTCCCCTGACGGCCCGGGCGGCGCCGAACGCCCGTGGACGTTCCGCACCCGGCCGGCGTAAGAGGGGCGCGCCGATCGTTCGATCGCCCGCGTGCCACTTCTTCGCCCCCGACGTTCTTGGGCTCCGACGGCGCCGCGGGCATTTTGCGAGGGACCTCCCGCCGGGTCTTCGATCCGAACGGCCGCCGGCTCGCGACCCGTCGCGGGAGGGCGCGCCCTCCCGTCGTCCCAATCGCCGCGCGAGCGGCGCCCGCCGTCTCGCGTCCCGCGCGTCTCCTGTCCAGCCCCGAGCCGACATTCCTGCCGATGATTCTCACGCAGATCACCCATCACGACCTCGACGGCTACGGCGCCTCGACCGTGGCGGCCGCCTTCGCGCCCGTGTCGCGGGTCGTGCACGTCGCCCGCTATTCCGATGTCGGCCCGGTGGTGGAGGACGAGCTGAAGCGCCTGCGCGCGGTCGCTGCGCCCGAGACCCTGCTGATGACCGATCTCGGGCTGGAGGAGCCGACCATCGCCTTCCTGCGCCGCTTCGCCACGATGAACCGCGGCCGGGCCGAGGACGCGCGCCACCGCCTCGTCGTGCTCGACCACCACGCCTCTTCCATCGACCAGTTGCGGCGCCAGAACCTGGAGGTCGCGGCCGATCCGGAGCGCGAGGGGCTGCTGCGGGCGGATCTGGCCGACCCGGAGGTGTTCGTGCTCATCGACGAGGCGCATTGCGCCACTCGGATGACGCACGAGCAGCGCGCCCTCTACGCGCCCGAGGCCGCGGCACCCGGCGCGAGCGCGGCGGCCGACCTCGCCACCCTGATCGAGGCGATCGAGGCGCTCGACCTCTGGAAGAAGGGCGAGCCGGCCTTCGCGGGCGGTCTCGCCCTGGACGAGATGTTCTGGGACAGCGTGAGCACGCTGGTGCCGGCGAGCCACCCCTGGCACGACCGCTTCGTCTCCGACCTGCTCCTGGCCGCCGCCGGCCTGTTGCGGGCGGGCGCCACGCCGGCCGAGCTGGAGCGCCGCTCGGGCGAACTGCGCGCCGGCCTCGTCGATGCCCTGCTCACGGACGAGCCCGGCGACGACAGGACCCTCACCGCGCGCCAGCGCCTCGCCCGGGCGCTCGCCCGCTCCGACGCGCTGTTCCACCGCCTCTCGGACGGCACGCTGCTCTCCTTCGGCCTCGATTCCGGCACCTTCCAGCGGGTCTCCGATCAGGTGATGGAGGCGGGCCGGGCCAAGCGGGTGGTCAACGTGCAGCGGGCGGGCACGCTCTCGTTCCGCTCCATCGACGGCACGGCGCTCGACGGCGCCCGCGCCTTCCGCGGCGGCGGCCACCGGGACGCGGCCGGCGGCAAGCTGCCTCAAGGGGGCGCCCATTCCCGCGAGGACGCGGTGGCCCAGGTCGAGCCGGTGCTCAACCCCCCGCCCCCGGACCCCTCCGCCAGCCCCTTCGCCGCGCTGAAGAACTGGAAGGGCTGATCCGGTTTCCGCTCGATCGCTTCGGTCACTTCCTTCGTCCTTGCGAGGCTCAGCGAAAGCAATCCAGGGCTCCGCACTGTCCGGACAGGTCGCGCTCTGGGTCGCTTCGGCTCCACCTCGCGATGACGGAGCGGGGCGAAGGCCGAGGCGATCAAACGGAGACGATATGAGGCGTCGCCGTCCGCACGCGCCGAACGGAGCCGTCCGCGCGGCGCCCGTCAGATCCCTAAGTCGAAGGGCAGGTCGAACAGCGTCGAGTGATCGACGTAGCTGACCCTGAGGGTGTGGTGGCGGGCGCCCTCGGGGAGGGTGTCGGTTTCGCGCAAGCTGCGGATCATCTCGCGGGCCGCGCGGAAGGCCATGCCGCAATCGGGGCAATCGCGCGTTTCCGCCGGGCCGATGCTCCGGCCGTTCCGGCACAGCTCGAAATGGAAGAGAGGCATCCAGCGCCGGTCTCCGAGGAGAGGTCGGCCCCGCTCGTGCAAGCCTTGCGCCGCGACGGCCGGAGCAACGCCCGCGTGCGGATGCGTATCCGATCCCGGCACGAGGAAATCGCCGAAGTCATCGCCGAAGTCCCGGCGGGCGCATGATGAAATGACGGACGGCAGGACGACCCTGCGCCCGAATGCGGGATAGAAGAGCAACGCGACAAGACAAGCTGGTATTCTGGCATCAATCTAAGAATTTCAGTTCGAAAACTTCGGTTTCTAACCTGAACATCGCTCTCACGCGACGGTTTTGCTCCCATCCTCACGATGGAGAAGCGGATGCGAACCTCGATGATCGTTGCGGCCGTTCTGGCGGCTTCGCTGGCGGGTCCGGCCCTGGCGCAGGGCGGCTCGACGGGCACCTCCGCGACGCCGGAGAACAGCGCCTCGCCCGCCCGGGAAGCCGACAAGATGAAGTCCGGCGACAAGGCCGGCTCGGCGCCCAACTCCTCCAATCCGGGCACCAGCGCCGGCTCGGACGGCAATCAGACGCAGGATTCGCGCACCACGAAGACCAAGGAGCGCTGAACGCCCCGCGACGCGAAAAAGGCCCGTCGGCTCTCGCCGACGGGCCTTTTCTGCAGGGGCCACACTCTCGCGCGCGATCCGGGAGCTGCTGCCCCGCCCTCGGAGCGGCGGGGGAACTCGACCGGACGCAGCGTCTCTAGAGAGCCACTATCCCTGCCGGTTCTGGTTGGGTGGCGTGTCCTGGTCCGCTTCGGCGGTACGCGTGGGGGAGACGGAAATGCCGTGATGTCTCATGGCCGACCTCCTTTCTCAGGACGGCGCCGTGAAGCGCCATGAGCACAGGCTAGGACGGCTTCCCCCCGCCGCGCAAGCCCCTTCTTTCTCCGGCTCAGAAATCGTCGGTGCGCCCGCCTTCGGCCCCGCCCGGCCTGCGTCCGGGGTGCCTGCGCGGCTTTCGCCGACCCTTGCGGGACGGCCCTCCGCACACGATCTCGCGGCTGGGAGGGGGCGATCAGACCCGGCGCCGGCGACGGCGCGCGAGAAGGTGCGCCTCCACGGCGCAGCGTGACCATGTCCTCCTCCCTGCCTCCCCTCTCCGTCCTCGATCTCGCCCCCGTTCCCGAGGGCGCCACGCCGGGGCAGGCGCTCGCCAACAGCCTCGATCTCGCCCGGCACGCGGAAGGCCTCGGCTACCGCCGGTTCTGGCTCGCCGAGCACCACAACATGACCGGCATCGCCAGCGCCGCCACCGCGGTGGTGATCGCCCACATCGCCGCGGGCACGCGGCGCATCCGGCTCGGCGCGGGCGGCGTCATGCTGCCCAACCACGCGCCGCTGGTGATCGCCGAGCAGTTCGGCACGCTGGAGGCCCTTCATCCCGGCCGGATCGATCTCGGCCTCGGCCGGGCGCCGGGGACGGACGGGCCGACCTTGCGGGCACTGCGCCGCGACTACGAGTCGGCCGAGCGCTTCCCCCAGGACGTGCTGGAGCTTCAGGCCCTGCTCGGGCCGGTGCAGGCGGGCCAGCGGGTGCAGGCGGTGCCCGGCGCGGGCTCGCGGGTTCCGCTCTGGATCCTGGGTTCGAGCCTGTTCGGGGCGGAACTCGCCGGCATGCTCGGCCTGCCCTACGCCTTCGCCTCCCACTTCGCCCCCGACGCGCTGCTGCCGGCGCTGGCGGCCTACCGCGCCCGCTTCCGCCCTTCCGAGCAGCTTCGGAAGCCCTACGCCATGGTCGGCATCAACGTCGTGGCGGCGGAGACGGACGCGCAGGCGCGCCGCCTGTTCACCACGCCGCAGCAGCAATTCGCCCGGCTGGTGCGCGGCACCCGCGGCCTCCTGCCCCCGCCCATCGACGACATCGAGCGTGCGTGGAGCCCGGCGGAGAAGGCCCAGGCCTCGCGGATGCTGGCGCGCTCGCTCGTGGGCTCGCGGGAGACGATCCGCGCCGGTCTCGAGGCGCTGGCGGCGGAGACCGGCGCCGACGAGGTGATGGTGGCGAGCGCGCTGCACGACCACGGGGCGCGGCGCGCCTCCTACGCGATCCTCGCCGAGGCGCATGGCGGCCTCGGGGACTTGGCGGAGGGGTCCGCGGCGGAGCGCTCAGCGACGGCGGAGCGCTCAGCGGCGGCGGAGCTCTCAGCGGCTTGAGCGCGGCGCCTCCGCCGCGGCCTTGCGCGGGGCGGGGGGCGGTTCCGGGGGCGGGCGCAGCTGGCTGGAATGGCGCAGGGCCGGCGGCGGGGCCTCGACCGCGGCGACAGGGCCCTCCTCGTCCGTCACCCGCGCCAGGGCGATGCCGAGCGCGAAGCCGCACAGGCCGAGGAGGATCGCGATGGCGGTGCGCTTGAACATGGCCCGACTCGTCCGGACGCGGCGCTCGTGGAAGCGGACAGCCTGCGGCGGATTCATTGACGGATCGTGCTGCCGTCGGCGCAAATCTTCTTTTCGTCCCCTGCCGAAACTGTCTTCGATCAGTGCGCCCCGCCGCTCTCGACGAACTTGAACAGGAACACGGCGGCGATCACCCACACCACCGGCTTCACCTCGCGGGCGCGGCCGCTCAGGGCTTTGAGCACCGCGTAGGTGATGAAGCCGAAGGCGACGCCGTTGGCGATGGAGTAGGTGAAGGGCATCAGGAGCGCGGTGACGCAGGCCGGGATCACCTCGGTGACGTCGTCCCAGTCCAGCGCGGTCAGCTCGCGCAGCATCAGGCAGGCGACGTAGAACAGGGCCGGCGCCGTGGCATAGGCCGGCACCGAGCCGGCCAGCGGCGCGAAGAACAGGCAGGCCAGGAACAGCACGGCGACGGTGGCGGCGGTGAGCCCGGTGCGCCCGCCCTCCTCCACCCCGGCGGCGCTCTCGAGATAGGCGGTGGTGCTCGAAGTGCCCAGCAGCGAGCCGGTGAAGATCGCCGCGGAATCGGCCATCAGGGCCCGGTCGAGCCGGGGCGCGCGGCCCGTCTCCGGCAGGAGCCCGGCGCGGCCCGCCACCGCCATCAGCGTGCCGGTGGCGTCGAACAATTCGACCAGGAACAGCACGAGGATGACGTTGAGGAGCCCCCCGGTGAGCGCGCCGGGGATGTCGAGGGCGAACAAGGTCGGCAGGATCGAGGGCGGGGCCGAGACGATCCCCTGGAAGGCGTTGCCGGCGAAGACGAAGCTCAGGCCCGTGACCGTCAGGATGGTGAGGAGCAGCGCCGCCCGCACCCGCCGCGCCGAGAGCACCGCCACCATCAGGAAGCCGAGGGCGGCCAGCACCGTGCCCGGTTGGCGCAGGTCGCCGAGCGTCACGAAGGTGGCGGGGCTGGCCGCCACCACGCCGGCGTTCTTGAGGGCGATGATCGCCAGGAACAGGCCGATGCCGACGGTGAGCGCGATGCGCATGGAGCGCGGGATGCCCGCCACGATGATCGCGCGCAGGCCCGTCAGGGTCACGACGAGAAAGCAGAGGCCGGAGATGAACACCGCGCCGAGCGCCGCCTGCCAAGTGTAGCCCATGCCCTGGACGACGACGTAGGCGAAGTACGCGTTGAGCCCCATCCCCGGGGCGAGCGCCACCGGCCAGTTCGCTGCGAGCGCCATCACCCCCGAGCCGAGCGCCGCGATGAGGCAGGTCGCGACGAAGACCGAGCCCTTCGGCATGCCGGCATCGGCCAGGATGCTCGGATTGACGAAGACGATGTAGGCCATGGTGAGAAAGGTGGTCAGCCCGGCGAGCAGCTCGGTGCGCACGGTGGTCCCGTGCGCCTCCAGCGCGAACAGGCGCTCCAGCAGCGGCTTCCGGGACGGCTCCGCGGGGGCCGGGTCGCGCGTCATGTCCATCGCCTCACAGACCTTTCCGGGAGACCGAAACGGTTCCACCCGCGTGATGGGGCGCAAGCAGCGTCTTCCGGGGGAGGTCGCGCTCCTGGACCGCTTCGGCTTCGCTTCGCGATGACGGACCGAACCGGAGACCGTCCCATCCTACACGAATGATCCGTCCCGCTGCGCCATAGGGGCGCGGGGCGCGTTAGGATCAACCTCAACGCCTCTCGCGTTCGCCTGTCAGTTTTCGATCCATTCCAGACTGGCCGCGTCCCGCGCGGCCGGTCCGGATGCGCGGGACGGCAGGCCTGATGAGCGACCATTCGACGAGAGACCGACGCTTCGACCCGACGCGCCGCACGGTGATGGGCACGTGCGCCGCCCTGGCGACGCTCGGTTCCTCCCTTCAGGGCCGGGCGCAGGCCGCCCCGGCGGCGGTCGATCCGCAGCCGCAGACCATGCCGGTCTCGCTCACGATCAACGGGCAGCGGCACGCCCTCACCCTCGACACCCGCACGACGCTGCTCGACGCCCTGCGCGAGCATCTCGACCTCACCGGCTCGAAGAAGGGCTGCGATCACGGCCAGTGCGGCGCCTGCACGGTGCTGGTCAACGGCCGGCGCATCAATGCCTGCCTCAGCCTCGCGGTGATGCACGAGGGCGACAGCGTCACCACCATCGAGGGGCTGGCGGACGGGGACACGCTCCATCCGCTGCAGGCCGCCTTCCTGCACCATGACGGCTACCAGTGCGGCTACTGCACGCCGGGCCAGATCTGCTCGGCCGCCGGCATGCTTTCGGAGCTCGAGGCTGGATGGCCGAGCCATGTGACGGACGACATCACGCAGAAGGCCTCGCTCACCGACCCGGAAATCCGCGAGCGGATGAGCGGCAACATCTGCCGTTGCTCGGCCTATCCCAACATCGTCGCGGCGATCCGCGACGCCAGCACCAAGATCTGAGGAGGCGAACCCCATGAAGGCTTTCGCCTATGAGCGTCCCGCCACGGTTCAGGACGCGGCGCGCCTTGCCGCCGAGCGGCCCGGCGCCCGCTTCATCGCCGGCGGCACCAACCTGCTCGACCTGATGAAGCTTCAGATCGAGACGCCCGCGACCCTGATCGACGTCAACCGCCTGCCGCTGGCCGAGGTGACCGACACGCAGGACGGCGGCCTGCGCATCGGCGCGCTGGTGCGCAACTCGGATCTCGCCGCGCATCCGCGGGTGCGCAAGGACTACGCGGTGCTGGGCAAGGCCCTGCTCGCGGGCGCCTCGGGCCAGTTGCGCAACAAGGCGACGACCGCCGGCAACCTGCTGCAGCGGACCCGCTGCTACTACTTCTACGACACGACCAAGCCCTGCAACAAACGCGAGCCGGGCTCGGGCTGCGCGGCCATCGGCGGGTTCAACCGCATCATGGCGGTGCTGGGGGCGAGCGAGTCCTGCATCGCCACCAACCCCTCCGACATGAACGTGGCGATGCGCGTTCTCGACGCGACGGTGGAGACGGTGGACCCCAAGGGCGCCACGCGAACGATCCCGATCGCCGCGTTCCACCGCCTGCCCGGCGACACGCCGCAGATCGAGACCGATCTCAAGCCCGGCGAACTCATCACCGCCGTGGCGCTGCCGAAGCCCGTCGAGGGCGTGCACCTCTACCGCAAGGTCCGCGACCGCGCGTCCTACGCCTTCGCCACGGTCTCGGTCGCCGCGATCATCGCCAAGGGCGAGGGCGGCCGGCCGAGACTGGCCAAGCTCGCCTTCGGTGGCCTCGCCCACAAGCCCTGGCGGGTCGAGGCGGCGGAGGCCGCGCTGGTCGAGACCGGCTCGGCCGATGCCGCGTCCGAGCGGGTGCTGGAGGGCGCCCGCGGCCAGGGCTCCAACGACTTCAAGATCCCGCTCACCCGCCGGACCTTGCGCGCCACCGTCGCCGAAGCCCTTCGCGCCTGAGGATTTTCGATCCATGGACATGAACCAGCCGATCGGCGCGACGCCCCTCGACGGCAAGGCGGAGGGGCTCGTCGGCCGCCCCATCGACCGCATCGACGGGCGTCTCAAGGTCACGGGCCGCGCGCCCTACGCCTACGAGACCCGCGACCTCAAGAACCCCGCCTACGGCTTCCTCGTCGAGGCCGGCATCGCGAGGGGCCGCATCCGCAGCCTCGACGTCTCCGCGGCCAAGCGGGCGCCGGGCGTCCTTCTCGTGATGACCCACGAGAACGTGCCGGAGCAGGGCGAGAAGAAGGAGCAGGTCTACCCCCAATTGCAGGGCACCGAGATCCGCTTCCACGGCCAGCCCATCGCCTTCGTCGTCGCGCAGAGCTTCGAGCAGGCCCGCGCGGCGGCCGCCCTCGTTCGGGCCGAGTACGATGGCGAGAAACCCGAGGCCTCGCTGAAGGCGGCCCGGCCGAACGCCGTCGAGCCGAAGCCGGCGCAGACGCCGCCCGATTCGAAGCTCGGCGACTTCGACGGCGCCTTCGCCGGCGCTCCCGTCAAGCTCGACGTGGAATACGCCACGCCCGTGCAGATCCACGCGCAGATGGAGCCGCACGCCACCATCGCCTCGTGGGAGGCGGGGCCGGACGGCGAGCGGGTGACGCTCTACACCGCCAACCAGATGCTCAACCGCGGCCAGACCTCGCTCGCCTCGGTCTTGAAGCTCAAGCCCGAGAACGTGCGGCTGGTCTCGCACTATATCGGCGGCGGCTTCGGCTCGAAGCTCCAGCCGCAGCCCGAGGCGACGCTCGCGGCGCTCGCCTCGAAGAGCCTCAAGCGCCCGGTGAAGGTCGCGCTGACCCGCCAGCAGGAATTCCACGTCGCGACCCACCGCACCGATACGATCCAGCGCATTCGCCTGGGCGCCGACGAGACCGGCCGGCTCTCGGCCATCGCCCACGAATCCTGGTCGGCCACCGCGCCGGGCGACGTGTTCTACGAAACCTCGGCGGTGGTCACCCGCTCGCTCTACGCGGCGCAGAACCGCCTGACCCGGCACCGCCTCGCCAACCTCAACGTGCCCATCGCCTCCGCCATGCGGGCGCCGGGCGAGGCGGTCGGCCAGCTCGCCTTCGAATGCGCCATGGACGAGTTGGCCGAGCAGCTGAAGATCGACCCGATCGAGCTGCGCATCCGCAACGAGCCGGAGCAGGACCCGGAGAAGAAGGTGCCCTTCTCCACCCGCCAGCTCGTCGCGTGCATGCGCGAGGGCGCCCGGCGCTTCGGCTGGGACAAGCGCGGCGCGACCGGCGCCACCCGCGACGGGCAGTGGCTCGTCGGGATGGGCATGGCGGCGGCCTCCCGCCTCAACCCGCTGATGCCCTCGCAGGCCAGCGTGCGCCTCAACCCCGACGGCACGCTGACCGTGCGGATGGCGATGACCGATATCGGCACCGGCACCTACACCATCCTGGCCCAGATCGCGGGCGAGATGATGGGCCTGCCGATCGAGCGCATCCGCGTCGAGATCGGCGACACCGCCTATCCCAAGGCCGCCGGCTCCGGCGGCTCGTTCGGCGCGGGCTCGGCCGGCTCGGCGCTGTACGTCGCCTGCGACAACCTCCGGCAGTCGCTGCTGCAATCGGCCGGCATGACGCCCGAGGGCGCCGTGTTCTCGGAAGGGCGCGTCACCTCCGGCAACCGCTCGGAGGCGCTGACGGACCTGGCCGGCGCGCAGGGCGTCGAGGCCAAGGGCGAGATCAAGCCCGGCGCGATGAAGGAGCAATACTCGCAGCACTCCTTCGGCGCGCATTTCGCCGAGGTCGGCGTGGATATCGACACCGGCGAGATCCGGCTGCGGCGGATGCTCGGCGTGTTCACCGGCGGGCGCATCCTCAATCAGAAGACCGCCCGCTCGCAGGCGCTCGGCGGCATGATCTTCGGCATCGGCGCCGCCCTGATGGAGGCGGCCGAGACCGACACCCGCTACGGCTACTTCGTGAACCACGATCTGGCCGAGTATCACGTGCCCGCCCATGCCGACGTGCCGGCCATCGACGCGGTGTTCCTGCCCGAACTCGACGACAAGGCGAACCCGCTCAAGAGCAAGGGCCTCGGCGAAGTCAGCATCTGCGGCGCCGGGGCGGCTCTGGCGAATGCCGTCTACAACGCCACGGGCCTGCGCATCCGCGACTACCCGCTCACCCTCGACAAGGTGCTCGACGGCTGGGCCGAGCGGGAGGGCGCGGCCCAGCGGCGGACCTGAGGTTTTCCTGAAGGGAGGCACCCGGATTGCGGATCGCGGTCCGGGTGTCCACCTCGGAGCGATCGGTTTCGTCGAACCTTCCCTTGGCCGGTCCCGGTCGGAACGAAGTTCTCGTCCATGTCCCGTTTTTCGATCCTCGTTGCTCTCGCTTTGACCGGCCTGACGGCGGCTGGCGCCGCCCGTGCGCAGGCCTTCCCAAATGACGAGGCGTCGGTGCGCTACCGGCAACTCATCCAGCAGCTTCCGCCCTCCGAGCGCCCGCGCCCGCACGATCCGCGCTGGACCACGAACGCGCTCAGCCCGAGTGTCGGCCGCTTCGGCCTGCCCTTGTCGGGTCCGGCCGCCCGCGGCGGGATGACGGCGTTTCGCCGAGCGGCCGGGCCGAGTCGGCTTCGGACACCCCCCTCGCGCCCTGATCCTCAGGTGGCGGCGCGCAGCGGTGCCTCAGGATGAGGCCGAATGGGATCATGTCGCCTTGAGGTGCCGGCGATTCCGCCTCACCGCGATCCACCCTTGCCCACTCCCAGCCCCGCTGGCAGGCTCCTTGCTGAGCCCCCGGGACAAGGGGCGCTGGCGGAAGGGCGATGGATCTCAACACGGTCGATGCGGTCCTCCGGCCCGGCGCGCGCGCCGAACTGCCCTCCTGGCGGCCGGGCGATGCGTGGCTCGGCGGCGGCACCTGGCTGTTCTCCGAGCCGCAACCCAGCCTGCACCGGCTGATCGACCTCGCCGGCCTCGGCTGGCCGCCGCTGACGGCGACGGAGGACGGCCTTACGATCGCCGCGACCTGCACCCTCGCCGGGCTCGATCGCTTCGAACCGCCCGCCGCCTGGAGCGCGGCGGGGCTGATCGGCCCCTGCTGCCGGGCGCTGCTCGGCTCGTTCAAGATCGGCAACGTCGCCACCGTCGGCGGCAACCTCTGCCTCGCGCTGCCCGCAGGGCCGATGATCGCGCTCACCGCCGCCCTGGACGGAATCTGCACCCTCTGGACGCCCGAGAACGGCGAGCGGCGCCTCGGCGTCCTCGACTTCGTGGAGGGCCCGCAGGCGACGGCCCTGCGCCCGGGCGAGCTTCTTCGAAGCATCACTCTCCCCGCACGGGCCCTGACCCGCCGCGCGGCCGTCCGGCGGGTGTCGCTCACGCCGGGCGGGCGCTCGGGCGCACTCGTCATCGGCACGCTCGACGCAGGCGACGCCTTCGCGCTCACGGTCACGGCCTCCGTCCGCCGACCGCTGCGGATCGCCTTCCCGGCCCTGCCGGACGACGGCGAACTGCGCGCCGCCCTCGATCATCACATCCCCGAGGACGCGATCTACGACGACGTGCACGGGGCGCCGGCCTGGCGCCGCCACATGACGCGGGAACTCTCCCGCGCGATCCGCGGCGAACTCGCCGGGGAGGGCACTGCGTGAGGCTCACCGTCAACGGCCTGACCCAGGAGGCACTGGCCCGGCCGGGCCAGTGCCTGCGCACGCTGTTGCGCGATCTCGGCTGGTTCGGGGTCAAGAAGGGCTGCGATGCGGGCGATTGCGGCGCCTGCACCGTCCATCTCGACGGCGAACCGGTCCATTCCTGCCTCATGCCCGCCTTTCGGGCGGAGGGGCGCAGCCTCACCACCATCGAGGGATTGTCCGGCCCCTGCGCGCCGGGAGAGGGCGTGCCGGGAGAATTCCATCCGATGCAGGCGGCGTTCCTGGCCGCGCAGGGCTTTCAGTGCGGCTTCTGCACGCCCGGCATGATCATGACCGCGGCCGCCCTCGACGCGGGCCAGCGTCAGGATCTCGGGACGGCGCTGAAAGGCAATCTCTGCCGCTGCACCGGCTACCGGGCGATCCGCGACGCGGTGGCCGGAGTCACCCATGTCGATGCGGGGGCCGAGGGCGATCCGGTCGGGCGCAACCTGCCGGCACCGGCCGCCGCCGAGACCGTGAGCGGGCGCGCCCGCTTCACCTTCGACACGCCGGTGGAGGGCCTGCTCCACCTCAAGGTGCTGCGCTCGCCCCACCCGCATGCCCGCATCGTCGCCGTCGACCGGGCGGCGGCGCTCGCCCTGCCCGGCGTGGTGGCGGTGTTCACCCATGCCGATGTGCCGGGCCGCCGCTTCTCCACCGGCCGCCACGAGGACCCGCGGGACGACGCCGCCGACACGCGGATCCTCGATTCCGTCGTCCGCTTCGTCGGTCAGCGGGTGGCGGCGGTGGTGGCCGAGAGCGAGGCGGCGGCGGAAGCCGGCTGCGCCGCGCTCGTCGTCACCTACGCGGTTCGGCCCGCCGTCACCGACCCGGATCTGGCGCTCGGCCCGGACGCGCCCCTCGTCCATGACGGCGCCGACCGGCCCGGCGAGGACGCGCCCCCGCTCCACGCCCATCCGAACCTCGCCGCCGAGGTCCACGGCGAGGTCGGCGACGTGGCCGCGGGCCTCGCGCAGGCCCACCACGTCTACGAAGGTACGTACCATTCGCAGCGGGTCCAGCACGTCCATCTGGAGACCCATGGCTGCCTCGGCCAGATCGACGCGGACGGGCGCCTGAATCTGCGCAGCTCCACGCAGGTGCCCTTCCTGACCCGCGACGCGCTCTGCGCCCTGTTCGATCTGCCCCGCGACTGGGTGCGGGTCTCCTGCGGCCGGGTCGGCGGCGGCTTCGGCGGCAAGCAGGAGATGCTGACCGAGGATCTCGTGGCGCTGGCCGTGCTGCGGCTCGGCCGCCCGGTGAAGTGGGAGCTGACGCGCCAGGAGCAGTTCATCGGCACCACCACCCGCCATCCCATGCGGGTCCGGGTGCGGCTCGGCGCCACCCGCGACGGGCGGCTGACGGCGATGGCGCTGGACGTGCTCTCGAACACCGGCGCCTACGGCAACCATGCCGGCGGGGTGATCCATCACGGCTGCAACGAGGTGCTGGCCGCCTATACCTGCCCGAACAAGCGGGTCGACGGCTACGCCGTCTACACCCACACCCTGCCGGCCGGGGCGTATCGCGGCTACGGCCTGAGCCAGACCGTCTTCGCCATGGAATCCGCCCTCGACGAACTGGCGCGGATGGTCGGCCTCGACCCCTACGCGCTGCGCCGCCGCAACGCGATCCGGCCGGGCGAGCCGATGGTCTCCAAGAGCCTGGAGCCGCACGACGTCAGGATCGGTTCCTACGGCCTCGACCAGTGCCTCAATGGCGTGGAGGCGGCGATGAAGGCCGATGCGGGGCAAGCCCCGCCGGGGCCGGACTGGCGGGTCGGCACCGGCATGGCCATGGCGATGATCGACACGATCCCGCCCCGCGGCCACGTCTCCGACGCCCGCCTGCTTCTGGAGCCCGACGGCCGCTACACCGCGCGCGTCGGCACCGCGGAGTTCGGCAACGGCACCGCGACGGTCCAGCGCCAGATCGCCGCGAGCGCGCTCGGCACCGCGCCGGAGCGGGTGCGGATCGTCGGCGCCGACACCGATCAGGTCGCGCACGATACCGGCGCCTACGGCAGCACCGGCACGGTGGTCGGCGGGCAGGCCGTGTTGCGGGCGGCGCAGGCCCTCGCGCAGGCGATCCTCTCCGCGGCCGCGGCGCGCACGGGCGCCGATCCGGCCGCCTGCCGGCTCGCGGCGGATCGGGTCGAGACCCCCGCCGGGCCGGTGCCGCTCGCGGATCTCGGGCCGATCGCGGCGGCGGGCCGGGCCGAGGGCAGCCCGCGCTCGGTCTCCTTCAACGTCCAGGCGTTTCGCGTGGGCGTCCACCCGCGCAGCGGCGAGGTCCGCATCCTCAGAAGCGTCCACGCGGCGGATGCGGGCACCGTGATCAACCCGATGCAGTGCCGCGGCCAGATCGAGGGCGGCGTCGCCCAGGCGCTCGGCGCCGCCCTCTCCGAAGAGGTAATCGTGGATGGCGACGGCCGCGTGGTCACGCAGTCCTTGCGCGGCTACCCCATCCTGGCCTGCGCCGCCGTGCCGGAGACCGAGGTGCTGTTCGCCGACACCCACGATCAGGTCGGGCCGCTCGGCGCCAAGTCGATGAGCGAGGCGCCCTTCAACCCGGTCGCCGCCGCGTTGGCCAACGCCATCCGCGACGCCACCGGCGCCCGGCTCACCGCCACGCCCTTCCGGCCGGACCGGATTTTTGCGGCGGTGATGACGGCTTTGGGGGAAGATTCTTGCGCGTGAGGCGCCAGGGCTTCTCCCACCGTCAGGGCAAGGCTGCCGGCGCGTGCGGGCCGCGCCGCACAGCCGCATTCCGTCGCGCCGCTGGATGGCGTCGGCTTCGCCGCGCAAGGACGCAGAGGGTGGCCCGCACCGTCATCGCGAGGCGAAGCCGAAGCGATCCAGGAGCGCGACCCATCCGGATCTGACAAGGCCCTGGAAGGCTTGGCTGCGCTCGCAAGGGCGCAGGACGCCTCAGCTCCATGCGTGGAGCGGTGGGTTCACCCCGTTGAGGGCGTGGTTGCCGATGATCGCGTATTTCCAGCGCACGGGGTCGTGAAGGGTGTGGGTGCGGGCGTTGCGCCAGTGGCGGTCGAGGTTGTGCTCGGCCAGCGTCGAGCGGGTGCCGGAGAGTTCGAACAGGGTGTTGGCGGCGGCCAGCGCGACCTCGGTGGTGAGCACCTTGGCTTCCGCGGTCGCGATCTGGGCCGCAGCCACGCTTTCGGCCGTCGGGTTGGCCACCGCCGCGTCGATCGCCAGCCCCGCCCGGTCGAGCAGGGCTTCCGCCGCGTGCTGGCGGATCGTCAGGTCGCCGATGGCGCGGATGGTGTAGGGGTCGTCGGAGGCGCGCTCCCCGCCGCTGTCGATCCAGGGGCGCGCCCGCTCGCGCACGAAGTCGATGGTGTCGGCCAACGCCTCGCGGCCGATCCCGGCATCGACCGCGGCCTGGATGATCTGGAAGATGGCGCCGTCCGCCCGCGGCGCCTCGTAGGCGCGGTAGCCCGGCACGAGGTGGCTCTTTTCGACCCGCACGTCCGCGATGAGGACGGTGCCGCTCGCCGTGCCCCGCTGCCCGAAGGCCGACCAGTCGTCGATCACGGTCAGGCCCGGCGCATCGCGCTCGGCGATGGCGTACCAGGCCCGGCCCTGCGCATCGAGGGCGACGATCGGCACGAGATGGGCGAGGAGCGCGCCCGAGGAATAGAACTTCTGGCCGCGCACGACGACGTGATCGCCGTGATCGGTGAAGCGGGTCTCGAACTCGGCGGCGCGCTGGGTGCCGCGCTCCGAGAAGGCGTTTCCGAAGCGGGTGCCCTTCAGGACTTGCTCGAAGAGAAGCGCCTGCTGCTCGGGGTCGGACACCGTGCGGATCGCCGCAACGATGCCGAGATGGTTCTGGGCGATCTGCGCGATCGACGGGTCGGCCGCGGCGATGATCGCGATCACCTGCGCCAGCGTCTTGTAGGAAACCTCCGGCCCGCCATGGGCCCGCGGCACGTTGATCGACCACAGGCCGCTCTGGGAGAAGGCATCGAGTTCGGCGAGCGGGCGGGCGTTGGTGCGGTCGCGCTCGGACGCGCCCGCGCGGAATTCGTTTGCCAGTTCGTGGGCGACGCGGATCGCCTCGGCATCGTCGCGGACGACGTGGGCCGGGGTCGCGGGGCGCGCGGGCCCCGGCACGCCCTGCGGCCGGCTGCCGGCCTCGGCCGTGGTGGGGCTGACGGCGATGGTCATGGAGCGGTCTCCGGTCGTGAGGAAAAGGCGCGGGAAAAAACCCTCCCCCCTCTGCGGGGGAGGGTAGCCCCCGGAGAGGGGGTCGGGAGAGGGGGAAACCCCGTCGCCGGATCGGTCGCAGCAGCGGACGGCGTGCGCCACCTGCGGCACCGTCGCTCCCCTCACCCGCCTGCTCCGCAGGCACCCTCCCCCGCAGAGGGGGGAGGGATTTACGCGGCCTCCGCGCGCTCGGCTCTTGCGGCTTCCAGGGCGCGGACCCGCGGGATCACCTGCTCGCCGAAGGACTGCACCTCCTCCTGGAAGTGCAGGAAGGCGAGCAGGGCGAGATCGGCGCCGGCATCCTTGAGGGCGAGGATGCGCTCGGCGATCTGGTCCGGCGTGCCGATCAGCCCCGTCTTGAAGCCGTCGTTGTACTGGACGAGATCCTCGAAGCTGGACTTCGCCCAGTTGCCCTCGCCTTCGGGCGAGGCCTTGCCGGCGTTCTTCACCTCGTGGCCGAAGGCCTTCACCGCGTCCGGGTCGGCGTTCTCGATGATCTCCCGGAGGACGGCGCGGGCCTCCTCCTCCGTCTCGCGGGCGATGACGAAGGCGTTGACGCCGACTTTCACGGAATGGCCGTTCGCCTGCGCCTTGGCGCGCAGATCCTCGACCTGCGCCCGCACGCCGTCGGGCGTGTTGCCGTTGGTGAAGTACCAGTCGGAGACGCGGGCGGCCATGTCGCGGGCGGCGCGCGAGGAGCCGCCCTGGAAGATCTCCGGCAGGCGCGGCCCCGGCTTCGGCTTCAGGGTGTAGTCCGTGTAGCGGTAGAAATCGCCGCGGAAGCTGAAGGCGTCCTGCGTCCAGATCCCGCGCAAGGAGCGGATGAACTCTTCCGAGCGGCGGTAGCGCTCGTCGTGGTCGAGCCAGGGCTCGCCGATGGCCCGGAACTCGCCGGAGAACCAACCCGAGACGATGTTGACCGCGATCCGCCCCTGCGTGAGCCCGGAGATCGTGGCGATCTGCTTGGCGGCCAGGGTCGGGTTCCAGGGGCCGGGCAGGATCGCGGCGATCACCGTCAGCCGGGTCGTGGCGGCGGCCAGCGCGTGGCTGAAGGCGACCGATTCGTGCTGGTACTCGGCGCCGTAGCCGGCGGTGAAGCGGATCTGGGTCAGCGCGTAGTCGAACCCGGCCTGTTCCGCGATCTGCGCGAGCTTGCGGTTATAGTCCGCGTCCCAGCTCGTGCGCTGCTCGATCTTGCTGATGACGAGGCCACCCGAGACGTTGGGCACCCAGTAGGCGAAGCGGATCGGCTCGGGCGCGGCAGGTTCGGTCCGGACAGGCATGGCGGCACGTCGCTCGTCTTCGAGGAAGATGATCGGAAGCAAGGGGCGGACATCCGCAGTCTTCCCGCGATATCGCCTCGCCGTTGCAAATCATCGCCGCGGGAATATCTTTCGTCAAAGGAATGATCGGGCGTTTTTGGCCGCGAAAATAAAACGTCCTTCTTCATGATGCGGCCGCCGCCGAAGATCGGCGTCGTTGGATACGATCCACCAATTTAGGGCCTCGAAACGAAAAGAGCCGCCCGGGTGGGGGCGGCTCCGTTTCGCCGGGTCGGGTCGGTTCCGTCAGTAGACCCCGCCGGCCTGGGCGGCGGCGCCGGCATCGGCCGGCACCGCGGCGGGGGCGGACGGGGCGACGTAGGCGTCCGGCGGGGCGGTGCCGGGCTTGAACGCCTCCAGGATGGTGCCCCCGCCCTCGCCCGAGCCGGCGCGGGTGCCGGAGGCCACGTTGACGCGGATCAGCTTGATCCCCGGCGGCACGCGGAAGGGCGTGGGCGGCTTGTCCTTGAGCGCGACCTTCAGGAAGTCGAGGGCGATGGGCGCGGCCAGCCCGCCGCCGGTCGCCCGGTCGCCGAGCGAGCGCGGCTTGTCGAAGCCGAGATAGACGCCGACCGCGAGATCGGGCGAGAAGCCCACGAACCACGCATCCTTGGCGTCGTTCGTCGTGCCGGTCTTGCCGGCCAGCGGCTTGCCGACCTGCTTGAGGATCGTCGCGGTGCCGCGCTGGACCACGCCCTCCATGATTGAGACCATCTGGTAGGCGGTGAGCGGGTCGAGCACCTGCTCGGATTCGTCCACGAGCTTGGGCTCGTCCTGGCCCGACCACTTCTCCGCGTCGCAGCCGACGCATTTGCGGTTGTCGTGCCGGTAGATCGTCTCGCCGACCCGGTCCTGGATGCGGTCGATCAGGGTCGGGCGGATGCGCCGGCCCCCGTTGGCGAGCATCGAGTAGGCGGTGACCATGCGCATCACCGTGGTCTCGCCGGCACCGAGCGACATCGGCAGCACGGGCAGCAGGTCGTCGTAGACGCCGAAGCGGCGGGAATACTCGGCGATCAGCGGCATGCCGATGTCCTTGGCCAGCCGCACCGTCATCAGGTTCTTCGAGTGCTCGATGCCGTAGCGCAGGGTGTGCGGGCCGCCGGCCTTGCCGTCGTAGTTCGAGGGCGACCACGCCTCCTGGCCGGGGCCGGCCTCGATGGTGATCGGCGAATCCTGCACCACCGAGGAGGGGGTGTAGCCGTTGTCGAGCGCCGCCGAGTAGACGATCGGCTTGAACGACGAGCCGGGCTGGCGCATCGCCTGCGTCGCGCGGTTGAACTCGGATTCCTCGTAGGAGAAGCCGCCGACCATGGCGTGGACGCGGCCCGTATAGGGGTCCATCGCGACGATGGCGCCCGACACCTCCGGCTTCTGGCGCAGGCGGTAGGTGCCCTTTCCGGCATCGATCGACTCGACATAGACCACGTCGCCGGGCTTGACCGCGGTGGCGACGGCGCGGCCGGTCCACTTCACGCCCTCCGCCGGGATCGCGCCGGTCTCGCGCTCCTTCGAGACCGCGCCGGAGGCCTCACGCCGGGGCTGGAGGCCGATCTGCGCCACGCCGCCATTGGTGTTCAGCACCACCGCGAGCCGCCAGGGGGCGATGTCGCCCAGCGCCGGCATCTCGGAGACGGCGAGCCCCCAGTCGCGGCCGGTGAGATCGACCCGGTGCTCGGCCCCGCGCCAGCCGCGGGCCTGATCGTAGCGCACGAGCCCGTCGATGAGGGACTTACGCGCCCAGGCCTGCATCTTCGGATCGAGGGTGGCGCGCACGGAGAGGCCGCCCTCGTAGAGCTTGGTCTGGCCGTAGCGCTCGGAGATCTCGCGGCGGACCTCTTCCGTGAAGTAGTTGGCGTTGGCCGCGTTCGGGAAGGCGACGCGCGGGTTGACGCCGAGCGGCAGCTTCTTGGCCTCCGTGCCTTCCTCGGCGGTGATGTAGCCGTTCTGGGCCATCAGGCCGATGATCTCGTTGCGCCGCGAGAGCGCCGCCTGGGTCTTGCGGTAGGGGTGGTAGTTGTTGGGACCCTTCGGCAGGGCGGCGAGATAGGCCGCCTCGTTGATGGTCAGCTCGTGGACGGATTTTCCGAAGTAGTCCAAGGCCGCCGCCGCGACGCCGTGGAGGTTGCGGCCCGGGACGATCGTCCCCAAAAAGATCTCGTTGAGGTAGAGTTCGAGGATCTTGTCCTTCGAGTAGGCCGCCTCGATCCGCAGGGCGATCAGCGCCTCCTTGATCTTGCGGTCGTAGGTCTGCTCGTTGGAGAGCAGGAAGTTCTTGGCGACCTGCTGCGTGATCGTCGAGGCGCCCTGCTTCTTGCCGGACTGGGCGTTGGTCAGGATCGCGCGCACGATGCCCTCGGGATCGATGCCGCCGTGCTTGTAGAAGTTCTTGTCCTCGGCCGAGAGGAAGGCGGCGACCACGATCTTGGGCATCGCCTGGATCGGCAGGTAGAGGCGCCGCTCGTGGGCGTACTCGGCCAGCAGCGAGCCGTCGGAGGCGTGGACGCGGGTCATCACCGGCGGCTCGTAATTGGCGAGCGCGGCGTGGTCCGGCAGGTCCTGGCTGTACTTCCAGTAGAAGAACGCGCCGACCGCGGCGGCGATGCAGAACACCACCGCACCGGCCGAGAACAGGAAGGCGAAGAATCGCAGGATGAAACGCATCCGGGGTCCGTTCCGTCGCTCGTCCGCTGCGCACCGATGGGCTCGGCAGGGAGCCTTATCGGCAAGAAGCCACCGCGGCGAGGGCCTGCCGCGGGCTCCGGTGAGGCCCCGCGCGGCCGCGCTTTTCGTTCAAGCGGACGGGGGGGCTCGTCGAGCCCCGTATCGACACCGGCTCTATGGTGAAACTGGGGCGATGGCCGCGGCCTTGCGCGGCGGCACCGGCGCGGGCCGGGAGAGCGTGGCCCGGCCGGAGAAGAACAGGTCCACGGCCTTGGCCATCGATCCGGTCACCCGCATGCGCCATTCCTCCGATTGCAGCTTCTCCAGATCGCTCTTGCTCGAGAGGTAGCCGAGTTCGATCAGCACGGAGGGCACGTCGGGGGAGCGCAGCACCTTGAAGCCCGCCTCGCGGTGAGGCTTGGCGCTCATCTCCATCACCGGCGAGAGCTGGCCCATCAGGCGGCCGGCAAAGCCCGCCGAGAAGCCGCGGGTCTCGCGCAGGGTGAGTTCCTGGAGGATGTCGGCCACGTCCGCCGGCGCCTCGCCCGAATCCGTGCCGGCGGCGGCGTCGGCCCGGTTCTCGCGCTCGGCCAGCCGGGCCGATTCGCCGTCGGTCGCCTTCTCGGAGCCCGTGTAGATCGTGGCGCCCTTCACCTGCGGCGCGGCGGAGATCGAGTCGGCGTGGATCGAGACGAACAGATCGGCCTTGGCGTCGCGGGCGATGCGCACGCGCTCGGCCAGCGGCACGAACACGTCCCGGTCGCGGGTCATCAGCAGGCGGTAGCGGCCGGTCTGCTCCAGGCGTTCGGCGAAGGATTGGGCAAAGCCGAACACGATGTCCTTCTCGAACACCCCCGTGGCGGCGATGGCGCCGGGATCGGTGCCCCCGTGCCCGGCATCGATGACGATGAGCGGGCGCGTGTCGGCGGCCTCAGTCATCGACCCGATTTTGGGGGCCGTCTTGGCGGAGGCGGCCGGGCTCGGATCACCCGCCACCGCCGCCTTGCGGAAGCTGTCGCGATCGACCTTGCGGAAGGGAATGGAGAGCAGCACCGCGCCCTCGCGGGTCGTCGTCGTCTCGATGGCGCCGACCACGGCGGGGCCGGCGAGATCGACCACGATGCGCGAGCGGCCCGGCGCGAACAGCCCGTAGCGGAACGAGGCGATCAGATCCCCCCGCGCCGTCTCGCGCTTGCGCCCGGACTCGCGGCCCATCTCCTGAGGGATCTGGAAATTGACCTCGGGCAGGTCGATCACCGCCCGGTCGGGCCGCTCCATCAGGACGGCGCGGGCTTCGACCGCCTTGGACAGGGTGAGGGTGAGCCGGGTCGTGCCGTCCCGCGCCGCGACCTCGGCGGCGATCGCCACCGCGGCCCCGTCCTGGGCCGGCGCGGGGGCCGCGGGCAGCATCGCGCCGCCCGCGAGAACGAGGGCGACGTATCCGGTACGGAGCAGGCGGGCGCGTGGCTGCATCGGTCGGCCAAGTTTCCGGGAGCCTCCGATACGGGATACGAGCGGGATGGTTAACCGTTCCTCACCGCGCGACCGCCGGTCCTGGTCCCGCTGTGGTGCGGGGGTGACACCGCCCGCGGCCGCGGATGGGATGTCCGCTCGGCCGGCGCGTCAGGCGCGGCCGTCGGGCGCCTCGCGTTCGGCCGCCTCCCCGTCGGGGGTCTCCCAGGCCCGCTTCCAGACGGCGTGGTCCTCGGAGCCCTCGGGGTAAGGGTTGGCGGTCGCCGGATCGCCGCGGTAGCGGGCTTGGCGCCCTTCCGTCGCGACCGATGCGAGCGATGTTTCGGGAAACGACATCGCGAAGCCCTCCCCTGCCGGCCGGGCCGTTCCGGCGGTCTTCTTCTCCTTCAAGCGCGCGGCGCGCCCTCCGGTTCAGCCGCCCGATGCGAAGCGCGCCGGCCCGGCGCGCGTGACGAAGCGTCGAGGGCGTTCACAGGGAACCCTTGCAATTCTCCCGCGACACTCTGTAATGATATCGACCCCATTCCCGAGTTGGCGCTTCGGCGGCCCTCGGGCGCGCCCGGGGCATGTCGGCGCCCACCTCGCTCGAATTGGCAGCGTCAGTCGGCGCCTCCCGGCATCCGGGCGGGTGTCACGGCATTCGCGGCCTTCCGATCGTACGGGGGCGCCGCGCCTATGAAATCTGCACGGGCCGCTTTCACCGGCCCACCATCTTCGCGAGGCCGGATCAGGATGGGAGGACGCACAGCATCGGTTGCCGCTGCTCGTGCCGAAGGCGCGCGGTTTTCGCGTCGCCCCGCCCCTCTCGTCGCCCCGGCCCTGTTCAACCCCCAAAGCGCCGAATCCCGGCGCGTCAAGGCGGTTGACGGCAATCCCCTCCCCGCACCATCCGCATCCTCGGCGACGAGGCCCGCGCGCGTCCTCTTTCCTCCGGCCTCGGGGCCGGGTGAGGCCCCGCCGGGACGACGCGGCGCATGCGTGAGGAGAACGACGTCGGCCGCCATGAACGAAAGTTCGTCATGGCCAACAACAAGATGCTCATCGACGCGATGCACCCGGAGGAGACCCGGGTCGTCACGGTCCAGGGTTCCCGGGTCGAGGAATTCGATTTCGAGGCGGCCAACCGCCGGCCTCTGAGGGGCAACATCTATCTCGCCAAGGTCACCCGCGTGGAGCCCTCGCTCCAGGCGGCCTTCGTCGAGTATGGCGGCAACCGCCACGGCTTCCTCGCCTTCAACGAGATCCACCCGGACTACTACCAGATCCCGATGGCCGACCGCCTCGCGCTGATCGAGGCCGAGGCGCGCGAGGAGGAGGAGCACCGCGAGCGCGAGGAGCGCCGTCCGCCGCGGGGCCGCCGCTCGCGCGGGCGCCGGGCCGAGGCCCGCGGCGCCCGGAGCGACGACACCGTCAAGTCGCAGGACCCGGCCGAGGAGGCCGTCGAGGGATCGGTCTCCGCCGAGAACGCCATCCCGGGTGAGGGTCAAGCTGCGGACGCGCCCGCGCCGGAGGCCATCGAGGCCGTGCGCGCCGCGCTGATCGAGGGCCGGAGCGAGGGTGAGGCCGGCGACACCGAGGGCGCGACCGTCGAGACCGGCGGCGACGCCTCCGCGAGCCTGCCCGAGACGGCCCTGGAGCCCGGCGCATCCGCCGAGGCTCCCGCGCCGGACGCCGCCACGGTCGAGCCCTCCGACATCGCCGCGATCTCCGAGGCTCCCAATCCGCCCGTCGCGGCCGCGGAGGCGCCCGAGCCTGCCGAGCCCGCTTCCGCCGAGTCTTCGCCCGCCGAGTCTTCGCCCGCAGAGGCGGAGACGGTCGAGCCGCAGCCCGTCGCCGCCAGCGCCCCGCTCTCCGAGGCCGAGGCGACGGACGAGGATTCCGACGAGGACGACGATGCGGAGGATGACGAGTCCGACGACGACGATTCGGAGGATGAGGACGAGGATTCCGACGACGACGAGTCCGAGGATGACGACGAGGAAGAGGACGAGGAATCCGAGGACGGCGAACCGCGGGTGGCCCAGGTCGGCGGCTCGGGCGACGCGCTCGCCGAGATTCCCGAGCGCCCGCGCGCCTATCGTCGCCACTACAAGATCCAGGAGGTGATCAAGCGCCGCCAGATCATTCTCGTTCAGGTCGTCAAGGAAGAGCGCGGCACCAAGGGTGCGGCGCTCACCACCTACCTGTCGCTGGCCGGCCGCTACTCGGTGCTGATGCCCAATACCGGCCGGGGCGGCGGCATCTCGCGCAAGATCACGAGCGCGGCCGACCGCAAGCGCCTCAAGGAAGTGGTGGCCGACCTCGACGTGCCGGACGGGATGGGCATCATCCTGCGCACGGCCGGCGCCTCGCGCACCAAGCCCGAGATCAAGCGCGACTTCGAGTACCTGATGCGCCTGTGGGAGAGCGTGCGCGAGCTGACGCTGTCCTCGACCGCCCCGGCGCTCGTCTACGAGGAGGGCTCGCTGATCAAGCGGGCGATCCGCGACCTCTACAACAAGGATCTCGACGAGGTTCTGGTCTCCGGCGAGGACGCCTACCGCGAGGCCAAGGACTTCATGCGGATGCTGATGCCCGGCCAGTCCAAGGTCGTGAAGCCCTACCGCGATCCGACGCCGATCTTCGCCCGCTACGGCGTCGAGCAGCAGCTCGACGCGATGTTCTCGACCCACGTGGCCCTGCGCTCGGGCGGCTACCTCGTCATCAACCCGACCGAGGCTCTGGTCTCGATCGACGTGAACTCCGGCCGCGCCACTCGCGAGCACGACATCGAGGACACCGCGCTCAAGACGAACCTCGAAGCGGCCGAAGAGGTCGCCCGCCAGGTGCGCCTGCGCGATCTGGCCGGCCTCGTCGTGATCGACTTCATCGACATGGAGGAGAAGCGCAACAACCGGGCGGTGGAGAAGCGCCTCAACGAGGCGCTCAAGAACGACCGGGCGCGCATCCAGGTCGGGCGGATCTCGCCCTTCGGCCTCCTGGAGATGAGCCGCCAGCGCATCCGCACCGGCGTGCTCGAATCCTCCTCGATCCCCTGCGCCCATTGCGGCGGCTCGGGCTTCGTGCGGGCGACCTCCTCGGTGGCGCTGCACATCCTGCGCTCGATCGAGGAGGGGTTGCTCAAGTCGGCGAGCCACAACGTCGTGCTGCGCACCCGCACCGAGACGGCGCTCTACATCCTCAACCAGAAGCGGGCGCATCTCTTCGATCTCGAGCAGCGCTTCTCGGTCACGATCACGGTCTCCGCCGACGACCGGCTCGTGGCGACCTCCGCCTTCCAGCTCGAACGCGGCGAGCCGGCGGTGAAGCACGAGGGCCCGGTGACGGGCGTGCGCGCGGTGGCGATCTCGCCGGTCTACGAGGCCGAGGAGTTCGAGGACGACGTCATCGAGGCCGAGGAGGCCGAGAGCGAGGTCGAGACCGGGCCCGAGGTCGAGAGCGCGGCCGAGGAGCGTCCGGCCTCCGAGGGCAACGACGAATCCGGTGGCCGCCGTCGCCGCCGTCGCCGCCGCCGCGGCGGGCGTTCCTCCGGTGAGGGCGAGGCCCGCGCGGGCGGCGAGGACGGGGCCGAGGACGGCTCCGATGCCGAGGACGGGGACGAAGCCGGCGAGACCGAGACCGCCGAAGAGGCCGTCGAGGCGAGCGCCCCGCGCGACGAGACCGCCTCCGAGGCGGGCGAGGCTCAGGACGCGAGTGCCGACGCGAACGGGGATGCCAACGGGGACGATGCGGAGGGCAACCGCCGCCGCCGCCGCGGGCGCCGGGGTGGGCGCGGTCGCGGCCGGCCCGAGCGCAACGGCCGCCACGAGGCCGACGGCGAGGGGAACGAGGCGGATGAGGCCGGTGCGGAGGCGCATCCGGAGGAGACCGCCTCCGACACCCTCCCGGTCGGGCCCGAGGAGCCGGTGAGCAACGACGACGTGACCACGGTCTCCGTGGCGGCCGACAACGGCGCCGCCGCCGAGCCGCCGCCGGTCGTGCCCGCGCCGGAGGCCGAGCCGATCCAGGCCGAGACGGCCTTAGAGGCGACCGCCGAGCCGGCGCCGGAACCCGTCGCCGTGGTCCTGACGCCCCCCGATCCGAACCGCCCGAAGCGGGCCGGCTGGTGGTCGCGCACCAAGGCGGCCCTGGCGGGAGATTGAGGCGGCCGCGGGCCTCGCGGCCCCGCGCGTTGAACCCGGGTGCCGCATCGGCACCTACCCCATGACATCGAAGCGGGGTCCGGCTCGGCCGGGCCCCGCTTTGCATGGTCTCCCGGCTCTCATATCGTCTCCGTTTGATCGCCTCGGTCCTTGCCCCGCTCCGTCATCGCGAGGCGGAGCCGAAGCGACCCAGAGCGCGACCCCTCCGGACAGTGCGGAGCCCTGGATTGCTTTCGCTGAGCCTCGCAAGGACGAACGAAGAGGCCGAAGCGATCAAACGAAGAACCGTATCAGCCCGCGTCCTGAGCTGATGCGCTGGCGGCCTTGCAGGAGAGCGCTAGGGATCGCGCCCGGCTGGCGGCGCTCCTTCGAGGCTCCGGCGCCTCGGGATGAGGGGGCTCTGCTCGCAGAGATCCGTCATCGGTCTCCGAGCGGGACGCGTCAGACTGCTTCCACGCGATCGCCTCGGATCGTCATGGCAAGGCGAAGCCGACGCCATCCAGCGCTCCGCACGATCCGGAGAGGCCGCACGACTGGATCGCTTCGCTTGCGCTCGCGATGACGATTCGAGGTCAAAGCCGAGGCGGTCAAACGGATGCCGCATCAGCCCACGGCGCACTTCCGCGAACCGCGATGGACACCGCGATCGGGCCCGCCCTCAGCGCAGCCAGCCCTTCAGCCGCGCCACCGCCTCGGCGCAATCCGCGTTCGAGCCGGCGAAGGAGAAGCGGATGTGGTGGCCGCCCTCCACCGGGTCGAAGTCGAGGCCGGGGGTGGCCGCCACGCCCGCCTCGTCGAGCATGCGCCGGCAGAAGGCGCCGGCGTCGTCCGTGTGCCGGGCGATGTCGGCGTAGAGATAGAAGGCGCCGTCCACCGGGTGGATGTCGGTGAAACCCAGCCCGGGCAGCGCGTCGAGGAGCAGGGCGCGGTTTTGCGCGTAGCCGTCGCGGATCGCGGCGATCTCGTCGAGCGTGTCGAAGGCGGCCAGCGCGGCCACCTGCGAGAGGTAGGGCGCCGAGATGTAGAGGTTCTGCGCCAGCCGCTCGATTCCGCGCACGAGCCCGTCCGGCACCACCATCCAGCCGACCCGCCAGCCCGTCATGCAGTAGAACTTCGAGAAGGAGTTGATGACGACGGCCTGCGCATCGAATTGCAGGGCGGTCGCCGTCGGCACGCCGTAGCTGAGGCCGTGATAGATCTCGTCGGAGACGAAGGGCAGGGAGAGCGCCCGGGCCGTGTCGCAGAGTTCGGCGAGGCGGGCGGGCTCGATCACCGTGCCCGAGGGGTTGGCCGGGCTCATCACCAGCAGCCCCGAGAGCTGTTCCGCGGCGTGGACCGCGCGCACCAACGCGGGGGTCGGGGCGTAGCGGTCCTCGGCCCGCAGGGTCAGCGGCTGCGGGATCAGGTCGAGGGCGCGCAGGATGCCGTCATAGGCCGGATAGCCCGGGCGCGGCACGCCGACCCGCGCGCCCGCATCGAACAGGGCGAGGAAGGCCAGCACGAAGCCCGCCGAGGAGCCCGTCGTCACCACCACCCGCTCGGGAGAGAGGCGCACGCGGTAGGTCTCGGCGTAGTGCCGGGCGATGCGCTCGCGCAGGGCGGGGAGCCCGAGCGCCTCCGTGTAGGGAATGCGCCCGTCGGCGAGCGCGGCCTGCGCCGCCGCGATCACCGCCCGGGGCGCGGGCGCCGAGGGCTGCCCGACCTCCATGTGGACGACGCCCTCCCCGCGCCGCTCGCGGGCGCCGGCCGCGGCCATCACGTCCATCGCCAGGAAGGGCGCCACGCCTTGCGCGCGGCGCGAGAGGGCGGGGTCGGTGCTCAAGCGGGACTCCTGCGGCAGAGGCGGAATCCGGCTGCTGGTAGACCCTGCCGGCCTTCCGCTCAATCGCCGCGTCCCGCCCGCGCCCTCCCGAGGATACCCGTCCGCGCGGCGTGCGCCTCAGGGCGTGCCCTGAACCACCCGGCCGAAGGCCTGGACGAGACCGCCCTCGAGCTTGCCGTCCATGCCCGACAGGATCGAGAGCGCGTCGCGGGTCGTCATCGGCGCCTTGTAGGGCCGCCGCTCGATCAGGGCGGCGTAGATGTCGCAGATCGTCAGCAGCCGCACGGGATCGCCGATCGCGTCGGCGCAGAGCTTGTCCGGATAGCCCGAGCCGTCGAGCATCTCGTGGTGGTGCCGCGCCACGGCCAGGGTGATGGGATCGCAGCCGCCCGACGCGCTCAGGATCTCGTGACCCAGCGGCGCGTGGGTCTGCATCACCGCCCGCTCGTCGTCGTCGAGCCGGCCGGGCTTGTTCAGGATGGCGTGGGGGATGCGCGACTTGCCCACGTCGTGCACCAGGGCGGCGCGGGTCAGGAGTTGCTTGTCGGCGGTGGAGAGACCGAGGCCCTGGGCGAAGGCGGCGGCCGTGCCGGAGACCAGCAGGCAGTGCTGGAAGGTCACGTCGTCATGCGTCCAGACCTCGTCGAGCCAGCGGGTGAGGCCGCCCTCGTGGATCGCGTCGAGCACCGGGGCGATGCCCTGCTCCACGCTCGGCATGTCGACCGTGCCGGTCTGGGCCGATTCGAACAGGCGCGTCATCAGGGTGCCCGCCCGCTCGGCCTCGCGGGTCACCACGAGGTCGGCCACCGACTTGTCGGGCCAGACCTCGCGCACGAGCGAGCCCACCACCATGCGCGGCTCGGCCAGGGCCGACAGGCACAGGGTGGCGCCGAGATTGCGGGCCTCGGTGAAGGCGGTGTGTCCGCTGCCGCGGGTCAGGCAGATCAGCGGCGTGCGGGCGCGCGCCGGCCGGGTCGCGAGCAGGCGCAGGCATCGCTTCGCCTCGGGCCGGCCCAGGGTGACGTCGGCGATCACGCCGCGGAAATCGCCGATCCGGTCCCAGGTCTCGCCGGTGCCCACGACGCGGCACTCGGCGACCGAGAGCACGGCATCGACGAGGGCCTTGCTCCGGTCCGGACGATCGCTCACCACGACGATCACGTTGCGCCCCTTCTTCCGGACGATCGCCCGAAAGCGATCCTCCCGCGTTCCCCCGGTGCACGGGCGATGGCGGCCGTCGTCGCGGCCGGCCTTCCGCTGGAGCCGGGATCACGCGCGATCCCGGCCCTTTCGCGTGTATGCAGAATTTGGGGCCAAGCATTTAGCAAATCTATAATTCCGCGCCGCCAACGGCCGCGTTTGATGATGATCGGTTGCATCGGCCCCAGCACGCCGCGAAAACGTCGCAGCCCCCCGGCACAAGGCCGGTCGAACCCGCGGCGCGCCGTCGGCATGAGTCGCATCGGCGCGCCGGGCGCCCCGTGCCATACTCCCGGTCCCGGGGCCGGCCTCAGGATCCGTTCCCGTCCTTCACGTTCGAGGTATCGATGCAGCTCCTCCGCTCCGTTTCCGCCCTCGCCCTCGCCGGCTCTCTCGCACTCGGCGCGGCCGCGGGCGCCCGTGCGGAAGAGGCCGCCCCCTTCACCGACGCCCAGCGCAAGGCCATTGAGGGGATCGTCAAGGACTACCTCGTGAAGAATCCGGACGTGCTCCAGGAGGCGATCGCCGAGGGCGAGCGCCGGGCCCAGGAGACGCAGAAGCTGGCCCAGGCCGCCGCCCTCAAGGATTCCCGCGAGGCGCTGGTGAACTCGCCGCACGGCATCGTCGCCGGCAACCCGAACGGCGACGTCACCGTGGTCGAGTTCTTCGATTACAATTGCGGCTACTGCCGCAAGGCCTTCACGGACGTGCAGACCCTGATCAAGTCCGATCCGAAGCTGCGCGTGGTGCTCAAGGACTTCCCCGTGCTCGGCGCCGAGTCGCTGGAGGCGAGCCGGATCGCGCTGGCGGCCAAGCTGCAGCTCAAGCCCGAGAAGATGTTCGACTACCACGCCAAGCTTCTGGAGACGAAGGGCCGCATCAACGGCGAGCGGGCGATCGCCGTGGCCAAGGAATTCGGCGCCGATGTCGAGCGCCTGAAGAAGGACGCCCAGGGGCCGGAGGTGAAGGCCGCGCTCAGCGAGAACGTGGGGCTGGGCGACAAGCTCAGCCTGTCGGGCACGCCCGCCTTCGTGATCGGCGACGAGATCCTGCCCGGTGCCGTCGGCGTCGAGCCGATGCGCAAGACCATCTCCGACATCCGCCAGTGCGGCCACGCGAGCTGCTGAGCGGGACTTCCCCGCAAGGCGAAAGAAAGGGGGCCCGGTGCGGTATCGACCGCACCGGGCCCCTCGTTCGTTCAGGCCGCCGCGGCGCGGGGATCGCCCCGGGCCGGGCGCTCGCCGCGCGGGCCCGCCTCGTTGCCGGCCCTGGGCGTGATCTGGCGGTCGGGATAGGACGGGTCGGGATCGACCCATTCAGCCCGCTGCCGCGGCAGGGCGGAGGGGTGCTCCGTCTGCAGGAAGCCGATCATCTTCTCGCGCACCTCGCAGCGCAGGTCCCAGGTCTGGGGCGCGTTGCGGGCGCTCACCAGCATCCGCAATTCGATCACGCCCTCCCGCGCATCCGAGACCTGTAGGTTGACCACGTTGCCGTCCCAGAGCCGGGACGCTCCCGCGATCCGCTGCAACTCCTGCCGCATCGCCTCGATCGGGGCCCTGTGATCGACGTAGAGGAAGACCGAGCCGATCAGCGAGGCGCCCTCCCGGGTCCAGTTCTGGAACGGCTTCTGGATGAAGTAGGTCAGGGGCAGCACGAGGCGGCGCCAGTCCCACAGGCGCACGACCACGTAGGTCGCGGTGATCTCCTCGACCCAGCCCCACTCGTTCTCGACGATGACCGCGTCCTCGATCCGGATCGGCTGGGTGATGGCGATCTGGATGCCCGCCACGAGGTTGGAGAGCACCGGCTGCATCGCCAGGCCCAGGATCAGGCCGGCGGCGCCCGCCGAGGCGAGCAGGCTCACCCCGTATTGCCGCACGGGCTCGAAGGTCATCAGCGCGATGGCCGTGGTGACGAGCGCCACCAGCGTCAGCGCCGCCCGCTCCAGGATGCGCATCTGCGTGAAGTGCTTGCGGGCGAGCAGGTTGTCTTCCGCGTCGAGCTTGAACCGGCGCAGGTAGATCACCGTGGCGATGTGGATCGCCGTGGCGCAGGTCCAGCCCGCCAGCGTCACGAAGGCGACGAGCAGGACCTGATTGAGGACGAGCCGGATCTGCCAGGTGAGGGGCGCGGTCGAGACCGCGAGCGCCAGGGTCACGACCAGCAGCGCGAGCCGGCTCGGCCCCCGGGTGCGGGCGACCAGCGAGCGCCAGAACAGGCTCTTCCCGCTCACCGCCCTCTGCGCGAAGCGGTAGGCCACCCCGTGCAGGGGCAGCACCAGCGCGCAGCAGCCGGCGATCAGGATCGGGCTCGCAACCCACCAGGGCCACTGCACGATCCAGCCGATCAGCTCGTCGAAGAATGCGTGGGCTTGCGCCATCGATACCCTTTCGCGGCCGATCCTGCCGGCAAAGGACGCGAGCCGGACGAGGCCCCCGCGTCGCCCGAGATCCCTTCGCCGGAAGGACCACATCGGGGGCAATGATCGCTGGCGGGCACGGTTCCGCACTGCACAATAGCCCGGAAATCCGCTTCGGCCGGGCGCAGTTTTCTGCCTGACGCAGCCCCTGCGAGGCCTGCAAGCGTCCTCGCAGCGAGGTCGATCGTGCGCAGGTTCGCAAGCTTCCACAGAGGGTTAAGCGACACTTCCGATATCCTGCGCGAGGCCGCGCCGGCGCCGCCCGCGCCCGGATTGTCCATCCGGGCGGCGCGCGGTTAGGCTGGAGGCCACGGAGATTCGGGAAGGGAGTGCGGATGCCGGTCCATCTGCCCCGGCGGGGCGTCGGAGCGTCGCTGGCCGCCACGGCGCTGCTGGTGCTCGGCGCGACGGCGTTCGCCTCCCCGTCCGGGACGGCCGCGCCGCCGCCCGACGAGAGCCTCGCGCGCGCCGAGACGCTTCACCCGGCCGAACTCTACCGCGTCGCGGCGCAGCTGCTCGGCCGGCCGGACCGGGCGGACGAGGCGGTGATGTGGTTCTATGTCGGCCAGCTGCGCTACCGCTTCCATCTCGCCGCGACCAAGCCGCCGGCGGGCGCCAACGACCGGGTGCTGTTCACCGCGCTCTCGGAGAGCGTCGGACGCCCGGTCAACACCTACGCTTTCGGCGATGTCGATGCGGCGGTGGCCCGGATCGATGCGGCGCTCGCCTGGGACGCGGCGCACGACAACCCTCTCACCTCCAAGACGGCCTTCCCGAAGGAATGGGAGGAGGTCCGTCAGGGGCTCACATCGCTGCGCGACAAGATGCTCGCGAGCAAGGACGAGATCCGGGAGACCCGGCGGCGCAATGGCTTGGCGAATCGTTGAAGGCCTTCCCGCGGCGGGGCTCCTCACGGTCGGCCTGATGGCCGGCCACGCCCGTGCGCAGGAGGCCCCGCCGCCGCTCGTCGCCAACGGACCCCGCGCCGAGGCCGGGCTGCTGCATGTCGGCGAGACCGGCATCCGCTGCCTCCGCCTGCCCTGCCCCGGCCGGGGCCTGTTCGTGCCCGGCGCGCGGGGGCAGGCCGAGCGGCAGACCCTGCTCTACGCCGACCGCGACGGCCGCAGCCCGCCGCCGCCGATGATCGGCGACCCGGACGCCCGCGCCGCGATCGCGAAGGCCTGGGACGAGCGGCGCTGCCTCGCCGTCCTGGGACGCCTGATCCCCGGCGAGGACGACCGCCCGATGCTGCGGGTCGACCGGGTCGTCGGCGCATGCGGCCGGGGCTGAGCGCTCAGCCGGCGCTGGCCCCGGTCTCCCGCAGCGCCCGGCGCAGCACCTTGCCGACATTGGTCTTGGGCAGGCTGTCCTGGATCACGATCCGGCGGGGCACCTTGTAGCCGGTCAGGCTCGCGCGGGCATGCGCCCGCAGCGCGTCCGGCTCGACCGAGGCGTCGCGCAGCACCACGTGGGCGACCACCATCTCGCCGCTCTCGCCGCAGGGCGCGCCGACCACGGCGCATTCGAGCACCGCCGGATGGGCGGCGAGCACGTCCTCGACCTCGTTCGGGTAGACGTTGAAGCCGGAGACGAGGATCATGTCCTTCATCCGGTCGACGATGCGGATCTGCCCGTCCGGCGTCATCACGGCCACGTCGCCGGTGCGGAAGAAGCCGTCGGCGGTCGTGGCCGCCCGCGTCTCCTCGGGGCGGTTCCAGTAGCCGGCCATGACCTGGGGGCCGCGCACGCAGAGTTCGCCCGGCACGCCGAAGGGCAGCACCGTGCCGTCCTCGGCCCGGATCGTCACCTCGGTCGACGGCAGGGGAAAGCCGATCGTCCCGGTCCAGTCCTTGAGGCCGAGCGGGTTCACGCTCACCACGGGCGAGGTTTCCGAGAGGCCGTAGCCTTCGAGGATGGTCTGGCCGGTGATCGCCTTCCAGCGGGCGGCCACCGCCGACTGCACCGCCATGCCGCCGCCCACCACGTACTCGACCTTCGAGAAATCGACCGTGCCGATCTTCGGGTGGTTGTTGAGCGCGTTGAACAGCGTGTTCACGCCGGCGAAGTTCGTGAAGCGGGTGCGGGCGAGCGTCTTCACGAAGCCGTCGATGTCGCGCGGGTTCGGGATCAGCAGGCAGCAGCCGCCCATCCGGAAGAAGAACAGGAAGCAGGCCGTCAGCGCGAAGATGTGGTAGAGCGGCAGCGCCGTCACCGCCACCTGCTGGCCGCCCCCGTCGTCATCGCCGCGGAACCAGAGCCGACTCTGCTCGACATTGGCCATGATGTTGCGGTGGGTCAGCATCGCCGCCTTGGCGATGCCCGTGGTGCCGCCGGTATATTGCAGGAAGGCGATGTCGCCGGGCTCGACCGCGACGGCCGGGCGCTTCAGGCCGCGCCCGGCCCGCAGCACCGCCTCGAAGCGCAAGGTGCTCGTCGCCGGCAGGGCGTAGGGCGGCACCGCCCGCTTCACCCGGCGCGAGACGAGATCCACGACCCGTCCCTTCAGCCCGAGCAAGTCGCCGGGCCCGGCCACGACGATGCGCTCCAGGCTCGGCATGTCCGGCAGGGCCCGCTCGACCGTGTGGGCGAAGTTCTCGAGCACGAACAGGACGCGGGCGCCGGAATCGTTGATCTGCGCGGCCAGTTCCCGCGGGGTGTAGAGCGGGTTGACGTTGACGACCGTGCAGCCGGCCACCAGCACGCCCAGCAGCGCGACGGGGCAGGCCGGGACGTTGGGCATCATCACCGCCACCCGGTCGCCGAGGCCGTCGGCGCCCGGTTCCGTCCTCTTGCCGAAGCCGTTGGCGGCGAGCCAGGCCGCCACCGCCTGGGCCGCGGCGCCGACCTCCCGGTAGCGCAGGGTGGCGCCGAAGCAGGTGATCGCCGGGCGCTCGGCGAAGCGCAGCACGCTGCGGTCGAACAGGTCGATCACGGTGCCGAGCGCGTTCGCGTCGATCGCGGGCGGTATTCCGGGCGGATAGGCAGCCAGCCAAGGGCGCTCCGCGCTCCGGTCCTGCACCATCCTGGATCCTCCCTGCCCGTCGCGGCGGGCGCTTGGCGACCGGCTTCGGGCCGGCTCCGCCGAGGCTTAAGCGGTTACGACCGGTTCGATCAAGCCGCGCCCCCGGCCGGTCCCGGGCGGGCGTGACGTTGGCCGCGCAGCGTCAGCGCCGGCCGGCGCGCGGCCACGAGGAGCATGTGCGGCAGGGCGGCGACCGTCAGCAGGGCCGCGGCGACGACGAGGTCGCGGGCATCGAGCAACCTCCGCGGCCAGGGGCCGAACCCGGCATCGCGGGCCAGCCCGATCACCGCCGCGGCGAACCACAGGGCGAGGAAGGCGGCGAGACCGTTCAGGAGCGCGCGCCCCGCGCCGCGCAGCCGGCTGCGTGCCGGCGGCGCGGGCGCCCGGCCGGTCAGAAGGACGCCGAGCCCGAGGGCGAGCCCGAACACGCCCGCGGCGGCGGCGGCGCCCATTGCGTAGGCCAGCGTCATCGGCGTGCCGTTGAGGAAGGCGCCGCTGCCCGTGCCGAAGCCGGCGCGCAGCACCATCCCGCCGAAGGTCGGGTGCAGGCTCACCCCCAGTAGCAGCGCGAGGCCGATCACGGCCCCGATCAGCCGCCGCGGCACCGAGGCGGGGCTCGGTGCCAGCGCCGCGGCGAGGATGCGGGCGAGCCCGTAGACGAGGGCGAAGGCGAAGAGCGGGTAGCGGTCGAGGAAGAAGCCGTAGAACCGCGCCGCCACCTCCGGCGGCATCGCGCTGCGTTGATCGAAGCCGGTGAGGAAGACGGCGAACAGGGCGGTCAGCGCCGCGAGGAGCGGCGCCGCGGCGACGGACCAGCCGCCCCGCGCCGTCGCCCGCTCTTCCGCCCCCGCGGAGAGCGCTCCGGCGCGGCTCACCGCTCGTAATGGTCGCGCACGAGCCGGTCGAGCAGGCGCACGCCCCAGCCCGCGCCCCAGCTCCGGTTGATCTCGGAGGGGGTGGAGGCCATGGCCACGCCGGCGATGTCGAGATGGGCCCAGGGCACGTCGTTGACGTAGCGCTTGAGGAAGGCCGCCGCCGTCGCCGCGCCGCCGTGGCGCCCGCCGGTGTTCTTCATGTCGGCGAACTTCGACTCGATCGCCTTGTCGAAGGCCGGGATCAGCGGCATCCGCCACACCCGCTCGCCCGCCGCCTCGCCCGCCGCGGTGATCTTGGCGGACAGGTCGTCGTCGTTGGAGAACAGGCCGGCGATGTCCTGGCCCAGCGCCACGATGATCGCGCCGGTGAGCGTGGCCAGATCGATCATGGCCTTGGGCTTGTAGGTCGCCTGCACGTGCCAGAGCACGTCGGCCAGCACGAGGCGGCCTTCCGCGTCGGTGTTGATGACCTCGATGGTTTGCCCCGAGAGCGAGGTGACGATGTCGGAGGGGCGGTAGGCGTTGCCGTCGGGCATGTTCTCGACGATGCCGATGGCGCCGACGACGTTCGCCTTGGCCTTGCGGGAGGCGAGCGCGTGCAGGGCGCCGACCACGGCGGCCGAGCCGCCCATGTCGCCCTTCATGTCCTCCATGCCGCCGGCCGACTTGATCGAGACGCCGCCGGAATCGAACACCACGCCCTTGCCGATCAGCGCGAGCGGCGGCTCGGCGGCGTCGTCCGCCCCGTTCCAGCGCATGATCGCCACCCGCGGCTCGCGGGCCGACCCTTGGGCCACCGCGAGCAGGGCGCCCATGCCGATCTCGCGCATGCGCGCCACGTCGAGGATCTCGACCTCGACGCCGAGGCTCGCGAGTTCGGAGACCCGGCGGGCATATTCCTCCGGGTAGAGCACGTTCGGCGGCTCGTTGACGAGGGTGCGGGCGAGGGTCACGCCCTCGGCCACCGCGGCGGCGTCCCGCGCGGCGGCCTGCGCCGCGGCAGGGTCGGCGACCCGCAGGGTCAGGGCGGCGCCGGCCTCGTCCTCGTCCTTCTTCTTGGTCTTGTAGCGGTCGAAGCGGTAGCTGCGCAGGCGCGCGCCCAGCGTGAAGTCGGCCACGTCCCGGGCGCTGCCGGACAATCCCGGCCAGTCGAGCAGGACCCGGGCGGTGCGCCCGCCGACCTTGCCCGCGGTGAAGCCGCCGAGCAGCGTCCAGTCGAGCTTGGCCCGGTCCTTCTCGGAGCCGAGCCCGATCACCACCAGCCGCTCGGCCTCGACGCCCTCCGGGGCCGGCAGGCTCAGCGCCGACTGCGCCTTGCCCTTGAAGCGCTCGCTCGCCGCGGCCCGGGCCACCAGCTCGGCGCCGGCCCGTCCCAGGGCTTCGGACGCCGCGCCCGAGAGCGCGAGATCGTCGCCCGCGAACACCACGAGGTCGCCCCCGCCACCGCGCGACGACAGCGGTTCAAAGGCGATTTCGATCCCACCGGCCATGCTGTTCTTCGCTCTCAACCCGTCTGCCGCCGACCCTCCGCGCGCCGCGCGAAAACCGGCGAACCTGTGTAGCCGCTGAGGCGCAGAACGCAACGCGGGGACGGGCCGCAGCCGGGGCCGGCGCTCGAAGGCGATGATCCTGGCTTCCGGCGGGCCTCGCTCGCCGGCGCCCGTCTGCGCGGACGGTCCCGGTTCCTTGCCCGGTTCCTTGGGCTGTCCGCTTCGCTCGATGCGTTCCGGGGCTCACGCTCCGCGCGCCGGCAAGCCGCTCCTGCGGCTTCGCGCGGTGGCCCCGGAGCCGCGGCGCGTTCGCGCCTTGCGCTCAGTCCTTCGCCACGAGCGGGCGGGGCGCGGCCTGCGCCGTCGGGCCCATGTTCGGCGCGTAGAGCGGCAGGACGAGGCGAAACCAGCCGCGGGTCTCCTCGTTGTCCTGCAACTGCCCGGTGCGGGTGCGCGTCTGGCGGGCGACCACGTCGCGGGCGACGTAGGCCTGCACGATGAAGCGGTCGAAGTTGTAGCCGACGAGGCCGCCGACCGCGAGTTGCCCGGTCTTCTGGTAGTTCCGGTAGAGCGGATCGCTGCGGTCCACCGCGAGGTCGAGGGAGCCGTAGGCGATCGGGCCGATCTCGAACTTGCCGAACTTCTTGACCAGCGTCAGGTCGAGGTTGAGTCCGTCCGCCTGGCCGATCGGCCCGAGTGCCTGCCCGACCGGGCCGCCGAAGCGGGCGCGCGGGTCCACGGTGAGCCCGTGGGAGAGCGAGGCGCTGATGTTGTAGCTGCCGTAGCCGACATAGGTGGCCGAGAAGGTCTGGCGGATGGTCGTCGAGGCCAGTTGCGGCTGGATCGGCGTGCCCGCGAGGCCGAGCCCGAGCGAGCCGCGGTCGCCGAACGGAAGGTAGGCGCCGAGCAGGTAGGAGACGCCGAAGCCGTTCCCGAGATTCCAGGCCAGGATGCTGGCGATCAGCGGGTTGTACATCACGCTGACGTCGCGGTTGGGCAGCGGCGTCGGGTTGCGGGTGTTGACGAACACGGTCGGGAACGAGACGACCGGCTGGATCTGTGCGCCGAAGAGCTTGTAGGGCGAGGCCCAGATCAGGAACGGGATGTTGCCCATCGCGTCCGGCGCGTTCGGCCGGTCGGCGCGACCGACGGTGAAGGTGTCGACCGCGATGACCACGCCGGTCGGCAGGGGATAACCGGCGGTGAGGCCGACCTGCTCGCCGGGGCGCGTCGCCGGGGCGGCATAGGCCGCGGTCGCGCTCGCCGCGATGCTCAAACACGCCGTGAAGGCGCGCAGAGTGGCCCCTCTCTTCCGCATCTCTCCCCCCGTATCTTGGCCCGATCGGCTCTCTAGAAACTTATGATATAGAGTTCGCGTTTTTCCAATCAATAAAACCCGGAAATGCAGTCGATCCGTGCGGTTTTGATTTTCGCAACAGTCAAACGAAATGATGATCGGCCGCGGTGACGGACAAAGGGTTTTTGTTGCTGGTCATCCGGCGTCGTACGCCTTCGGCCTGATCTGTCGATGCCGCATCCCCCGGCGGGCCGGGCCGGAAGCGTCCCCCCGCGCGCGGTCCGCCGGCCGCGCCGGCCGCGCCGCGAAACGGCCTCAATCCGGGCGCCCCGAGACGCTCTGAGCCAGAACCCTCGGCATTCGGGACAGCTTGGCCTGAACGCCGCGACCGGCGAGAATGCGCGGCGCCGGCACGGATGGCGAGGAAGGGGTTCGGGGATTCGGAAGGCGCGGATGACGCAGATCGAGCGCTACATATTCAGGATCGCGCTCGGGGCCTTCCTCACCTGCCTGATCGGGCTCACGGGCACGATCTGGGTGACGCAGGCCCTGCGCGAACTCGACCTCGTCACGGCCAAGGGGCAGACGCTCCTCGTCTTCCTGTTCATCACCGGCCTGTCGCTGCCGACCCTGATCACGGTGATCGCCCCGGTCGCGCTGTTCATCGCCTGCGTCTACGCGCTGAACAAGCTGAACGGCGATTCCGAACTCATCGTGATGTCGGCCGCGGGCATGCCGCCGCGCCAGCTGCTGCGGCCCTTCGTGACGCTGGCCTTCGCCATCAGCGTCGTGGTCGCCTTCCTGACGATCCAGGTCATGCCCTCCTCCTTCCAGGAGCTGCGCGACGTGCTGACCCGCGTGCGCGGCGACTTCGTCGCCAACGTCGTCAAGGAGGGGCAGTTCACGGCGCTCGACAGCGGCATCACCTTCCATTTCCGCGAGCGCGGGCCCGACGGCTCGCTCCAGGGGCTGTTCATCCAGGACAAGCGCGAGCCGGGCAAGGCCGTGGTCTACCTGGCCGAGCGCGGCCGCGTCAGCGAGGTCGAGGGGCAGACCTACCTCGTTCTGGAGAAGGGCAGCATCCACCGCCAGCAGAAGGACAGCCGCGATTCCTCGATCGTGAGCTACGAGCGCTACGCCGTCGATCTGGCCGCCTTCACGCCCCCGGATTCCGAGACGATCTACAAGCCGCGCGAGCGCTCGACGGCGGCCCTGCTCTTCCCCGACACGAGCGAGGGCTATTACCGCCTGCAGAAGGGCCGCTTCCGGGCCGAACTCCACGACCGGCTCTCGGCCTGGCTCTACCCGCTGGCGCTCGCCTTCATCGCGTTTGCCGCGCTGGGCGATCCGCGCACCACCCGCCAGGGCCGGGGTTTCGCCGTGGCCGGTGCCGTGGTCGGCGTCATCGCCCTGCGCATCGCCGGCTTTGCCGCCAGCAGCGCCGCCGTGCGCAGCCCCGGGGCCGTGGCGGCGATCTACGGCGCGCCGCTGGGCGCGATCGCGCTCTCCTGCCTCATGATCTTCGGCGGCGCCCGCACCCGGGCGCTCGGCGAGCGGCTCGGCCGGCCGGGGCGGGCGCTGGCCGCCGCCCTGCGGCGCCGGCCGCAGGCCGGGCGGGCCTGAGGGAGCGATCATGCTCATCGGCGCCACCCTCGGCCGCTACTTCGCGTGGCGCTTCGTGCGCACGATCCTCGGCGTGTTCCTCACGGTCTTCGCGCTGGTCTACACCCTCGACTTCGTCGAGCTCCTGCGCCGCGCGGGCGAATCGGAGGGGGCCTCGACGGGGCTGATGGCCCGGCTCGCCCTCTACCGCACGCCCGCGGTGGCCGAGAGCGTGCTGCCGTTCGCGGTGCTGTTCGGCTCCATGGCCGCCCTGCTCCAGCTCTCGCGCAAGCTCGAACTCGTGGTGGCGCGCGCCGCCGGCATCTCGGCCTGGCAGTTCCTCCAGCCCGGCGCCTTCGTCGCGCTGGCCATCGGCGCGCTGACCATCGGCGCCTACAATCCCCTCTCGGCCGCGCTCAAGCAGCGCTCCAGCGAGATCGAGGCGAAGATCTTCGCCAAGGCCACCAAGGCCGGCACCGGCAAGGACCTCTGGCTGCGCCAGCGCTCCGTCGACGGGCAGGCGATCATCCGCGCCGAGACGGCGATCGAGGGCACCACCACGCTGGCCGGCGTCACCGCCTTCCTGTTCGACGAGGCGGGCGTCTTCTCCGCCCAGGTCGAGGCGGCGCGCGGAATCCTGCACGACGGCTGGTGGGAATTCCAGGATGTGCGCGTTCTCACACGCGATCAGCCGCCCGAGAGCCACGAGATCTACCTCGTGGCCTCCACCCTCGACCCGAGCCAGATCCGCCAGCGCTTCACGCCCCCGGAATCTGTGCCCTTCTGGCAACTTCCACAGACGATCGCGCGCCACGAGCGGGCTGGGCTGGATGCCACGCGCTACCGGCTCCAGTACGATGTATTGCTGGCAACGCCCCTGCTCTACCTCGCGATGGTCCTCGTGGCGGCAACGGTTTCCTTAAGATTCTTCCGCTTTGGTGGGGTCGGCAAGCTGGTGCTCGGCGGGGTGGCGGCAGGCTTCGTGCTCTACGTCGCGCGGCAGGTCATGGAGGGCCTGGGCGCGTCCGGCATGGTCGCGCCGACAGTGGCGGCGTGGTTCCCCGCCGTGGTAGGGAGCTTGCTCGGTACGCTCACGCTTCTCTACCAGGAGGACGGCTGATGCAGGGTCTTCCGGGGAAGCGCGGTGCCGGGCCGTGTCGTCGTGCAGGGGGCTGCACAGGGTTCGAGGGACGCGTTGCGTAAGGTCGCCGACATCGCGATCACGGTCTCGATGGCCGCTCTGCTCACGGCAGCCTTCGGGCTGACCGCGCAGCGTGCCCATGCCCAGGCCGGACTCGAGAAGCTCGCCGGAGGCGGCAAGGGCGAGAAGCCCGGCCAGCGCCTGCTCGTGGAAGCCGACGAGCTGATCTACGACAACGACCGCAACACCGTGACCGCGCGCGGCAATGCCGAGCTGCATTACGGCGCCCGCACGCTCCAGGCCGACCGGGTGCGCTACGACCGGGGCACCAGCCGCGTCTTCGCCGAGGGCAACGTGCGCCTGACCGACGAGACCGGGGCGCTGGTCACCGGCGAGCGGATGGAGCTGACCGACGACTTCAAGAACGGCTTCGTCGACGCGCTGCGCATCCAGCAGACCGTCCAGATGAAGGGCGAGACCGTGCGCACCCGCATCTCCGCCCCGCGGGCGGAGCGGATCGCGGGCGAGCAGTCGAGCTTCGACTACGCCACCTACACCGCCTGCGAGCCCTGCAAGGACAACCCGACGACGCCGCCGCTCTGGCAGATCAAGGCGTCCAAGATCGTCCACAACAACCAGACCCACACCATCACCTACGAGGATTCGACCCTCGAACTCGGCGGCATCCCGGTCGCCTACCTCCCCTATTTCGAGTCCGCCGACCCGACGGTGAAGCGCAAGACCGGCTTCCTGACGCCGCGCTTCATCACCTCGACGGCGATCGGCACCGGCGTGGCGACGCCGTACTTCATCAACCTCGACCCGAGCTACGACCTGACGATCTCGCCCGCCTTCGTCTCGCGCCAGGGCGTGCTGGGACAGGCCGAGTTCCGCCAGCGGATCGACAACGGGTCGTACAACCTGCGCCTGTCGGGCATCTTCCAGTCGACGCCCTCGGCCTTCCTGCCGGGGCCGCTGGGTGCGGCCGACCGCGACTTCCGCGGCTCGATCGAATCGCGCGGGCGCTTCTACATCAACGAGAACTGGCGCACCGGCTGGGACCTCGTCGGCGTCACCGACAAGTGGTTCCTCGACAATTACCGCATCCGCAACCAGAACATCACCACGGATTACTTCCGCGAGGCGGTGTCGAGCGCCTACCTCGTCGGCCAGGGCGACCGCTCCTGGTTCGAGATGCGCGGCTACTACTTCAAGGCCCTGTCGAGCTTCGACTGGCAGAAGGAGCAGCCCGTCGTCCTGCCGGTGATCGACTACGACAAGCGCATCGACGGGCCCAAGCCGCTCGGCGGCGAGGTGCGCTTCGAGGCCAACGTCACCAGCCTCACCCGCGAGGCCACCGACTTCCAGGGCATCCCGCGCACGGGCAGCTACCTGTTCGCCCCGAGCGTGAACGGGATCAGCTACCCGCTCTACGAGACCTGCACCACCTTCGTGCGGGAACGCTGCATCGTGCGGGGCCTCGGGGGCACCAACACCCGCCTCTCGGCCCAGGTCTCCTGGCGGCGCAGCTTCATCGATGATCTCGGCCAGGTCTTCACGCCCTTCACCTACCTGCGCACCGACGCCTTCTTCGTGAACCCGAGCCTGTCCGGCTTCCAGAACGCGCTGGTGAACAACATCACCACGGTCGATGACGGCTTCTCCGGCCGCGTCATGCCGGCGGTCGGCATCGATTACCGCTACCCCTTCGTCGCCGATTTCGGCGCGCTCGGCGTCCATACCCTGGAGCCCATCGCCCAGGTGATCGCCCGGCCCTCCGAGACCCGGATCGGCCGCCTGCCCAACGAGGACGCGCAGAGCCTCGTCTTCGACGACACCTCGCTCTTCGAGTGGGACAAGTTCTCGGGCTACGACCGGGTCGAGGGCGGCGTGCGGGCCAATCTCGGTGCGCAATACTCCGTCGTGACCCCGACCGGCTGGTACGCGAACGTGATGTTCGGCGAGTCGATCCAAGTCGCGGGCGTGAACTCGTTCCGCCGCGGGGATCTGGCCAATGTCGGCCTCGATTCCGGCCTGGAGAACCGCCGCTCGGACTTCGTGAGCCGCTTCCAGCTCTCGCCCAACCAGAACATCAGCTTCATCGCCCGCGCCCGCTTCGACCAGCGCGATCTGGCCGTGAACCGGTTCGAGGCCGGCGTGACCGCGCGCTTCGCGCCGTTCCTGCCGCTCGAGACCTCGCTGTTCTACTCCTTCTACGAGGCGCAGCCGGCGCTGGGCTTCGCCCACCGCCGCGAGGGCGTGACGGCCTCGGCCACCTACCGCATCACCCCGAACTGGTTCGTCACCGGCTCGGCGCTCGTCGATCTCACCCACTACCTCGACACCCGCGACACCTTCGCGGACTACTACACCGCCTACCTCGCCAACCCGGTCGGCCTCGCGCCGGTCTACAGCAATCCGGGCCGGGCCTATCTCTCGGGCATGAGCCTCGGCGGCGGGTATCAGGACGAGTGCACCACGGTCTCGCTCAACTACATCGTCTCGCCCATCGCCACCGCGATCGGCGTGCGCGAGCGCAACCAGACCGTCCTGCTGCGGCTGGAGCTGAAGACGCTGGGCGAGGCGGACCTGCGCCAGAACGTCAGCACCTCGACCACCGCCGACGGCATCGCCACGGTGCGCTGAGATGCTGAGGCGCGCGGCCGGCACGCTCGCCCGCGCCTACGGCGCCCTGGCGACGCTCCCCTTCTCCCTCCGCCGGGATCGGATCGCTCCGCCGCGGGATCTGGCCCACGGCGCCTGGATCGACACCCTGTCCGAGCGCTTCGACCGGCCGGGCCTGCGCGTGCTGGAGGTCGGCTCGCGCAACGTCACCGGCGCCAATTTCCGCCACCGCTTTTCCCGGGCGGAATATGTCGGCTTCGACTTCTACGCCGGCGAGAACGTCGACGTGGTCGGCGACGCCCACCGGCTCTCCAGCTATTTCGGGCAGGACGAGCGCTTCGACCTGATCTTCTCCTCGGCGGTGTTCGAGCACCTCGCCATGCCCTGGCTGGCGGCGGTCGAGATCGGCCGGCTTCTGAAGGTCGGCGGCCACGTCTTCGTCGAGACGCACTTCTCCTTCCGCTCCCACGAGCGGCCGTGGAATTTCTTCCAGTTCTCGGACATGGGCCTGCGCGCCCTGTTCAACGACGCGCTCGGCTTCGAGCTGATCGAGAAGGGCATGAGCAGCCCGATCGCCGGCTACTTCACCGCCGCCGCCCGGCCCGGCCTGCGCTTCTCGCCCATCACCGAGATGTACGGGCACAGCGAGATCCTGTGCCGCAAGCGCGCGGAGCCGCCGGCCGGCTTCGACTGGAGCCGGGTTCCCCTCGACGCCGTCGTGGACGGCACGCGCTATCCGGAGCCGACGCGGTAGGCGGCCGGGCCGGCGGCCCGCGCCCGCGCGCGCGGCCTCGGACATCGCCGCAAAGGCTGTATAAGTCCGGCCATGGCTTGTGACGACAGACCCCTCGCGCTCACCCTCGGCGACCCTTCCGGGATCGGGCCGGAGATCGCGCTCGCCGCCTGGCGCCTGCGCGCCGAGCGGGGCGTGCCGCCCTTCCAGCTCGTCGGCGATCCCGATTTCCTGGAGCGGACCGCCCACCGGCTCGGCCTGTCGGTGCCCGTGGCCGAGGTCGAGACCGAGGATGCCTGCGCGGTGTTTCCCCGGGCGCTGCCCGTCCTGCCGCTGCCGAGCGGGGCCAGGGTGAGCGCGACGCCCGGCGCGCCGGATTCGGCGAATGCGGGCGCGATCGTGGAATCGATCACCGCCGCCGTCGATCTGGTGCGCTCCGGCGCGGCCTCGGCCGTGGTGACCAATCCCATCGCCAAGTTCGTGCTGACCCGGGTCGGTTTCGCCCATCCCGGCCATACCGAGTTCCTGGCCGCGCTCGCGGCCAAGGAGGGCCGGGAGCCGCCGCTGCCGGTGATGCTGCTGTGGAGCGACACGCTCGCCGTGGTGCCGGTGACGATCCACGTCGCCCTGCGCCGCGTGCCGGATCTGCTGACGCAAGGATTGGTCGAGCGCACCGCCCGCATCGTCCACGCCGACCTGCGCGCCCGGTTCGGCCTCGACGACCCCCGCCTCGTCCTGTCGGGCCTCAACCCCCATGCGGGCGAGTCCGGCACCATGGGCACCGAGGATCGCGACGTGCTGGCCCCTGCCGTCGCGGCCCTGCGCAGCGAGGGCATCGACATCCGCGGGCCGCTGCCCGCCGACACCCTGTTCCACGAGCGGGCGCGGGCGACCTACGACGTGGCGCTGACCCCCACCCACGATCAGGCGCTGATCCCGATCAAGACGCTCGCCTTCGACGAGGGCGTGAACGTCACCCTGGGGCTGCCCTTCGTGCGCACCTCGCCCGATCACGGCACCGCCTTCGACATCGCCGGCAAGGGGGTCGCCAAGCCCGACAGCCTGATCGCGGCCCTGCGGCTGGCGCACCGCCTTGCACAGCGCCCGGCCGCCACCGTCACGCCCTTCCCCGTCCGCGCCTGAGCCTCTTCGCCGATGAACACCGAAGCGTTGAGCGCCGACGGCCTGCCGCCCTTGCGCGAGGTGGTGCGGCGCCACGGGCTGGAGCCGAAGAAGGCGCTCGGCCAAAATTTCCTGTTCGACCTCAACCTCACCGGCCGCATCGCCCGCGCGGCCGGCGCGCTCGACGGCGTCACCGTGGTGGAGGTCGGCCCCGGCCCCGGCGGGCTGACCCGGGCGCTGCTGGCCGCGGGCGCCCGGCGCGTGGTGGCCATCGAGCGCGATCCGCGCGCCCTGCCCGCTCTGGCCGAGATCGCCGCCCACTACCCCGGCCGGCTCGACGTGATCGACGCCGACGCGGTCGGCTTCGATCCGCGGCCCCTTGTCGGCGACGGGCCGGTGCGGATCGTGGCCAACCTCCCCTACAACGTCGCCACCGTGCTGCTCACCGGCTGGCTCGGCGCCGAGACCCGCGACGACCGCTGGCCGCCCTGGTGGGACTCGGCGACCCTGATGTTCCAGCGCGAGGTCGCCGAGCGCATCGTCGCCGACGAGTCGGACCGGGCCAATTACGGCCGGCTCGGCGTCCTGTGCGGCTGGCGCACGCAGGCGACCATCCTGTTCGACGTGGCACCCTCCGCCTTCGTGCCGCCGCCGAAGGTCACCTCCAGCATCGTCCACCTGCGCCCGCGCCCCGAGCCCCTGCCCTGCCGGATCGCGGATCTGGAGCGGGTGACCCGCGCCGCCTTCGGCCAGCGCCGCAAGATGCTGCGCCAGAGCCTGAAGGCCGCCACCCCCGACCCCGCCCGCCTGCTCGCCGCCGCCGGGCTACTGGAGACGGCGCGGGCGGAGGAGATTCCGGTCGCCGGCTTCGTGGCGCTGGCGCAGGCTTTGGCGGCGGGGGGATAGGCGGGCGCCCGTCCCGACCGATTGCGATCGATCCGGGCGGGTGCGGAGCCGGAGGGGAAGCCCTGGCTCAGCGCAGCTTCATCAGATCGTCGATCGCGCGCTCGACCTTCAGCCGCGCGGCGTAGTGCGTCATGTGGCCAATGCCGGGCAGGAGCCGGAGGGTGCTTCCGGGGATCGTCGTGTGCAGCCGCACCGAGTGGTCGCTCGACTTGACGATGGCGTCCGCATCGCCGGCCAGGATGGAGACCGGCAGCGTCAGGCCCGCGTAACGACGCTCGAGCGCGGTGACGGCGGCGTTCATCGAGGCGGCGTCTTCCGCGACGGCGCGGGCTTGCGTCGCGGCCGCGGCGATCTCGATCGGGAAGCGCGCCTTGAAGCGGGCCGGCACGGGTTGGGGCCAGAACACCTGTCGGAACGACTGTTCGGTGAGCGACGCGCTCAGCTTCGCCGGCACCATCGCCCGCGCCGCGTCGCCGATCCCCGGCATCGCCAGCGGTGCGAGCATGGCCGCGTCGCTGCGGCGTCCCGGGAAGTAGGAGCCCGACAGCAGCACAAGCCCGCGCAAGGGCCGCCGCCCCTCGGCCGCGAGCGCCAGGGCGACGATCGTGCCCCAGGAATGCCCGACCACGAGGGGGCGCTCGACGGAGAGCTGGTCCAGCACCCGGTGCAGGAGCGCGGCCTGGGCCTGGGCCGTCCAGACCCGGTGGCGGGGGCGGGCCGTGTAGCCGAAGCCGGGCCGGTCGATCGCGACGACCCGGTAGCGCGTCGCCAGCCGGTCGATCAGGCCGCAGATCGCGAAATCCTCGGCCATGGTGCCGTTGCCGTGAACGAGCACCACCGGCCGCCCCCGGCCGCGCACGATGACGTGCACGGGCAGGGAATCGACCGTCACGAACTGGCCGGGCGGCTTGCGCACGACCTCGGACCCCTGCGGGGCGAAGGCGGCCGCGACCACCCGCTCGGTGTGGCGGACCGTCCGCTTCACGGTCCGGACCGTCGCCTTCTTCGTCTCCCGGATCGCCTTCTCGGTCGAGCGGGTCACGGCCTTGCCGGCGGCGTCGACGGAGCGCGTGACCTGCCGCGTGGTGCGGGCGAGGCTCTTGCGCACGAGGCGCCGGGCCTGACGGGAGGGGTCGAAGGGAAACACGGCGCCTCGCGGAGCAACGGGCCATCGTCGGGGTCCCGCCGCGATGCGCCGGCCTGTCCCCGGCCGACACTACCGAGTTTCCGCTGCACTGCACAACCAGTCCGGGCGCGGAAGGTGCCGGCCGGTCCTCTCCGTCACCGTGCCCGTCAATGCACGGGCAGCGAGGCCTCCGCCTTGTCGTGCCGGCCGAAGCGCTCGACCAGGGTGGCGCTGGCCTCGTTGAGGCCGATCACCTCCACGGTCCGGCCGGCGGCGCGGGCCTTCATCACCACGCGGTCGAGGGCGTCCACCGCCGAGATGTCCCAGAAATGGGCCGCGTGCACGTCGATCACGAGGCGCTCGATGGGCTCGCGCGCATCGAAGCTCTCGGCGAAGGTGCCGGCGGAGGCGAAGAACACCTGGCCCGAGACCCGGTAGGTGCGGGTGCGCCCGTCCGCCGACAGCTCCGAGACGACCCGGCTCATCCGCGAGACCTTGCCGGCGAAGAACACGCCCGAGAGCAGCACGCCGGTCAGCACGCCGATGGCGAGGTCGCGGGTGGCGACGACGACCGCCACGGTGGCGAGCATCACCACCGAGGAGGGCAGCGGGTTGCTGCGCAACTCCCGCAGCGAGCGCCAGGAGAAGGTGTTGAGCGAGACCATGATCATCACCGCCGTCAGCGCCGCCACGGGCACGAGGCTGAGGAGATCCTGCAGCAGGACCAGCAGCACCAGCAGGAAGACGCCCGCCACCAGGGTCGAGAGCCGGCCGCGGGCGCCGGACGAGACGTTGATGACCGACTGGCCGATCATGGCGCAGCCGCCCATGCCGCCGAACACGGCCGAGCTCATGTTGGCGAGCCCCTGGCCCACGCATTCGCGGTTCTTGGAGCTGCCGGTATCCGTCATGTCGTCGACGATCTGCGCAGTGAGCAGGCTCTCCAGGAGGCCGACCGCGGCGAGGGTCACCGAATAGGGCAGGATGATGCGCAGGGTTTCGAAGGTCAGCGGCACGTCGGGCAGGGCGAAGCTCGGCAGGGCGCTGGGCAGGGCGCCCAGATGCGCGACCGTGCGCACGTCGAGACCGAGGACGGCGGTGAGCGCGGTCAGCACCGCGATGGCCACCAGCGGGGACGGCACGGCGCGGGTGATTCTTGGGAAGCCGTAGATGATGGCGAGCCCGAGCGCGATCAGGGCGTAGGTGGCCGGGGTCACGCCGCTGAGTTCGGGCCACTGCGCCAGGAAGATCAGGATCGCCAGCGCATTGACGAAGCCCGTCATCACCGAGCGCGAGACGAAGCGCATCAGCCGCCCGAGCCGGGCGAGCCCGGCCAGGATCTGCAGAACGCCCATCAGGATGGTGGCGGCGAAGAGATACGGGACGCCGTGGTCGCGCACGAGATCGACCATCACGACCGCCGTGGCGGCGGTGGCGGCCGAGATCATGGCCGGGCGCCCGCCCGCGAAGGCGATGGTGCAGGCGATGACCACGGAGGCGTAGAGGCCGACCTTCGGATCGACCCCGGCGATCACCGAGAAGCCGATGGCCTCCGGGATCAGGGCGAGCGCCACGACGATGCCGGAGAGGATGTCGGCTCGGGGCGAGCCGAACCAAGTGGCTGCGAACCGCCCGCGGGCGGTCGTCGATATCGATGACATGGAGACAGATTCCGCAGAGGGACGCGTCCCCGCGATGGATGCGCGGAGGAAGGAAGGCGTCACGAATGCGTGGTCCGGCGGATCGGCGGCCGGAAGAGCCACCCGGGCTTTCACCGGGTCCGAGCGATTGCCCCTGCTCGTACAGCGCGGGCTGCGGCGGTGCAACACCGCCCGGGTCGGATGCTCGGCGACCCCGCCGTTCGAGGGGCCGACCGGCGATGCGTCGGGTTCATCGCCGATGCGGACAGACCCGAGGTCCTGGCTGCCGGACTTGGGACTACCGGGAGGCCACGCCTGCAAAAGCCATCACAAGGCACGGCACTCGCAAGCTCGTTATGTTTTTCGTGAGAAAACCAAAGTATGGCTGGCTCGCTGCCGCTCCGACTTTGGGTTTTCTCGCGTGAAACGCGATCATCTCGTACATGCGGTGAGGGAACGCCTGGTCCGCCTCCCGCCGCCATACGGCAGCCATTACGGCGTCGTCCAGGCGCCGCCGCCGGAGAACGGCATCCCCCTGATGGAGGTGCTGCCCCGGCTCAGCCGGGCGAGCGAAGCACTCGGGCGGGTGCAGGCACTGGCCGAGGGGATGGAGGACCACTTTCAGATCAGCCGTATCCTGAAGCGGCAGGAGGCGGTCAGCTCGGCCGCCATTGAGGGCACCAGCAGCACCCTCGATGAGATCCTCGCGGTGGAAGAGACCGAGGATGCGAATGCGCGCGCGCAGGCGAAGCAGGTGCGGGACTACGCCGTCCTTCTCGACCGGCTCGTTCCCGAGGCACGGGCCCGCGGCCCCGCCCTCTTCGACCTCGCCATGATCCAGCGCCTCCACGCCGCTGTGATGGAATCGGATCATGCGTACGAGGACGTTCCCGGCGAGCTGCGGCAGGCGGTGATCTGGATCGGCGGGCGCGGCGACATCGCCTACTCAACATGGAATCCACCCCCGCCCGATCGCGTTCGCGCCTGCCTGCTCGACACGGTGGACTACCTGCGCAACGAGGGTCTGCAGGCGGTTCACCAGAACCTGATCACGCGGATGGCCGTGGCGCACGCCCATTTCGAGGCCGTTCACCCGTTCCGCGACGGCAACGGGCGCGTGGGGCGCCTGCTTCTGCCCCTCATGATGGCGGCGGACGGCGCCGTTCCGCTCTACCTCTCGCCCTATATCGATGCACACAGGGAGCACTATTACGCCGCCCTGAAACGCGCGCAGCAACGGCTCGAATGGGCCGAGATGGTCGGCTTTCTCTCCGACGCCATCGTCGGAACCGTCGATGAACTCATGCGCACCCGCGATGCGCTCGACCGACTCCGGCGGGAATGGCTCGGCCGGCGAAGGTTTCGCAGCAATGCGGCCTCGACACGAGCGCTCGACCTCTTGGTGAACCATCCGGTGCTGTCGGTGAAGCGCCTCGGGCACTTGCTCGATGTCACCTTCGCGCAGGCGGGCCGAGCGGTCGACCAACTCGTCGCGGTCAACATCCTGCGCGAGCGAACCGGCTACCAGCGAAACCGCGTCTTCGTGGCCGGCGAGGTACTGTCCATCGTCAATCGTCCGTTCGGTGCGGAGCCGGCCGTGCCGGACGATCGAACGGATCCGCCCGGCAAAGCGGATGCGTGACGGCCCTTCCGACAGAACCTTCGGGCGAAGCCGGCCCTGCCCTACCGCAGAAAACTCACCGCCACCGGCACCAGAATCGCGGTCAGGAACGCATTCAGCCCCATGGCGATGCCGGCGAAGGTGCCGGCGACCTCGCTGACTTGGAAGGCGCGGGCGGTGCCGAGCCCGTGGGCGGCCAGCCCCGCCGCGAAGCCGCGGGCGCGCATGTCCTCGACGCGCAGCAGGCGCATCAGCGGCGTGACGATGACCGCGCCGGCCATGCCGGTGAGCATCACCAGCACGGCGGCCAGCGTGGGATCGCCGCCGAGCGCCTCGACGATGCCCATGGCCACGCCCGTGGTCACCGATTTCGGGGCCATGGCCAGCATCACCTCGTAGGGGATGCCGGCGAGCGTGGCGAAGGCCAGCGCCGAGGCCATCGCGGTGACGCAGCCGACGAGGAGGGCGGCGAGCATGGGCAGGAGCGCGCGCATCACCGTCGCGCGCCGCTCGTAGAGGGGCACCGCCAGCGCCACCGTGGCCGGCCCGAGCAGGAAGTGCACGAACTGCGCGCCCTGAAAGTAAGCCGGATAGGGCGTGCCCGTCAGCGTCAGCAGCAGGCCGATCATCCAGATCGAATGGATTACCGGGTTGGCGGCCGGGTGGCGGCCCGCCGCCTGGAACAGCCGGTCGGCCACCGCGTAGGCGAGCAGCGTCACCGTCAGCCACAGCAGCGGCGTGTGGGTCAGGTAGACCCAGAGCGCGAAGTCGCCGCTCACCGCCGGTCCATGATCCGCGAGACCGCGACGAAGGTCAGCACGGTCGCCGCCAGCGTCAGGGTGACCGAGAGCACGAGCACGAGCGCGAGCGCCAGCCCGCGGCTCGCCAGCACGTCGAGCCGGCCGATGATGCCGACGCCCGCCGGCACGAACATGATCGAGAGATGCGCGAGCAGCCCCTTGGAGGCGTCCTCCAAGCCGCCATCGACCAGCGGCGGCGGCAGCCAGCGGTTCGAGACCGGCCGGGCGCGGTCGCGCACCACGAGGAAGACGAGCAGCAGCGCCATGCCGATCACCGGGCCCGGGACGGGCAGGCCGGCGGCCCGCGCGGCGACTTCGCCCGCGAGCTGCGCGAGCAGGATCACGGTGAGGCTGACGATCATGAGAGCACGCGGGATGCCGAAGGGATCGTCCCTTCGGCGGGGCGCCGGGGCGCAACCCCGGTCTTCCTCCAGGGCTGCGCCCCGGACCCGCGACAGGGCGCGCCCTCTCGAAGCCCCGGCCTTTCCGCGCAGCGGAACGTCATGCGCCGGCGGGGCTCGCCGCCTCGCGGGCGCCCCGGACCCGGGCGGCGTCGATCGCCGCCTCGTCGAAGCCGAGCAGCTTGCCCAGGCGCCAGACCAGCGCCTCCTCGAATTCGTGCACCGCGCCGTCCGCCCCCGCCACGGCCCAGGCCATGGCCAGCAGCCGCTCCCGCTCGCCGGGCGCGCCGTCGCCGCCGATCTGCTCGACGAGGCTCGTCATGTCGCGGGTCTGCGCGTCGAAGGCGGCGGCCCGCTCGATCAATCCTTCCGCCTCCGCGTCGCTGGCGGCGTAGCGGCCGCGCACGAGGCGCACCAGCCGCGCGGTCTCGGCCGCGTCGAGCAGGCCGTCGGCGCGGGCGACGTGGACGAGGAGCGCGGTCGCCGCGAGATGCTCCTCGCTGCCGTCGGGCATGGGCTCGGCCGGGGCCGGCAGGCCGAAGGCCGAGGAGGCGTAGGAGAGAAGACGCTGCAGAAGAGCCATGTGTCCGGGTTCCGTCCGGTTTCGGCGCCACCGTCGGGGCCGCGCGGGACAAAGGTCAAGCGAGGAGCGGAGCGGGCCGGACCCGGCCGCGTCGTTTCGGGCGCGGGCGTGGCGCGGCTGCACCGGACGCCGCCGGCCGGCCTCCTCAGATCTCGATCCGCCCCTCCCCGGCCGCGGTGCCCGCATCCAGCGCGACGCTCTTCACGATGGCGTAGACAGGCCGGCCGACCGCGAGCCCGAGATCGCGGGCGGAGGCGCGGGTGAGGCGGGCGGCGAGGATCGCCTCGCCGCAGGCCACCTCGACGAGGCAGGCCGGCCCCTCCTCCGCGAGGCGCGCGATCCGGCCGGCCAGCACGTTGCGCGCGCTCAGGGCCCGCGGCGGCTCGGTGGCCAGCAGCACGTCGCGGGCGGGGATGCGCAGGTTCAGCCGGCGGCCCGGCGGCAGGGCCAGGAGCGGCACGTCGAGCCGCAGCGCGTCCCCTTCGCCGCCGGCGAGCCGGGTCAGGCCGGCCGCCGGATCGTGGCCCTCCACGCGGAGTGCCAGCACGCTTCCGGCTTCCGCCCCGTCGGGGATCAGCTCGGGCCGGCGCAGCACGGCGTCGACCGGGCCGCTCGCCGCGACGCGCCCGCCCTCCAGCACCACCACGGTGGAGGCGAGACGGGCCACCTCCGCCACGGAATGGCTGACATAGACGATGGGCAGCCCCGCCTCGTCGCGCAGCCGCTCGATATAGGGCAGAATCTCGCGCTTGCGGGCCTCGTCCAGCGCCGAGAGCGGCTCGTCCATGAGGAGCAGGCGCGGACGCGCCAGCAGCGCCCGGCCGATCGCCACCCGCTGCCGCTCGCCCCCCGAGAGGCCGGCCGGGCGCCGCTCCATGAGCGGGGCGATGCCGAGAAGATCGGCCACCGCGTCGAGGTCCGGCCCACCCGTTCCGCGCGTGAAGAAGCGGCCGAAGCGCAGGTTCTGGCGCACGCTGAGATGGGGCATCAGCCGCGCCTCCTGGAAGACGCAGCCGATCCGGCGCCGATGCACCGGCACGCGGATGCCGCGCTGCGTGTCGAGCAGCACCGTGCCCTCGATCGCGATGCGCCCGCGTTCGGGCCGCGCGAGCCCGGCGATCAGGTCGATCACCGTGGTCTTGCCCGAGCCGGAGCGCCCGAACAGGGCCGTGAGCCCGGCCCCGGCGCAGAAAGCGACCTCCAGGGCGAAGGCGCCCCGGCGGAGCGAAACGTCGATCTCGATCGTCATGGCGCGTCGGTCCGGGAGGTTCGTCCCGCTCGAGGGGGCGAGGCGGCTTGCGGGGGGCGGCTTGGCAGAAAAGCAGAGGCGGACACAAGTCGCGGGCCCGATGCGCCGCCCGCCGCGTTGTCGGCGCGAGGCCGCAAGGGAGTCCCGATGATCACCGTCCACCATCTGGAGAACAGCCGCTCGCAGCGGGTGCTGTGGCTCCTCGAAGAGCTGGGGCTCGCCTACACGGTGAAGCGCTACGCCCGCGACCCCGACACGATGCTGGCGCCGCGCGAACTCAGGGCCGTGCATCCGCTGGGCAAGTCGCCGGTCGTCGAGGCGGACGGGCAGGTGATCGCCGAGACCGGCGCCATCGTGGAATTCCTGACGACGCGGGCGGGCGGCGCCCTGGTGCCGCCGCCGGACACGCCGGAGGCCCTGCGCTACACCTACTTCCTGCACTACGCCGAGGGCTCGGCCATGCCGCCGCTGCTGCTGAAGCTGGTGTTCTCGCGGCTCGCGCCCGGCAGCCCCGCCCTGCTGCGCCCCCTGGTGCGCGCCGTCGCCGCCCGGGTCACGGCCGGCTTCGTCGATCCGGAATTGCGCCGCCACGCCGCGTATTGGGAGGCGGAACTGGCCAGGCGCCCGTATTTCTGCGGAGCGGACTTCAGCGCCGCCGACATCATGATGAGCTTTCCGCTCGAAGCCTTTTCCGCCCGCGGCACCGGCGCCGGCCCCCGCCTCAAGGACTGGCTCGCCCGCATCCACGCCCGGCCCGCCTATGGGCGGGCGCTCGAGCGGGGCGGGCCTTACGCCTACGCGTGAGAAGGCCTGCCCCCGAGACCGGGGGGACGGGGCGCCCCGGCTCCCTCACCTCTCCGCCCCGATCCGTCGGCTCATGCGCCGGGCGAGCGCTTCGGAGGCGAGGAGCGCCAGCATCGAGACCGCGACCGAGATGAGGGTGAGGCGCAGCGCCCCCGCCTCCCCGCCCGGCACCTGGGTCAGCGTGTAGATCGCCGAGGGCAGGGTCTGGGTCTCGCCGGGGATGTTGGAGACGAAGGTGATCGTCGCGCCGAACTCGCCCATCGCCTTGGCGAAGGCGAGCACCGCGCCCGCGAGGATTCCGGGCAGGCTCAGCGGCAGGGTGACGGCGAGAAAGACCAGCGGCGGGGGCGCGCCCAGGGTTTCCGCCGCCTGTTCCAATCGGCGGTCGACCGCCTCGATCGACAGGCGCATCGCCCGCACCATCAGCGGGAAGCCCATCACCGCGCAGGCGAGCGCCGCGCCGGTCCAGCGGAACGAGAACACGATGCCGATCTCGGCGAGCCACGCCCCGAACAGGCCGCGCCGGCCGAAGGCGAGGAGCAGCAGGTAGCCCGTCACCACCGGCGGCAGGATCAGCGGCAGGTGCACGAGCCCGTCGAGCAGGGCGTGTCCGGGAAAGCGCCGCCGTGCCAGCAGCCAGGCCACGAGGAGGCCGGGCGGCAGGCTCGCCAGCGTCGCCACGGCGGCGATCCGCAGGGAGAGGAGAAGGGCCGTGGTCTCGTCGGAGCTGAGGCCGAGGGCGCCCGCGAGCAGGTCGGCGGCGCCGCTCACGGCACCCCTTCCCGCCGAGCACGGACGAGACATGGCGGAGGCCAGGGCCCTCTCATCGCGCGCATCTCGGGTCCGGCCCGGGTCGGCGTCTTCGATCGGCGGCTCAGAGCCCCGCCGCGGCCTTGAGCGCGGCGTTGATCCGGTCCTGCCAGCCGGGGCCGTCCTTCTGGAAATGCTCCAGCACGGCCCGGTCGATGCGCAGGGAGACGGTCTCGCGGGCGCCCGGAACGAGGGGGGCTCGCGGCGCGGCCGGCGCGGCCTCGGGGGCCTTCTTCGTGGTCACCGCCCGGAAGGCGGCCTCGGCCGCCTGACGCGGGTCGCTCGGACGGCGGGTGCGGTCGATGGCCATCGCGGTCAGACCGTCGCCTTCTTGCGGCTGCGCTTGGGCGCGGGCGGGTTGGCGGCCTTCTCGGCGGCCTCCTCGGCCTCCTTGGCCAGGCGCAGGGCCCGCAGGCGCACGGTGCGCTCGTCCACGGCTTTGACGGCGGCCAGATGCTCGGCCATCGCCTGCTGACCCTCACGAGCCATGCGTTCGGCCCGCTCCGCGCGCTCCGCGGCCCGGGTCTTGGCGTCGATGTCGTCGCTCATGGAAAAATCTTTCGATGAGGATCGCGCCGCACGAGGTCCCGCGGCGGCGCGCGGCGTCCCGACGCGGCAGTCAAGCGAGTGCGGAACGGCAGAAAACCCCGAGCAGGACCGTCAGGGATTTCCGAAGGCTTTAGCACGAAAGCGCGCGCAAAGACCAACCCGGTGGGGGCATGGCCGGTTTTCCCCCGCTCTTCGTCGGCCCTGCGGAAGGCGGGCGCCGGGCGTCGGCCCGAACGGCGCCTCGCGCCGGGAGGCCTTGAGATCGTCCGGGTCGGACGGGATGAGACCGCGAATTTCTACCGTCGATCGGTGACGTGTCAGGATCATCGCCGGTGGATGCAAGACAAGCCGGAAATCCCAGGGTCTGCCGCGCGTCATCGCGCAAGTTTTTTCGCGAATACGCAGCATCTGGCCGCGCGATTACGCTTTTCCGGCACGTTTCGCGGGCGCATTAAGTTTCGAAAAACGATCATCTGTTAATCCATCCGACAATCCGTCGTCTCGAGGCGGCTCGGGGTTGTTCCATGCGCGCGTCCATCAAAGTCGTCCTCACCGGCCTGTTCGGCGTGATGGCCATCCTGTCGGTCGGGCAGGGCGTCTCCGGCCTCACGAGTACCGCGGCCGTCGAGGCGAAGGTCACCGACATCACGACGAACTGGATGCCCTCGCTCGATCTCGTCCGGCAGATGCAGGCCACCTTCTCGGACGTGCGGACCGCCCGCCTCGGCTTCCTCCTGAGCGAGAGCGACGCGGAGCGGGTCGCGGCGCGCCGGCAGACCGATGCCGCGGTCGCCCGGATGCAGGATCAGATGCGGCGCTACGAGCCCCTGGTCAGCTCCGCCGAGGAGCGCGCGCTCCTCGCCGCCTTCCGGGAGAAGTGGACGGCGAATACCGGCCTGTTCGACCGGGTGGCGAACCTCGTCGAGCAGGGCCGCGCCCCGGAGGCCCGCCACCTGTTCCAGACGGAGGTGCGCGACAACTTCACGAGCGCCGGCGCCATCCTGAACCAGGATGCCGAGCTGAACCGCAAGGGCGCGCTCGAGGCCGCCGCCGCGGCCGAGGCGGCCAGTGCCTGGGCGCGCGGCGTCACCTGGCTCGACCTCGTGCTCGTGGGTCTGGCCGCCCTCGGCGCCATGGCTTTCGGCTTCTTCCGGATCGCGCGCCCGCTGCAGGCGATGACGGCGGCGATGAACCTGCTCGCGACCGGCCAGACCGGACTCGTCGTCCCCGGCACCGGGCGGCGCGACGAGCTCGGCGCGATGGCGGCGGCCGTGCAGGTCTTCAAGGACAACCTGATCCGCACCCGCGCCCTGGAGGAGGAGACCGCGCAGGCCCGCGCCTCGGCCGAGCAGCAGCGCAAGGCCGGCATGCGCCAGATGGCCGACCGCTTCGAGGCGGCCGTGGGCGGCATCGTCGGCAGCGTCTCCGCCTCGGCCACGCAATTGCAGGCGACGGCCCAGCAGATGACCTCCACGGCGGGCGAGACGGCCTCGCAATCCACCGCCGTGGCCGCCGCCGCCGAGGAGGCCGCCTCCAACGTCAACACCGTGGCCGCGGCGGCCGAGGAACTCGGCGTCTCCGTCTCGGAGATCAGCCGTCAGGTCGCCGGCTCGGCCGGCCTGGCCCAGGCGGCCGTGGGCGAGGCGGACCAGACGGCGCATCTGGTCGAGGAGCTGTCGCAGGCGGTGGTGACGATCGGCGACGTGGTCGGCCTGATCTCGACCATCGCGGGCCAGACCAACCTGCTGGCGCTCAACGCCACCATCGAGGCGGCCCGCGCGGGCGAGGCGGGGCGCGGCTTCGCGGTGGTCGCCTCGGAGGTCAAGGAACTGGCCTCGCAGACCGCCCGGGCCACCGAGGAGATCGGCCGGCATATCGGCCGCATCCAGGGGGTGACGGGGCAGGCGGTGAGCGCCATCGGCTCGATCACCCTGCGCATCCGCGAGATCAACGCCGTGGCCGCCTCCATCGCCGCGGCGGTGGAGGAGCAGGGCGCGGCCACCCAGGAGATCGTGCGCAACGTCTCCCAGGCCGCCACCGGCACGGGCGAGGTCACCCAGAACATGACCGGGCTGGCCCAGGCCTCGGAGGATACCGGCGCGGCGGCCACGCAGGTGCTGGCCTCCGCCTCCGAGCTGTCGCGCCAGTCCGAGCACCTCTCCGCCGAGGTGCAGCGCTTCCTCGACACCGTGCGCGCGGCATGAGGCGCGGCGGCGCTCCCGCGAGGGGCGCCGCTTCGCTCAGGCGTTCAGGCCGCCATCGACCGTGACGACGGAGCCGGAGATCTGCCGCGCCGCGGGGCTGACGAGGAAGGCGACCGCCGCGGCCACGTCGTCGGGCGTGCCGTAGCGGCCGAGCGCCGTCAGGCTGCGGATGCCGTCGGCCTGCGCGCCCTCGGCCGGGTTCATGTCGGTGTCGGTCCCGCCCGGCTGGACGAGGTTCACGGTGATGTCGCGGGGGCCGAGTTCGCGGGCAAGCCCCCGGGTGAAGGCCAGCAGCGCGGATTTCGTCATCGAATAGACCGTCACGCCCGGAAAGGGCACGCGCTCGGCGAGGCACGAGCCGATCGAGACGATGCGCCCGCCCGCCCCGAGATGCGGGATGGCCGCCTGCGAGGCCAGCACGACCGAGCGCACGTTGACGTTCAGCAGCGCGTCGATGTCGGACAGGCTCATGCTCTCGACGGTGCCGCCCCGGGCGATGCCGGCATTGTTGACGAGGATGTCGAGGCCGCCGAGCCCCTCGACCGTCTCGGCCACGGAGCGCGTCACCGCCGCCGCGTCGGCGCTGTCGGCCTGGATCGCGCGCCCGCGCCGGCCCCTCCCCTCGATGCTGCGCACGACCTCCGCCGCCCGGTCGGCCGACCGTTCGTAGGTGATCGCCACATCCGCCCCCCGCTCCGCCAGCGCCAGCGCGATGGCGGCGCCGATGCCGCGCGAGGCGCCCGTGACCAGGGCGCGCTTGCCAGCCAGATCCTGCATGGTCCGTCCTTTTTTGTAGCGATCGACACAGAAATGGCTAGGCGTGTTGGTGGGAGCGGTCAAGAAGATGATCTATCGATCGATGCAGAAATCGGGACGCGGACCGGAGGCCGAGAGAGACCCCGGGGAAACGGCGCGCAGCCGCGGGCGGCCGCGGGCCTTCGACCGCGAGGCGGCCCTGGCGCAGGCGACGCGGCTGTTCTGGCTGAAGGGCTACGAGGCGACCTCGATCGCCGACCTCACGCAGGCGATGGGGATCGGCTCGCCGAGCCTCTACGCGGCCTTCGGCTCGAAGGAGGCGCTCTATCTGGAGGCCCTGCGCCACTACACCGAGCGCTACGAGGCCTCGGTCTGGGGGGGATTCGGGGCCGCGGGGACCGCGCGCGAGGCGGTCTCGACCTATCTCCGCGACTCGGCCGCCGCCCTCACGGGCTCGCTCGGCGACCAGCCCCTCGGCTGCATGGTGACGCTCTTCTCCGTCGGCGGCGCGGGCCACGCGGATCTCGGCGAGCGGATGCGCGCGGCGCGCGGCGTCACCCTGGAGCGCCTCGAAGCGCGCCTCGCCCGCGCCGTGGCGGAGGGGGAGATTCCGGCCTCGACCGATCTGCGGGCGCTGGCCCGCTTCGCCCAGGCCGTTCAGAGCGGCATGTCGATCCTGGCCCGCGACGGCGTCGGGCGCGCCGAGCTGGAGGCGGTGGCCGCCCTCGCGATGCTGGGGTGGGACGCCCGCCTCGGGGCGCAGGCGGGCGGGCCCGCCTGATGGCCGCGGCCGAGCGCGATCGCCCGGGGAATCTCGTCGGCGATCGACGTCGTGGCACCTCGCGCGACGGACGATGCACCGGTCCGACGATCGAACTACGAAAAGATTAACCTCAGATTCTGCAATTACAGTTATATTGCATAGTCAGCGCGTGCGTTTTCAGTCGTGCTCTGAGGGTATCACTATAATGCTGGGTTCGTTCTCTCTCAAAGCAAAGCTCATTGCTTGCTTCTCCATCATGCTCGCGCTCGTCTGTGGTCTTGCCGCGCTGGCCTATGTCCAGATGGAGACGATCAACCGGGCGGCCACCGAACTGCGCACGCAGCGGTTCCCCGCGACGCAGGCGCTGGGAAACGTCCAGACCGCGACGCTGCGCATCCGGATCAACGGCGGCCGGTTCCTGTCGGCCAAGACGCCCCAGCAGAAGGCCGATGCCCTCAGCTCCCTCCAGCAGCGGCAGACCGAGCTGCGGGCCGCGCAGGCGCGCTATGTCGGCCTCGTCGAGTCGCCCGCCGCACGCGATCTGTTCCAGACCTTCGAGCGCCAGTGGGCCGCCTATCTCGAGCAGCAGGCCGAGGGCTTCGCCCAGGCCGAGCGCGGCGCGGCCGCCGCCGCGCAGGAGCACTTCAACACGGTGATGTCGGACGCGATCCGGGGCATCACGGCGACGCTGAACCGGCTGGCGGAGATCGAGGTCGCCGCCGCGGCCGCGAGTGGCGCCGAGGCGCAGGCCGCCCACGAGCGGGCCCGCCAGCAGATGGTGGGCTTCCTCGCCTTCGCCGCGATCCTGGCCGCCGCCGCGGTGGCGATGCTGGTCCTGACGATCAGCCGCCCGCTCGAGCGCATGACGGCGGCCATGCGCCGGCTCGCGGCCGGCGACACCGGGATCGCGGTTCCCGCCATCGGCCGGCGCGACGAGGTCGGCGCGATGGCGGAGGCGGTCCAGGTCTTCAAGGAGAACATGATCCAGGCCCGGCGGCTGGAGGAGGAGACCGTGCAGGCACGGGCCTCGGCCGAGGCGCAGCGCAAGGCCGGCATGCGCCAGATGGCCGACGCCTTCGAGCAGGCGGTCGGCGGCATCGTCGGCACGGTGTCGGCCTCCGCCGCCGAATTGCAGGCGACCGCGCAGACCATGACGGCGACGGCCTCGCAGACGGCCTCGCAATCGACCGCCGTGGCCGCCGCGGCCGAGGAGGCGGCCACCAACGTCAACACCGTGGCGGCGGCCGCCGAGGAACTCGGCGTCTCCGTGCAGGAGATCGGACGGCAGGTCCTGGGCTCGTCGGACCTCGCGCAGCGGGCCGTCGGCGAGGCGGATCAGACCGCCCGCCTGGTCCAGGACCTCAACGGGGCGGTGAGCCGGATCGGCGACGTGGTCGGCCTGATCTCGAACATCGCGAGCCAGACCAACCTGCTGGCGCTCAACGCCACGATCGAGGCGGCCCGCGCGGGCGAGGCCGGACGGGGCTTTGCCGTCGTCGCCAGCGAGGTGAAGGAACTGGCGAGCCAGACGGCGCGGGCCACCGGCGAGATCTCCGACCAGATCGCCCAGATCCAGGGCGCGACCGGCGAGGCGGTGGGCGCGATCGGCTCGATCATGGCCCGGGTCCGCGAGATCAACGGGGTGGCGGCCACGATCGCGGCGGCCGTGGAGGAGCAGGGTGCGGCGACCCAGGAGATCGTGCGCAACGTGGCCCAGGCCTCGACGGGCACCTCCGAGGTGACGGGCAACATCGCGGGCGTGGCGCGGGCCTCCGAGGAGACCGGCGCGGCGGCCTCCCAGGTGCTGGCCTCCGCCTCCGAGCTGTCGCGCCAGTCCGAGCATCTCGGCACCGAGGTGCAGCGCTTCCTGGCGGGCGTGCGCGCCGCCTGAGCAAGGCGGGCGACGACGAGGGCCGCCGCCGGGGCGGCCCTTTTGCCTGAGGGCGGCGTCCTACGCTCGGGGTCCGAGCGTCCCGGCCGGTCTACCGGGCCAGCCGATCCCAGAGCGCGTCGGCGGCCTGGTTGCGGCATGCGAGGGAGCGGAACAGCCTGATCTCGATCGGGATGTCGAACGCGTCCGGACCCGCGCGCACGAGGCTGCCGCGGGCCCGGTCCTCGGCCGCCACGGTCTGCGGCAGCCAGGCGATGCCGTGCCCGTCGCGCGCCATCGTCATCAGCGTCGCCGCCAGGTGCGAGGTCAGGCCCGTCGCCATGTGGGTGCGCGCTCCCTCCCCGCAGGCGGCGAGGATGCGCCCGAGCCCGGAGGCCTGGCTGTAGGCGAGGTGGGGGACCGGCGCCGCCGGCGTTCCCGGCAGCGACCACATCGGCCGGCCGGCCGCGTCGGGCGCGCAGAGCGGCACGAGCACGTCGTCCCCCACGCGCAGACTCGGGAAGCGGTCCGCCTCGAAGCGCGTCGGCGCCTCCGGATGGACGTGGCAGAGCAGGAAATGCACCTCGTCGGCGAGCAGGATGGCCTCGCAGGCCTCCATGCTGTCCGAGACGAGGTTGAGCGCGCCGAGCGCCTGAAGCTGCATCAGGCCGCGGATCCAGTGCGGGAAGAAAGTGAAGGAGAGGGCGTGCGTCGCCGCCAGCGACAAGGTCACCGTCTCCCGGTCGCCGACCGCCCGGGCCCCGCGGCGGGCGCGCTCCAGGCCGCGCGCCAACGCGTCGGCGGCCGGCCGGAAATGCGCGCCGGCCGCCGTCAGGGCGGCGCCCTGCGCCCCGCGCCGGAACAGGGGCGTGCCGACCCAGTCCTCCAGGGCGCGGATGCGGCGGCTGAATGCCGGCTGGGACACGTTCCGGGCCTCGGCCGACCGGGAGAACGTCTTCAGCTCCGCCAGGGCGAGGAAGTCCTTGAGCCAGTCGAGATCCATGCCGATGCCGTTTGCGCATAGCGTGAGCCGAACATGGCATTGGCCGGACCCGCCGGTCCAGACCTAGGGTGTCGGCAAGATCCCGCGAGAGGGGCCCTGCGCCTCGGCGGTCGGGCCCGATCGCCGAAGAGGGACGAAGCCGTGAGGGCCGCGCCGGCGCGGTGTCCGAGCCTTCGGCGCCGTCGTTCGGGGCGGCCCGGTCCCGTCCCATCCGCTCGAACCCACCCGACACGCCCGAGGAGAGCCACGATGCGCATCGTCGACGTCCGCGAGGTCACCAAGCCGATCGCGTCCCCCATCCGCAACGCCTATATCGACTTCTCGAAGATGACCGCGAGCCTCGTCGCCGTCGTCACCGACGTGGAGCGCGACGGCCGCCGCGTGGTCGGCTACGGCTTCAACTCGAACGGCCGCTACGGCCAGGGCGGCCTGATCCGCGAGCGCTTCGCGAACCGCATCCTGGAGGCCGATCCCCGGCGCGTCCTCGACGCGACCGGCGACAACCTCGACCCGCACAAGCTGTGGGACGTGATGATGGCCAACGAGAAGCCCGGCGGCCACGGCGAGCGCTCGGTGGCCGTCGGCACCCTCGACATGGCGATCTGGGACGCGACCGCCAAGATCGCCGGCAAGCCGCTGTTCCGGATGCTCGCCGAGCGCAGCGGACGCGAGGCCGACCCGCGCGTCTTCGTCTACGCGGCCGGCGGCTACTACTATCCGGGCAAGGACGACACCCAGCTGCGCGCCGAGATGCGCGGCTATCTCGATCGCGGCTACAACGTCGTGAAGATGAAGATCGGCGGCGCGCCGATCGCGGAGGACCAGCGCCGCATCGAGGCGGTGCTGACGGAGATCGGCGCCCGGGCGCAGCTCGCGGTGGACGCGAACGGCCGCTTCAGCCTGGAACAGGGCATCGCCTACGCCAAGATGCTGCGGCAATACCCGCTGTTCTGGTACGAGGAGGTCGGCGACCCGCTCGACTACGCGCTGCAGGCGGCCCTGTCCGAGTTCTATCCCGGCCCGATGGCGACCGGCGAGAACCTGTTCTCGCACCAGGACGCACGCAACCTCCTGCGCTACGGCGGCATGCGCCCGGACCGGGACTGGCTGCAATTCGACTGCGCCCTCTCCTACGGCCTGGTCGAGTACCTGCGCACCCTCGACGTGCTGCACCAGTTCGGCTGGTCGCCCAAGCGCTGCATCCCGCACGGTGGCCACCAGATGTCGCTCAACATCGCGGCCGGCCTCGGTCTGGGCGGCAACGAGAGCTACCCGGACCTGTTCCAGCCCTATGGCGGCTTCCCGGACGGGGTGCGGGTCGAGGACGGCCACATCGTCATGCCCGAACTGCCCGGCATCGGCTTCGAGGGCAAGTCGGACCTGATCGAGGTCATGCGCGAACTGGCCGAGTGAACCGGCCGCGTGAAGCGATCGCGGCCGGGCGGAACACGGGGGTTGCGGCGCGGGCTCGACCCTGCGCTGAAGAGGGCCGAGCCAACGGCACGAAAGGACACCCTCGCCCATGAAGGTCCGCTGCGATCACGTCCACCTGCGCAGCCGCGACGCCGTCGCCGCGGCACGGTTCTACGTCGCTCTCTTCGAGGCCCGCGAGATCCGCCGTGACGGCGATCCCAGCGTCAGCCGCGTGACGATCGAGCTCGGCGGCCTCACCGTCTTCATCGAGCAGGCGCCCGAGGGCACGACGCCCGCCTCGGCTCAGCCCCATCTGGGCATCGAGCATATCGGTCTGGCCGTCGAGGATATCGAGCAGGCCTATGCCCACGTCCAGCGACACGGGGTCGAGATCATCTCCGGCATCAACGAGGTGAATCCCAGCCTGCGCACGATTTTCATCAAGGGGCCGGACGGCGCCATCATCGAGTTGCTGCAGCGGTCGGCGCGATCCCCGGGCTGAAACCCGGCCGGTCGGGCATCCTGACGGGCCACGGCGTGTGGCAGGCGACGATCGGCCCGAACCGGACGCGCCCTGCCGCATTGACATCGATCCGCGGTCCTGACCGGCTGCCCCTCGCATCCCGACAGGCCAGCCCCAGCATCATGCCCGTCCGCTTCGACACCTCCGCCGCTCTGCATCCCCGCGCGTTCGGCTCGGCCCACGACCCCGTCTTGCAGGGCGTCGCGGATGGTTTGGCCGCGCTGTTTCTGCCGGTCCACACGCCTCGGCAGTCCGAGACCGAGACGCGGAGCGAGGCGAGGAACGAGACCGACACCGAGGCGGCGGCCTGAAGCGTTCGGGATGTCGCAGACCCTCGTCCCGGATCGCACCTGCGGCTCCTGCACCGTCTGCTGCCAGGCTCTGGAGGTGCAGGCCCTCGCCAAGCCGGCCGGCGTCCTGTGCGCGCACAGCACCGGCGCGTCCTGCGGCATCTACCGCGATCGCCCGCGGGCCTGCGCCCAATGGTACTGCCTGTGGCGCAAGATCGGGGCGCTTCCGGACGAACTGAGGCCCGACCGATCGGGCGTGATGCTCTCCCTCGAGACCGACCCGGCCGCCGACGATCCCTTTCTTCGCGCCCGCATCGTGTGCCGGGCGGTGTACGGCCCTGACGATCTCGATCGGTGGGAGGCCGTCGAGGCCGTCGCCATGTTCACCCGCGAAGGCTCGCTGCCGGTGTGGACCGCCATCGGCCCGACGGCCTGCCTGGTCTACCCGCAGGAGGTACATGCGGACCCTCTCCGGAGCGCCATCACGGGCGTGGCAACGCAGGCGCTGCGAGACCCGTCCCACGAGCAGGAAATTGCAGCTTGGCGGCGCAGGCTCGGCTACGAGCACGATTGGGCGAATTGTTCAGGAGACGGCGAGCCCCCGGATCGGTTAAAGCGCATCACCATCAACGGAGGTACATCCATGGCAACAGGTACGGTGAAGTGGTTCAACGGAACCAAGGGCTTCGGCTTCATCCAGCCCGACGACGGCGGTCAGGACGTGTTCGTGCACATCTCGGCGGTCGAGAAGGCCGGCCTTCGCGACCTCGCGGAAGGGCAGAAAATCTCCTACGAGGTGGTGGTCGACCAGCGCCGCGGCAAAGCCTCCGCAGAGAACCTGAAGGCCAGCTGAGAGTGCCTCACGAAACGCCCGGTCACCGACGCCTCTCGCTCCGGCGACGGAAGCGCGGCGGGAGTTTTGTGAGAGACACGAAAGCGCATTCCGACGAACGGGAAACCGCTTCGTCGAAACAGGCGCGTCGCAGCCAGGATCGAGAGCCGCCGACCTGATGCGATCAGGTCGGCGTCTCCGGGAGAGCGCTCGTTCCGGCGGCTGACGAAGCCGCCGGGACCCGCACACGACGGACGATCCCACTGCATCATCCTGTGCCTTGGGCAGCGGAACAGAGGCCCACCATGGCAGGATCGAATCCGACCGGTCGCTCGGCGACCATGTCGATGGCCGACTTCAACGAGCGTGCGAAGCGCGCGGCGGCCAACATGCCGACGATCGAGAAGCCGCCCACGAAGCGACGCAACGCACCGCGGCCGGGCAAGCCGCCGCTCGCGGCCAAGCCGGACGGCGCAAGCGAGGACGCATAGGCGTCCGCTCGCGCTCGAAGCGGGGGCGGCGGAGCCGCGCCAGGGTGAGGCCGGGCTCGATCACGAACCGGGATCGGCGCAGCCTCGGCAGCCTTCATCGTCATCGGTCGGCACCGCCCACGGACGGCGCTCCGTGACGGGGGGGCGGCCCCGTGCGGGCCGTGCATCTGCCGGTGTCTCGGCCAGTCTCGCTGTTCGCCTCGATACCAACCTTTGTCGTCGAGCGAGGCACGGACTTTGACGTCAGGGTGCCGGCCGGAGAACTCGCCATGAAGCGTCCCCGCACCACCGGCCATCTTGCCGCCCCACCCGCCGCCCCCTCGCCTGCGCGTACCGCCCCTCCCCTGCAGCCTGAACAGGGCGCGGCGGTCGATGCGGCCGTGACGGCGCTCCTCTCGCTCGTCGCGGCCGTCGAGACGCAGCCCGCGGGCCCGGCCACCAAGGCATACCGGGCCGCGATCCGTCGGAAGGGCGAGGAAGCGGTCGCCGCAGGCGGAAGCGAGGTTCTGGAGGCGGTGCTGCGCCGGGTCTGCGACGCGACGCCCGACCGCGCCGAGCGCCGCGGGCGGATTCTGGCCGAGGCCTGGGCGGGTCTGATCGAGGCGAAGCCGTGACCGGACGCGACCGCGCTGGCTCTTCCGCCGCGGCCGTGACGCGCGCAGGCGGCTCCATCCTCCGCAGCTCTTGCGCACGCATGCCTTGCCTCAAGACGCTCATCAGACAGGAATGCCGACCATCGTGACCCAAGCACCCCCGAAAGCGCCCACGGCGGATCGGCTCGCGGACGAGGCCTCTCGACACGACGCGACGCAGCTCGCCCGGGAGGTGGCCCGGCACTGCGCTGCGTTCCGCGAGCCGATCCTCCGTCTGGCCCTTCGGCAAGTCGCCGACACGCTGCTGCCGTATCTGATCCTCTGCGCCCTGATGCTCGGCATGGCGGCGAACGGCTACGCGCTTCTCGCCCTGCCGCTCGCCGTGCCGGCGGGCGGGCTTCTGGTCAGGCTCTTCATCATCCAGCACGATTGCGGGCACGGCTCGTTCCTGCCCTCACGCCGCGGCAACGACTGGCTCGGCCACGCCCTGAGCCTTCTGACGGTGACGCCGTACGACAGCTGGAAGCGGGCGCACGCCCTGCATCATGCCTCCACCGGGGATCTCAGCCGCCGCGGCACCGGGGATATCCATACCTTGACCGTGCGCGAGTACCTCGCCCTGCCGCGTCGGAGCCGGCTCCGCTATCGCCTCTACCGCAACCCGCTGATCCTGATCCTGCTCGGTTCGCCGATCAATTTCCTCGTCCTGCAGCGCTTTCCCAACGGCGTGGGACTGCCTTGGCGAACGGCTTGGCGCAGCGTGCTCGCGCTCGATGCCGTCCTTCTCGTCGTCCTGGCGGCACTCGCGTACGCGACCGGAGGCCTCGGGCCGGTGCTCTGGGTGTTCCTGCCGGTGATCAGCGTCGCCGCCTGGATCGGGGGCTGGCTGTTCTACGTCCAGCACCAGTACGAGGAGACGATCTGGGAGGAGGCCGAGGCCTGGGACTTCCACCGCGCCGCGCTCGGCGGCAGCTCGTACTACGTCCTGCCGCGCGTCCTGCAATGGTTCACCGGCAATGTCGGGCTGCACCACGTCCACCATCTGAACAGCCGCATCCCGAATTACCGCCTGCAGGAATGCCTGGACGGTCACGCGATCCTGGGCCGAGTGGGCCGCTTGACGCTGCGCGAGAGCCTGGGCTGCTTGAAGCTGGCGCTCTGGGACGAAGAGGCGCGCAAGATGGTCGGATTCGCGCGCCTGCGGAGGCTTCAGGCGGCGTGAAGCCGCCCTGCCGCCAGCCTACTTCGAAGCGCCCGCCGGGCAGCTCTCGGGGTGCGGCGGGAAGGCGAAGGCCACCGCCTCGTTGAGCGCCTCCGGCAGCACGCTCATATGGGTGCGGCCGGGGATCAGCCGGAAGGCGCTCGTCACGCCGGGATGGCGGCCGAGCCGTTCCGCCATGGCGCGCGCCCGCTCGACCGTGCCCGCCTCCCGCAGGCGGGCGAGGCGCTGCTCGCGGTCGGGCAGCGCCTGCTGGAACGGCGCCAGCTCCGCCTCGTAGGCGCCGGCCAGGAGCAGCACCCGGGCGCAGACCGGCGATCCCCTCTCGAAGGCGTCGATACTGGGCAGCAGCGACTCGTTCTCCCAGAAGATGCTCGGGCTGGCGGCGATCCAGTGCGAGAACGCCTCCGGCGCGCGGGCGAGCGCGTAGAGGACGAACAGGCCGCCGAAGGAATGCCCGAACAGGGCCTGCCGCGAGCGGTCGAGCGGGCAGCGCCGCGCGACCTCACTGCGCAGGTCCCCCGTCACGAAGTCGAGGAAGGCCGCCGCCCCGCCGGTCCGCAATTCCGGGCCGCCCGGTTTGAAGGGCGGGTAGGTCCGGCCCGGCGGCGGGGTGTAGTCCCAGGAGCGGGCCACGCCGTCATAGGCCTCCTGCGACGGGGATCCGACCGCGACGACGACGAAGCGTGAGCCGACGCCGCTGCCGGCCGGATAGGCGGCCTGCACCCGCTCGATGTCGATGGCCGTCCCGGCCAGGGCGTTGCCGTCGAGCAGGGTGAGGCAGGGCCAGCCGGCCGCGGGCGCCTCGCCGGGCGGGACGAAGACCGTGATGCGCCGGGGCGCGCGGCCCTCGCCGGCGCCGAGGTCGAACCGGACCGCCCCGGGGAGCACGGCGGGTCCATCCGCATCCGCCGCCGCCCGGACGGGGACACGAAGCGGAAGCCCGATCCCGGCCGACAACCCCAGGGAGAGCCCCATCGAGAGCCGGAGCATCGCGCGTCGCGAGGGGCGCGTCATCGGGCGGCGTTCCTTGCGGCCGGCGGCCGAGTGCGGCGGTGGAGCATGGGGCGGCGTTCTCCTGGCGATCCGGCAGGTCGACTGTGTGCGATCGAGGGTTGCATGAACTGTTGAAGTATAATCGTCTTCTCAGGGGCGGAAAAATCCTTGCGGCAAGAAATATACAGAAAAGATTCATGCACATCGATTTATAGTAATTCAAAACTGAGAGGCTTTTCGAGCAGATTGGCTTGTCTTTCACGCCAATAGCCTTCAAAGCCGTTCAAGGCCAAGCTTGAAACCCCCGTCCGCACCATGCTCCTGCCCCGCCGCCGTCTCGCCGGCCTGCTTCTCGCCTCCACGGCGCTGTCGTCGGCCCTGCCCCTCGCCTCCCCTGCCCTGGCGCAGCAGGCCAGCGTCGAGCTGAGCGAGCTGTCGGTCGAGGGCAGCCGGAGCGGGACCGGCCTCGGCGGGGCGGGCGGCAACGTCGCCGTCTCCCAGGACAGCGCGGCCACGAGCGGCGGGGGCGGCGGACCGAGCGGGGTGACGGGCTACACCGCCCGCGTCAGCCCGACCGCGACCAAGACCAACACGCCGCTGCTCGAGACGCCGCAATCGGTCACGGTGCTCACCCGCGAGGCGCTCAACGACCGCAACGTCCAGACCCTCAACGAGGCCATCGGCTACGTGGCCGGCGTCTCCTCGAACGTCTTCGGCTTCGATCCGCGCTTCGATTCCTTCTACGTGCGCGGCTTCAGCCTGACCTATGACGGCATCTTCCGCGACGGCCTGCGCCAGATCGCGTCGGGCCTGACCGTGCCGCGCATCGAGCCCTACGGCATCGAGTCGGCCACGATCCTGCGCGGGCCGGCGTCCGGGCTCTACGGCCTCGGCTCGCCCGGCGGCATCCTCGACGTCACCACCAAGCGGCCGGTCTTCACGCGCTTCGGCGAGGTGCAGCTGCAGGTCGGCAACTTCGACCGCTACCAGGGCAATTTCGACATCGGCGGCCCGGTCGAGGGCACGGACGGGACGCTGGCCTACCGTATCACCGGCATCAAGCGGCAATCCGACACCTTCCTGCCGGGCGGCGCCGACGACCGCAGCTACATCGCGCCGGCCTTCACCTGGAAGCCGTCGGCCGACACGACCTTCACGTTCTTGAGCGAGTACCAGGAGAACAAACTTCCGGGCAGCACGACGTTCTTCAACCAGAACTTCCGGCCGACCCGGCTCTACGCGAGCGATCCCGCCTTCAACGACTTCAAGCAGCAGCAGGGCCGGATCGGCTACGCCTTCGAGCACCGCTTCGACGGGGATCTGTTCTTCCGCCAGAACTTCCGCTTCTACGATGTCGCGACCGACTACCGCTACACCTCGATCACCGGCCTCAACCCGGACGGCGTGACCGCGAGCCGCTCGACCGGCTTCTCGCGCCAGCATCTCACCCAGTTCACCCTCGACAACCAGATCGAGGCGCATCTCGCGACGGGGCCGGTCCAGCACACGCTGCTGGCCGGGCTCGACTACGCGCATTACGACTTCAACTACCGCTTCGGCTTCGGCACGGCGCCCGATCTCAACCTCGTCACCCGCAATTACGGCCTCCAGCCGATCTTCGCCGCGCCGCTCGGGCCGCGCACCGCGCAGAGCCAGGATCAGGTCGGGCTCTACCTGCAGGAGCAGACCAAGTTCGACCGCTTCGTGCTGACCCTGAGCGGCCGATACGACTGGGTGTTCCAGAACACGGTCGACACGACGGGCGCCGCGACGCAGCAGAACGACCAGGCCTTCACCGGCCGCGTCGGCCTCAACTACCTGCTGGCGCCGGGCCTCGTCCCCTATGCCAGCTACGCGACCACCTTCGCGCCGCAGCCGGGCACCGACGCCACGGGCCGTGCCTTCCGGCCGGCGACGGGCGATCAGATCGAGGCGGGCGTCAAGGTTCTGATCCCGGGCACGAACATCCAGGCGGGATTTGCCGGCTTCGACATCGTGCAGAGCTCCGTGCTGCGCACCGACCCGAACAACATCGCCTTCCAGATCGCGACCGGCTCCGTCCAGTCGCGCGGCTTCGAGATGGAGGCGATCGCCAACCTCGCCCCCGGCACCAACCTGACGCTGGCCTACACGCATCTCGACCTGCGCTACCTCAGCCAGACCTCGTTCGCGGGGCAGGTGCTGGACGGCAACTACCTCTCCGGCATCCCGGGAGACACCTTCACCGGCTTCCTGACCTACCTGTTCCCGCCGAGTTCGGCCCTGAGCGGCCTGACGCTCGGCGGCGGCCTCCGCTTCAGCGCCAACAGCTACGCCAACGACGAGAACACGGTCCGCAACCCGACCGTGACCCTGTTCGATGCGCTGGTGGCCTACGATTTCGCGGCGATCGATCCGAAGTACAAAGGCTTTCGCGCCCAGGTGAACGCCAACAACATCTTCGACCGCGACTACTTCACCTGTCAGGCCGGCTTCTGCTACCGCGGCGCCCCCGCGACGGTGATCGGCAGCCTGATCTACCGCTGGTGACGGGGACGGGCGGCGCGCCTTCGGCGTGAGCGGGCGGCACCGCGCGCCCGAACCGTGGGGACGGTGCGCGGTTACCCCGTGAGCCGGCGCCCTGTTTTTCCTATGAACGGTGGCTCGTCCCGGGGATCGCGCGATCCTCGCCCCCTCTCCCCTCGCCCGGAGAAAGCCGCCCGATGGCGCGTCATCCCTGGACCGTCGCCGACATCCCCTCGCAGGCGGGCCGCCGCGCCCTCGTCACGGGGGCGAGCGCCGGGCTCGGGCTGGCGACGGCCCGGGCGCTCGCCGGGGCCGGCGCGGCGGTGGTGCTGGCGGTGCGCGATGCCGAGAGAGGCGCGCGCGCGGTCGAGGCCATCGCCCGCGCGCATCCCGGCGCCGACCTCTCGGTGCGCCTGATCGACACCGCCTCGCTCGCCTCCGTGCGCGCCTTCGCCGAGGGCTGGGACCCGGGGACGCCGATCGACCGGCTGGTCCTCAACGCCGGCATCGCCGCGGTGCCGCGCCGCGAGGAGAGCGTGGACGGCTTCGAGCGCCAGCTCGCCACGAACTATCTCGGCCACTTCGCCCTCACCGGGCTGCTGCTGCCGGTCCTGAGCCCCTCGGCGCGGATCGTCGCGGTGGCGAGCCTCGCCCATCGCAGCGGCGCGATCCGCTTCGACGACCCGCACTGGCGCGACGGCTACGCGGCGCAGCCCGCCTATCGGCAGAGCAAGCTCGCGCTTCTGATGTTCGCCCTCGAACTCGACCGGCGCCTGAAGGCGGCGGGATCGGGCGTCGCCGCGCTGGCCGCCCATCCGGGGCTCGCCATCACCGAGGTGTTCCGCCGGGGCGACCGGGCCGGGGCGTTCCAGCAGGGCGCGGGCCGGGCCATCTTCTCGCTCATTGGCCAGTCCGCGGCGCAAGGCGCCCTGCCGATCCTCTACGCCGCGACCGCCCCGGACGCCTCGGGCGGCGGCTATTACGGGCCCGACGGCTTCTGGGAGGCCCGCGGATACCCCAAGCCCGCCGCGATCGCCGCCCAAGCCCTCGACCGGGCGGCGGCCGGGCGCCTCTGGACGCTCTCGGAAACGCTCACGGGCGTGCGCATCCCGTTGTGAGAGGGCCGGCCCGCCGGGTGGCTCGCACCTGGAGCGATGGCGGCTCTTCGGGTCGAAACCCGATCGCTTCGGCCGTGCCGGTGGCCGCTTCCGGCCCTCGGCGAGGGTAGATCGAATGCCTGCTCGGAGTGGAAGGCAGTCGTTCGTAAGCACTTGGATTATTTACGCTTGCCCATCTAAGCTGGGCCGGCCAAATGTCCATCGACTCAGGATCCCGCATGGATATCCAAGACATCTTTGACAAGAAAATTAGGGAGCTTCCTTCCGGGCCTTATGTAGAAGGCTTGAGAGCGGTTAAGTCACACATTGATGCGGCGGTCCGCCATTTTGCAAGGGGGCAGAGCGACCCAGACGAGACACTCTTTACTGACGTAATATTTCGCTGCAATCAAGCTTTCGAAGGGAGTATCAAGGAGGCATATAGAGTATTGGCTGAGAAAGACCCACAGAAAGTTAGGCCGTACGAAATCGAGCAATTCTTGGCATCGAACAATCTGCTTAGAAAAAAGGTTCTGGATCAGTTTACAAATTACCGCCAGGAGTGGCGAAATCCAGCCGCGCACGATTACACTTTGGACTTTGATGAAGATGAAGCGCTGATTGCAATAGTGTCGGTCACAGTGTTTGCGATTGTTTTGACCGATCAGATTGATGGAAAAATTGCTTTCAAGGCTGCTGCTGCTGCTCCGCCGTCACAGTGGCTATCGCCAGCAGAAAAAGATGCTCCGCTTCTTAGCCTTGTAACGAACAAGATCCGTGAATTTGCGCATAATCACGTCGACAGTGTCGGCCCTACGCACTCCCCAGCACATGACTATTACCGGCTTGAAGGCGCACTCGCTGGCTATCTCGCATCAGAATTATCTAGCCTTCCAGATGTCTCGGTCGAGCAAAACAAGAAATTTGCAAGCAGCGAGGCCGATGTGGTCGTCCGCCGAGGACAAGAGAGGCTTGTGGTTGAGTTGAAAAGAACTTCTGCAATGTCGCATATTAAATCTGTGGCTCAACGGGCCGTGACTCAGGTTGCTTTGTATCTTCATGAGCCAGATGTGGTCGGTGCCGTTGTGTTGATTTATTCAGCGGCGGGCGGGGAATATGGGGTAACACCCGCGCCGGGCGCACTTTCTGACGTCGTTCGAATCGTCTCGCCGCGATTGGATTCAGGGGCCACTTAGGGTCGAAACCGGTGCCCGCGCCGATGACGCGGCGTCAGAGCGTCAATTCGCGCTCCAGCAGGTTCGTCGCTCGGTCGAGGACGCGCGGCCAGAGCCCGTCTGCCAGTGTGCAGAATTCGGCGAGGAAGAGGAGCGCGCGGATTTCGGCAAGCTTCACGTAGTGCGGCAAGACCCGCCGCTCTGCCCGCGAGAGCGGGCGTTCCCTGTCGTAGCCGCTCAGAAGCGCAGCGACGAGCGCCCCCGTCCGTGACGGATCGCCGAGCGCGAAATGCCAGGCCGCGGTCCCGAGATCGAGCAGGTAGGGGCCGTAGCCGCAATCGTCGAAGTCGAAGAAGCCCACCGCGCCCTCCCGGACCACAGCGTTGGCCAGCCGGGCGTCTCCGTGGCAGTGTCCTGACGGCAAACCGTGCGCCGCAGGCTCGCCGAGCAGCGCCGCCCGGCATCGGTCGACAGCGCGCCGCGCGGCCTCGCTGCCGGGAATGCGCGTCAGCGACCCGGCGGCGCGCGTGCACAGCGCCTCCGGGTCGAGACGACGCGCACCGCCGCCGTCGATCCCGGCGAGAGCGTGGTGCAGCTTCGCCAGCGCCGAACCGAACAGCGCCACGTCCTCAGGGTCGTTCGTGATCGGCCGGCCCTCGAGCGCCTGGAACAGGCAGGCCGTGCGGCTCACGCCGCCGAACGGGACTTGCACGCAATCCGCCCCGTCGACGGTGCGGATCGGTCGCGCCACGTCGATGCCTGGGGTTGGCCGGGCATCGCGCAGCAGGCGCAGCTCGAACGCGATCTCGGCGGGGGATCGACCGACGGGCCGATAGAGACGCAAGTAGGAGACGTCGTCGCCCGCAGTCAGACGGTAGGTCCGGTTGACGCCGGGGACGACCAGCTCGCAGCCGGCGAACGCGCGCCCGTAGCACCGGGAGAGGTCGTGCAGGTCGATGTCGCTCACCCCGGCGGCTTATCACGTGCGGCTCGGTTCGGGCAGCACCGCTTGCTTCCGCCATGGGTCGTGTCCCGGATCGAAGGGGCAATCTGAGAGGCCGATGCTTCGGCCATCTCCTCGACGGCGAACGGGCGGGATCGCGTGACGTCTGGCGCAAGACCGTCACCCCGCCGCGCATCGTCGGGGGCCAAGCCTGCTCCCGCGCCGCAATGCGCCGGGCGCGCCCGCCCTCGTGCCGCAGGCTCCTCAAATCTCCGCGCGAATTTTAATCCCGGATGCGGGGTGCGTCTCGGCACGGCGCTTCGGAAAGACAGGGACTATATTGAAATCACCGAAGACAGACCGGCTCAGCCGAGCCCCCAGTGAGACTTACGGAGATGACCCGCATGACGAAGACTCGTATCGCCGCCGCCCTCGCCGCCCTGATGATGGGTGTGGCCGCGCCCGCCACCTCGGCTCTGGCTTTCCCCTACGATGGACCCCGCGGCCACTACACCGGCTTTGCTCCCTACGAAGTCGAGTCCACCGGTTCGATCGGCTTCTACGGCAGCCGTAACCCGGGCTCCTGCCCGATGAGCTCGGCCGCCGAGGGCAATGCCAACCAGCAGAATTTCCCGGTCAAGCAGTACGGCCAGACCTCCGGCGGCAACCGCTGCTGAGCGGGAGCGGAGCAGAGACCATGGTTTTGAAACTCTTCTCCTACGGCATGATCGGCGTGTTCGCGGCGGGCCTCGGCCTGACCGCCTGGAGTTCGGCGGGCCTGCTGATGGGCCTCTGACCCGGCCCGGAGCGCGAGACGAGGACGATGCGGGACCGCCTTCGGGCGGTCCTTTTTCGTGGGCGCTCCTGCATCGCGCACGATGCGATCGATCGCTCTCAGTCCCGCCCCAGCTTCCGTTCCAGGAAGTCGCGCATCAGCCGCGCGATCGCGGTCGCGTGCGTCTCCAGCGCGAAATGCCCGGTCTCGAGGAAGTGGATCTCGGCCTCGGGCAGATCGCGCCGGTATGCCTCGGCGCCGGGCGGAAGGAAGAAGGGATCGTTCCGCCCCCAGACCGCGAGAAGCGGCGGCTGGTGCTTGCGGAAATAGGCCTGGAATTCCGGATAGAGCGCGACGTTCGTGCGGTAGCTCAGGATCAGGTCGAGCTGGATCTCCTCGGCCTCGGGCCGGCGCATGAAGTGCATGTCCAGCGTCAGGCCGTCGGGCGACACGCGGCCCGCCGGTGCGCCGTGCTCGTACTGGAGATGGATGGCTGCATCGGTCAGCGCGGCGCGGCAAGCCTCACGGTTGGCCGGACTGGGATCCCGCCAATAGGCCTGCCACGGCTCCCATTCCTTGCTGAAACCCTCGACGTAGGCGTTGCCGTTCTGCGAGATGATGGCGCTGACCCGCTCGGGATGGCGCATCGCGAGCCGAAGGCCGGTCGGCGCTCCGTAATCGAAGATGTAGAGAGCGTAGCGCGCCAGCCCCATCGCATCGACGAAGCCCTCGATCACCTCCGCGAGACGCTCGAAGCTGTACGCGAACCTGCCGCGCCCGGGGGCCACGGTGTTGCCGAAGCCCGGAAGGTCGGGAGCGATCACGCGGTAGCGGTCCGCCAAGAGGGGGATCAGGTCGCGGAACATGTGCGATGAGGTCGGGAAGCCGTGCAGAAGGAGCAGCACCGGCGCATCGGGCGAGCCCGCCTCCCGGTAGAACACACCGACGTCGCCGACCTGCCGGGTGCCGTAGCTGACCGTCATGGAACTGGTCTCCTGTGAGGAATGAGGGTGTGGAGCGCGTCGAGGCGCGGCGGCCCGCACGGGCCATGGGGTGAGCGGCATCGCGGCCGTTCCCAGCCCGAACGCCGCGAGGAGCGTTCGTCGCGTCGCGTCGTGCCGGGTTGCCGCCATGGTCACGCTCCTGCGCGTCGTTGCCGAGGCCGAAGCTAGCGCCTTGCGCGGTCTGCAATAAGATCGAAGAGCTGGAAGCTAAGATTTCAGGTTCTGAAACGATGGATCGGCTCGATGCCATGGCCGTGTTCGTGGCCGTCGTTGAGACAGGCTCGCTCGCCGCAGCCGGGCGCAAGCTCGGCCACTCACCGGCGACGGTCACCCGGGCGGTGGCGATGCTGGAGGAGCGCTTGGGCGAACGTCTGCTGCATCGCTCGACCCGTGCCTTGCGGCTGACGGAGCGGGGCGAGCATCAGGTGGCCGTCTACCGCAGCGTTCTGGCCGAACTCGCCGAGGCGGAGGGCGGCGATGCGCCCGACGCCCGGATCACGGGCCGGATCACCCTGACCGCGCCGGAACTGTTCGGTCGAGCCATCCTGATGCCGGTCGTCGAGACGTTCCTCGACGAGCATCCCGGCGTCAGCGTGCGCGTGCTCCTGCTGAACCGTGTGGTGAGCCTCGTCGAGGAGGGCGTGGACGTCGCGGTTCGGCTGGCGCCGCTGCCCGCATCGGGCCTGATCGCCGCCAAGCTCGGCGAGATGCGCCGGCTGCTCTGCGCCGCACCGAGCTATCTCGCGCGGTCGACCATGCCGCGCACGCCGGACGCGCTTCACCACCATTGCTGCATCGGCACCGAAGAGGGCACCGAGCGCGAGTTGTGGCCTTTCATCGACCGTACGGCGGGTCGCGACCGGCCGCTCTCGACGGCCATACGGCCTCGAATCGCCCTCAACAGTGCGGGCGCGGCGATCGACGCGGCGCTGCGTGGCAAGGGCATCTGCCGCGTCATGGCCTATCAGGTCATTGCGTACATCGAGGCCGGTCGCCTCGTGCCGCTCCTTCGCGACTTCGAACCGGGGCCGGTTCCGATTCACCTGATCTTCCATCCGATACCGCGGCGGAACGCGGCCCTGCGCGCGTTCGTGGATCACGCGACGCCGAAACTCAGAGCGGCCGTCGCGGAGGTCACCGCGAGCGCGGCACGCTCCGTCGGGGCCTGATTCAACCGCCGCTTCGGGCCGAGCCGTCCGTGCCCGGTTGCCACCCCGTTCGGAGCTTCGGCGGCGGCCGGTCGAATCTCTCGTATCGTCTCCGGTTGATCGCCTCGGCCTTCGCCCCTCTCCGTCATCGCGAGGCGGAGCCGAAGCGACCCAGAGCGCGACCTCTTCGGAGAGTGCGGAGCCCCCGATTGCTTTCGCCGAGCCTCGCAAGGACGAGGGAAGAGACCGGAGCGATCAAACGGAAACGGTATCGCGAGCCGCTCTCGAAACAGGCGCCGGTCGGATGCGGGAGACCGTCACTTTCTCAGCGGCACGCCCTTCGTCGTGAAACTCGGTCCGCCGCCCGGGCGGTAGACGGGGCGCGGCTGGCCTCGCCCCTTGCCCGCGCCGGAGCCTGTTCCCGGCGGCTGCGAGAACGGCACGAGCTGGTCGGGTCGTGGGCCGATGAGATCGGTGCGGCCCATCTCCCGCAGCGCCTCGCGCAGCAGGGGCCAGTTCTCGGGGTCGTGGTAGCGCAAGAACGCCTTGTGCAGCCTGCGCTGCCGCATTCCCTTGATCGCCTCGACCGGCTCGCTGCCGCCGCGCCGGACACCTTTCAGCGTATTGACCTCGGTGTGGTACATCGCCGTGGCGGTCGCCATGGGCGAGGGCAGGAAGGTCTGCACCTGATCGGCGCGGTAATCGTTCTTTTTGAGCCAGAGGGCGAGGTTCAGCATGTCCTCGTCGGTCGTGCCCGGATGCGCCGCGATGAAGTACGGGATCAGGTAGTATTTCTTGCCGGCCTTCTGGGCGGCGGCGTCGAACATCTCCTTGAAGCGGTCGTAGGTGCCGATCCCCGGCTTCATCATCAGGTCGAGGGGGCCGCGCTCGGTGTGCTCGGGCGCGATCTTCAGGCGGCCGCCGACGTGATGGGTCACGAGCTCCTCGACGTATTCGGGGCTTCGGACCGCGAGGTCGTAGCGCACGCCCGACGCCACCATCACCTTCTTGACGCCCTTCACCTCGCGGACCTTGCGATAGAGCCGGATCAGGTCGTCGTGGGAGGTGTTGAGATTCGGGCAGATGTCCGGAAAGACGCAGGACGGCAGCCGGCACGCCGCCTCGATCTTCGGGTCCTTGCAGGCCATCCGGTACATGTTGGCGGTCGGGCCGCCGACATCCGAGATCACGCCGGTGAAGCCCGGCGTCTTGTCGCGGATCCGCTCGATCTCGCGCAGGATCGAGCCCTCCGAGCGGTTCTGGATGACCCGGCCCTCGTGCTCGGTGATCGAGCAGAAGGTGCAACCGCCGAAGCAGCCGCGCATGATCGTCACCGAGAACTTGATCATGTCCCAGGCGGGGATCTTGGCGTCGCCGTAGGAGGGATGCGGCGCGCGGGCGTAGGGCAGGTCGTAGACCGCGTCCATCTCGTCGCTGGAGAGCGGGATCGGCGGCGGGTTCAGCCACAGGTCGCGGTCGCCGTGGCGCTGGACGAGCGGGCGCGCATTGCCGGGGTTGGCCTCCCGGTGCAGCACCCGCGAGGCGCGGGCATAGGCCTCCTTGTCGTCCTTGACCTCGTCGTAGGCCGGCAGCCGGATCACCGTCTCGCCGGGCCGGCGGGCGGCGGCCTCGTCCGTCGAGTCGAGATCGTCGGCGGGCAGCTCGGTGTAGTGCTCGGGCACGCGGCGGAACAGGGCGACGCCCCGGACCGCGTCGAGCGCGTGCGGCGCCTCGCCGGCGGCGAGGCGGTTGGCCACCTCGACCACGGCGCGCTCGGCATTGCCGTAGAGGAGCAGGTCGGCCTTGGCGTCCGCCAGGATCGAGCGGCGCACCTTGTCGGACCAGTAATCGTAATGCGCGATCCGCCGCAGCGACGCCTCGATGCCGCCGAGCACGATCGGCACGTCCTTGAAGGCCTCGCGGCAGCGCTGCGTGTAGACGATCGTCGAGCGGTCAGGCCGCTTCCCGCCTTCCCCGCCGGCCGTGTAGGCGTCGTCGTGGCGCAGGCGACGGTCCGCGGTGTAGCGGTTCACCATCGAATCGAGATTGCCGCCGGTCACCCCGAAGAACAGGGTCGGCCTGCCCAGGGCCTTGAACGGCTCCGCCGACTGCCAATCGGGCTGCGCGATGATGCCGACCCGGAACCCCTGCGCTTCGAGCAACCGGCCGATGATGGCCATGCCGAAGCTCGGATGATCCACGTAGGCGTCGCCCGTCACCAGCACGATGTCGCAGGCGTCCCAGCCGAGGGCGGTCATCTCGGCGCGGCTCATCGGCAGGAACGGCGCCGCCGTTCCGGGAGGCGGCTTGCAGGCCAGAGGTGCGCTGCTCAAGGGAGCCGGGGGGCGTTCGGCGGAAGCTCGGAGTTCCATGGGGTCAGTGCATAGGCCGCCCAGCGCGCGAGCTCAACGGATGGCAAGGGGCTGCGACCGTCACGAAGCGGCCGCCCCCTTCCTCCAACGCTCGTCCGAGGCGGAATTCGGGTCGAGAAGGCGACTTTGCGTCGTGCGCTCATCTCGGCCGTAAGGCGGCGCTTGCCGGATCGCCCAAGAGGACATCGGCGAAGAGGACATTGGTGCAGGCTCGATCATCGGTCCCCATCGCGCCAAGAACCGGCCTCGAGCCAAGAGGCGCTGAACCGCCGCTCCCGCCCCCTCTCGGACTTTCGGAGCATCCGCGTCCGGGTGCCCCCTTCGAAGGCTCAGCCGCGCCTCACGAAGCCGCCAATCGTGCAATCTGCGATGACAGCGGCAGTGATGATGCGGGTTTGCCGACCGTGGTGCCGGTATTGGATCGGATCACGCCTATCGGCACTGCTCATCGAGCATTCTCGCGATGTCGAGACCTCCGAACGACATGCCGGGCTTGAACGGCGGGCCAGGAGAGATACGAACACGACCGCTTTCGCTGAAGAGTTCGAGCGGTTGCTTCACGCTCCACGATCCGTCCGTGTTGTGCGTGAACCGTGAGCAGTCCAACTCTGTTTGGCCCGTCGGCTGCTGCGCATGGGCCGAACCCGTGACGAGCGCCCATGCGGACAGGCTCAACAGAGCAGATCGCGACAGCATGAACGGCTCCTCAGCGCAGCGCATTCCGCAAGGTTAGGAGGTTCACCTCCTGAATGCCAGCCGGGGGCTCCTACGCTCGCCTGCGCCTTAGATCCGCTTCCCAGGCGTTGCGGACTCGTCAGATTTCCGAATTTTCGCAGTCGGGAGGAATCAGTACGCCCCCTCATCGGGAATGTTCAGCAGGGTGCCGCAGGCCTTACAGTGCACGGCGTCCGGCTCGTGCCGCTGCAAGCCGCAGGCATCGCAGGGAAAGCGGACCTTGTAGGGGCGGAACACCACCTGGGCGAGGCGGAAGAACAGCGTCACGCCGCAGATCATGACGAAGACCGAGATCAGCCGTCCCGTCGTCCCCGGCAGGGTGATGTCGCCGTAGCCGGTGGTCGTCAGTGAGGTGACGGTGAAGTAGAGCGCATCGACCGGCGTCTGGATCGCCGGGTTGCTGCCGTGCTGGCTCGCGAAGACGATGCCGGTCATCGTGAACACGAACACGACGAGGTTCGTGGCGGCGAGGATCGCCTCCTCGTTGCGGCGAAACAGGGCGCTGTCGGCCCGCAGCCGCTCCAGCAGGTGGTAGGTGCGCAGCAGGCGCAGCGTCCGCAGGATGCGCAGGAAGCCGACGCCCTCCACGAGCACAGGCGCCAGGAAGGAGGCGATCGCCACCACGTCGGTCCACGTGCTCAGGCGCAGGAACTCGCGGCCGCGGCGACGGCTGATGTGCAGGCGGGCGGCGAAGTCGGCCAGCACGCACAGGCCCAGCACCACGTCGCAGGCGATGATCCACGACACGAGCGGCAGGAACGAGGTCACGATCACGAAGGCGATCGTGGCGATGTCGAACACCAGCAGCGCGTAGCGGAAGCGCCGCGCCCGGTCCGTGTCCCCCTCGTAGAGTTCGCGCAGGGTGGCGGTCAGGTCGCGCATCGGGCCGCGTGGTCAGGAATTGCGCATCGGCAGGCTCACCGCCGCGATACCATCGGCGTCGCCGGCAAGCCAGGACGACGAGCGGATGATGCCACAGGCGCGGGTTCCCTGCTGCTGGCGGCCCGACCAGCGCAGACACCTACCGGTCCAATCACCGGACCGCGCACCCGGGCAGCGCCATCGCATCGATCGTTGTGCCCTGCAACCGGCGTCCTCGATCTCACGGCCGTCGCACCGCAGAGGTCCGCTTGCCCCCGGATGCGGGCCTCGCGAGCCCAGCGAAAGCGCCGGGTTCAGCCGGTTACGACGATCGCGCGCGTCGGCGGGGAATGCGCAAAGAAAAAGGGCCGCCCGCAGGCGACCCCATCGTTGGTTTTGGTGCCGTCGCTTACCAGCCGTAGCCGTAGCCGCCGTAGACGGGCGCATAGCCATAGGCGGGCGCATAACCGTAGCCGCCGTAGTAGCCCACCGGACGGCCATAGCCGTACCCGCCGTAGCCGTAGGAGTTGGCAGCGATCGCACCAGCCGCGAGACCAGCGATGCCGAGACCGATCGCTGCGCCCGGGCCGATGCCCCGGCGGTAGCCATAGCCACGATATCCGTAGCCGCCGTAGCCGCGACGGAAGCCGACGCCGCGATACCCACCGAAGCCGCCGCGGTAGCCGTAGCCGCCATGATAGCCGCCGTAGCCGCCGCGCCATCCAGCTTCCGCCGGTGTCACGGAAGCAGCCATGGTGCCGAGGCCGAGCATCGTGGCGGCGGTGAGAACGAGATGACCCTTACGCATGAAGTTCCCTTCGCAATTGCGATACTCCCATCCAACGGGAGGCAGACCGAGACAGTTCCGGCACCCTAACCTCGCCCGGTTGTCGCACCGGCTCTCGACAGAGCTCCTGGAAGCCGCAGCCTTCTCTTCCCTCGTCCTTGCGAGGCTCAACGAAAGCAATCCGGGGCTCCGCACTCTCCGGACAGGTCATGCTCCGGGTCGCGTCGGCTCCGCCTCGCGATGACGCAGCGGGGCGACGGCCGAGGCGATCGACCGGAAACGATATCATGCCGATCGTTTCGATCGTCCGGAGCCGTCAGGCCGCCCTGAGGCTCGCCGGCGAGGCCTGCTGCATCGCCTTGAGGGCGCAGAGCTGCTGGCGCAGGAGCGCGAGGCGGTCCAACGCGCCGAACAGCGCCCGCTCGGCCTCCGCGCTGTCCTCCCCGCCCCTCAGCCGCCCCGTCACCGCCGCGGCCCGCTCGGCGGCGCGGTGTTCGGCTGCGGCGATGTCCGCCCGGAGGGTCGAGAGCAAAAGGGTCGGGGACATGCGGGACATCGTCGGTCGCCGCCCGGGCTTGCGGGACGGCGACAACGCGGCGCTACGGCCAAGGTTCACCCGTCCCGTCCCGCCCGCGATCGCGAGGCGCGGGCGGCGCTACAGCCACTTCTTCCAGCGGAAGAACACGTAGGGGAGGACGGCGGCCACCACCATCATGCAGACCGCGACCGGATAGCCGAAATGCCAGTCGAGTTCGGGCATGACCTTGAAGTTCATGCCGTAGATCGAGGCGATCAGCGTCGGCGGCATGAACACCACCGCCATGACCGAGAACAGCTTGATGATGTTGTTCTGCTCCAGGTTCACCAGCCCGAGGGTGGCGTCGAGCAGGAACTGGATCTTGGCCGAGATGAAGGTCGCGTGCTCTTCGAGCGATTGCAGGTCGCGCAAGGTCGAGCGCACGTCCTCGCGCAGCTCGCGCGGCGCCTTGGCCGTGCGGTAGGTGGCCGAGAGCGAGAGCAGGATGCGCTCCATCGAGACGAGGCTCTCGCGCTGCTTCGAGATCAGGTCGCCGTGCCGCCCCAGCGCCCGCAGCGTGTCCTGCAGGGCGGTGTTGCGGGCGGACGGGTCGCCCCGGTCCTCGAAGATCTTGCGCGACAAGCGGTCGATGCGCTCGCCCTGGAGCTGGAGCACGTCCGCCGCGCGGTCGATCACCGCCTCGATCAGCCCGGCCAGGATCGACTCGCCCGAGACCGAGCGCGAGGGGCCGTTGCCCGTCGCGCGGCCGGCGCGCTGGGTGTACATCCGGAAGGCCTGCGGCTCCTCGTAGCGCACGGTGATGAGCCGGTTGTCGCGCAGGATGAAGGTGATGCCGGCCAGTCCCGGCTCCTCCGAATCGCTGACGCGGGAGAGCACGCGGCCCGTCATGTAGCGGGCGCCGGCCTCGACGTAGAGGAGTTCCGAGGGCTCGATGTCCTTCATCTCCTCCCGGGTCGGCACGGTGATGCCGAGGAAGGATTCGACCTTCACCTCCTCCTCCCGGGTCGGGCGCACGAGGTCGAGCCAGACCGTGTCCTCGGCGATCGGGTCCTGGAGTTCGAGGTAGCGGCGCTCCAGCACCGTCTGCGTGCTGCCGTCGACGGGCTTGTGGGTGAAGATCAAGGGAGGGGTCCTGCCGGGCGAGGTCTCTAGTCCAGCGCCCCGGGCGGGGCGACGCTTGTCTCCGGCACGAAGAAGTCCGGCGCAAGCGGGATGCCCGCTGTGACGCGGTATTTTGAAAAGTCCGTGACGCCCTCCCCCGCCAGGACGGTGTCGTCGATCAGGAAGCGCCCGGAGAAGCTCGTGGCGTCCTTCAGGAACACGGCGTGCGCGGCGTCCGCCACGATCTCGGGCGTGCGGCTGGCCTGCATCAAGGCCTCGCCGCCGAGCAGGTTCTTCACGGCGGCCGTGGCGATGGTGGTGCGCGGCCACAGGGCGTTGACGGCGATGCCCCGGCCCCGCAGCTCGCCCGCCAGCCCCAGCACGCAGAGCGACATGCCGAACTTGGCCATGCTGTAGGCCAGATGCGGCGCGAACCAGCGCTCGGCCATGTCGAGGGGCGGCGAGAGCATCAGGATGTGGGGGTTCGTGGCGCGCTCCAGATGCGGGATCGCGTGCTTGCTCACCATGTAGGTGCCGCGCGCGTTGATGCCGTGCATCAGGTCGAAGCGCTTCATCTCGGTCTGGGGCGTGTTCGTCAGCGAGATCGCGCTGGCGTTGTTCACGACGATGTCGATCCCGCCGAACTGCCCTGCGGTCCGGTCGAGGGCCGCCTTCACCGCCTCCTCGTCGCGCACGTCCATCACGAGCGGCAGCGCCCGGCCGCCCGCCCGCTCGATCGCCTCGGCCGCGGTGAAAATCGTGCCCTCCAGCTTGGGGTGCGGCGCCTCGGTCTTGGCGGCGATGGCGACGTTGGCGCCGTCGCGGGCCGCGCGCAGGCCGATGGCGAGGCCGATGCCCCGCGAGGCGCCGGTGATGAACAGGGTCTTTCCGGCCAGGCTCATGTGTCGTGCTCTCCGATCCGGAAGCGCTCCGGCTGGCGTCCGTCGATGTCGGTGTAGCCGTAGGCCCGCGCGAGGTCCCCGACATGGACCGTCCGCCCCGCCCGGTCCAGCACGGCGGCGTCGGCGGCGAGCGCCGCCAGCGCCCGGCCGGCATAGAGCGGGCTCTCGGTGGCGAGGCCGTCCTGGCCCAGATCGCGCACCCGCTCGGTGGCGACGAAGCCCGGCGAGAGCGCCAGCGCGCAGACGCCGTGGGGGGCGAGCTCCGCCGCGCAGGCGAAGGCGAGCCGGTTGGTCGCCGCCTTGGCGAGGTCGTAGTAGAAATCCCCCAGGAACTCCTCGGTGCCGAAGGAGGCGAAGGCGATCAGCCCGCCCTTGGCCGCCACCATGGCCGGGGCCACGGCCCGGGCCAGCAGCAGCGCCGGATAGGGCCCCGTCCCGAGAAACTGCGCGAACGGCTCGGCCGAGCGGCGCCAGAACGGCGTGCCCCAGGCCGCCCCGTCGGGGTAGCGCTCGCCGTCATAGCCCTCGTTGCCGCCCCAGACGCTCGACACCGCGACATCGATCCGCCCGAAGCGGCGGAGCGCCCAGTGCACGAGTTCGTCCACCGCCCGCTCGCTCGTGTGGTCGCACAGGTAGTGGTGCCCCTCGCCCCCCGCCGCGTCGACCTCCCGCGCGGTGTCCTCCACCGTCTCGGGCCGGGTCTCCGTGCGCCGGCCCGTCTCCGAGGAGCGCGCGGTGACGATCACCGTGGCGCCGGCCTCGCCGAGGCCCCGGGCGAGCCCCCGCCCGACCCCGCGCGAGGCCCCGGCCACGAGGCAGATTTTTCCACGCAAGGGGGGCGACATGCGCCGCTCAGGCCTTGGGGGCCAGGAAGCGGGCGAGCCGCGCTTGCGTCTCCGGATCGCGCAGGCCCGCCTCGAAGGCTTGCGCCTCCGCCTCGATCGCCGCCTCGACCTCCCGGGCATCGCCGCGGATCAGGGCGCGGCTCGCGGCCAGCGCCCGGCGCGGCAGGGCGGCGAGGCGTGCGGCCTGGGCCAGCGCGTGCGCCTCGATCTCCTCCGACGGGACCAGCGCGTTGGCGAGCCCCATCGCCACGGCCGCCGCGCCGTCGAAGCCGTCGGCGAGCAGCAGCAGCGCCGAGGCGCGGGCGAGCCCGACCCGGCGCGGCAGCAGGTGGCTGGCGCCCGCCTCCGGCACCAGCCCGAGTTCCACGAACGGCATGCGGAAGCGCGCCTGCGGCCCGGCATAGACGAGGTCGCAATGCAGGGTCAGCGTCGTGCCGATGCCGATGGCGAGCCCGTCCACCGCCGCGACCATCGGCGTGGCGGTGCGGGCGAGCTGCCGGATGAAGTGCAGGGCCGGCATGTCCGAGAACGCCATTCCCGGCGCCTGCGCGGCCCGGTGGAAATCGGCGAGGTCGTTGCCGGCGGTGAAGGCGCCGGGGAGCCCGGCGAACACCACCGCGCCGACCGCCTCCGACGCGTCCGCCTCTTCGAGGCCCCGGCGGGCGGCGTCGTACATGGCGCCGGTCAGCGCGTTCTTCTTCTCCGGCCGGTTCCAGCGGATCAGCCGGACGCCGCCGGGCCGATCCTCGATGATGATGGCTTCGCTCATCCGCTCCCGCCCGGCCCCGCGCCCTCGAAAAATCCCCCAAAAACCTTCGGCCGACGGCGACGCTTTGTCGAGGGCCCCCCGCCCCGCTCACGGGCGCGTGAGAGCGCCTCCGCCGGAGGCCATCACCGCCCCCCGCGCGGCGCGACGCAGGCCATCCGGGGTCCGCCCGCTCCGAAAAAGGGCGCGCCCCGGATCGCGTCGCCCCGGCGCGCGAGAGCGGCGTTCGGCCCGTCCGAACGCGATCGACCGGACACGGGGCCTCGGGCGCCGCGATTGTCGCAGCCGCGAAACTTGGCGGCGGGCCGGCGGGCTGTCCCGGCTATGTGGACCCTCTACGCCCTGACGATCCTCGCCGGTCTCGCCAACGCGATCCAGCCGGGACAGAACGCGACCCTGTCGAAGTCGCTCGGCCTGCCCGTCACGGCGGCCTTGCTGACGCTGCTGGTCAGCACCGCCGCCCTGCTCGCGGGCGGGCTCGCGCTGGGAAAGCTCGAAATCCCCTCGGGACAGCAGCTCGGGCAGGTGCCCTGGTGGGCCTGGCTCGGCGGTTTTTTGAGTGTTCTGCTGATCCTGGCCCAGCTCTACGCCTCCCCCGCCATCGGCGCGGCGACCTTTTTGGGGATTATTGTGACGGTGGGCGTGCTCGCCTCGCTCGTGCTCGACCATTTTGGGTGGATCGGGTTTCAGGTGCACCCGGCCAGTGTGTGGCGCGTGGCGGGGGCGGTGTTGATGGTGATCGGGGTCGGGCTGGTGGCAGTGTTTTGAAGTTTGCTTCATATGCTTTTCTATATGAATTCTCTAGCAGTAGTTTAATTTTCTAAATTAACTATGTAATATTTTCCCTATAGCTGCCGAATTTCATAACTGGTCTGTTCAAGGCCAAATGTTCATGTGGTTAATTTAGAGTTGCGGCGGGCCAAACCGATTTCCAAGACTAAGCCAGCTTGTCTTTTCAACCCCTTGCATAAGTGGGATTGCGTCAACTCTAAGATGCGAGTAGGCTTCGGGGCAGCGAAGCTCGAAATAAAATGGTTGCATAGGGATGGATAAAAAAACAAAAGGTGCATGGGTAGTCCATCATGGTCGAAAAATATCAACAGATGTTAGGGCTGCTTCCGAATATAGTACAATAGATTTGGCCTACAAGTCGGCATCTCTGCTTGCTCGGATGGCGGAGAGCAATCAGGCTATATTAAGACATGCTGAGGTCGTTGCCGCAGTTAAGATTGGTGGCCTCAATCCGAAGACCGAAATGGAGGCGTGCCTCGCGCAGCTTGAGGCAAACAGACTTATTCAGAGAAGTGCACACGGCGTAGAAGTTCTCGGCTTAAGCGGTGAAACAGCATTGTCTCACGCTTCGACTTTGCTCGATAATAACGACCCTCAGTCAAATGAAATGGCCGCCATCAATCTTGCAGAAAAGGCTTCAGAGGCTCCGCTATCTGCTGTCGAAGCAATCGAATACATTGGTGATATGCACCGACTCACCAAGGCAGATTCGGCGGATTTTATCACTAACGCATCAGAAATAGGCTTCGTTGATGCCGAAGGAGATGGGGCCGACAGATTACTATTCAATGGTAATCTTTTTCGGCGCGAGAATGCGGAAAAAACGAAGAAAGTGTTGGCATCGCTTAGCGCAGGCGAGATCGCGAAGTTGTCTGAATTTGACAGCCTTCTCAAAGCATCTGGATACGTGATGCACTCTAAGGCCGAGGCTGTAATGGGGTCTGCGTTATTATCGAAGGTCAAAGCTGCCGCTCTATATGATATGAATGTCGTGTCTAATGAGGCTGGCGAGCACGTTTTTATAACCTCCCCTGCCTCGTTTCATAAATTTACAAATCCCATGACCGAAGATGCTTTTGACCATGCCAAAGCCCTGGTTTCGGCCTTGAGCTATGGTATGTCGCAAAGCAGCTCTACAAGAGGGAGAATTTGGGGAATTGGTCTGTTGTTGGGCAAGCTGATTAGAGGGGGGACAGTTGGTCCAGCTCCCGCTATAGGATTCGACTATCGTGCGTTGGAGTTTGAGCGCGTCGTACAAATAATAGATGGAGGGGATGGAAGCTTCAAAATGAGACTTCTCAAGCGCGAAGTTGGTGAGATTGCCCTGCAAGTTCTGCAGGGAGGAAACGCTGCGGCAACTGCACTTGAAACATTGCCTAGTGCTGGCATGAGAGCTTATACTGCGCCAGAAGTTGCTCGAGCACGCATGAGGAAGACACAGACGACAGCGAGTAAGACGCAAACCAGAAACCTGCTGAGTGCTGTTCGCGTTGGTGTGACGATATGAGCGAAAAAAAATCGGGTCAAAAGGGCTACAAAACCGAAGAAACTGTCCGTGGATATTTTCTGCGTGCAGGTTTTTTTGTCGTGAGATCTGTGCCGCTGAAACACAACGGAGATGATCTGACTGATATTGATCTCTGGATTTACGAGCGTTCAGGTACGTTAGCGCGCCGTCGAACTATCATAGATATTAAGGATAAGGCGCGACCTCAAGCTGCAGAGCGGCTGTTTTTTGTCAAAGGTTTGGCCGAATTGTTGCAGGTAGATGGGGCTGGTGTTGCAACGACAGATAATAGACGCTCGCTCCGAGATCTTGCACGTACACATGGTATGCTGTGGCTGGATGGCGCTGACATTCAAAGAATGAAAGACAGTCCTGAGCTGAATGTTAATCATAGGCTGTCGGACGAGGAATTGGATGTTGTTTTTAGAGAGTCCGATAAAGGTCGAGGCTCTGATTATTTCAGTTCATCATTTTCAGAAATAAAATCTACTATCGGGGATCGATTTGGTGCTGCAGGCGCTAATGCGTGTCTTGCTTATGCGCAGAATCTAGCTAAAGAATGCGTTTCAGCACATCCACGCTCAAATTCGGCAGTTGCGGCTGGTCGGTTGGTTTATCTATCTGCAGCAATTGCTGCAGTGTCACTTGATTTTTATGCGGCAGAGGTTGCGCTTCGGCCTGCTGCAGAGCGTATCGAGCATCTGGTTGATGCCTTGCGGTATGGTGACAACCCGGAGGTTACAAAGCAAAGACTGGCATGGGCAGAGGCGGCAGTTCGTGATTATGCGCCAAACGGAGCAGCTGTTGCGCGCATAGTCAAAGAGAAAATTCGGATTGATATTATGTCTGTTCCTGCGGAAGGGCTTGCAACAGTTGTGGCTCAGGCTGCGCGAAATGAATCGTTGTTCAATGCTGCAAAAATATTAGAAGATGCGGCTTATTCTCGAGTCGCGCCTACGTTTGATGAACTCCCGACTGTAGCGAAATCATTTATGGGGGCGGTGTTAGATTTCTGCGGAATAGATCGGTCCTCGTTTGCCACGAGTTGGGCAAATGAAAATGCTCCAGTGATTGACAGGGAGTTATCTAATCAAACCGCTGTAGAGCAAAAATTTCAATCCCCTGATCCGTCTGATAAGCTGGATAAAAGCAGTGCGGCATCTGACGCTGGTGAAAAGAGTGTTGAGATTGAGCGCGAAAAGAAAGAGCCTAGGCTGATATAAAACTAAGGTTATGATCTTTTTCATGAATTTTCGTAGCTTTCCAAAAACTCCTTAGCTCTTTTGAGACGCTGAATAGGCATTATTGTGATTGGCCAATATGACTGGCTGCGCATCAACGCAAATTGCTAAGTGTGAAGTTCAGTGGTGCTCCGTAGTCCGGTTTCTTAAGATCGACGGCCGCCAACGGATAGCGCTCTTGACTTTATAGACAAATAATCCTACAACCCTGACTACTCACCTCCCGGACCAACCGGGGGAGCGTCCCCGGTGACCGGCCGGGGAGGCTCGTTGGGAGGTGGGGCGGTCCCGCGTCGGTGGCCCGGTCGCCATCGCCTCGGGCGCTGCGCGCGACACAACGCCGTCTCGGGATGGGGCCGTAGGCCGTCTCGGTTCGGCGCCCAGGACCAACCGGAGCCGGGCTCACTACGAGGTCCGGTGCGGACAAGTCCGCTCATGTTCGCCTGCCGCGGCGCCCTCTCCCTTCCGGGAGGCGGTGCCGGGGGTCCCACAGGCCCGCATGTCCGGGGTCGATGCCGGCGAGAAGAACCGTGACGCCAAAACGGATGGCGGGCTCCCCCTGACAAGGAGGCCCGCCCTCCGCGGGACGCCGGGAGACCGGCAAAAGTTTAAAAAAGTTTCCGGAGGTCTCGCGGCGTCCCGCGTCCCCCCTCTCGGTTTCGTCTGGGTTCGCGTCCCCCGCCGGCCGATCGGCCCGCCAGCCTCCGGGCGCCTTCGTGCGCTGCGGGGGCGAACCCGCGTGGGCAAGCGGCTTGGCAGCGGCTTGGGCGGCGATTCGAGCGATCGCGGTGGCGCCGGAATCCGGGCCCCGGCCTCGTCCCGAGGGGCCGGCGCGGGGCGGGCGCCGCGACGGGGCCTCGGACGGCGCGCCGTCCCTCGGATGCGGATCGGGACGGGCGGGGCCTTCAGGCCACGCCGGTGCGCAGCAGGTCGTGGTAGTGCACGAGGCCGACGGGGCGGCCGGCCTCCACCACCACCAGGGCGGTAATCTTCATCGCCTCCTGGATCTGCAGCGCCTTGGCGAGCAGGGTCTCGGGCGTGATCGTGCGGGGGTTGCGGGTCATCACCGCCTCGACCGGCAGGCCCTCCAGCCCGGCCCGCGAGAACACGGCGCGGCGCACGTCGCCGTCGGTGAGGATGCCGGTGAGGCAGCCCTGCCCATCGACCACGAGGACGGAGCCGAACCCCTTGGCGTCGATCTCGGCCACCGCCGCCCGCATCGGCGTGCCGAGCGCCACCACGGGCAGGCGCTCGCCCCCGTGCATGACCTCGCGCACCTGCCGCAGGGAGGCGCCGAGCCGGCCGCCGGGATGAAACACGGAAAAGTCGCGGGCGGAGAACCCGCGCGCTTCGAGCAGCGCGACGGCCAGCGCGTCGCCGAGCGCCAGCTGCATCGCCGTCGAGGTGGTGGGGGCGAGCCCGTTCGGGCAGGCCTCCTTGGCCTTGGGCAGGGCGAGGCAGGTATCGGCCTCGCGGCCGAGCGTCGAGACGGGGTTGGACGTGATCGCCACGAGGCCGACGCGGTAGCGGCGGGTGTAACCGATGATGTCGGCCAGTTCCGTGGTCTCGCCCGACCACGAGAGCGCCACCACCACGTCGTCGGCCTGGATCATGCCGAGATCGCCGTGGCTCGCCTCGGCCGGGTGGACGTAGAGCGCCGGGGTGCCGGTGGAGGCCAGGGTCGCCGCGATCTTGCGGGCGACGTGGCCGGACTTGCCCATGCCGGTGCAGATCACCCGGCCGCGCGCCGCGCCGATCCGCGCCACGGCCTCGGCGAAGGGCGTGCCGAGCCCGTTGCCGATCGCCGCCATCAGGCAGGCCAGCCCCTCGCGCTCGGTCTCGATGGTGCGCAGCGCCGAGGCCACGGCCGCCGCCGCCCCGTCGAAGGGCGCGGCCTGCGCCGTCTCGTCCCGCTGCTCGATCCGTTGTGCCTGGGCCATCAAGCGCGTTCCCGCGTCCCGTCTCGTCAAGGTCGGCCGCTTCTTCGCCTCCGAATGTGGTCGCAAGGCGGCTTTTCGGGATGGGACAGGCGCCGGGCCGGCCCCCGCAACCGGGCGTTAACCACGTCTCCTGTAGCCCCGTTAACCATGCCGGCGCCCGCGAACACGGGAGCCGCCCCGCTCCGGGGCCGCCGGCCGGATCGAGGAACACGCTGCCGGTGTCACGCGAGCGGCCCATGGGAGACAGGCGCACGGCGCGCCGCGGCGCGGGCGCGCTGCTGCTCGCCTCCGCGCTGCTGGCAGCCCCCGCCCGCGCCCAGGAGCCGCCGGCCGCGGACACCCCTCCCCCGGCTGAGGCCGAGCCGGCGCCGACGGGCGCCGCGCGCAACCGCCCGCGCTCGACTTTCGACACCACGCCGGGCCTGCGCGGCAGCGCCGCCGGCTTCGGCAGCAGCGGCAGCACCGCCCCCCCCGCCGCGCTGCCGACGAGCCAGAACCCGGCGCCCGCCGCCGAGGGCGGCGGCGACGACGAGGTCTCGCGCCTGCCGCGCTTTCGCGCCGCCGCCGGGCTGCCGGGCACCTCCGCCCTCGGCACGCCGGCCCGGCCCTCGCTCCTGCGCCTGCGGGCCGCCCCGCCGCGCCGCATCGGCTCGGCCACCCGGCGCATCACCCAGACGCGCACGCAGACCATCACCACGGATCTGCGCCTCACCCCCGTCATCCAGACGCCGGTCTCCGGCGTGCCGCTGCCGACGCCGATCCTCGGGCTCGGCCTGCCGAACGCCGCCGGGCTCCTGCTCGGCACGGCCCTGCGCCGGCCGATCCCCGCCGACACCGCCTACGCGCCGCTCGGCCTCCAGCTCGGCACCTTCACGGTGCTGCCCGCCTTCACGCAGAGCGTCGGCTACGACACCAACCCCGACCAGATCGGCGCCACCCGCCTGCGGCCCTCGCTGGCGCTCCGCAGCGAGGCGGAGCTGGCCCTGCGCAGCGAGTGGTCGGCCAGCGAGTTCACCGCCGAGATGCGCGGCAGCTACCTCGATTATCCGCAGAACCCGGAGGCCAGCCGCCCGAGCGCGGTCGGCGTCTCGCGGCTGCGCATCGACGTCACCCGCGACACCCGCTTCGAGCTGGAGACCCGCTTCCTGCTCGACAGCCAGCGCCTCGGCAGCCCCGATCTCGGCGCGGCGGCGACGACCCGGCCGCTCTTCGCCTCCTACGGGGCGACCGCGGGCGTGCAGCAGAACTTCAACCGCGTGCAGCTCTCCCTGCGCGGCTCGATCGACCGCTCGATCTTCGAGGATGCGCAGCTCGGCGACGGCACCCTGATCCGACAGAGCGACCGCAACGCCAACCAGTACGGCCTGCGCCTGCGGGCGGGCTACGAGATCTCGCCCGCGATCACGCCCTTCGTCGAGACCTTCCTCGACACCCGCATCTACGACACGCCCGTCGATCAGTTCGGCCTGCGCCGCGATTCCGACGGCGTCGCCTTCAGCGCGGGCGCGACCGTGCAGCTCAACAGCGCGCTGACGGCCGAGGTCTCGGCGGGCCTGCAGCACCGCTCCTACGTCGATCGCTCGCTGCAGGACATCAACGCCCCGGTCGTCAACGCGGCCCTGATCTGGTCGGTCTCGCCGCTCACCACGGTGCGCTTCAACCAGCAGACCGGCGTGATCGAGACGGCGGTTCCCGGCTCCAGCGGCGCCTTCACCGACGCCGCGACGCTCGAGGTGCAGCACGACCTGCTGCGCAACCTCTCGATTACGGTGGGCGGCGCCTACCTGTCCAACACCTATGACGGCGTGCCGATCCGCGAGCGGGGCTACTCCGCCACCGCCCGGTTCGACTACCGCTTCAACCGCTGGCTCGCGCTGCGCGGCAGCTACATCTATTCCACCCTGACCAGCACCGTCGCGCTGTCGAGCTACGACGCGCACACGGTGCTGCTCGGGGTGCGGGTGAACCCCTGACGGCGCGTCAGCGGGCCAGGGAGAGCGGCGCGCCGGATTTCGAGAGCGCGCCGTCGAGGCCGCCGCCGGCCTGGCGCAGGCGCGCGGCGACGGTGCCGCCCGGCTGGTAGAGGTAGACCTCCCCGTCCCGGAAATCCCAGGCCGAGACCTTGGCGAGATCCTTGTTGCCGCAGCCCGCGGTCGAGGCCTTGTAGAGGTCGAGCGAGGGCGTGCTCGACAGGGAGACCTTGCAGCTTCCCGCCGCATCGGTGGCGTTCCACGAGCCCACCACCGAGGAGCGGCCGGTCGCCACCACCGGCGGTGGGGCGGGCGGGGGCGGCGCCTCGACGATGGCCGGGGCGTCGGCGACGCTGGGCGGCGGCTCGGAGGGCGCGGCGGCCGCACCCGGCGGCGGGGCGAGCGGCTCGCTCGTCACCGTGCCCGCGGGCAGCGCCGGGGTCGCGGGTTCGAGCGCTGCCTGGGGCCGCGGGCGCTCGCGGGGGCCCTCGAAGCGGTTCGAGGCGCAGGCGCCGACACTCGCGGCCAGGGCGAGACAGGCGGCTTTCGACAGGACCCCACGCAGCATCAACGAACCTCCCCCGACACGACGCACAACGGTCGCGCTTGCCCTCGCGAGCAAATGCGCTGGCGGCAAGGCAGGCTTCGCGGTGCGTCCGGGAAAAGCCGCGCACCGGCAGGTTTTCGAAGCGGTGTGGCGGCTCGGCCTCACCGGAGGCGGCATCGCCGCGCCGGGCTCTCCGGCGGGTTGTCGAAACGAGAAGAGCCGCGACCCGTTCGGGCGCGGCTCTCGAAACCCATTCCTGCGACGGAGATCAGACCTCGCGCTCGACCATCATCTTCTTGATCTCGGCGATGGCCTTGGCCGGGTTGAGGTTCTTCGGGCAGGTGTTGGCGCAGTTCATGATCGTGTGGCAGCGGTAAAGCCGGAACGGGTCGTGCAGCCCGTCGAGGCGCTCGCCGGTGTTCTCGTCGCGGCTGTCGATCAGCCAGCGATAGGCCTGGAGCAGGGCTGCCGGCCCGAGGAACTTGTCGCCGTTCCACCAGTAGCTCGGGCAGCTCGTGGTGCAGCAGGCGCACAGGATGCACTCGTAGAGGCCGTCGAGCCGGGCGCGGTCCTCCGGCGTCTGCTTCCACTCTTTTTCCGGCGCGGGCGTCTCGGTCTGGAGCCAGGGCTCGATCGCCGCGTGCTGGGCGTAGAAGTTGGTCAGATCCGGCACGAGGTCCTTCAGGACCGGCATGTGCGGCAGCGGATAGATCCGCACCGCTCCGTCCTTGTCCTTGCGGGTGAGGAACGGCAGGGCGTTGTCGGGGCTCTTGCACTCGTCGATGCCCATGGTGCAGGCGAGCGCGTTCTGCCCCTCGATGTTCATGGCGCAGGAGCCGCAGATGCCCTCGCGGCAGGAGCGGCGGAAGACGAGCGTCGGATCGACCTTGTTCTTGATCCACAGCAGGGCGTCGAGGACCATCGGCCCGCAATCGTCGCGATCGACCCGGTAGGTGTCGATGCGCGGGTTCTTCCCGTCATCCGGGTTCCAGCGATAGATCCGGAACACCTGGATGTTCTTGGCACCATCCGGCGCCGGCCAGGATTTCCCCTCGGTGACCTGGGAATTCTTGGGAAGATTGAACTGGGCCATGGTGAGTGCCTCTCTGGTGCGGCGGCCTGCGGCGCGCTCCGATGGTGAGAAAGTGCTACTGGCGGCTGAGCCAGCCGGTCATGAAGCGCTCGGCCTCCTCCTGCGGCGGCCGTTTCGCGGACGGGCCGGACAGGCGGAACTTCACGAATTGGCCGCGCAGGCCGGTGATGCAGAGCAGGCTCTCGGTCGGGCCGAGGGCCGCGTGGTCGATGGCGAAGGCGCGGCAGGTGAGCCGGGCGCCCGCTTCCCCCGGCACGCGCACCGCGCCGCGATCCTCGCTGCTGCGGTAGATGCCCTGCGCCACCGCCGTCCTGACGTCGCCGCCCGCCTGCGCGAGCTGGCCGGTGACCACGGGCGAGGACGGTCCGTCGGGGATGTTCGCCACACCGGCAGCGTAGACGTAGACATCCGCCTTCCAGCGGCCGTTGGTGTAGACCACCGAGTAGCCGAGCCCCGGCGCGCGGGCCTCGTAATCGGTCCGCGGGCCTCGCGCGAAACCGGCGACCTCCGCGGGGAAGTCGAAATCCGGGCCACGCGCCGTTGCCGGGAGCGTCAGCAGCCCGATCGCGGCGGAGAGAACCGCAGGCGCGAGGCGGCGCGAGGGCGCTCTCATCGCAGCGACTTTCCGCACTCCGACGGCGTGGTCCGTTGCCGCCGCATCAGACCATCCCGCCGTCGCGACGGGCCGGGTCGCATTCGACATCGTGCCGGCTCCGATCGGGCATTGGTCGATCCTCATCGTCGGCGGGCAGAGCAGTCGCTGGAGGGGTGAGCGGGGCCATGGCTGGCTCATGCGGGAAATGTCAGGACAGGGTGCGGTGACCGACGCGCACACTTCGCGGCAGCGCCTTCCGGCGCTTCTCGAAGACCACCATGCTGTCGTGGAAGGCGATGCCGTGCGTCACGTCGGCGAAGCCCGGATCGCGGGCGAAGGGATCGGGATCGAGCACGTAGCGGGCGTGCAGGCGATCGAGGAGCAGCTTGGAGTATTCCATGAAGGCGCCGTGCGCCCTCAGGCCGCCGCCGTGATCCGGCCAGTAGGAGGCGTGCACGTCCTCGACAATGTAGACGCCGTCCGGCGCGAGCAGGGGATAGAGGATCTCGAAACTGGCGATCTGCTCGGCGCTGATGTGGCCCGCATCGTCGATCACGACATCGATGCCGCCCATCTCCCCGGCGATGCGCCGCAGCAGCCCCGGATCGGCCTGACTGCCGAGATGGACGGTGAGGCCGTCCTCGGTGATCTCGCGGCAGCCCGGGTTGATGTCGACGCCGTGGATCACGGCGTCCGGCCCGAGATAGCGCCGCCAGACCTGCAACGAGCCGCCCTGGAAGACGCCGAGTTCGAGGAGCCGAACGGGCTTTCCGCGGTAGCGCGACAGGTAGCGGTCGTAGATTTCCAAGTAATGATGCCACTTGGTCGCGAGGCGATCCTCCTGTGCGAAGAACGCCTCCTCGGCCGGATTGGTCGCTTGCGCGCGTGCCTCCACCGGATCGACGGAGGCCCCGAAGCCGCAGACGATCTCTTCCCAGGACGCCGGCGGCTGGGCCGGCGCTCCGGTGCAGAGGAGGCCGGATCCGGCCGGCGGTCCCCTTCGGCGCTTCTTCAGCTTGAACACGCGCGCGAGCCCTTCTTCAGTACACCCGCGCCTTGGGCTCGATGTACTGGATCTCGTTCGACATGGTGTAGGTGTGCACCGGCCGGTAATCGATCTCGACGCCGTGCTTGGAGGGGTCGAGCCACGCCAGGGTGTGCTTCATCCACTCCTTGTCGTCGCGATCGGGGAAGTCCTCGCGGGCATGCGCCCCACGGCTCTCCTTGCGGTTGACCGCCGATTCCATCGTCACGACCGCCTGACCGATCAGGTTGTCGAACTCCAGGGTCTCGAGCAGGTCGGTGTTCCAAACGAGCGAGCGGTCGGTGATCGCGATGTCGGCGACGCCGCGCCAGACTTCGTGGATCAGGCCCTTGCCCTCCTCCAGCACCTCGCCGGTGCGGAAGACCGCGCAGTTGTTCTGCATGGTCCGCTGCATCCGGTCGCGCAGCTGCGCGGTCGGGGTGGAGCCGTCGGCGTAGCGGAAGCGGTCGAGGCGCGCGAGCGCCTTGTCGGCCGAGTCCCGCGGCAGTTCCGGCTGACGGGCATCGGCCTCGACGATGTCGGCGCAGCGCAGGCCCGCCGCGCGGCCGAACACCACGAGGTCGATCAGCGAATTGGAGCCGAGGCGGTTGGCGCCGTGCACCGAGACGCAGGCCGCCTCGCCGAGCGCCATCAGGCCCGGCACCACCGTGTCCGGATTGCCGTTCTTCAGGGTCAGCACCTCGCCGTGATAGTTCGTCGGGATGCCGCCCATGTTGTAGTGGACGGTGGGCAGGACCGGGATCGGCTCCTTGGTCACGTCCACGCCCGCGAAGATCTTCGCGCTCTCCGAGATGCCGGGCAGGCGCTCGTGCAGGATCTTGGGGTCGAGGTGGTCGAGGTGCAGGAAGATGTGGTCCCCTTCCTTGCCCACGCCGCGGCCGTCGCGGATCTCCATGGTCATCGAGCGCGAGACCACGTCGCGGGAGGCCAGATCCTTGGCCGACGGCGCGTAGCGCTCCATGAAGCGCTCGCCCTCGGAATTGGTGAGGTAGCCGCCCTCGCCGCGTGCGCCCTCCGTGATGAGGCAGCCGGCGCCGTAGATGCCGGTGGGATGGAACTGCACGAACTCCATGTCCTGCAGCGGCAGGCCGGCGCGCAGCACCATGGCGTTGCCGTCACCGGTGCAGGTATGGGCCGAGGTCGCCGAGAAGTAGGCGCGGCCGTAGCCGCCGGTGGCCAGGATCGTCTGCTGGGCGCGGAAGCGATGGATCTCGCCGGTGGCCTGATCGATGGCGATGACGCCGCGGCAGCGGCCGTCCTCGTCCATGATCAGGTCGAGGGCGAAGTACTCGATGAAGAACTGGGTCTTGTTCTTCACCGCCTGCCCGTAGAGCGTGTGGAGCATGGCGTGGCCGGTACGGTCGGCCGCGGCGCAGGTGCGCTGCGCGGTGCCCTTGCCGTAATCGGTGGTCATGCCGCCGAACGGGCGCTGGTAGATCTTGCCCTCTTCCGTGCGGGAGAAGGGCACGCCCCAGTGCTCCAACTCGTACACGGCCGCGGGGGCGTTGCGCACCAGGTACTCGATCGCGTCCTGGTCGCCGAGCCAGTCCGAGCCCTTCACGGTGTCGTACATGTGCCAGCGCCAGTCGTCCGGCCCCATATTGCCGAGCGAGGCGGAGATGCCGCCCTGCGCGGCCACCGTGTGCGAGCGGGTCGGGAAGACCTTGGTGATGCAGGCGGTGCGAAGCCCGGCCTGAGAGCAGCCGACCGTGGCGCGAAGCCCGGCGCCGCCGGCGCCGACGATCACCACGTCGAAGGTGTGGTCGGTGATGGCGTAGGCGGGGGCGCCGCCGTTCGATCCGTTGGAGGCCATGGGCGATGAATCCTCGGTTTCGATGACGGCGATCAGGCGAGGCCGGCCAGACTCACGCGGATGATCGCGTAGAGGCAGGCGGCGGCCACCGCGACCGCGTAGAAGGTGTTGGCGATGAGCGCCGCGAACTTGAGGCCGTGGCTGTGCACGTAGTCCTCGATGACCGTCTGCATCCCCAGACGCATGTGGATCGTCACCGAGACCACGGCGAGGATCAGGATGATCGAAACGAGCGGGTGCGACACCAGCGCGACCGCCTGCGGGTAGGTCCGCCCGGCCATCAGGGCGATGATCACGACGAAGGCGAGCATCAGGAGCGCGTTCGCGGCGCCGGTCAGGCGCTGCAGCCAGAAATGGCCGGCGCCGTGGCCCGAGGCGCCCAGCCCCTTCACCCGGGCGCGCGGGGTGCGCATCGAGAGCGCGGTGTTCTGGCGGTTGTCGACCTGGGACATGGGAAGCCTCAGCGCACGAGCAGGGCGACCGCCCAGATCACAAGGGTCAGGGTGACGGAGCCGATCAGCGTGGCCCGGGCGAGGCCCAGGCGCCGGTCGCGGTCGAAGCCGTAGCCCGCGTCCCAGATGAAGTGGCGGATGCCGCCCAGCATGTGGTGCAAGAGCACCCAGGTGTAGGCGAACAGGATCGTGCGCCCGACCCACGAGCCGAAGAACCACGCCACCGTATCGTAGGCCTTGGGACCGGAGGCGAGCGCCACCAGCCAGACCGCGACGAGGAAGGTGCCGCCATAGAGCGCCGTGCCGGTGACGCGGTGGAACACCGACATCGCCATGGTCCAGGTCCAGCGGTAGATCTGGAGATGGGGCGAGAGCGGCTGGGCGACCGTAGGTCTGACGGTAGGGTTCATCGCGGCTCACGATCCTCGCGTCGAAGACTGGATAAATTCCAGGGAAGGGTTAGGGCGGCGGGCTCTGGCCGGCAATGCCGGTGCTGCGGTGCAGCATTGGTGTAGCTGACGATCGCGCGGATCTGTCTCACGCCAATCGCCCGGTCAGTCTGAACCAGAAATAGGCAAGTGGGGTCGCCACCAACAGCGACGCGACGCCCGTGGCGAGGGTGAGCTTGGTCGCGTCGGCCAGCGAGAGGCGGCCGAGATCCATCGTCATGATGATGGGGGGCGCCTGATAGGGCAGGAACAGGGTCGAGTAGCCGACCACCTGCACCATCAGCACGCTCATGAGATCGAAGCCGCTGGCGCGCGAAAACTCCTCCGCGAGCGCCGTGTAGAGGGCGGGCGCGCCGTTGGCGGTGGCGGCGAAGAGGAAGCCGATCGACAGGCCGGTCAGCGTGGCGAAGTTCTTGGCGGGTGCGCCCGGCTCCAAGGGCGCGACCGAGAGCAGCGCGTGGCCGAGACGGGCGCCGAGCCCGGTCTCGTTGACGATCGCCGTCAACCCGAACAGGGCGGCGACGTAGAAGCAGGTTCGCAACGGGATCTCGCCGAAGCTCTGGGACGGCAGCACGCCGACGCCCGGCAGTAGGCAGATCACCGCCGCCGCGAGCCCGATCCATGCGGGCGGGATGCCGTGCCAGCCGTCGCTGAGCCAGAGGGCCAGCATCAGTGCGAGGATCACCGAGAGGCGCCGCTCCTCGCCCGAGAGCGGCGGCAGCGGGGGCAGATCCGGCCGCTTGCCGTCGAGCCGGTCGCGGAAGATCAGCACCGTGCAGACGACGAGGAGCGCGCCCTTCACGAACCCGAGAACGGGTGCGTGCAGAAAGAGATACGGCAGATAGCCGAGGTGGATGCCGAACAGGGTCTCGGCGGTGCCGGCCATGACGAGGTTCGGCACGTTGGCGGGCAGGATCGCCGCTGAGAGCATCGGCGTGGCGATGCCGAAGGCGAGCAGCGCCCCCGTCCGGCCCGGGCGCCCGGCCTCCAGCCCGAAGGCGTCGCAGAGCGCGATCACCACCGGCACCATCAGGGCGATGCGGCCGAGATTGGACGGCATCACGAAGGCGAGCGCGAAGGAGAAGGCGACGAGGCCCGCGACGAAGCCGGGATAGGAGGCGGGCAGCCGTGCCGCCAGCATCCGCGCGAGACGGTCGCCCAAGCCGGTGCGGTTCATGGCGAGCCCGACCACCATGCCGCCCGTCACCAGCCAGAAGGCGGAGGAGGCGAATCCCGAGAAGACCGTCTGCGCCGGGGCGAGCTTGAGCAGCATGGCGAGCGCGAAGAACATCAGCGCCGTGACGATCTCGGCCACGAGGCCGGTCGCCCACAGGCCCATGCACAGCACGAGCAGGCCCCCGGCCGCGACGACCGTGCCCTGTTCCCCGAAGATGCTGGCCGCTGCGGCGCTCATGGGGCGCTTCAAACGCGAATTGGAAGCGTTCGCAATTCGGCTTTCGTAGTGGGTGCCTTCGCCACTCGCGAAGGCTCGTGCCCGGATCACGCTGCTGTGATAGGTTGACCGGCCCCACCTGACTTCACGTTGCGCGAATGCCGGATGCGGATGATCCGGACGGAAGCCGAGCGATGATGCGCTTCGATCTCGTCGATCTGAACCTGTTCCGCCACGTCGTGGAGGCGGGCTCGATCACCCATGGGGCCGAGCGGGCCAACCTCGCGCTCGCCGCCGCCTCGGCCCGGGTGCGGGCGATGGAGGATTCGCTCGGCGCCGCGCTCCTGCTGCGCGGGCGCCAGGGCGTGACGCCGACGCCCGCCGGGCGCGCCCTGCTCGCCCATGCCCGCGAGATCCTGGGGCAGGTCGAGCGGCTGCAGGGCGACCTCTCCGTCTTCGCGGGCGGGGCCGTCGGCCAGATCCGGGTCCTGTCGAACACCAACGCGCTGACCGAATTCCTGCCCGAGGCGCTCTCCGCCTACCTCGCCCTGCACACGGGCATCAGCGTCGACATCGAGGAGCGCACCTCCGACGAGATCGTCGGACTGGTGGCCGACGGGGCGGCGGATCTCGGCATCGTGGCGGGCACCGTCGATACCGGCACGCTCCAGACCTTCCCCTTCCGCCACGACCGCTTCGTCGTGGTGGTCGCGACCGGCCACGCGCTGGCCCGCCGCAAGAGCGTCGGCTTCGCGGAGGTGCTGGAGCACGATCTCGTCGGGCTCGACCGGCCGAGCGCGCTGACCCGCTTCCTCGCGGCCAAGGCCTCCCGCATCGGCCGGCCGATGCGGCTGCGGGTGCAGTTGCGCAGCTTCGACGCGGTCTGCCGCCTCGTCGAGTGCGGCGTCGGCCTCGGCATCGTGCCCGAGACCACGGCGCGGCGGGCGTGGCGCACGATGGGAATCGCCCTCGTGCCGCTGGAGGACCCCTGGGCGGCCCGCGACCTCAAGCTCTGCCTGCGCGAATTCGAGGCCCTGCCCGCCTTCGCCCAGGACTTCGTCGCGCATCTGCGCGCGGCCGAGGCCTGATCAGCCGCCGAGGAAGGTGTCGAGCAGGAGCTTCAGGTTCAGCGCCACGATGATGGCGGCGATGATCCAGGCGAGTCCCTTCAGCCAGCCGGGGATCACGAGGCCGCCCATGATCCGCCGGTCCGAGACGAAATGCACCAGCGGGATCACCGCGAAGGGCAGCTGCATCGAGAGCACGACCTGGCTCAGCACGAGGAGCCGGGCGGTGCCCTGCTCGCCGTAGAGGGCGGTGACGATCACCACCGGCACGATGGCAATGCCCCGCGTCACCAGCCGCCGCGCCCAGGTGGGCAGGCGCAGCCGCAGGAAGCCCTCCATCACGATCTGGCCGGCCAGCGTCGCGGTCACCGTGGAGTTGAGGCCCGAGGCCAGCAGCGCCACGGCGAACAGCGTCGAGGCGACCCCGACGCCGAGAAGCGGCGAGAGCAGTTCGTGGGCCTGCTCGATCTCCTCCACGTCCGTGCGCCCGGCCGCGTGGAACACCGCCGCCGCCATGATCAGGATCGCGGCGTTGACGAACAGGGCCAGCATCAGCGCCACCGTCGAGTCGGTGACGGCGAAGCGCAGGGCCTCGCGCCGGCCCGCTTCCGTGCGGGGATAGGCCCGCGTCTGCACGATCGAGGAGTGGAGGTAGAGGTTGTGCGGCATCACGGTGGCGCCGATGATGCCGATGGCGATGTAGAGCGCGGCCGGGTTGGTCACGATCTCCCGCGAGGGCACGAAGCCGCCGAGCACCGCCTGGACCGGGGGCGCGGCCATCACGATCTGCACCCCGAAGCAGACGAAGATGATCGTCAGGAGGCCGATCACGAAGGCCTCCAGCGCCCGGAAGCCCCGGCGCAGGAGCAGCAGCACCACGAACACGTCGAGCGCCGTGATGATCGCGCCCAGCGTCAGCGGGATGCCGAACAGCAGCTTGAGGGCGATGGCGGTGCCGATCACCTCGGCGAGGTCGCAGGCGATGATCGCCGCCTCGCAGATCAGCCAAAGGGCGAAGCTGACCGGCCGCGAGGTGCGCTCGCGGCAGGCCTGGGCGAGATCGAGGCCGGTGGCGATGCCGAGCCGCGCCGCCAGCGCCTGCAGCACGATCGCCATCAGGTTCGAGAGCAGGATGACGGAGAGCAGGGTGTAGCCGAACTGGGCGCCGCCCGCGATGTCGGTGGCCCAGTTGCCCGGGTCCATGTAGCCGACCGATACCATGTAGCCCGGCCCGATGAAGGCGACGAGCCGCCGCATCCAGGAACCGTCCGCCCGCACGGGGACGCTGCCGTTCAGCGCGCCGAGGCTGGCCTCTCCGGCGGCTTGTGCGGGAGCCTGCGCGGGCGGCGCCGGCCGAACCTGATCCATCGCGGCTTTTCCATTCGCATCGGGGGCGCATCGGCCCGGGAGGTGGCCACCGGCCCTTGAGGAGGCGCCGATGTCGGACGGGGCGTCGGGAGGGCGCGGCCTTCCACCCGTCCTTTAAGAGCGACGGGTCACCGCGATGTGTCGCAACGGTGCGCGATCACCGCTCCAGCCGGCGGTCCCGTTTATAGCATCAGCTATAAAGCTGCGCTGAAGCTGAGATCAAGGGCCGCTCGAAGGTTGGGGCCGTCGAAGCTTGGGAGAGTCGAAGCTTGGGGACGTCGAAGGTTCGGGCCGGGGCCTGCCTTGCGGGTTCCCGCCCGCGGCCCGCATGGGTTAGACACGGGGGCGGGAACGGTCCGCGCGATGTGCCCCCGGGGCACGGCCGCAGGAGCGATGCGGGCGTTCATGAGAAACGTTGAACGGAAGCGCGCGGCGCGAGCGGACGGTTCGCGCCCGAAAACGGAGGAGTCCGCCGCCGCCATGCAGGACGCGACGCCAGAGTCGAGGCAGGAGCCGGCGCGGCCGGGGGCGGACGCGCCGCTCGTCGATGCGGAGGTGCATGTCGAGAGCTTCCGTCAGGCCCGCGAGGCGCGCCGCCTGGAACTCGTGGAGGATTACGTCGAGCTGATCGCCGACCTGATCGGCGATGGCGGCGAGGCGCGGCAGGTCGACATCGCCGCCCGCCTCGGCGTCGCCCAGCCGACGGTCGCCAAGATGCTCAAGCGGCTCGCCGAGGACGGCCTCGTGCAGCAGCGGCCCTATCGCGGGGTCTTCCTCACCGCCGCCGGGCAGGCCCTGGCCGAGCAGTCGCGGGAGCGCCACCGCATCGTCGAGCGCTTCCTGTGCGCCCTGGGCGTCAGCCTGGAAACGGCGCGGCGCGACGCCGAGGGCATCGAGCACCATGTCAGCGCCGAGACGCTGGAGGCGTTCCGCCGCTTCGCCGATGCCCGCCTCGAATCCTGACCGTCTCGCAGCCCGATCGTCCGGATGCGTTCCGAGGACCCGACCCGATGGACCTGAACCAGCAGCTCGCCGCGCTCGCGGCCGTCAGCGCCCGGCACGACGCGGCGGTGACGAACCTCGCCGAGGGCCTCGCCGACCTCGGCGCCAAGCAGGTGGCCCACCAGATGGCGGTGGGCTTCCTGGCCAGCGTGCTGCGCTCGATCGATTCCGATCATTACGACGAGCGCCTCGAAGGCTATCTCGCCATGCTGCGCGACGTGCTGTTCCGCGACGATCCGGACGCGGCGCTCGCGGGCACGGTACTGGAGACCCTGGAGCGCTCGCTGCGGCCGGCGCAGGACCAGGACGAAGCCTGAGGGCCGCCCGCCGCTCCGCGAGGAGGCGTGCGCCGCAGGGACCTGCGGTCGGGGACAGGCGCCACAAGGAAATGTGAGTGCGGCGCGCGCCGGCCGCCTTGGTCGCCGGGCAGGGCCGTGGCACGGTGCCGCCATGGCGGACCGCGGCGATCATCCCTACTCCATCGACGTCAGGCCCTGCTGGCGGATGCCGGGGCGCTTCGTCTGCTCGGTGCTCGAGAAGGGAGCGCCGCGGCGCTACGGACCGACCAGCTACGCCACCTTCGAAGAGGCCCGCAGGGCCGCCCAGACGCGGCTGCGCCAACTCGTGTTCGAGTGGCAGCTCGTCGGCTCGTGATCCGGCCGGCCCGAGCCGCGGGCTCTCAGCCCCGGGCGGCGTCCGCCGTCTGGGCGTGCTCGATCAGGGCGGCCATCTGCGCGGGTGCCCGGAACACGCGGCCGTCAGGTGTCTCGACGTAGACGTCCGACGCGCCCATGCTCGCGAAGGTCATGGCTCGCTCGGCCGCCCTCACGCCCAGGGCGTGCGGCTCTGCGGAGGCGCCCGACGGCGCGGTCCAATGAACGGTATAACGCATGTCGTTCTCCTGTTCGGGCCCTCCAGCATAGGCGAAGCGGCAGGATATCGCGAGGGTGCGGCCCGCGATTGCACGTTTCACGGGCGGAAAGCATGAAGGTGTACAGAGGGTTGCGTCGCGATTGCGAGCGAACCCGCGTCTCTGCATCATAATGCCCTATACTGCGCCGTCGGCTTCTCTGTCATGAATTTTGTTGCAGGTTGGTGAGGCCCGCGTCCCTCGCTCGGGAGAGTACCATGAGGAAGCCGGAGAAGCCGGGTACGGAAGCCGCCCGGACGCGTGAGGGCGGTGGGCTCGGCAATATCGACGAGGCAACGGGCCATCCCGGCAAGGGAACGCCCGGGGCCACGGTCCGGCAGGAGGATAATCCCTCGCCCACTCCCTCAAAGAGCCCCCCTACTGGGAAACCGGAGGACGGGAATCCGAAGCCCTGAGGCGCGGATGAGGTGCTGCGGCCGAACCGACGGCCCGGTTCGGCACGCGAAAAGGGCCGGGTCAGCCGCGACCCCGATCGACCGCTTCCGCGGGTTTCTCTTGCTTGAACGGCTCGAAAGGTCTGCCGCGCGATCGTCGGCAGGCGCCCCGTGAGATGAGGCGGCAGACGCTCTGCGCGGGACGGCTTTGGGCTCAGCTGGAGAAGCTGCCGAAACCCTCGAAATCGCTCGCTGGCGACACGCGTTTGCTGGAGGCCGGCTGTTGATCCGTCAGGGCTCGGCCGTCCATCGGCATCGGAGACAGTTTCGCCAGTCCGGCATGACCGATCGAGGAGGCAGTGCGGCCGCTTCGCTTCCAGCTGGACGGGAAGGCACGGCCGTTCGACTTGCTGAGGTCGCGCATTGAGTTGCCCTATCGGCAGACGAATATTCGGAAAGTGCCCAGAGAACGCGCTCTCTCTACCCATGTTCCGAGCAGGTTCGCGCTGGCCCGGTCGCTTTCCGAACGGTCGCTTCCACGCCGGCCCGCGACGGACGCTCCGCCCGGGCCGGTGCCGTCCTCCTGCGCTACCAGGCGACGGCCGTGTCGGTGCGGGGATTCGGCCGGCGCATCGGAGCGATCCGCCCTTCGGTCGCCGGCATCCGTGAGGCCGGGCCGGCGTGCAGCGGCTGGCTGGGCGCCTCTCGATCGAGCGCCTGCGTCGAGCCGATCAGGGCCGCGACGAGCAGGCTCACCAGCAGAAAGCCCGAGCTGACGATCCGCGGCAGATCCCAGGCGTGCAGCAATGCCGCGCCCGCTGCACCCACGGCCAGGAACCCGACGACCTGATGCACGGTCCCTTCTCCCGCTTCACGCCCGTCGATGGGCGCGCCCGTGTTTGATCGACCCTCTTCTTGGCTGGTGTGCGGTAGCGCACAGAATGCTTGCTCTGTACCAATCGAGAAGTACGCAGCCTGAGCGATCTCAAGTTTTGTCTCGCTGAGACGCAGCCTGAGATTGACCATCGGGACTGCGTCACTTGATCTCGACTTCCCGGGCTACGGCGGCGCGGGCGTGTCGGACAGGGGCGGGCCGCGCTCGGTGTCGCACCGCTCGAGATCGCCGGCCTTGGCAATCCCCCGGTCGACAAAGGGCTTCCGGGCGGCGTCATCCGGTTTCCGTTTGATCGCTTCGATCTCTTCCCTCGTCCTTGCGAGGCGAAGCTGTAAGCGATCCAAGGCTCCGCATTGTCCGGACAGATCGCGCTCTGGGTCGCTTCGGCTCCGCCTCGCTATGACGGAGAGGGGCGAAGGCCGAGGCGATCAAACGGAGACGATATCAGAGGCCGAGGGCCAAGCCGTCGCTGCGAGGGTCGTGAGCCCCGACGAAGCTGCCGTCATCCTCGATGCGGATCGCACCCGGATGGCCGGCCAGCGGGCTTTGTGCGGGGATGGGGCTGATCTCATGCCCCCGGGCCTTGAGTTCCGCGAACACATCCTGGCCCGCATCGAGTTCGAGCTTCAGGCTGTCGCGGCTGTCCGAGAAGGTCTTGCCCAGGAGAAAGCGCGGCCGTGCGAGAGCCGTGAGCGGGTCCATCCGGTAATCGATCAGCCGCGTCAGCACGGCCGACAGGGTCTGCGGCTGCCCGTCCGCGCCCTGCGTGCCGTAGAGCAGCTTTGGACGGCCGTCCCTGAGGTACATTCCGGGATTAAGCGTGTGGAACGGGCGCTTGCCGGGGCGCAGCAGGTTGATGCTCCCCGCATCGACGCTGAAGGCCGCCCCGCGATTATGCCAGAGGATGCCCGTATCCCCGGCGACGACGCCGCTTCCCCAGTCGAAGTAGATCGTCTGCAAGAGGCTGACGCAGTTGCCCCAGCGGTCGACCGCCCCGACGAAGACGGTGTCGCCGGTCTTGAAGACCTGCGGCCAGGGCGCCGCCCCCCGGCGGTCGATGGCGCGGGCCTGCGCGTCGAGATGCGATTCCGACAACAGCCTGTTCACGGGTACGTCGACGAAATCGGGATCGGCGACGTAGCGGTTGCGGTCGACGAAGGCTCGCTTCACCGCCTCGACGAGGAGGTGGTAGTAGTCGGCGCTGCCCTCGGGGACGCTTCCGAGGTCGAAGCGGTCGAGAATGCCCATGATCTCGAGGGTGGTGACGCCCTGCGTCGGGGGGCGCAGGCTGATCAACTCTCCTCCGCGGTAGGGCACGCGGAGCGCGGTTTCGTTCCGCGCGCGCGTGCGGGCCAGATCCGCCGCGGTCAGGGGCGAACCCGCCTGCTGCAGCCCGCGCGCGATCCGCTCGGCGAGGTCACCCTCGTAGAAATCGCGCGCGCCGTTCTCCGCCAGAAGACTGAGCGTGCGGGCGAGATCGGGCTGGCGAAAGGTCTCGCCCACGTCCGGGATGCGGCCATCCGCGGTGAACACGCGCACGACATCGGGCCATTGGCCGATCTCGTTGGCGCGGAAGTTCGCCCAGAACCGCTGCGACGGTGTCAGGGGAAAGCCCTCCGCGGCATGCCCGACGGCGTGCTTGAACAGATCCTTCCAGGATTGCCGCCCGCCCCAGCGCCGTCGGCTGAATTCGAAGGCCTGGTCCCAGGTATCGACGGCCGCCGCCGCGGTGATCGCCGATCCGGGCCCGCGGACCGGGATCGCCCGACCGTCCTGCGGCAGCTTCGCGGCCGCCTGACCGATGCCGGACAGCGTGACGCCGTTGCCCTTGGCGTCGCTGATGATCATGAACGCGTCGCCGCCCAGGCCGCAGAAATGCGGATAGGTCACGCAGAGGGTGGCGTTGACGGCGATCACCGCCTCGATGGCGTTGCCCCCCGCCCGAAGCACCTCCCGGCCCGCCTCGCTGGCGAGTTCGTGCGGGCTCGTCACCATGCCCTGGCTGGATCGGGCGAGGGCGCCGCGGGCGGCGCTCGCTTCGGCGAAGAGATGGTTCGGCACGGTCGTCGCACCCAAGGCAGCCGCGGAGGTCAGGAGAAGCACGCGCCGCGAAACCTGCGACGCGGGCCGTCGATGGTGTTCGCCGCGCTTCATGACGGCGTCACCGGGACTTCGGCGCGGGCCACGTGACGCATCGTGGCCCGCAGAGGTGTGAGGAGGACTGCACGGGGCCGCTACTCCGTCAGCTCGGCGGCATGCGCCGCGATCGCGCCCGCCGTGGTGATCCAGATCCCGTCGCGGTGCCGGGCGATGTGTTCGAGCGCCTGCCGCAGGGGGCGCAGCCGGTGCGGCTGGCCGACGATGTAGGGGTGGAGCGCAATCCCCATCACCAGGGGCGCGCTGCGCGACTGCTCCAGCATCTCGTCGAAGGCGTCGACGATCGCCTCGGCGAATTGCCGCCCGGTCTCCTTGCGGGCGACGATGGCCGGGATGTCGTTCAGCTCCTGCGGATAGGGCACCGAGAGGATGCGCCCGCCGTCGCGGGTTGCGAACCAGGTCGGCTGGTCGTCGTGGCACCAGTCGAGCAAGTAGCGGTAGCCCGCCTCGGCCAGCAGGTCCGGCGTCGCCCGCGACTGCGAGATCCAGGGCCCGAGCCAGCCGGCGGGCGCCCGCCCCTCCTCCCGCGTCAGGATCGCGGTCGCCTCGTCGATGAGGGCGCGCTCCTCCGCCTCCGGGAGCGTGCCCTGCCGCTCGGCATTGCTGCGCCCGTGCCCGACGATCTCGTCGCCCCGCGCGCGGAAGGCTTCGACCAGCCCCGGGCAATCCCGGTAGATCCGGCTGTTGACGAGGATGCTGGCCGGCAAGCCGAGACTGTCGAGCATGTCGCGGATGCGCCAGGCGCCGACCCGGTTGCCCCAGTCGCGCCAGGCGAAGTTCAGCACGTCCGGCTGCGGCCCGCCCGGCGCCAGCTCGGCGCCCAAGCCGTCCCCGAACGCGAAGGTCTCGAGATTGAGCGCGAGGTAGACCGCGAGGCGCTTTCCCCCCGGCCAGTCGTAGACCGGGCGTTCGGGTAGGGCGGAATAGGCGTAGCGGCCATGGCCGGCGGGTTTCGGCTCCGATGTCGTCACGGGAAAGGTCTCGATCCTGTCGTTGGAGGGAAACGCGGCGCCTCACGCCGCCCCGAGATAGGCCGCTTCGAGCGCCGCGTCCGCCTTCAGCTCCGCCGCGGTGCCGGACGCGGCGACGCGCCCCTGCTCCAGCACGTAGCCCCGGTCCGCCACGGTCAGCGCCAGAGCGGCCATCTGATCGACGATCAGAATGGTGATGCCCTGATCGCGCAACTCGGCGACGGTGGCGTAGAGGCTGTTGATGATCGCGGGCGCGAGGCCGAGGGAGGGTTCGTCGAGCAGGAGGATGCGCGGGCGCGCCATCATCCCCCGGGCGATGGCCAGCATCTGCTGCTCCCCGCCCGAGAGCAGGCCGGCGCGGCTGCCGGCCCGCTCGCGCAGCCGCGGGAAGCGGTCGAGCAGAGCCTCGACCTCGGCCGGATCGACCCGTCCGCCGCGGCTCCCGGAACGACTCCACGCGCCGAGGCGGATGTTCTCGACGACGGTCAGTTCAGGAAAGACCTGCCGGCCTTCCGGCACCAGGGCGAGGCCCAGCCGCGCGATCCTGTGCGCCGACAGGGCGGCGATCGGAGTATCGGCCAGCACCACCGAGCCCTCGACCGGGCGCAGGAGGCCGGAGAGCGCCCGCATCACCGTCGATTTGCCGGCCCCGTTGGCACCGAGCAGCGCCACCGTCTCGCCCGGCCGCACCGCGAGCGAGACGCCGTCGAGGACGGGCGCGGCGCCGTAGCCCGCCTTCAGGCCGTGGGCGGCCAGCACCGCGTCGGCCGGACCGCTCCAGGGCGCGGCCCGCGGCCGGGCCGGCGTCTCGGCGGCCCCGAGATAGGCCCGCAGCACGGCGGGGTCGCGGCGCACCTCGGCCGGCGTGCCGCGGGCGATCGGGCGGCCCGCATCCATGACGAGGATGTGGTCCGACACGCCCATGACCAGCGGCATGTCGTGCTCGACGAGGATCACCGCGATGCCGCAGGCCGCGATCCGGCGCAGCAGCGCGCCGAGGCGGTCGGTCTCGGCCCGGGCGAGGCCGGCGGCCGGCTCGTCGAGGAGCAGCACGAGCGGGGACCCGGCGAGCGCGCGGGCGATCTCGACCAGACGCCGGTCGACATGGGGCAGTTCGGAGGCCGGACGGTCGAGCGCGCCGGCATAGCCGACGAAGGCCAGCAGGGCCGCCGCGTCTTGGCGGTCCCGCGCCTGCGTCCGGCGCAGCAGACGCCCGGGCGCGCGGGCGAGGGTGACGTTCTCGATGACGCTGAGCGAGCCGAACAGCCGCGTCGTCTGGTAGGTGCGGGCGATGCCGGCGCGGGCGATGAGGTGGGCCGGCCTTCCCGCCAGCTCACGTTCCCCGAGGCGGATCGTGCCGGCGCTCGGCCGGTAGAAGCCCGAGATCATGTTGAGGACGGTGGTCTTGCCGGCCCCGTTCGGTCCGATCACGCTGGTGATCGCCCCGGGCCGCGCCGCGAAGGCGACGCCGTCCGCCGCCCGGATCCCGCCGAAGGCGATTCCGAGCCCTTCGACGGCGAGCGGCTCGCCCTCGGCCCGGTGCAGGAAGTCCGGCGCTTCCGATCCCGCCCCCGAGCGCGCCTCGCCGCCCCGCGGCAGCAGACGGGCGAGGCTGCCGACGATGCCCGCCGGCACGAGCCAGAGCACCACGAGGGTGGTCACGCCGAAGAACAGCAGCCGGTACTCGGCCAGCCCCGCCAGCGCCTCGGGCAGCAGCACCGTCACCAGCGCGCCGAACAGAGGCCCGAGCACGGTCCCGGCGCCGCCGACCACCACCGCGAGCACGAACAGGATCGACTGCGTGAACGGGAAGGAACTCGGCGCGATGAACAGCATCAGCGGCGGCAGCACCGCGCCCGCGAGCCCGGTCAGCGCCGCCGAGATCGCGAAGGCCGCGGTCTTCGCCCGGACCGGGTCGAAGCCGAGCGAGGCGGCGGCCACATCCGCGTCGCGCACCGCGCGCAGAGCCTGGCCCAGGCGGGCATGGCGGAGCCGGTGGAAGCCGTAGAGGCTGAGGCCCGCTGCCGTCACGGCGAGGATCGCAAGGTCGCGTTCCCCGACGGGCAGGCCGAACAGGGTCGGGCCGGCCGCGACCACGAGGCCGTTCTGCCCGCCGGTCAGCTCCCCACCCTCGATCAGCGCGTGCTCGACGAGGAAGCCGAAGGCGATCGTCACCATAGCGAGGTAGGGCCCGCGCACCCGCATCGCCGGCACGGCGAGCGCGGCGCCGACGAGGGCGGAGAGCCCGGCGGCGGCGGGAAGCGCCAGCCAGAAGCTCACCCCCTTCAGCGTCAGGATCGCGCTCGCATAGGCGCCCAGCGCGTAGAACCCGGCATGGCCGAAGGAGATCAGGCCCGCGAGCCCGAGCAGGACGTTGAGCCCGGTCCCGGCCAGCACCGTCAGGGCCACCAGGGCGATGACGAAGTGGCTGTAGCCGCCCGTCAGCCCGACGAGGCCGAGGCCCGCGAGCGTCAGGGCCAGGATGGCGAGCGGCATCGCGGCCGGCGCCCGGAGAGGCGAGCGCATGGTCAGACCTTGTTGACGGCGGCGCGGCCGAGGAGTCCGTTCGGACGCAGGGCCAGCGCGAGGATGATGACCGAGAAGACGACGATCTGGGTCGCGCCGGAGCCCAGCGTCGCGGTGACGCCGGCCTCCACGAGGCCGTAGAGGAGCCCCGCCAGCACCACGCCGGTGGCCGAGCCGATCCCGCCCAGGATCGCCACCGCGAAGGCCTTGATGCCGAACAGGGCGCCCATCTCGGCCGAGACGGAGAAGAGCGGCGCGATCAGCAGCCCCGCCGCGCCCGCGAGCACGGCCGAGAGCGCGAAGGCGCAGGCCACGGTACGGGCGACGTCGATGCCCATCAGCCGCGCGGCCTCGGCGTTCTGCGCCACCGCCAGCAGCACCCGGCCGAGTTCCGTCCCGCGGAACACGGCGCGGATCGCGATGGCCGCCGCGATGCCGATCACGGGGATCACGAGCTGGAGCGGGTAGACGCCCGCGCCCAGAACCTGGACGGGCTCCGCGACCAGCGCGGAGGGCAGGCTGCGCGGCTCCTTGCCGAAGGTGAACAGCAGGACGTTGTCGAGGATGATGCCGCCGGCGACCGTCGCGAGCAGCCAGGCATCGGAGCCGCGGGTCACGAAGGGGCGCACCAGCAGGCGCTCGACGGCGAGCCCGAGCAGCGCGCAGCCGGCCAGAGCCGCGGCGGCGGCCAGCGGCATCGGCCAGCCGAGCTGAACCCCGAAGGCGTAGCCCAGCACCGCCCCGAGGGTGACGGCGCTTCCTTGCGCGAAGTTCACGGTGCCGGAGACCGCGAAGGTGATGTGGAAGCCCAGCGCCACCAGCCCGTACATGCTGCCGAGGCCGAGCCCGCTGACGAGGGTGCTGGTCAGCATGGATGCCTCCCCGTGCGCGGGCTCCTGAAGCCGATCACTTTGCCACCGCGACGATCTCGCCGTTCCGGAAGCTGGCGAAGATGTAGTCGTCCGGCTTCAGGGCGTCGTGCTGGCCCGGTGCGAAGGGCGCCTCGTAGGTCTTGATCAGGCCGGAATAGGCCGGAACCTTGTAGAAGCCGTCGCGAACCTTCGGCCCCTCGGTGACGCCGGCCGCCTGAATCGCGAGCGCGATCAGGTGCGTGGCGTCGTAGGCGTTGGCGATGCCGACGGCGGGCGTGACGTCGGCCATGGACTTGATCGCCGGGTACTTCGCCTTGAGGGCATCGAGCACCGCCTTCGCCTTCGGGCTGTCGTTGCCCGCGAAGGTGAAGGTCTGGACGAAATGCACCCGCGCCGCGCCGGGGCCCGCGAGTTCGTCGAAGCGCCCGCCCGCCGGGCCCCAGTGGGAGATGACCGGCACGTCCCAGCCCATCCGGGCGAGGGACTTTACGACCTGGGCGGAGGGGCCGACATTGCCGACGAGGAACAGCGCGTCGGCCCCCGCCTCGCGCAGCCGGGAGAGCTGCGGGACCATGTCGATGTCGTTGGCCTCGTATTTCTCGATGCCGGCGCTGGGCAGGCCCGCAGCCTTCAGCGCCGCGACCAGCCCCTGCTGGTTCGACTCGCCCCAGGCGTTGTTGACGAGGATCGCGCCGGGCGTCTTGGCGCCGTAGGTCTTCACCGCGTAGGTGACGAGCGCCTCGTCCACGAGCGCGTCGACCGCGGAGACCCGGAACACGTAGTTGTCGGCCGCGCCGTTGCGGGTGATGCCGGTGCCCGCCGCCCAGGGGCCGACGAAGGGCACCTTCATCTGGTTGGCGATGGGCACGATCGCCATCGAGACCGGCGTGTCGAGCCCGCCGATCAGCGCGACGACGCCGGCCCGCTGGATCAGCTCGCGGGCGGCCAGCACCCCCTTGGACGGGTTGGCCTCGTCGTCGCGGGCGACCAGTTCGAGCGGGCGCCCGAGCACGCCGCCCGCCCGGTTGATCTCGTCGATCGCCAGCCCGATCCCGCGGGAGATCGCCTCGCCCGACTTGGCCGACTGGCCGCTGAGGGCCGTGACGAGGCCGATCCGCACCGGCTCGGCGGCCTGGACCGGGTTCAGGCTTGCGAAACCTGCCAGCAACAGGCCGAGGGCAATGCGCCGTGTGAACGAGCGGGCGGCGGGGCGGCGGCGGGGCATGGCGATCCGGTCTCGGCTGTGGTCGACCAACTACCGCAACGCCTATGCCAACTGGCAAAACCCTGATCGAACACGCGTTTTCCGCTGCGGTCGCGGCTCGTCAAAGGAGTGTGCACAATATCGCGCCAAAGTGCATACACTTTCTGCATGCAGGGCAGCGTCGCCTCCGCCATGTTGGCCCGCAGGACGCGGAGAGTGGTGGACCGATGAGCGTGAGCCCGAACGCAGCCGAGGCCGCCGCGCGCGATGCGGCGGCGGTGACCGCCTATCTCGAAGCCTCCATGGTGCCCGATCCGGAGACGGCGGCGCGCTACATGGCGCCCGGCATCGCGATCGTCTTCACCGGTGCCCGGGTGTTCCACCATCCGCGCGAGGTCACGGCCTTCAATGCCGGGCGCTACGCCTGGGTGAAGAAGCGGATGGAGCGGCTCGACGTGGTGCCGGGCGACGGCCTCACCACGGTCTACAGCCTCGGCACGCTCTACGGCGCCTGGCCGGACGGGACGCCGTTCGAGGGCAATCGCTACGTCGACCGCTTCACCGTGCGGGACGGCCTGATCGTCTCGATGGAGGTGTGGAACGACAGCGCCGAGCGGCTGCTCGAACGGCAGGGCGCCGCCTCCTGACCCCTCAGCCCTCGACGTAGGGGGCGAGCAGGCGGAGCAGGTCGCGCTCGCGCCGGGGCTCGTCGACGATGCGGGCCCGCTCGGCCACGGCATCGAGGTGGTGATCCATCAGGGCGACCGCCCGCGCGGCATCGCCCGAGACGAGGGCCGCCACGATCTCGCGATGCTCGCTCACGGCGCAATCGGCCGAGTGCGGCCGGCTGTAGAGCGAGAGGATCAGGGCGCAGCGGTAGCCGAGTTCGGCCACGTAGCGGCCGAGCACGGGGCTGCCGGTCATCTCGGCCAGCAGCAGGTGGAATTCGGTGGCAAGCCGGATCGAGGCGGCCTCGGGCCCGCCGCTCGCCCGCTCCTCACCCGCGATATGCGCTTCGAGCGCGGCCCGCTGCTCGGCGCTCAGCCGCCCGGCGAGGCGCTGGACGACGAGGCGTTCGAGCCCGATGCGCACGTCGAAGGTATCGCGCGCCTCCTCCCAGCTCGGGCTCGCCACGACGGCGATGCGGTTGCGGCGCAGTTCCACCAGCCCCTCGCCCGCGAGCTGGCCGAGCGCCTGACGTGCGATCGTGCGGCTGACGCCGAAGCGCTCGCCGAGCGCATCCTCCGGCAACCGGTCGCCCGGGGTCAGTGCCCGCTCGACGATGGCCCGCCGCAGGGATCGGCAGATCGCGCCGACGCGGTCCGTCGAGAGGCTCGTCTCACCCTGTCTCATCGCTGACGCGCATCATCCTGTTGCAAGGCGAGACCGCTCGCCGCCGAACCGGCAGGCCGGTTCGTGCCCGATGCACGAATGGCGCCGCGGCGCCTCGGCCGCCCCGATCGCGTGACGTCGGGAGGGATCGTGCTTCGTTGGCCGGCAGGGGCCGGCGCGTCGGACAGCCGGCCGCCCCGCCGTCGCGGGGGCCGGCGCGACGAGGCAGGATCGTCCGCCGATGGGCATCGGAGGACGCGGCGTGCGGCCTGCCGCGCGGAACGGCCGGCTGTTCTACATCAACTGTCTGCGCTGGCCGCCGCGGCCGGCACCGAAGACGCTTCGGAGCACGGACCAGGTCGAGGGGCTGAGTCCCTGATCGCCCCGCAGACGGCGACCGTCGGCCCGATCGAGCCGTTCGACCTCGTCGGCACAGCGCCGAAGCGCGTAAGTGGCCGCGCCCCCCGCCGGCCGCTGCGCCCTGCTCCCTTCCCTCTCGAAGCGGAGGCAGGAGGCGAGGTCGGCCTTCAGGTTGTCGAAGGGAGCCGCCTGAGCGGTCGTGGAGAGAGCCAGCAGAAGCAGGGCGGCACGGACAGGCACGGGGATGGCTCCAGACGAGATCGGCAGCCCGATAACGCATCGGCCCGCCGATGGTGGCCTCCATGTCGTCCGCACCGCCAGCCTGCGCCGCGGCTCTTGCCGGACGCCCCCTCCCCGGCTACTCACAGGCGAGGTTTCTGTGGGGATTTCTGTAGAGCAATCCGTTGCTGAAGCCCGATATTAAGTCTAAGTACCTGATCGGAAACGGTTAGGGCCTGTAGCTCAATGGTTAGAGCCGACCGCTCATAACGGTCTGGTTGCAGGTTCGAGTCCTGCCGGGCCCACCAGAAATATCAGTCGCTTACCTCGAAGAGACGGTCTGCGTCGCGGTTTGTTCAAACCTAACGCGGTCTCGGCGAAGGTGCGCTACGCGCGCATCTCGCATCACGGGGCAGGCGTGGGGCGCGTCCTGATCTGCCCGGAGGCCGGAGTCTCCCGGAAAGCTCTTGCCGCGCCGTGCGGCGAGAGCGGATCGTCTCGGCCTATCGCTGCGCGGCGAACTCCCAGACCGGCGTGCCGACCGGCACCCCCGGCAGGTTGCGGTAGCCCGTCAGGTTGCCGAACAGGATCCGGTCGGCCTCGACTGCGAGCGCCTTGCGACCGCCGATCATCATCACGCCGCACCAATCCACCCGCAACGTTCCGTGCTTGGGGTGCACGCCGAAGAGCTGCGGCGCGGTCCAGCCCAGACCCACGGCCTCGGCACCGAAGCGCTCGATGAAGTCGACGCAGCTCTCGTGAATGTTGGCCCAGGTCCCGGCGCTGACGTAGCGGCAGGGCGGCGAGGTCGGACGGAGGGCGCCGAAGGCGTTGCGCCACGCGGCGGCCTCGGGCGGAAGGGGATCGGACGCGCGTTCGGGAAGGAGCATCATGGCTGCCGGCTGAGGATGGGCCGGTCGGCATAGGGGGCTCGGGTTACCTCAGGCTTGCCGCTCGCAGGTGAAAAGGGCTGCACCGGCGTCGTAAGCGTGGGTCCATGGCGAGCCACCCGCGCGCGTCACCGCGTCGATGTCCCGTGCGTCTTGCGGGAACCGTCGTTGCGCTCGGGGAGCCACGCAGACAGGTGATGTCGCGTGGGGCGTCTTCGCGGCTTCATCGCCCAGGATGCGCCGAACGCCGGTGCGCAGGGCAGTGCCCGCAACACTGGAACCGCGCCTTGGCCGCATCGCCCGCGGTGCGACGGACTTGGACCATGCCGCGGCGATGTCCTGGGCTTTTGGCTGTGTGGCGGCCCGTCCCCGCTAAGGCACGGTGTCCGACGCGAGCTGGTCCTTGCGTGCCAACAGCAGCACCGTCCGGAGGGCGTCGCCCGCCACGTCGTGCGCCTCGAACGCGTGACGCGCGCTGAGGCGCCGGCCGTCCGCGAACTCGATATGACCGAGGCCCGCGATCAAGCGCTCGACGAAGGCATCGATTCGCGTTTCGGCGCCCTCATCCTCGGCCTGCGACGCCACCGCCAATTCGCCGCGCCGGATCAACTCGGCGTTGAGGTCGTCCGCGAGGCGGCAATAGCCCTGGCCGATATCCTCCAGCACCGTCGCCAGTTCCTGGGGCACGCGCGGCGCCCGGCACATCGCCTCGACGAGGGCCGCGTGCAGGGGCAGGACGGTGTGGATATGCGTCCGAAAATAGAGTTCGGTCTGGGATACGAGTCGATCGGTCATCGTGGATGCGGGCCCGTCTCACGGAGTGGTGAAGGGTCGAAGCGTCGTTCACGACACGCCCGCGGCCACGGCGCAGCCGGGGCGCGGCCATCCGTGACCGGACGCGTCGGGTGGCGATCTAAGCGCGGCGCTGCTTGCGCAGGGCGGGATCGGCCGCGTGGAGGGTGACGGCGCGGGAGGCGGAGCGCTCCAGCACGCCCGGCGCGTGCCAGCGGCCTTCCGGGCGGATGATCGTGTAGGGGTCGGTGCCGATCGTGATGGCGTCGGGATGCGGCGGCACCTCGGACATCATCTCGACGTAGCTGTGGTCCGAGAAGGTGAACTCGCGCGCACCGGGGAACGGGCGTCCGCCGGCACGGGACCAGAAGTCGACGAGGTCCTTCTGGGCGTGACCGTAGATCCGGCGGTATCCCTTGACCCGGCAGAGTTCGTGCGCCGCCTTCACGATCACGAAGGCGAGCCGGGACCGGCGGAACTCCGGCCGCACCGCCAGCCGCTCCGCCTTGGCGAAGTTGGCAAAGCAGCGGACCCGGATCGAGGCCGCGGGTTCGTTGTTCACGAAGCCGAGCAGGTGCGTCGAGGAGAAGTCGTTCCCGTCGAACTCCTCCTCGTAGGGGCAGGCCTGCTCGCCGACGAACGCGGCGCTGCGCACGGACATGACCCGCGCGAGATCGTCGGCGGAGCGCACGACCGTGACCGAAAACGTCGACGTGGCGTTCGGATAGGAATCGTAGAGGGGCGCCGGTTCGACGGCGGCCAGCGTCGAGGGCGCGCCCCTGCGGAAGATGCTGAGGCCGAAGCGACCGCCGCCCTCCTGCGATTCGATCGGCACGAAGCCCAGCGAAGCGATGAGGCGCCGGCCCGCCGCCGTCGGTCCCCAGGCGTAGAGATCGGCATCGCGGTTCAGCGGCGTCGACATCCGGTCGAACGCGAGGGCGATGCCGCCCGCGAGCCGGCCGGGCGCGTAGATGGCCCAGACATAGATGGCGGCGGGTTTCTCGTGCTGCGCCGCGAGGTGTTCGCTGGCCGGATTGGCACCGTCGAACAGGCCGGTCAGCAGGGCGGTCCGCCCGGTCTCCGAGAGCGGAAGCCAGGCGATGAAGCCCTCGGCCCGCGGCGCGGCCCAGTCGAAGGATTCGCGCCGGGCGAAGGCCTGGAACGTGTTGGGATTGGCCGACATGATGCGGCGCACGGTGTCGAGGCTCGTCTGCGAACCGAGTTCCGGCCTCACCCGCTCGAACATCCGCTCGACCTCGGCGATGCTCGGCGTGTAGGCGACGACATGGCGTGAAATTCGGGTCACCTCCATGTGCGCGAGGGAGTGCCGATCCGACGTCCGATTATCCTGCACCACGCTGCGAAGACATGATTTTTCCATGCTGCGGACTGCCATTGGTCGCACCCGGACTTTACGTGAGGCCTTGAATGTGACCCTAGATGGCATGCAGCGGGTGATCGGTATGCTCTCCAGCACGGAACAGGGTGTTACGAATTCGGAGCACCTGCCGGGCGACCGGGACACGGTGATGCCCGACTGGCATTCGCTCTGGATGTTTCTGGAGCTTCAGCGCACGGGCAGCTTCCGCTCGGCCGCGCACCGCCTGGGAATCGGCTTCAACGCGCTGCGAAAGCGGATCGACGAGTTGGAGACCACGCTCGGGGTGTCCCTGCTCACGCGCGGGGTGATGGGCGTCCAGCTCACCGAGGAGGGGGAGCGCATCGTCGCGGCGGCCAAGCAGATGGAGGCGGCGGCCTTCAACGTGCTGCGCGCCCGGGATTCCCTCTCAAGCGGCGTCGAGGGCGAGGTACGGGTCGCGGTGACGGAAGGGATCGGCTCGGCTTGGCTGATGCCCCGGCTCATCGAGTTCCAGCAGGCCCATCCCTACCTGCGCATCGATCTGAGCTGCGGGATGACCTCCGCGGACGTGCTGCGGATGGAGGCGGACCTCGCCGTTCAGCTCACGCGACCGCAGGCGCCGGACCTGAAGGTCGTGCGCCTCGGCTACCTGCATACGATGCCGTTCGCCTCACAATCCTATGTCGAGCGGCACGGGCTGCCCTCCACTCCCGAGGAGATCGGACATCATACGCTGGTGTTTCAGGTCGCGGAGCAGACTTCGACGCTCTCGACCTACGGAAAGACCCTGCCGGATCTCGCGCGGGCGCCCTTCGTCGCCATCAAGACCAATGTCACGAGTGCGCATATCCTCGCCGTTGCCAACGGCGCCGGCATCGGCTGGCTTCCGACCTATACGGGAACCCTAGGCACCAACCTCGTGCCGGTCGATTGCGGCCTCTGCTTCAGGCTGGATGTCTGGCTGACCTATCACCCGGATGTCGACCGCATCCCCCGCGTCCGCACCACGATCGATTGGGTCCGGTCCTGCTTCGACTTGCGGAAGTACCCGTTCTTCGGCGAGCACTACATCCACCCCAAAGATCTTCCCGCCATGACGGACTACGTGCCGCTGGGCGATCTCTTCAGAAGCAGCGTGCGGTAGCGCGAGGCGCCCCTCCGGCCTCGCGTTTGGGAATGCCTTGCGCAAGGCCGGTCACGGAAGGCCCGCGCCCCGATGGACCGGGGCGGCGGGAGCATTCGTCACGGACGACGGAGCGTCAGGCCTGGGCGAACAGCTTGGTGCCGATCACGCCCGTGATGATGAGGGCCATGAACCCCATCTGCACCGCGTTCACCTTCTCGCCGAACAGGATCGCCCCGAAGACGACCACGCCGACGGCCCCGAGGCCGGTCCAGACCGCGTAGGCGGTCCCGGCCGGCAGGCCGCGCATCGCCAGCGCCAACAAGCCCATATTGACGAAGCTCAGCACGATCGGAACGAGGGAAGCCGCCCACCCTTGCCCCGCGGCGACCCATTTCAGGCTCAGCGCCCACACGATCTCCGTAGCCACGGCCACGCCCAGGATGAGCCACGCCATCGGACCTCTCATGATGCGGGCTCGGAAGGGGATGCGGCGGCCGGAAACCCGAAAGAGGCCGCTCAAGGTCGGCCAAGCGATGCGGCCCGACCCGTGGGGCGCGGTGCATAGTGCATCGCAGCATCCGTGTCGACAGCGGGTCTCGTGACGCGCGGCGGCGCGGCTGCCTCACGCCGACGCAGGCGCCTCGCCCTGCTCGACGATCTCGAGGGCGCGCAGAACGGTTATGGCCGACGCATCGGCATCGACCCGGCCCGCCTCCGTCGCCGGCATCACGGCAACGGCCTCGCACAGGTTCTGGCCGGCCGGGCCGACCACCACCTTGAGAACGTGCCCTTCCGGCCCGCGCGCGTCCTCCATCAGGGCCACGAGGTAGCCGGCCGCGGTGCCGTAGACGTGAAGCGGTTCGACCGCGTCCGCCTCCGCGATGGGGGCGGCCGGCTCATCCTCTCGGCTGCGGCCGCCGAAATTCGGGCGGATGATGTTCGTCATGACGAGCATTCTACCATGCGCCGAACCCCCAACCCAGGGCCTCGGCGCGCGACGCGCCCAACGTGCGGAACGGGGCGAGCCGTCGGGTCCGCTACAGCATGGCGTCGATCCGGATCGGAAGCCTGTGGATGCGGCGGCCGGTGGCGTGGTGCACGGCATTGGCGATCGCCGCGTTGACGCCGATGATGCCGAGTTCGCCCAACCCCTTCAGCCCGAGCGGGTTCACGGCCTCGTCCGGGTCCGGCACCAGCACCGCCTCGACCGCGTCGATATCCATGGCGGTGGGCACGAGATACTCGGCGAGATCGGCGTTGCGGTAGGTGGGGCCGTCGAGGACCGTCTCCTCCAGCAGGGCCGATCCCAGGCCCCAGATCATCCCGCCGACGAGTTGGCTTCGGGCCGTCAGCGGGTTGAGGATGCGGCCCGCGGCGAAGGCGCCGGTCAGGCGCGGCACGCGGATCTCGCCGGTCTCGCCGTGAACATGCACCTCGGCGAATTGCGCACCGAAGGCCCATGTGAGCCTGTCGCCCCCGGAGCTCAGGCCGATATGGCCGCCGCGCAGGGCCTTCAGCGCCGCGTCTCCGCTCCCCGCGGGCGTGAACACCGCGACCGTCTCCACTCCCATCGGGTCGAGGAGGGCGACTGCCTCGGCGAGCGGCATCGCCCTGCCGTCCGCCGCGACGAGCCTGCCCCCGGCGAGGCGCAGCCCGGCCGGGTCGCGGCCCGCGAGAGGGCGTTCCGGGGCGACGGCGGCGCGTGCGAGCCGGTCGCGCAGCTGCGCGCAGCCGAGCGCCAGCGTGTGCATCAGGCTCGTCGTGGTGCTCGATCCGCCCGAGAGGCCGGCCGCCGGCAGGGCGGTGTCGCCGAGCCGCACCCGCACCCTCTCCACGGACAGGCCGAGCCCTTCGGCCGCCCCCATGGCCAGCAGCGTCGTGATGCCGTTGCCGATCTCGTGATGGGCGCACCCCACCTCCGCCGATCCGTCCGCCGACAGGCGCAGCCGCATCGTCGCCGCGGCGATCTTCACCGGCCGCACCGAGGCGGCGCAGCCCAGCCCGACCCGCCACGCCCCCTGTCGCATCGTGCCGGGCGGGGTCGCCCGCCGCTCCCAGCCGAAGGCGGCGGCGCCGGCATCGAAGCAGGCCATCAGCGGCCGGCTCGAGAACGGCTTGCCCGAGACCGGGTCCTGGGCGGTGTCGTTGCGGCGGCGCAGTTCGATCGGATCGAGGCCGAGCCGGCACGCCATCTCGTCGACCGCGCTCTCCAGGGCGAACAGGTAGGGCACCTCCGGCGGCGCCCGCATCGGGCCGGGCGTGTTGCGGTCGACCCGCACGGCGCGCTCGCCCGTGCGGATCGCGGGGCAGGCATAGAGGCTCGCCGTCACGTCGGCGCCCTCCATCGCGAAGGGATCGAAGCGCGAGGTGACGACATCCGCCTCGTGGACGAGGCTCGTGAACCGCCCGTCGCGGTCGGCGGACAGCCGGATGTCGTGGCGCGTCTCCGGGCGGTGATTGGCGATCGTGAAGCATTGCCGCCGCGTCGGCACCAGCGAGACCGGGCGCCCGAGGCGCTTGGCGGCGAGGGCGACCAGGGCGGTGTGCTGCGAGAGGGCGAATTTCGAGCCGAAATGCCCACCGATCGGCCCGGAGACGACCTGCACCCGGGCCGGATCGAGGCCGAGCTGGGCCGCGAGCCCGTGCTGGACCGCGCCGATGTAGCGGCTCGGTTCGTACACGGTGAGGCGGTCTCCGTCCCAGGCGCAGCAGGTGGTGAACAGCTCGATCGGGTTGTGATGCTGCACCGGCGTCTCGTAGCGCGCCTCCACCCGGGCTCCGGCGACCCTCCAGGCTGCGTCGGGATCGCCCCGCGCGATATCCTCGTGATCGCCCTTGAGATCGGCGAGCCTCACGGTCTCGGCGCCCGGATCGTCGAAGGTCGCCGAAGCGGGCTCGGCCGCGTAGGTCGCGCGAACCAGATCGGCGGCCCGGGTCGCCGCCTCCTGGGTGCGGGCCACGACGAGCGCCACGATCTGGCCCTGATAGGCGATGCGGTCCGAGCCGAGCGGCAGGTGCGAGGAATTGGCGTAGCCGCCCGCCATCAGGTGGCCCACCGGCGCGATCGCGCCGGCAAAGTCGCGATAGGTGAAGATCGCCAGGAGGTCCGGCACCGCGCGGGCCGCGTGCAGGTCGAAGTCACGGATGCGCCCGCGCGCGATGGGGCTGGTGACCAGGGCGGCGTGGGCGCGGTCGCTCGCGCGCGCGCCGTCCTCGCGCCGGTCGGAGGCGTAGCGCGCCGCGCCCGTCACCTTGGCGCGCCCCTCGACCCGGATATGGGGGTGCCCGAGGATGCCGCTCGTTGCCGTGTCGGCCTCTGCCATCGCGATCGTCTCCCGGCCTCGGAGACGCGCCCGGCCGAGCCGATCCGGCAGGGGGAAGTGCCTCTCGATCGAAGGGCAACGACGGCCGGGCCCGTCGGTCTCCGCACCGGCGTCGAAACGACGCTCGCCCGCCGCGCGGGGCGTGAACGGAGAGGAGGCTCGGGCGGTCCGGCTCAGCAGCCGACGCAGATGCCCTTCATGAGATGGCTGTCCTTCGCCCGCCGTCCCCGCGTCTCCTCGACCGTGCTTCCGGGCAGGGGGCTGAGCATGTGCGGGCGGGGCACGACTTGGCCCGTCGGCGCGGTGTGCGGGGCCGTCACGGTCGTCTCGGGCCCGCCTCCCGTTCCCGTCCGGGCCGGATGGGTCGTCGTCTGCGCCGGAGAGGCCGCGCCCAGAAAGATCAATCCGGCCAAGACTGCTCTTGCAAACATCGTCATCCTCCTGGCTCGGGATCAGGGCAGGATCGTCTGCCGCCCTCCGGCGTCGTTTGAGAACAAAGCTCCGGACTATGCCTGCGAAGTGTTGCGGCATGGCCCGGGATCATGCGCACGCATCTGGGATGACCGCGCATCACCCTGCTGATATGCTGATAAAACGTCTGGCAAGCCGCTTTTCATCCCGGCGGCCGGGGCGCGGACGAACCGCCCTGATTCCTCTCGGCCGCCGCGATCCGAGGGGCCGGGGCCGGCATGTCCGTCGGAGGAAGCGAGACGGCGCGCTCGACGGGGCGGGCGCGGGGGCGGTCGGCGTCAGCTCGACCGCGTCAAAGGCGGAGAACGGGAAGGCCCCGAGCGATCCGGATCGCTGCGGGGCCGAGGCAGGCGCGGATTACCGACCCGATCCGCCGGAGCCGGCCGAACTGGTGTTGCCGCCGCCCGCATTGCTCGGGTTGCCGGCCGAGCCGCCGCTGTCACCGGACTGTGCCAGTGCGGATCCCGTCATGAGCGCCAGCGCAAGCGCGGCGGTGATAATCTTCGTCATGCTCTCCTCCATCGGCCGCGGCCTTCGGCGGCGCCGTCTCGGGCAACCGCGCCTCGTGACCGCTGTTCCGCTGCGGAGATGAGTGAGACTCCGGGATGCCGTCGGGAGCCGGCCTTCGGCAAAAGACGATGCTTCAGCGGAAGACCGTGTCGCCGATATCGACCGGCATCAGGCGCACGCCGGCATAGTCGCCGCGCCGCCAGACGCATTCGACGACGAAGCGCTTGTTCGTCCGCACGATGTCGAGCCGGAACGCCTCGGTCAGCGGATGGCGCCGGGAGATGTTGAGCTTGGCGCCCTGCGCCGAGACGTCCCGGATGACGCACACGATCCGCTTCCCGCAGGGCAGAACCACCCGCGCGAGCTTCATCGTCGCGACGCGACGGCCGGGGGCGCGCCGGTCGTGCGTCCCGTCGAAGGACAGGGACTGCGCCGGCTGGGCTTCGGCGCGCGTGAATCGGCTATGGCGCGAACGGTCCGAAGATCGGCCGGACATCACACGTCTCCAGGAACAGCAACGCGGCCCTCCGGAGCTGACGCGCTTGGCGGCAGCATGCGCCGCAAGCGTAAAGCACGCCTTGACGTCCCGGCGAGATCTCGGCCCTTCGCGCTCCGGGCCGCCCCGATCGCGCCGCCTACACGACGCGGAGGCTGAGCGCGCCCACGCCCTCGACCCGCGCGGTCATGGTCTGCCCGCGCAGCACCGGCCCGACGCCGGAGGGCGTGCCGGTGAAGATCAGGTCGCCGGGATGCAGCTCGAAATAGGTCGAGAGCAGCGCGATCTGCTCGGGCACCGACCAGATCATCTCGGACAGGTCGCCCCGCTGGCGCTCCGCACCATCGACGGCGAGGGTGATCGCGCCGGTGCGCGGATGGCCGATGGTGCCGGCCGGCCGCAACGGGCTGACGGGCGCGGAGAGATCGGAGGCCTTGCCGAGGTCCCAGGGCCGGGCCTGCCGCTTGGCCTCGTCCTGGCGGTCGCGCCGGGTCATGTCGAGGCCGACTGCGTAGCCGTAGACGTGCTGGCCCGCCGTCTCGACGGGAATGTCGCGCCCGCCCCGCCCGAGGGCGGCCACCAGTTCCACCTCGAAATGGTAGTTGTCCGTGCGCGGCGGGTAGGGATGCTCGACCGTCGCGCCCTCGGGCACGACTTGGAGCGTGTCGGCCGGCTTGAGGAAGAAGAAGGGCGGGTCGCGCTCGTCGGCGCCCATCTCGCGGGCATGGGCGCGGTAATTGCGGCCCACGCAGTAGATCCGGCGCACGGGAAAGAGATCGGAACTGCCGAGGATCGGCAGCGTGGCGCGCGGCGGATTGGGGATCACGGACAGCATGGCGCCTCGGGCCTCGTCGTCTGAGCGGTCGTTCGATCGGGCGGCGCGGTGCCGCGGGAGGGAAACCCGCGAGCGCAGCGCGCGTGCCATGCGCCTGTCATGTCCCCGCGCGGCCGCGGCTGCAAACGGCGTCCGGCCGGCCTATCTGGGAGGATCGCTCCCCATCCTCCGAACGCCGCCGATGCCAGACGCCAGCGCCTCCCACGGACGCCTTCTCGCCGCGCTCGCCGAGCGGCTGGGCGGGCGCCACGTCCGCACCGAGCCGGCGGATCTGGCGCCGCACCTCGTCGAGTCGCGCGGGCTCTATCGCGGCCACGCGCTCGCCGTCGTCACCCCGGGCACGACCGAGGAGGTCGCCTTCGCCGTGCGGGCCTGCGCTGCGGCGCGGGTGCCGGTGGTGGCCCAAGGGGGCAATACCGGCCTCGTCGGCGGCGGCGTGCCCTTCGGCGGGATCGTGCTCTCGCTGAACCGCCTCACCCGGCTGCGCGCCGTCGATCCGCTCGGGGCCACGATGACGGTGGAGGCCGGCATGATCCTGGCCGACGTGCAGGCGGCGGCCGAGGCGGCGGGCCTGCTGTTCCCGCTCTCCTGGGCGGCGGAGGGCACGGCGCGGATCGGCGGCGGGCTGGCCACCAACGCCGGGGGGCTCGCCGTGCTCGCCTACGGCAATGCCCGCGACCTCGTGCTCGGGCTCGAAGTCGTGCTCGCCGACGGGCGGGTCTGGAACGGGCTCAAGGCTCTGCGCAAGAACAACGCGGGCTACGACCTCAAGCACCTCTTCGTCGGCTCGGAGGGGACGCTCGGCATCATCACCGCGGCGACCCTGAAGCTGTTCCCCAGGCCCCTCTCGAAGACCGTCGGCTTCGTCGGGCTGCCCTCGGCGCGGGCGGCGCTCGCCCTGTTCGAGCGGCTGCGCGCGGGCGCCGACCGGGGGCTGACGGCCTTCGAGTACATGCCCCGCTTCGGCCTGGAGATGGTGCTGCGGCACGGGATCGGCGTGCGTCCGCCCCTGGCCGGGAGCCACGCCGCCTACGCCCTGGTCGAGCTGTCCTCGCCGCGCCCCGGCGCGGACACGCGGGCCGACCTGGAGGCGCTGCTGGCCGAGGCCATGGAGGCCGGACTGGTGGAGGATGCCGCCATCGGCGGCAGCGCCGCTCAGGACGCCGCCCTCTGGCGCCTGCGCGAATCGCTGCCCGAGGTGCAGAAGGCGGAGGGCGGCTCGATCAAGCACGATGTCTCGGTGCCGTTGTCCCGCCTCGCCGACTTTCTCGAGGAGGCCACGGCCGCCTGCGAAGCCGAGATGCCGGGCCTGCGCCCCTGCCCGTTCGGGCATTTCGGGGACGGCAACATCCACTTCAACCTGACCCAGCCGGTCGGCCTGGAGACGGCGGCCTTCCTCGCGCAATGGGGCCGTTTCAACGGAATCGTTCACACCATCGTCGAGCGGATGGGCGGCTCGATCGCCGCCGAGCACGGCATCGGCCTGATCAAGCGCGATGAGCTCGCCCGCATCGCCGATCCGGTCGGGCTCGACCTGATGCGTCGGCTGAAGGCGGCGCTGGACCCGCACGACCTGCTCAATCCCGGCAAGGTCGTGGCGCTGTCCGACGATCCGCCGCCCGCCCTGCCGGTCTGACCGGCGCCCTCGCACCGGTTCGAACCGCGCCCGTTTCCGCACCCGGCGGCGAGGTGACGGGGCGCACGCGGGAACGCGCATCCGTGCAAATCGCTTATTGTGCGACGCACAAAGCGACGGCATGATTGCTGCTCGAAGGACGGAAATCGGCCTTGCGCACAACCGGAATCGCGCCTCGAATGACGAGATCGTTAACCCTCGCGGCCCGACAATCGCTCTCTGCGGCGATCCAGGCCGGGACGACACGCCTCGGTTTGGTCGCATGATGCTCTTATCCGTTCGCCTCACATGCTGCGCTGCGGTGCCGACGGCCCCGCGCCGCAACGGCAGAGGGCGGGCGCGATCCATTCGGCGCGACGGTTGCGGCGCGGCCCACACGCGCTCCCGTCCTCAACGATCCTGAAGGAGACCCACCATGCCCACCTCCCAGGCCCGGGTGCCCACCGCGGAAGCCACCCGCTACCTCAAGCAGCTCTGCCGGCACTGGAGCCACAAGTTCCCCGTCGAGGAGAGCGGCGACAAGGGCCGCGTTCCGTTCGGCGAGGACCGGGTCTGCCTCTTCGAGGCGAGCCCGGACGCGCTGCTGATGCAGGTCGCCACCCCCGATCCCGCCGGCCTGACCCGGCTGGAGAACGTCGTGTCCGACCACCTCCTGCGCTTTGCCTTCCGCGAGAATCTGGGCGACATCACTTGGTCGCGCGCGGCCTGAGCGGGCATCGGTCCGACGGACCGGCCTGAGCCGGGGAGACGGCGCGCGGCGGATCGCTCGGAGAGACCCATCCTATGAGCCAGATGCCGGGAACGGCCGCCCTCCCCTTCGCCCAGCGCCTCGACCGGCTGGCCGAGGTCGCCGTGCGGGTCGGGCTCGGGCTTCGCCAGGGCCAGGAACTCGTGATGACGGCGCCGCTGGAGGCGGTGCCGCTGGCCCGCGCCATCACCGAGCACGCCTACAGGGCCGGCGCCTCCCTGGTGACGACCTTCTACGCGGATGACGCGGCCACCCTCGCCCGCTTCGCCCACGCGCCGGACGAGGCCTTCGACAAGGCCGCCGGCTGGCTCTACGCCGGCATGGCGGATGCCTATCGCGGCGGCGCGGCGCGGCTCGCCATCTCCGGCGACGATCCGTCCCTGCTGGCGGGCCAGGACCCGGCCAAGGTCGCCCGCGCCAACCGCTCGCGCTCGCAGGCCTACGTGCCGGCGCTCGAACTGATCGCGGGCTTCTCTACCAACTGGACCATCGTCTCGGCGGCGACCAAGCCCTGGGCGCGCACGGTCTTCCCCGACCTGCCCGAGGACGAGGCGCTCGCCCGCCTCTGGGACGCCGTGTTCGCCGCCTCGCGCATCGATGCCGCTGACCCCGTCGCGGCCTGGGGCGTGCACAACCGGGATCTCGCCCGCCGCACCGAGCGGCTCAACGGCTCCCGCTTCTCGGCCCTGCGCTTCCGCGGCCCGGGTACCGACCTGACCGTGGGGCTCGCCGACGACCACGAATGGTGCGGCGGCGCCACGACCGCCAAGAACGGCGTCGTCTGCAACGCCAACATCCCGACCGAGGAGGTGTTCACCACGCCCCACCGGGCGCGGGTGGAGGGCGTCGTCGCCAGCACCAAGCCGCTCTCCTACCAGGGCACGCTGATCGACGAGATCCGCGTCCGCTTCTCTGAGGGACGGATCGTCGAGGCGCGGGCGCGCACGGGCAACGACGTGCTCGCCAAGGTGCTCGACACCGACGAGGGCGCGGCCCGTCTGGGCGAGGTGGCGCTGGTGCCCGCCTCCTCCGCGATCTCGGCCTCGGGCCTGCTGTTCTACAACACGCTCTACGACGAGAACGCCGCGAGCCACGTCGCACTCGGCCAAGCCTACTCCAAGTGCTTCCGCGCGGGCGGCGAGGGCCTGAGCGAGGCGGATCTGGCCGAGCGTGGTGCCAACCGCAGCCTGATCCATATCGACTGGATGATCGGCTCGGCCGAGATCGACGTGGACGGGATCACCGCCTCCGGCGAGGCCGTACCGGTGATGCGCCGCGGCGAGTGGGCCGATTGATTGCTTTGTAGAGGCATTCGCCCACCCGCGACCTCATCCTGAGGTGCGGCGCAGCCGCCTCAGGATGAGGGGGATAGATGGGATGGGCGCGGCGAGACGCTTTCCGCGAGCGCGCCCTTCGGCAGCATGTTGGGACGCCAGCGGCGGTGCATCCAGAGCCACTGGCCGGGATGCTCGCGCACCCAGCCCTCGATCACCGCCGTCATCGCCTGCATCGCGCCCTGGACCTCGATCTGCCCGTCGGGGCCGCGGGGCAGATCGAGGGGCGGCGTCAGTTCGAGCAGGAAGCGCCCGCCCTCCTTGCGCACCACGCGCGCCCCGTGGACCGGGCAGTCGTGGTGCCGGGCGAGCTTGCCCAGCAGCGGGTTGACCAGCACCGGCCGGCCGAAGAAATCCACGACGACGCCGCGGGTGAAGTGCTGGTCGATGAGCTGGCCGAGATGCCCGCCGCGCTCCACCACGCCCTGCATGGCGAAGACCGCGCCGGGGCCGGAGGCGGCCAGCCCCCCCATGGTCTTGCGGCGCACCTCCTGCACCAGCTGGGCCGCGGCCGGGTTGTTCGGCGGCCGGAACACGGCGGTGGTCTCCAGCCCGAACTTCTCCGCGCAGATCGCGGGCAGTTCCCAGTTGGCGAGATGGGCCGAGAAGATCAGGCCCGGCTTACCGTCGTCGCGGATCGCGGTGAACTGCTCCAGCCCGCGCACCTCCATGCGCTGGGTCGCGGCGTCGTCGGGGTCGTAGTCGAAGATCGTGTCGAGATGGGCGTATTCCGCGCCGGTGCGGCCGAGATTGTCCCAGGCGTCGCGGGCGATCGCCCGCAGCCGCGCCTCGTCCGCCTCCGGGTAGGCCGCGCGCAGGTTCGCCATCGCCGTCCGGTGCGAGGGCAGGAACGGGCCGACGAAGCGCGCCAGCCGGCCGCCGGCCGCGCTCGCCCGGTCGGTGCCGAGCATCCGGGCGAGCAGGAAGATCGACCGGATCAGCGGGATGGTCGCGAGCCCCGCCAGCCGAGGCAGGTTCCGCCGCAAGATCAGCGCGAGGCGCAGCACAGCCGGCTCATCGAGAGAAGGGATCGGGGAGGGTTGGAGGGGGCATAAAGTATTTTTCTCAGGCAGGCGAGCGCGCTGCCCGAGAAACGGCGAAGGCCGCCGGCCCGATGACGGACCGGCGGCCTCCGGAAGGCTTGGACGGACGGCTTTCGCTTAGACGAAGTGCTGGCCGCCGTTGACGGTCAGCGTCGAGCCCGTGATGAAGCCGGCCTCGTCGCTCGCCAGATACTCGACCGCCTGGGCGATCTCGTTGGCCTCGCCGAGGCGCCCGGTCGGGATCGTGGAGATGATCTTGTTGCGGATGTCCTCCGGCACGGCCATCACCATTTCGGTGGCGATGTAGCCCGGAGCCACCACGTTCACGGTGATGCCCTTCGAGGCGCTCTCCTGAGCGAGAGCCTTGGCGAAGCCGATCACGCCGGCCTTGGCGGCGGAATAGTTGGTCTGGCCGGCCTGGCCTTTCTGGCCGTTGATCGACGAGATGATGATGATGCGGCCGAAGTTGCGCGAGCGCATGCCCTCGATCAGCGGCCGGGTGCAGGTGAACATCGAGTCGAGGTTGGTCTTGATGACCGCCTGCCACTTCTCAAAGGTCATCTTGTGGAAGGCACCGTCGCGGGTGATGCCGGCATTGTTCACCAGCACGTCGATCGGCCCGACCTCGGCCTCGATCGCCTTGATGCCCGCCTCGCAGCTGGCGAGATCGCCGACATCGAACTTGAACACCGGAATGCCGGTCTCGGCTTTGAAGGCGTTGGCGGCCTCGTCGTTGCCGCCGTAATTGGCGGCGACCTTGTAGCCCTTCTCCTTCAGGCGCTTCGAGATGGCGGCGCCGATGCCGCGCGTTCCGCCCGTGACGAGGGCGACGCGTTCCTGAGCCATGATTTCCTCCGTGCTCCCGTATCGGGTTTTGTTGTTAAGCTGGTTGGCGGAATGCCCGCTAGGCTTGCAGCGGACAGGGCAACGATCCTGTCACCACCGCTGTCCGTGCCGGCCCACGGCCCCCGCCCGGCCTGTGTAGACGGCAGGTCGTGAGACCGCACCGCATTTAAATTTCACGAGGCCTCAAGCCGTTTTGGCTAAATTTTGCTTGAGGTTTAGGGGTGGGAAGGGCGTCGGCCGCCCTTCCCCGTTGCCGCTCAGACGCGCTCGACGCACATGGCGACGCCCATGCCGCCGCCGATGCACAGGGTCGCGAGGCCCTTCTTGGCATCGCGGCGCTTCAACTCGTGCAGCAGGGTGATGAGGACGCGGGCGCCCGAGGCCCCGATCGGGTGGCCGATGGCGATGGCGCCGCCATTGACGTTCACCTTCTCGTCGTCCCAGCCCATGTCCTTGTTCACGGCCAGAGCCTGGGCGGCGAAAGCCTCGTTGGCCTCGATCAGGTCGAGGTCGGAGGGCTTCCAGCCGGCCTTCTCGAGGGCCTTGCGGGAGGCGGGGATCGGGCCGGTGCCCATCACCTTCGGATCGACGCCCGCGGTCGCCCAGGAGACGATCCGGGCGAGCGGGGTGATGCCCCGGCGCTCGGCCTCGGCGGCCGACATCAGCACGAGGGCGGCGGCGCCGTCGTTGAGACCCGACGCGTTGGCGGCGGTCACGGTGCCGTCCTTGGCAAACGCCGGCTTGAGCTTGGCCATCGCTTCGACGGTGGCGCCGTCGCGGATGTACTCGTCGGTATCAACGATCGTGTCGCCCTTGCGGCCCTTCACCGTGACGGGGACGATCTCCTCCTTGAAGCGGCCCTCCTTGCGGGCGGCCTCGGCCTTGTTCTGCGAGCGGACCGCGAACTGGTCCTGCTGCTCGCGGGTGAGCTGGAAGGCCTGGGCGACGTTCTCGGCGGTCTGGCCCATGTGGTAGCCGTTGAAGGCGTCCCAGAGGCCGTCCTTGATCATCGTGTCGACGAGCTTGAGGTCGCCCATCTTCTGGCCGCCGCGCAGGTACTGGGCGTGGGGGCTGAGCGACATCGATTCCTGGCCGCCGGCCACGATGACCGTGGCGTCGCCGTTGGCAATCTGCTGCATGCCGACCGCGACGGTGCGCAGGCCCGAGCCGCAGACCTGGTTGAGGCCCCAGGCGGTCGCCTTCTCCGGGATGCCGGCGGCGACGGCCGCTTGGCGGGCCGGGTTCTGGCCGGCGGCGGCGGTGAGAACCTGGCCGAAGATCACCTCGTCCACGTCGTCCGGCGAGACGCCGGCGCGCTCCAGCGCGGCCTTGATCGCCACGGCGCCGAGTTCGTGGGCGGGCACCGAGCCGAAGGCGCCGGAGAACGATCCCACCGGCGTGCGCGCCGCCCCGACAATGACGATATCTTCGCTGGCTGCCATCGTGACGTTCTCCTCGTTCGGCGGCGCGATATTTGGTAGACCAGATGATCCGGTGCGCGACCTGCCGTTCTTCGGATGAAGAGCGCGCACATGTCGAAGTCAAGCGTGCTTTCGGACAACACGGCGGGAACGTTTCGTCGGTGCGGCCGGAATCTGCGGGGACAGGGAGAAATTGCTGTTTTCGCCGCGCCGCGAAAGCCTTAAGGTTGCCCGGGACGATGACAGAACCGGGCTCGCGTCACGCGGGCGGCCGATCATGGCGGAGCGTCGAGCTTTGCGCGGACTCATGACCGAAGCGGGAGGTGTCGCAACGATGGCCGAGAACGGCAGGGCGCATCAGACCGTCATCAAGAAATACGCCAACCGCCGGCTCTACCATACCGGCACATCGACCTACGTCACGCTCGAAGACCTCGCGACGATGGTGCAGAACGGCGAGGACTTCATCGTCTACGATGCGCGCTCGGGCGACGACATCACCCGCTCGGTGCTGACGCAGATCATCTTCGAGCAGGAGAACAAGGCCGGCGAGGACAACCTGCTCCCGGTGGCCTTCCTGCGGCAGCTGATTCGCTTCTACGGCGACAGCATGCGCACGATGGTGCCGAGCTTCCTCGAATTCTCCATGGCCAACTTCGCCAAGGATCAGGACGGTCTTCGCGAGAAGATGGCCCAGAGCTTCGGCCCCTCCGTGTTCCAGCAGGCGCTGCAGGAGCAGGTGCGGGCCAACATGACCTTCTTCGGCGACGCGATGAAGATGTTCACCGGCGGCTTCGGCCCCCCTGCCCCGCCGTCGGGCGCCGCTTCCTCGGTGCCGGCCACGACGACCCCCGCGCCCGCCTCCGGCGGAACGAGCGACCTCGACGAGCTGAAGAAGCAGATGGCCGAGATGCAGGCCCGCCTGGAATCGCTGGCGCGGAAGTAGGCCGCGCCAAGCCCCGGCGACCAGACCCCGGCGACAAAGCGTTAAGATCGAGTTAACGTCGGCCCCGGCCTTGCACGTAACCGCGTGCAGGGCCGGAGGCGTCGCGCGATGGATCATCCCGAAACGGAAGAGAGTGCCGGGGCGGGTCATGCCTGTGCCGGAACGGGTCCCTCCCCCGGCTCGTCCTGCCGCGCCCTCGTTCTGGATCGCCTGCCCGGTCACACGTCCGATGCCGGCTCCGGTCCCCGCCTGCGGGGGCGCCGTCCGATGGCGGGCTTCCTCACTCAGCTGATCGTCAGCGCCGATCCGGCCCTACGCACGGCCCGCTCCGAACGCACGAAGGCCGCGGTCGCGCTCTACGCGCGGGCCGCGGCCTTCGGAAAACGGGCCTGACCGCCGGGCCTGCTGCCGGCGGCCTTAGCGACTTGCTTCAACGCGCATTCCGTCGACGGACCGGTTTCCGGTCCGTCGGAACGCGCGAGGCGATCACGCCTCGGCGGACTTCACCTTGAGGACCTGACGGCCGCGATACATGCCGGTCTTCAGGTCGATGTGGTGCGGGCGGCGCAGCTCGCCGGAATCCTTGTCCTCGACATAGGTCGGGGCCTTGAGGGCGTCGGCGGAGCGGCGCATGCCGCGCCGGGAGGGGGAGGTCTTTCGCTTCGGAACGGCCATGGGAGATTACCTCAGGCAAAAAGGGCGCCCAAGGCATCCCCTTATCGGGGGATCACCGATGGCACCGCGTTGAGTGACGGAGATTCGAGGCGGGCTGTATAACCGCAGGAAAGGCGACTGGCTAGAGGATCGGTTTCTCGATCGACAGCCGGGAAACGAAGGGCTTCAGCCTCAGGGCGTGGCGACCTGGGCCGAGGCTTCCAGGACCGGGGCGGGCGCGGACGGCTTGCGGGCGACCGCGACGGGCGGGCGGGCGATGGCCGCCAGCACGGTCTCGGAGGGACGGCGCGGCGGCAGCGGCACCTCGACGCTGTCGGCCAGGCCAGCCTGCATCGGCTGCGCGGCGATGGAGGGCGCTTGAGCTGCCGCCTGGACCGGCTGTGCCTGCGGCGCGGGCGGTGCGGCGACGGGCTGCTGAAGGCTCGCGACCTGAACCGGCTCGGCGGCGCCGGTGAGCGCCGTGGGCCGGCGCGGCGGCAGCGGCACCTCCACGGCGTCCGTCGGGCCCGGGCCGGGCGCGGCGTAGGCCAGCGCCTGGGTGCCGGCGGCCGGGACCGCTGAGGTCCCGCTGCTGCGCGGGGCGAACAGGGTGGCGAAGCCGTTGGCGGATTTGGCCGGCTGCGCGGCCGAGGCGACGGTCGTGGTGGCCTCGTCGGGCGGCGTAGCGTCGATGCCGAGGCGCTTGGCGGCGTAGTAGTAGCCGCGGTTGTAGTAGCGGTAGGCCTGTTCCAAGTCGCCCTTGGCGGCCTTGTAGGCCCCGGCGAGGTAGGCGATGCCGTATTTCAGGTTGGTGGCGGGGTCGTAGAGCCCGGCCGCGTCGCCGGTATAGCCGAGGCCCCGGGCGGTCGCGTGCTTGATCTGCATCAGGCCCAGCGCCGAGCCGCCCTTGGCCCGGGCGTTGTAGTTGCTCTCCCGCTTGACCACCCGATGGATGAAGGCCTCCGGCACCTTGTGGGTCCGGGCCTGCTCGGCGATCAGCGCATCGATGTTGTCCCGCGCCGCCTCCTGAGCGAGGGCCGTCGCCGGAACGGCGGCGGCAAGCAAGGCGGCGAGGAGAAGGCGCATGGGAGACCCGGTCGTTTTCTCGTGCCTCGCGAACCTCCCGCCATTTCGGCAGCGCGTCCCTGGACGGGGCGGCTGCCGCGGGAGCCGCGCGAGCATCACGCGTTACGGCTCAGTTTGTCTCGCTTGGGTCGGGGGCAAATGAGGCGGGAACGTGGAGGCGCCCGAAATCCCTGAGGAGGGCGGCAGTCGTGGCGCGAGGCCTGTGGCAGGATTGGCGCAGCGGCGCCCGGCCCCGCCGGTTGCGGATCTCAGGTATCGCCGAACACGAAGCGGCTGATCGCGCGGGCGAAACCGTCCTCCTCGTTGCTCGCCGTCACCGCGGAGGCCGCCCGCTGCACCGCGGGGGCGGCGTTTCCCATGGCGATGGAGACTCCGCTCTCCCGGAACAGGGCGATGTCGTTGGCGGCATCCCCCAGCGTGGCGATTCGCTCCCGGGGAAGGCCGAGCCGCCGGCCGAGATCGGCGACGAAGCTGCCCTTGTCGATGCCGGGCGGCGTCACGTCGAGGTAGTAGGGCTGCGAGCGATGCACGGCAGCCCCGGTCCCGATCTCGGCGGTGAGCGCCTCTTCCAGCTGCGCCAAGCCCGCGTGGTCGCGGCTGACGCCGACGATCTTGGCCGCCTGCTCCAGCAGCGGGCCCAGATCGCCCACCACGTTCGGATCGGCCTGGAGCGTGCGGCGCTCCAGGTCGGTATAGGGCGCCTCCGCGTCCCGCAGGTTCCAGGCCCCGCGCGCGAACACCCAGACATCGACGCCCGCCGCCTCCAGGCGCTCCGCCGCCGCCCGGGCGACCGGCTCGGGAATCAGCCGCTCCGAGATCGGCGCGAGGTCGGGGGCGCAGACGGTGCTGCCGTTGAAGGCGCCCATCGGCAGCGTCAGATCGAGCGCCCGCGCCAGCGCGCGCAGGCCGACCGGCGGCCGGCTGGAGGCCAGGGTAAAGCCGATTCCCGCGCGCGCGAGCCGTCGCACGGCCGCGACGGCGGCCGGCGTGAGCCGCTTGTCGTCGGTCACGAGCGTTCCGTCGACATCGGAGACGACGAGGGCGATGGTCATGGAAGCGTCCTATCCGCAGGTATCGCCGGCCGGGAGCCCGAGCCGGATCGACACGGCGGCGACGATGGCGTCGGGCCCCTCCTCGATGCCGACGGTGATGGGGCCCTCGGCGTGCCCCGGTGGTTCGAGGGCGGCGAACTGGCTGTCGAGGAGGGAGGCGGGCATGAAATGGCCGTGCCGGGCCCGGATCCGCTCCTGAATCACCGCACGGCTTCCCTCCAGGAAGACGATCCGGACCTGCGGGCGGTCCCCGGTCAGGGCTTGGCGGTAGGCGCGCTTGAGCGCCGAGCAGGCGACGATCCCGTTCTCACCGGCGGCCAGCCGCGCGTCGATCCAGGCGCGGATCCGCCCCAGCCAGGGCGCGCGCGCCGCATCGTCGAGCGGGTGCCCGCCATGCATCCGCGCGATGCTCTCAGGGGTATGGAAGTCGTCGCCGTCGACGAAGGGCCAGCCGAGTCGCTCGGCCAGCAGGGCGGCCACCGTGCTCTTGCCGGAGCCCGAGACGCCCATCACCACGAGGACGGTCGGAGCGGGGGATCGGGATGTCGAGGCGGTCATCCGGCTCCTTGAAGCGGTCCTTGCTGCGCACCGTTCTCACGGTTGCGTGGCCGGGCGGGCGACGCGTGCGGGCGGGACTCAGGTAGCGGAGCCCGGCGGCAGGACCATCCTCGTTCCCTTCGAAGCGAGGCCGGATGCGAAGACGCGGCCGCGCGGCGAGGACGGGACAGGTGTGGGCTTCGGGGACAGAGGCCCGATTCCGTGCGGATCGGGCCGGTGTGGCGGCCTCGCCACGGACAGCTTGGCCGGTTTGGGCTACCCACCGGCTGAGAGAAACCGTCAGGCGGCCTGAATGCGCGCTCTAGCCACCGTCCTTCTCACCGCCGTGGCGGTGTCGGGCTGCTCGTTCCTTCCGGCAGCCGGTCCGACCACCTCGGCGATCGAGACGGGCGCGGACGTGGCCACCGCCGAGGGCCTGTTCGCCCGCTACGAGATCATCGACGTCACCCCCGCCGTCGTCGAAGCCCTGCGCGCCCGCCCCCTCGACAGCCTCCTCGTCACCTTCGGCGACAACCGCCCCGCCGTCGAACCCGTCATCGGCGTCGGCGATGCCGTCGCCGTCCAGGTCTGGGAAGCCGGATCCGGCGGCCTGTTCTCCGGGCCGCTCGTGGCCGACCGCTTCTCCGCCGGATCCAAATCCGCCCTCATCCCCGAGCAGATCGTCGGACCCGACGGCTCCATCTCCGTGCCCTATGCCGGACGCATCAAGGTCGCCGGGCGCCGCACCCAGGACGTCCAGACGCTGATCGAGAGCGAGCTGGCCGGCAAGGCGATCCAGCCGCAGGTGCTCGTCTCCGTCACCAAGCCGGTCTCGCGCTCGGTCACCGTCACCGGCGAGGCCAGCACCGGCGGGCGCGTGCCGCTCACCGGCCGGGCCGACCGCCTGCTCGACGTGATCGCCCTGGCCGGCGGCGTGCGCACGCCCGTGGCCGAGACCTTCGTGCGGCTCTCGCGCGGCAACCGCACGGTCACGGTGCCGATGAGCACGGTGGTGGCCAACCCGCGCGAGAACATCTTCGTGCGCCCCGACGACACCCTGACGCTGGTGCGCGATCCGCAGACCTTCCTCTCGGTGGGTGCGCTGGGCGCCACCACCGAGGTGCCGTTCTCGGCCGACGGGCTGTCGCTGTCGCAGGCGCTGGCGCGGGCCTCGGGCCTGCGCGAGACCCAGGCTGATCCGGAGGGCGTGTTCCTGTTCCGCTACGAGCCGGCGGCGGTGGTGCGGCGTCTGCGGCCGAACTCGCCGCTCCTGGCCTCGGGCCAGGTGCCGGTGGTGTACCGGGTGAACCTGCGCGATCCGCAGGGGCTGTTCCTGACCCAGAGCTTCCGCATGCGCAACCGCGACCTCGTCTACGTGTCGAGCGCGCCGTTCGCCGAGGTGGGCAAGGTGCTCGGCGTGTTCTCCACCGTGGCCGCTCCGGTCGCCTCCGGCGCCTCCCTCTACTCCGTCGCGCGCCAGCGGTGAGCCGCGGCGCGGCGGCCGCTCCGATGGGCGCGGGGACGGTTCTCGCCGTGGTCGGGCTGGCCCGCGAGGCGCGCATCGCCGCCGGGCCCGGTGTCGAGACGATCCAGGCCGGAGGCAATCCCGCCCGGCTGCGGACCGCGCTCGACGGGCGCCCGCCCGCCGGCCTGCGCGCGGTGATCAGCTTCGGCATCGCCGGCGGGCTCGACCCGGCCCTGCGGCCCGGCGACGTGGTCGTCTGCACCCGGCTCGACGCCGACGGGCGAGAGCCGGTGGATTCCGATCTCGCCCGGCATCTCTCCGAACGCCTCGCCGGATCGCGGGATCGCGTCGTCGCCGGCGGCCTCGCGGGATCGGACGTCGCGATCATGGCGGTGGCCGACAAGACGGCGCTGCACGCCCGCACGGGCGCCCTGGCGGTCGACATGGAATCCCACGTGGCGGCCGCCTACGCCGCCCGCCACGCCCTCCCCTTCGCGGCGATCCGCGTCGTCTGCGATCCCGCCGGGCGCGCCCTGCCCGCCTTCGCGGCCTCGGCCCTCACGCCCGCGGGCGAGCCGGATCTCCGGGCGGTGCTCGGGGCGCTGCTGAGCGGTCAGGCCCGGATCGGCGAGCTGATCCGGCTCGGCCGCGATTCCTCGGCGGCGTTTGCGGCGCTCGCGCGCTGCCGGGCACGGCTCGGCCCCGGTCTCGGCCTGCCCTGAGCCCCGGATGGGTCGCGCCGGCGCTCGGACTCCGCCGCGAGGCCACTTCGCCGCCATGATGGGAGCCCGGACATGAAAAGGCCCGCGCGGCGGAACCGCGCGGGCCTTTTCGTTGGACATCTGCCGGCGTGAGCCCTCAGGCGGCGGTGCGCTTGCGGGCTTCCTGCTTGGTGTCGACGCCCGAGGCTTTGATCTCGGACAGCTTCTGGGCGACGTTGCGGGAGAACACGAACTCGGCCGGGCGCTGGTTCTCCAGGCTGACCTCCGGCGCCATGTCGCCTTCCGTCTTGATGCCGCGGATCGCGTGCACCAACGGCTTCCAGGGCTTGCGCACGGAATCGACCACCGAGGAGGCCTCGTAGCCCGAGTGGACCATGCAGTCGGCGCACTTCTCGTAGTTGCCGGTGCCGTAGGCGTCCCAGTCGGTCTCTTCCATCAGCTCCTTGAAGGTCGCGGCGTAGCCCTCGCCGAGCAGGTAGCAGGGCTTCTGCCAGCCGAACACGGTGCGGGTCGGATTGCCCCACGGGGTGCAGTGGTAGGTCTGGTTGCCGGCCAGGAAGTCGAGGAACAGGCCCGACTGCTGGAAGGTCCACTTCTCGCGGCCCTTCTCCTTGCCGTGCCGGAACACGCCGCGGAACAAGTCCTTGGTCGCCTTGCGGTTGAGGAAGTGCTTCTGGTCGGGCGCGCGCTCGTAGGCGTAGCCCGGCGAGACGGTGATGCCATCGATGCCCATGCGGGTCACCGAATCGAAGAAGTCGGCGATCTTGTCCGGCGAGGAATTGTTGAAGAAGGTGCAGTTGATGGTGACGCGGAAGCCCATCTCCTTGGCCTTGGCGATCGCCGCCACCGCCTTGTCGTAGACGCCGCGCTGGCACACCGAGCCGTCGTGCATCTCCTTGTCGCCGTCGAGATGGATCGACCACGTGAAGTAGGGCGAGGGCTTGTACTCCTTGATCTTCTTCTCAAGGAGCAGCGCGTTCGTGCAGACGATCGCGAACTTCTTCTGCGCGATGATGCCCTGCACGATCTGCGGCAGATCCTTGTGGAGAAGCGGCTCGCCGCCCGCGATCACGACCACGGGAGCCCCGCACTCGCGCACGGATTCGAGCGCCTCGTCCACCGGCAGGCGCTTGTTCAGAATCTCGTCGGGGTAGTCGATCTTTCCGCAGCCGGCGCAGGCGAGATTGCAGCGGAACAGCGGCTCCATCATCATGACGAGCGGGTAGCGCTTCCGCCCGGTGAGGTGCTGCTTGAGGATATAGCCGCCGATCTTCGCGACGTACCGTATGGGGATTCCCAAGACGCGGCTCCTTAAATGCTGTTCCCGGATTCAGCCGGGCTGATTAGCGTGAGAAGGACAAGAATTCCAGCGCATTAGGCTGGAATCATTCCGAGAGGACGTTTGACGCGCCCGATTTGTGCTGACTGTGTCGTCGCGGACGCGCAGGCGGCTTCAGGCATCGGGGTGAGGCCTTCGGCTGAGCGGACCGAAACGGGAATGATCTGCTGATTTCCGGGTTCTGCGGCGGATTTTTGACCTTGCGAAACATGAGCCAAGCAAGGACGGCCGGATCGTTGACGATCTCGTGTGCGCCGCGCGCCACCGGGCGGGTCCTCGTCCGACCGCCGAGTCGCTCCCCCGGAACCCGCCGCGACCCTGATCGCCCGAGCCATTCGGGTGCGGTGCGAAATCGCACTGCCCCACGCGGGCTGCCGGCGATTGTGCCGGCGCGTTGCATTCCCTCGCCGGGACAAGTAGGTAGCGCGCCAACGACACGAAGGATCGGCGTGGAGTCTCTTCGGGGGCTGACCCAGGCGCGGTCCGTGTCCACCGGGAAGGGACCGCCGACCGGCGGCGTCCATCCGGGCTTCCTACCCCCGGGGGTCACGTCCGGCGGGTCATGATGAGGATCGATTCGGCGCGCCGCCGCCTTCTGAGGACGCCGCGTCCTGTGTCGCGGGAGGGAACGGGACCGTAAAACGTCCCGGACCGTCGTCACGGGGGTGTCGGACCGGATCGCTAGGCAGGCAGGGTTTTACGTGATCGAACGTCTCGTCGCGTTTTCCGTCCGGCGTCGCTGGCTGGTTCTGGTGGCCGCGGCGCTCCTCACGATCGCGGGGGCCGCGGCGGCCGCCCACCTGTTCCGCATCAACACCGATGTCGAGCGGCTGATCGAGCCGAGCGTCTCCTGGCGCCAGGACGAGATCGCCTTCGAGAAGGCGTTCCCGCAGCGCACGAATCTCGTGGCCGCGGTGATCGACGGGCAGACGCCGGAGATCGCCGAGGAGGCCGCCGCGCGCTTCGCCGACGCCCTGAAATCCTACCGCTCCGAGATCGAGACGGTCTACCGGCCCGACGGCGGCCCCTTCTTCGACCGCAACGGCTTCCTGCTGATGTCGCAGCAGGAACTGGAGCAGGCCACCGAGCGCCTGATCGAGCAGCAGGGCCTGCTCGGGCCGCTGGCCGCCGACCCCTCCCTGCGCGGCGTGATGCGGGTGCTCAGCCTCGGCGTGAAGGGCGTGAAGAGCGGCGACGCCAAGCTCGACGATCTCGCCCAGCCGATGACGCAGATCGACGACACCCTGCGCAAGGTGCTCGACGGGCAGCGCGCCCGCATGTCCTGGCAGACCCTGCTCGCGGGCGGGCGCAGCGAGACCACGGACACGCGCAAGTTCGTGATGATCCAGCCGGTGCTCGACTACAACGCCCTGGAGCCGGGCCGCGAGGCGACCAAGCTGATCCGGCGGGTCGCCGCCGAGCAGAACATCGATGCGGCGCACGGCCTGCGCATCCGCCTCACCGGCCCGGTCGCGGTGGCCGACGACGAGTTCGCCACGCTCGCCGACGACGCCTTCCTCAACTACTCGCTGACGACGGCGGCCATCGTCCTGTTCCTGTGGCTGGCGCTCCGCTCCGGGCCGCTCGTCATCGCCGTTCTGATCACGACCTTCTCGGGCCTCGTCGTCACGGCGGCCTTGGGTCTGGCCATGGTGGGCGAGCTGAACCCGATCTCGGTGGCTTTCGCCGCCCTGTTCGTGGGCCTCGGCATCGATTTCGGCATCCAGTTCGCCGTGCGCTACCGGGCCGACCGCTACGAACTCGGCAGCGTCGATGCCGCACTCCGCGGCGCGTCGCGCGGGGTCGGCTGGTCGCTGACGCTGGCGGCGGTCTCGCTGCTGGCGGGCTTCTTCGCCTTCCTGCCCACGCAGTTCCGCGGCGTGTCCGAGCTCGGCCTCATCGCCGGCGTCGGCATGATCGTGGCCTACCTGTTCTCGCTCACCCTGCTCCCGGCCCTGATCGCGGTGTTCAACCCGCGCGGCGAGAAGCGGGCGGTGGAGACGACCTGGATGGCGGGCGTCGATCACTGGATCGTCGAGCACCGCAAGTGGGTCCTGATCGTCGTCGGCCTGATCACCGTCGCCGGCATCCCGCTTCTCCTGAAGCTGCCGTTCGATTCCAACCCGATGCACCTGCGCAGTCCAAAGGTGGAATCGATCGCGACCTATCTCGACCTGATCAAGGACCCGGCCACCAGCCCCAACTCGATCGACGTGCTCGCCCCGAACGTCGATGCGGTGCCGGACCTGTCCAAGCGCCTGGAAGGTCTCGATACGGTCGCCAAGGTGATTTCGATCGACACCTTCGTGCCCCGCGATCAGGACCAGAAGCTCGCCACGATCCAAGAGACGGCGCAGCTTCTCGGACCGGCCCTCAACCCGGCCCGCAAGCCGCCGCCGCCGACGGATGCCGAGAACGTCAAGGCGCTCAAGGAAACGGCCGCGGCGCTGAAGACCATCGCGAACGGCGATTCGGCCGGCGCCAAGGCGGCGGACCGCCTGTCGGGCACCCTCGATACGCTGGCCGCCGCCCCGGCCGAGAAGCGCGAGGCGGCCAGCGTCGCGCTCACCACCGACCTGAAGACGCTGATGAGCCGCCTGTCCGGGCTGCTCGATCCGAAGAAGATCACCCTCGACAACCTGCCCAAGCCCCTGAAGGCCGAGTGGGTGACGAGCGACGGCCGCGCCCGCATCGAGGTTCACCCGAAGGGCGATTCGAACGACGACGAGGTGCTGCGCCGCTTCGCCAAGGAGGTGCAGACGGTCGATCCCCACGCCACCGGCGCGCCGATCGCCACGACCGAGTCGAGCTACACCATCCTCGGCGCCTTCGTGCAGGCCGGCCTGACGGCGCTCGCGCTGATCTTCATCCTGCTCTCGGTCGCGCTACGCAAACCCTGGGACGTGGCGATGACGCTCGGCCCGTTGGTCTTGGCGACGCTGTGGACGCTGATGGCGCTCAAGGTCATCGGCATGCCGCTGAACTTTGCCAACATCATCGCCCTGCCGCTGATGCTGGCGGTCGGCGTGGCCTTCCACATCTACTACGTGATCGCGTGGCGGGCGGGCGTCGTCGACATGCTAGCCTCCAGCCTGACGCGGGCGATCTTCTTCTCCGCGCTGACCACGGGCACCGCCTTCGGCTCGCTGATGCTGTCGAGCCATCCGGGCACGGCCAGCATGGGCGAATTGCTCGCGCTGTCGCTGTTCTTCACGCTGCTCGCGGCCTTCTTCGTGGTTCCGGCCTTCCTCGGCCCGCCGCCGAAGCAGCCGGATGCGAGCCGTCCCGAAGGCGAGGAAGCCGGCCGCCCGCCGGGCACGGTCGCCCGGGAGCATGCCGCGGTGAAGTGAGGGATGGGCTGGACCGTACCCGGCGGGGATTCTATCCTCGCGGGTATGGTCACGATCTCCCTTGAAGAGGCAGCGAGCGACTTCGCCGACCTGACCCGCCGGGTGGAGGCGGGTGAAACGGTCGTGCTGACGCGCGAGGGGCGCCCCGTGGCCGACCTCGTGCCGCATCGCCCGCGCGGTGGGGTCGATTTCGAGGCAGGCGAGGCCTATCTGCGTCGAAACGGCATCGTGCGGCGCCCCGGCTTCATCGCCCCCGACTTCGACGAACCGCTGCCAGAGGACTTTCTGATCCGGCCCCTCCCCGGCACGTGAGGCTCCTCCTCGACAGCCACATCCTGGTGGCGATCGCGCTGAAGCGACTGTCGGCGGTCAGTGCCGCCGCGGAACGGCTGCTGCAACAGCCCGGCCTTGAAGCGAAGGTCAGCGTTGCCAGTCTCTGGGAGATCGCGATCAAGACGCGTCTCGGCAAGCTCGATCCGGGGCTGCCCTTGAATGGCCTGGCGGGCTACTTCGAGGCGGCGGGCTTCGCCGTCCTGCCGATCACGGCCGCGCATGCTCTCATCGAAATCGCGCCTGTTCCGCCCACGCGCGACCCGTTCGACCGGCTGCTGCTCGCGCAATGCGCCGTCGAAAACCTTCGGCTCGTCACGCTCGACGCTGCTCTGCGCGACCACCCTCTCGCGGCAAAGCTCGTCTGAAAGGCCGCCTCACCCGAAATCCGAGAACCCGCCCCGCGCCGCGCCGCTCCGGTCGGCGGCCTCCCGCGCTTGCGGCGCGATCAGCGCGTCCTGCTCGGCCGCGTATCGGTAACCCGGCGCCTCCCCGGTAAAACCGCCGGAGGTCGCGGGGTGGGTGTAGAGTTCGGTCAGCCCGTCCGGCAGGTGACGCAGCAGGGCGGTGACCCGATCTGGGGTCATCGCCCCGGACCAGGCGAGGCCGAGCGTCCGGTCCGGAATCAGCAGCCCCGCCTGCCGTGCCCGCATGGCAAGGAGCGCCGCCCAGGGCGCCGTATCGAGGGCGGGCTTGCCCTGAAAGCCGGGCTCCGCGCGCCGGAGCAGGTCGCGCGGCTCGCGCGGCACCCGCAGCGCCCGCATCCCGTAGGCGCGGCCGATCCGCAGCACCATCCCGGCGATCAGCGGGTGGATGTGGAAGTGCTTGTGCGCGTTGACGTGATCGAGCGGCAGGCCGGTCGCGCGGAAGGCCTCGAACTGCGCGGTGATCTCGGCGGCGAGCTGGCGGCGCGCGCTCGCCTTGAGGGCGAGGTCGAGGCCGAGACGCTCCATGTCGCGCCGCATCAGCCCCTGCCCGTCGGTGAGGTCGGGAAGCGTCTCGGGCGGCAGGGTCGGCCACGCCTCGACCAGAACGAGATGCAGCCCGACCCGCAAGGACGGCGTCCGCCGTGCCCGCGCGACGGCGTCGGCGGCGCCCGGCGCGGAGACCATCAGGCTCCCCGCGGTCAGAATACCCTCGCGATGGGCCTGCTCGACGGCCTCGTTGACCTCGCGGCTCAGGCCGAAATCGTCGGCGGTGACGACCAGTCGCTTCAAGCTCTGCCCCCTCTCTCGGGTGTCGAGAGGGCGAGCCCTCTCGCGGGTCCAGGGCGGAGCCCTGGAAACGAGGAAGGCCGGGCTCGCGCCCGGCCTTCCTCGCTTGTTCGACGGTTCGCGCGGATCGGCGTTACGCGGCGGCCTTGCGGTCCCGCAGGAAGTGCCAGAACTCGACGCCCTCGCGCAGGCGGCGCTTCATCATGTCGGGCGAGCGGACCATCTCGTTCACGATCGAGGCGATCTTCGGGGCGCGGAAGTAGAACTTCCGGTAGAATTCCTCGACCGCGGCGAAGATCTCGCCGTGCGACAGGTGCGGGTAGTGCAGCGGCGCGATCTGCACGCCGTTCTCGTCGACCAGCTCGGCATTCTCGACATCGAGCCAGCCGTTCTCGACCGCCTGCTTGTAGAGGAAGGTGCCCGGATAGGGCGCGGCGAGCGAGACCTGGATCGTGTGCGGGTTGATGCGCTTGGCGAACGCGATCGTCTCCTGGATCGTCTCCTTGGTCTCACCGGGCAGGCCGACGATGAAGGTGCCGTGGATGGCGATGCCAAGGTCGTGGCAGTCCTTGGTGAACTTCTCGGCCACCTCGACGCGCATGCCCTTCTTGATGTTGTTGAGGATCTTCTGGTTGCCGGACTCGTAGCCGACGAGCAGGAGACGCAGGCCGTTCTCCTTCAGGACCTTCAGGGTCTCGCGCGGCACGTTGGCCTTGGCGTTGCACGACCACGTCACGCCGAGCTTGCCCAGCTCGCGGGCGATCTCTTCGGCACGCGGGAGATTGTCGGTGAAGGTGTCGTCGTCGAAGAAGAACTCCTTCGTCTGCGGAAACTCCTTCAGGCAGTACTTGATCTCCTCGATCACGTGCGCGACCGAGCGGGTCCGGTAGGTGTGCCCGCCGACCGTCTGCGGCCAGAGGCAGAAGGTGCAGCGGCTCTTGCAGCCACGGCCCGAGTAGAACGAGATGTAGGGGTGCTTGAGGTACCCGATGAAGTACTTCTCCATCTCGAGGTCGCGCTTGTACACGCTCGTGACGAAGGGCAGCTGGTCCATGTCCGTCATGATCTCGCGGTCCTCGTTGTGGACCACGACGCCGTTGGCGTCACGATAGGACAGACCCTTGATCTCAGACATCGGCACGCCGTCGGCGACTTCCTTGACGGTGAAGTCGAACTCGTTGCGGGCGCAGAAATCGATGGCCGGGGCCTGGGCCATGGCGCCGGCGGCATCGACCGCGACCTTGGCGCCGATCAGGCCGGCGATCAGCCGAGGGTTGGCGGCCTTGAGCGCCTCGACGGTCTTCACGTCCGACTTGAAGGACGGGACCGAGGTGTGAAGCACCACGAGGTCGAAATCGTTGGCCTGGGCCACGATCTCCTGAAGCTTGATGTTGTGCGGCGGCGCATCGATCAGCTTCGAGTTCGGCACGAGCGCGGCGGGCTGAGCCAGCCAGGTCGGGTACCAGAACGACTTGATCTCGCGCTTGGCCTGGTAGCGCGAGCCGGCGCCGCCATCGAAGCCGTCGAAGGTGGGGGCCTGCAGGAAGAGCGTGCGCATGGGGTTCAAGGCCTCAAGGCTCGAGCGAATGACTGTAGAGGGCGAATGGTTTGAAGCTTAGACCGAGGTCGCGCGCGACTCGCGACCGAGGCCGTGCTCCGGAATGAGCGTGCCGTCCGCAACCACACGGTAATCGTGACCTTTCCATGTCACCGCACCCGAGACGAAGCTCCAGGTGAAGTTGATGAAGGAGAGCATGTCACGTATCGGCAACAGCCAGTAGGCGTGGGGCGCGAGGCCGAAGGCCCGCTCGATGCGCAGGCACAGCAGGATGCGGCAGGCGAGCGCGAGCGCGGCCACCGCCAGCGCGCCGATGCCGGCGCCGGGCATCAGCGCGGCGATGAGCGCCAGCGGGAAGGCGTGGGTGACGATCGAGCCGGCATAGCCCTTCGGATCGACGTTGCGGATGGTGCGGTTCCAGCGCAGCTCGTGCCGCCACAGGCCGGACAGGTCGGTGTCGACGCAGGCATGCCCGATGGTGAAGGCGGGAATCGCCACCCGGCCGCCCTCGGCGCGCAGGGCCTCGCCGATGGCGTAGTCGTCGGCCAGATCGTCCTTGAAGGCGCGGAAGCCGCCGATGCGGGCGAGCGACGCCGCCGTCATGGCGATGGTGGAGCCGAAGCAGGGCCGGGCGAGATCGAAGCTGGTGCCGAGGATGACGTTGGGCACGAACTGCACGTCGATGGCGAGCGCCGCGAGCTGGGCGAAGGGGCCGCGCTCGCCCGGCACGCCGTGATAGAGGCAGGTGACGCCGGTCACGCCCGGTTGGGACAGGGCGGCGACGACGCGCTCCAGGTAATCGGGCCGCACCGACATGTCGCTATCGGCCAGAACCACGACGTCGTGGGCGATCCTCTCCGACATGTTGATGAGGTTGGAGACCTTGCGGTTCGAGCCGTGCTGGCTCGCATCCACCACGAGGTCGAGGCGTAGGGAGGGATGGGCCGCGCGCAGGCGCTGCACCACGGCGAGGGCCGGGTCGGCGGCGCTCTGCACCCCGAACACGACCTGCACCGGGCCGGCGTAATCCTGGCGGCAGAAGCTGTCGAGATTCTCGAACAGGTCCGGCTCAAGGCCGCAGAGCGGCTTGAGGATCGTCACGCTGGGGCGGGGCGCGTCGGGCGCCAGGGCGGCCGGCGCGGCGCGGGCGGCGAAGCGGCCGGTGAGCCGGGCGGCGAGCAGGGCGTAGACGCAGCCGGCCAGCGCCATCGTCAGCAGAAGCGGTGCGATCCAGCCCAGCAGCTCGTTCAGGTCCATGGCGCCGCGTTGCTCGCTGCTGGTTGGCTATCGAATCCCGCCGCGGCGGGGCGTCTGGTCGGGCCTTGAGGCCGTGCCCCGCCGGGCGCGGCTCCGATGCCCTGCTGATAAGGCGCTCCCGACCCCCGAACCGGTCTCCGTTTCGGGCGGAGCGCCGCTCCGGTATCGTCCCGAAAGCCGACGACCGGCTTTCGGAGCGACGTCCTAGGACACGGGTCTCAAGGCGAGACTTTGACGGCGAGCATCCCGTCGGTGCGTTCACGCATGAATTTCAGCAAACCGTCGGCGCCGCCGCTCTTGAGCGGGTCGGAGAAGCCCGCCCGCATGGAGGCGACCTCGCTCACGTTGCCGTTGAGCAGCACGTCCTGCACCCGGTTCTCCGGGTTGACGACGTAGTCGACCTCCGAATCGTCGCCGTCCTTGTTCGAGACCCGGGTGAAGACGACGCGGTTGGGCCCGCGCGCCTCGCTCTGGGGCTTGATCTCGAACTTGCCGCCCGCCGCCTGCGACAGGCGGTTGGCGTAGAGCGTGACGAAGTACCGGCCGAAGGTCTCGGTCAGAGCTTCCTGCTGCTCGGGCTTGAAGCTCTTCCACTTCGGACCGACGGCGGTGCGCACCATGCTGGCCGTGTCGAAGGTGGCGGCGAGCGTGTCGCCGACGATGGCGAGGCGCGCCTTGAGGTCGCCCGCGCCGTTCTTCAGCGCCTCCTCGAACTTGGCGTAGAGGCGCCGGATCGGCTCCACGGCCGGATCCTCCGCAGCCTCGGCGGCCTGCGGCGTTCCCGCGACGGCGAACACCGCGGCGGCGGCGAGAAGGGTGCGGCGGTTCAGGCGCACTTCTGGAGCGCTCCAGCTTCGTTGTCCGGGGAAAGGGCGGGCGTGCGCGCGGCCGGGAAGTAGGCCGGGGCGAGCGGGGCCGGCGCGAGGCGGCGGCCGAGCCGCGCCCGGATCGCGCCGAGACCCTCGCGCACCGCATCGGCCGCATCCGGCTCGGTGCCGACGGCGGCCTTGCGCTCCATCAGGTGCCAGAGGGCGAGGCTCGGCAGGCCGACGGCGAGATCGGCCACCCGCTTCACCAGCGAGAGGGCGAGCGCGGCCTCCGGGGGGATGCCGAACAGGGCGCACAGGGCGATCAGGCCGCCCTCCTGGGCGCCGATGGCGCCGGGCACCACGAAGGCGGCGCCGCGCACGGCCTGGGCGAGGCTCTCGATGACGAGGGCGTCCACGAAGCTGATCGAGTAGCCCATCGCGTTGAGCGCGATCCAGACCTCGACCGTGCCGACGACCCAGCCGACGAGATGGATGAGCAGGGCGGCGCCGACGCGGGCGCGGTTGCCGTAGAGGCGGCGCAGGTTCTCGTAGAGCACGTCGACGGCGCCGAGCGCCCGCCACTCGCGGCCCGCGGCGAAGCGGCTGAGCGCCGCCTCGATCAGGCGGTGACCGCTGCGGCGCTGGATGACGTAGAAGGCGATGAGCGCCGGCACGGCGATCAGCACGCCGCCCGCGACCGTGCGCACCATCGGCCCGTCGCCGGTGATCTGGATCAGCAGCAGAAGCCCGGCCACCGTGAACAGGAGCTGGGTGATCGCCTGGGTCATCAGGTCGACGAACATGCTGGCGCCGGCCATGCCGCCCGGGGTGCCGCGGCGGGTGAGCAGGCGCGCGCCGATGAGGTCGCCGCCGACCTGCGCCACCGGGAGAAGCGTATTGATGCCCTCGCGCACGAAGCGCAGGGAGATGCAGTCGCGCAAGGTCGGGCCGGCGCCGCGGGGGAACACCACGTGCCAGCCGAGACCCGCCCAGGCGACCGCCAGGAAGCGGGCGACCACGACGGCGACGGCGCCCCAGCCCGCGCCGACGAGCGCGGCCGTGACATCGGACACGCCGGAGGACAGGAACAGCGCCAGCGCCGTGCCCAATCCAACGATCGATGCCAGTGTAGTGAGACGCTTCATCAGCCTCTTTCGATAATCGGCGAAGGCTAGTGTTGTCGAAATCCCACCCGTGCCGGCCTTTGAAGCTTGGCCGATGGTGCGGAGCGTTTCCGCAGGTTGCAGCTTTGCCCAGCCCTGTCTATCACCCGATTGACACACCGGGGAGCAAAGCGGCGCCCGCGGTGGACGCTGGCGACGATTGTCGCGAGACGCCGCTTCAATGGAGCCGATAATGGATCGCGAGCCGCAGATCACGGCGGATTCCGCCCTGGTCGACGACGCCTCGGCGAACGGTTTTTCGCAGGGCTACGAAGGCCGTTCGCCCGCCACCCGCAGCCCGGTGATGGCGTGGAACGAGTGGGATCCGCTGGAGGAGGTGATCGTCGGCTCGCTCGACGGCGCCACGATCCCGACCCACCACCTCACCGTGATCTTCAACCTGCCGCGGGCGGCCCAGCCGTTCTACCGCTTCGCCTCCGGCTGGAAGTATCCGAAGTTCATGAAGAAGTTGGCTCAACAGGAGCTCGACAACTTCATCAGCATCCTAGCCGGCGAAGGCGTGAAGGTGCGCCGTCCCGATCCGGTCGACTTCTCGAAGAAGTTCAAGGCCCCGCGCTGGACCTCGCGCGGCTTCTGCGTCGCCTGCCCGCGCGACCCGTACCTCGTGATCGGCGACGAGATCATCGAGAGCCCGATGTGCTGGCGCTCGCGCTACTTCGAGGGCGACGCCTACCGCTCGCTCTTCAAGGAGTACTTCCGCGCCGGCGCGCGCTGGACCTCCGCGCCGCGTCCTCAGCTCACCGACGACCTCTACAACTATGACTACCGGGTGCCGAACCTGAAGGCCGGCGAGCCCATGCAGTTCACGGTCAACGAGTTCGAGCCGGTCTTCGACGCGGCCGACTTCGTGCGCTGCGGCCGCGACCTGTTCGTGACCCGCTCGAACGTGACGAACCTCATGGGCATCGAGTGGCTGCGCCGCCACCTCGGCCCCGGCTTCCGCATCCACGAGATCGAGAGCCGCTGCCCGCAGCCGATGCACATCGATTCGTCGTTCATGCCCCTGGCGCCGGGTAAGGTGCTGGTGAACCCCGACTACATCGACGTGGAGAAGCTCCCGGCCGTGCTCAAGAAGTGGGACGTGCTGATCGCGCCCCGCCCCGACCCGGTCGAGGGCTTCATGAGCAAGATCTCGATGTGCTCGCCCTGGACCTCGATCAACGTGCTCGCCATCGACGAGAAGAAGATCGTCGTCGACCAGAGCCAGCCGACCCTGATCAAGGCCCTGAAGGATTGGGGCTTCGATCCGATCCCGGCGCCGTTCCTGTCCTACGGCCCCTTCGGCGGCTCGTTCCACTGCGCCACGCTCGACGTGCGCCGCCGCGGCGTGCTGAAGTCGTACTTCTAGGGAGACGGTCCCGCCCTCGGGCGGGCCTCGTGCCGGAGCCCGCCGCGGTGTGACCGCGGCGGGCTTTTTCGTGGTCGGCCGCCGGCGCGGTGCCTGGATCGCTTCGCTGTTGCTCGCGATGACGGCGGGGGGCTCTGCGTCATGGCGAGGCGAAGCCGAAGCAATCCGGATTCACAACGTCCCGGGATAAGTCTCTCGGCCAGAACGTCTTTACCGGCAGGCGCGGGTCACTCGCCGATGAGCCGTCCCGGCACCCGGGTCGCGCGCCGGTAGGTCGTGCGCGCCAGCACGAGCGCGCCGCCGAACTGGAGAAAGCCGTTCTCGGCGAGCCCGTCCGGCGCGAGCTGGGCCTGGAGGGCGAGGCGCGTCAGCGCGTTGAGCGCGATGACGGCGAGGCAGAAGATCACGGATGCGAGGGCGGCGGCGACGAAGTCGGGCATGACGGGGCCTCCCGGTGGGGACGGTCAAGCTTAGCAAGGGCCGAGCCAGCCGGAAGAGCCCTCGACGGTTCAGCCCGCGGGCGGGCGCGTCGCGGTCATGGAAGGCCGCTCCTCGAAGCGCGCGAACCACGCCGCGAGGTCGGGGGCGTCGTCGCGCCAGGCGATGTCGGAGAAGCGCAGGTCGAGATAGCCCAGTGCGCAGGCGAGCGCGATGGTGCCGATATCCACGCGCTCGGCGCGTTCGTCCGCCCCCTCCTCGAACCAAGCCAGCGCGCTCTCGATCTTGGCGGTCTGCCCCTCGATCCAGGCGGCGGAGCGCTCGGATTCCGGGCGTGCGGTGAGTTCGTAGCGGATCAGCAGGGCGGCATCGAGCACCCCGTCGGCGGTGGATTGCTCGTTGAGCGCCCGCCAGCGCGCGGGGCCCTGCGCCGGGAACAGCCGGCCGCCGGCCTCCGCATCGAGATATTCGCAGATGACCCGGCTGTCGGCGAGGCTCTCGCCCGTGTCGAGGATCAGCGTCGGCACCTGAGCGAGCGGGTGCTGCGCCAGCACCGAGCGGTCGCGCTTGACCGGGTGGACGGCGCTCGGCAGCAGCTCCAGCCGCTCGGCGAGGCCGAGTTCCTGGGCCACGACCATCACCTTCCGCACGAAGGGCGAGCTGTGCGAGTGAAACAGCTTCATCGGCTTGACGGCACTCTTCCTGGTTTGCGAGCGGGCACCGGCCCGGACGGGGCCGCGTGCGATCGGGGTTCTCGAGCGCTGGCTCAGCGCTGCACGGCCGCGGGGGTCGTGGTCGGGGCTTTCGGGATCTCGACGCCCAGGCGCTTGACCGGCCAGCCGTCGCCCCAGCGGCGCATGTCGCTGAAAGCGGGATCGTTCTTCAGGCTGGTCGCGTCCCGGCCGGCGAAGGCGGCGGAGGCCGCCATGTCGAAGGTGCGCCAGAAGGCGAGGTAGTCGAGGCTGTCGGCGCGGGCGTTGTTGATCTGCGAGACCAGGGTGGTCTGCTCGCCCGACAGCGCCATGTCCGCCGACCAGCGGAAGGGCGGCGGCTTCTCGCCCGGCGGGTCCGGGGGCAGCTTGATCGCGCCGCCGTCATAGGCGGCGTCGAGCCCGGCCGGTGCGGCCAGCGTCGCGGTGAGCGCCGGGAAGCCGTGGTCGTCGGAGAGCGCGCGCACGAACAGCTTGCGCTCCGGCGGCACGGAATGGGCGTCGCGCAGGATGCGCCGGGCGGCGGCGTCGGCGGCCCGCGCGTCCCGGTCGCCGATCACCGTGACGAGCAGGGTCTTCGGGGCGATGCCGTCGAGGTTGCCCAGCGGGATGCCGCGGGACTTGGCGTCCCGGGCGATGCCGCCGGGCATCGTCAGGTAGACGAGCTTGGGCGCGGGCAGGCCCTCCTGCCCGGCCTCAGCCGCGAGGTGGGCGGCGAGCGGCGCGCCGGCCAGATGCCCGATCAGGGCGAGGCGGCTCGTGTCGGGCCGGCCGTCGGCGTCGTTGGCGAGTTCGGCCAGGGACGCCTTGAGGAGGCGTGCGGCGACGGCCGGGGCATCCGCCGGGCGGGTGCGGTTCACCTCCTGGAAGCGGGGGAACAGCACGAGCCAGCCGTGGCGGGCGAGATGGTCGATCCAGGCGCCGTAGGCCTGCGGGTTCGGCGCGCCCCAGGCGTGCAGGAACACCGCGACCGGCCGTCCGCCCTCCGGCGCCGGGCCGGCCTTGTGGAAGGCGTAGGTCGCCGCGCTCGCCCGGCCCACGGCGCGCTTGGCGATGGTGGCGGACTTGTCGCCGATCCCGCCCGGACCCTCCGTCGGCTGGCTGGGCGGCGCGGCGGCGAGGGAAGGCGCCGCCACGGACAGGGCGGCCAGCACGCCCAGAACGGGCAGGCGCAGGGCGGCGGGTCCGGGTTTCAGGCGCATCACTCTCTCGACGATCCGGAGAACTATGGGCCGGACCCGTCCGCGCAGGCGAATAGTCGGATCCGGCCGCGCCTGAATAGCAGATTCCGGCGCCGAGGCGACGCCGGAGCGGCTTGCCGCGACTATTCCCCGAGTCAGTGTCTCCCGGGAAACTCCGGTCGCGCCGTTCTCGTGAGCGCGGGACGGCCCTGATCGATCGTGTCGGGATGGATTCTAGTTCCGCTCCTTCACCCGGCGGCACTCGGTCTTGAGGTAGCTCGTCTTGCCGACCTCGTCGCGCAGGTCGGTGCGGGCGATGATTTCCTGCCAGCCGCTGGTGCAGCCGAGTTCGTTCGCCACCCTGACCTTGCGCACCTCGCTCGCCCGCTCGTCGGTGCAATCCTGTTGCGGAACGGCGTTGGCGCAGACGAGCACCACGGCGATGAAGGCGTTCATGGGCGAATCTCCCGGATCATTTGTCGGTCTTTCCCGCCGTGAGGCGGGCGCCGTCTCCTACGCGTGAGCCGGCTCCGGGGTTTCGTCGCGAGGCCCGCTACGCGACCTCGACGATGAGGTCGTTGCGAAACGTCCCGCCCTCGACCGGGTTGGCGACCCAGCGGGTGCGTCCGACGCGCATGTCGTGGCCGGCGTGGAAATGACCCGAGATCCAGGCCGCGGGCCGGACGGCGTCCGGCAGGTCGTCGAGGACGGTGGTGGCGTAGAAGGCCGGCACCCACCAGGGCACGCCCGGCGCATCCCGGAAGGCGTCGGCGGCGGCCGGACTCGGCGGGTGGTGCGTGACGACGACCGTCGGCCCCGGATGGCTCCGGGCGAGGGCTTCGAGCAGCGCGGCCTTCTCGCGGGCATGGGCCTCCATCGCATCGGCCGGCGACCAGGGCTGGCGGTTGGCCCGGCGGATCGAGCCGCGATACTCCCGCGAGCCGGTGACGGGATCGGTCATCCGCGCAGCCGCATAGGCCACCGGGTCGTCGGGCCGGTTGGGCGCGTCGTCGGCGAGCCAGCGCCCGGCCAGCGACCAGTCGCTCCAGAGCGTCGTGCCGACGAAGCGCACGCCCCCGATCACCGCGTCCTGCCCGCCCTGGAGCAGGTGGATGCGCTGCCCCGGCCCGTTCAGCCGGGCGATCTCGCGCTCCAGGGCGGCGAGGAGTTCGGGCGCGGTGCGCGGGTCGCCCGTCGGGGCGTAGTGCTCGTGGTTGCCCGGCACCAGCACCACCGGCCGCTCGCCCGCGAGCGTCAGCACCGTGGCGAGCCCGGCCTCGGGCTGGCCCTCGTGCAGGTCGCCCGCACAGACGAGGACGTCGAAGGGGTTCGACGGCGGCGGGATCAACGCGGGCCGGCGCCGTTCGAGATGCAGGTCGGAGAGGGGAAAGAGGCGCAGCACGTTTGTCCGGAACAGGTTTCTGGGAAAAGATCGAGGGCGAGGTCAGGCCTCTGCGCGGGCGGCCTCGGCCGCGGCCCGCCACTCGCGCCGGGCGGCCTTGAGCACGTCGAAGGCCGAATCCGCGTTGATGATGGCGATGCCTGCCGCCGCCACGAGGTCCGGCCAGGGGGCGAAGGCGGGCCAGCGTGCGAGGATCACGGCGGTGGCGAGACCCGCCACGATGATCGCCACGTTGGCGGCCACGTCGTTGCGGGCGGAGAGGTAGGCCGCCCGCGTCAGGCTGCCGTGGCCGTCGCGGTGCCGGGCGAGCATCAGCGCGCAGGCGAGGTTGACGAGAAGCGCCCCGATCCCGGTCAGGGTCAGCGGCACGGGGGACGGCGCGGTGAAGTCCGAAAACTTCTCGTAGGCCGCCCAGGCCGTGGCGAGGCCCGGCACCAGCAGGATGGCGGCGAGCAGGGTGCCCAGCCGCGCCCGGTTGCGCAGGCTCCAGCCAAGCCCTGCGAAGATCAGGAGATTGATCGCGGCGTCTTCGAGAAAGTCGAGGCTGTCGGCGATGAGCGCCACCGAGCCGATGGCCAGGGCCACCGTGATCTCGATGCCGAAATAACCGAGATTCAGCGCCGCCACGCGGGCGACGACGGGGCGCAGGCTCGGCGTAGGCGGCGGGTGGGGCACCGGCGGGTTCCATGGCAGGTGGAAGCGGGCCGGTGATTGCCCGAGGCACCCGGCCCTGTCGAGGGCACATCCTCAATCCGATCGATCGGAAACGGGATCACGCCGCTGCGTCCGCTTTGGCCCTATTGTCCGGCTGGATTTGCGCGCACGCCTGTGCAAGGCGAAAGCTTTGCCAAAGGGCTGCCGTGCGCTCCATCGAGCGGCCCGGACCGGGGAGGCCTTGACGATGTTGCCTGAACTGCGCGTGCTGTACTTCGAGGATCTCGAAGTCGGGCTGACCGAGATCCTCAAGAAGGAGATCTCCTCCTCCGACGTGGTCGGCTTCGCCGAGATCACCGGCGACCGCAATCCGATCCATCTCTCCGAGCACTTCGCCGCGCGCACGCCCTTCGGCACCCGCATCGCCCACGGCCTCTACACGGCGGGCCTGATCTCGGCGGTGCTCGGCACCCGCCTGCCGGGTCCGGGCGCGGTCTACATCTCGCAGACTCTGAACTTCCGCGCGCCCGTGCGCATCGGCGACATCGTCGAGGTGAAGGTCGAGGTGGCCGAGCTGATCCCCGAGCGCCGCCGGGCGCGGCTGGCCTGCACCTGCTCCGTCGGCGACGAGGTCGTGCTCGACGGCGAGGCCCTGGTGAAGGTGCCCAAGAAGGAAGAGGCGGACCCGCTTGCCATGCGCATGGGCGGCGGCCGGGCGTAGGCCACCGGTGCCCGAACCGATCGCCATCGACGACCCGGACGATTCCCGGCTCGCCGCCTACCGGGCCGTGCGCGAGCGCGACCTCGTGGGGCGGCAGGGCCGCTTCATCGTCGAGGGCGAGGTGACCCTGCGGATGCTGTTCTCGGCCCGCGCCCGTTTCGCGGCGGAATCGGTGCTGCTGGCGCCCGAGCGCTGGCCGGCCTTCGCGGACCTGTTCCGGGAGGGCGGGCCGCCGGTCTACCTCGCCGGCCGGGACGTGATGAGCGCGGTCGCGGGCTTCCCGATCCATCGCGGCGTGCTGGCGGTGGGCCTGCGCGGCGAGGAGCCGGCGCCGGAGACGCTGATCCCGCCTGCGCCGAACCCGGCCCTCGTGATCGGCCTCGTGGGGCTGACCAACCACGACAATGTCGGCGGCCTGTTCCGCAACGCCGCCGCCTTCGGCGCCGACGCGGTCTGGCTCGACGCCGCCACCTGCGATCCGCTCTACCGCAAGGCGATCCGCGTCTCGGCCGGCGCGGCGCTCACCATCCCCTTCGCCCGCGCGGCGAACGGTGCCGCGCTGCTGGATCTCGCCCAGCGCCACGCCCTCACGCCGCTGGCGCTCACGCCCGGCGGCGTCGAGACGCTGGACGCGCTGGAACCGCCGGCCCGCACGCTGCTGCTGCTCGGCACCGAGGGGCCGGGCCTGCCCGACGCGCTGATGGCGCGGGCCCGCCGGGTGCGCATCGCCATGGCGCCGGGCTTCGACTCCCTCAACGTGGCGACGGCCGGGGCGATCGCGCTGCATCATCTGGCCGGGCGGCGGCTCGGAAGTAGGGTCGCCTGCGAAGGCCGCTGAGCCGGCGGCGAACCCGCTTCGTCATGGCGAGGCGGAGCCGAAGCCATCCAGCGCTCCGCACGATCCGAAGAGGTCATGCCCCCGGATCGCTTCGCTGCCGCGGGCGATGGGGTGGGGTGCGGCCTCCCGCCTGTGGACGGCCCGCCCCGCCGCGGACCTTGCCCCGCCCGCCCATGTTAGACAGCCAGGGCGCCAGCGGGGAACGGGATGGGCTACGAGATCGATCTGGGGCGGGCCGGCGACAGGCCCGGGACGATGGACCTCACCGAGCTGCTCGCGACGCGCCTGCTCGTCCAGGGCAATTCCGGGTCGGGCAAGTCGCACCTGCTGCGCCGCCTGCTGGAGCAGAGCGCGGGCCTCGTGCAGCAGGCGATCATCGACCCGGAGGGCGATTTCGTCACGCTGGCCGAGCGCTACGGCCACGTCGTGGTCGAGGCGGACGGCAACGAGGCCGAACTTCTGCGCATCGCCGCCCGGGTGCGCGAGCACCGGGTCTCGGTCGTGCTCTCGCTCGAAGGGCTCGACGCCGAGGACCAGATGCGCGCGGCCGCCGCCTTCCTCGGCGGCCTGTTCGATGCCGACCGATCCCTCTGGTACCCGATGCTGGTGGTGGTGGACGAGGCGCAGCTCTTCGCCCCCGCCGCCGCGGGCGAGGTCTCCGACGAGGCCCGCCGCCTCTCGCTGGGCGCCATGACCAACCTGATGTGCCGCGGGCGAAAGCGCGGGCTCGCCGGCATCATCGCCACGCAGCGTCTGGCCAAGCTCGCCAAGAACGTCGCGGCGGAAGCCTCGAACTTCCTGATGGGCCGCACCTTCCTCGACATCGACATGGCCCGCGCCGCCGATCTGCTCGGCCTCGACCGGCGCCAGGCCGAGACCTTTCGCGATCTCGCGCGGGGCCATTTCGTGGGCCTCGGGCCCGCGATCTCGAAGCGCCCGCTGCCCATCGCCATCGGTCCGACCGTGACGGAGAGCCGCAACGCCGCCCCTGCCCTGCTGCCCCTGCCCACCATGGGCGAGGAGGCCCGTGCCCTGATCCTCACCGCCTCCCCCGAGGAGGAGGCGCGACCGCCGCTCAGCCCCCGACCCAAGCCCGTGCGCGCCCCCGGGCCCGACGTGCTGGTCCAGCTCGCCAATTACCGGCCGCCGGTGCGCGAGGATCTGCCGGAGGAGGAGCCGATGGACCCGGCCGAGCGCGAGGCGGCGATCGCCGAGGTCCTGGCCTCCGTGCTGGCGGATTCGGACGCCGCCGCCTGCACGCCCGCGACCCTCTACCAGGACTTCACCGTCCGCTGCCGCATCCGCCGGATCGGCGGCGAGGCGATGGGTCTGCCCGAGTTCAAGCGGCGGCTCGCCGTGGCCCGCGCCGGCGTCGACCACGCGACGGCCGAGGGGCCGGCCTGGGAGCGGGCGCAAGGGATCGCCGCCGGCCTGCCGGAGGATCTCGCCGGGCTGTTCCTGCTCATCGCCCGCACCGCGCTTCAGAACGCGCCCTGCCCCTCCGACGCGGCGCTCGCCGAAGCCTACGGCACGAGCTCGGCGGGCCGCGCCCGGCGCATGCTCGGCTATCTGGAGGAGCGCGGCGCCATCGTCATGCGCCGCGACCTGCGCGGCGCGCCGATCATCGCCGTGCCCGATCTCGACGCCGAGACCGGGCCCCAGATCGGCGCCGCCGCGGTCGTGCCGCTTCGGCGGCGTGGTCGGACGTGATCCGGGATGGAACCCGACACGGCCCAGGAAAATCGCGCGCGACAATCCGCGCGACTTGCCGGCCGCGCGCTTCCGGCCAAGATTGGCCCTCACGTTTTCGTGCCGATCGAGGAGCCCTGGGGCGTTGTTGAAGTCGCGTGAAGGTTTGCGCACCCTGTCGGGCCGTCGCGTCATCGTCGTCGGGGCGGGGCCGGGAGGGCTTGCCACGGCGCTGCTCCTGGCCAAGGCCGGCCTGCACGTCACGCTGATCGAGCGCGACGCGGCGGTCGGCGGGCGCACCAAGACCGTCGAAGCGCCGGGCGGCTACCGCTTCGACATCGGCCCGACCTTCTTCCTCTACCCGCAGATCCTCGCCGACATCTTCGAATCCTGCGGCGAGCGCCTGGAGGACCATGTCCGCCTGGAGCGGCTCGACCCGCAATACAATCTCGTCTTCGAGGGCGAGGACGGCGTCTCGGGCCAGATCCGCGCGACCGGCGACGTGCCGCGGCTGAAGGAGGAGATCGCCCGCCTCGCCCCGGCGGACGCCGAGAACGTGGAAAAGTTCTTCGCCGAGAACCGGACCAAGCTGAACTACTTCAAGCCGGTGCTGGAGCAGCCCTTCGACAATGTCCTGTCGATGGCGAGCCCGGCGATGCTCGCCGCCCTGCCCCATCTCCATCCCGGCCGCAGCGTGGACCGGGATCTCAGGCGCTACTTCGCCGATCCGCGGGTGCGCCTCGCCTTCTCGTTCCAGACCAAATACCTCGGGATGTCGCCTTTCCGCTGCCCGAGCCTGTTCACGATCCTCTCGTTCCTCGAATACGAGCACGGGGTCTACCACCCCGTCGGCGGTTGCGGCGCGGTCTCGGAGGCGATGGCGGGGCTCGCCCGTCGCATGGGCGTCGACATCCGCCTGGGCCAGACCGTCGAGCGGGTGCTGTTCGAGGGCAAGCGCGCCTGCGGCGTGGTCGTCGGCGGGGAGACGCTGAAGGCCGACGCGGTGGTCGTGAACGGCGATTTCGCCAAGGTGATCCGCGATCTCGTGCCGGAGGAGCGCCGTCCGCGCTGGCGCGATGCCAAGATCGGCAAGGCCCGCCTCTCCTGCTCGACCTACATGCTCTACCTCGGCATCGAGGGCAAAATGCCCGAGAGCCTGGGCCATCACACGATCCTGTTGTCCAAGGAGTACGAGCGCAACATCACCGAGATCACCGGCGGCACCCTGCCGATGCAGCCCTCGATCTACGTGCAGCACGCAGGCTTCACCGATGGCGGCATGGCGCCCCCCGGCCACACGGCGCTCTACGTGCTGGTGCCGGTGCCGAACCTGAAATCCGGCATCGATTGGGAGGCGGTCGGTCCCTCCTACCGCCAGCTGATCTTGGAGCGGCTGAAGCTGCTCGGAATTCCCGACCTGGAGAGCCGCATCCGCTACGAGCGCGTGGTCGATCCCCGCGATTGGCGCGACGCGTTCGCGGTGCACGAGGGCGCGACCTTCAACCTCGCCCACGACCTGCTCCAGATGCTATGGTTCCGCCCCCACAACCGCTTCGGGCCGGGCCTCTACCTCGTCGGCGGCGGCACGCATCCGGGCTCGGGCCTTCCGGTGATCTACGAGGGCGCGCGCATCTCCGCGCGCCTGCTGATCGAGGATCTCGCCCGCGAGAAGGCCCCCGCGATCCTGGCGGACCTTCCGGGCACCTCGCCGCTCGCCACGCAGGGCGACCCGAGTTGAGGCGCGCCCTCACGAGCCTCGCCGCGCTGGCCGTGCTCGCCGGCCCGGCGCGGGCCGCGAGCGTGGAGGTCGTCGTCGAAGGGGCCGAGCCGGGCGCGGGCGAAGTCTACGTCACCCTCTGCCAGGGCGGCCTGTCGGAGGCCGCCTGCCCGGTCGGCCGCAGCGCCCCGGCCCGCGGGGCCGAGTCGCGCTTCGTCTTCACCGGCATATCCCCCGGGATCTGGGCGGTCGCCGCCTTCCAGGACAGCGACGGCAACGGCCGGCTCGACCGCACGGGGCTCGGCCTGCCGCTGGAGCCCTACGGTTTCTCGGGCGCGGTCGGGCGCCGGGCCAGACCGGATTTCGCCGAGGCGAGCTTCGCCCTGCGCGAGCCCGGCGCCTCGATCCGGGTGCGTCTCGCCCGCCCGCTGCCGCGTCGCTGACCGGCCGGTGATGGCCCCCGCCGCCCCGCCCCTCGCCCGCGTCGAGGGCGCCGCCCTCGCCTATCGTGGCCGCCCGGCCCTGCGCGGCGTCGATCTCGCGCTCTCTCGCGGCACGACGCTGGCGCTGCTCGGGCCGAACGGTGCCGGCAAGACCAGCCTGATCCGCCTGCTCGCCGGGCGGCTCAAGCCCGATGCCGGCTCCGTGCGCGTTCTCGGCGGCGATCCGCATGCCGATCGCGCGGTGCGCGAGAGGATCGGCTTCGTGCCGCAGGAGATCGCGCTCTATCCGCGGCTCACGGTGAGCGAGAACCTCGACGTCTTCGCGCGGCTCGCCGGGCTCCCGCGCGGGGAGCGGCGCCGGGCCGTCGAGGCGGTGAGCGGGCGCTGTGCCCTCGACGCCGTGCGGCGTCAGGTGGTCGCCACGCTCTCGGGCGGCTACCAGCGCCGGGTGAACATCGCCGCGAGCCTGCTGGCCGCCCCCGACCTGATCCTGCTCGACGAGCCGACGCAGGGGGTCGATCTGGAAGCGCGCGCGGCGATCCACGCCGTGCTGGCGAAGCTGCGCGCGGAGGGCGCCGGCCTCGTCCTGAGCACCCACGACTTCTCCGAGGCCGAGCGGCTGGCCGACCGGGTCGCCATCGTCGCCGACGGGCGGATCCGCCGCGAGGGCGCCCTGGCCGCGCTGATGCGCCCGCTCAACGAGGCGCCGCCCGAGCACGAGGCGGTGCTGGAGGGCGCGCCCGACGCCGCGGCCGAGGCGGCCCTGCGCCGAACGGGGTTCTCGCCGCACGGGACCGATCCGCGCTTCTGGCGGGCCGACCACGGCGCCGCGGGCGGGCTGGACGGCGCGGCCCTGCTCACCGCCCTGCGGGCGGAAGGCGTGCCGGCGACCGAGATCCGCGTGCGCCGCCCCGGCCTCGAAACCCTCTACCGGGATGCGCTGGCGCCGGATCGCGGGGCGGCGGCATGATCGCGGCGGCCTTCCGGGTGATGTGGCTCTCGCTGCTGCGCGACCGCGCGGCTCTGGTGATGGCCTTCGTGCTGCCGACCGTGATCTTCGTGATCTTCGCCGCGATCTTCTCCGGCGCGATCGGCGACCGCATCCGCATCCATCTCGGGCTGGCCGACCTTGCTCGAACCGCCACCACGCAGCGCCTCGTGAGCGCGCTCGAAGCAGACCCGAGCCTGCGCATCGAGCGCCTTCCGGGAACGGGGGAAGAGGCCGCCATCGCCGCCGTCCGGCGCGGCGAGGTCGACGTGGCGCTGGTGCTGCGGGGCGACCTCTCGGCGCGGGCGAATGCCGCCGGGCAGCCGGTTCTGCTGATCGAGAACCCCTCCCGGGCGCTGGCCACGCCGATCGCGCTCGGCCAGCTCCAGCGCGTCCTCAACGAGGCTCTGCCCGACGTGGTGCTCTCGCGCATCGTCGCGGACGTGGAGCGCTCCGGCAAGATCGGCGCCGACGAGCGCGCCTTCCTCGACGAGGCCTTCGCCGAGCAGCGCGCCAAGAAGGAGCCCTTCTCCTTCGCCCGCCTCGTCGAGACCCGCACCACCGCCCGCGGGCGCGGCAACGACCGGGTGAGCTACTACGCGGGCGCCATCACCGCCGTGTTCCTGCTGTTTGCCGCGATGCAGGGGGCGCTCTCCCTGGTGGACGAGCGCGAAGGCGGCTTGGCCGACCGCCTTGCCGCCGGCCCCGGCGGCCTGCCGGTCATCGTGATGGGCAAGTTCCTGTTCCTGCTTGGGCAGGGCGTGGTGCAGGCCGGGCTGATCTTCTCGGCGGCCGCGCTCCTGCACGGCGTCGACATCAGCGCCCACTGGATCGGCTGGCTCGTCACCTCGGCGCTCGTCTCGGCCATGGCTGCGGGCCTGGCGCTCGCCGCCTGCGCCCTCTCGGCGACCCGCCAGCAGGCGCATCTGGCCGCGACCTTCGGCGTGCTGCTGCTCTCGGCGGTGGGCGGCAGCATGGTGCCCCGCTTCCTCATGCCGCCCTGGCTGCAGCAGGCCGGCTGGCTCACCCCGAACGCCTGGGCGATCGAGGCCTACCAGACCGCCCTCGGCGAGGGCGCCGCCGCCGCGCTGCCCGCCTGGGGCGTGCTGGCGGGCCTGGCCGCCGCGGGATTGGCGGTGGCGGTCGGCGTGGTCGGGCGCAGGCGCGTCTGAGGCGTATCGCCTCGCGGCGACCGGCACCCGCGACCGGAGCGGCGGGATCGGGCACAGGCAGGCCGATCGGACCCGATCCCTGCCGGAACGACCTCGAGCCTCATGACCCATACGATGCTGCGCCTGCTGATCGCCGACGGCAACGACCGCGACGGCCGCGCCAAGCGGGAGGCGGCCGTTGGGCGCACGACCTCGCAGGCCTTCGCGGCGGTGGTGCAGGATCTCGCGCCGGAGGTGGCCTGCACGCTGGTGAACCCGGCCGATGCCGGCCTCGAGGCCGCCCTGCCCCGCGGCACCGACCTTGCCGCCTTCGACGGCCTCGTCCTCACCGGCTCGACCCTGCGGCTCGCCGATGGCGGCCCGGCGGTGGAGCGCCAACTCGCGCTGATGCGCGCGGCATTCGAGGCCGGGCTGACCGTGTTCGGCTCGTGCTGGGGCATGCAGGTCGCCGCCGCCGTGGCCGGCGGAGAGGTCGGCCGCAATCCCCGTGGGCCGGAATACGGCTTCGCCCGGCGCATCGCCCCGGTCGATGAGGGCGGCGCGCATCCCCTGCTCGCCGGCCGCGGATCGGCCTGGGACGCGCCCGCGATCCATCTCGACGCCGTGACCGGGGCGCCGCCCGGCGCGCGCGTGCTGGCGGCCAACGCCGTCCTCGACGTACAGGCGATCGAGATCCGCCGGGGCCGCGGCCTGTTCTGGGGCACGCAGTACCATCCGGAGACCGACCTCGACGAACTGGCCGCGATGCTGCGGCTCAGCGCGGACGAGGTCGTCAGCGAGGGGCTCGCCCCGGATCGCGCCGCGGTCGAGGCCTATGCCGGGGAGATCGCCGAGCTGGCCGGGAGCGAGGGCCTCTCGCGCCGCCACCGCGCCTGGCGTCTCGGTCTCGGCACCGACATCCTCGAATCCGGCCAGCGGCGGCGGGAAATCGGCAACTTCCTGGCGCTTCTATCCACAATCCGGGGTGTGAAAGGGCGGGAGCGCGACCGGGTGGCACGTTGACCCGCCCCGTCCGGCATCTAGCTTTGCCATGAAGGCCCTGTTCGGGCCCCGGGAGACGCGTTTCCAATGAGCCAGGGTTCCTCGGTCGCGGTCATCGGCAGCGGGCTCGGCGGTCTCGCCTCGGCCTGCGTGGCGGCGGCCCGCGGGCATCGCGTCACCGTCTACGACAAGAACGCCTGGATGGGCGGCAAGGCCGCGGTGCTGCACGAGGGCGGCTTCCGCTTCGACATGGGGCCGACCATCCTCACCGTACCCCGCGTGTTGGAGCGGATCTTCGCCGAGGCCGGGCGTTCGGTGCACGACTACATGGATCTGCGCCGGCTCGACCCGCAATGGCGCTGCTTCTTCGACGACGGCTCCCAGGTCGATCTCATCGAGGACGTCGATGCCATGGCTGCCTCCATGGACCGCTTCGCGCCGGGCCAGGGGGTGGGCGAGGGCTACAAGAAGTTCATCGCCGTCTCCGAGCACCTGCACGGCGTCTCCGAGCGCTTCTTCTTCTGGAAGGCGGTGCAGGACCTGTTCGACACGATCGACCTGCGCGCCAACATGAATCCCGGCACGCTGCGCGACGTGCTGTCCCTGCGCATGCACGCCACCGTCGCCAGCACCATCCGCGGCAAGGTCAAGGATGCGCGCCTCGCCCAGATGCTCGACCACTTCGTGCAATATGTCGGCTCCTCGCCCTACGGCGCCCCGGCGGTGCTCTGCGCCATCGCCCACATGCAGACGGCCGAAGGAGTCTGGTATCCGATGGGCGGCACCCGCGCCGTCGCGGAAGGGCTGATGAAGCTCGCGGGCGAACTCGGCGCCACGATGAAGCCGGCCGACGAGGTTCTGGGTCTCGACATCGCCAACGGACGCCTGCACGGCCTGCGCACCCGCGACGGGATCGCGCCCTACGACGCCGTCATCTCCAACATGGATTCCGTGCGCACATACCGCGAACTCGTCGGCGGCGAGGTCGGCAAGTCCTACGAGAAGAAGAGCTTCGAGCCGGCCTGCTCGGGCGTGGTGCTCTATCTCGGCCTGAACAAGCGCTACGAGCACCTCAACCACCACGACTTCGTCTTCTCCCGCGATCCGGAGGAGGAGTTCGACTTCATCTACCGCAAGGGCGAGCCGGCCCCCGATCCGACCGCCTATCTCGCGGCCCCCTCCTCCACCGATCCGAGCGTGGCGCCGGAGGGCGGCGAGGCGCTCTACGTCCTCGTCCACACGCCCTATCTGCGGCCCCACCACGACTGGTCGAAGATGTTCCCGGCCTATCGCCGGACCATCCTGGAGAAGCTCAAGCGCACCGGCGGCATGCCGGATCTCGAGGAGCGCATCGTGCTTGAGCGCCACCTCACCCCGCAGGACATCCACGACCGCTACAAGGTTCTGAACGGGGCGATCTACGGGCTCGCCTCGCACGGGCGGATGATGGGCGCCTTCAAGCCCGGCAACCGTTCGCGGGAGGTGCGCGGCCTCTACCTCGCCGGCGGCGCCGCCCATCCCGGGCCCGGCATGCCCATGGTGATGATGTCCGGCTGGATCGCGGCCGACGCCCTCGACCAGGATCTGCGCGGCCAAAATCTGCCCGGCAAGGCTGAGCCGGAGCTGCGCAAGAGCGCCTGAGGCCGTTCGCCGTGCCGGCGAAGCCAGCCCCGCCGGAGCGCTCGGCCCCGCTCTGGCGGTTCATGAGCGCCTATTTCGATCGCTTCGTGCGGCGCCACATGAATGCCCTGCGGATCGCCCGCTGGGGCCGCCCGCCCGGCATCGACGGGCGGGCGCCGCTCGTGATCTACTGCAACCATCCGGCGTGGTGGGATGCGGCGATCCTGATCGTGGCGGCCGAGCGCCTGTTCCCGGAGCGCGAGAGCTTCGCGCCGATCGAGGCCGCGATGCTGGAGAAGTACGGCATCTTCCGCAGGATGGGCGCCTTTCCCGTCGATCTCGACAGCGCGCGGGGCGGCGCGCAATTCCTCTCCGCCTGCCGCGCGATCCTCGGGCAGCCCGGCCGTGTGCTCTGGATCACCGCCCAGGGCCGCTTCGCCGACGTGCGCGCCCGGCCGCTCGGGCTGAAGCCCGGCGTCGCCCGCCTGCCCGAGATCGCCCCCGGGGCGACGGTCCTGCCGCTCGCCATCGAGTACGCCTTCTGGGACGAGCGCGGCGCGGAAGCCTGCCTCGCCTTCGGCGCGCCGTTCACGGCTGACGAACTCCTGGCCCTGCCCCGTCCGGAGCGCCTCGCCCGGCTGGAGGACGCGCTGACCGCCACCCTCGACCGGCTCTCGGCGGACGTGATCGCCCGCGACCCCGCCGCCTTCGAGGCGCTGCTCGCCGGCCGGCGCGGCGTCGGCGGGGTCTATGACGGCTGGCGCCGGCTCGCGGCCGCCCTCACCGGCCGCCGCTTCGAGCCCGGCCACCGGGATCGCCCTCCGGGGCAGGAGACACGACCGCGATGACGCTTGCGCTGCTCGTCCTCGCGATCGTGAGCCTCGCGCTCGCCCTGCTGCCGGCCGCGGTGACGGCGGCCAACCTCGCGATCCTGCGCACGCCGGAGCCGCCGCTGCGCAGCGACGGCCTCGTCTCGATCCTGATCCCGGCCCGCAACGAGGCGGCGGTGATCGAGGGCACCGTGCGCGCGGCGCTGTCCAGTGCCGGCATCGCCGTCGAGGTTCTGGTTGGCGACGACCACTCCACCGACGCGACCGCCACCATCGTGGCGGGGCTCGCCCGCTCCGACCCGCGCCTGCGGCTCGTCTCCGTGCCCACCCTGCCGGAGGGCTGGACCGGCAAGAACCACGCCTGCACGGTGCTGGCGGGCGAGGCCCGGGGCGGGCACCTGCTCTTCCTCGACGCCGACGTGACGCTGGCCCCGAACGGGGCGGCGGCGCTGGCCGCCTATGCGGGCGCCTGCGGGGCGCATCTCGTCAGCGGCGTGCCGCGGCAGGTGATGGAGAGCCTCGGCGAGCGCCTGACCGTGCCGATGATCGACTTCCTGCTCATCGGCTACCTGCCCTTCGGCCTGATGCGGGCGCTGCCCACGCCCGCGCTGGGGGCGGCCTGCGGGCAGATGATCCTGATCGAGCGCGCGGCCTACGCAGCGACCGGCGGGCACGGGGCGATCCGCACCTCGCTCCACGACGGCGTGCGCCTGCCGCGGCTGTTCCGCGAGCGCGGCCTGCGCACCGATCTCGTCGCCGGCCACGCGCTCGCCGCCTGCCGGATGTACCGGAGTTTCGCCCAGTCCTGGGCCGGCTTCTCCAAGAACGCGCACGAGGGCATGGCGACGCCCCGGGCGCTGCCCGTCTGGACGGCGCTGCTGTTCGGCGGTCACGTTCTGCCCTGGCTGATCCTCGTCCTGGCGCTCGCCCTCGGGGCGGACGGCGCCGCCCTGGTGGCCGCGGGCGCCGCCCTCGTCTCCCTGGCGACCCGCGCGGCCATCACGCTCGTGGTGGCCGAGCCGCCGGCGACGATCCCGCTGCACCCGGCCACGATCTGCACCGCGCTCGCGATCCAGTGGAACGTGCTGCTGCGCCCGGGCCGCGCGGGCAAGGGGGTGTGGAAGGGCCGCAGCTATTCCGCCGGCGGCACCGGGCCGCAGCAAAAGCCGGGCTGAGGGCCTCCGTCGCAGCTTCAGCCGGGACCATTCCTCGCGGCAAATCGTGCGGTGCCGGCAATCGAGCCTTTGCAGTTGCGGAACAACGCCTGTAGCCTTGGAGCCACGATGGCCCGGCGTCTTGCTGGGTCGCGTCGCCAGGAAGTTCGGCCGCCTCGATGAGGGATGAGAGCGCCGCCGCTGTGTCGGCCCGCCCCGCCGACCCGCAAACCTCGCGGGAGGGTTCCCGCGCGATCACGGGAGGACGCCCGATCGAGGCCTATCCCCCGCGCTACGAGGCCAGCCGCCAGGAGACCGGTCGTCACGGCCGCCGCGACGCCTACGCGGCGCTCGACCTCGGCACCAACAATTGCCGCCTGCTGGTGGCCGAGCCCACGCCCAACGGCTTCCGGGTGATCGACGCCTTCTCCCGCATCGTCCGGCTCGGCGAGGGCCTGGGCACCTCGAACCGCCTCACCGAGGCGGCGATCGAGCGCACCGTCGAGGCCCTGCGCATATGCCGCGGCAAGATGAAGGCCCGCGCGGTGGCCCGCTCCAAGGTGATCGCCACCGAGGCCTGCCGGCTCGCCGTCAACGGGTCCGAGTTCGTCGCGCGGGTGCGCGCGGAGGTCGGGCTCGACCTGGAGATCGTGGACCGGCAAACGGAAGCCTACCTCGCCGTGACGGGCTGCGCCGCCCTGGCCGACCCGCGGGCGGAATCGGTCGTGATCTTCGATATCGGCGGCGGCTCCACCGAGATCGCCTGGCTCGACGGGGCGGCGGCCAACCCCTCGACCGACCCCACCCTGCGCATCCGCGCCTGGGATTCGCTGCCCGTCGGCGTGGTGACGCTGGCCGAACGCCACGGCGGCACCGAGGTGACCCGGCGCACCTTCGAGGGCATGGTGGAGGAGGTCGGCGACCTGATCTCCCCCTTCGCGATCCGCGCGGCGGCCGCGGCCACGGCCCCCTATTTCCACCTGCTCGGCACCTCCGGCACGGTGACGACGCTCGCCGCCATGCACCTGCGGCTCGCCCGCTACGAGCGGCGGCGGGTCGACGGGCTCTGGATGAGCGACGGGGAGGTCAGCGACGCGATCGAGGATCTGCTCGACACCCGCCTGGAGCAGCGCGCCGACAATCCCTGCATCGGCCGCGACCGGGCCGATCTCGTGCTTGCCGGCTGCGCCATCCTGGAGGCGATCCGCCGGGTCTTCCCCTCCGAGCGCCTGCGCATCGCCGACCGGGGCCTGCGCGAGGGGCTGCTCATGAACATGATGCGCGAGGACGGCGTCTGGCGCCGCGGCCGCTACCGCTGAGACAGCCCCGGTCTTCACGGGCCGGCCGGACCGCGATAGGGACGGGTCCTTGAGAGGGACGGTGACCATGAGCGACCGGCGAGGCGGAACGGGCGGCCTGCGCGGCGACCTGAAGCAGCGGGTGAAGACCGGGCGCGGGCGCACCCTGTCCCAGAAGCGCTGGCTGGAGCGCCAGCTCAACGATCCCTACGTCGCCCGGGCCAAGCGCGAGGGCTACCGCTCCCGCGCGGCCTTCAAGCTCATCGAGATCGACGAGCGTTTCAAGCTGCTGAAGCCCGGCCAGCGGATCGTCGATCTCGGCGCCGCGCCGGGCGGCTGGTCGCAGGTGGCGGCGCGCACGCTCGGGGAGAGCGGCCGCATCGTCGGCATCGACCTGCTCGAGATCGAGCCGATGCCGGGCGCGACCTTCATCACCCTCGACTTCCTCGACCCGTCCGCGCCCGAGCGCCTGACCGAGCTTCTGGGCGGCAAGGCCGATCTCGTCCTCTCCGACATGGCCGCCAACACCACCGGCCACAAGAAGACCGACCACCTGCGCATCATCGGGCTCGCCGAGACCGCCGCCGCCTTCGCCCGCGAGATCCTGGCGCCGGGCGGCGCCTACCTCGCCAAGGTGTTCCAGGGCGGCACCGAGGGCGACCTGCTGACCGAGCTGAAGCGCGACTTCGCGATCGTGCGCCACGTCAAGCCGGCGGCGAGCCGGGCGGATTCGAGCGAGCTCTACGTTCTGGCCACCGGCTTCCGGGGGCAGTCCGGCACGGTCGAGGCGGACGACGAGGCCTGACCCGAGCGTCGGTTCGCGGAAGATCCATCCGTTCCCCGTCATGGCCACCCCGTCATGGCCAGCCCGTCATCGCGAGGCGAAGCCGTGGCGATCCAGGGCGCGACCTGTTCGGAGATGTCGCGCCGCTGATCGCTTCGCCGACGCTCGCGATGACGACGCGTCAAGCGGAGGCGGGGACGCCGGGTGCCCCGCAGGCGGCTTCCGTGGCACGATGCCTGCGGGTCGCTTTCGACCGCTGCGCTTGGTGCAGGTTCCGATGACCGCAACGCCCCTGAACCGCTTCGCCGTCGCGCCGCTGGCTGCGATGACCCGGCGCCTCGCCGAGGTCGCCTCCGGCCGCGCCGAGCCCGACCGCGTCATCACCGGGGCGCGGGTGCTCTCCACCTATTCCGAGCGCATCCTGCCCGACCGGGAGATCTGGATCGCGGGCGGGCGCATAGCCGCCGTGAAGCCCGCCGGCACGCATCGCGGCGGCGCGTTGCGGACCGACGTGGCCGGCGGCCTGATCGCGCCGGGACTGGTCGATCCGCACCTGCATATCGAGAGCAGCATGGTCACGGCCTGCGCCTACGCCGAGGCCGCGCTCATCAACGGCACGACCACGATCGTCTGCGACAGCCACGAGATCGGCAACGTGCTGGACGTGAACGGCGTCGAATGGATGCTGGAGGATGCCCGCGTGGCGCCCCTCAACATCTTCCTCACCGTGCCGAGCACGGTGCCCGCCACGACGCCGGACCTCGAGACCGCGGGCGGCGACCTCACGGCCGCGAAGATCGCCGCCCTGTTCGACGCTTGGCCCGAGGCGATCGGGCTGGGCGAGAAGATGGATTTCGTGGCGGTCGCCGCCGGGGACGAGCGGGCGCACGCCATCATCCGCGCCGCCCTGGAGCGGGGGCGCCCGATCTCGGGCCACGTCTACGGACGCGACTTCGTGGCGGCCTACGCGGCGAGCGGCGTCACCGACACCCACGAGGCCACCGACGCCGACATCGCCGACGACCTCCTGGAGGCCGGCCTCTGGATCTTCCTGCGCGGCGGCCCGCCCACGACCCCCTGGCACTCGCTGCCCAGGGCGATCGGCACGGTGACCGAGTACGGTGCCGCCTGGAAGCGGGTCTGCGCCTGCACCGACGACCGCGATGCCGACGACCTGCTCGCCTTCGGCCTCGACTGGGTGGTGCGCGAGGCCGTGGCCCGCGGCATCCCCGGCCCCGCCGCCTGGGCGATGGGTTCGCTGCACGGGGCGACCCGCTACGGCCTCGACGGGGAGATCGGCGGGCTGGGCGGCGGGCGCCGGGCCGACCTCGTGCTCCTGAACGACGACCTCGTGCCCCAGGCGACGTGGTACGGCGGCGAGCCCGTGGTGGAGGACCGCCGGCCCACCCCACTTCTGGAGGCGGCGCTGGCCCGGCCCTACCGCTACCCGGCCCCGGCCTATGCCACGCTGCGCCTGCCCGATCCGCTGCCCGCGCTGATCCCCGCTCTTCCCGCCGGCCCCTGCACCGTCAACGCGATCCGCACCACGCTGCCGGGGATCGAGCTGACCCACGAGCGGCTCGCGCTGGCGCCCGGCGCCGACTGGCCGGAGACGCTGGCCGCGCACGGCCTCTGCCACGTTGCCGTGATCGAGCGGCACGGCCGCGTCGGCACCGTCGCCCACGGGCTGCTCTCGGCCTTCGGGCTGACGCGCGGCGCGGTGGCGAGCAGCGTCGGTCACGACTCGCACAACGTCATCGTCGCGGGTCTGAACGAGGCCGACATGCGCGCGGCCCTCGACGCCATCGCCGCGCACCGGGGCGGGGTCTGCGTCGTCGAGGAGGGCCGGGTCGTCGCGATGGTGCCGCTGCCCGTGGCGGGGCTGATCTCCGACAAGCGCGTGGGCGACGTGGCTGAGGAGGTGAAGGCCCTCAAGCGCGCCTGGGAGCGGGCCGGCTGCAGCATCCCCTATATGGGCTTCAACCTGATCCCGCTCGCGGTGATCCCGCAGATCCGCATCACCGACAAGGGTCTGGTGCGGGTGCCGGAGATGGCCCCGGTGCCGCTGTTCGAGGCGGCCTGAGCCGCTCTCGTCCTCGCGAGGCGATGCCGAAGCAATCCAGCGGCACGACCTTTCCGGACGGGTCGCGCGGCTGGATCGCTTCGCTCACGCTGGCGGAGGAGAGTGTTCCTCAGCGGGCGGCGGAGATTCCCGGCCCCTTGTCGGTCCAGTCCGGCGGCAGGCCGATCATGTCGCCGAGCATGCCGTCGAAGCCCGGGGCGCGGCCGAAGGCCTCGCAATCGGGGTCGAGGGGCGCCTCGCCCAGCGTGGTGATGCGGATGCGGTCGTAGGTCGGCAGTTGCAGCTCGCCCTTGAACGGGTCCTTGCCCGTGGCGAGGTAGGAGCCGAAATCCTGGCCGAACTCGCCCGCCAGATCGTAGGCGTCGCCGGCCGCGGAGAACCGGGCTTGGTTGGTGAAGGAGTTGGCCGCCCCCGCCCAGATCATTGCTGCGCGCTGGCGGTTGCGGGCGTCGAGCGCCTCCGCCTCGATGGTCAGGCTGCCGAGTCCGATCGGCACCCGCGGCACCGGAATCCGGCCGATCGAGTTGGCGAAGCCGACGCCGACCTGGCCCGCCACCGAGATGGCCGTCGTCGCGGCGACGGTCGCACCGGAGGCCGGAACGTTGGTGAGATCGACCCGCGTGATCGCCGAGCGGACGGTGAGGTCGGCCCGGCCCGACGAGACCACGTCGTAGCGCAGCGAGAGGTCGTAGCAGAGCGCCCGGTCGGCGGCGTTGGCGATGACGCGCCGCTCCACCTCGTTCAGGCCGGGGCCGGAGACCGCCGCGGTGAACCGGGTCGGCACGATGCGCACGGTGCGCACGGTCTGCGGCAGGGTCGGGTCGATGAAGAGCTTGGATTCGGAGGCGACCGCATCGCTGGTGACGAACTGGTCGCGGCGCGAGAGCGAGCTGCCGTCGGTGAGGACGACGTCGCCGCAGCCGGCGACCCCGGCGAGCAGGGCCGCGGCCAGCGCGAGGCGCCCGGCACGGGCGGGAAGGCGATGACGTCGTGGCGACCGCAGAAGCATCGGACACTTTCGTGGATGTTGGGTCCGGCGCCCTGGGCGCTCGGGGACGCGCATCCCGCCGCGAGCGGCCGGACAGCGTCTCTTTTCGGGCGGAAGCCTAGCTGTACGGGGCCGCTCCCGGAAGGTTGGCAGACGTGCCGCCCGGCACATCCCGGGGGGCTGTGACCGTTCAGCCACGTTGTTTATTCCCGCCCCGCGCCGCCTTCAGGTTCCGGCGTCTCACGCCTGCAACTCTTTCGCACGCCCCGCGCTTGTCCCTGCCGATGCGTCCAGCCCAGATCGTCCCCCTCGTCGTCGCCACGGCGCTGTTCATGGAGAACACCGACTCGACGGTGATCGCCACGGCGCTGCCGGCCATCGCGGCGAGCCTGCGGACGGACCCGATCGCCCTCAAGCTCGCGCTCACCGCCTACCTCGTCAGCCTCGCGATCTTCATCCCCGTCTCGGGCTGGGCCGCCGACCGCTACGGCGCCCGCAACGTCTTCCGCGCGGCGCTCTGCGTGTTCATGGCGGGCTCGCTCGCCTGCGCCGCCGCGAACTCGCTCTCCGGATTCGTCGCCGCCCGCTTCGTGCAGGGCATGGGCGGGGCGATGATGGTGCCGGTGGGCCGCCTTGTGATCCTGCGAAGCGTGCCGAAATCGGAACTCGTGGGGGCGCTGGCCTACCTCACCATCCCGGCGCTGATCGGCCCGATCATCGGGCCGCCGCTGGGCGGCTTCATCACCACCTACGCCGACTGGCGCTGGATCTTCTTCATCAACATCCCGATCGGGCTCGCCGGGATCGTGCTCGCGACCCTGTACTTCGGCGACATCCGCGAGGAGACGCGCCCGCCGCTGGACGTGGCCGGCTTCATCCTCTCCGGCGGCGGCCTCGCCCTGCTGATGCTGGGCTTTGCCTCGACCGGGCGACACCTCCTGCCGGACGGCGTTTCCTGGGCCTGCATGGGCGGCGGCCTCGCGCTGGTGGGCCTCTACCTGCGCCATGCGAGGGCCACCGAGCATCCGCTGATCCGGCTCGATCTCCTCAAGCACCACACCTTCCGCGCGGCGGTGACCGGCGGCAGCCTGTTTCGCATCGGCACGGGGGCGATCCCCTTCCTGCTGCCGCTCATGCTCCAGATCGGCTTCGGGCTCGATCCGCTGCATTCGGGGCTCATCACCTTCTCGGCCGCCGCCGGCGCGCTGCTCATCAAGATCGTCGGCCCGCGCATCCTGCGCGCCTACGGCTTCCGCCGGGTGATGGTGACGAACGCGCTGATCGCCGCGGCCTTTCTCGCGGTCAACGGGCTGTTCACGGCGCAAACCCCGCACTGGGTCATCGTCTGCGTGCTGCTGCTGGGCGGCTGCGTGCGCTCGCTGCAATTCACCTGCGTCAACGCCATCGCCTATGCCGATCTCGAATCCCGCGAGATGAGCGCGGCCACGAGTCTCGCCAGCGTGGCGCAGCAATTGTCCCTCAGCCTCGGCGTCTCGATCGGCGCCCTCGCGCTCGAAGGCGCCGCCGGCTGGCGTGGCCATTCCGGGATCGAGGCGACGGATTTCTCCGTCGCCTTCGGGGTCGTGGCCGTGATCTCGGCGGCCTCGTTCCTCGTCTTCCGGCGGCTGGCGCCGGATGCCGGCGCCGAGGTGTCGGGCCAGCGCCGGGTCGCGCGCGGCGGGCCGACCCCCGCCGACGGATCGGTTCAGGCTCTCGCGCCCGTCACGCCGCGGCCCGCGCCGGAGCCCGGCCGCCCGCCCGCTTGACGCCGCCGGACTTCGCCCGGGCCGGCGCCTTGGCGGGGGCTCGAGCCGGGGCCGGCGCGTCGCCGCTGCGGAAGAAGCCCTGCCAGCCCCAGGCGCCGGGGCCGGTCATCGCGTACATCAGGAAGGCGCCGGCCAGCCCGAGATCGGCGAGGAAGAACGTGCGCTCGGTCACCGCGGCCGCGCCGGCCTGGAGCCAGAACGGGTGCAGCAGCGCGGCCATGCCGGCCACGAACCCGGCCATGGCAAGACCGGTGATCCGCGGCATCACCCCGAGGATCACCGCGAGCGGCCCGAACACCTGCACGATGACGGCCGCCGTCGCGACCGCGTTCGGGGCGGGGCAGCCGGCACCCGCCAGCGTCACCGCGAAGCCGGAAACGTTGAGCGCCCGGGCGATGCCCGTCGGCAGCAGGGCCGAGGCCATGAGGAGGCGGGCGGCGAGAAGCACGCCGTTCTGGGCTGAACCGAACACGAGGGGACGCTCCGACGGGAGAAGGGTTCCCGGAGCCTGTGCGGGCAGCCTGAATCGTCGGTTAAGCGGATCGCGGCATCAACCGGAAACGCCCGCCCGGTACAGGCGTCCGCGCTCGGTCCAGGCGACCACGAGCAGCGCGAGCCCCCCGAGCGCGGCGTAGCCGTAGGCCACCGGCATCACCGTGCCGTCGAAGGCGCGCCCGATCAGGAAGCCGCAGAAGGCACCGAGGATCGTCGTGTAGAAGCCGAGGAACGAGGAGGCCGTACCGGCGATGGCTCCGAGCGGCTGGAGCGCCAGCGCGTTGAAGTTCGGTAGGGCGAAGCTGATCAGGAACTGGTTGAGCGCCAGCACCGACAGGAACATCCACAGCGGCGGGTGACCCTGGAAGTGCAGGCCGATGCCGACCTGCACCAGGGCGACCGCGGTGAAGGCGGTGATGCCGGCATGCGAGAGCGTGCGCATCCCGAGCCGGCGCACGATGCGCGAATTGATCAGCGTTGCCGCGCCCATGGCGCCCGCCACCGCGCCGAAGGCGAGGGGGAACAGGCCGCCGAGGTGGTAGAGGCCGGTGTCGAACACCTGCTGGGCCGAGCCGACATAGCCCATGATGCAGCCCGTCAGCAGGCCGAGCGCCGTGGCGTAGCCGATGGCGATGCGGGTGCGCAGCACCGTGGCCAGCGCTTGGCCCGTGGCGCTGAGCGAGAGCGGGCGGCGGTATTCGGGGTGGAGCGTCTCGGGCATGCGCAGGGCGAACCAGAGCGCGAGCACGCCGCCGAGCACCAGCATCGAGACGAAGACCCAGATCCACGAGCCGAGAAGCAGCATGGTCGCGCCGATGGCCGGCCCGAGCATGGGCACGATCAGGAACACCATCATGATGAGCGACATCACGCTCGCCATCTCGCGCCCCGAGAAGCGGTCGCGCACGATCGCCGTCGAGAGCACCCGCCCGCTGGCCGCGCCCATCCCCTGGATCACCCGCGAGGCCAGCAGCCATTCGTAGCTCGGCGCCAGCATCGAGAGGATGCAGCCCGCGGTGTAGATGCCGAGGCCGATCAGCAGGGTGGGCCGCCGCCCGAGCGCGTCCGAGACCGGCCCGTAGACGATCTGCGCCACCCCGAAGCCGATCATGTAGACGTAGACGAGGAGCTGCAGGCTGTTGGGGTCGGCGACCGCGAACCGCTCCTGGATCAGCGGGAAGGCCGGCAGCAGGTTGTCGATCGACATGGCGGTGACCGCCATCATCAGGGCGACGATGCCGACGAACTCGGCGAATCCCGGCCCCGACCAGGGGGGCGTCACCGGCGGCCCACCCGGCACGGCCTCGGAGGCGGGAGTGCCGGATGCGGGCCGGGAAGAGGTTGTCACGGTCGGAGAGGCTTTCAGCGGACGATGCCGCCGCTCGGGGATCGGCAGCGGACGGGAACGGAGGGGGTGATTTGGGTGTCCGGCGAGAGCCGCCCCTCCCCGCCGAAGGGGGAGGGTTCGGGATCGGGGCTCGCCTATTTCCGCGTCTCGCCGCCGTCGCCCTCACCCAGAACCGCGCTGAGCCGGGCGTAGTTCTGCGTCACCAGGGCGATGTTGCCCGGCGAGGGTTGGGCCGGCTCGGCCTCGGCCAGGGCCTCCTTGAGTTCTTTGACGGCGGCGGCCTTCTCCTTGGCCGGAAGCTTCGTGTCGGCCTGGACCGCCGCGAGCTGCTTCTTCAGGAGCGCGGAGGCGCCGACATAGGTCTTGGTCTCGGGATCGACGCCGCCCAGAACCGCATCGACGGTGTCGCTGGTGTCCTGAAACGCTTCGAGGCTCGCGAAGCCGTTCCGCTTCACGATCGCCTCGGCCTCGCGCTGCGCCTTCTCCTCGGCCTTCGGGTCCGGCTTGTCGGGCGCCGCGCCGGAGAGTTTGGCGAGTTCGGGCTGAGCGGTCAGCAGGCCGTCGATCAGCCCCTGGGTCAGGGCGACCTCCTTGCCGGGCTCGGGCGCCTCGGACGTCGCGTCCGACTTGGCCGGCGGGCTGGCAGCGGGTTTGGCCGGTGGCTTGCTCTGGGCCAGTGCGGGGGCGGCACCGAGGATCGGCGCCGCGGCAAGGGAGGCCGCGACGGATGCGGCGAACAGGGTGCGCGAGTGGATCGTCATGGTCGGTTGCCTCTGAGGTCTCGTCGGCTGCGCCGGGCGCTTCTCGCAACGGGTCGCGGCGAAACCGTGATCGCGCCGGCCTGATGGCATCCGCCGGATCGCCCGCGGCGTGCGCTGCCGCAGCGACGCACCGCCACGCCGTGGCCGCAAAGCCGGCCTCTGAATCGCCCGCCCGCCGATCACGAGGAGACGATCGCCCCGTGAGCCATGCCGATGCCCGCCGCCGCGCCGCACGCCTCCGCCCCGCGATCGTGTTCATCCCCTTCCTGCTCGTCGCCCTCCTCGTCCACCTTGCCGCGGCGAGCCCGGCGCGGGCCGGAGAGACCTACGCGGACAGGGCCGCCGCGCTCGTCGCGCCCTATGTCGAGGCCGGGCTGTTCTCGGGCGTCGTTCTCGTGGCGAAGGACGGGCAGCCGGTCTTCCGCCGCGCCTACGGCCTCGCCGAGCGCGAGTGGGAAATTCCCAACACGCCGCAGACCCATTTCCGCATCGGCTCGCTCACCAAGGCCTTCACCGCGGCCGCCGTGCTGATCCTCGCGGAGGCCGGCCGGCTCGGGCTCGACGATCCCGTCCGCCGCCTCGTTCCCGGTCTGCCCGAGGCCTGGGAGGGGGTGAGCCTGCGCCACCTGCTCCAGCACCGCTCCGGCATCATCAACTTCACGGCGCTGCCGAACTATTATGACCAGATCGCGCGGGTCGATCACACGCCTGGGCAGATCGTGGCGCTCGTCGCGGGCGAGCCGCTGCTGTTCCCGCCGGGCGAGCGCTTCGAGTACAGCAACACCAACTACGTGCTGCTCGGCATGGCGATCGAGGCGGCCTCCGGCCTCCCCTACCCGCACTACCTGCGCGACAAGATCCTGACGCCGCTGGGGCTGAAGGAGACCGGCTACGACGACCTCACCGCCATCCTGCCGCGCCGCGCCTCCGGCTACCGGCGCGGGCGGGCGCAGTGGCGCAACGCCGTGCCGATGGCGGCGAGTTCCGCCTACGCCGCGGGGGCGCTCTACGCGACGGTGGACGACCTTCTGGCCTGGAACGAGGCGCTCGGCGGCACCCGCCTGCTCTCGGAGGCTTCCCGGGCGGCGATGTTCGACGATCGCGGCACCGGCTACGGCCTCGGCTGGTTCGTCTCCCGCGCCTTCGCCAGACCGGGCGAGCCGGGCAGCGGCCACCGCGTCTTCGGCCATGCCGGCTCGATCCCCGGCTTCCTCTCGATCAACGACCTCTATCCCGATGACCGCCTCAGCGTGATCGTGCTCTCGAACACCGAGACCGCGCCGGCCCAGAAGATCGCCCGCGACCTCGCCGCGCTGCATCTCGGCCGCTACGAGGCGCCCGAAGCCATCGTGCTGGAAGACCTGATCCTCGACCGCTACCCCGGCACCTACCGCCTGGGGCCGCGCGCCTTCCTCACGGTCACCCGCGACGGGCGGGGCCTGACGGCCCGGCCCACGGGAGAGCCGGCCACGCCCTTCGTGCCGGAGAGCGACCGCACCTTCGTCAGCCGGGTGGCCGACATGCGCCTCACCTTCGAGACCGAGCCCGACGGCAGGCCGACCGGCGTGATCCTGCACCGGGACGGCCGCGACCGGACCGGGCCGCGTGTCTCCGAGGAAGAGGCGCGGGCCGCGCTCGCCGCGCCGCCGGCCACCCACCGGGAGGTCGCCATCGACCGCTCCCGCCTTCCCGCCCTGGCCGGGCGCTTCGCGCTGGCGCCGGGCCGCGAGATCGCGGTCACGGCGCAGGACGGGCGCCTGTTCGCGCAGGCGACCGGGCAGCCGCGCCACGAGCTGTTCCCCGAGGGCGAGCGCGCCTTCTTCCTGCGCGCGCTCGATGCGCAGATCACCTTCCTCGCCGACGAGGCGGGCCGGACCACGGGCCTGATCCTGCACCAGAACGGCTACGACACCGAGGCTCCGCGCCTGCCCGACGGCGCGCCCGCGCGGCCCCGCGCACTGGACAAAGGGCGGGGTCGCCAGAGGGGCTGAAAGGGTCTAACTCAAGGAGCCGCGACCGTCCTCGCCGACGGTCGCCCCGCCGCACCCGGCGCGGAACACGCGATCGAAGGGCGGCCGCCAGAAGCCGCTTTGGCCAAAAGTCCACCTTGATCCGGCGGGGCAGTTACTCTTGTCTCTCGCCGCAAATCGACAAGAGCGGTCGTTGAAGCATCGTCCCGGCAGGTTACGGCCGGCTCCCCGCGAGACGACGATGCGACAGCCAAGACGTCGCGCACACGATCTGGCGCAATGGAGGAAACGCGATGAACAAGCCCGAATTTCTGGCGGACGCCAAGACGAAGTCGCCCTTCTCGGCGCGCTACGACAACTTCATCGGCGGCCAGTGGGTCGCCCCGTCGGCCGGCCGCTACTTCGAGAACACCTCCCCCATCACCGGTAAGGTGATCTGCGAGGTCGCCCGCTCCGACGCGCAGGACATCGACCGGGCCCTCGACGCGGCCCACGCCGCCAAGGATGCCTGGGGCCGCACCGCGCCGGCCGAGCGCGCCCGCATCCTCCTCAAGATCGCCGACCGGATGGAGGACAACCTCGATCTGATCGCGCTGGCCGAAACCTGGGACAACGGCAAGCCGATCCGCGAGACCACCGCCGCCGACATCCCGCTGGCCATCGACCACTGGCGCTATTTCGCCAGCTGCGTGCGGGCGCAGGAGGGCGGCATCTCCGAGATCGACCACGATACGGTCGCCTACCACTTTCACGAGCCGCTCGGCGTCGTCGGCCAGATCATCCCGTGGAACTTCCCGATCCTGATGGCGGTGTGGAAGCTCGCCCCGGCGCTGGCCGCCGGCAACTGCGTGGTGCTCAAGCCCGCCGAGCAGACCCCGGCCTCGATCCTCGTGGTGATGGAGCTGATCGGCGACCTGCTGCCGCCGGGCGTCATCAACGTGGTCAACGGCTTCGGCCTGGAGGCCGGCAAGCCGCTCGCGTCCTCGCCGCGCATCGCCAAGATCGCCTTCACCGGTGAGACGACCACCGGCCGCCTCATCATGCAGTACGCCTCGCAGAACCTGATCCCGGTGACGCTGGAGCTCGGCGGCAAGTCGCCGAACATCTTCTTCGGCGATGTCGCCAACGAGGACGACGACTTCTTCGACAAGGCGCTGGAAGGCTTCACCATGTTCGCCCTCAACCAGGGCGAGGTCTGCACCTGCCCCAGCCGCGCGCTGGTGCACGAGTCGATCTACGACCGCTTCATCGAGCGCGCGATCAAGCGCGTCGAGGCGATCACGCAGGGCTCGCCCCTCGACCCGGCCACGATGATCGGCGCCCAGGCCTCCTCGGAGCAGTTGGAGAAGATCCTCAGCTACGTCGATATCGGCCGCCAGGAAGGCGCCGAGTGCCTCACGGGCGGCGCCCGCGGCAACCGCGACGGCGACCTCGCCGAGGGCTTCTACATGCAGCCGACGGTGTTCAAGGGCCACAACAAGATGCGGATCTTCCAGGAGGAGATCTTCGGGCCGGTCCTCTCGGTCACGACCTTCAAGGACGACGAGGACGCGCTCGCTATCGCCAACGACACGCTCTACGGCCTCGGCGCCGGCGTCTGGACCCGCGACGGCACCCGCGCCTACCGCTTCGGCCGCGCCATCCAGGCCGGCCGCGTCTGGACGAACTGCTACCACGCCTACCCGGCGCATGCGGCCTTCGGCGGCTACAAGCAGTCCGGCATCGGCCGCGAGACCCACAAGATGATGCTCGATCACTACCAGCAGACCAAGAACATGCTGGTCAGCTACTCGTCGAAGAAGCTCGGGTTCTTCTGAGCTTTCTTCCGGGAAAAGTTCGAGACCGACTCCAGCCCCGGCCGCAAGGCCGGGGCTTTTTGATGTTCGAGGACGGCACGGGTTCGAAGGTGAGGCGGTGGGGGTGCGGTACACGCGTATGGGACCGGCGGGCTGGGTCGGGCAGATCGACCACGTCCGCGTCTATCTGAGCGACGAAAAGGGCGAGATCTGCCGCGCCCAGGCGGCGCTGGCGGCGGTCGTGACCGCTTCGCTCGCGAGCCTTCGCGATGCGGCCTCGGCCTATCTCGATCTCTTCGTGGATAGAGGGAAGGCCTGCGGCCGCGCGCAGGAGCCCTGGTGGCTGGACGAGGTCGAGTTCCGCGATCACGCCGGGGAAGAGGCGCTCTGCTACGCGCTCCACTTCAGCCTGCACGGCGACGACGGCGGCCTGTGGACGGTCGACATGCGGGTATTCGCGGACGGGCATCGCCCGTTCCGCTTCGAGCGCCGGCAAGGTTGAGGGGGCGGGACACGATCGGGCACGGCGCTCGCGCCGGACCGCCTCATCTCGTCTCCGGTCCATCGCCTCGGCCTTCGCCCTACTCCGTCATCGCGAGCGGCAGCGAAGCGATCCAGGGCGTGGCGTCTCAGGAAAGGTCGCGCCCTGGATTGCTTTCGCTGAGCCTCGCAAGGACGAAGGCATAGACCGAAGCGATCAACCGGAAATCGTATCATACCAAAACCGGTTGATCGCTTCGGGATGGCGGATTTGGACGTCGCTCGGTCGCCGGCTTGCTGAGACGCTCCCCGTTTCAATCGAGCGGCGACCGTATCAGCCTCGGGGATCGGCTATCCCTCCCGTGTCGCGAGCACGTGCGCGACGATCGCGTTGGCGTGACCGTGGCCCATCCCGTGCGTCGCCTTCAGCATGGCCACCAGCTCCATGTGCTTTGCCGGACGGTGATCGCGAACGATCTGCTCCCATTCCTCGATCGGTCGGCCGTACTTCTTCACGATCGAAGGAAAATACGAGGCGGGTCCCTTGATGGGGTCAGCAGACACGATGGCGTCTTTCCGGTCCGTTTGGCCGCGACGAGTGTCGCCGGAGAAGGGGCAGGCCGCAACTCTCGCCCGTCGGCGCAGGCGGCCGGGCTGGGCGTCGGCGCGAAGGGGCGCAGGAGGACTTCGCGCGGAATAGGCCCGTCGGCTGCGGTCAGCCGCGCGCCCGGATCAGCCTCGCCTCGGCTCCGTCCACCAGCACCTCCGCCGGGGTCGGGTGGCTCAGGAAGCCGGTTGGGCTCGCGGTCAGCCCGTAGGCGCCCGATTGCAGCACGGCCACGAGGTCTCCTTCGGCGAGCGGCGGCAGGGGGGCGGCGCGGGCCAGCATGTCCAGCGGCGTGCAGAGCGGGCCGACGACCGCGGTCGCCGCCCGCTCGCCCCCCCTATCCGTCACCGCCGCCAGTGGGAAGTCGCGCTTGACGATCTGGCCGAGATTGCCGCTCGCCGCGAGGTGATGATGCATGCCGCCGTCGGTGATGACGAAGCGGCTGCCGCGGGATTCCTTCACCGCCAGCACCCGGGCGACGTAGACGCCTGCCGGCCCGGCAAGGTAACGGCCGGGCTCCAGCACCACCCGGGCATCCGCCAGCAGCGGGTCGTTCCGCAGCGTCTCGATCAGCGGCGGCAGCCCGCTGCGGAGCGCGTCGAGGTCGAGCGGCGCATCGCCCGAAAAATACGGGATGCCGAGACCGCCGCCGAGGTCGATCGTCTCCAGCGGCCGCCCGATTGTTTTCGCGATCCGCGCGGCGAGTCGGAGGCCGTAGGCCCATTGGCCGAGCAGCGTGTCGGCCTTCAGGCCTTGCGTGCCGGCAAAGAGGTGGAGCCCGACGAGGCGCAGGCGGCCTTGCGCCTCCACCGCCGCGACGGCGGCGTCCATCTCCTCCTCGTCGAAGCCGAAGGGCGAGGGTTTTCCGCCCATGCGCATCGCCCCGCCCTGCGCGGTTGCGCCGGGATTGATCCTGAGCGCCACCCGCACGCTCACGCCGTGGCGCTCGGCCGTCGTGGCCACGCGAAGAAGCTCCTCGCGGTTCTCGAGGTGGATCTCGCCGATACCCCCGGCGATCACCCGGTCGAGATCGGCCGCCGACTTGCCCGGACCCGCGAACAGGATCTTTTCCGGGGGGACCCCGGCCGTCACGGCCGCGTCGAACTCCGCGCCGGAAGCGATCTCGGCCCCCGCCCCTTCGTCCAGGAAAACGCGGATCACCGCCGGGTTCGGGTTCGCCTTGACCGAGTAATCGACTGCGGCAAAGCCGGCGACAGCCGCGCGCAGCGCCCTGTAGGCCCGCCGCAGCAGGCCGGCATCGTAGACGAAGAGCGGCGTGCCGAATTCTTTTGCGAGTTCGGTCAGCGGCACCGCGCCGACACGGAGAACCCCCGCGCCGTCGCGCGAGAAATTCTCGGCGATCAGCGCGGCGGCGAGGTCGGGCGCGTCAGCCATCGGCCCGGATCTCGGCGGCCGCCCGCTCGGCGGTGAGGCGCTTGTAATCGACCTTGCCGTTGGGCGTGGTCGGCAGGGCCGACACTGCCTCGATGGTGCGGGGCACGAGGTGGGGGGCGAGCGCCTTGCGCAGGGCCTGCAGCACGTCGGCGGTGCCCGGCGCGTCCTCGGCCGGCACGGTCACCGCGTGGATGCGCTGGCCGAGGCTCGGATCGGGCAGGCCGATCACGGCGGCGGCGCGGAAGGCGCCGGTCTCCATCAGGGCCGCCTCGACCTCGGTCGGGCTGACGCGGAACCCTTGCGTCTTGATCATCGTGTCCTCGCGGCCGATGAATCGGAAGAAGCCCTCGGCATCCTCCACCACGAGGTCGCCGGAGCGGCAGACCAGCCCCGGCTCCCGGCCCGCTCGCGGGAACGGGTCGGGCACCAGCACCCGGGCGGTGTCCTCGGGCCGCTTCCAGTAGCCCATCGAGACGGTGGGGCCGCGGTGGTGCAGGATGCCGGGCTCGCCGGGCCGTGCCCGCCGCCCCGCCTGGGTCACGGCGAAGATCTCGGTCTCGGGGATGGCCCGGCCGATCGAGTCGGGCCGCCGGTCGATCTCCTCCGGCGGCAGGTAGGTCGAGCGGAAGGCCTCGGTCAGGCCGTACATCAGCACGATCGCCGTGTGCGGCAGCCGGGCGCGCAGGCGCTCGATGGTCGGCACGGCGAGGCTGCCGCCGGAATTGGTGATCGCCCGCAGGGCCGAGAGATCCGCCTTGGCCAGATGCGGCGCGGCGCGCGTCATCAGCGTCCAGAGCGTCGGCACGCCCGCGAGCAGGGTGATGCGGTGGGCCTCGAGCGCCCGCACCACGTCGTCGCCGAGGCGGGGCGTCAGCAGCACGATCCGCGCGCCCTGCTCGACGCTCGTGAGGAGCTGGTTCAACCCGTAATCGAAGGAGAAGGGCAGCACCGAGAGGAGGCGGTCTTCCCGGCCGATGCCGAGATAGGTCCGCACGATGCGGGTGCCGGCGATGAGGTTCTCGTGCGAGAGCATCACCCCCTTGGGCAGGCCCGTGGAGCCCGAGGTGTAGAGGATCGCGGCGAGCCCCGGCGGGGCCGGCTCGCCGGGCGCCAGGGGCGTCGCCCCCTCCCCGTCCTCGCTGTCGAGGATCGCGAGGCCCGGCAGGTCGTCGAGGGCGCCCTCCAGCCCGGCGGCGTGGGCGGGATCGGTGAGCAGCGCGCGCGCGCCGCTGTCGGCGACGATGTGGCGGACCTGGCGCGGGCGCAAGGACGGGTGGATCGGCACGAACACGCCGCCCGCCGCGCCGACCGCGAAGATCGCGACGCATTCGCGGATCGATTTCGGCAGGAGAAGCGCGATCCGGTCGCCGGGCCGCAGCCCGAGGCGGCGCAGGCGCTGCGCCAGCGCCGCGACCCGCGCCCGGAGCGCGCCGTAGCTCAGGCAATCCGCCCCGTCCACGATGGCCGGGTGATCGTCCGCGCCGGCTCCTTCGAGCAGGTGGTGCAGCAGCGTCGGCGTCATCGCGGGGTCAGGCGTCGGAGCGCCGGTCGTCGATGAAGTGGGCCAGCGTGTCGACGCTCGCGAAATTCGCCAGATCGAAGCTGTCCTCGTCGATCTCGACGCCGAAGCGGTCGCCCAGATGCATCATCAGGTCGAGGATGCCGATCGAATCCAGCGCGTCGCTCGTCACGAGCGAGGTCGCCCCCGTGACCGAGCCGGGGGGAAGGCCCGGGTTGCGGGCCGCGATGAAGACGAAGATCGCCTCCCGCACGTCGGCCATCGACTGAACCACGGCTTGATGTCCCTCGAACCGTCCCGCGCTGGTGTCGGGTTGCGGGCTTAAGCCCAAACGGGGGGACAAGTCCATCGTCGCGCCGTCCGTCAGGCGGCCTCGTCCTCCGGGACGACGTCGACCTCGACGGTGAGCCTCTGCGCGCCGGCCGCGGAGACGATCCCGTCGATGGGGGCCACGTCGGCGTAGTCGCGGGCGCGGGCGACGACGATGTGCTCGTCGCGCACCACGCAATCGTTGGTGGGGTCGAGGCCGATCCAGCCGTCCCGCGCGCCCGAGCCCTCGCCGCACCAGAGCGCGACCCAGGCATGGCTGGCATCGGCCCCGCGCAGGCGCGGGCGGCCGGGGGGCGGGCGCGTGCAGAGATAGCCGCTGACATAGGCCGCGGGCAGGCCGAGGCCGCGCAGGGCGGCGATCATCACGTGGGCGAAGTCCTGGCAGACGCCGGCCCGCAGCGCGAAGGCTTCCGCCAGCGGGGTCGAGACGGTGGTGGCCTCGGCGTCGAAGCGGAAATCGCTGCGGATGCGGTGCATCAGCGCGATCGCGCCGCCCAGCGCGCTGCGTCCGGGCGGGAAGCTGGCGCGGGCGTACGCCGTCACCGCGGGCACGATCGGCACGCGCTGGCTCGGGAACTGGTAATGGGCCGGCCCGTCGGGCCCGAGCGTCGGCAGGCGCAGAGCCGCCGCGCGCACCGCCTCCCAGGAGGGGCCCGCCTCCGGCTCCGGCGGGACGGGACGCTCCACCGCCACCCGGGAGACCGCCTCGACGGCGAAGGTGCGGTGGGGCTCGTCGATGAGCAGGGTGAGCGTGTCGGTGCCGAAGAAATCGGCCCGCTCCAGCCGGCTCTTCGGGGAAGGCGTGACCGTGAGCGCGGATTCCAGCACCCGCTGCCCCTCGCCGTCGCGGGGCCGCAGACGCAGGTTGCAGCGCGCGGAGCGGACGGCCTTGGCGTAGCGGTAGGTCGTCAGGTGACGCAAGGTGTAGATCAAGCGAGACCCGTGAGCTTCTCGGGCCGCAGGGCGTCGGGGCCGTTGGGGAAGTAGCGGCTCGCGATCCGGTCCGCGAGGCCTTCCAGCTCGGTTTCGATGCGCTCCAGGGCCTCGCCGTCGGTCTCGGCGGCGTCCGCCGTCTGCAGCGTGCCGGCCAGCGCCAGCGCCCGGCGGCGGTGCGTCTCGGGCAGCCCGTCCGCCGCCAGCGCCGGCAGGGCTTCCAAATGGGCCACGATCGCCTGCACCTGATAGGCGACCGAGCGGGGATTGCCGGGATCGAGCACCGCCATGTCGCAGACCGCATCGCGGCTGACGCCGGTGAGATACCGGGTGCCGTAGGCGATCTGGGAATCGGCCAGCGAGAGCGTCACGCCGAGATCCTCGGCGCTCGCCTCCGGGGCGCAGAAGCGGAGCGCGAAGACGCAGGTGTTGATCGCCCGCTCGACGCGCCGCCCCATATCGACGAAGCGCCACGCGGTGCCGTGGCCCATATTCTCGTGGGCGAGGCCCGCCAGCGCGGCGAGATGGCCGAGCGCCCGCTCGGCCTTGCCGAAGAGTTGCGCCTCGGTCGGCGCCCAGGCCTCGGCATAGACCAGGGTGTCGCGCAGGTCGGCCAGCGCCCGCCAGGATTCCGTCGGCAGCCGCTCGCGCAGGGAAGCGGCGATGCGCCGGGCCTCCATGACGTGGGCGAGCGCCGAGCCGTAGCGCGTCTTGCCGGAGAGCGCCTCCTGGGCCAGCGCCGCGGGCGGGAGATCCGCTTCCTCGACCGAGCCCCATTCCTTCAGGAGCGCGCGGATGGCCAGCGCCGTCGCCCCGCCCTCCTCCCCGGAGGCGTCGGCGGCGAGCGCCCCGCCGAAACCGCCCAGATGCGCCTGGACGAGGCGGATCACCGCCTCGGCCCGCTCCAGGTAGCGCCCGAACCAGAACAGGTTGTCCGCCGCCCGCGAGGGGAGATGGCCGGCGATGCGGCGGATGCGCGGCGCGGTGGAGAGCAGGAGCGTCGGCGCGTCGACGGGGGTGTCCGACAGCACCCAGACATCGGCGGAGCGGATGCCGGAGCGCATCTCGCTCGGGTCGGCGCCGTCATGCTCGGCCACGCGGCAGAAGGCGCTCGGCAGCACGCGCCAGCCCTCGGGCGTCGCGGCGGCGAAGACGCGCATGACGAAGGGGCGCGGCGCCAGCCGCCCGTCCTGCCAGGCGGGCATGGTCGAGAGCGGCGCGGGCGCCTGCGCCACCCAGTCGAAGGGGCGCTCGCGCAGGGCCGCCACCGCGCGGGCGCGGGCGGCGTCGAGGGCCGGTCCGGCCAGCATCGCATCGCGCTCCGGGCCGCGCACCGGGGTTGCGGCGGGGCGCAGCGTCAGCCGGTCGAGGTTGGCCATGGCGTGGCCGAGCCCGTCCGGATCGCCGCACCACCACGTGTCGGGGCCGGCGAGCCGCAATTCCTCGCCGGTGAGCGCTCGGGCGATGGCGGGCAGGTAGGGGCTGAGAGCGGCCGATTCGAGCACGCCGGAGCCCGGCATGTTGCCCACCACGGTGCCGCCCTGCCGCAGGGCCTGGAGCATCCCGGGCACGCCGAGGCGCGAGTCGGAGCGCAGCTCCATCGGGTCGAGGTAATCCGCGTCGATCCGGCGCCAGACCGCGTCGGCCCGCTTCAGGCCGGCGACGGTGCGCACGTGCAGGAGCCCGTCGCGCACCACGAGGTCGTCGCCCTCCACCAGCAGGAAGCCGAGATAGCGGGCGAGCGCGGCCTGCTCGACATAGGTGCTGCTGTAGGGGCCCGAGGTCAAAAGGCAGATGCGCGGGTCGCTGCGGGCGCAGGACGCGGCGAGCCCGGCCCGGAAGGCTTGGAAGAAGCCCGGCAGGCGCTCGACGTGGAGGTCGGCGAACAGGTCCGGGAAGGCGCGGGCGAGCACCATCCGGTTCTCCAGGGCGTAGCCGAGGCCGGAGGGCGCCTGCGTCCGATCGGCCAGCACCCGCCAGCGCCCGTCGGGACCGCGCCCGACATCCGCCGCGTAGATCGGCAGCCAGCGCCCGCCCGGCGGCGCGATGCCGTGCACGGGCCGCAGGTATTCCGGGCTGCCCGCCACCACGCCCGCGGGCAGGAACCCCTCCGCGACGAGCCGGCCCGGCCCGTAGATGTCGGCGACGATGCGCTCCATCAGGCCGGCGCGCTGGACGATGCCGGCCGACAGCTCCGCCCAGTCGGCGGCGTCGATGACGAGCGGCAGCGAGCCCAGCGGCCAGGGATGCTCGCGCCCGTCGCCGTAGACCCGGTAGGAGATGCCGGCGTCGCGGATGTGGCGCTCGGCGGAGAGGAAGCGGGCGGCGACCTCGCGGTCGTCGAGCCGGGCGAGCCGTTCGAGGAAGCGCGGCCAGCCGCCGCGCAGCTCTCCGCCCGCATCGACCATCTCGTCGGCGAGGCCCGGACGGGGCGCGTAGCCTTCCGTCCAGCGGCGGATGCGCGACGCCGGATCGTCGGCCGCCCAGGCGGAGGCGTCGGGCGCGGGCCCGTCCGCGAGGGCAGCCGAAGAGGTCATCGGGGTGCGGGCGCGCGCAGGTCGAGGGTCAGGGGGAACTCGCTCGAACGCTCCTCGGGCGGCATGGCGATCCGGCCGGGAGTGTGGCCCATGGCCTCGAAGCGGGCGAGCCGGCGCCCCTCCGCCTCGTAGGCGTTGACGGGGAAGCTGTCGTAGTTGCGCCCGCCCGGATGGCTGACATGGTAGCGGCAGCCGCCGAGCGAGCGGTCGCTCCAGGCATCCAGGATGTCGAAGGTGAGCGGTCCGTGCGGCGGGATCGTCGGGTGCAGGGAGGAGGCGGGCTGCCACGCCTTGAAGCGCAGGCCCGCGACCGCCTCGCCGCTGGCGCCGGTCGGCGTCATCGGCAGGCGCCGACCGTTGCAGGCGATCACGTGCCGGCCGGGCACGAAGCCCTCGACCCTGACCTGAAGCCGCTCGACGGATGCGTCCACGAAGCGCACGGTTCCCCCGGCGGCCCCCTCTTCGCCCAGCACGTGCCAGGGCTCCAGCGCCTGGCGCAGCTCCAGGCCGACCCCGCCCTGCTCCACCCGGCCGAAGACGGGGAAGCGGAACTCGCGCTGCGCCGCGAAGGCCAGGGGGTCGAAATCGTAGCCGCCCCCCCGCAGTTCTTCCAGAAGGTCGAGGAAGTCGGCCCAGAGGAAATGCGGCAGCATGAAGCGATCGTGCAGGGCCGTGCCCCAGCGGACACAGCCGCCCGTCCGCGGCTCGCGCCAGAGCCAGGCCACGATGGCCCGCAGCAGCACGGCCTGCGCGAGGCTCATGCGCGCGTCCGGCGGCATCTCGAAGGAGCGGAATTCGAGCAGGCCGAGGCGCCCCGTCGGCCCGTCGGGCGAGTAGAGCTTGTCGATGCAGATCTCGGCCCGGTGGGTGTTGCCGGTCACGTCGGTGAGGACGTTGCGGAACAGCCGGTCCACCAGCCAGTGCGGGATGTTGGCCCCGTCCGGCCCCGGCACCTGGGCGAGCGCGATCTCCAGTTCGTAGAGCCCGTCGTGGCGCGCCTCGTCCATGCGCGGCGCCTGGCTCGTCGGGCCGACATAGAGCCCGGCGAAGAGGTAGGAGAGGCAGGGGTGCCGCTGCCAGGTGAGCACGAGGCTCTTGAGCAGGTCGGGCCGGCGCAGGAAGGGCGAGTCGGCGGGGCTGGCGCCGCCGAGCACGACGTGGTTGCCCCCGCCCGTGCCGGTGTGGCGCCCGTCGATCATGAACTTCTCCGCCCCGAGGCGGGTCTGGCGGGCCTCCTCGTAGAGGCCGCGGGTGATGTCCACCGCCTCGCGCCAGGAGGCGGCGGGGTGGACGTTCACCTCGATCACGCCGGGATCGGGCGTGACCTTGATGACCGAGAGCCGCGGATCGTAGGGCGGCTCGTAGCCCTCGATGTGGATCGGCCGGCCGACCGTCTCGGCGGCGCGCTCGAGATGCCCGACGAGGTCGATGTACTCGTCGGCCCGCTCCAGCGGCGGCATGAACACGCAGAGCACGCCGTCGCGGGGCTCGACCGAGAGCGCGGTGCGCACGGCCACGCCCTCGATGCCGGCGCCGTTGGCCCGGTCCGACCCCTTCGCCAGGGGCGCCTCTCCCGGACCGCCCGGTTCGGGGGGCAGGTCGCCGCGCGCCTCCAGCGGGTCCTGCGGCTGGTAGTAGGGGTAGGAATCCGGCGGCACGTGAGGCAGCGAGCCGAGCGGCAGGCGGAAGCCCAGGGGCGAGTCGCCGGGGTTGAGATAGGCGCCGCCGCGGCGGAAGCTCCAGACTTCCGAGATCCAGGCGCGCCCCGTCTGCGCCGCGAGGTTGGCCAGCGGCAGCACGTAGCCGACGGGCGTGTCGAGGCCGCGCCCGAACACGCGGGCGTAGCGGGCGTCGGTCTCGGGGCTGCCGGTGCGGGGCGCCGCGGTGGTGACGTTGACCGGCAGCTCGCTCTCGCGGCTCCTCCAGTAGACCCCGTCCTCGTAGGCCGGGAAGACGAAGCGGGCGAGTTCGAGCCGCTCGGCGAGCGCGCCGATCAGCCGCTCGGCATCGGCGAGGGTGGCGTCCCTCGGCCCGTTCTCGGCCGCGACGAGATCGGCATTGCGCCAGACCGGCACGCCGTCCTTGCGCCAGTAGAGGGCGAAGGCCCAGCGCGGCAGGCTCTCGCCGGGATACCACTTGCCCTGGCCGTAATGCAGCATGCCGCCGGGTGCGAAGCGGTCCCGCAGGCGCCGGACCAGCTGATCGGCGAGGCCCCGCTTGGTCGGGCCGACGGCGGCGACGTTCCATTCGGGCGCCTCGAAGTCGTCCACCGAGACGAAGGTCGGCTCGCCGCCCATGGTCAGGCGCACGTCCTGCGCGGCGAGGTCGGCGTCGATGCGCTCGCCCAGCGCGTCCATCGCGCTCCAGACATCCTCGGAGAAGGGCTTTGTGATGCGCGGCGCTTCCGCCACGCGGCTGACCGTCATCTCGTAGGCGAACTCGACCCCGGCCGGCTCGGAGAGGCCGGTGATCGGGGCGGCCCCGTTGTAGTGGGCGGTGGCCGCCAGCGGGATGTGCCCCTCGCCGGTGAGCAGGCCGGAGGTGGCGTCGAAGCCGATCCAGCCGGCCCCGGGCAGGTAGACCTCGGCCCAGGCGTGCAGGTCGGTGAAGTCGGTGGTGGTGCCGGCCGGCCCGTCGACCGCCGTGGTGTCGGGCACGAGCTGGATCAGGTAGCCCGAGACGAAGCGGGCGGCCAACCCCAAGCGCCGAAGCACCTGCACCAGCAGCCACGCGGAATCGCGGCAGGAGCCGCTCTTCAGGGTCAGGGTCTCGGCGGGCGTCTGCACGCCGGGCTCCATGCGCACGCCGTAAGCGACCTCGGTGCGCAGCATCGCATTCAGCGCCACGAGGAAGGTGACGGTGTGGGTCTCTTCGGGAATGCGCGCGAGGAAGGCGTCGATCTCCGGACCCTGGGCCGCGTCGAGGACGAGGTAGGGGGCGAGCGCGACCTTCAGGTCCGGCTCGTAGTCGAAGGGGCGGCGCTCGGCGTAGGGCTCGACGAAGAAGTCGAACGGGTTGATGACCGCGAGGTCGGCGGTGAGATCGACCTCGACCCGGAACTCGGTGGTCTTTTCCGGGAAGACGAGCCGGGCGAGCCAGTTGCCGGCCGGGTCCTGCTGCCAGTTGATGAAGTGGTTCTCGGGCACGACCTTGAGCGCGTAGGCCGGCACCCGGGTGCGGGAATGCGGCGCCGGGCGCAGACGGATCGTCTGCGGCCCCAGCGCGATCGGCCGATCGTAGCGGTAATGCGTGACGTGGTGCAGGGCGGCTTGGATCGACACGAAGGCTCCCGGGCAGTCTTGATCGAGGCTCACGGCGGAGCCGGGCGGCCGCGCTCGGCCGCTGGTTGCACGCCTTATACATCCCGGATGAGGCGGGATGGCGCTCAATCAAGCAAGAACCGTGCGGCCGGATCGCGCCGGCTCCGGGCGAGGCGGGAACTTCGCGGGCTCGCGACCCTTGGTCCCTTGATTCCGGGTAGCGGCCCGGTTCCTGCAGCATCCCCGCCCCGGCGGGAGGCCCCATGCGTATCTTCCAGTGCCAAGCCTGCGACCAGCCGGTCTCGTTCGAGAGCACGGTCTGCGAGAGCTGCGAGCGTCGTCTCGGCTATGTCTGCGACCGTCACGCGGTCTCGGCGCTGGAGCCCTGCGGCGAGGATGCGCGCGGGCCCCTCTTCCGCGCCTACGCCCATCCGGGCCGCAAGTACCGCCTCTGCGCCAACGCGGCCTACGAGGCCTGCAACTGGACGGTGCCGGAGGAGTCGGACGAGCGGTACTGCGTCACCTGCCGCCACAACCGGGTGGTGCCGGATCTGAGCCTGCCGGCCAATCTCGACCGCTGGCGCCAGATCGAGGCGGCCAAGCGGCGACTGTTCTACTCGCTGCTGCGCCTGGAACTGCCGCTGGTGACGCGGGCGCAGTATTCCGACGGGCTCGCCTTCGACTTCCTCGCCGAATCGGCCGGGCCGCCGGTGATGACGGGGCATCTCGACGGGCTCATCACCCTCTCCATCGCCGAGGCCGACGACGTGGAGCGCGAGCGCCGCCGCACGATGTTCGGCGAGTATTACCGCACGCTGCTCGGCCACTTCCGCCACGAGATCGGGCACTATTTCTGGAATCTGCTGGTGCGCTTCGATCCGAGCCTGCCGGCCTTCCGCGTCCTGTTCGGCGACGAGCGCGCCGATTACGGCGCCGCGCTCCGGCGCCACCATTCCAGGGGCGCGCCGCCGGACTGGCAGGAATCCTTCGTCTCCTCCTACGCCACCGCGCACCCTTGGGAGGATTTCGCCGAAACCTTCGCCCACTACCTGCACATCGTCGACACGCTGGAGACCGGCAGCGCCTTCGAGATGCGGCTGACCCCGAAGCTGCGGGGCGGCGAGGGTGCGCAGGCCTCGACCTGCATCGATTTCGACCCCTACGAGACGCCCGATTTCCAGCGGGTGATCGAGGCGTGGCTGCCGCTGACCTACGCCATGAACTCGCTCAACCGGAGCATGGGTCAGCCGCCGCTCTACCCCTTCAAGCTGGCGCCGGCGGTCATCGCCAAGCTCGCCTTCGTGCACGAGCGGATCTACGCCGCGCGCAGCCCCGGCGGCCTGAGCGAGGCCGCGAGCGACGAGATGCTCAAGGCGGTGATCGCCGGCCTGCGCCAGCGCGTCGCGGCCCCGACGGCCTGATGTCGTTCGGGACGTTCGGCGGGAGGGCAGCCGGACGCGGCGTTCGCGTCGTCCGGCGCCCGTTCGTGGGAAGGCGGGTTACTCGGCCGCCGGAGCCGCGGCGGCCGGGGCCTTCGGCGCGGCGGGCTTGGTGGCCGGCTTGGCCGGGGCGGCGCTGCCGGTCGCGGCGGGGCCGCCGGCCGCCGCCGTGCCCGGCGCGGGCTTGGGCGCCCATTCGGCGTCGGCGCGGGGACCGTTCGGGCCGTTGGTCGGGCCGGCGAGCTGGCCCGGCACCGTGTCGCTCACCTTCTTCCAGGTCTGCGACTGGCACAGGAAGGCGATCAGGCAGCCCTTGACGGTCAGTTCCTCCGGCTCCTCCGACCAGATCGTGACGTCGTAGAACTTGCCGTCCTCGGCGTTGTAGATCTTGCCCTCGTAGCGCGCGTCATCGTTCAGCTTGAGGCCGAGGATGAGCTGGTGGCCCAGCGAGGCGCGGGTGCGCTTCTTCGGATCGGGATTGCGGAAATCGACCCGCGGCTTGCCCTCGTCGTTGAGCGGGGTCTTGAGCCAAACGGCGTAGCCGCAGAGGTTCTTCTCCTGCGGGCCGCACTTCTCGACGCGGATGCGCGCCTTGCCGTCTTGGGTCAGCCAAGTGCCGCTGGGGTCGCGGGGCGGCGCGGCCGAGGCGGCGGTCGCCAGCAGCGCGCCGAGGGCGGCGAGGCCGGCGCCGCGAAGGAAGGCCGCGCGCGCACCGATCGGTCCGAACTTCATGCAATCATCCCCACTCGGGCGCGGCGGCGATCCGGGCCGCACCGCTCAACCTGACGATCCGTCCGGCCCTGCGCGGCCGGGTCGAGGCCGGTCGCCGTGCGGACCGTTGCCCCTTCGCCGCAGCCATCGAATGCGAAGGTGACCGGATCATGACCGCCGCGGGGCGGTTCCGACGCAATTTGCCGGTCCCGCGCCCGGGACGGGAGCCGCGCTCGCCGCAGGGGCCGACACGGGGCGCTGCCTGCGGAGCGCGCACGAAAAAGGGGCCGGTGCGCGGCACCGGCCCCATCGGACGAAGCGTCGAGGTCCAGCCTTACTCGGCCGGGGTCACGTCGGCGGTGAAGTGGCCGCACCAATCCTTGGAGGCGACCACCGGCCAGAGGCCCTGGCTCTGCGGATCGGGCTGGCTCACCGGCGGGTTGAAGCGGCAGAGGCCCTGGTCGCCCGCGGCCTGGGCACCGTTGGTCTTGTGGTCGTCGAAGAAGCGGCAGCTCTGGCAGGCAGCGTTGCTGTTGATGGCCATGATCTCTCTCCGGGGGTTGGTCGCTGTTTTCTGGCGATCGGTCCGTCCCGGCCTCCCGGCCGACGGCCCCGCCGTCACGATCTTTCATTAGAACAACTCCAAACTCAGATCAAGCTCTTTAGAACGATTCCGAATAGTGAGCCGGCATCGGGGACGAACGCCCGCCTGCGCCGGAAAAGGCCGTCGCGACAGGGCTTTGGCGCCCGGATGCGCGTCAAATCTCGGCGATGAGGGGGCGAGGTTCGAGCATCACGAACGCGTGAGAGGGCGGAGAGCCGGGCTCTCGCCCTTTTCGGACGGCGCGAAGACGGGGTCGGTGGCGTCAGGCCGCGGCGGCGCGGTCGAGGTTGGTCGCGACGAGGCCGGCCAGATCGGCGGCCTCGTTGCGGATGTCGGGCACCGCCGTGCATTCCCACAGCACCCCGCGCAGGAGCGGCCCGAGAACCCAGAGCGGGCCGGCGCCCTCCCCGGCCGTTCGGCCCAGCGCCCGGTAGTCGGCGCCCGCATCGAGGCCGAGGCCGAACGGTCCGGGGCGCACGAGGCCGCGCTCGGAGAGCCGCCGCAGCAGCGGGTCGCGGCTCTGCGCGAGATGGCCGAAACCGGTGGCGTCGATCATCGCCTGCACGCCGAGGCGCTCCGGGGCCCGCGCCCCGCGCAGACGCAGGGTCACGACCGCCTGCGCCGCCTCGTCCTCGACCGCGAGCAGGCGGCCGGCCCGGATCGTAAGCGCACCGCGCTCGATCTCGCGGGCGATCGTCGCGGCGGCGGGCGGCGCCGTGCGGTGGCGGTGCACGTCCCAGAAGGGGCGCAGGTGGCGCAGGAAGCGGGCGCGCTCCGCGGGTGGCAGGCCGCGCCAGATCGTGTCGGTGAGCGGGCGCAGGGCGTCGATCACCCCGTGCCAGGGTACGCCCGCCGCCTCGGCCCGTGCCACCTCGGCGCGGATGCGCGCCAGCAACCGCGTCAGGGAGGCGAAGTCGGCCGGCCTCAGATCCGGGATCGGCCAGGTCGGCGTGGGGGCGTGGGCGTTCGGCAGGAGCCCGCGCCGCGACAGGGCGAGGATGGCTCCGGCAAAGCCGTGCGCCCGCAGGCTCGCCACGGCGTCGAGCATGGTGAGTCCGGTCCCGACGACGAGGACCGGCGCATGCGGGTGCAGGCGCCCGAACTGCTCGGGGCTCCAGGGATCGAGGCTGTGGCGGCTGCGCGTTGCGGCCGCGGCGAGGTTGCCCATGGCCAGCACGGCGCCGGCGACGCCGTGCGCTTGTCCGCCCTCGGTGCGCAGCAGGAAACCGCCGGCCCGCGGCTCCAGATCGACCACCCCGTCGGGAACGAGGCGCAGGCGCGGGCCCCCGGGGCCGGTGACCGGCCCCGTCACGGCGCCCGTGAGCAGTTCGGTGAGGTAGCTGCCGTAATGGCCCCGCGCCACGAAGGTGCCGGCCGGCGTCACGGCGACCCCTTCGTCGGGTCCCTTCCCGCTCAGCGCCCCGCGGGCGAGCCAGTCCTCGAAATGCCCCGGCCGGTCGGGGAAGGCGCTCATGTTGGCGGCGCGCACGTTGAGGAGATGGGCCGGGTTGCCGGTCCCGTAGGCGAGCCCGCGCGCGAAGCTGCCCCCGCGCTCGCACAGCAGCACCGGCCGCTCCGGCGGCAGCACCGAGAGGAGCTGGAGCGCGGCCATGGTGCCGCTGAACCCCGCTCCGATCACGGCGATCGGGGGCAGGCTGGCCTGACGGGTCATCGTATGCGGTCCTTCGGTGCGGCTCTCCCTCGGGTCAGCGCGACGGCGCGTCCCAGACCGGCAGCGCGGAGGCATCCACCGCCCGCGGCAGCAACCCCTCGGCGCGGAAGGCGTCGGCGATGGTCTGCTGCTCGGACAGCCCCTCGTGGGTCACCGGCTCGACCCGGTAGGAGCGGCGCGCATTGGCCCGTTTGACGACCTCCGGCTCGATCTTCCACAGGGCGGCGAGGCGCTCGGCGGCCGCATCGGGGTTGGCCTTCACCCAGAGGCCGGCCTCGCGCAGCTTGCCGACGAGCAGGGTCAGCACGTCGGCGCGCTTCTCGGCATAGGCGTCGGAGGCGAGGTAGTAGCGCTTGTAGGAAGAGAGCCCGGTGCCGTCCCGGAGGATGCGGGCGCCCGCCTGGATCTGCGCCGCCGAGAGGAAGGGGTCCCAGGCCACCCAGGCATCGACGCTGCCGCCGGCCAGCGCGCTGCGCCCGTCCGCCGGGGTGAGGTAGGCCGGGGTGATGCTCTTGAAAGGAAGCCCCTCCGCCTTGAGCGCGGCGAGCAGCAGGTAGTGGCTGCCGGCGCCCTTGGTGACCGCGACCTTGCGGCCCTTCAATTCGGCGACGCTCTTCAGCGGCGAGTCGCCCGGCACCAGGATCGCCTGCGCCTCGGGCGAGGCCGCCTCCTGCGCGACATAGGTGATCCGGGCGCCCGCTCCTTGAGCGAAGACCGGCACGGTGTCGGCGACATCCGCCGAGACGTCGATGCGCCCGACGTTCAGAGCCTCCATGATCGGCAGGCCGCTGGTGAATTCGTGCCAGGACACGCTGACGTTCAGGGGCTTGAGGGCCTTTTCCAGCGTCTCGTCCTGGCGCAGCAGCGAGGTCAGCGCGGAGGAGCGCTGATAGCCGATGCGCAGGGTGGTTTCCTCCGCGAGCGCCGGGCTGCGGCCGAAGGGAAGACCGAGCGCGAGGCCGGCGAGGACGAGACGGGCGGCGGACCGGCGGTTCATGGCGGACTTTTCTGTTTTTTCAGGGCGGCGGAGGGCATGCCCCCTCCCCCTTGCGGGGCGGGAGTGGGGTCGAGGAGGAGAGCGTCCCGTCAGCTTCCGGGCTTGCGCACGGCCCCGGCGATGTCGACCGCCTTCGGCACGAGCTTCAATCCGTGGAAGGTGTCGGCGATGCGCTGCTGCTCGGCGGCGACGGCCGCGTCGAGGGGCCGGATGCCGTAGGTCTGGCGCTTGAGGGCCACGCTCAAGATCGGCGCCGGGATGCCGACGGAGGGTGCGAGTTCCCGGGCCACCGCGTCGGTGTTGTCCTTGGCCCAGGCATCGACCTCGGCTACCGCCGCGACGATGGCGTCCAGCGCCGGGCCGTTCTCGGCGGCGAAGGACTTGGAGGAGAGGTAGAACTGGTGGTTCGGCACGAGGCCGGTGCCGTCGGCGAGCACCCGGGCGTTGCCGCCGGCCTCGGCCGCCGCGAAGTACGGGTCCCAGATCACCCAGGCATCGACCGCGCCGCGCTCGAAGGCCGCCCGCGCATCGGCGGGCGCGAGATAGACGGGGGTGATGTCGGCCAGCGTCAGCCCCGCCGCCTCGATGGCCCGCACCAGCAGGTAATGGACGTTCGAGCCCTTGTTCAGCGCGACCTTCTTCCCCCGCAGATCGGCCACCGACTGGATCGGGCTCGCCTTCGGCACCAGGATTGCCTCGCCCTTGGGCGCGGCGGGTTCGTGGGCGACGTAGGTCAGCGCGTCGCTCGCGGCCTGGGCGAAGATCGGCGGGGTCTCGCCCGCCGAGCCGAAATCGACGGCGCCCGCGTTCAGCGCCTCCATCAGCGGCGGGCCGGAAGGAAACTCCGACCACTGCACCCGGTAGCCCAGCGCCTTCAGCTTCGGCTCCAGGCTGCCGCGGCCCTTGAGCAGGACCAGCGTCCCGTACTTCTGGTAGCCGACCCGCACCGTCTTCTCTTCAGCATGGGCGGCGAGCGTGAGGCAGACGAAGATCAGCGCGGCGAGCGCCAGCCAGAGGCGCGGCAGCAGCGAAGGCGCGGTGACGGTGCGGGCGGGCATCGGCGAAGCTCTCTGCTCAGTGTGCACTGACGCGGCGGGACGGCACGATGTCGTTGGCGATGACCTCGCCGAACGGACCGTTGTTGCGGGCCGTGCTCGGGGCCGTGCCGGTGGTGGCGCGCAAGGGGAGCTTGGGGAAGACCAGTTCGGCGAAGCGGTAGGCCTCCTCCAGGTGCGGGTAGCCGGAGAGGATGAAGCGGTCGATGCCGAGATCGATGTACTCCTTCATCCGGTCGGCGACCTGATCGGCCGAGCCGACCAGAGCCGTGCCCGCCCCGCCGCGCACGAGGCCGACGCCGGCCCAGAGGTTGGGCGAGACGACGAGCCTGGATCGGTCGCCGCCGTGCAGCGCCATCATCCGGCTCTGGCCGACGGAATCCTGGCGCTTCAGGGTCGCCTGCGCCTGAGCGATGGTGGCGTCGTCGAGCCGCGAGATCAGCCGCTCGGCGGCGTCCCAGGCCTCGCCTTCCGTCTCGCGCACGATGACGTGCAGGCGGATGCCGTAGGAGAATGTTTTGCCCCTCTTCTCGGCGGCCTCGCGGGCCTTCGCGATCTTCTCCGCGACGCCGGCCGGGGGCTCGCCCCAGGTGAGGTAGACCTCGCAATGCTCGGCCGCGACCTCGATGCCGGCGGGCGAGGAGCCGCCGAAATAGAGCGGCGGATAGGGCGCCTGCACGGGCCGGAAGATCACCCGGCCGTTCTCGGAGCGCAGGTGCTTGCCCTCGAAGGTCACGGTCTCGCCGGCCATCAGCCCGCGCCAGATGTGCAGGAACTCGTCGGTGACGACGTAGCGCTCGTCGTGGTCGAGGAAGACGCCGTCGCCCTTCAGCTCCACCGGATCACCCCCGGTGACCACGTTGATGAGCAGGCGCCCGTCCGAGATCCGGTCCAGCGTCGCGGCCATGCGCGCGGCCATCGACGGCTCCTGCAGGCCGGGACGCACGGCGACGAGGAAGCGCAGGCGCTGCGTGAGCGGGGCCAGCGCCGAGGCGACGACCCAGGAATCCTCGCAGGAGCGCCCGGTCGGCAGCAGCACGCCGTAATAGCCGAGATCGTCCGCGGCCTGGGCGATCTGGCGCAGATAGGGCAGCGAGACGTCGCGGGCGCCTTCCGCGGCGCCGAGATAGCGGCCGTCGCCGTGGGTGGGCAGGAACCAGAGAACGTCGGTCTTGCCGTCGGCGGGGGGGCGGCTCTGGGCGGTCATGGGGTACGCTCCGAAAAAACGAAGGAAAGGGTCAGGCGCGGTGGCCGAGGAGCCGGTCGAGGATGCGGCCCTCCAGCTCGGCGAGCGCCGCATCGCCCCGGCGGCGCGGGCGGGGCACGTCCACCGCGACGTCCAGCGCGATGGCGCCCTCCTCGACCACGAGGATGCGGTCGGCCATGGCCACCGCCTCGCCGACATCGTGGGTGACGAGGATCGCGGTGAAGCCCTGCGCCTCCCAGATCCGCTCGATCATCGCCTGCATCTCGATGCGGGTGAGCGCGTCGAGCGCGCCCAGCGGCTCGTCCAGCGCCAGCAGCGCCGGGCGGCTCACGAGCGCGCGGGCGAGCGCCACCCGCTGGCGCTGGCCGCCGGAGAGCGTCGCCGGCCAGTTGCCGGCCTTCTCGGCGAGCCCGACCTCGTCGAGGACGGCGAGCGCCCGCTTGCGCCGCTCGGCGCGGGGCGTCTCGCGCCCGAGCCCGACCGCGACGTTGTCGGCGACCCGCGCCCAGGGCAGCAGGCGCGGCTCCTGGAACATGATTTTCTTGGATTGGATCGCGCCCTGGCCGGCACCGCCGTTGACGGTGACGCGGCCGGCGCTCGGCTCCTCGAGGCCGAGGATCAGGCGCAGCAGGGTGCTCTTGCCGCAGCCGGAGCGTCCGACCACGGCGACGAATTGCCCGGCGGGCACGTGGAGGTCGAGCCCGCGGATGACGGGGGCGCCCCCGTCGAAGCTTTTCGAGAGGCCGCGCAGGGTGATGGCGAGGCCGGGATTGCGGTCTCGCGCGGAGGCGTCCTCGACGCGCAGAGCGGTGGCAGCGGACATGGAATACGCTCGCGATCAGGATCAGGCGTTGCGGTAGGCCGGGTTCCAGGCGAGGCAGCTGCGCTCCAGCGCCCGGGTCAGGCTGTCGGCGAGCTTGCCGAGGGCGGCGTAGATCAGGATCGCCAGCACCACGACATCGACCAGCATGAACTCGCGGGCCTGCATCGCCATGTAGCCGAGGCCGGAATTGGCCGAGATCGTCTCGGCCACGATCAGCGTCAGCCACATGATGCCGAGCGCGTAGCGCACGCCGACGAAGATCGAGGGCAGCGCGCCCGGCAGCACCACGCGCCAGAACAATTCGCGCCGGTTCATGCCGTAGACCCGGCCCATCTCGATGAGCTGCGGATCGACCGAGCGGATGCCGTGCAGGGTGTTGGCGTAGACGGGGAAGAACACGCCGAGCGCCACGAGGAAGAGCTTGGCGCCCTCGTCGATGCCGAACCACAGGATCACCAGCGGGATCAGCGACAGGTGGGGTACGTTGCGCACCATCTGAAGCGTGGTGTCGGTGAGCTTTTCCGAGAGGTTCGAGAGGCCGTTGGCCAGACCGAAGGTCAGCCCGATGCCGCCGCCGATGAGGAAGCCGGCGGCCGCCCGGGCGAAGCTGACCCAGAGGTTCTCCCAAAGCTCGCCGGTCTGGGCGAGGCGCCAGCCCGCCGCGGCGACGTCGAGGGGGGCGGGCATGAACCGGGTCGAGACGAACCCGAGCGAGGCCGCCGCCTGCCAGCCGGCCAGGACGAGGGTCGGCAGCAGCCAGGGCAGCAGCCTCGCCGTCGGCAGGCGCAGGGGCTTGTGTCGGAGCGGTGCGGCGGCCTCGGCGCGGTGCGCGCGGCCGGGGAGCGATCGGATCGCGGCGGAATCGGCCATGGTTCGGCTCACCCGTTGTTCTGGGTTCTGTTGGAGGCCGCGGGCGGCGTCCAGACGATGTCGGACACGCGCACGGAGCGGGGGATCACGCCGAGCCGAAAGAAGCGGTCGGCGATGCGCTGCTGCTCGGCGGTCACCGCCGCATCCATCGGCGCGATCACGAAGCGGATGCGATCCACCGCGCGCCGCGTGGCGGCGAGCGGTACGCCGGTGATCTTCGACAGGCTCGCCGCGACGCTGGGACGGTTGCCCTCGCACCAGATCGCGACCGCGCCCAGCGCGGCGATGGCCACCTTGAGAACATCCGGCCGCTCGTCGGCGAAGCCCTTGTTCGCCAGGAAGAAGTTGTTGGTGGGCGTGATGTCCGGGGCCTGGACGAGGATGCGCGCGCCCTGCCCCTCCTCGGCGATGGCGAAGTAGGGATCCCACACCGTCCAGGCGTCGATCGTGCCGCCGGCGAACGCCGCGGCGCCGTCGGCCGGCGCGAGCAGGACGGGGGTGATGTCGCGGTAGGACAGGCCCGCCTTCTCCAGCGCGGCGACGGTGAGGTTGTGCGCGCTCGACCCCTTGGCGAAGGCGACGCGCTTGCCCTTCAGGTCGGCCAGCGTGGCGATCGGAGAACCCTTCGGCAGCAGGATCGCCGAGCCCGAGCCGCCGTTGGGCTGGGCGGCGGCGTAGACCAAGTTGGCGCCCGCGGCCTGGGCGAAGATCGGCGGCGCGTCGCCGGTCTGGCCGAAATCGATCGCACCGAGGTTCAGGGCCTCCAGCAGCGGCGGGCCGAACGAGAACTCGACCCAGCGCACGCTCACGCCCTGCGGCTTCAGCGCGGCCTCGATCGCGGCCTGCTCGCGGGCGACCGCGAGGATGCCGTTCTTCTGGTAGCCGATGCGCAGGACGCCCGGCTCGGCGGCCCGGGCCGGGCGCGGGCCGAGGGCGCTGCCGGCCGCCGCGAGACTCGAGGCGACACCCGTTGCGAGACCTGCGGCGAGGAGGCGGCGGCGGTCGATCATCCCGTGCCTCAGCGCGCGGCGGCGGCGGGCAGGGCGGCCGGGAGAACGGCGGCCGGCGCGGTGTCGAGGAGACGGGCGAGCTCGGCCGCGGCCTGCGCCACGCGGGTCCGCACGATCGCGTCGGCGACGCGGCCCTCACTGATCTCGGTGTCGCCGGCATAGACGGCGGTCGGCGCGGTCTGGGCCGAGAAGAAGCCGAAGAGCGGGCGCAGGGAATGCTCGACCACCAGCGCGTGGCGCGGGCCGCCGCCGGTCGCGGTCAGCACCACGGGCTTTCCGACGAGGGCTTCGGGCGCCACGAAGTCGATCAGGTGCTTGAACAGCCCCGCATAGCTGCCCTTGTAGACCGGCGAGCCGACGATCAGCGCGTCGGCGTTCTCGATCGCCTCCACGATCCGCGCCGCCGGCAGCGGCAGGGCGGAGCGGCTCGCCACGGCGATCCCGGTGCCGGCATCGACGAGGTCGTAGAGCTTCAGGTCGATCGGGCGCAGGCGCGACAATTCGGCGGCCACCGCCTCGACCAGGGTGCGGGTGCGGGAGGGGCGGTGCGTGTTGCCGGAGAAGGCAACGATCCGTGCGGGCATCGCGGATGATCCAGACTCTGGCCGCAGTCGCGACCGACCGGCAACCGAATGCTTTAGAAAAAGCACTGCGGAAGCGAAGTCTTCGTCGGAATGCGGAGTGTTGTGATGGGTTCGTTGTCGTGAAATGTAGTGACCCACGGTGGGGCAAATCAACGGATTGTTTTTGCGTTGTTTTTCGCCGTCGGAGGATGGCCGTACCGTCGCGGTGGGTTGGACCGGAAGATTCTTCCGCGCCTTTGCAAGGCCTGTGACGGCCGGCGCACTCGTGCCGCCCGTCCTGTCCCCAGTGCAGGCCTGCCTCCCGGTGGCTCGGCTGTCCGGCTCCCGGCGGATGGCCATGTTGCGGGCTCATGCTGCAGCGCAACGGGTGCGCTGCACCGGAGCATTCGCATGGCACCTCTGCCGATCCTCGCGCTCGCCGTCGCCTCCTTCGGCATCGGCACGACCGAGTTCGTCATCATGGGCCTCCTGCCGGAGGTGGCGCGCGACTTCGGCGTCACCATCCCGCAGGCGGGTCACCTCGTCTCGGGCTACGCGATGGGCGTCGTCATCGGCGCGCCGCTCGTGGCGATGGCGACCGCGCCGCTGCCGCGCAAGACCGCCCTGCTCGCCCTGATGGCGGTGTTCGTCCTCGGCAACCTCGCCTGCGCCCTGGCGCCGGATTACTGGCTGCTGATGGCCGCGCGCGTCGCCACAGCCTTCGCCCACGGCGCCTTCTTCGGCATCGGCGCCATCGTCGCGCGCAACCTCGTGCCGCGGGAGAAGCGCACCCAGGCCGTCTCGCTGATGTTCGCCGGCCTGACGCTCGCCAACGTGCTCGGCGTGCCGCTGGGCACGGCGCTCGGTCAGGCGCTGGGCTGGCGCGCCACCTTCTGGGCGGTGGTCGGGATCGGGCTCGCGGCCGGCGCGGCCATCGCGCTCGCCCTTCCCAACGGAATGCCGGGTACCCGCGGCGGCCTGGCCAGGGAGTTCAGGGCGCTCGGGCGCTGGCCGGTTCTGCGGCCGATGCTGGTCTCGACTCTCTCTTCGGTGAGCTTCTTCACCGTCTTCACCTACATCGCGCCGTTCCTGCTCACCGTGACGCATCTGACGCCGAGCGGCGTGACGGGGGCGCTGTTCGCGGCGGGCGTCGGGCTCACCGTCGGCAATCTCGCGGGCGGCTGGCTGGCCGACAGGAGCCTGATGCGCACCGTGCTCGGCAGCTTCGCGGGCCTGATCGCCGTGCTCGTCGCCCTCTCGCTGGTCGCGCCCTTCGCGGTGCCGGCGCTGGCGGTGCTGGTGCTGTGGAGCGGACTCGCCTTCGCCCTGGTCTCGCCGCTGCAGGTCTGGGTGGTGGAGGCGGCCAGCGACGCGCCCAACCTCGCCTCGACGCTCAATCAGGGCGCGTTCAACCTCGGCAACGCGCTCGGCGCCTGGCTCGGCGGCACGGCACTGACGCTCGGCGCGGGCTATTCGGAGTTGCCGGCCCTGGCTGCGGCGGTCTCGCTTCTGGGCCTCGGGCTCGCCGCCACGGCGGTGGCGCGGCCCCTGTGGCCGTCCCTGGCGGGAAACCAGGGACGGTCCTGATCGCCGCCGTCATCGCTTCGGCTCCGCCTCGCGAGGACGGCGGTGGCGTCGAGACGCCTCACATCGGCGGGGTGAGGCCGTCCTTGCCCACCGCGACGAGCTTGCCGTCGAGCTTGCCCCCGTCCTTGGCCGCCACCACGAAGATCTTGGCGCCGGGCGTCAGGATCGCCTTGTCGGCGGGCTCGAAGGCGACGATCGGCGCCTTGGGCGGCACGACGATCGTCTTCGAGCCGTCCTTGTCGTAGGTCACGGTCAGCGTGCGCTCGCCGCCGCCGGAGCCGGCGTCGCTGCTGGCGACCGTGGCGTTGGTCATGGAGCTCTTCACCTTCGGGGCGCCGCCCGCGCCGGCGCCGCCGGCCTTCACGGTGCCGTTGGTCATGGAGCTCTTCACCACCGGGCCGCCGCCCGCGGTGTGATCGGGGATCGCGTCCCAGGCGTAGTGACCCTCCGCCGTGCCGCGCATGGATTCGGGAAAGAGCACCACTTCGAGCGCCGTCATCGGGTTCTCGCCCTTGGTGGCGGTGCCGATGAAGGTGCCTTCCTTGATCTGGTCGAGGCTCGACTTCACCACCCAGGCGAACTTGGCGCCGCCGAGCTGCACGGTCTGCGAGGTTCCGTCGGTGGTTTTGACGGTGACCGAGCCGCCGTCGCTGCTCTCGATCGTGCCGCGCACCCGCTGCAGGTCCGGCGCGGCCTGGGCCGCACCCGCGAGCGTGGTCAGCGTGGCAAGCGTGAGAGCCGTCCGCATCGTGCGTAACATGGTGTTCCCTCCGTGTTGGATCGGAGGGTTATGGATCGCGGATTCCCGCTCACAAGCTTGCGCACAAGAGTGTGATGCGCAAGTGATCTTATGTTCCGCTTATGCGCTGGGAGGCCGGCGCTCTCAGGGCTCCAGCCCCTGCGCCCGCCGACGGGCGGCGCGGACCTTCTCCATGCGGGCGACCGAGAAGACGGAGGCCTCGTAGAGAAGCAGCATCGGGATCGCCAGCGAGAGCTGCGAGATCACGTCCGGCGGCGTCAGGATCGCCGCGGCCACGAAGACGAGCACGATGGCGTAGCGCCGCTTCTCCCGCAGGAAGGCCGCGTCGATCACGCCGATCTGGCCCAGAAGCGTCAGGATCACCGGCATCTGAAAGGCCAGCCCGAAGGCGAAGATCAGCGTCATGATCAGCGAGAGATACTCGTCGACCTTGGGCAGGAGCTTGATCGTCGCCTCGCCCGGCTGCCCGATCTGCTGCAGCGAGACCGAGAACTGGATCAGCAGCGGCATCGCCAGGAAGTAGACGACCAGCGCGCCGAGCAGGAAGAAGATCGGCGTGGCCACGAGATAGGGCAGGAAAGCCTGCCGCTCGTTGCGGTAGAGGCCGGGCGCCACGAAGGCGTAGACCTGCGTGGCGATGACCGGGAAGGCCAGGAAGCCCGCCCCGAACACGCTGAGCTTGATGTTGGTGAAGACCTGTTCGAGGAAGTGCGTCGCGATCAACTCGGCGTTCTGCGCCCCCACGATCGAGACGTAGGGGTACACCAGCACGTTGTAGATCTGCTTCGAGAAGAAGAAGCACGCGAAGAACATCACGATGAACGCGATCAGCGACTTGATGAGCCGCGAGCGCAGTTCGATCAGGTGCTCCAGAAGGGGTGCCCGCGAGGCCTCGATCTCGGCCTCATCGCGCTCGTCGCTCATGGAGTCGGGCCTGTCTCGGGTTTGCTGTCGGGGGTGGTCGGGGCGGGATCGGTAGCTTGCGCCGCCTGCTGCTGGGGCGTCGGCCGCGGCACGTCGAAGCTGCCCGTATCCTCGGCCTTGGGCAAAGGCGCGCCCGTCGGGGTGCTCCCCCGTCCGTCGACGGCGCTGCGGATCTCGTTGCGGATCGTGTCGACGGGGTTGAAGGTCGGCCTCGCGGCATCGACGGTGCGCTTGACGCCCTCGACGTCGCGGCGGACCTCCTCGAGTTCCGCCTCGCGGATCGCCTCGTTGAACTGCGACTGGAACTCGCCGGCCATGCGGCGGACCTTGGTCGTCATCTGGCCGAGCGTGCGCAGGGCCTTCGGCAGGTCCTTGGGTCCGATGACGATCAGGGCGACGCCGCCGATCAGCATCACCTCGCCCCAGCTCATGTCCAGCATCGCGTCGTCCGTCCCGCGGCCCCGCGCCCCGATCGGACGGGTGCGCGGCCCGCGCTATCCCGCCCGGCGCCGATCTTCAACGGCGCGCAGCGACCGTCCCCGGCCTCTTATCCCGATCCGACCCGGCTTGCGCCCGGGAAGCGGCTCAGACCGCCTTGTGGTCGCCGGCGGGGACGTGGGTCTGCTGCGGGGCGGCGCCCGGCGCGCCCTGGTGCGGCAGGGTGCGCACCGGATCGTTCGGCCCCACCGGCGGAACGGCGGTGGTCTGGGTGGGCTGGGTCTCGTCGTCGGCCATGCCCTTCTTGAAGGCCTTGATGCCCTTGGCGACGTCGCCCATCAGCTCCGACACCTTGCCGCGGCCGAACAGCAGCATGACGACGACCGCCACGATCACCCAGTGCCAGACACTCATGCTGCCCATGGCAACCTCCTGCGCCGCAACCGGCGGCGCCCTCCTTTGAACTGGGGCGAACCTAGGGATCGACTGGCGCGAACACAAGCAGCACAGGGGGACGGAGCGGGCAAACGCCACGCAGGCTTTGCCCTTCTTTGTCGCAGGTTGCCTCGTCGTCAGGCCATTCTCAGGCGGTGGCGAAGGCCGCCTCGAAGCGGGCGCGGGCTTCTGCCGCGTCGAAGGGCTCCGGCGGCGTGAGCCGGGCCAGGGCGGCGCGGGCGCGGGCGTCGGCCTCGCCGGCCAGATCGGGGGTCGCCTCGGCCACCGCCCGCATCTCGTCCATGCGCCCGTTGCAATGGAGCACCACGTCGATGCCGGCGCCGTAGGCGGCTTCCGCCCGCGCGCGGAACGGACCCTGGAGCGCCTGCATCGAGAGGTCGTCGGTCATCAGGAGACCGTCGAAGCCGATCGCGCCGCGCACGATCTCGCGGATCACGCTCGGCGAGAGCGTGGCCGGCCGCTCGGGGTCGAGGGCCGTGAACACCACGTGCGCGCTCATGGCGAGCGGCAGGTCGGCCAGCGCCCGGAAGGGGCGGAAATCGGCGGCCTGCAGGCTCTCCCGGTCGGCTTCGACCACCGGCAGGTTGAGATGGCTGTCGCAGGTTGCCCGGCCGTGCCCGGGAATGTGCTTGATGACCGGCAGCACCCCGCCCGCCATCAGCCCCTCGGCCACGGCGCGGCCGAGTTCGGTCACGGCCCCCGGCGTGTCGCCGTAGGCGCGGTCGCCGATGATGTTGTCCGAGCCCGCCACCGGTACGTCGAGCATCGGCGCGCAATCGACATTGATGCCGACCGCGTGCAGGTCGTGGGCCATCAGCCGGGCGCCGAGCCGGGCCATCGCCGCGGCTCGCTCGCCGAAGGCCTTGAAGCGTCCGCCGGCCGGGTATTTCGGCCAGTGCGGCGGCCCCATGCGCTGCACCCGCCCGCCCTCCTGGTCGATCAGGATCGGCGCATCGTCGCGCCCGACCACCGCCCGCAGGGATTCGGTCAGGGCGCGCACCGCGTCGGGCGTGCCGATGTTGCGCTTGAACAGGATGAAGCCCCAGGGCCGCAGGTCGCGGAAGAAGGCCGTCTCCTCCGGCGTCAGCGCCGTGCCGGAGCAGCCGAGGATGACGGCGCGGGGCGTGCTGGCGGAGGTCATACGGGCCGGCATTCCTTGGGCTGACGGGTCGGCGCGCGGTGGCGGCGCAGGGTGGGACCGATACGAGGTCCGGTCGATCGCTTCGGCTTCGCCTCGCGATGACGGAGGAGGCGAACCCCGAAGCGATCAACCGAACATCAGCATGAGCGGCTCGTCGCGGCATGCCCCCGGCGATCCCGCGCGCGTCTTGGAGCCTCCTTCGAGGCCCGCTGGCGCGGGTGTCTCGGGATGGGAGAGCGGACGGGATCGGCGCCCTGGAACAGGCTCGTCGGATCGCCCGTCGAAACGGGCGATCCGGTCGGGGTTTAGTTCGCGGTGATCGCTCAGTTCTTGGCCACGAAGCACTGGCCGCCCGCGCCCTGCAGCGCGGTGCAGAGGCTGGAGGCCTCGCTCTTGCCCAGGGGCCCGACGCGGACGCGGAACAGGGTCTTGCCGTTCACCTCGGCCTGCCGGATCAGCTCGGGCTTGCCGGAAAGCTGGCTGTATTTGCCCTGCATCTCGCGGAAGGCGGCCCGCGCCTCGCTCTCGCTGCCACGCACGCCGAGCTGCACCGAGTAGCCGCTGACGGGCGCGGTGAGCGAGGCCGAGGCGGCGGGCGATTCGATGCTGGTGCTCGCGGTGGTCTCGGGTGAGACGGAGGCGACGCGCTGCGGCGCCTTCGGCTGCGGCACGGGCGGAGCCGGCGGCGCCTCGGCGACGGGCGCGGGAACCGGGTTCGAGGCCAGGCTGCGGGAGGCGGACCGGCGGGGCTCCGACGAGGGCGTCGCGGTGCCGGCGCCGGCCGCATCGGGCAGCGTCATGGTCGGGATCGGCGAGGCCGGAGCCGGAGTGGCCTCGGCCTGCGGCTGAGCCTGCGGCTGGTGGACCGGGGTGTCGGGCTTGACCGAGACGGTGCGCACCCGGCGCGGCTCCCCGAGCGAGTCGGTGAGCAGGCCGCCCTGGCCGGGAGTGGCGCCCCCCTGCCCCGGCTCGCTGCCCTCGTTGCGCGCGGCGGCCGTGCGGGCGGCCTGGTTCACGTCGAGGGGCTGCTCCTCGCGGTTGACGATCTTGATCTGACCGTCCTTGGCGTTGCGGTCGTAGATCTGCTTGTTCTGATCGGGAATCTCGACGCCGTCGCTGGCGGCCGGCTGCACCTTCAGCGGGGTCTTGTCGGCGAGCACCGTGATCGGGCCGCCGCTGCCGCCATGCGTGCCGCGCCACGCCAGCGCACCGCCGACGCAGACGGCCACCACGGCGAGGCCCGCACCGACCTGCACGAGGCGGTTGCGGCCGCGGGGGCGCTCGGCGGGCCGGGTGCGGTAATCCGTGTCGGCCTCGGCGAAGGCCGCCGGGTCCGAGGTCTGACCCTCGGCGTACATGCCCTGCTCGACCGAGGCGAGGTACTGGTCGAAGGCGTCCGCCGGGCTGCGCGACGCCTGCGGCGGCGCGTCGACGAAGGTCGGTTCGACGCGGGCCGGCCGGCCGCTCTCGGCGCCGCGGCTCTCGGGCGCGCGGATTTCGGGGGCCGCCTGCGCGCCGCTCTTCTCCCGCGCCTCCAGCAGGGCGCGGAAGGGATCGTCCTGCCCGACGATGCGGGCGAGTTCGGCAAGGGGATCGCCTTTGGGGTCGCCCTTGGGGGTGGCCGCGGGCGCCTTCGCCTGAGCCGCCTCCTGCGACGTCTGACGCAGCTCGCGCTCGAAGGCGTCGAAATCGACCGTCGCGCGCGATGCGTGTCCCGTCATGGCCTCATCCTCTTTTCATCACCTTCCGGCGTCACCGCATCTCGTCGGGTGCGGAGACCCCCAGGACCGCGAGGCCGGAGGCGAGAACGCCGCCCAAGGCCTCGACGAGGGCCAAGCGGGCCCGGGTGGACTTTCTGTCGGTTGGATTAACAATCCGTAATTGCGGCAAGTCTTTGCCCTTGTTCCAGAAACTATGCAGCGAAGACGCGGTCTCATAGAGATAGAACGCGATTCGATGCGGTTCGTGCGCCGCCGCCGCAGATTCGAGCACCCGCGGATACTGGGCAATGAGCCGCATCATCTCGATCTCGCCGGGGTCGGTGAGCGCCGAGAGGTCGGCATCCGCCAGCAGGGCCGCCCGGGAGACGTCGTCGCCGGGCATCGCCTCGCGGGCTTGGCGCAGCACCGAGAAGCGCCGGGCATGGCCGTACTGCACGTAGAAGACCGGGTTGTCCTTGGACTGCTCCACGACCTTGGCGAGGTCGAAATCGAGGGTCGCGTCGTTCTTGCGGTAGAGCATCATGAAGCGGATCGCGTCGCGGCCGACCTCGTCGATGACCTCGCGCAGGGTCACGAACTCGCCCGCGCGCTTGGACATCTTCACCGGCTCGCCTGCGCGCAAAAGCCGCACCAGCTGGCAGAGCTTGACGTCGAGCCGGGCCTCCCCCTCGCTCACCGCCTTCACCGCCGCCTGCATGCGCTTGACGTAGCCGCCGTGGTCGGCCCCGAGCACGTCGATGAGTTCGTTGGCGCCGCGCAGCCACTTGTCCCGGTGATAGGCGATGTCGGAGGCGAAGTAGGTGTAGGAGCCGTCCGACTTCAGCAGCGGACGGTCCACGTCGTCGCCGAAATCGGTCGAGCGGAACAGGGTCTGCTCCCGGTCCTCCCAATCCTCGGGAAGCTGGCCCTTGGGCGGCGGCAGGCGCCCCTCGTAGACGAGGCCCTTCTCGCGCAGGGCGTCGAGGAGTTCGGCGACCTTGTTGCCCCCTTGGCCGCCCTGGAGGGTGGCTTCGGAGAAGAACACGTCGTGGCGGATGCCGATGGCGGCGAGATCCGCGCGGATCATGTCCATCATCGCGTCGATGGCGAAGCGGCGCACCAGCGGCAGCCACTCGGCCTCCGGCCGGTCGAGCAGCGCCCGGCCCTGCGCGGCGGCGAGCCCTTCGCCGACCGGCTTGAGGTAGTCGCCGGGATAGAGCCCCTCGGGGATCGTGATCGTCTCGCCCAGAGCCTCGCGGTAGCGCAGGAAGGCGGAGCGGGCGAGCACGTCGACCTGCGCGCCCGCATCGTTGATGTAGTACTCGCGCGTCACCGGCCGGCCGGCGGCGGCGAGCAGGTTGGCCAGGGCGTCGCCGAACACCGCGCCGCGTCCGTGGCCGACATGCATCGGCCCCGTCGGGTTGGCCGAGACGTACTCGATGTTGACCGGGCCCCCCGGCATGTGTCCGCGCCCGAACGCCTCGCCCTCGCGAAGGGCGGCGCGGATCACCTCGTGGAACACCTCGGGTGCCAGACGCAGGTTGATGAAGCCGGGGCCCGCCACGCTCGCCTCGGTGATGCGCGGATCGGCGCGCAGCTCTTCGGCGAGCGCCTCGCCCAGCGCCTTCGGGTTCTGCTTGGCCTCCTTGGCCAGCACCAGGGCGGCGTTGGTGGCGAGATCCCCGTGCGAGGGGTCGCGCGGCGGCTCGACCAGCACCCGCGACAGGTCGAGCCCCTCGGGCAGACGGCCGGAGCGGGTGAGCGATTCGAGCGCCTCGCGCACGCGCGTCTCGAAGAGGGCGAAGATGTTCATGGGGCTCGGGCGTTCGTCGTTGCGTCGGCCGCGCGTGGCGGGCGGCCGGACTGTCGGGGGGCGGCATAGCAATGGCGGGCGGGGGTGTCACGGCGCGCCCGCGTCCGGCGCGAGGTGCGTCAGCACCGCGCGCAAGCGCTCCGGCAGCGGCACCGGGCGGCGCGTGTCGCGGTCCACGTAGACGTGGACGAAATGTCCCTGGGCGGCGGCTTCGGGCTCGTCCTCGCGAAAGATCGCCACCTCGTAGCGGGCGCTGGTGCGGCCGAGACGAGCCACCCGCACGCCGGCCGTGATCCGGTCGGGGAAGGCGACCGGCGCGAAGTAGCGGCAGCCCGTCTCCACCACGAGGCCGATCACCGGGGAGCGGGCGATGTCGAGGGCGCCCGCCTCCACCAGGATGCCGTTCACCGCCGTGTCGAAGAAGGCGTAGTAAACGACGTTGTTGACGTGCCCGTAGACGTCGTTGTCGCCCCAGCGCGTGGCCAGCGGCACGAGGCGGGGATAGGCGGCGCGGGTCTCGCGGGGCTCTCGTTCGGCGCTCAATCGGGTCTCCCTCGGCTGGTCATCCGGCACCGCACCGCCTCTCGCGCGCGGACGGCGCGGGGACAAGGCGGTCTCTCGGTAGAATGCAGCGTTGCACGCAGGGCGCGAAAGGCGGCGTGGTCGCCGGACGACATTTCCGTCACGGAGGCCGCACCCGATGAAGTCCCTTGCCCTCGCCGCCACGGCGCTCGTTGCCCTGACCCTCGCGCCCGCGACCGCGGAGGCCCGCGATTTCGGCGGCCACGGCGGGTATCGCGGCAGCTTCGGCGGTCACGGCGGCTTCGGCCATCGCGGCTACGGCGCGCGCTTCGGCCATGCCGGCCGGTTCGGCGGCTATCGCGGCGGATACGGCGGATACGGCGGCTTCGCGCATCGCGGCTTCGGGCATGGCGGCTTCGGCTACCGGGGCGGCTACGCCGCCCGCGGCTTCTACGGGCGGGGCTACGGTTACGGCCGGGGCGCCGGGCTCGGCGTCGTGGGGGCCGGGATCGGCCTGGCCGGCGCCGGAATCGGTCTGGCCGGCGCCGGCCTGGGGCTCGGCCTCGGTCTCGCCGGGGGCGCGCTGACGGGCGGCTACGGCTACGGCGGCTACGCGGCGCCGACCTACGGCTACGGCTATGCCCCGGTCGGCTACGGCAACGCACCGCTCTACAACACCGGCTACGGCGCCACCTGCTACTGCGAGTAGGTCTCCCAACGAACCGCTGACGGCAGCGTCACGGCTCCGTCAGTGGCAGGCCCCGGCTCGGCGGGCTCCAGTGCAGATCGGGCGTCACCGCGAACAGCCGGGCATGCTCCAGCGCCGCGTAGGTGTCGGTCATGCCCGCGATGTAGTCGGCGATGCGCCGGGCCACGCGGGACTCGCCCGCACCCTCCAGCCCCTGCGACCACTCGGCGGGCATCCGCCCCGGATCGGCGCGGAAGGCGGAGAACAGGTCGGCGACGATGGTGTTGGCCCGGGCGCGCACCGCCATCACCTCGGGGTGGCGGTACATCCGCGCGAACAGGAAGCCCTTGATCTGCGCGTCGGCCTCCGCGATCGCCGGCGAGAAGGCGATGACGGGGTGGTCCGCGGCCCGGATGTCGGCGACCGAGCGCGGCGCGAGAGCCGCGATCCGCGCCTCGCCCTCGCGGATCACGTCCTCCACGAAGCGGGTGATGACGCGCCGCGCCAGCTCGTGGATCTTTCGCGACGGCTCCAGGCCGGGATGCAGGGCGTCGATCTCGTCGAGCAGATCCTTCAGGAACGGCACGCCCGCGAGATCCGACAGATCGAACAGGCCGGCCCGCAGACCGTCGTCGAGGTCGTGGGCGTCGTAGGCGATGTCGTCGGCCAGCGCCGCACTCTGTGCCTCCGGGCCGGCGAAGCGGGACAATTCGAGGTCGTTGAGGGCGTTGTATTCCAGCACCGCCGCGGGGATGCCGGCGGCGGCGTAGCGCAGGACGGGGGCGCCTGAGGCGTCGAGGAGCGGGCCGTTGTGCTTGACCAGACCCTCCAGCGTCTCCCAGGTCAGGTTGAGCCCGTCGAAGCCGGCGTAGCGCCGCTCCAGCCGGGTGACGATGCGCAGCGCCTGGGCGTTGTGGTCGAAGCCGCCATACGCGGCCATGCAGGCGTGGAGCGCGTCCTCGCCCGTATGGCCGAAGCAGGTGTGGCCGAGGTCGTGGCTGAGCGCCAGCGCCTCGGCCAGATCCTCGTCGAGCCCGAGGGCGCGCGCGAGCGCGCGGGCGATCTGGCTCACTTCGAGCGTGTGCGTGAGCCGGGTGCGGTAATGGTCGCCCTCGTGGTGCACGAAGACCTGCGTCTTGTGCTTCAGCCGCCGGAAGGCGGTGGAATGGATGATGCGGTCGCGGTCGCGCTGGAAGTCGCTGCGGGTCGGCGAGGACGCCTCCGGGATCAGCCGCCCGCGGGTCGCCCCCGGGTCGGTGGCATAGGGCGCCCGCCAGCGCTCGCCGTTCTGCCGCACCTGTGCAACCCTTCCCCGTGATCGGCCGCGTTGCGGCCCGTCCGTCCCGCTCATATCTTGGGTCGCAACGGCCGGCGACAATCGCGGGCCGGACACGAGACACCGGCACACGACACGGGTTCGAGACGGGACCGCTCCACGATGGCCGACATCAACCTCACCGCCCGCGCCGCCAAGCGCATCAACGAGATCATGGGAGGCGAGCCCGCGGGCTCCTCGCTGCGCATCAGCGTCAACGGGGGCGGCTGCTCCGGCTTCTCCTACGCCTTCGACATCACGAACGCCCGCGAGGGCGACGACGTGGTGATCGAGCGCGACGGCGCCACCGTGCTCGTCGATCCGGTCTCGCTCGAATACATGGGCGGCTCGACGATCGACTTCGTCAACGACCTGATCGGCCAGTCCTTCAAGATCGAGAACCCGCAGGCCACCGCCTCCTGCGGCTGCGGCACCTCCTTCGCCCTCTGAGCCGGGCTGCCGGCCGCCGAAGGTGAAACCGCGTGGCAACGCAGCAATTGCCACGCCTGTGGAAAACCGGCAGGGATGGGGGACGGCCCTCCACCGATCCCCCGCCAGCCTGCGATCCGATCCAGCCATGACGTCATCGACGCGCCGTCCCGTCCTCCTGCGGGCACTGCTCGCCTCGGCCTGCGCGGTGGCGCTGCTGACAGGCGTCGCACCGGCGGCTCCGGTATTGGCGCAGGAGGCGGCCTCCGCGGTTCAGGATCTCGTCCTCGACAACGTGACGCTGGCCCTCGGCGAGACGCTGATCACCGCGCCGAAGGTGACGGTGAGCGGCACCCGCCTGTCGCGCGACGACCTGCTCGCGATCTTCAAGACCGATTCGAAGGACCCCTGGCCCGCCCGCCTCCAGCGCCTCGATGCCGGCAGCCTCACCCTGCCGGAACTGCGCGTCGAGCGCCGCGCCGGCGAGAAGCGGCAGGTCGTGACCTACCGCGAGGTCACGGCGCGCACGGTGCGCGCGGGCCGCATCAGCGAGCTGACCGCGGCGGGCGCGACGCTCAGCGTCGAGGGCGCACCGCAGGCGGGCAGCGGCAGCTACGGCCGGATCCGGGCGGAGGAGGTCGATCTCACCGCGCTGGCCCGGCTCTACGCCGAGGCCGGCAACGGGGCGAGCGCCCTGCAGCGGCTCTACGCCTCGCTCGCGGTGGACACCATCGCCTTCATCGACGAGCGCGGCACCACGATCTCGATCGCCCGGCTCACCGGCCGCGACCTCGCCGGGCGCCAGACGGCCGCGACCTGGGGCGGGGCCGTGGAGGCCCTGGGCGGGGCCGATCTCGCCGAGGCCGACCCGGCCAAGCGCGCCCGCGCCGCCGGACTGCTCGCGGATCTCGCCGAATCCGTCTCGGTCGGCAGCCTGGAGGCGACCGGCCTCGCCGTGAAGGAGGTGCGGGGCGACGATCCCCTCTCCTTCAGCATCGGCCGCATGGCCTATGCCGGCGGCGGGGCGGAGCCCGGCCTGACGCTCGCCGAGATCGGCTTCGGCGCCAAGGAGGCTCAGGGCAAGATCGGCCGGCTCTCGCTCACCGGCTTCTCCCTCGAACCGACCATCGCCGCCCTTCGCCAGCTCGCCAAGGCCCCCGCCCCGGCCGACAAGGCTCCCGCGAAGGGCGCTGCCCCCGCGCCGGACCCGCAGGAGGCGGATCTGCGCCGCCTCACCCCCGTGCTCGGCACGCTGACCCTGTCCGATCTCGGCCTCGACCTCGCCCAGGCGGCTCTGGCCCCGCCGGCGGGCGTCGATCCTCTCAAGATCCAGAAGCCGCTTCCCGCCCCGCTGCTCCCGGCGACGCTGCGGGTGGGCCTGCGCGGCGCCAGCATGAGCTTCGGCCCGCCCAAGGACGGCGTGCCCACCGAGAGCCGCCTCTCGCTCACCGGCCTCACCATGCCGGCCTCGGTCGTGGAGAGCGTGCCGGGCCTCGGCTCGCTCGGGCTCTACGGCTACCGCGACCTCGATCTCGATCTCGTGGCCGACACCGCCTGGAGCGAGGACAAGCGGGAGCTGAGCTTCAAGGAGCTGTCCCTCTCCGGCAAGGATATGGGGCGCCTCCATCTCAACGCGATCCTCGGCGGCATCGGCCCCGAAGTGTTCGATCCCGATGCGGCGGTCTCCGGCTTCGCCATGCTCTCGGCCACCGCCAAGGCACTGGACCTGACCCTGGAGAATGGCGGCCTGTTCGAGCGCTTCATCGATGCGCAGGCCAAGGTTTTGAGCCTGAAGCCCGACGAGTTGCGCAAGGAATACGTGACCGCGAGCGTGATCGGCGTGCCGGTCATCCTCGGCAACTCGGCCGCCGCCAAGGCGATCGGCGCGGCCATGGGCAAGTTCGTGGCCAAGCCCGGCACGCTCTCGATCAGCGCCAAGTCCAAGAGCGGCGAGGGCCTCGGCATGGTCGATGTCAGCACGGCCCCGACGCCGGCGGCCGTCCTCGACAAGCTCGAAGTGAACGCCAAGGCCGAGTAGGTTTCGGGCCAAGCGCTTCTCGAAGCGTCCCTGCCGCCCCGTCCGGGGGCGGCGGGCCACGATGTCCGTCAGTTCGCCGCCGCCACCTGCGAGCGCTTCGGCTTCGTGCCGGGCGCGCTCGGGGCCTGTGCCGCGGCCGTCTTGGTCGCCGCCTTGGCGGCCGGCTTGGCGGCGGTCTGGGTCGGTGCGGCGGCGAGGCGGGCGATGGCGAGCTTCGAGGCGTTGGGCACCGCCGCCACGCGTGCGGCCGGCTCCGATGGGGCCTCCCTGCCGGCGGGTTTGGCGGCGATCCGGGTCGGGGCGGCCTGCATCGGGGCAGCTTTCCCCTGCGCGGGCTTGGCGGAGGCGGTCTTGCCTCCTGCGGCGTTGACCGCTGCCGCATGGGCCGGGGCGGAGGCCAGTCGCAACGGCGTGGCCGAGAGCGCACCGTCCTTGTGCCGGCCGGCCTCGGTCACCATGCGGCGCGGCTCCGGCGCGGCGGTCTTGCCCGATGCCGGCTGGCTCGGGGCATGCTTGGCGGGCGCGGCGGCCATCGCCACCGGCGCGGGACGGAACGGGGCGACGCGCCCGGCGGTCGGCTGCAGAGCCGCCGGGACGGCGACGGCGGCGCTCGCCAGGACGATGGGCGCGGGCCGGGCCGGACGGGCGGCGGGTGTGACCTCCGGCGCATCGTCGTCGCGCTCGCCCGCCGGGCGGAAGGCGAGCGCCCGCGAGGCGCGTTCGAGCCGCTCGGGGGCGGCCTCCGGCTCGGACGGACCGAGATCGGCCATCATGACCGGTGCCCGCCCGCCCGAGGCGGGGCGGCCGTCGGTGCGCAGGGTGGCGAGCAGCTTGCGGTCGTCGCTGCCGGCGATCGAGGCCTTGCCCGCATATTCGATGCGCACCCGCGCCGTGCCCCGGCGATGGAAGTCCAGCGCCCGGGCCGCCTCCTCGGACACGTCCATGACGCGGCCGGCGTGATAGGGGCCGCGGTCGTTGACGCGCAGCATCATCGAGTAGCCGTTGTCGAGGTTGGTCACCCGGACGTAGCTCGGCAGCGGCAGGGTCGGGTGCGCGGCGGCGATGGAGTGGCGGTCGAACACCTCGCCGTTGGCGGTGACACGCCCGTGGAAGGCGCTGCCGTACCAGGAGGCGAGGCCCTCGCGGACATAGCCCTTCGCATCCTCGCGGGGCACGTAGGTCTTGCCCGCCACGACGTAGGGCTTGCCCGAGAAGCGCCGGCCGCCGCCCTTCGGGATCACGTCGCCCTCGTTGTAGAGGCGGCGGCTCGCCTTCACCCCGTATTTCGGGTCGATCCCGCCATCGGACGAGGCGGCGCCCGCGAACTTCTGCGGGTTGTTGGCGCAGTTGGCGGTGGTCAGCGCCACCGCGCAGACCGCCAGCAGGCGCAGGACGGGCAGCGCGCGCCGCGCCGGATCCTCCGGGGCCGTGCCGACCCCCGCCAAGACCCGTGCCTCGACCTGTGCCATGTCGCCCGCCCGCTCCCCGCCTACGCCACAGGCCCCTCACGGCCGCGGAAAGCGGGGCCGGAAGGGATCACGCACTCGAACCGGGCCGACGCGATGGGCCGGCCGATCCCCAGAGGATCGTCCGGACGCGGTAAAGGAAGGCTGAACGCGCGCAGGCTCCGGCCCGGGCGGTGGACAAGCCGCGCGAGCCGGAGCCTGCAAAACGGGAACGGATGGGGTTTAGGCCCGATCCGGAATGGGAAGATCCGCGCCGTTCCGGCCGCGGCGACGCCGCTCGGGCCGCCCCTCCCCCGCCCGGAGGGGGCAGCCCGGCTCAGCGTCGGGGCTCGCCCAGGATCTGGTCGATGGAGCGGGCGCCGCGCCGCTCGAACAGCAGATCGAGCGCTTCCAGCATCAGCGCGTGCATCTTGGTGCGCTCGGCATAGGCCAAGTCCCGGAGCTGGTCGTAGACCGGCGGCTCCAGATAGACCGACATCTGCTTGGCGCGCTCCTTGAGCGTGGCGCCCCGTCCCGGCTCCTGTGCCGGGCTCGCCGGTTCGAGCCGGACGACCTCCGCGTCCGCCGGCTTGGCGGAGCGCGCCGCGGCCCTGCGCGCGCTCCCGCGCTTGGTCTGGGGCGGGTTGGCGGAGGCGACGATCGAGGCGAGGTCGAGCTTAGGCGGCCTTGGCATGCTTGCCCGCGTCCTTGCCCGCGTCCTTGGCCACTTCCTTGCCGGACGCCTTGCGCGGCCGCGCCGCCTGCATTCGGCGCTCGATCCAGCTCCACAGCCGGCGCACCTCGCCCGCGGCCTGACCCTTCGGATTGTACTCGGTCACGCCCTGGCCGACGCCGATGGCGTCCTGGTGGTCGGTGCGGGAGACGATGTTGACGTCGGGCAGGATGCCGAGGACCGCGAGGCCGTCGGCGGCGTCGCGGATGCGGTAGGAGCGCGGCGGGGTCTGGTTCAGCACGAAGGCGAACTTCTTCTCCAGGCGGTAGACCGCGGCGAGCGTCGGCTTGAAGGCGCGCAGGTCCGCGGGCGTCGGCCGGCAGGGGATGATGCACAGATCCGCCGCCCGGATCGCCGAGAGGGTGCCGCTGGAATCGATCCCGGGGGTGTCGATGAAGACGTAGTCGTAGGACGACTCGGCCAGACGCTCCATCACGAGGTCTAGATGCGTGGCGTCGATCTGCGCCACCTCGGGACCGTCGGCGGTGCGGTGGTCGAGCCAGTCGGAGATGGTGGCCTGCCGGTCCATCTCCAGGATGCAGACCGTGTGGCCCGCCTCCTGCGCGGCGACGGCGAGCGAGATGCACAGGGTGCTCTTGCCGCTGCCCCCCTTCTGCGTGACGAACGTGATCGCTTTCATGCCGGCAGCCCCCACCGTCCTTCGAATCCGACGGGCCGGCCCGTCCTGTGATGCCGGGATGCCCTGATCCGGGATGTCGCCCAACATGGTTAACCGGCCGTTAAACGGCCCGGCCGCGGGCCGTCCCCGACGGGGCGCTCGCGCGCGATGCCGGACCTGTGGTTGAGATCTGACCGGGTCCTCGACCTGAGGGCTTTACGCCGGGCGGAAGGCTCCGCTAGAATAACCTAAGACAGTTATTGCGGCTATAAATTTACCTGAGGTTTGCCTCTTGCGCCATGCAAGGCCGAGACGGCGATCGCGGGTGAAAGGATCCCCAAGGTCTTGGCCTCCGGGTCTCGGCCTCCGGGGCTTGGCCTCTGGGTCTTGGCCGTGCGCGTTCCATCCTTCGCCGGTGTCCCGAGATGACGGCCTTCCAACCCGACCTCACGATCGCCTTCGCCGGAACGGCCTGCCTCGGCGCCTGGGCGCACGATCCGCTTTCGGACCGCATCGCCCTCTCGCCGATCCTGGCGCGCCTGCTCGCCGTGCCGATCGAGGATGCGTCCGCGCTGCCCCTGGCCCGGGCGCTGGCCGCGGTGGAGGCGGAAGACGCTGCCCGCTTGGAGAGCATGCTGCGGGCCGCGGGCGAGGATGGCTGCCTCTTCGAGGTGGAGGTCCGTACCCGGCCGCGGCCGGACGGGCCGCGCTGGCTTCGCCTCATGGGCCGGTGCGGGCACGATCCCGGGGCCGGACCGCGCGCGACCCAGGGGCTCGCCTTCGATCTGACCGAGGCGCGCCGCTCCGATGGCCCCGAAGCGAGCCGGGTTCAGCGGCAGGCCAACCGCTTGGCCGACCACGCCACCGCGATGAAGGGTCTGGTGGCCGACCTGCGCAACCCGCCCCTGGTCCGCCTCGTCGATGAGGTTGCGGTCGAAATCGGCCACGAACTCGCCCGCTGCCTGCGGGCCGGAGCGCGTCAGGTGCATTGAGCCCCGCTTCCCGGACCCCTTCGCCGGGTCCGACTTTCTCTGTGGTTGCTTCCACCAATCGTCGCGGCCTCTTCCGGCCGGCCGATCTGATATCGAGCGGTCCGGAGATATCGCGATGATTGGTTTAGCCAAAAATCATCAGTTATAAAAATTTAATTCCTAATACCTCACACGATGTTGACCTCCGTGAGGGAGAAGGGTGCGATCATGAAATTTTTTCAGAACGCAACATTCATCGTAAAGATCTTTATTCCGCTGCTCGTCACCGCCGCGACCGCCGTCTTTCTCGTCGGCCTCAGCCGCATCCATCTCGACGATCTCGCTGGCCAGATGCGGCAGCTCGTCGATGTTCAGTCGGCCCGCCAGAACACCATCCAGCAGATCCAGACGCACCTCACCGAGGCGACGATCCAGAACCGCAACATCATCCTCGCTCCGACGCTGGGCGAGAAGGAAGGCTTCAAGTCCCGGCAGGACGAGTCGATCCAGGCGAGCTACGCCACCCTCACTCTGCTCGACGGCCTGGCGGACACCGAGAACCGGCACGCCTTCAACCGGGCACTGAGGCAGCGGCTCGCCGACTATTACGCCGTCATCGAGCGGGTGTCGGTCCTCGGGCTGCGGGGCCAGACCGCCGCCGCGACCACGGTCGCCCAGACCGAGGCGGCCCCGCTGCGCAAGGAGCTGCGCGAGACCATCCAGCAACGGATCTCGATGTTGAGCGCGGAACTGGCGCAGGCCCGGACGCAGGCCGGGCACGATGCGGATCGAGCCGGGACTCAGCTCGTGACCGCCGCCGCCATCGGCCTCGTCGCCGCCCTGGTGCTGGCGGCGCTGATCGTGGTCTTCTCGATCACCCGGCCCCTGGGGCGTCTCGTGAACCTGCTGCACAGCATGGCCCGCGGCGAGAGCGATGCCGCGATCCCAGAGGCGGCGCGCGGCGACGAGGTCGGCGCCGTGGCGCGGGCCGTCGAGGGCATCCGGACCATGGTGGCCCGCAAGGCCGCCGACGAGGCGGAGCGGCGCCGGATCGCCGAGGCGGCGGCGGCCGAGGAGCGCCGCCGGACCATGCTGGAACTCGCCGGCCGGTTCGAGACGGCGGTGGGCGGCATCGTCGGCATGGTCTCGTCCTCTTCCACCGAGCTGCGGGCGACGGCGCAGGTGATGTCCGCCACGGCGGGCCTGACCGCGAGCCAGTCGGCGGGCGTCGCCGCCGCCGCGGAGGAGGCCGCCACCAACGTGGCCATGGTCGCCGCCGCCGCCGAGGAGATGGGCAGCTCGGTCCAGGAGATCGCTCGTCAGGTCACGGGCTCGGCCAACCTCGCCCAGATGGCGGTCGGCGAGGCGGATGAGACGGCGCGCCTGGTGCAGGAGCTGAGCCGGTCGGCCGGACGGATCGACCACGTCGTCAAGCTGATCTCGGACATCGCCGGCCAGACCAACCTGCTGGCGCTCAACGCCACGATCGAGGCGGCCCGCGCCGGCGAGGCGGGCCGCGGCTTCGCCGTCGTCGCCTCCGAGGTGAAGGAGCTGGCGAGCCAGACCGCCCGCGCCACCGAGGAGATCGCGGTCCAGATCGGCCAGATCCAGGCCTCCACGAACCGGGCGGTCGGGGCGATCGACGGCATTTCCGGCCGCATCCGCGAGATCGACGCCGTGGCGGCCAACATCGCCGCGGCCGTGGAGCAGCAGGGGGCGGCGACGCAGGAGATCGTCCGCAACGTCTCCCAGGCCTCGGCCGGAACCGGCGAGGTCACGGGCAACATCACCGGCGTGGCCAACGCGGCCGGCGAGACCGGGGCGGCGGCCGAGCAGGTGCTGTCGGCGGCCTCCGAGCTGTCGCGCCAGTCCGAGCACCTCGCGGCGGAGATCGACCGCTTCCTCGGCGTCGTCCGGGCGGCCTGAGGATCGCCGCGGCCGGTCCGCGGCGGTTCAGGGGTGGGCCGTCGCCTCCAGGGCGGGCGGAGGCGCGGTGCCGAAGACGAGCCCGCGCAACGCCTCTGCCGCCGCCGGAAGCGGCAGGCCGAGCGCGGCGCCGTAGGCCCGACGCAGATCGGCGCAGGCGCCGGCCGGGGGCAAGGCCTGCCCGAGGGGGCCGGCCTCGCTCCTGCCGGAGGCGATCGGCGCCGTCCCCGCCAGCGCCCGGGTCAGGATCGACCGGGCGCCGGCATCGCCCGCCTCCCCCAGCACCCGGCGGGCGAGGAACAGGTTGCCCTCCGCGCCGATCGCCGCGCAGGCGCCCGGCTGCCCCGCGGCGGCCTTGTCCATGGCCCGGGCCAGATAGGCGCCCAAAGCGACGAGGGCCTCCGGCTCGGCCCGGCTCAGGCCCGCCAGGACGGTGCGGCTCGCCAAGCGCCGCAGGCTGTCGCCGGCCTCGGCCTCGGAAGCGCCCTCCCCGTAGAGCGCGCGGTAATGGTCGGCGATCCGATCGACGATCCAGGGCGCTTGCGCCTCGACCGGGCGCAGGAGCGGAAACGACCGGAGCAGGACGCTGCGGGCACCGTCCGGTCCGTCGGCCCCGTCGAGGGTGGAATCGGGGAAGCGGTCGGCCCCGACGATGCCGGTGGCGACCCCGGCCCGCACCAGGGTGGCGGTGTCGGGGATCATCAGGTCATCCGGCCGCACCTTGAGGGCGGCGTCGACGAAATCGGCCTCGACGCCCGCGGCGAGGTAGGCGGCCCGCTCCGGCGCGCTGTCGGCCGCGATCTCGACGCCGAAGGGGCCGGTCTCGTAGGGCGCATGGAAACCGAGCCGGGCCTCGGCCAGAACCAACCGCTCGCGCCCGCGCACGAAGGCCAGGGTGCAGGCCGAGACGCAGTAATCCGGCACGTAGGTGACGAGGCCGTGCCGCGCGATCAGGGCACCGATCGCCGACCCCTCCTCGACGAGGCCGCCCTCGCTGGTGAGATGGATGCGCTCGACCGAGCCGTGGTTGTCGAGGAGTTGGGCGAGCCGTTCGGCGGCACCCTCGGTCAGCTCGCCGGAGAGCCGCACGTCGCGCCCCTGCGGGCCGAGCGCGAGGCGGGTCGCGGAAGGCTCCGGCGCGGTCGCGAACGGGTCGGGATCGCGCAGGGCGAGGCCGGCCGGGTCCACCGCCCCGCGCGGACCGGGCGCCAGCTGGCCCTCGCCCAGGCCGAGCGGCGATGGCCCCGCCATCAGGGTGCAGGCCAGCAGAATCGCGACGCAGGTCGCCCCGCGCACGGCTCGCCGCGAGCCAGCCGTCATCTCACGCCCCCAAGGCATCCGTCGTCCCGATGGTCCGGGTTCTGTCGTCCCGAGAATGTCCATCGTGGAGGTGGCGAAGCAAGGCCTCTGCCAGGGCGAAAAAGCGGCCGGAGGCATCCCTTGTCGCCGGGGCGTGCCGGGGCGGAAGATTCCGTTCCGGGCGCCGTGGAAGAGGGACGATTGCTTCCCCGCTTCGACACTTTGCCGCAGGCCGCGCGCGGCGCGTCTCAGGGCGCCGGGCGGAGCAGCAGATAGGTGTCCATGATCCAGCCGTGACGGGCGCGGGCCTCGGCGCGCACCCGGCGGATCTCCTCCGCGACATCGCCGAGCCGGCCCGCGGCGAGGATCTCGTCGGAGGTGCCGAGATAGGCGCCCCAGTAGATCGTCAGGTCCAGGTCGAGACCCTCGAAGCGCGGGTCGCCGTCGAGCATCACCACGGTGGCGCCGGGCCCCTCGCCGAGCCCGTCGCGCAGGCGGCGGCCCGTCGTGATCCGCACCGGCTCGCCGATGGGGTGGAGCGGGATGCGGTGCGCGGCGGCCAGGGCCTGCACGCTGGTGATGCCGGGGATCACGTCGTGGGTGAAGGCGACGCGCCCGCGGGCGCGCACGCGCTCCAGGATGCGCAGGGTGCTGTCGTAGAGGGAAGGATCGCCCCAGACGAGGAAGGCGCCCCGCTCGTCCTCGCGCAGGTGGTCCGCGATCAGGCTTTCGTAGAGCGCGGCGCGGGCAGCGTGCCAGTCGTCCACCGCCGCACCGTAATCGGCGGGCCGGCGGTCGCGCTCGGGATCGGGCGCTTCGACGAAGCGGTAGGGGCGGCCCTCGATGTAGCGGTCGCAGATCCCGCGGCGCAGGCCCATGAGCCCGGCTTTCGCGTCGCCCTTGTCGAGGGCGAAGACGGCGTCCGTCGCCTGCAGCGCCCGGATGCCCTGAACCGTCAGGTGCTCCGGGTTGCCCGTGCCGATGCCGATGACGTGGATGTGTCGCAAGTCTCAGCTTCCGGCCGGGTGCGTCCCGGCGAAGTCCGCCCTGGAGCGGGCTTGGGATGGAAGCGGCTTCTTAACGCATTCGGCCCAAAAGGGGAGTCGTGGAGGCGGGTTTCGCTCAGCCCACCAGCGCCGTCAGGCAAGTGCCGAACAGGGTGACGAAGGTCATCGTCGCCATAAACTTGATGTCTTCGATGCGCTGGCTCATCTCTCGTCTCCGTTGCGGCTCCTCTCTCGCGGCCGCCTTGATCCGTTAAATAACCCCTAACCTTGTGCAGTGGGATTGCGCGGTGCGTTTCGTCACCGTTGCTCACGCAATCCAGACGGCGAACCGACGAAACATCCTTAACGGACGTTCAGCGATTGACTGTGGCGATACTGCCGATCGATCCGGGATAGGCAGAACGCGTCACCGTTCGTCGGGTTGCGTCTCCTCGGTCTCGACGCTGCTTTGCCTTGACCGAGACGGGCCGCGAGGCACGAAAAAGCCCCGCCGTGGCGACCACGGCGGGGCTTTTTTCCGAGGATGAGGCGTTCGGCGACTTATTTCGGAGCGGCGCTGGCGGCCGGGGCGGCGGGGGCCGGCGCGGCGCCGCCCTGCTGCTCCAACTTCTTGCGCATCTCGTCGCTGCGCTTCTCCATCTCGGCCTGGAGCTTCTTCTGCTGCTCCTCGAGCACCTTCGGATCGATGGCCGGGCCGTCGAAGGCCTTGCCGAAGCCGGCCACCGGCACCGCGAAGACCACCTCGCGCTGGGTCTGATTCTGGACCCGGACGTTGAGCGTGGTGCCCTTCTTGAGAGCGGCCACCATCTCGTTCGAGACGCCGCCGGCCTCCGCGAAGCAGCCGTTGGGGAAGCAGACCGCGAACTTGCCGCCGGTGACTTCCTTGCCGTCGACGTCGAAGCGCATGCCCGGCGCCAGCATCAGGCCGAGCGGCAGGAGGAAGCGGACGACCTTCACCTCCTGCTTCGTGGAGGCGTTCTTCATGTCGTAGAGCGCGACCGCGAGCACCGGCTGTCCGGAATCCGAGACGAAGTCACGGGTGGTGTAGCAGACGTCGGTGCCGGAATTGTTGTCCTTGCCGCAGACCTTGGTCCAGTCGGCCTGGCTCGGCTCGGACTTCACGTTGATGATCTGCGGGCCGGCATTCTGGGCCTGCTGGCCGGCAGGGGCGGCGGGCTGGGCCTGAGCGGGGGCGGGGGTCGGCGCCGGGGCGGCCGGCTTCTTCGCCTGAGCGAAGGCGGTTCCGCCCAGGCCGACGCCCAGGCCCGCCATGGCGAGGAACGCGGCCACGCGAAGCGGGCGCGCGGAAGGCTTGGCCATGGGAGACTTGGCAAGGAACATCGGCGTTATGACCCCTTCAACGAAATAGCGCGTAGACGCGTGACGCGGTGCTTCTTCGGGCGCGCCGCAGCCTCGCGGGATGACGGTCCGGCCGTTCGATCCGAGGCGCGGCCGGCGGGAGCGCTGCGCCCCATCGCCGGGCGCGGCATCGGGCGCGGCACGGTTTTCGCCCGAACGAGACGGCGGCCTGCTTCCCCGTGGAATGCGGCGAAGGCATGACGCCTGCGCCGTACACCCCTGCGCGCGCGGCCTCAAGTGATGTCGAGGCCCGGGAAGCACTGTCGCGCCGGGTTCGGTCCTGACGCTATCGTGTCCCGGCCCCGTTTGGACCGGTTGACCGGACTTCGCAGCGGGCCGCCTCGCCGGACAGCACCGGGGGCTGACCAGCCCGTACGCGTCGCCAAGTTCGAGGCACGTTCGAGGAACCTATCCCGATGGGCCGGGGCGTGAAGCCCGACGACATCTCCGGGGCCATCGCAGTCCTGGCGAGCCAGGACGCGCACTTCGTCACGGGGGAAAACGGCCGGTCGATGGCGGCCTCTCGGCCTCGAACGGCCAGCCGGCCCTGAGCTGACCGCTGTCAACGCCGTCATCGCGGGCGCATGCGAGGCGATCCGGCCGCGCGCCCTTTCCCGACGCGGCGGAGCCCTGGATCGCTTCGGCCCCGCCTCGCGATGACGACAGGGGTTCGGCGGATCAATCCAGATCGCGCAGGTGCCGCGCCGCGACCGCGGAAGCCGCGGTGCGGTTCTCGACGCCGAGCTTGGCGTAGATGCCTTCGAGGTGCTTCGTCACCGTGCGGGGGCTCAACCCCAAGATCTCGCCGATGTCGCGGCTCGACTTGCCGCGGGAGAGCCAGAGCAGCACCTCCGCCTCGCGGCCGGTGATGGGCAGGCGCTCGCGCAGCCGTTCCAGCCCGGCGGCGGCGGGATCGCCGGAGAGGCGCAGCAGGATCTCGGGTCCGGTGCGGCCGATGAAGCTCAAGGTGTGGATGCGGCCCTGCGCATCGGTGAGCGCGAGGGGCGCCGCGGCGCCGGCCAGGCATTTGGCCAGCCAGTCGCGCCCGCTCGGGGGAAGGCTCAGCGGTTCGCTCGCTCCCAATGCGGCCAGCACCTGCGCGGCCTGCGGCGTGCACCACAGGACCGCGCCCGCGGCATCGACCGCGAACAGGGTGCGTCCGGCGGTGTCGAGCGCCGCTCGGGCGCTCTGCGCGGCCCGCGCGCTCGCGAGATGGACGCGGATGCGCGCCAGGATCTCGTCGGGGGCGATGGGCTTGGTGACGTAGTCGGTCCCGCCCGCGCCCAGGCCCTTCACGATGTGCTCGGTCTCCGACAGCCCGGTCATGAAGATGACGGGCACGTGGGCGAGATGGCCCTTGGCCTTGAGCCGGCGGCAGGTCTCGAACCCGTCCATGCCCGGCATCACCGCGTCGAGCAGGATGATGTCGGGGGTGATCTCCTCCACGAGGTCGAGGGCGAGGTCGCCGCCCACCGCCACCAGCACCGTGGCGCCGGAGCGCTCGATCGCCTCGGTGAGGAAGCTGAGCGTATCGGGAGAATCGTCGACGACGAGGACGATGTCGCGCCGCGTGTCAGGCATCGCGGGCCAACCCCTCCAGAACGCCGACGTAGCGGCGCATGTCGTAGGCCGTCACCAGCCCGCGCATCTGCGCGATGAAGGCGGGCGGCACGGCGGCATCGGTCTCCAGCTCGGTGAGCTTGGCCTCGATGCCGCGCACATGCCCGATGCGGCCGAGGCGCAGCAGCGCGGCGACGTGCTCGGCCGGCACGGTTCCCTCGCGCGCCGCGCCGTCCTTCGCGGCGTCGGCCGGACGCTCGGCCCGCACGGTGGGGCGGGGTTCCGGGGCGGGGCCGGGCAGCGGGCGGGCGGTGCCCAGAAGCCCCGTGATACGCTCCAAAAGATCCTGCATGTCGAAGGGTTTGGCGATGATGTCGTCGTGCGGCGCGTCCGCCCCGCGGCTCGGGCTGATCTCGTGGACGTTGGCCGACATCATCGCGATCCGGGCGGTGAAGCCGGTCTCCCGCAGCGTCCGCGCCACCTCCCAGCCGCTCATGCCCGGCATGGCGATGTCGAGCAGGATCAGGGCCGGCTCACGCTCCATCGCCAAAGCGAGGCAGGCCGGGCCGTCCGGCGCCTCGGCGACCGTGAAGCCCAGGGGCTCCAGAATCTCGCGCATCAGCGCGCGGTGGGCGGGATCGTCGTCGGCAACGAGAACGAGGCGGCCCGGCTCGGACAAGGCGGGCCGCATCACCGCCGCGGGGGCCGGGATCGCGGCGGGCGCCGGGCGGTTCACCGAGGCCAGCATCAGCCGCACCCGGAAGCAGGTGCCCTCGCCGACCCGGCTCTCGACGGTGATCTCGCCGCCCATCACCTGCGCCAGCAGACCCGCGATGGTGAGCCCGAGCCCGGTGCCCGGCGCCGCACGGGCGGCGGGCATCGAGCCGCGCTCGAACGGCTCGAAGATCCGGCCGAGATCGGCCTCCGGGATGCCGAGCCCGGTGTCGCGGATCGTGAAGACGGCGACCTGCCCGCGATAGGTCATCTCCAGCGCGACCTCGCCCTCGGGCGTGAACTTGATCGCGTTGGAGAGGAGATTGAGCAGGATCTGGCGCAGGCGCTTCTCGTCGGTCGCCACGACGGCCGGCAGGATTTCGGGCCGGGTGAAGCGGAAGGTCAAGCCCGCACCCTCGGCCTGGAGCCGCACCATGTCGACGATCTGGGCGAGGAAGTCGGCGAGCCGGATCTCGTTGCGGTGGGTCTGGAGCCGTCCCGCCTCCATCCGCGAGATGTCGAGCAGGCCGTCGATCAGCCCCGAGAGGTGCTGGGCGCTGCGGCGGATCACCCGGATGCCGTTGCGGCGGGGTTCCGGGATGCTGGGGTCGCCCTCCAGCAACTGCGCGTAGCCGAGCACGGCGTTGAGCGGCGTGCGCAATTCGTGGCTGATGCCGACGACGTAGCGGCTCTTGGCGAGGTTGGCGGCCTCCGCCGTCTCCTTGGCCTGCTGCAGCTTGGCGTCCGTGACCTTGTGGGCGGCGATTTCGGCCTCGTAGAGGGCGGTCTGGCGCGCGGTTTCCTCCTGCGCGACGCGGCGGCTCTCCTGGGCCAGCACGAACAGCCATGCGACCACGCCGAGAATCACGATCAGGATGAAGAACAGGCTGGTGAGCGCGGCGCGCAGGGTTTCCCCGTGCTCGGGATGCGCGGCGGCGGCACCCGCGTGGACGATGACGAGGATTAGCCCGATCACCGTGATCAGGGTCAGCATCAGCGCGATGTAACGGCCGAGCGGCGCGCCGATCCAGGCGGCGGTGCGAGCGGGCAGGACGCGGGAAAGCGCGTCGTGCGCCTGCACCTCCAACCGTCCGTGCGGCTTGCACAGGTCGCCGCAGCGGGCGTCGAGCGAGCAGCACAGCGAGCAGATCGGCCCGGAATAGGCCGGGCAGCGGGCCATGTCCTCGGCCTCGAACGGGTGCTCGCAGACCCGGCAGGTGATCTCTGGCCGGTCCCAGGCGGTCTGCGGGTCGCGGGCGAGGTAGCGCTTGCCCCCGGTCGCCAGGGCGATGGCGGGTGCGGCGGCAAACGCCGTTGCCAGCGCCAGCATCGGCGCGAAGGGCTGGAGCGCGTCGCCGCACAGGCCGGCATGGATCAGGCAGCCGGCGAGCAGCGAGAGCACCATCGCCCCGGTGCCGACGGGGTTGATGGCGTAGAGATGCGCCCGCTTGAACTCGATGCCCGGCGGCGACAGCCCGAGCGGCTTGTTGACGGCCAGATCGGCGGCGAGCGCTCCGACCCAGGCCGAGACCACGCAGGCATAGAGCGGCAGCGTGCTCTCGATGGTCTTGTCGATGCCGAGTTCCATCAGCAGCAGGGCGATGGCGACGTTGAACACGAGCCAGACCACCCGGCCCGGATGGCTATGGGTGAGGCGCGAGAAGAAGTTCGACCACGCGATCGAGCCGGCATAGGCGTTGGTCACGTTGATCTTGAGCTGCGAGATCACCACGAACAGGCCGGTGAGCGCCAGCGCGATGCCGGGCGAGCCCGAGACGTAGCCGAAGGCGACCGCGTACATCTGCGTCGGCTCGGCGGCGCGCTCCGACGAGACGCCGTGGCCCAGCGCCAGCACCGTGAGGAAGGCGCCGAGCAGGATCTTGAGCATGCCCGGTACGATCCAGCCGGCGCCCGCCGAGAGCACGCCGACCCACCAGCGCCAATCGCCCTTCCTTTCAGGCGGCGGCATGAACCGCAGGAAGTCGACCTGCTCGCCGACCTGGGCCAGCAGCGCCAGCAGGATGCCGGAGGCGAGCCCGAACAGGCGCAGGTCGAAGCCGGCGCCCGCGGCATCCAGGCCAGGATAGCCGGTGAAGGCCTCGAACGGCACCGGCCCCGAGAACCCAATGCAGACGAGCGGCAGCAGGTTGAGGCCGATCCAGAGCGGCTGCGTCCAGAGCTGGAACCGGCTGATGAGGCGGATGCCGTAGATCACGAGCGGGATCACCGCCCCCGCGCTGACGATGTAGCCGATCCAGAGCGGCAGGCCGAAGCAGAGCTGCAGCGCCAGCGCCATAATCGCCGCTTCGATGGCGAAGAACAGGAAGGTGAAGCCGGCATAGATCAGCGAGGTGATCGTCGAGCCGAGATAGCCGAAGCCCGCCCCGCGGGTGAGAAGGTCGATATCGACCCCGTAGCGCGCGGCGTAGATGGTGATCGGCGCGGCGGTGGCGAAGATGATGAGCCCGACGACGAGCACGGCGGCGAAGGTGTTGGTGAAGCCGGTGGCGAGCACCAGCGTGCCGCCGATGGCTTCCAGCGCCAGGAACGAGAGCGAGCCGAGCGCCGTCTGCGCGATGCGGAAGGACGACCAGCGCCGCGCCTTCTTGGCGGTGAAGCGCAGGGCATAGTCTTCCAGCGTCTCGTCGGCGACGAGGCGGTTGTAGTCCCGGCGGATCGGGATGATGGACCGGGCGCTCAGGGGGCCGTCCTCACGATGGGCGGATCACCGGCTTGCAACGGATGTGCCGGCCGGGAGGCTGTCCAACTGTCCGTCACGGCGCGGCACACGACATCCCTAACGCGCGGCGCTCACGGAATCGAGAGCGGCACGCTACGGCCCGGTCTGCCGCGCTGACATACGCAAAACAGCGTATGGGCCGCAGCGTACCTCAAGCCTAGCCTTCCCCTCGTTCGAGTACGGCCGCCGAGCGGCAGAGCCGTGCCGAGATACGATACAGGGGTTGAGGCACGATGGCGGACGACAAGAAGGGCCTGGACTCGGCCCTGCGGCGCAAGCTTCTCATGGGTCTCGCGGGGCTTCCCGCGCTGGCGATGATGCCGCGGATGGCGTTCGCCGCCGCGCCGACCTCGGCCGTCAACACGACCGGGCTCGCGGTGACCGACAGCGAGGTCACGGTCGGCATCCTGCACTCGGCGACCGGCACCATGGCGATCTCCGAGACCGGCTCGATCCAGGCGGAAAAACTCGCCATCGCCCAGATCAACGAGATGGGCGGCGTGCTCGGCCGCAAGATCAAGGTGATCCAGGAGGACGGCGCCTCCGACTGGCCGACCTTCGCCGAGAAGGCCAAGAAGCTCCTCGTCAACGACCATTGCGCCGCGGTGATGGGCTGCTGGACCTCCGCCTCGCGCAAAGCCGCGCTGCCGGTCTTCGAGCAGTATAACGGCCTGCTCTATTACCCGACCTTCTACGAGGGCCTGGAGCAGTCCAAGAACGTCATCTATACCGGCCAGGAGGCGACGCAGCAGATTCTTGCCTCGCTCGACTGGGTGGCCAAGGAGAAGGGCGCCAAGTCGTTCTTCATGGTCGGTTCCGATTACATCTGGCCACGCACCTCGAACAAGATCGCCCGCAAGCACATCGAGAACGTGCTCAAGGGCACGGTGGCCGGCGAGGAGTACTTCCCCCTCGGTCACACGCAGTTCAACTCGGTCATCAACAAGATCAAGCTCAAGAAGCCGGACGTGATCTTCGCCGACGTGGTCGGCGGCTCGAACGTGGCCTTCTACAAGCAGCTCAAGGCTGCGGGCATCGACCTCAACAAGCAGACCCTGCTGACGATCTCGGTCACCGAGGACGAGATCGACGGCATCGGCGGCGACAACATCGCCGGCGCCTATTCCTGCATGAAGTACTTCCAGTCGCTGAAGAACCCGAACAACGAGAAGTTTGTCGCCGCCTTCAAGAAGATGTGGGGCGACAAGACCGTCATCGGCGACGTGACCCAGGCCGCCTATCTCGGCCCGTTCCTGTGGAAGATGGCGGTGGAGAAGGCCGGCTCCTTCGATGTCGACAAGGTCGCCGCGGCGTCCGCCGAGATCGAGTTCAGGCAAGCGCCGGAAGGCTACGTGAAGGTCCACCCGAACCATCACCTCTGGTCGAAGACCCGCGTCGCCAAGGCCCTGCCGAGCGGCCAGTTCGAGGTGGTCTACGAGAGCCCCGAGCTGATCGAGCCGAACCCCTTCCCGAAGGGCTACCAGTAGTCGGCCCGCGACTTGCTAACCCGATCCGATCCACTGTCCTCATCCTGAGGTGGCCGCACCAGCGGCCCTCGAAGGAGGGTTCCAGGGATCTCGCGCTCGCTGGAGGCCTCCTTCGAGGCCTCCGCACCGCTCCGGCACCTCAGGATGAGGTGATCTGGATGGATTGACCGAGTGAAGGCCTGTTCGGGCCGGATCGGAGATCACATCATGTTCGGCGATTATTCGCTCGCAGACCTCAGCTCGATCTTCGTGATGCAGGGCTTTGCAGGTCTGATCCTGTTTTCCGTCTACGTGCTGATGGCCCTGGGCCTGGCGATCATCTTCGGCCAGATGGGCGTCATCAACATGGCCCACGGCGAGTTCATGATCCTGGGCGCCTACGTCACCTATCTCTGCTCGACCTTCTTCCAGACCTACCTGCCCTCGCTGTTTTCCGCGTACTTCTTCGTCGCCATGGCGCTCGCCTTCCTGGCCTCGGGGGCAATGGGGATGCTGGTGGAATGGGCGCTGATCCGCCACCTCTACAAGCGCCCGCTCGACACGCTGCTCGCGACCTGGGGCCTCTCGCTGATCCTGCAGCAGGCCTACCGCACGATCTTCGGCCCGCGCGAGGTCGGCGTGGAACTGCCCTCGTGGATGATGGGCTCGATCCCCGTCACCGATTCCATCGAGGTACAGATCAACGGCCTGTTCGTGATCGCGGTCACCACCGTCATCACCGTGGGCGTCGCGGTGCTGATGTACCGCTCGCGCTTCGGCGCGCAGATCCGCGCGGTGATGAGCAACCGCCCGATGGCCGGTGCCGTCGGCATCGATACCGAGAAGGTCGACCGCACCACCTTCGGCCTCGGCTGCGGCATCGCCGGCATCGCCGGCTCGGCCTTCACCATGATCGGCTCCACCGGGCCGACCTCGGGCCAGCTCTACATCGTCGACACCTTCCTGATCGTGGTTTTTGGGGGCGCGGCGAGCCTGCTCGGCACCATCGCCTCGGCCTTCTCGATCTCGCAGACCCAATCCACCCTCGAATTCTTCCTCTCCGGCTCGATGGCCAAGGTGCTCACCCTGCTCGCGGTGGTGGCGATCCTGATGCTGCGGCCGCAGGGCCTGTTCACCCTCAAGGTCCGTCGCTGAGGAGCGCGCCAGATGACGAGCCAGAAGACAAGCCCCATGCAGTCCCTGTCGAAGGCGGTCACCGTCAACGACAACCCCTTCATGAAGCCGGTCGAGTGGGTCAGCCTCGCGCTGCTGGCCGGCGTGATCCTAGTGGTCCTGCCGCTCGTGCTCGACGGCTTCCGTCTCAACCTCGTCGGCAAGTATCTCACCTACGCCTTCGTCGCGCTCGGCCTCGTCATCTGCTGGGGCTATGCCGGCATCCTCTCGCTCGGCCAGGGCGTTTTTTTCGGATTGGGCGGCTACTGCATGGCGATGTACTTGAAGCTTGAGGCTTCGAGTGTCGAAAATACGAAGATCCAGTCGACGCCGGGCATTCCCGACTTCATGGATTGGAACCAGATCACGGAGCTTCCCTGGTTCTGGCACCCGTTCCAGAGCCTGCCGCTGACGCTGCTCCTCGTCGTCGCTGTGCCGGTCGCCTTCGCCTTCCTGATCTCGGTGGCGATGTTCAAGCGGCGCGTGGGCGGCACCTACTTCGCCATCATCACCCAGGCGATTGCCGCGATCCTGACGATCCTGATCGTCGGCCAGCAGGGCTACACGGGGGGCATCAACGGCATCACCGACCTGCGCACGCTGCACGGCTGGGACATCCGCCAGGATAGCGCGAAGTTCATCCTCTACTTCGTCAACGGCGGCCTGCTGATCGGCTGCATCCTGATGGCGCAGTACGTCAAGAAGTCGAAGCTCGGCCGCATTCTGGTGGCCATGCGCGAGAAGGAGGACCGGGTCCGGTTCTCGGGCTACTCGGTGGCGGGCTTCAAGGTGTTCGCCTTCTGCCTCGCGGCGGCCTTCGCGGCGATCGGCGGGGCGATGTTCACCCTGCAGGTCGGGTTCATGTCCCCCTCCTTCGTCGGCATCGTGCCCTCGATCGAGATGGTGATCTACGCCGCCGTCGGCGGGCGCCTCTCGCTCTTCGGCGCGGTCTGGGGAACGCTGCTGGTCAACTGGGCCAAGACGAGCTTCTCGGAATCCTTCCCCGACCTCTGGCTGTTCGGCCTCGGCGGCCTGTTCATCGCCGTGGTGCTGATCTTCCCCAACGGTCTCGCCGGCATCTGGCGCGAGCACATCGAACCCCGCCTGTTCCGCAAGGCCAAGGGCCTGGCCCCCGTCGCCAGCCCCGCCCTGCCCCACGGCACCCCCGCCGAGTGAGGACGAGAACCATGAACGCGGCCCTCCTCCCCTCCTCCCTGCCGATCGGCACGCCGGCAGATGACAAAAATTTCCTGCTGGCGGTCGAGGCGCTCACCGTCTCCTTCGACGGGTTCAAGGCGGTCAACGACGTGTCGTTCTACGTCGATCCGGACGAGATTCGGGTCATCATCGGCCCCAACGGCGCCGGCAAGACCACGGTGCTCGACCTGATCTGCGGGCGCACCCGGGCCAGCTCCGGCTCGATCAAGTACAAGGGCCAGGAACTGACCAAGCTCTCCGAGAGCGCGATCGTCCAGGCCGGCGTCGGGCGCAAGTTCCAGACGCCCTCGATCTACGACGACCTGACGGTGTTCGAGAATCTCGAGATCTCGTTCCCCCGCGGCCGCTCGGTGTTCGGGGCGCTGACCTTCAAGCGCGATGCCGAGGTGCGTGACCGCATCCACGAGATCGCCCAGACGATCTTCCTGAAGGACCAGCTCGACGAGCGCGCCGAGTTCCTGAGCCACGGCCAGAAGCAGTGGCTGGAGATCGGCATGCTGCTGATCCAGGACCCGGAGCTGCTGATGCTCGACGAGCCGGTGGCCGGCATGAGCGTCGGCGAGCGCATCAAGACCGCCGAACTCCTCAACCAGATCATCAAGGGCCGCTCGGTGCTCGTGATCGAGCACGACATGAAGTTCGTCGAAGACATCGCCCACCGCGTCACCGTGCTCCACCAGGGCAAAGTGCTGTCGGAAGGATCGATGGAGCGGGTCAAGACCGACCCGAAGGTCATCGAAGTCTATCTGGGCCACTGAAGGCGTATCGATCATGCTCCAGACTTCCCCCTCCCCCGTCGTGCCGCCGGTGGTGCCGGGCACCCAGGCCATGCTGTCGATCTGCGACCTCCACTCGGCTTACGGCCAGAGCGAGGTTCTGCACGGCATCGACCTCGACGTGGCGCCCGGCGAAATCGTCGCCGTGATGGGCCGCAACGGCATGGGCAAGTCGACGCTCATGAAGACGCTGATGGGCATCGTGCCGACCAAGTCCGGCACGATCACCGTGGACGGCACCGACGTCACCACCCTGAAGAGCCATGCCCGCGTGGCGAACGGGCTGGCCTACGTGCCGCAGGGGCGGATGATCTTCTCCACCATGACGGTTCAGGAGAACATCGAGACGGGCCTCACCGTCACCGGCTCGCGAAAGGTGCCGCAGGATCTCTACACGATGTTCCCGGTGCTGCTGGAGATGAAGGGCCGGCGCGGCGGCAACCTGTCGGGCGGCCAGCAGCAGCAGCTCGCCATTGCGAGGGCACTCGCCAGCAATCCGAAGGTCCTTCTTCTCGACGAGCCGACGGAAGGCATTCAACCCTCGATTATTCGCGAGATGGGGCGTACGCTGAAGAAGATTCGCGACGAGCGCGGTCTGTCGATCGTCGTCTCGGAGCAGGTCTTAAGCTTTGCCATGGACGTGGCCGACCGGGTGCTCGTGATCGAGAACGGCTCGATCGTCCACGAAAGTCTTCGCGCCGACATCGACGAGGCGCAGGTCGCCCGGTTCCTGTCGGTCTGAGCCACGCGCTTCCCTCCGCTCGGCGAGGGGAGCGCGCCGGGAAACGCCGAGTTCACGACACCCACGAGAGCGGCCGGAACAACCCCGGACACGCAACGGGAACGGCTGCCCGCAATCTGGACAGTAAAGGAGCTGGGAAGGACATGCCCGAGACCCTGATCAAGGTCGATCTCACGCAATCGGCCTACGACAACGACATGGTGCACAACCGCTGGCACCCGGACATTCCGATGGTCGCGACCGTGAAGCCCGGCGACGACTTCATCGTCGAGACCTACGACTGGACCGGCGGCTTCATCAAGAACAACGATTCCGCCGACGACGTGCGCGACATCGACCTGTCGATCGTCCACTTCCTCTCCGGCCCGATCGGCGTCGAGGGCGCCGAGCCCGGCGACCTCCTCGTGGTCGATCTCCTCGACATCGGCGCCAAGCCCGAATCGCAGTGGGGCTTCAACGGCTTCTTCTCGAAGAACAACGGCGGCGGCTTCCTCGACGAGCACTTCCCCCAGGCCCAGAAGTCGATCTGGGACTTCGAGGGCATGTTCACCAAGTCGCGCCACGTGCCCGGCGTACGCTTCCCCGGCCTGATCCATCCCGGCCTGATCGGCTGCCTGCCCGATCCGAAGATGCTGGAGACCTGGAACACCCGCGAGAAGGCACTCTACGACACCAACCCGAGCCGGGTGCCGGCGCTGGCTACCCTCCCCTTCGGCCCGACCGCGCATATGGGCCGGCTGAAGGGTGAGGCGAAGGACAACGCCGCGGCCACGGGCGCCCGCACGGTGCCGGGGCGCGAGCACGGCGGCAATTGCGACATCAAGGATCTGTCGCGCGGGTCAAAAATCTACTTCCCCGTCTACGTGCCGGGCGCCGGCCTCTCCATGGGCGACCTGCATTTCAGCCAGGGCGACGGTGAGATCACCTTCTGCGGCGCCATCGAGATGGCGGGCTGGGTCCACCTCAAGGTCAGCCTGATCAAGGACGGCATGGCCAAGTACGGGATCAAGAACCCGATCTTCAAGCCCTCGCCGGTCACCCCGAAATACGACGATCACCTGATCTTCGAGGGCGTCTCGGTCGACGAGTACGGCAAGCAGCATTACCTCGATGTCACGGTCGCCTACCGCCAAGCCTGCCTCAACGCGATCGAGTACCTGAAGAAGTTCGGCTACTCGGGCGCCCAGGCCTACTCGATCCTCGGCACCGCCCCGGTCCAGGGCCACATCTCCGGCGTCGTCGACATCCCGAACGCCTGCGCCACGCTCTGGATTCCGACCGGCATCTTCGACTTCGACATCAACCCGTCCGAGGCCGGGCCGACGAAGTTCCTCGACGGCTCGATCCAGATGCCGCTCTCGCCGGATCTCTGATCATGCCGGTCTACGATTACGCCTGCGAGAGTTGCGGTCCATTCACCGTGCTGCGCCCGATGGCGCAGTTCAAGGACCCGCACGACTGCCCGGATTGCGGCGGGGAATGCCAGCGCGCCTTCCTCATCGCCCCGCGGATCTCCGGCATGGATGCGGGGCTGAAGGCGGCCCACGCCACCAACGAGCGCAGCCGCCACGAGCCGCGGCGCTCCCGCAGCCACGGGGCCGGCTGCGGCTGCTGCTCGCCGAAGAAGACGCCCGCTGCGCCCGCGGCGGCCAAGAGCTTCCCGAACGCGCGGCCCTGGATGATCAGCCACTGATCGGACGGCCGCCGCTGCGGCGGGCGCCCGGCGTGCCCGCCGTTCCACCACCGGGAGGATGGATCGAACCGAGAAACCGCTCCGAGAAGGAGCCGCCGGCCGCGACACGACAAGCGGGACGAACCCTGTGGGGAGGCCGGCGCAAAGGACGGGTTGGGGACTGACGATGCTTGAGCGAATGAGACGTACGACGAAGACATCAGGACGCCGCGGCGTCAGGATCGGAACGGCAGGAGCCTTGCTGGCGGCCAGCCTCGCCGGGGCGACCGGCGCGCTGGCGCAGCAGCCCTCGCCGGTGGGCCAGTTCAACGATCAGACCCAGCCCCGCACCGATCCCAGGATCGCCGAGAAACCCGCCGATCCCGTCCGCGTCGGGCCGCTCGCCCCCTGGGCCACCGACATGGCCGAGCGCGGGCTCACCTTCGACATCAACATCTACGACTTCTACCAGGCCAACCCCTCGGCCGGCCTGCGCACCGGCGAACAGTCCAACTCCGCCTACTTCGTCCTCTCCATGACCGCCGACATGCAGAGAATCGCCAACATCTCCGGCGGCACCATCAAGTTCACCCAGACCTTCTTCGGCCTCGTGCGCAACCTCAACATGGCCGCCGACATCGGCGACACCACGCTCGGCTACCAGCCGCCCTTCAACCCCAACAACAACCGCCTCTCCCTGCTCACCTACCAGCAGAAGCTCCTCGACGACCGCCTCGTCATCGAGTTCGGCCGAACCCACCCCGACCGCTACTACGGCCTGCCGCCCTGCAACTCGATCAACTCCTGCTTCCAGGACCTGTTCTACTTCAACGCCGGCTTCACCTCGCCGCTCTACGCCGTCTGGGGGGCGAATGCCGCCTACCAGCTCTCGCCCACCACCTACATCCAGGCCGGCGCCTTCTCGGTGAACCCGGGCACCAACGCGCTCTCGGGCTACGATTTCGGCTACGAGCGGCTCTCGGGCGCGCTGGTGATGACCGAGATCGGCTACAAGACCGACTACGGCATGACCGCCTATCCCGGCCGCGCCTCGCTGACCGGCTTCGTCAACACCGCCGACCACGACGACAACTTCAAGACGGTGCTGGGCACCTCGCGCGGCCTCAACCCCGGCACGCCGGCCCTGCAGAAGGCGGGCACCTCGGGCCTCGTGCTCACCGGCACGCAGACGGTCTGGCGGGCCGATGGCGGGCAGGTGGCCAACCCGACCCCGACGGCGATCGCGCTCTACACCGGCACGGGCTACGCCTTCGACCCGACCATCCCGATCCGCTTCAACTCGTTCTTCGGGGTGCTGTTGCAGGCGCCCGACCAGAGCCGGCCCAACGACACCTACGGGCTGAAGGTGAACTGGCAGCGCCTGAACGAGAACTACACGCAGTTCCTGTCCGAGGCGAACTTCATCTCGGGCGGCACGGGCGCCCCGTACTCGCGCGACAAGTTCGTGTTCGAGGCCAACGCGCATCTGGACGTGGGCGCGGGTGTGATCCTGGAGCCGGTGGTGCAGTACGTGGTCAACCCGAACACGTTCTGGAACCCCTACACGGCGCGCCGCGCCAAGGACGGCTTCTACGGCGGCTTCACCCTCGTCGTCCCGCTCGGAACCCTCCTCGGCCTCGCTCCGGGCTGACGACCCGCGGCCTCGCGAAACGGGCCGCGCGGGGAACGCGCGGCCTCTTCCCACTTCAAAACCGGAGGAACGACGCCATGATGCACGGCGACATTTCATCGAGCCACGACAGCGTCGGCGTGGCCGTGGTGAACTACAAGATGCCCCGTCTGCACACCAAGGCCGAGGTCATCGAGAACGCCAAGAAGATCGGCGACATGATCGTCGGGATGAAGGCCGGCCTGCCGGGCCTCGATCTCGTAATCTTCCCCGAATACTCGACGCACGGGATCATGTACGACGCGGGCGAGATGTACGAGACGGCCTCGACCATTCCCGGAGCCGAGACCGAGATCTTCGCCGAGGCCTGCCGCAAGGCCAAGGTCTGGGGCGTGTTCTCGCTCACCGGCGAGCGCCACGAGGAGCATCCGCGCAAAGCCCCCTACAACACGCTCATCCTGATGAACGACCAGGGCGAGATCGTGCAGAAATACCGCAAGATCATGCCCTGGACCCCGATCGAGGGCTGGTATCCGGGCGACCGCACCTACGTCTCGGACGGCCCCAAGGGCCTCAAGATCAGTCTCATCATTTGCGATGACGGCAATTACCCTGAGATCTGGCGCGACTGCGCCATGCGCGGCGCCGAGCTCATCATCCGCTGCCAGGGCTACATGTATCCGGCCAAGGAACAGCAGGTGCTGATCTCGAAGGCGATGGCGTTCGCCAACAACACCTACGTGGCGGTGGCCAACGCCGCCGGCTTCGACGGCGTCTATTCCTATTTCGGCCACTCGGCGATCATCGGCTTCGACGGTCGGACGCTCGGCGAGTGCGGCGAGGAGGAGATGGGCATCCAGTACGCCGCGCTCTCGAAGTTCCTGATCCGCGACTTCCGCGCCCACGCCCAGTCGGAGAACCACCTCTTCAAGCTGCTGCACCGCGGCTACACGGGCATGATCAACTCGAAGGAGAACCGGCACGGCCTGTCGGAATGCCCCTACGACTTCTACCGCCGCTGGATCGAAGACCCCGACGCCACCCGCGACGCGGTGCGGGCCATCACCCGCCCCAGCGTCGGCACCGAGGAATGCCCGATCGAGGGCATCCCCTTCGTCGGCAAGGGCGAGGGCCCGCCCGACCCGCGCTGAGCCTTTCGGCCTGCCCGGCGGAACGCGAACCGCCGGCCTCCTCGCCGTCCAAGGCGAGGAGGTTTTCCGTTCAGTTCTTCACGATCACCTTGGTGCCGACCTTCACCCGATCGTAGAGATCGACCACGTCCTTGTTGGTCATGCGGATGCAGCCGGAGGAGACCGCCGCGCCCATCGTCTCGGGCTCGTTGGAGCCGTGGATGCGGTAGAGCGAGGAGCCGAGATACATGGCGCGTGCGCCCAGCGGGTTGTCCTGGCCGCCGGCCATGTAGCGCGGCAGGTCGGGGCGGCGGGCGAGCATCTGCGCCGGCGGGCGCCAAGCCGGCCATTCCTTCTTGCCCGTGACCGTCTTCACGCCCGACCACGAGAAGCCCTGGCGTCCGACGCCGACGCCGTAGCGGATCGCCGCGCCGCCGCCGAGCACGTAGTAGAGCCGGCGCTGGCTCGTCGAGATCACGATGGTGCCGGGCTTCTCCTTGCCGGCATAGGCCACCGTCTCGCGCGGGATGGCCTGCGTCTTGAAGACGTTGATGAAGTCGGCGATCGGCCCGCTGTCGAGCGGGTTGGCGCGAGCCGGGGCCAGGGCCGCGGACGCGAGCGCGCCGCCCAGGGCGAGAGCTGAGACGAAGCGCGCGAGCGCCGGGCGGCGCGAGGGCGACAGGGAACGGCTCGACACGATGGGATTCCTCCATCCTCGAAGGGGCAGGCCCTCCGCACATGGCTCGAGCATCGCTCGAGCCCGGCGCGATCGGGCCGATCGGGAGGGTTAGGACGGCCCGTCGCGGCAGGAGGAAGGCAGGGCTGTGCGCTTCCTGCAACAGGCGCGGCGAAACAATGGGGAGAAATCCGGTCGCGGTGCGGCTCGGCACATCGGTGGCGGCGAGGAACGTGCTCCGCACGGGTGCGCGCCGGCGTTCGTCTTCCCGAAACGCTCGGCGATGCTTCGCTTGTCAGAATGTCGCAGTCGATTGCGCGGGAACGCTTCGTCCACCACAATGTACGCATCGTGACACGCATGTTTGACCCAGCCCCGTCAGGCCGCACCAGGACCGGCCTCCCGGCCCGGATCGTTCTGTCCACCCTGGCCGGACTGCTGAGCCTCCTCGTCGTCATCGGCCTTCCGGCCGACGGGGCCGCGCTCGGCGGAATCCCGCAGGCCCGTGGCGGCATCGCCTTCGAGCAGCGTCCCGACACCGATCCGCTCGTCAGCGTGCGGACCGATCGCACGATGATCGACCTCGACGAGATCGCGAGCCACGGCCGCATCGCCGCCGCCGCATCCGGCCCGGATCGCAGGGAGACCGGGTCGCCCTGCCGTCCGGTCTCCGATCCGAACCCGGCCGCCGCCGACCGCACCCTCCCCGAGCGTCCACCCAGGGTCTGAGCGATCCCTCGCCCCGGTCGCCCGGGACATCCCGTCGAATCGACCGGCGTCATCCGTCGTCGGATTGACAAAGTTCGACCCCAGGATGTCCCTCGACCGTGCCCGGTCGCAGTCCGCGACCGCCTGCCGATGCTTGGCGGCATCTTCCGTCCGGGGCCTCTCGATTCTCGATCGCCACGAGGCCCGGCGATTGCAACGGCGCGTGAGGCCCCATCGCGGGCTCCGGCCGGATCCGAGATGCGAGGCCGCTTCCCACCGTGGAAAGTGCGCCGTTCGCGTCCAGCGTATCGTAGGAGCGACCCCATCGTGACGCCGTCCCCCCAGTCGTCCGGTCATGCGCCCGCCCGAGTCAGCTCGGGACGCGGCCGCTCCCGCTGGACGCTGCCGGCTTCCTTCCTCGTCGGTGCCGTCCTCGTCGCCGTCTCCGCCTGCAACGAGCGCAAGGCCGCCGCGCCCGTGCCGTTGCCGCCGCCGGAGGTCAGCGTCGTCACCGTCCGTCCGCAGCCCATCCCCTATGTCCGCGACCTGCCCGGCCGCGTCGCGCCGATGCGCATCGCCGAGGTGCGCTCGCGGGTCTCCGGCCTCGTGGTCAAGCGCCTGTTCGAGCAGGGCAGCTACGTCAACGAGGGCGACGTCCTCTACAAGATCGACCCGGCCCCGTATCAGGTGGATCTCGCGAGCGCCGAGGCGACCCTGGCCAACCGGGAGGCCGCGCTGGTGCTGGCCAACCAGCAGGCCGAGCGCCTCGAGACCCTGCTCGCCCGCAACACCGCGAGCCAGGCGCAGTACGACACCGCCTTCGCTGCCAAGAAGCAGGCCGAGGCCGAGGTCGCCGGCGCCAAGGCGGCCCGCGACCGGGCCCGGCTCAACCTGTCCTGGACCGACGTGCGCGCGCCGATCTCCGGCCGCATCGGCCGGGCGCTGCTCACCGAGGGCACCTTGATCGAGTCCGGTGCGACCGGCGTGCTGGCCACGATCCAGCAGCTCGACCCGATCTACGTCGACATCACCCAGTCGGTGGGCGAGCTGAACAAGCTGCGCCGCGACATCGCCTCGGGCGAACTCTCCAAGCTCGCCGCCGACACCGCCAACGTCCATCTCATCATGGATGACGGCTCGCTCTACGGTTCGGCCGGGCGCCTGCTCTTCTCCGACGTCACCGCCGACCCGAGCACGGGCCAGGTGACGCTGCGGGTGCAGTTCCCCAATCCGCACAACGAGCTGTTCCCCGGCATGTATGTCCGCGCCCGCATCAAGCAGGGCATCGACGCGGACGCCATCGCCGTGCCGCAGCAGGCGATCCAGCGCACCAGCGACGGCAAGCCCGAGGTCTGGGTGGTCAAGCCCGACGGCAAGGCCATGCTTCAGCCGATCGAGGTCGGCCCCGTGGTCGGCGGAAACTGGCTGATCCGCGAGGGCCTGGAGGGCGGCGAGAAGGTCGTCGTCGAGGGCTTCCAGAAGATCGTGGCCGGCACGGAGGTGAAGACGGTTCCCTGGAGGACCGAGGCGGCGTCCGAGGACGGCAAGCCCGTCGATACCGACAGCCACGACACCGACGGCACGGAGAACGGCAAGGACTCCGCGGCGACCGGATCGACCGCCCAGCCCGTCGCCCAGTTCCAGGACTGATCGTCGGCCGATCCCCGACGACATCCTCCCGAACCGTGCCGCCGGCGGGTGCCCGATCCCGCCGGCCCAGATCCGACACGACGCTACGAGCCCCTCATGGCCCGCTTCTTCATCGACCGGCCGGTCTTCGCCTGGGTGGTCGCCCTGTTCATCATTCTCGGGGGGGCGCTCTCGCTCCCGATGCTGCCGGTCGCGCAGTATCCGGTGATCGCGCCGCCCTCGATCGCGCTCTCGACCGCCTTCCCCGGCGCCTCCGTGGAGAGCCTCTACACGGGCACGACCCGCCTCATCGAGGACGAGCTGAACGGCGCGGCCAACATCATGAGCTTCGAGTCGACCACCGACTCCTTCGGCTCGATCAACATCACGGCGACCTTCCAGCCCGGCACGGACCCGGCGCTGGCCTCGGTCGAGGTGCAGAACCGGCTCAAGCGCGTCGAGGCGCGCCTGCCCGCGGAGGTGCGCCAGAACGGCATCCTCGTGGAGGAGGCCTCCGCCGCCACCCTCAACATCATCACCCTGGTCTCGACCGACGGGAAGATGGACGAGATCGGGCTCGGCGACTTCCTGATGCGCAACGTGATCAACGAGATCCGCCGCATCCCCGGGGTCGGCCGCGCCACCCTCTACTCGACCGAGCGGAGCTTGCGCGTCTGGGTCGATCCGGACAAGCTGCGCGGCCTCTCGCTGACGCCGGGCGACGTCACCGAGGCGATCCGCAACCAGAACATCCAGATCGCCTCCGGCGCCGTCGGCGCCCAGCCGAGCCCGGTCGATCACGCGGTGTTCGCGCCCATCATCGTCAAGGGCCAGCTCAGCACCGTGGACGATTTCGGCGCGATCGTGCTGCGGGCCAATCCCGACGGCTCGAACGTGCGCCTGCGCGACGTGGCCCGGATCGAACTCGGCGGCGACGCCTACCAGTTCTCGACCCGGCTCAACGGCGGCGAGGCGGCCGGCATCTCCGTGACGCTCGCCCCCGACGGCAACGCCCTGGAGACCGCCAACGCCATCCGCGCCAAGATGGAGGAGCTGTCCCAGTTCTTCCCGCCGGGCCTGAAGTGGGACATCCCCTACGACATCACGCCCGCCGTGAAGGCTTCGATCAAGAAGGTCATGATGACCCTCGTCGAGGCGGTGGCGCTGGTCTTCGTCGTGATGTTCCTGTTCCTGCAGAACATCCGCTACACCCTGATCCCGACCATCGTCGTCCCGATCGCCCTGATGGGCACCGTGATGGTGATGCTGCTGGCCGGCTTCTCGGTGAACGTGCTGACCATGTTCGGCATGGTGCTGGCCATCGGCATCCTCGTCGACGACGCCATCGTCGTGGTCGAGAACGTCGAGCGCATCATGAACGAGGAGGGGCTTCCGCCGAAGGAGGCGACCGCCAAGGCCATGGAGCAGATCACCGGCGCGATCATCGGCATCACCCTGGTGCTGGTCGCCGTGTTCATCCCGATGGCCTTCTTCCCCGGCTCGGTCGGCATCATCTACCGCCAGTTCTCGATCGCGATGGTGACCTCGATCGCCTTCTCGGCGCTGCTGGCGCTGACTCTGACGCCGGCGCTCTGCGCCACCCTGCTCAAGCCCGTCGAGGCCGGCCACGGCCATGCCAAGGGCGGCTTCTTCGGCTGGTTCAACCGGATCGTCGATCGCGAGACCGCCCGCTACGGCCGCGGCACGGCGTGGTGCATCAAGAAGTCCGGCCGGATGATGGTGATCTACCTGATCCTGGTGGCGGGCACCGCCTTCGCCTTCCTGCGCCTGCCCGAGGGCTTCCTACCCATCGAGGACCAGGGCTTCTTCACCGTCGACATCCAGACCCCGCCCGGCGCCTCGTTCAACCGGACGCAGGCGGCCGTGCGCAAGGTCGAGGAGCACCTGCTGGCCCAGCCGGGCGTCGCCACGGTGACCATGCTCAACGGCTTCTCGTTCTCGGGCCAGGGGCCGAACCTGAGCCAGGCCTTCGTCACCCTGAAGCCCTGGGCCGAGCGCGACGCGGCGAACTCGGCCACCGCCCTGGTGGCCGGCACCAACGCGGCGATGGCGGGCTACCGCGACGCCATCGTCGATGCCCAGGAGCCGCCGCCGGTGGACAATCTCGGCAACGCGGCCGGCTTCTCGTTCCGCCTCCAGGACCGGGGACAGAAGGGCTACTCGGCGCTCGCGGCCGCGGAGGCCCAGCTGCTGGCGCTGGCCCGGCAGAGCCCGATCCTCAAGTCGGTGAAGATCGAGGGCCTTCCGCCCACGCCTCAGGCCGAGCTCATCATCGACCGCGAGAAGGCGGCCGCGCTCGGCGTGAAGTTCGAGGACATCAACGACGCGATCCAGGTCAATCTCGGCTCGGTCTACACCAACGATTTCCCGAACCTCGGCAAGATGCAGCGCGTCTACGTGCAGGCCGAGCAGCTGCAGCGCATGCAGGCGGCCGACATCCTCAACTACGCGGTGAAGAACAGCCAGGGCACGATGGTGCCGATGTCCTCCTTCGCCGACCTCAAGTGGAGCATGGGCCCGAGCCAGATCGTCGGCTTCAACGGCTACCAGTCGGTCCGCTTCACCGGCGAGCCGGCGGCGGGCTACACCTCGGGCGACGCCATCGCCGAGATGGAGCGGCTGATGACGCGGATGCCGAAGGGCTTCGGCTACACCTGGACCGGCCAGTCCGAGCAGGAGAAGAAGGCGGGCTCCCAGGCCTCGCTGCTGCTCGCCCTCTCGGTGCTGATCGTGTTCCTGTGCCTCGCCGCGCTCTACGAGAGCTGGGCGATCCCGATCTCGGTGCTTCTCGTCATCCCGCTCGGCGTGATCGGCTCGGTGGCGGCGGTGTACCTGCGCGGCCTGCCCAACGACGTCTACTTCAAGATCGGGCTCATCACGATCATCGGCCTCTCGGCCAAGAACGCGATCCTGATCGTGGAGTTTGCCAAGGATCTGTGGAAGCCGGGCACCAATCTCGTCCAGGCGACGATTGAGGCGGCGACCCTGCGCTTCCGGCCGATCGTGATGACCTCGCTCGCCTTCATCTTCGGTGTGGTGCCGCTGGCCATCGCCACGGGCGCCGCCTCGAAGAGCCAGCAGGCCATCGGCACGGGCGTGATGGGCGGCATGATCTCGGCCACCGTGCTCGCGGTCTTCTTCGTGCCGGTCTTCTTCGTGGTGGTGATGCGCCTGTTCAAGCGCAAGCAAGTCGCCGCCGGCGAGAACGCGGAGGCCGCGCCGAAGGAGCATGATTCCGGTCACGGGCACTCGGTGCCGGCGGAGTAGCGGGCGGGAGGAGCGGCGCGCATGCCGCACGCACCTCAGCATGAGGAGCCGGGGGCCGGCGGCCCCCCTCCAAACCGAACGGCATCTGCGACCCTGTCTCGGATGCTTCCGGCTCTCGATCGGGCAGTTCTCTGCCGAAGCGAGCGAGGCCGCTTAGAGAATCGTCCCGAAAGGTAGCCGCCGGCTTTCGGAAAAAGACGATGCGAAACAAGAGCCTAGACCATCGTGCCGAATGCGGTATCCGGCACGATGGTCTAGCGCAACCAACCCGGCTCGGCCCCTGTCTGCTCCGCGAGTCGCTGCCGCTCACCATCGTTCGGCTCGGCCTCCGCGCGCTCGAACCGGGCGATCAGATCTCCATCGAGACCGGTGGCCTGCGCAAGTTCCGCCTCGGTCCAGCCGCGATACGCACGCGCCGCCGCGACCGGCGAGCCGTGCGCGATCACGAGCTTCACGAACCAATGGGGGATCGCCGCAATACGGCCCGCCGCCTCGTCGACGAGATACGCATCCGTGAGCCGTGCCGTGCCGCAATCTTCGGCCTCCTCGGCATCAATGCTGGCGAGAAGTGCGTCGTATTCACGCCGGGTGAGTACGACGAGTTCCTCGCCGGCTTCCGTCCTGATGATCTGCGGTTTCATGGTCGCTTCACCCATTCAGGTGTAGATGTCGCGTCGATCGCCGATTGCGAAGACCGAGATCGTATCGGCCGTTTCGGTGAAGATCACGCGGTAATCACCGACCCGTAGCCGCACGCCGGGCCGACCCACGAGGGCTTTCGTCGAGCCGGAGCCGGTCGCAGCGTAGCGCTCCAACTTGGCGACGATGTCGGCTTGCGCAGGCTTGGGAAGCCGGGTCAGACTCTTGAGCGCAGCGGCGGTGTAGAGAAGCGTCTTCACGGAATCGGCGTCGCATCGTTGCGCGAGCCAGCGCCGATCAATCTCGGAAAATCAACCAAAAACTGTGTCGATGAGCATTTAGCGTCGTCGATTGTAAATTCGACGCGCCCCATACCCGAGCGCCGCCCATACGAACGCCGATACCGTCCGCACGGGGAAGAACGTCGGCAGGTCGGCCGCGACCGGGGCCGGCCAGGGCAGGCCGATGCGGGTGACGAGCCACGCGAACAGCACCGAGATCGCCAGCGCGGCGATGGCCGCGATGAAGACCTTGCCGAACTGGTCCGCCTTCCAGCCCAGGAAAACGGCGACCGCGATCAGCAACGGGTCGAACCCGGCCTGAATCCAGACCGAGAAGGAGTAGACCGGGACGACGGGAGCCGCGTTCACGCCCACCACGCCTTCGGCAGGCTGATCCGCCCGGCCGCGTTCTCGATGGTCTGAGCCGCGGCGAACAGGGTCTCCTCGTCGAAGGGGCGCCCGATCAGCTGGAGCCCGAGCGGCAGGCCCTGCGCGTCGAGGCCGGCGGGCACCGAGATGCCCGGCAGGCCGGCCATGTTCACCGTCACCGTGAACACGTCGTTGAGGTACATCTCGACCGGATCGGCGCTCGCCATCTCGCCGATGCCGAAGGCCGCCGAAGGGGTGGCGGGGGTGAGGATCGCGTCGATGCCGGAGGCGTAGGCCGCCTCGAAGTCGCGCTTGATCAGCGTGCGGATCTTCTGGGCCCGCACGTAGTAGGCGTCGTAATAGCCCGCCGAGAGCACGTAGGTGCCGATCATGATGCGCCGCTTCACCTCGCGGCCGAAGCCGGCGGCGCGGGTGTTCTCGTACATCCCGGCGATGTCACGCCCGGGCACCCGCAGGCCGTAGCGCACGCCGTCGTAGCGGGCGAGGTTCGAGGAGGCCTCGGCCGGGGCGACGATGTAGTAGGCCGGCAGCGCGTACTGCGTGTGCGGCAGCGAGATCTCCCGGACCGTCGCGCCGGCCTCCCGCAGCCAGTCCGCGCCCTGGTCCCAGAGCCGCTGGATCTCGGCGGGCATGCCCTCGACCCGGTATTCCCGCGGGATGCCGATGGTGAGGCCCTTCACGCCGCGGGAGATGGCGGCCTCGAAGTCGGGCACCGGCATGTCGACGGAGGTGGTGTCGCGCGGGTCGTGCCCGGCCATGGAGCCGAGCAGGATCGCGCAATCCTGCACCGTGCGGGCGATCGGGCCGGCCTGATCAAGGGAGGAGGCGTAGGCGATGATGCCCCAGCGCGAGCAGCGCCCGTAGGTCGGCTTGATGCCGACGGTGCCGGTGAAGGCCGCCGGCTGGCGGATCGAGCCGCCGGTATCGGTGGCGGTGGCGCCCAGGCACAGATGCGCGGCGACCGCCGCCGCCGAACCGCCGGACGAGCCGCCGGGGACGAGCGGCGCGTCCGAGAAGGTTCCGTTTTCTTGGCGCCGCCAGGGCGAGATCGTCTTGCCGTAGGCGCTGGTCTCGTTGGACGAGCCCATGGCGAACTCGTCGAGGTTGAGCTTGCCCAGCATCACCGCGCCGTCGCGCCAGAGCTGGGTCGAGACGTTCGACTCGTAATGCGGCTCGAAGCCTTCGAGGATCTTCGAACCCGCGGTGGTGTGCACGCCCTGCGTGGCGAACAGGTCCTTGATGCCGAGCGGCAGGCCCTCGAGGGGCCGCGCCTCGCCCTTGGCGATCTTCTCGTCCGAGACCTCCGCCATCTTCAGGGCGCGGTCGGGTGTCGCGACGATGTAGGCGTTGAGCGCCTGCGCCCGCTCGATCGCGTCGAGATGCGCCTGCGCGATCTCGCGGGCCGAAAAATCTTTGGCCTTCAGCCCGTCGCGGGCTTCGGCCAGGGTGAGTTCGTTGAGTGCCGTCATGCCCGTCCCAGACCTGCGCGCCGACCCCGCGAGCGTGTGAAGGCTCAGCGAGGGGCCGGCGAAGCCATTCCGCCGATGCCGAAAAAACCTACTCGACGACCTTCGGCACGAGAAAATAGTTGTCCTCGGTCTCCGGCGCGTTGGCGACGATGTCCGCCGCCCGGCCGCCCGCGGTCACCACGTCCTCGCGCTTCTTCATGCGCATCGGCGTGACCGAGGTCATCGGCTCGACGCCGGCGACATCGACCGCGCCGAGCTGCTCCACGAAGGCGAGGATCGCGTTCAGCTCGCCCTGGAGCGGGCCGACCTCCTCGTCGGTCACCGCGATGCGGGCCAGATGCGCGATGCGCCGTACCGTTGTCTCGTCGACCGACATGCCGTCCGTGTCGCCTCGCTTCTCGCGGGAAACGGCCCCGCCCGGAATCGGCCGGGCTATAGCACCCGCCTTCGCGCGGGAGCAACGGCGGGACCGCCGGGCGCTCAGGTGATGACGTGGCCTCGGGTGAGCGGCACGTCCACGGTGATGCCGGGCCGGCGGTAGCGGTCGGCATGGACCGTACCGACGATCAGGATCTCGACGGCCAGCGCCAGCATGATCACGTGCCGACGGGACAGGCGGTGCCGTGGGGCGGCGGGCTGTTGCGTCGGTGGTAGGAACACGGGGCGGCTCCGCTATCGTTAACGAAACCTTAACACTGCCGGCCCCGCTCGGCTCCCCTCCCCGCCCCCGAACCCGCAGCGATGGTTAATCTGCGCGGTGGACAAGTCCGCGCGGCCGGGCGTAAGCCGGGCTCCTGGCGGCGTCGGGAGGGCGGACCATGTGGGAGAGCGTCTTCCGGGACCTGCGGCCGGGGCTCGCTTCGAGCGAGGCGGATCTGGCCCGCGCCGAGGCGGAGCTGGGCTTTGCCCTGCCCGCCAGTTACCGCGGCTTCGCGACGACCTGCGGGGCCGGGCGGATCGGCGGGCATGTGCGCGTCTTCACCCCCGTGCCGGTGGAGGCCGCCGACCTCGTCGCCCGCTCCCACCTCATCGCCCACGGCGTGGCGCTCGCCCTCGACGGCCTGCGGGACGGGGACAGCGACGAGCCGCACCGCTTCACCGTGGAGGGCGATGCCGACGCGGAGCTGATGGATCGGGCCTGCTTCTTCGGACAGACCGAGCGGGGCGACTTCCTGTTCTTCGACGTCACGCCGGGCTTTCCCGAATACGACATCTGGGTGCTCTGCGCCGATCTGGAGACGGTGCATTTCGGCGGCGCCGATCTGCCGACCTTCGTGCGCGGGCTTCAGGGCCTGGAGATCCTCCACATCCTCGGCGAGGGCGAGGGGCCGCTGCCCCAGACCTTCGAGGGCGACGATGCGGCGGCTCTGGAGCAGCTTGGGGCGGCCGCCGCGTGAACCGGGACGAGATCGCGGCCTTCGCCGAGGCTTCCGCCGGGGCGCCGCGCCTGATGGGGCTCGACCTCGGCACCAAGACGATCGGGCTGGCGCTCTCCGATGTCGGACGGCAGATCGCCTCGCCGCTGGAGACGATCCGGCGGGTGAAGTTCACGCCCGATGCGGGGCGGATCGTGATGCTCTGCGCGACCCACGCCGTCGGCGGCCTCGTGATCGGCCTGCCCCTCAACATGGACGGTTCGGAAGGCCCGCGGGCGCAATCGAGCCGCAGCTTCGCGCGCAACCTCAAGCCGCTGTTGCCCCTGCCGGTGCTGTTCTTCGACGAGCGCCTCTCCACCGCCGCGGTGACCCGCACGCTGATCGCGGCGGATGCCTCCCGGGCGCGGCGCGGCGAACTCGTGGACAAGCTCGCCGCCGCCTACATCCTGCAGAGCTGCCTCGACGTCATGGGTGGGCTTCTGGGGGTTGCGGACAGGGCGGCGGACGGATTCTAGAGCATCGTCCCGAAAGGTGGCCACCGGCTTTCGGAAAAGACGATGTTCTAGCCCGCGGCGTTCGACCCGTCATCGCGAGGCGGAGCCAAGGCGATCCAGAGCGCGACTTGTCCGGAGAGTGCGGAGCCCTGGACTGCTTCGGCGTCGCCTCGCCGTGACGGCGCGGGAGCCGCGCCCCGGACTCCGATCTCAATCCCGCTCCCGCATCACCCGCGCCACGATCGCCTCCCGCTCGCTGCGGGTCGTCGCCAGCCGCTGGCGGGCGGCCGCGAGGATGTCGGGACCGGCGGTCTCGGGGCGCCCGGCGTCGAAGGGCGGCGCCGGAGCGTATTCCAGATGAAGCTGGATCGCCTGGGCGGTCGCCGCGTCCGTCAGCTCCGCGGCGAGGGTCAGTCCGAAATCGATGCCCGCGGTCACGCCGCCGCCGGTGAGGAGGTTGCCGTCGCGCACCACGCGCCCTTCGGTCGGGATCGCCCCGAAGGCGGCGAGCAGATCGTGCGCCGCCCAGTGCGTCGTGGCGCGCTTCCCCCGCAGGAGCCCCGCCGCGCCGAGCACCAGGGCGCCGGTGCAGACGGAGGTGACGTAGCGCGCCCTGGCCGCCTGCCGGCGCAGGAAGCCGAGGGTCTCGGCATCCTCCATCAGCGGGTTCACGCCCGCGCCGCCGGGCACGCAGATCACGTCGAGCGCCGGGCAGGCGGCGAAGTCGAGCGTCGGCGTCAGCACGAGCCCCGTGGCGCTCGGGAGCGGGCTCAGGCTCTTGGCGACGAGGTGGACGCGGCTGCCCGGCACCATGGCCAGCACCTCGTAGGGCCCGGTCAGGTCGAGCTGCTGCACGCGGGGGAAGACGAGGAAGCCGATCTCGATCGCCATGGTCCCGAATGCTCCCTTCGGTCGAATGCTCCGCTCGGCCGATTTCTTCGCTCGGCCAAATTCTTCGCTTGGGAAGCCTATCGCAGATAGATCACGCTGTAGAGCGAGCGGCGCAGTTCCTCCTCGTCGAGCCAGACCCGGCCGAGTTCGCAGCGTTCGCGGATGCCCGGCCGCATCCGGGCGCAGTACTCGCCGGTATTGTCCTGCAGATGGTACTGGCAGCGGCCCGCGGCTTTCCGCCGGGCGATGATCGGGCTCGAATGGTCGGCGGCGATGTCCGGGTCCTTCGGATCGCGCTCCTCCAGGACGTACCAGGAATAGCCGATCACCGGCATCCGGCCCCGGTCGAGCGCGTAGTCGATCATCGCCATCAGCCGGTCGGAGCCCGCGGCCAGCCCGGGCTCCCGGCGCGCGGCCTTGTCCATGAAGTCGAGCTGGTTGTCGGCGATCGAATCCGAGACCGGGATCAGCGGCACCGGCAGGGGCTTGCGCCGGCAGCGGCGCTCGACATGAGCGATCCAGCCCGCGTTGAAGGCGTCGGTCGCCGGGTCGCGCAGCCGCGGCACCGTCCCGCCGAGGCTGCGCCAGCAGAGCTTGGGCGCCGCGACGCGGCTGCGCCAGCGCAGGGCCCCGAGGGTGCGCCCGTGCTGGCCGTAGCCGTCGAAGGAGGGCAGGTCCCGGTCCTCGCACAGGCCGCCGAGATTGTAGAGGAGGGCGGCCGCCTCCTCCTGCCCGTCCTCCAGCTTGTCGAAATAGGGCTTGCGGCCCGGGTTGCGCTCGCGGCTCGCCTCGGTGTCGTTGCGGCTCTCGGCGATCTCCTCCGCGAGGTCCGGGCGCCCGCGCAGGAAATGCCGGAGCGCGCGGTCGCGGCTGCGCTCGAGGCCCGCCGGGTCGGCGAAGTAGTAGCGGGTGGCGACATCGAGCGCGGAGACCGTGACGCCGACCCGCTGCGAGATCATGTCGGCGGTGGCGTAGGCAAAGCAGATCGCGCTGTCGCCCTGGCTCATCGGCGAGAGGGCCGGGTTGGGGCTGATCCGGTCGTCGAGCGGGTGGGTGCGGGGGCGCCGCAGGGGCGCGGCGACGCTCACCTCCGCGCAGGCCGTGTTGCGGGCGTAGCGCGGGCTCTCGGGCAGCAGGCGCCGGTCGACCGCCCCGGCGGGCGCTGCCGCGAGGAGAAGGCCGGCCGTGAGACAGCAGGCGAGGCGCATCGCCCCGAGGAGGCGCCTCAATCCGTCCCCGCCGCGGCGAGCGCGAGCGGCGCCGCCTCGGCTCCGTCGAGCACGGTGTCCTGCGCGGCCTCGGCGAGCAGGGCGTAGCCGCCATCGGCCATGTGCAGGCCGTCGCTGGCGAAGAGCTGGGTCCGGGTCAGGCGCCCCTGACCGATCCAGTCGCGCATCAGGTCCGAGCGGCGGATCACCGGGATGTCGAGATCGGTCCCGAGCGCCCGCACGGCGTCGCGGAAGCGGTCGGCGCCGGGGGTGGCGTCGAGCGCCGGGCACCATTGCGGCTCCATCAGCACCACGTCGATGCCCGCCTCGCGGATGCGCTCCAGCGCCGCCTCGGTCGCCTCGCGGAAATGGTCGAGGGAGACGCCGCGCAGGGCGTCGTTGCTGCCGGTCTGCCAGATCACGAGGTCGGGCCGCGGGGCGATCACGTCCCGGTCGAGCCGGGCCAGCATCTCGTCCACCGCCTCGCCGCCGATGCCGCGGTTGGTCACCGTGATCCGGCCGCCGAGCCGCGGCAGGGCGCGCCGGAGCCCGTCCTCAAGCCGGGCGGGATAGGCGGCGGCGGGGGTGCTGGCGCCTACCCCTTCCGTCGAGGAGGAGCCGAAGGCGACGATGCTGAGCGGCCCGCCGAGCGCGATCTTCCGGGCGACGTGCGGGAGGCCGGCGGGCGCGTCGCTCTCGAACAGATCGAGGTCGAGGCCCTGCGGCAGCAGGTCGGCATAGGCGAGCACGGCGGTGGAGGACAGGCTCAGGCCCAGCGTCAGCGCCGCCGCACGCAGCAACCGCTGCGGGCTCCCGGTCAGGAAGGGCCGCATCCGAGCGTGATGGAGAAGCCGCGCCACCGTGTCCGAGCCCCCGCCCGCGCCACCCTTCTTGGGGTTGATCGCGGAATTGCCTGCGCCGGCGACAGTAATCGAGCCGAGGCCGGATAGCGCCCGATAATCGTGATTCGAGACTTCGGCAATGAGAATTGTTTGATGAAACCTTAATGACGCCCGGGGGATGAAAGGATTCGAACGCCACGCGGGGCTCAGAGCCCCGGCACCAGGGACACCGTCCCGCTGCCGTGCCGCTCGATGCGGCCGTCGAGCTCGAGCTCGAGCAGCGTCGTCTGCACGATCCGCACCGACAGACCGGAGGAGCGAGCGAGTTCGTCGGTCCCAACCGGCGTCGGGCTCAGGAGCGCGATCAGCCGGGCACGCTCGTCGCGGGGCGCGCCGGGATCGGACGCGCCGGGCTCAAGCGCGTCGAACGGCGCGGCCGGTGCCGCGGGCGCCGTGCCGTCGAGATCGATCTCGTCCCAATAGTCGCGCGGTTCGGGCAATTCCGGGCGGTCGTTCAGGCCGTCCGCGGGGGGCGCCTCCCCGGCGATCAGCGGTTCGAGGACGCTGAGGACGTGCTCGACCTCCGAGACCAGCGTCGCGCCTTGGCGGATCAGGTCGTTGGTGCCCTCCGCCCGCGGGTCGAGCGGCGAGCCGGGCACGGCGAAGACCTCGCGGCCCTGTTCGAGGGCGAAGCGGGCGGTGATGAGCGAGCCGGAGCGGCGCGCCGCTTCGACCACCACCGTGCCGAGGCTGAGCCCGGAGATGATGCGGTTGCGCCGGGGGAAGTCGCGCCCGCGGGGCACCCAGCCCATCGGCATCTCGGCCACCACCGCGCCCCCTGCGCCGACGATCTCCTCGATGAGAGGCCCGTGGTTCTCCGGGTAGATCCGGTCCTGCCCGCCCGCGAGCACCGCCACGGTGCCGCCGTCGAGCGCGGCCTTATGGGCGCGGGCGTCGATGCCGCGGGCGAGCCCCGAAACCACCACGAGGCCGGCCTCGCTCAAACCCCGGGCGAGCCGCTCGGTGAAGGCGAGGCCGGCGGTCGAGGCGTTGCGCGAGCCCACCATCGCCACCGACGCCTTCAGGAGCAGGGCCGGGTCGCCGCGGACGGCGATCAGCGGCGGTGCGGTCTCGGTGGCGTGCAGCGCCTTCGGGTAGGCCGCCTCCCCCATGGCGAGGAAGCGCACGCCGAGGCGGGCGGCGGCCGCCATCTCGCGCTCGGCCGCCGCCTTCGAGGGGGGCACGGCGCGCTTGCCCGCCCGCTTGGTCAGGTCCGGCAGGGCATCGAGCGCGGCCGCCGCGCTGCCGAAGCGATTGATCAGGCCGCGGAAGGTGCGCGGGCCGACGCCCTCGGTGCGGATCAGGCGCAGCCAGTCGAGGCGCTGCGCGTCGGTGAGCTGCATCGGGTTCCCCTCCTGCCGGGAGGGGGCCGCCCTCAGCCCTTCTGCCCGATCCGGCCCTCGGTGCCGGCGGCGAGTCGGCGGATGTTGGGCGCGTGCTTCCACCATAGCAGCGCCGCGAGCACGAGGAAGAGCCCTGCAACCGCTCCGTGTCCGAGCGCCCACAGAACGAGGGGCGTGGCGGCCGAGGCCGCGAGCGCGGCCAGCGAGGAGTATTTCAGGGCAAACGCCAGTCCGAGCCAGATCGCGGCGAAGGCGAGAAGCGTCAGCGGGCTCAGGCCCAGCAGCACGCCGATGAAGGTCGCCACGCCCTTGCCGCCCTTGAAGCCGAGCCAGACCGGGAAGAGGTGGCCGAGGAAGGCGCCGAGCCCGGCGGCGAGCGCCGGCCCCTCCCCCCAGAGGCCGGCGACGAGCACCGGCAGCGTGCCTTTCAGCGCGTCGCAGAGGAGGGTCGCGGCGGCCAGCCCCTTGCGGCCGGTGCGCAGCACGTTGGTCGCGCCGATATTGCCCGAGCCGATCGCCCGCACGTCGCCGAGGCCGGCGAACTTCGTGAGGATCAGCCCGAAGGGGATCGCGCCGCAGGCGTAGCCGAGGACGAGCGCCGCGATGAGGGCCGGCCAGCCGGCCGCGAGAAGCGTGGTCATGCGGCGATGGCCGAGAGGTCGGAGCGGTGGACGATCCGGCCGCCCACCAGCGTCAGCACCGCCGCGCCCTGGAGCCGCGCCTCGTCGAAGGGCGAGTTCTTGGAGCGCGACTTCAGCTGCCGCTTGTCGAGCAGGTAGGGCAGATCGGGGTCGATCAGCACGAGGTCGGCGGGCGCGCCGGTCGCGAGCCGGCCCGCCTCGCGGCCGAGCAGCGCGGCGGGGTTGGCCGAGAGGGCCTTGAGGAGCGTTCCCAGCGTCACGTCGCCGGTATGCAGCAGGCGCAAGGACGCGCCGAGCAGCGTCTCGATGCCGAGCGCGCCGTCCGCGGCCTCGGCGAACGGCAGGCGCTTGGTCTCCACGTCCTGCGGGTTGTGGTCGGAGACGATGACGTCGATCACGCCCTCGTTCAGCGCGGCGATCACCGCCTGCCGGTCGTCCTCGCGACGCAGGGGGGGGGAGAGCTTGCAGAAGGTGCGGTAGTGCCCGATGTCGCCCTCGTTGAGCACGAGATTGTTGACCGAGACGCCGCAGGTGACGGGCAGCCCCGCCTCCTTGGCCCGCCGCACGATCTCGACGGAATCGGCGGTCGAGATCATCGCCGCGTGGTAGCGCGCGCCGGTGAGGCGCACGAGGCGGATGTCGCGCTCCAGCATCACCGTCTCGGCCTCGCGGGGGATGCCGAGGAGGCCGAGGCGGGAGGCCATCTCGCCCTCGTTCATCACGCCCTCGCCGACGAGGTCCGGCTCCTCGACATGCTGCATCAGCAGCGCGCCGAAATCGCGGGCATAGGTCAGCGCGCGGCGCATCACCTGCGCGTTGGTGACCGCCTTGAGCCCGTCGGTGAAGGCGACCGCGCCGGCCTCCGCCAGCAGGCCGAACTCGGTCATCTCGCGCCCCGCCAGCCCCTTGGTGATGGCGGCGGCGGGCAGGACGTTGACGCTCGCCGTGTCGCGGGCGCGGCGCAGGACGAAATCGACGATGGCCGGCCCGTCGATGACGGGGTTGGTGTCGGGCATGCAGACCAGCGTCGTCACGCCGCCGGCCGCCGCGGCGGCGCTCGCCGAGGCCAGGGTCTCGCGGTGCTCGGCGCCGGGCTCGCCGACGAAGGCGCGCAGGTCGATCAGGCCGGGTGCAAGGGTGAGCCCGCCGCAGTCGATTGTTTGGGCGTCCTCGGGTGTGCCGGGCCCGGCGCCCCAGGCGAGATCGGCGATGCGGCCCTCGCGCACGAGCACCGCGCCGGAGCCCTCGCGGCCGGTCGCGGGGTCGAGCAGACGGGCGTTGGAGAGGAGGAGTGCGCTCATTCGGGTCACCCGTTCGGCAGGTGGGTCGCCAGCGCTTCCAGCACGGCCATGCGCACGGCGACGCCCATCTCCACCTGTTCGCGGATCAGCGATTGCGCCCCGTCGGCAATATCGGAAGAAATCTCGACGCCGCGGTTCATGGGACCCGGATGCATCACCAGCGCGCCGGGCTTGGCCAGCGCCAGCTTGTCGCCGTCGAGGCCGTAATAGCGGAAATACTCCTTCACGCTCGGCACGAAGGAGCCGTTCATGCGCTCGCGCTGGAGGCGCAGCATCATCACGATGTCGCTGCCCTTCAGCCCCTCGCGCATGTTCGTGAACACCTCGACGCCGAAGCGCTCGATGCCGGTGGGCAGCAGCGTCGAGGGGCCGATCACCCGGACCCTGGCGCCGAGCGCCTGGAGCAGGATGATGTTGGAGCGCGCCACCCGCGAGTGCAGGACATCGCCGCAGATCGCGACCTGAAGCCCCTCGATGCCGCCCTTGTTGCGGCGGATGGTGAGGGCGTCGAGCAGCGCCTGGGTCGGGTGCTCGTGGGCGCCGTCGCCCGCGTTGACCACGGCGCAATCGACCTTGCGGGCGAGCAGGTGCACGGCGCCCGCCGCGTGGTGGCGCACCACGATGATGTCGGGCCGCATGGCGTTCAGGGTCGCGGCGGTGTCGATCAGGGTCTCGCCCTTCTTCACCGAGGACGAGGCGACCGACATGTTCATCACGTCGGCGCCGAGCCGCTTGCCCGCGAGCTCGAACGAGGATTGCGTGCGCGTCGAGGGTTCGAAGAACAGGTTGATCTGGGTGCGACCGCGCAGGGTCGTGCGCTTCTTCTCGACCTGCCGCGACAGGGCGACGGCGGCGTCGGCACGCTCCAGGAGCGCTTCGATGTCCGGCCGGCTCAAGCCTTCGATGCCGAGCAGGTGCCGGTGCGGGAAGGCGGGTGCGGTCTGAGCGGTCATGCGGCGGTTCTGGCCTCGGCCCCGCGCTATAGGTGCCGGCGCCGGGCCCGGCAAGGCGTGAGGCGCGCCGACGTTTGACACCCCGCTCGGCCCGGCGGGAAGAACCGTCTCGTCCGGTCGCGGCGAAGAGATTTTCCTTGTGCTCGCGGGGCCGTGAACGAGAAAATTTTGAACGATCCCGTCCGGCACCCGTTGGCTGCACATCGTTCGGGCTTGAGCGTGCCGGGGGTCTTCGGCCAGCGGTGCCTGCCTGGAAACACCGAAAGGATGTCCATGAACGCGCGACTTCTCCTTACGGCCGGCGCCCTCTCGCTCGGTCTTGCCCTGTCCTCCGGCGCCTACGCCCAGGGCATGCAGCGGGGCGGCATGGAGCCCGGCATGGGCGGGCAAATGGGTGGTCAGATGGGCGGCCAAATGCAGCAGGGCGCCATGGGTGACGACATGGGCCAGGAGCAGCGCCCGATGAAGCGCAGCTCCAAGAAGATGAAAAAGCCGATGAAGAGCAAGAAGATGATGCGCTCCAAGCGCATGAACTCCGGCTCGGGCATGGAGTCCGGTGCGGGCGGGATGTAACCGCCCCGTCACCAGACTGTTATCGGCGCGCCGTCTAGGCGGTGCGCGGCCCGCCCGGTTAAACCGGGCGGGCTTTTTCGTATGAAACGAAGGCTTACGTTTCCCGGCGCCGGCCGGTCTTCCGATCCGGCGAGGAACGCGACAGCTAAGGAACAGCGCGCCGTGGCCGCAGGATCGACGCTCTCGGGGCCCGACATCGTGGAGACGGTGCGGCGGCGCTGGATGTTTCGCCACCCGCTGGTGATCCGGCTGGCGCATTGGATCAACGTGGTCTGCCTCGCCATCCTGCTGATGAGCGGGCTGCAGATCTTCAACGCCCATCCGGCTCTCTACTGGGGCTCGGCCTCGACCTTCGACAAGCCGTTCGTCGCCATCACCGACGACCAGCGGGACGACGGCACGGCCCGGGGCATCGTCACTGTCGCTGGCCAGACCTTCGACACCACGGGCGTTCTCGGCCTGTCGAACCTCAACGGCCGGCCGGCGGGGCGCGCCTTTCCCTCCTGGGCGACCCTGCCGGCGCATCAGGATCTCGCCACCGGGCGGCGCTGGCACTTCCTGTTCGCCTGGGCCTTCGTCATCAACGGGCTGATCTATCTCCTCTACGGGCTCGGTACGGGCCAGCTTCGCCGCCGCCTCGTCCCCGACGGCGATCAGATGCGCGGCTTCGGCTCCTCGATCCGCGAGCACCTGACCCTGCACTTCCCGGAAGGCGAAGAGGCCAAGCGCTACAACGTGTTGCAGAAGCTCACCTACCTCGTCGTGGTGGCGGTGCTGCTGCCGCTGATGGTGCTCACGGGGCTGGCCATGTCGCCGGGCGTCAACGCGGTGGTGCCCCTGCCCGACCTGTTCGGCGGCCGGCAATCGGCGCGCACGATCCACTTCATCGTCACGAACCTGCTGGTCCTGTTCGTGATCGTCCACGTCCTGCTCGTGCTGCTCTCCGGCGTGGTCAACAACATGCGCAGCATGGTGACCGGCTGGTTCGTGATCGAGCGCCAGAAGCTTCCCGCCGGACCGGGAGAGAGCCGATGAGACCCCGCCTGACCCTCTCCCGTTCGATCGCACTGCCCCATCGCCGCGGCTTCCTCACCGCGGCGGCCGGGCTCCTCGGCGTCTCGGCGCTCGGCGGCTGCGACCGCTTCGCCGCGAGCCCCGCCGGCCAGCGCGCCCTCAAGACGGGCGAGGATGCCAACCTGTTCGTGCAGCGTCTGCTGCTGACACCGGCCTCGCTCGCCAAGGAGTTTCCGGATTCCGAGATCTCCCCCTGGTTCAAGCCCAACGGCACCATCGATCCGCCGGACCGGGCCTACAAGGCGCTCGCCGCCAGGAACTTCGAGGGCTTCAAGCTGCGCGTCGACGGCCTCGTCGAGCGGCCCCAGGATCTGAGCCTCGCCGAGCTGCGAGCGCTGCCCGCCCGCACCCAGACGACCCGGCACGACTGCGTCGAGGGCTGGAGCGCCATCGGCAAATGGACCGGCGTGCCGCTCGCGGAGATACTCCAGCGCGCCGGCCTGAAGCCGAATGCCCGCTACGTCGTGTTCCACTGCGCCGACACGATGGAATACGCCGCGAGCGAGGAGACGGAGGAGGCCGAGGAGCCCGCGGAGAAGACCGCCAATCCCGGGATGGAGCAGCGGCCCGAGGGGGCGGAGAACCAAGCGAGTGATTCGAAGGCCGCGGGCAACGAGGCTCCGGCGGACGAGGGCGAGGCGGCGCAGGGCACGCCGGTGCGCTACTACGAGAGCATCGACCTCACCGATGCCTACCACCCTCAGACGATCCTCGCCTACGACCTCAACGGCAAGGCGCTGCCGGTCTCGAACGGTGCCCCCTTGCGCCTTCGGGTTGAGCGCCAACTCGGTTACAAGCAGGCGAAATACATCATGCGCATCGAGCTGACCGAGGGCCTGACCGGCATCGGCGACGGCAACGGCGGCTACTGGGAAGACCGCGGCTACGAGTGGTACGCGGGAATCTAATCCGCTCGCCGGCACGTTCACCCGATTTGACAACGCCGCGCGGCTCACCCACTTCTGCGCGGCGCGAGAGCCGGCCTCCGACCGGTACGCATCCGCGCCATTCCCAAAACCGTCTCTGCGGTGAGGCTCTGGCGAGAGGCAGAGGTTCATGAAAGTCGTCGTCGTCGAGTCGCCGGCCAAGGCCAAGACGATCAACAAATACCTGGGGCGCGATTACGAGGTTCTGGCCTCTTTCGGCCATATCCGCGATCTGCCGGCCAAGGACGGCTCGGTCGATCCGGAGGCCGACTTCGCCATGATCTGGGAGGTGGAGGATCGCGGCGCCAAGCGCGTGTCCGAGATCGCCCGCGCCGTGAAGGGAGCCGAGAAGCTCATCCTCGCGACCGACCCGGATCGCGAGGGCGAGGCGATCTCCTGGCACGTGATCGAGGCGCTCACCGCCCGCAAGGCGCTGAAAGGCATTCCCGTCGAGCGCGTGACCTTCAACGCCATCACCAAGGCGTCGGTCGACGCGGCGATGAAGAAGCCGCGCCAGATCGATCAGGCCCTGGTCGATGCCTATCTCGCGCGCCGGGCGCTGGATTACCTCGTCGGCTTCAACCTCTCGCCGGTGCTGTGGCGCAAGCTGCCCGGCGCCCGCTCGGCGGGCCGGGTGCAGTCGGTGGCGCTCCGTCTCGTGGTCGAGCGCGAGATGGAGATCGAGCGCTTCAAGCCCCGCGAGTACTGGTCGATCGTAGCCACCCTGGTGACGGAAGCCGGCGGCGTGTTCGAGGCCCGGCTCGTGGGTGCCGACGGCAAGCGCATCCAGCGCCTCGATGTCGGCAATGCCGAGGCCGCCGCCGCCTTCAAGCGCGACCTCGAACTCGCGACCTTCCAGGTGGCGAGCATCGAGGCCAAGCCGGCCAAGCGCCACCCGCAGCCGCCCTTCACCACCTCCACGCTGCAGCAGGAAGCCTCCCGCAAGCTCGGGATGGCGCCGGCGCAGACCATGCGCGTCGCCCAGCGGCTCTACGAGGGCGTCGATGTCGGCGGCGAGACCGTCGGCATCATCACCTATATGCGGACCGACGGCGTCGACATGGCGCCGGAGGCGATCCAGGACGCCCGCCGGGTGATCGGCCGCGAGTTCGGCGACGACTACGTTCCGGGCGCGCCGCGCAAATACTCCGTGAAGGCCAAGAACGCGCAGGAGGCCCACGAGGCCGTGCGCCCGACCGATATGGGCCGGCTCCCGAAGCAGATCGCCCGCTACCTCGAACCGGAGCAGGCCAAGCTCTACGAGCTGATCTGGACCCGCACCATCGCCAGCCAGATGGAATCGGCCGAGCTGGAGCGCACCACCGTCGAGGTGACCGCCAGCGTCGGCCCGCGCCGGATCGACCTGCGCGCCACCGGCCAGGTCGTGAAGTTCGACGGCTTCCTCGCCCTCTATCAGGAAGGCAAGGACGACGAGGAGGACGAGGATTCCAAGCGCCTGCCGGCGATGAAGGCGGGCGACGCCTTGAAGCGCGAGCGCATCGCCTCGACCCAGCACTTCACCGAGCCGCCGCCGCGCTATTCCGAGGCCAGCCTCGTCAAGCGGATGGAGGAGCTCGGCATCGGCCGGCCCTCGACCTACGCCGCGGTGCTCCAAACCCTGCGCGACCGCGAATACGTCCGCATCGAGAAGAAGCGCCTCCAGCCGGAGGACAAGGGTCGGCTCGTCACCGGCTTCCTCGAGAGCTTCTTCAAGCGCTACGTCGAGTACGACTTCACCGCGAGCCTGGAGGAGCAGCTCGACCGGGTCTCGAATGCCGAGATCGACTGGCGCTCCGTGCTGCGCGACTTCTGGCGCGATTTTTCCGCCGCTATCGGCGGCACCAAGGAACTGCGCGTCGCGGAGGTGCTGGAGGCGCTCAACGGCCTGCTCGGGCCCCACATCTTCCCCGAGAAGGCGGATGGCGGCGATCCGCGCGCCTGCCCGACCTGCGGCTCGGGCCAGCTCTCGCTCAAGCTCGGCAAGTTCGGCGCCTTCATCGGTTGCTCGAACTACCCGGAGTGCAAGTACACCCGCCAGCTCTCGGCCTCCGGCGTCGAAGGCGAGGGCGACGGTTCCTCGGCCGAGGGCGGCCAGCCCGGCGTGCGGGTGCTCGGCGATGATCCGGCCACGGGTCTGCCCGTGACCCTGCGCGACGGCCGCTTCGGGCCGTTCGTGCAGCTCGGTGAGGCGAGTGCCGAGAAGGGCGCGGAGAAGCCCAAGCGCTCCTCGCTGCCCAAGGGCACGAGCCCGGGCGGCGTGACGCTGGAGATTGCGCTGCGCCTGCTCTCGCTGCCGCGCGAGGTGGCCAAGCATCCGGAGACCGGCGAGCCGATCCTGGCCAATCTCGGCCGCTTCGGCCCCTACGTGCAGCACGGGAAGACCTACGCCAATCTCGGCAAGGACGACGACGTGCTGGAGATCGGCGCCAACCGCGCCATCGATCTCATCGTCGCCAAGGAGCAAGGTGGCGGGCGCGGGCGTCCCTCCTCCGATCCGGGCCGTGCGCTCGGCCAGCATCCGGACGGCGCCGCCCTCGTGGTCAAGGCCGGCAAGTACGGCCCCTATGTCAGCGACGGCTCGGTCAACGCGACGCTGCCGAAGACGATGGCTGCCGAGGCGTTGACGCTGGAACAGGCGATCGACCTCGTCAACGCCAAGCGCGCCTCGGGCGGCGGCAAGAAGCCGGTCCGCAAGACGGCGGCCCGCGCCCGTGCGCCGGCCAAGAAGGCGGAGGCCGGCGAGGCGAAGAAGCCGGCCGTGCGCAAGACGGCCAGCAAGACGGCGACGAAGGCCGCGGCCAAGCCGGCGGCTGCCAAGAAGGCCACGGCGAAGACGAAGGCGGGCTGAGGCGCGCCTGAAGAAGCCCTCTCCCCTCCGCGGGAGAGGGTGCCTGCGGAGCAGGCGGGAGAGGGGCAGCGCGACGGTGCCGGAGGTGGCGTCCGTCGCGTCTTTTCCGGAAGCGGCGCTCCCCTCACCCGACCCCCTACGGGGGCCACCCTCTCCCGCGGAGGGGAGAGGGAAGTCCGCGGTGAGGCTTCGCGATCAGACCGCTTCGACGCGCTCGAACGTCAGGTAGCTCGGCAGCCGGCCGGCGGCGAGGGCCTTGGCCTCGTAGCGAGTGCCCGGCCAGCCGGGGAACGGCCGGCGCCAGTCGTCGGCACCCTCGGCGGTCCAGCGGAGTTCCGGGCAGCGGGCGGCGCGCACCAGGGTCCAGCCCACATAGTCGTCGATGTCGCTGGCGAAGCGGAAATGGCCGCCGGGGCGCAGCACGCGGGCGATTTCGGCGAGCGAGGCGTCCGAGACGAAGCGGCGCTTGCGCTGGCGGCGCTTCGGCCAGGGGTCGGGATAGAGCAGGTAGACGCGGGTGAGGCTCGCATCCGGCAGGGCGGCCAGCAGGGCGGTCGCGTCCTCGTCCCAGACGCGGACATTGCGCAAGTCGCGATCGTCCACCGCGCGCAGCAGCTTGACGACGCCGTTGACGAACGGTTCGCAGCCGACGATGCCGGCTCGGCGGTGAACCTCGGCCTGCGCAGCGAGATGCTCGCCGCCACCGAAGCCGATTTCCAGCCAGACCTCGTCGACCGAGACCGGAAACAGGCTCGGCGGATCGAGGAACTCGCCGCGTTCGGGCAGCGTGATGCGTAAGCGCGGCAGCGCCCCTTCGAGGCGCTGCTCCTGGCCCGGCCGCAGGCGCTTGCCCTTGCGGCGCCCGTAGAAGGCCCGCTCGGTCTCCGCCGTCCCGCCCGTCTCGGGAGGGATGTCAGCATCCCTCCCCATCATGGTTCGGGCTCAGAAGGCCGACTTCAGCCGGTCGGCCAGATCCGTCTTCTCCCAGGAGAAGCCACCGTCGGCGTCGGGCTCGCGGCCGAAATGGCCGTAGGCCGACGTGCGGGCGTAGATCGGCTTGTTGAGCTGAAGCGCTGTGCGGATGCCGCGGGGCGAGAGGTCGAGGGCGTCCATCAGCACGCCTTCGAGCCGGGCCTCGTCCACGGTGCCGGTGCCGTGCAGGTCGACGTAGATCGACAGGGGCTTGGCCACGCCGATGGCGTAGGAGAGCTGGATCGTGGCGCGGCGGGCGAGGCCGGCGGCGACGACGTTCTTGGCCAGATAGCGGGCGGCGTAGGCGGCCGAGCGATCGACCTTGGTCGGGTCCTTGCCGGAGAAGGCACCGCCGCCGTGAGGCGCCGCGCCGCCGTAGGTGTCGACGATGATCTTGCGGCCGGTGAGTCCGGCATCGCCGTCGGGGCCGCCGATCACGAACTTGCCGGTCGGGTTGACGTGCCAGACGGTGCCCTCGTTGACCCAGCCCTGCGGCAGGGCCTTGAGGATGTAGGGCTCGACGATGGCGCGCACGTCGGCCGAGTCGAGCGACTCGTCGAGGTGCTGGGTCGAGAGCACGATCTGCGTCACCTCGACCGGGCGACCATTGGCGTAGCGCACCGTGACCTGGCTCTTGGCGTCGGGGCCGAGCTTGGCCGCATCGCCCTGCCCCGCCTTGCGGGCGTCGGCGAGGTCCTTGAGGATCTTGTGGGCGTAGAAGATCGGGGCCGGCATCAGGGCCGGGGTCTCGTCGGCGGCGTAGCCGAACATGATGCCCTGGTCGCCGGCGCCCTCGTCCTTGTTGCCCGCCGCGTCCACGCCCTGGGCGATGTCGGCCGACTGCGCGTGCAGATGGATGGCGACGTCGTTGTTCTTCCAGTGGAAGCCCGACTGCTCGTAGCCGATGTCGCGCACCGCCTCGCGGGTCAGCTCTTCCAGATCCTTGAAGGTCACGGAATCGGGGCCGCGCACCTCGCCCGCGATCACGACGCGGTTCGTCGTGGTCAGCGTCTCCACGCCGAGGCGAGCTTCCGGCATCGCCGCGAGGTAGGCATCGACCACGGTGTCCGAAATCCGGTCGCTCACCTTGTCGGGGTGGCCCTCCGAGACGGACTCGCTGGTGAAGAGGTAGTCGGAACGAGGCATCGCGTGCACCCCCGAATGTCGGGCGCGCCTCGTCGGCAACGGCGCTTGACCCGGTCTCTCGAAGGCGCGGCTTGTCGCATCGGAGATGGGAGGGGTCAAGACGGAATGCCGAAATCGTTCGTTATATAGAACGCCTCGCAAGGGGCGTGCTGTTTTTGCCGAGCGGGTCCGCCGACCCTCCGAACGGCCTAGTTCTTCAATTCGCGGCTCAGCACGTCGACGGCGGCCGAAAGTTCGCGCCGCTGCGCCTCGCTGAAGGTGCCGACCACCTGCCGGGCGAAGGCGCGGGCGAAATCCGACCACGGCTCGGAGCTGTAGCCCTGCTGCGTGCTCTCCGAAAAGCCGCGCTCGGTCGCCTCGTCGGGATGGGGAATGCCGTCGAGAAAGTCCGAGACCGGCGTATTCGTCAGCCGGCTCAGAATGGCGAGGTGGATCGCACTGATCCGGTTCACACCCTTTTCGTACTTCTGGAGTTGGGCAGCCGACATGCCGAAGCTGTCGGCGACGGCCCTCTGGGTCAGCTTCGAGCGTTTGCGCTGCTCGGCGATGCGACGTCCGAGAAGGACGTCACGGTCGTCAGTTTTCTGGCCCGCCATTTTCGCTCTGCCCAGCCCCAATCGGGCGATGCTTCGGTCGAAACCTTACGGTGTGCAAGACCGGGAAGCTTGGCGTGGGCAACGACCCACAAGTTATGTCATTTGTTAAAGTGCGACAGCGTACCGATGTAGGATCAGCGGGCGCAGGCAAGTGTCGACTGCAATCTTGAGTATGGAAAAATGGCGTCCCCGGCAGGGCTCGAACCTGCGACCCCAGGTTTCATCCCACTTCGGCTTTCGCCGCCGCGCTCGTCGCGCGTTCGTGGTCTGGACTATCCCTTCACCCTGGACCCGGTGAGGTCTTTAGGTGCCGCCCGTCTAGTCTCTACACCTTCCCGAGGACCACGACGGCGCCTCGGGCTTGGCTCGGGATCGGCAGGGCGCTTTGGCGCCGGAAGCTTTCCCCGAATTTGAGCGGATCCGCCGCGCGGTTTCCCGGCGCGACGCCCAATTGTGGAGTTTAGGAAACCTGTGCTCTGTCCAGCTGAGCTACGGAGACGTCGAGACAAGGCTTAGCATCATCGCGCGGGACCGCCAACCGTGCCCATCGCGCTCGGCGGCTCCCCTGTTGCCCCGCGGACTCATGGTCGGACAATCCGCTTCGCCACCTTCGGCAGCCGCGATCCGGGCCTTTTCCCGCGCCATCCTCGCAGGCTGGCAACGGGTCGACGAGGGGGCGAGCACGAGCGGTGACGAAGCGGCCCGGTCATGACTCCATATCCGGCCGGCCGCGGATGGGGCGCTGCGCTCCTCCGGCGGCTCTGTGGCTGCTCGCCGCGTGCGGGATGCCCGCGGCAAGCCAGCCCGGCCTCGCCGCGCCCGCCGACGAGGCCTGCCGGGCCGGTGCGTCGCGGGAGGAAAGCCTCGCCGGGCTCGGGCCCCGGGGCGAACTGATCCTCGCCTCGGGCCGCCGCGCCGTCCTGTCGGGCCTGCGCTGGCCCGACGAGCCCGCCCCCGAGGTGGCGGCCCGCGCCTGGCTCCTGTCCTTTCGCGGCCTGCCCCTCACCGTGACCGAGCGCGGACCGGAGGATCGCTGGGGCCGCCGCCGGATCGACGGCCTCGCCGGCGCCGCCGAGCCGGTCGATCTCGCCGGAGGGCTGATCGCGGCCGGGCTCGCCAGCGCCGATCCCGGCGAGGCCGATGCCCTCTGCCGCCCGGCCCTGCGCGCGCTGGAGGGGGCGCCGCGGGTGGCGCGGCGCGGCGTCTGGGCCGCCGGCCCGGTCGCGGCGACCGACATGGCGGCGCTGACGGCCCGTGCCGGGCGCTTCTCCGTGGTGGAGGGACGCATCCTGCATGTCGGCGAACGCTCGGCCCGGACCTATCTCGACTTCGCGCGAAAGGGGGAATCGGGCCTGACCGTAACCGTGCAGAAACGCACTTGGCGGACCCTGTCCGAACATGGTTTGTCTGCGGCCGCGCTGAGGGGCCGCTTCGTGAGAATCCGCGGCATGGTCGAGATCGGGCGGGGCCCGCTCATCGACCTTGCAGGCGTTGAGGCCATCGAGGTCGTCGAGGGGGAGCGGGCGCTGCGGCGCTAGAACGGCATGACGGGGGATCGGCACAACGAATCGGCGCGGCGTGCAGGCGGACGTCGCCGGGGTGCGCGCATGCGTGCCGGGCTGCGGCTCGGCGCGATGGCCGTGCTCGCGGCCGGGCTTTCCGCCTGCGCCGCCGACCAGACCGGGACCGTCCTCACGCCGGCGGTGATCAAGGTGCCGGAGCAGGCGCCCAGGACCACCGGGCGCAGCCGCTCCGACGAGGCGGATCACGCCAAGCTCGTGGCCTCCTTCGGCGGCGAGTACCGCTCGCCCGCCGCCCACCGGCTGCTCACCGAGATCACCGAGCGGCTGGTGCGCGCCAGCGACCGGCCGGAGGAGAGCTACGCGGTCACCCTGCTCGATTCGCCCGTGGTCAACGCCTTTGCCCTGCCGAGCGGTCGGCTCTACGTGACCCGCGGCCTGCTGGCGCTCGCCAGCGACAGCTCGGAGGCCGCCGCGGTGCTCGCCCACGAGATCGCCCACGTCACGCTGCGCCACGCCACCGCGCGCAGCGAGATGGCCCTGCGCTCGCAACTCGTGAGCCGCGTGGTGGCCGACGTGCTGAACGATCCCGTCACCGGCGCGCAGCTCGAGAGCCAGTCCAAGTTCACCTTGGCCCGCTTCTCCCGCGAGCAGGAGCTGGAGGCCGACACGAACGGCGTGCGCGTGCTGGCGCAGGCCGGCTTCGATCCCTTCGGCGCCGGCCGCTTCCTCGAAGCGCTCAACCGCACCATGGCGCTCAAGTCCGGCACCGGCAGCGCCTCCGAGCCGGACATGCTGGCGACCCATCCGGCCACGACCGAGCGCATCGCGCTGGTCACCCGCGCGGCCCGGCGTATCGGCGCCCCCGGCCTCGGCACGGACGAGCGCGCCCGCTACCTCGCGGCGATCGACGGCGTGGCTTATGGCGACAATCCCGGCGAGGGGCTGGTGCGCGGGCGCCGCTTCCTGCATCCGGGCCTCAGGATCGCGTTCGAGGTGCCGGACGCCTTCGCCATCGAGAACACCCGCAACGCCGTGCTCGGCACCACGCCCGAGGGCAGCCGCCGCCTGCTGTTCGATCAGGTCGAGGCCAGCGGCGACCGCAGCCTCGAAGACGTGCTGCGCGCGACCTGGAACGACGCCATCGAGGCGGGCACGGTCGAGAATCGTATCATCGACGGGCGCTCTGCCGTGACCGCGATCTCGCGCGGCAAGGACTGGACCTTCCGGCTCGCGGCGATCCGCATGGGCGAGAGCACCTACCGCATGATCATGGCGGCTAAGGGCGCGACCGATCCGGACGCCGCCTTCCGGCGCTGGCTGGAGAGCCTGCGCCCGATCGAGCCGGAGGAGGCCGCCTCCCTCAAGCCCGCCCACCTGCAGATCGTCACCGCCGCGCCGGGCGACAGCGTGGAGGGGCTGGCTCGGCGCATGAGCGTGCCCGACCGCGCCGTGGACCGTTTCCTCGTGCTCAACGGTCTGGAACGCGGCGCGGCGCTCCGGCCGGGTCAGAGCTACAAGATCGTGGTGGAGTGAGCCGCCGGGTTCCGGGCTTGCGCCCCCGCGGTCCCGCGCCTAGACCATCGTGCCGGATATCGTATCCGGCACGATGGTCTAGCCTTTTGTTTCGCATCGTCTTTTTCCGAAAGCCGGCGGCCACCTTTCGGAACGATGCTCTAGGCCGGTAGCCTCACAGGCAGGTCCGTCGTGACGCCCCAAGCTCCCTCCCGAGACGATCCTCCGACCGCCGTCGCGGTCGTGTTCTTCCGCCCTTCGGCGGCGCAGGCGGCGCGGATCGTCGAGCGCTTCGCCGGGCGTGCGGCCGTGCTCGTCTTCGACAACGGCGGCATTCCGCCCGAGGCCCTGGCCGCCTTGCGGGCGGCGGAGGGGCTGACCCTGCTCGGCGAGGGCCGCAATCTCGGCATCGCCGCGGCCCTCAACGCGCTCGCGGACGCCGCCCGCGCCGCGGGCTTCCGCCGCCTGTTCCTGCTCGATCAGGATGCCGACGCCACCCTGGCGACGCTCTCCTCGCTCGCTCAGGCCCTGGATCGCGCGGCCGGCGATGCGCCGCATCCGGCGCTGGTCGGGCCGGCGCCCGCTCCCAATCCCGGCCACAAGGCGCCGCGCTACCCCGCCCGTTCGGGCCAGACGCCGCGGGGCGGGCTTCAACCGGTGGAGTTCCTCGCCACCTCCGGGTCGCTCATGGATCTCGACGCCTTCGCCTGGGTCGGCCCGTTCCGCGAGGACTTCTTCATCGACGCGGTCGATCTCGAATGGTGCTTTCGCGCCTGGGCGCGGGGCTTGAGCTGCTGGATGGACCCGGCCACGGCGATCCCCCACAGCGTCGGCCGCGGCACCATCCGCGCGCGCGTCCTGCCCGTGGCGATGCCCGACCAGCCGCTGTTCCGCATGGCGGTCTACGTGCGCAACACGGCCTATGGCTGGCGCCTGCCGCACCTGCCCCGCCGGTGGAAGCTGAAGCAGGCGGCCTACCTGCCGCTCCAGATCGTCCTCTACTGGGCCCGCCACCGTTTCTCGCCGCGCGTGCTCGCCCGCCTGCTCGGGGCGCTCGCCCGGGGCCTCGGCGGCCGGCTCGGCCGGCCGGCGGACGCGCCGCCGTGAGGCCGCTCCTCGACGTCGTCATCGTCAACTGGAATGCCGGGGACCAGCTCCGGGACTGCCTTGGGAGCCTTGCCGCGAGCGGGGATGCGGCGCGCCTGCGCGTCGTCGTGGTCGACAACGCCTCCACCGACGGCTCGGCCGAGGGGCTCGAACGGCCGGATCTCGCGCTCACCGTGCTGCGCAACACCGACAATCGCGGCTTCGCCCGGGCCTGCAATCAGGGGGCGGCCTTGGGCGAGGCGGAGGCGATCCTGTTCCTCAATCCCGACACGCAGGTCAGCCGGGACGGCATCGGGGCCGCCCGCGCCGTGCTCGAGGCGGATGAAGGCATCGGCATCGTCGGCGCCCGGCTCGTCGACGAGGCGGGGCGCACACACCGCACCTGCGCCCGCCATCCGACGCCTGCGCGCCTGATCGCCCACACCCTGTTCCTCGACCGGCTGCTGCCGGGCCGCGTGCCCGCGCATTTCCTGCTCGACTGGGACCATGCCGAGACGCGGGCGGTTGACGCGGTGATGGGCGCCTTCCTGATGATCCGGCGTTCCCTGTTCACCCGGCTCGGCGGGTTCGACGAGCGCTTCTTCGTCTACTGGGAGGATGCCGACCTCTGCGCCCGCGCGGGCGCGGCGGGCTTTGCCGTGTGCCACGCCGCACGGGCCGAGATCCGACACCGCGGCCAGGGCACCACCGAGGCGGTGAAGGACCGGCGCCTGTTCTACTTCCTGCGCGCGCAGGCGCTCTACGCGGACAAGCATTTCGGCCGCTTGAATTTCCTCGCAGTTCTGGCCGCCGCGCTCGCGGTGAACCTGCCCGTGCGCCTCGGGCGCGCCCTGCTCCGGGGCTCGGCGCGGGACGCGGGTGCGGTGATCCGCGCAGGCGGCATGCTGGCCGCGGCCATGCCGGACCTGTTGACCGGCAGCGATCGATGAGGCTTGCCTCGACGCCCAGTCTTGTCGTCCGCGGCGGCCTCCGTCATGGTTCCGCTCTCCGGACGGTCCCGCTTGCACCCGCAGCGGGCGGCTGAACGGGGAACGGGGTGCACGACAGGGCGGATCAGAGCTCCCGACCGGCGGACGCGTCGCTCGGTCTGTACCGTGCCGCCTTCGACGGCGCGCCGGTGGGTCTCGCCGTGCTCTCGCCCGACGGACGCACGATCCGCGCGGCCAATCCCTGCCTCTGCCGCTGGCTCGGCTACGCGCCCGGCGCCCTCGACGGACGCCCCACCGATCAGGTGATCGGCCGGGACGAGTTCGGCGGGGACGCCCTCGGCCTCAAGGCCGGAATCCGGCGCTGGCAGCGGGCGGATGGCGGCGCCGTCGACCTGCGCCTGACCCTCTCGGGCGAGGCCGACCCGTTCGGGGACGCGGTCGCCGTCGTGAGTCTCGTCGATGCCGACGAATTGGTGCGCGCCGAGCAGAACCGCGATGCCCTGACCGCGGCGGGCCTCGGCGAGTGGCGCTGGGACCTCACCACCGGGCAGATGGTTTTCTCGCGCCGCGCCGCGCAGATCCTGGGTTACGCCCCGGGACGTTCCGTCACCTGGGCGGTGATGCGCGGGCAGATCGACCCGGCCGATGCCGACCGCATCCAGGCCTCGGTCGCGCAGGCTCTCGCCGAGCGGCGCCCCTACGCCTTCCAGGCCCGTTTCCGCCGCGCCACCGACGGGGCCGAGATCTGGATCGGTGCCCGCGGGGAGGCCGTCCTGGCGGCCGACGGCGCTCCGGTCGGCGTCGTCGGCGTGGTGCAGGATATCACCACGCGAGTCGAGGCCCGCGAGGCGCTGGCCGAGCGCGAGGAGCGCCTGCGGGTCGCCACCACGGTGGCCGATCTCGGCATCTTCGAGTGGCACGTCCTCGACGACCGGGCGACCTGGGAGAACGAGCGGATGTTCGCGATCTTCGGCCGCCGGCCGGAGGAGGGCAGCATCGGCAAGGCCACCTTCCTCAAGCAGATCCTGCATCCCGAGGACCGGCCGCATTTCCGGCAGGCCATCCTGCGCGCCCTGCGCGAGGACACGATCCTGCACGCCACGGGACGCATCCGCCGCCACGACGACGGCACCTGGCGCACCATCGACATGGCGGGGCGCTTCGAGCGCGGCGCGACCGGCGGCCTGCCGCGGCGCCTGATCGGCGTCGTCGCCGACGTGACCGACCGGCACCTTTCCGAGGAGCGCCGCAGCCTGCTGATCCGCGAGCTGCACCACCGGGTGAAGAACACGCTGGCCACGGTCCAGGCCATCGTCGGCTCGACGGCGCGCACCGCCACCAGCATCGACAATTTCCACGAGGCCTTCGTCGGCCGGATCAAGTCGCTCGCTCACACCCACAGCGTGCTCACCGAGGCGACGTGGCAGACGGCGAGCCTGCGCGACCTGCTCGCCTCCGAACTGATGCCCTACGCCGAGAGCGAGACCGAGACTTCGCCGGACCTGCGCATCGTGCTGGACGGGCCGCCCGTGGATCTGCCCTCCGACATCGCCGTGCCGATCGGCATGGCGATCCACGAACTGACCACCAACGCCGCCAAGTACGGCGCCCTCTCGTCCGGGCGCGGCCGGGTCGCGATCTCTTGGAGGGTCGAGGACGGCCTGCTGCATCTCGACTGGCGCGAGACCGGCGGCCCGCGCGTGGAGCCGCCGACCCGCCAGGGCTTCGGCTCGCGCCTGCTGCAGCGGGTGCTGACCACGCAGGTCCAGGCCAGGATCACGACCGACTACGCGCCGGAGGGCTTCCACCTCACGCTCGCCGCACCCCTGCCGGAGCGCAACCCGGCACTCAACCCGCTGGCGTGAGGCGGCCGGCGGCTTGACCGGCACGGACATGGCACTGCGCCGGATTGCTTGCGCCAAGCCTCGCCATGACGCCGAGGATGTGAACGCAATCCCGCGCGAGGCGAGGCCTCAAACGGTTTTGGTTTGATCGTTTCGGTCTCTTCCAGCGTCCTTGCGAGGCTCAGCGAAAGCAGTCCAGGGCTCTGCACTGTCCGGACAGGTCGCGCTCCGGGTCGCTTCGGCTCCGCCTCGCGAGGACGGAGCGGGGCGAAGGCCGAGGCGATCAAACGGAGACGAGATCAGGCCGCGCCCCGGGTCTCCTCGCCGCCCGCGTTGACGAAGCTCTTCAGCTCGTCGAGCGAGGCGAAGGTGAAGCGTCCCCGCGGGGTATCCGCCTCGATCGAGCCGTCGGAGAACATCACGTAGGTGTTGGCGCCCGAGGCGTAGGAGCCCACCGCGTGCCGCTCCGGATCGGGGGCGGCCGCGGTCGTCTCCGGATGGGGAGCGGCAGGTTCGGCCTCCGCCGGCAGCTCGGCGGCCGGCTCCGGAGCGGGCTCGTCGAGGGAGGAGCGCAGGCCGATCGTCTCGGGCGCGGGGGCCTCCTCGGGACGTGCCTCCTCGGGATACGCCACCTGGGGGTGGGTCTCCTGGGGATAGGTCTCTTGCGGCTCGCTCCCGTGGTCGGTCGCTTCGTGCAGCGCGACCGGCTCGGGCTCCGGGAAGGCGTGCCGAGCGGGTTCGGGCGCGGCGAACAGATCCTCCTCCGCTCTGGCTCCCACGGGCGGGTGGCGTTCGGGCGCAGGAGCCGAGTCCGGCAGGAGATCGGGCAGAAGCGGCTCGGCGGCGGTCTCGGCCGGCGGCGTCGGGTCTTCGAAGACCGGCTCCGAGCCGCGTGCGCCCGGGCGCAGCGCGCCGATCGACAGGCCCGCGAGCCCCGCCGCTCCCATGCCGGCGCCCATGGCCGCGAGCGAGGGGCGCTCCGGCGGCGCCACCTCGGGCGCCGCGGCGGAAGCGGATGCCGCCGAAGCCTCGGCCTCCCAGGGTGCGGCGGCGAAAGCGGGCGTGGCGAAGGCGGGCTCGGCCGGCACGCTCTGCGGCACATCCTGGCCCGGGCTCGCATCGAGCCGCCGGTCGAGGCTGTCGCCGAGCTTGCGCAGCCGGTCGAGAACCGCCGTCAGGCCGAGCAGGATCACGCCGGCCGAGGCCGCGGTCGAGCCGCCGATCACCATGGCGAGCCCGCTCTCCAGGCGCACGTAGGGAAAGCCCTGGACCACGGCGGCGATGCCGCCGAGAATCATGACGAGACTGAGCGCGAGCAGCGCGACGACCATGGTACTCTCGACTGAACTGTCGCGGGCGGCGTGGAGGGGCAGGATAACCCCCGGAGCGCCCAATGCAAAATCGCACGGCGATGGGGTGTGCGGAATCCGGCCGTTCCCTCCCGCCATGCACAGCCGAATGCCCGCGGAGCGTGTGCGGCCCGGGCCATGAGCGCGATGCGGCCGGCGCGAACACGCGCAAAATCGTGGATCGTGCGCTCCGACGGGTGGTCATGCGCGCGGATACGGCCCCGGTGGCGTTGCCGAGCCCGGTCCACCGACTTACCTACCCGCCCGTCACCTCGCCGGCCGCGCGCGTCACATTGCCCGCGCGCTTCGCCCACGCTCCCCGCGAGACCCGGACAACCCAGGAGACACGCATGACGTTCACCCTGCCCGAGCTGCCCTACGCCTACGACGCGCTGGGGCCCTACATGTCGAAGGAAACCCTCGAGTTCCACCACGACAAGCACCATAAGGCCTACGTCGATACCGGAAACAAGCTGCTCGAAGGCACGGATCTGGCCGGCAAGAGCGTCGAGGAGATCGTCAAGGCGAGCTACAACACCAATCAGGCGCTCTTCAACAACGCCGGCCAGCACTACAACCACCTGCACTTCTGGAACTGGATGAAGCCCAACGGCGGCGGTCAGCCCCCGGCGGCGCTGGCCCAGAAGATCGACGAGGACCTCGGCGGCTACGAGAAGTTCAAGGCCGACTTCATCCAGGCCGGCATCGGTCAGTTCGGCTCGGGCTGGGCCTGGCTCGCGGTCAAGGACGGCAAGCTCGCCATCCTCAAGACCCCGAACGGCGAGAACCCGCTCGTCCACGGCGCGACCCCGATCCTCGGCGTCGACGTGTGGGAGCACTCCTACTACATCGACTACCGCAACCGCCGTCCCGACTACCTCAAGGCGTTCATCGAGAACCTCGTGAACTGGGAGTACGTCGAGAAGCTGTACGGCGAGGCCAAGGCCTGATCCGCGTCCCCGTTTGATGCCGCCGCCCCGTTCGCCGACGGGGCGGCTTTTTCGTGCCTGTCGTGACCTTGCGGCCCTAGTCGCGCCTTGTCCCGACGGCCTAGTGCGAAGACAGGGCGATCCCGCCCGCATGGGATCAACCGCGTAAAGAAATGATCCGCTCGATCCTCTCCGTCGGCGGCTGGACGCTGGTCTCGCGGGTCACCGGGTTCGCCCGCGACGTGGTCACCGCCGCGGTGATGGGCGCGGGACCGGTGGCGGATGCCTTCGTCGTCGCCTTCCGCCTGCCGAACCACTTTCGCGCGATCTTCGGCGAGGGGGCGCTCAACACCGCCTTCGTGCCGGCCTACACCCATCTGGAGCAGGCGGGGGCGCCGGGGGCCGCGGCGCGCTTTGCCGACCGCGTCTTCACTCTGATGCTGATCGTGCAGGTCGTGCTGCTGGCGCTCGCCCTGCCGGCGATGCCCTGGGTGGTGCGGGCGCTGGCGCCGGGCTTCTCCGAGGATGGGGAGCGGTTCGCGCTGGCCGTGAGCCTGACGCGGATCACCTTCCCCTACCTGCTGTTCATGACGCTGGTGACGCTGTTCTCCGGCATCCTCAACGCGCATCGGCGCTTCGCCGCCGCGGCCGGGGCGCCGGTTCTCCTCAACCTCGCCATGCTGGCCGCGCTCGCGCTGGCCTTCCTGTTTCCGAATGCGGCCTACGCGGCGGCCTGGGGCGTTTCGGTCTCCGGCGTGTTGCAATTCGCACTCGTGTGGTGGGATGCGCGCGCCCGCGCCTACGCCCCGCGGCTGACGCGGCCCACCCTGCGCGACCCCGACCTGATCCGCTTCTTCAAGATCCTGGGGCCGGCGGTGATCGGTTCGGCCGGCTTCCAGATCGCGACCTTTGCCGACACCATCATCGCGAGCTTCCTGCCCACCGGCGCGGTCTCGGCGCTCTACTACGCCGACCGGCTCTACCAATTGCCCTTTGGCGTCATCGCCATCGCCGCCGGCACGGTGCTGCTGCCGGAGATGAGCCGGCGCCTCGCCGCGGGCGACGTGGCCGGGGCGCACGCGGCCCAGAACCGGGCCGCCGGCTTCACGCTCGCGCTCTCGGCCCCCTTCACGGTCGCCTTCCTGACCCTGCCGGGGCTGATCATGGCGGCGCTGTTTCAGCGGGGCGCCTTCACGGCCGAGGATGCGGCCCGCGCGGCCTCCGTGCTCGCGGCCTACGGGATGGCGCTGCCGGCCGTGGTGCTGGTGCGCTCGGCGGTGGCAAGCTTCCACGCCCGGCAGGACACCACGACGCCGCTCTACGCCTCGCTCACGGCGATCGCCGTCAACGTCGCACTCAAGCTCGTGCTCACCGGCCCCTACGGGGTGGCCGGCCTCGCGCTGGCCACCGCCATCGGCCAGTGGATCAACCTCGCCCTGCTCTACGGGCTGGCCCTGCGCCGGGGCTGGACCGCGCCGGGGCGGGTGCTCGGCGTCACCGTCGGCGCGGTGATCGTGGCGAGCGCGGTGCTGGCGGGGTTCGCGGTCTACGGGCTGCCCTTCGCCGAGCGGATCGTGCCCGCCCTGCCCCATCTGCGCGAGATCGCAGTGCTGGCGCTCCTCGGGCTGGCCGGGGCGCTGGCCTATGCCGGCACCCTGATCGCGGTGATGGCCGTCTTCGGCGTGCGCTTGCGCCGCAGGTAGGTCTTCGGGCGCCGCCCCATCTCACGCCGCATGAGCGATCCCGACCTCCTCGCCGGCAAGAGCCACGCCGTGTTCGACGCCTACGGCACGCTGTTCGACGTGCATTCGGCGGTGGCGCGCCATGCCGGTGCGCTCGGGCCGCGGGCGGAAAACCTGTCGGAGCTGTGGCGCACCAAGCAGCTCGAATATTCCTGGGTGCACGGCCTGATGGGCCGCTACGTCGGCTTCTGGGACCTGACCGAGCGCGCCCTCGATTTCGCGCTGGCCAAGCACCCCGACATCGACCGCAATCTGCGCGCGACGCTGCTCGACGCCTATCGGGATCTCGACGCCTACGGCGAAGTGCCGGAGGTGCTCGCCCGGCTCAGGGCGCGGGGCGTGCGGACCGCGCTCTTCTCCAACGGCAACGCGGCGATGCTGGAGCGGGCGGTGGCCTCGGCGGGGCTCGGTGAGCGGCTCGACGCCGTGCTCTCGGTCGATCCGGTCCAGACCTTCAAGACGGCGCCCGCCGCCTACCAATTGGTTCTCGATCGGCTCGGCGTGGCCCGGGGGGCCGTGCTGTTCTTCTCCTCGAACCGCTGGGACATCGCCGGGGCGAGCGCCTTCGGCTTCGACGCGGTGTGGGTGAACCGCAAGGGTCAGCCCGACGAATACCCGGACCAGCCGCCGCGCGCCGTCGTGAACAGCCTCGATGCGGTGATCTGAACGGCCGGCAACGCCCCGTTCGCCAATCCTTAAGCTTGGCCGGATTAAGTCCGACATACGTGCCTGACGTCTCGGATTGTCCAGAGGATCGGTTCCCGTGCCCGCTTCGTCCCTCTCCTCCCTCGCCCGGAAGGGCGTCTGCGCGACGCTTCTCGGCGCCGCCCTCCTCTCCGCCGCCGCGCCGGCCTCCGCCCGCGACGGCCGCAACGGCGCGCTGATCGGTGGCGCGGCCGCGGGTGTCATTGGCGGCTTGGCCGTCGGCGCGCTCCTGAACGGCGCTGCCCCGCCGCCGCCTCCCCCGCGGGCGCGCCCGGTCTATGTCGAGGAGGAGCCGGTCTACGTCGCGCCCCCGCCCCGCCGCGGCCCGATCTGCCACTACGAGCGCCGCAAGGTCTGGCTCGACGAGGTCGAGTTCACCTATCGCCGGGTCGAAGTCTGCGAGTGATACTTGCGGGTTCGCCGCGAGCGAGGATGAAAGGCGTCCGCTTCAGGCGGGCGCCTTTTTCGTCAGGATCCAATCCTCGACCACGATGGCGTCGAGACCGGTGGTGTAGAACATCAGGATCGCGTCCTCCGCCGTGTGGAGGATCGGCTTGCCCATCACGTTGAAGCTGGTGTTGAGCAGGATCGGCACGCCGGTGCGTTCGGCGAAGGCTTCGATCAGCGCCGCGTAGGCCGGGTTGCGCTCCCGCGTCACGCTCTGGAGCCGGCCGGTGCCGTCGGCGTGGACCACCGCCGGCACGCGGTCGCGCAAAGCCTCGCGCCAGACCAGGGTGCGCTCCATGTAGGGGCTGTCGGCATAGTCCTCGAACCAGTCGGGCCCGGCCTCGGCCAGGATCGAGGGCGCGAAGGGGCGGAACGCCTCGCGGTACTTCACCTTGGCGTTGAGCGATTCCTTGGCATGGGCCGGGCGCGGATCGGCCAGGATCGAGCGGTTGCCGAGCGCCCGGGGCCCGAACTCCGCCCTTCCTTGCACCCAGCCGACGAGGCCGCCCTCGGCGAGGATCGTCGCGGCTTCCCGCGTCACGCCCTCATGGCCGAGGCGGCGGGCGCGGGGCTCCCACTCGGCCATGCGCTCCAGCGGCTCGGTGGAAACGGTCGAACCGAGATAGGGCGTGAGCGGACGCGCCGCGCGCGTCGGACCCTTCCAATCGGGATCGTCCTCGGCCAGCGCCAGCCACGCGGCGCCGATGGCGTTGCCGTCGTCGGCCGGCGCCGAGGGAACGTGCAAGCGCTGGAAGCCGGAGCGCGCGAGCACCCGGCCGTTATAGGAGGAGTTCAGCCCACAGCCCCCGGCGATCACGAGGTTTTCGCCGGGCGCCAGCCGCCAAGCCTCGGCGACGAGAACGTCCATCAACTCCGAAAAAATGTCCTGGCCGCAGCGGGCGAGATCGGCCCAGCCCTGCTCGCCGACATCCTTCGGGCGCCGCGACAGGATCTCGGCGGCGACCGCCTGCACCGTGGCCTCGTCGGCGAATTTCAGCCGCCCCGCCTCGACCGAGAAGAGCCGGCGCAGCAGCGCCATCAGCGCGGGGTCGGTCTTCCCATAGGGCGCGAGCCCCATGATCTTCCATTCCTCGCCCTTGATCTGGTCGAAGCCGGCGAGGTCCGTCACCAGCCCGTAGAGGAAGCCGACCGAGCCGCGCCCGCGCTGGCGCCGCACCTCCTCGATGCGCCCGTCCCTCAGACGGTAGATCGCCGCCGCGCCGGTCTCGCCCATACCGTCGACGATCAGCGCGGTCGCCTCCTCGAACGGGCTGCCCCACAGCGCGTAGGCAGCATGGGCCAGATGGTGGGCGTAGCGCCGCCGTCCCGCGATGGTCGCCCGCGGCTTACCGCCGAGCCCCCGCGTCTCGTTGTCGAGGGCGAGCACCGTGCCGTTGCCGGCCCGCGCCTGCATGGCGTGGAGGTCGGCGATGAAGACCCGCTCGGCCCGCTCCGGCACGAAGGAGCGGTTGAGGCTGGAGGGATGCGCGGCGAGCGTCGGCAGATCGAAGGCGCCCGACGCCGACTGACCCTGCAGGAACTCCGTGAACTGCTCGCCCCAGGAGGTGGCGACGACGATCTCCGTCCCCTCGGGGACGTGACGCTTCAGGAGCCCGGCCATGCGGGTGCCGGGATCGGGCTCGCAGTTCGGGGCGCGCTTGTATTGCAGGTAGCGCTCGGCGGCCTCGGCGAAGAGCACGGCACCGTCCGGCCCGACGAGGGCGAGTGCCGGATCGTGGAAGGTCGTGGCGAGGCCGAGATAGGTGCGCATGCTGCCGGGCTACACGCCGGCACGCGAGGCGACAACCGCGTTGCGGTGCTCCGGTCGCCGTGCGAGACGGGCCGCCGATGACGGATGCCTTCCCCGCCGCGCCTCCCCTCGCCCTCGTGATCTTCGACTGCGACGGCGTGCTGATCGACAGCGAACCGATCAGTCTCGCGACCCTGACGCGCGGGCTCAACGGCATTGGGCTCGCGATCGACTTCGACAGCGTCCGGACGCGGTTTGCCGGCACCTCCATGACCTCGATCATGGAGCGCATCGCCCGCGAGGACGGGGTGACCGCCCCCGAAGGCTTCGTGGAGCGGGTCAAGGCGGAGACGCTCGCCGCCTTCGAGGCGGAACTGACCGCCATGGCCGGGATCGTGGACGCCCTGGGCCTCCTGCACCTGCCGTTCTGCGTCGCCTCCAGCAGCGATCCGGTGCGTCTGCGCCGCTCGCTGGGGCTCACCGGCCTGCTGCCGCTGTTCGAGGGGCGGGTCTTCTCCTCGGCGCAGGTGGCGCGCGGAAAGCCGTTCCCGGACCTGTTCCTGTTCGCGGCCGAGCGGATGGAGGTCGCGCCCGAGCGTTGCCTCGTGATCGAGGACAGCGTGCCGGGGGTGCAGGCGGCACGCGAAGCGGGGATGCGCGTCGTCGGCTTCACCGGCGGCGGCCATTGGGGCCACGACCGGAACGGGCAGGATCTCCTCGCGGCCGGCGCTGAATCCGTCTTTTCCGCGCATGCCGATCTCGGGCGGATCGTCGCCGGGGGCTGAGGGCGCCGCATCGAGCACCGGTCGCGCCTCATCGAAACGAGCCGACCTCCGGCCGCTACCTGGGCACGCCCCCCCGTCGCGAGGGATGCCTTGTCGACGGGGGACACCTCCGACAATCCCGAGTGTCATCCCGCGCCCCAGGAGGTTGCGGCCTCTTGCTGAGCACGCAGAAGTAGTGCTGCAATCAGGATTGCAGTACCCTGCGATCAGGACGGTTGCCGGCACCGCGATGGGGCGTGAGAGCTGCGGTTTCCCCGTTCAGCGCTGCCGTAGCGTCGTTCCTGCGGCCGCCACGTCCCCCGTTGCAGGCCGATCGTCCCGTCGGCGCGCGATCCGAAGTCCCGATCCGCGCCTCTTTCGAGGAGTGGCACGATGGACGTTTCAACCTTCGAGATCCTCTACAAGCCGCTGACGCCGTCGCTCGGGGCCGGGACGGAGGCGATCGCCCGCCGCGTCCTTCAGGGCTACTTCCTGACGATCGCCAACACGGAGGCGTTCGACTTCCGCTTCCGGATCGCCTTCCACATCACCCTGCCGAATCCGGACAATCCGTCCCGGCGTCTCGACGGGAATACCCTGTTCATCACCGACGTCGCCTCGCCCGACAACGTCTTCTCGACCACCCTGACGCGCAGCCCGGCCGGCGGCAACCGCTACGTCGGTTCCTTCTTCGTTCCCGCCGGCAAGACGGCCCTCGTCGTGCTGCTGCCGAACATCACGGTGCCGACCTTCTTCGCCACGACCCCGGCCGATATCGAGATCCGGGGCTGGGTCTCGCTCTCCCTGCCGTGCGTCTTCCGGAAGGTCGGCCGCTTCTTCCAGTTGCGCCCGTAGGAGGGCGCCCCGGCGCGCGTCCTGCTCAACGCCGAGCATCGCTCGACCTACCTGCCGCCGGGATGGCCGCTGACGGCTTCCGGCGATCTCGATTTCGATCAGACGGGGACCAATCTGACGCTGGCCAGCGGCAAGGGTCTGAACGAGGTGCCGCAGGATCGATGCTTCTTCTTCCCGCCCGCCTTCGAGGCGGTGGAAGCGGTGTTGAACCGGGTCCCGGATGCCGGCGTCATGGCCTCCGACCTCGTCGAGGTTGAAGCCGCCGCGGCCCTCGTCGCCGGTCTGGCGCGCCTCGGCCCGGAGAACGAGGGGTTGGACGCGCTGAACCGTGTTCTCGAACAGGCGGGTCTCGGCGTGCGCCTCGCGCCGGCCCCGAAGACGTCCCTCAAGGAATAGGCCGTAGCAGCGGCGACCGCGAACCCCGCCGCGCGACGGCGCGGCGGCAACGGGCCTGGCGAGGCTAAGCTCTTCGTCGAAGAGGTAAGTTGCGCCAACCACACCGCGAGTCGCGACGCGATCTTTCCCTGTCAAGCTGAACTTCGAAAGAACATTCCGTTGACGGTCGGGGGGAGAGGGCTCATCTTAAGGACGTGCGAATGACTTCGCGCCGCGGTGATTTGTAGTGGCACGCTTGCGCCGCGTCATCAAACGCTAATGCATCACGGCGCACTTGCGCCGTGGTCCTCGAGACAGAGGAGGACTTGCCTTGATCGATGTTTTTCTTTGGAGGACTTCGAAACTGGCCGGCGGGCGGGGTCGCCGGGAGCAGGGCTGTTGTCGACGGGCAGTCACATCCGTGCGCTAGGAGCGCCCGCGAACGCCTTGCCGACAACCGGCCGATGAAGGCCGCAGGAGTTCACCCTGTTATGACCCGTGTCCAGTTCGCCTACGACGACCCCAGCCTTGTTCCGGACGAACCGCTCGCCCGCGTGATCGAGGTCGGCGACATCACCGCCGGCATCGCCGTCCCCGAGCATGGCGGCGTCCGCTTCTTCTCCTCCGAGCGCCGCTTCGACGGCCTCGAGGGCACCCTGTTCCGCACCGTGGAGCAGGCCGCCCGCGCCGCGCGGGAGAAGAGCCGCCAGCCACGGCTTCGCGCGGTCTGACGTTTCGCCGTCAGCGCATTCTTCCCGCCTTATTCGTCTGTGAGCCGGCGGTCCCTCGGGGCCGCCGGCTTCGTTTCGGCGGGCGGCGGGCAGCAGTTTTCAAGGTGGTGCTCGTCGGATCGGCTCAGCCCCCGCGCATCCTCGCGGAGAAAAGCCGAAGCAATCCAGCCGCGCGACACCGTCCTGCGATGTCGCGTCGTCGATCCCTTTGCCGGGGCTCGCGGAGACGGGCTGGGCGTGGCGTCCGGCCTACTTGCACTCCTCGCGGGCGCGCTTGAGCGCTTCCGCGAAGCCGCCCAGGGCGTAGTCGTCCTGGGTCGGCTTGCCGCGCTGGGAGATCGTGCGGACCGTGGCGGTCTGCGTCCGGCTCATCTCGGCGACGATGCGCGGCTCGTCGGCCTGGTTCTGGATCCAGGCGTTCTCGTCCTTCACCACGAGGCCGTAGCGGGTGTTGCCGACCGTGAGATAGGGATCGCTCGGCGCGGCCGCCGCGCCCGGCTTGGCCTGGGCCGCGGCGGGCTTGGGCTTGAAGCCGAGCATCACCGCGATCTCGCCCTGGCCGCCGCCCTTGGGGAAGGTGACGAACAGGTAGCCGGTGTCGCGGGCCAGGGATTTCGGGCTGCGCGTCGTCGGCTGGGCGATGACGTAGCAGAGCTTGTCCCGGGCCTGAGCCCCGTTGGTGAAGACGTTCCAGTCGCCGAACACGGCGAGCGGCACCGCCTGCTGCATGCCCGGCGGCAGGCCCGAACTCTCCGGCTTGCGCTCCCGCCGCCCGCTCGACCGGGCGAGGATCAACTCCGCGCCCTGCACGCCGTCCAGGGCGTGAGCCGGCCGCGGCGGCAGGCTCGCGGCGAGGCTGCCCGCCGCGATCAGGGCGAGGACCGCGGCGGAGCGATACGGGGATTGGTTCGACGGAAGGCTCGGAAGGCGGGGCCGCTGCATCTCAACTCGGTTTCCCGACGGTCGGACCGGCCCGACCGCCTTCACGCATCTCAGGATGACGGGGCCAGGATGCCGGGCACAAGCGCGACAGGAAAGCCCCACCCGCCCCGATCAACCGAAAACGGCAATTGGCCGCGCCTTTTCTCGTCGCTCGCCCTCGGCGTTTTAGGCGGCGCGCATCTCTCCGGCCAGGGCCGCCGAGGCGAGAGCCGCCGCCGGCAGGTCGAGCGCGGGGTCGATCTCGGGAAGGCGGATCTCGACCGCGTTCGGGGCCGGCTCGACGGGCTTGGGCTGGGCCGGCTTGCCGGGCTCCTTGCCGGAATCCTTGGCAGGATCGTTGTAGGGCGTGTTGTAGGCCTTGCGGATCGAGGCCCAGAAGGCGAGGCGCTCGGCCTCGGTGAAGCGGGCGAGGCGAGCGTCGATGACCGCCATCGCGGCCTCGGCCAGGGCGGGCGTTTCCTCGACGCTGATCCAGCTCTCTACGTTCATCGACGGTACTCCGCAGGTTCGGGCGGCCGGCTCACGCACCGGCCCGAGAAGCGGCCTTCGGCTTGTCAGAAGGAGACGATGCGGGGCGGAGGAGCTGGGCGTCGGTCCGGCCATAGGCCGACCGGACGCCGTGATCGTCCCTGCGCATCGGCCGTTTTTCCGAAAGCCGCCAACCACCTTTCGGGCCGATGCCCTAGCCACGCATGCCTAGCTGAAAGCTGAACGCGGCATATTCCGTGCCTGTTCCCGCCAAGCTGGACCTACTTCTCCACAGATCCGAGCTCTTCCAGCCAGGCTTGCGCCTGCCGGCGCACGTTGTCCGGCGCCGTGCCGCCGTAGCTCGTGCGGCTCGCCACCGAGTTCTCGACGCCGAGCACCGCGAAGACGGCCTCCGTGATTCCGGGCTCGACCGCCTGCATCTCGGCCAGGGACAGATCGTCCAGGCCGATCCCGCGCTCGGAGGCCAGGGCCACGACCCGGCCCGTCACGTGGTGGGCCTGCCGGAACGGCATGTTCAGCTCCCGCACCAGCCAATCGGCGAGATCGGTCGCGGTGGCGTAGCCGGAGCCCGCCGCGCGCTTCAGGGTCTCGGCCACGGGCTCCAGGTCGCGCACCATGCCGGCCATGGCGGCAAGGCACAGGGAGAGCGATTGCAGGGCGTCGAAGGTGCCCTCCTTGTCCTCCTGCATGTCTTTTGAGTAGGCGAGCGGCAGGCCCTTCATGACGATGAGCAGGCCCGTGAGCGCGCCGACGATGCGGCCGGCCTTGGCGCGCACGAGTTCGGCGGCGTCGGGGTTGCGCTTCTGCGGCATGATCGAGGAGCCGGTGGTGAACCGGTCCGACAGCCGCACGAAGCCGAACTGCGCCGAGGTCCAGACCACCAGCTCCTCGGCGAAACGCGAGAGGTGGACCGCGCAGATCGAGGCCGCCGCGAGCGATTCGAGGGCGAAGTCGCGGTCGGCGACCGAATCGAGCGAGTTGCCCGTCGGCCGGTCGAAGCCGAGCGCGGCGGCGGTGGCGTGGCGGTCGATGGGGAAGGAGGTGCCGGCGAGCGCGGCGGCGCCGAGCGGGCTTTCGTTGAGGCGAGCCCGCGCGTCGCGGAAGCGGCCGCGGTCGCGCGCCAGCATCTCGACATAGGCGAGGCAGTGATGGCCGAAGGTGACGGGCTGGGCCGATTGCAGGTGGGTGAAGCCCGGCATCACCGTCCCGGCGTGCCGCTCCGCCGTCTGGGCAAAAGCCCGCTGCAGGTCGGCGACCTGCGCGTCGAGGGCGTCGAGGGTGTCGCGCACCCAGAGCCGCATGTCGGTGGCGACCTGATCGTTGCGCGAGCGCGCGGTGTGCAGGCGCCCGGCGGCGGGGCCGACGATCTCGGTCAGGCGGCTCTCCACCGCCATGTGGATGTCCTCCAGATCGCGCCGGAAGACGAATTCGCCGCGCTCGATCTCCGCCTCGACGGACTTGAGCCCGGCCGAAATCGCGGCCACATCGTCGGCGGGCAGGATGCCCTGGGCGCCCAGCATCGCGACATGTGCCAGCGAGCCGCGGATGTCCTGGGACGCCAGCCGCCTGTCGAACCCGATGGAGGCGTTGATCTCCTCCATGATCTCGGCGGGGCCGCTCGCGAAGCGCCCGCCCCACATCCGGTTGCTCATGGCTGATCTCACTTTCCCGCGCACGCGAAACGAGGCCCGGCCGTGAGGGCGACCCCGAAAACCCTGGCCGCCTGCGGCGCGCTCGCCGCCATCCTCGTCGGCGGCCTCGCCCTATACGGGACGGGCTCGAACCTCGGCAACCTCGCCGCCTCCGGCCCCTGCGCCGAAGCCGCTCCGGTGGCGGCGCGGCTGGCCCCGCTCGCCCGCGGCGAGGTCGCGGCCTTCGAGGCCGCCGCCCCGCCCCGGCCCGCCCCGGCCGTCGCCTTCCGGGGGCCGGACGGCGCGCCCACCGATCTCGCGGCCCTGCGCGGAAAGCTTCTGCTCGTGAATCTCTGGGCGACGTGGTGCGCGCCCTGCAAGGCCGAGATGCCGGCCCTCGACCGCCTGGAGGCGGATCTCGGCGGCGAGGACTTCCAGGTGGTGGCGATCAATGTCGAGACGCGCAACCTCGACAAGCCGCCCGCCTGGTTCAACGCCAACGGCATCACGCGCCTGGCCTATTACGGCGATCCCGAGGGCAAGGTGCTGCCCGCGATCCAGTCCGCCGTCGGCTCGACCGGCCTGCCGACCACCATGCTGGTCGATGCCCGGGGCTGCACGCTCGGCGTGATGAAGGGGCCGGCCGAGTGGTCGAGCGAGGACGGCAAGCGGCTGATCCGCGCGGCTCTGGCGAAATCGTCCTGATGATTCATAGGCGCCCGGGTTGAAGGTCCGGCCCGGAGAGGGCAACCCGACGGCATGAAGGCACCGCCCCGTTCCATCCGCGCTCTGCCGCGTCCCCTGCGCCGCCAGTACTCGGCGGCGCGCCGCTTCCTCACCAACGAGGCGGCCGGCGGCATCGTGCTCATGGTCGCCGCGGGCCTCGCGCTCGCGGTCGCCAACTCGCCCCTGGCACAGGCCTACCACGCGGTCCTTCACGTCCATCTCGGGCCCTTGAGCCTGATGCACTGGATCAACGACGGCCTGATGGTCGTGTTCTTCCTGCTCGTCGGCCTGGAGATCAAGCGCGAGGCCCTGGACGGGCGCCTGCGCACCTGGCCCGACCGGGTGCTGCCGGGGCTGGCCGCCGCGGCGGGCATGGCCGTGCCGGCCCTGGTCTACCTCGCCTTCAATGCCGGGCAGTCCACCGCCCGGGGCTGGGCGATCCCTGCGGCCACCGACATCGCCTTCGCCCTGGGCGTCCTGGCGCTGCTGGGCTCGCGCGTGCCCATCTCGCTCAAGATCTTCCTCTCGGCGGTGGCCATCGTCGACGATCTGGGCGCCGTCCTCATCATCGCGCTGTTCTACACGGGGCAGCTCGATGCGACGATGCTGGCGGCCTCCGCCGGGATGCTGGCCGTGCTGTTCGCGCTCAACCGCCTCGGGGTGCGCGCGCTCCTGCCCTACCTGCTCGCGGGCTTCGTGCTCTGGGTCTTCGTGCTGCGCTCCGGCGTCCACGCCACGGTGGCGGGCGTGTTGCTCGCCCTGTTCGTGCCGATCCGCCCGAGCCCGGGCCGGCCGGAGGACGAAACCTCGCCCCTGCACCGGCTGGAGCACGCGCTGACCCCCTGGGTCTCGTTTCTGATCGTGCCGGTCTTCGGCTTCGCCAATGCCGGGGTGACGCTGCTCGGCCTGCCGGCGCGGGCTTTGATCGAGCCCGTGACGCTCGGCGTCGCCCTCGGCCTGTTCCTCGGCAAGCAGGTCGGCATCTTCGCCAGCGTGCGGCTCGCCGCCGCCCTCGGCCTCGTCTCCCGCCCGGCGGGCGCGACCTGGCTTCAGGTCTACGGCGTGGCGCTCCTGTGCGGGATCGGCTTCACCATGAGCCTGTTCATCGGCGCACTCGCCTTCACCGACGGGCTGCACGAGACCGAGACCAAACTCGGCGTACTGGGCGGTTCGCTGCTCTCGGCGCTGTTCGGGGCCGTGCTGCTCGCCCGGGCCGATCCGCGCAGGGTGAGCCCGCGCCGGAGGCTCGGAGCCGCCGACTTGCCTTGACCTCCGGCCTCGGCCTAGTCAGGCCGGAAGCGTCGCGGTGGCAGGGGGATCGTCATCGGGTCCGTTACCCCGCGCGAGGGCGAACATGCTGCGAACCGTCTCCCGCTTTCTCGGATTGCCGTTCCTCAGCCGGGCGCTCGGGCTGATCGTGATGGCGGCGGGCTTCGTGCAGCTCTGCTACGACGGCGCCCGCTCCATCGCCAACAACGGCCTGCGCGTCACCAGTCTGGCCGACCTGATCCGCTCCCTGCCCCAGGAGCGGATCACGGCCATCGGCCGCAGCATCGAGGGCGTCGCGCCCTGGGCCGACAACCTGCTGCTCGCGCCGCTGGGCCTCGTCCCGGCGGCCCTGTTCGGGCTCGCGCTGGGTGCGGTGCTGGTCTGGCTCGGCCAGCCGCCCCGCGAGCCGATCGGGTTCCTGACGCGGCCGTAGAGCGTAGTCCCGACCGATGGTCGCCGGCTTTCGGAGAGGACGACGCTCCGGGCGTCCTCAGATTCCCCAGTAGGGCGCCGCGTTGTAGTAGCGGTGGACGTGCTCCTCCCAGGCGCGCTCGTCCTCCGGGTCGCCGCCCTCCGGCGAGCGGGCGGGGGCGTCGCGCAGTTGCTCCTCGGTGATGTCGACCACGTAGGCGTCGCGTTCGGTGTCGTAGCGCAGCACGGCCCAGGGCAGCGTGTAGTATTCCTCGCCCATGCCGAGGAAGCCGCCGAAGCTCATCACCGCGTAGGCGACCCGGCCCGAGCGCTTGTCGAGCATCAGACGCTCGATGCGCCCGACCTTGGCCCCGTCCGGCCGGCGCACCTCGGTGCCGATCACGCGGTCGCTTGCGATCAGGCTGCGCGGATGGTCCGCGACATCGTCGGACGAAGCGGGATATTCGGGTGAGACGGGATTCATGGCGTTTCCCCCTGCAACGTTGTTACAGCTTGCCATAAAAAACGCCCACGCGACCGGGCACGTTCCGGCCGCACCTCCCAGACCTCACTTCCGGACGAGCCGACGCGCATGCCGCTGACCCGCCTGACTCTCCGCTCCTCACTGACCGCCCTGGCGCTCGCCCTCCCCGCGCTGACGAGCCCGGCCGCGGCGCAGGACCGGGGCAGCGTCAACCCGAAGCCGCTGCCGCCGCTCGCCAACCCCGACGATCCCTCGACGCCGGCCAAGGCCCTGTTCGGCCGCGTCACCGGACCGACCGGCGGTTCGGCGCGCTCCTTCGGCTCCTACGCCAAGGGCTGCTTCTCCGGCGGCGAGGCGCTGGCCATGGACGGTGCGACCTGGCAGGTCATGCGGCCCTCGCGCAACCGGATGTGGGGCACGCCCCATCTCGTGGACTTCATGGAACGGCTGGCCGCCCGGGCGCCGCAGGCCGGCTGGCCGGGGCTGCTCGTCGGGGACATGTCGCAGCCCCGGGGCGGGCCGATGCTGACGGGCCACGCCTCGCACCAGCTCGGCCTCGACGCCGATGTCTGGCTCACGCCGATGCCGGATCACCGCATGAGCCGGGCCGAGCGCGAGGAGACCTCGGCCACCAACGTGGTGCGCTCCGACCGGCTCGACATCGATCCCGAGGTCTGGACCCGCCAGCACACGGCGCTGATCCGCCTGACGGCCAAGCAGCCGGAGGTGGCGCGCATCTTCGTGAACGCGGCGATCAAGAAGGCGCTGTGCCGCGAGGCGGGCGGCGATCGGAGCTGGCTCAACAAGGTGCGCCCGATGTACGGGCACAACTACCACTACCATATCCGCCTCGCCTGCCCCGGCGGCGAGGCCTCCTGCGACGACCAGGCGCCCCCTCCCCCCGGCGACGGCTGCGGCTCGGAGCTCGACTACTGGTTCAGCGCGGCGGTGCTGAACCCGCCCAAGCCCAAGACGCCGCCCAGGCCCCGCCCGCCGATGACGCTCGCCGGCCTGCCGGATGCCTGCCGGGCGGTGCTGCACGCGCGGTAGAACCGCCTATTTCTCGTGGTGTCCGGCCGAGAGCCGGTCGGTCAGGGCCATCAGCAGGCCGGACACCACGAAGACCATGTGGATGCCCACCAGCCAGCTCAGGTCGCGGTCGCTGTAGTTCTTCACGTCGAGGAACGACTTCAGCAGCTGGATCGCCGAGATCGCCACGATGGAGGAGATCAGCTTCAGCTTCAGGCCGCTGAAGTCGATCGTGCCCATCCAAGTAGGCCAATCCTTGTGATCGGTATGATCGAATTTCGAGACGAAGTTCTCGTAGCCCGAGAAGATCACGATGATCAGCAGCGAGGCGGTGAAGGTCAGGTCGACCAGAGCCAGCACGCCGAGGATGGTCTGCGACTCGGTCGATTCCAGCGTGTGGGTGACGACGTGGCCCAGTTCGATCAGGAGCCGAACCAGCAGAACGACGAGCGCGAGCGTCAGCGCCGCGTAGAACGGGGCGAGCAGCCACCGACAGGCGAAGAGAAAGCGTTCGAAACCACGTTCCAGCATTGTCTCTCGAGTTCCCGGCCATCCGAGGGCGGCCGGGATGTGGCACGGGGCCGGCGGGGCCGCAAGACGCTCAAGCTTGCGCCCGCCGCAGGGCGCCGGCGCGGAGACTCATGCGGTTTTGATTTGATCGCTTCGGTCTCTTCCGTCGTCCTTGCGAGGCGAAGCGAAAGCAATCCAGGGCTCCGCACTGTCCGGACGGGTCGCTTCGGCTCCGCCTCGCGATGACGGAGCGGGGCGAAGGCCGAGGCAGTCAAACGAAGGCGAGATCACTCCGCTGCGACGCCGACCCCGACCGGGCAGGTCACGCCGGTGCCACCGAGCCCGCAATAGCCGCCGGGATTCTTGGCGAGGTATTGCTGGTGGTAATCCTCGGCGAAGTAGAACGTCTCGAGCGGCACGATCTCCGTCGTCACCGGCCCGTAGCCGCGCGCCTGAAGCGCCCCCGCATAGGCGTCGCGCACCGCCCGCGCCGTCTCGGCCTGGGCCTCGCTGCCGGTATAGATGCCGGAGCGGTACTGCGTGCCGACATCGTTGCCCTGGCGGTAGCCTTGCGTCGGGTCGTGGCTCTCGAAGAAGGTCTTGAGCACGGATTCCAGCGGCAGCACGGCCGGGTCGAAGGCCACGAGCACGACCTCGTTGTGCCCGGTCAGGCCGCTGCAGACCTCCTCGTAGGTCGGGTTCGGCGTGAAGCCGCCGGCATAGCCCACGGCCGTGACGTGGACGCCGTGCGGCAACTGCCAGAACTTGCGCTCGGCGCCCCAGAAGCAGCCGAAGCCGAGCACGATCGTCTCGATGCCCTCCGGGTAGGGTCCCTTGAGAGGCTGGCCGTTGACGAAATGGCGCTCGGCCGTCGGCAGGGGGTGGGGCCGGCCGGGCAGCGCCTCGGACGGGGTCGGCATTTCGGGCCGCTTGCGGAACAGAAGCATCACCGTTGTCCTCGGATGTCCGTCGGGCGGGAGGGTGCGGCGGGTATGCCGCCCCGGCACGGCTTGATATGGTCATTCCCGCCAGCTTTGGCGACGGGGGCCGCAGGGCTCGGCGGCGTTCGCGGCGACGCACCACCAAGGAGCGATCGGAAGCCGATGGAGCCCGACGACTGGCAGCTGACGGAACGGGTCTGGGCCCGGACCCGATCCGGCAAGGGCGATCCGTTCGCAGCGGCCGTGCGAGCCACCCGCATGGCGATGATCGTCACCGATCCGCGCCGGCTCGACAACCCGATCGTCTTCGCCAACGACGCCTTCCTGCGGCTGACGGGCTACGAACGGCTGGAGGTGACGGGACGCAACTGCCGCTTCCTCCAGGGGCCCGAGACCGACCTCGACGAGGTGGCGCGGATCCGCGAGGCGATCGCCGCGGAGCGCGACGTGACGTCGGAACTGCTCAACTACCGCAAGGACGGCTCGACCTTCCACAACGCCGTGTTCATCAGCCCCGTCCACGACAACGACGGCACGCTGCTGTTCTTCTTCGCCTCGCAGCTCGATGTCAGCGAGCGCTACGCCTTGGCGCAGGAGCGCGACCGGACGCGGGCCGCCCTCGAGACCAACGACCTGCTCCTGCGCGAGGTCGGGCACCGCGCCCGCAACGACCTCCAGATGATCGCGGCGATGCTGGCGCTCCAGAGCAGCAACAGCGGCGATCCGGCGGTGCGCGCGGCGCTCGGCGAGGCCATCGGCCGGATCGAGGCCCTCGGTGCCCTCTACCGCGAGCCCGTCGACCCGCAGGAGGGCGCCGGCCACGACCTCGCCGACCTCCTGGGCGAGATCGCCGAGACGCTGGTCGCGGCCTCGGGCCGCGTCGACGTCACCCTCGCCCTCGATCTTGCCCCGCTGCGCATCCGGCCGGACGCAGCGGCCCCCTTGGCGCTGATCCTCAACGAGGTTCTCAGCGCGATCCTCAAGCACGCCGACCCGGCCCGGGCCCTTCACCTGACGCTGCGCGTCGCCCGGGAGGGAGAGGCGGTGCTGGTCGAGGTCGAGGAGGATGGCAGCGGCACCGCGCTGGAGGCGGACGGCTTCGCGACGACGCTGGTCGACGCGCTGACCCGTCAGGTCGACGGCACGCGCCAGCTGCGGGAGCGACAGCCGTCGGGAAGCGTGATCGCGTTCCGCTTCAACGCCGCGCGCGTCGCGGTCTGACTTTGCCGGCAAGCGCGCCGAGCGGAAGGCGGAACAAGGGCCCTCAATGCCGGTCGTCGGGGGCCGGCGGCAGGGGCATGACCGCGATGCCCTCCTCGACGAGCGCCCGCGCCTCCTGCGGGCTCGCCTCGCCGTAGATCGGCCGGCCCTCGGCCTCGCCGTAATGGATCGCCCGCGCCTCGTCGGCGAAGCGCTCCCCGACATGCTCCGAGGTCGCGACGACCTGCTCGCGCACGGCCCGCAGCAGGGCGCGCAGGCGCCGCTCCGGCTCGGCGATCATCGGCACGGTCTCGGTCGGCGCCTCCGGGGCGGGCGCCGGCGGCGCGCTCCCGGCGCGGGCGCGGTCGCTGCGCGCCACGGCCGGAGCCATCGGCGCCTTGGCGATCCGGCGCGAGTCGCAGATCGGGCAGGACACGAGGCCGCGGGCGGCCTGCTCGTCGTAGGCCGCGCCGGAGGGAAACCAGCTCTCGAAGCTGTGGCCCGACGCGCAGGCGAGGGTGAAGCGGATCATGAGCGTGAGATGGGGAGCGCTCAGGCGCGGCGCACGCCGAAGCTGCGCGCGTGGGACAGGGTGGGGATGCGCGCCCGCGCCTCCGCGACCCGCGCGAGATCGATCTCGGCGAGGATCACGCCCGGCGCATCGCCCGCGGCTTCGGCCAGGATGCGGCCCCAGGGATCGACGATGAGCGAGTGTCCGAAGGTCTCGCGCCCGTCCTCGTGCCGGCCCCCTTGCGCGGCCGAGATCATGAACGAGCCGGTCTCGATGGCCCGCGCCCGCTGCAGGATGTGCCAATGCGCCTCGCCGGTCTGCCGGGTGAAGCAGGCGGGCGCCGTCATCACCGTGGCCCCGGCCTCGGCCAGCGCCCGGTAGAGGGCGGGGAAGCGGATGTCGTAGCAGATCGTCAGCCCGAAATCGGCGAGCGGCGTCTGCGCGACCACGGCGCAATCGCCGCCCGAATAGGTCGCCGATTCCCGCCAGCTCTCGCCGTTGGGCAGGTCGACGTCGTAGAGGTGCAGCTTGTCGTACGAAACTTGGATCTCGCCCCCGGCGTCGATCAGGAAGGCACGGTTGGCGATCTTCTCGCCCTCGCGGATGGCGAGCGAGCCGATCTGCAGGACGATCTTTTCCGCCCGCGCGACCTCGCGAAGCGCAGCGAGCGTCGCGTTGCTCGCCTGCGGGCCGACCTTCTCGAACAGGGCGGCGCGGTCGCGCTCGATCAGCGAGGTCGTCTCCGGCGTCTGGACGTAGGCCGCACCCGCGGCCGCGGCCTCGCGCACCGCCTTGACGGCCGCCTCGCGGTTGGCGGCGGGGTCGCGCCCGCCGCGCATCTGCACGCAGGCGGCCAGGAAAGGCTTATCGTCGAAGGGCTTACCCTCGAAGGGCTTGGCGTCGAGGGCCGCCGTCATGCGGCGAGCAGCGGGTCGAGACCGCCGGCACGCTCCAGGGCGTAGAGGTCGTCGCATCCGCCCACATGCTTGTCGCCGACGAAGATCTGCGGGACCGAGGTGCGTCCCCCCGCCCGCTGGACCATGGTCGCGCGCGCGCCCGCCGTCTTCTCGACGTCGATCTCGTTGAAGGACACGCCCTTGTCGCGCAGCAGGCTCTTGGCCGCCGAGCAGTAGGGGCACCAGGCCGTGGTGTAGATCGTGACCGGCTGCATGGGTCCGTCGCGCGCCCGTTCGGGAGAGAAGCGACGGATATAAGCGCGTCGCGCAAATCTTCCTACTGCGGCGAGGACACAGGTCGGCCGTTCCGTGAGCGCGCCCGGCGTCCGGCCGCCGTCAGGCGGCCAGCAGCTTCTCGACCTCGTTGACCAGATCGCGCAGATGGAAGGGCTTGGAGAGCACCTTCGCATCCTTCGGGGCCTTCGAATCCGGGTTGAGCGCCACCGCGGCGAAGCCCGTGATGAACATCACCTTGATGTCGGGATCGAGTTCCGTGGCGCGGCGCGCCAGCTCGATACCGTCCATCTCCGGCATGACGATGTCGGTCAGGAGAAGCTCGAACGGCTCCTCGCGCAGACGGTTGTAGGCGGAGAGACCGTTGTCGAACGACAGCACGTCGTAGCCGGCGTTCTGCAACGCCTTGGCCAGGAACCGACGCATGTCGTTGTCGTCTTCCGCGAGCAGGATCTTCATCGAACGGCGTCCCGGTGCCCATGCGCCTTTGAGGTGTTCATTTCATAAAGCGGTCGCTTGGTAAACAGAGCGTTAAACCCGCCCGGTGCCGCGCCGCACCCGCGGGCGCAGCGGTCGCGGCCTCTGCTGTGCGGCGCATGGTGGACAGGGCGGTCGGGCCGCCGCAAAGTGGGGTGATGTCTCCCCCGCGCCACGCTTCGGCTTCCGCCTCTCGATGAGCTTTCTTCCTCCCGACGATTCCGAGGCCTTCGATCCGCCCTTCGTCGTGGACGAGCCGGCGCAGCACAGCGTTCCCTTCGTGTTCAACACGCCCCATTCCGGCGCGCACTACCCCGAGGCTTTCCTCGCCGCCTCCCGGCTCGACGCCCTGACCCTGCGCCGCTCGGAGGATGCCCATGTCGACCGGCTGTTCGCCGCCGTGGTCGGCCTCGGCGCGCCCTTGATGCGGGCGAACTTCCCCCGCGCCTATCTCGACGTGAACCGCGAGCCCTACGAACTCGACCCGCGCATGTTCCAGGGGCGGCTGCCCTCCTACGCCAACACCCGTTCCATGCGGGTCGCCGGAGGTCTCGGCACGGTGCCGCGCATCGTCGCCGACGGACAGGAGATCTACCGGGAGCGCCTGCCGGTCGAGGCGGCGGTCCGGCGCATCGAGACGCTCTACAAGCCCTATCACCGCACCCTGCGCGGCCTGATCCAGCGCACGGCGCGGACCTTCGGCCGGGCCTTCCTGATCGACTGCCACTCGATGCCCTCGTCGAGCCTCGGACGGGAGGAGAGCGCGCAGGCCGATTTCGTTCTCGGCGACCGCTTCGGCACCGCCTGCCTGCCGGCCCTCGTGGAGGGGGTCGAGGCCCGCCTGCGGGCGCTGGGCTACAAGGTCGTGCGCAACAAGCCCTATGCCGGCGGCTTCATCACCGAGCATTACGGCGAGCCGGGGCTCGGACGGCACGCGCTGCAGATCGAGATCAACCGGGCGCTCTACATGAACGAGCAGTCGCTGGCCCTGACCGCGGGCTTTCCGACTCTGGCCGACAACCTGGCCGCGGTGTTCGCCGAGATCGCCGCCGAGACCGGGGAGGCCGTGCCGCACCGCATCGCCGCGGAATAGCGGCCGGGCCCGCCCGGAGCCGCGGGCGTGGTTCGGCCAAGAAAAAAGGCCGCCCCGAAGGACGGCCCGAAGTCTAGGGAGGAAACGCCCAAGAAGGGCTGCTGGACCGCGACGCCATCGCGATCTCGCAATGCACAAATCGCATCGCGGCGCACAATCCGCAAGGGCACAAGCCGCTTTCCCGCCTGCGGGCAGCGCATGGCTACGCTGCGCCGATGCATGGAACCGAATCAGCCCTCTCCGAGAAGGGCGCGGATCTCCGCCTTCAGGGAATCGGCCAGGTCCGGGCGCTGCAGCCCGTAAGCGATGTTGGCGGTCAGGAAGCCGATCTTGGAGCCGGTGTCGTAGGTCCGCCCATCGAAGTGCATGCCGTAGAACTTCTGCTCCTCGGCGAGCCGGATCATCGCGTCGGTGAGCTGGATCTCGCCGCCGGCCCCCTTCTCGCCCCGCTCCAGGATCGAGAAAATCTCGGGCTGGAGGATGTAGCGGCCGGAAATGATGAAGTTCGACGGCGCGGTCCCCTGCTTGGGCTTTTCCACCATGCCGGTGATCTCGAAGGTCTGGCCGAAGGTCTCGCCGACCGCGACGATGCCGTACTGGTGGGTTTCCTCGGGCTTGACCTCCTCCACGGCGATGACGTTGCCGCCGTGCCGCTCGTAGGCCTCCAGCATCTGGGCCATGCAGCCGCGGCTCAGCATGTCGGGCAGCAGCACGGCGAAGGGCTCGTCGCCGACGATCTCGCGGGCGCACCAGACGGCGTGGCCGAGGCCGAGCGGCGCCTGCTGCCGGGTGAAGCTGGTCTGGCCGGCCTTGGGCAGATCCCTCTTCAACTCCTCGTAGGCCGCCTGCTTGCCGCGCTCCTGCAGCATGTGGTCGAGTTCGAAGGCGATGTCGAAATGATCCTCGATCACCGCCTTGCCGCGACCCGTCACGAAGATGAAGTGCTCGATGCCCGCCTCCCGGGCCTCGTCGACGACGTGCTGCACGACGGGACGATCGACGACGGTGAGCATCTCCTTGGGCACGGCCTTCGTCGCCGGCAGGAAGCGGGTGCCGAGGCCGGCGACGGGAAGGACGGCCTTGCGAATTCGTTTCATGTGGCGGGACCCGTTGATGGTTCTGTGTCGGGGCGAGCCCTGATCGACGCAATACAATAGCGCAAAGGCGCCGCGTAACAGCCCCGCTCGGGTATGATTGGGCGTATTTCGTCATGTATGAACGTCTTGGCGGATCGGTGCGCGGCCTCCGCGCCCGGTCGGGCCTTGAAGGCAGAGGGAACGGACGATGGCGGTTCTGGTCACCGGCGGCGCGGGCTATATCGGCAGCCACATGGTGCTGGCCCTGATCGATGCCGGACACGAGGAGGTCGTCGTCCTCGACGACCTCTCGACCGGGTTCGACTGGGCCCTGCCGCCGGAGGTGCGCCTCGTCGTCGGCGACGTGGCCGACCAAGCGCTCGTGACCGAGACCATCCTGCGCCACCAGATCGACGCGGTCGCGCATTTCGCCGCGCGCATCGTCGTGCCCGACTCGGTCGCCGATCCGCTGGGCTACTACCTCGCCAACACGGTCAAGACCCGCGCGCTGATCGAGACCGCGGCGCGCACGGGCGTCAGGCACTTCATCTTCTCCTCCACCGCCGCCGTCTACGGCGAGCCCGAGATCGTGCCGGTGCCCGAGACGCTGGCCACCAACCCGATCAACCCCTACGGCCGCTCCAAGCTGATGAGCGAGTGGATGCTGGCCGACGCGGCCGCCGCCCACGGCTTCAGCTACGGGGTGCTGCGCTACTTCAACGTGGCCGGGGCCGACCCGCGCGGGCGCTCGGGCCAGTCGACGCCCAATGCCACCCACCTGATCAAGGTCGCGACCCAGGCCGCGCTCGGCCAGCGCACGCATCTGGAGGTGTTCGGCACCGACTACCCGACCCGCGACGGCTCCTGCCTGCGCGACTACATCCAGGTCTCGGATCTGGCGGACGCGCACATGGTCGTGCTCGACCACCTGCGCGGCGGGGGCGCGAGCCTGACGCTCAATTGCGGCTACGGCCGGGGCTACTCGGTTCTGGAGTTGATCGAGGTGGTCAAGCGCATCTCGGGCCGCGACTTCGAGGTGCGCCTGTCGCCGCGCCGCCCGGGCGATCCGGCCCAGATCATCGCGGGCGCCGATCGCATCCGCAACGAACTCGGCTGGAGCCCGCGCCAGGACGATCTCGACGCCATCGTCGCCCAGGCGCTGGCCTGGGAGGAGTCCCTGGCCAAGCGGAACCGCCGGTGAGGGCCGGCCTCGCGGGCCTCGTTCTCGCGCTCCTCGCCGCCTCCCCCGCGGCCGTCGGGCCGGCGCGCGCGCAGGACACCGACTTCTCCGGCTTCGTCGACGCCCTGCGGTCCGACGCGAAGAGCCGCGGCATCTCGCAGGCGACCTTCGCGGCGGCCTTCGCCGGCGTGAGCGCCCCGGACCCGGAGGTGATCGCCCGCACCCGCCGCCAGGGCGAGTTCAGCCGGCCGGTCTGGGACTACCTCGTCGGCGCGGTCTCGAACGCGCGCATCGCGCGGGGGCAGGCGCAGGGCAAGCGGCTCGCGGCCACGCTGGCCGCCATCGAGGGAAAGACCGGCGTGCCGCGCGCGATCGTGCTGGCCTTCTGGGGCGTCGAGTCGGATTTCGGCGCCAGCGCCGGTTCCCTGTCGGTGGTCCGGGCACTGGCGAGCCTGGCTTACGCCCGGCACCGGGGCACCCTGTTCCGCGATGAGCTCTGGGCCGCCCTGCAGATCCTGGAGAACGGCGACATCGAGCCCGCACGCATGGTCGGCTCCTGGGCGGGCGCCATGGGGCAGGTGCAGTTCCTGCCCTCGGTCTACCTGCGCGAGGCGGTCGATTTCGACGGCGACGGGCGGCGCGACATCTGGCGCTCGGAGGCCGATTCGCTCGCCTCCATCGCGCATTACCTGCGCTCGCTCGGCTGGAAGCCCGGCCTGTCCTGGGGCTACGAGGTCAGCCTCCCGAAGGAGTTCGACCTGACCCGCTACCGCGGGCCGATTCCCGATTTCGCCGCCCGCGGCGTGCGCCGCACCGACGGCAAGCCCCTGCCGGCAAACGGCGAGGCGAGCCTGTTCCTGCCGGGCGGGCTCGGGAGCCCGGTCTTCCTCATCACTGACAATTTCGAAGTCATCCGCGGCTACAACACCAGCGATTCCTATGCCCTGGCAGTCGGACACCTCGCCGACCGGCTGGCGGGCGGCCTTCCCCTCGCCGCTCCCTGGCCGAGCGGCGCCGCGCGGCTCGACGGGCCGGGCCTCAAGCGCCTACAGGCGGGGCTCGCGGCCAAGGGCCTCTATGCCGGCGAGCAGGATGGGCGGGCCGGGCCGAAGCTGCGCGAGGCGGTGCGGCAGTACCAGATCCGCGAGGGGTTGCCCGCCGACGGCTATGCCCGGCCGGCGCTTCTGGAGAGGGTCGAGGGGCGCCCTTAGACGCGTCGGCCCCGTCGCGCTATCCTGCGGGGATGTGAGGCCGGGTCCGCCCGGCCGCTTCCCTTCGATCGAGGCTCTCCCCGCATGGAACGCCGCCCGACCGATCGCCTCGCGTTTCCGAACGCCGCCGCGATCCTCGGACTTCTCGTCCTCGCCGCCCTCTGGCTGACCGCCGCGCCGGTGCCGGCCGCCGCGCAATGGGGCGACAGCTACGACGCGCCCGCGGCCGATCCCTACGCCGCGCCGCCGCCGCGCCGCCGGGCCCGGCAGGGCTATGCCGACGAGTACGGCTACGGCCGCGCGCCGGTCCGCCGCGCCCCGCCGCCCGTGCAGCAGGAGGCGCCGCGCCAGTTCTTCTGGCCCTGGGAGGATCAGCCCCGAGCCCAGCCCGCGCCGCAGCCGCAGCCGCCCTCGGGCTACAGCCGGCCGCAGCGTCCGCGCGCGCCGGCGGCCGCGAGCCGCTCGGACGAGGAGCGCGCCGCGCGCCGGCGCCGTCCGAGTCCGCCCCCCGCGGTCGCGCAGCAACCCAAGGCGAAGGTGCCGAAGACGGCGCCGACGACCCAGGTCGCCGTGTTCGGCGATTCCCTGGCGAGCTACCTCGTGAAGGGCGTGGACGAAGCCTTCTCTGACAATGCCGAGATCGGCGTGCTCGACCGGTCCAAGGCCGAGAGCGGCCTCGTGCGCAGGGACGTGGTGGACTGGGCCAAGACCACCGAGGACTTCCTCAAGGCCACGCCCAACCTGTCCTACGCCCTGATGATGGTCGGCGTGAACGACCGGCAGGCGATCCGCGAGGGGGACCAGAGCTACGAGGCCCTGTCCGACAAGTGGCGCGAACTCTACGCGGCCCGGGTCGATGCCGTCGTGAAGGTGTTCGAGGAGCACAAGGTGCCGCTGATCTGGGTCGGCCTGCCGCCGGTCCGCAGCGAATCCCTGAGCCGCGATTTCGCGGCGATCAACGACCTCGTGCGCGAGCGGGTGCAGCGGGCCGGCCAGACCTATGTCGAGATCTGGCAGGGCTTCGTGGACGACCGCAATCGCTTTGCCGCCTCCGGGCCGGACGTGGACGGCCAGGAGGCGCGGCTGCGTACCTCCGACGGCATCCACTTCACCGGCGCGGGCTCCCGCAAGGTGGCCCACTTCGCCGACGTGGAACTCAAGCGCCTGATGGGCGCCAAGGGCGGCCTGCCCTCGGAGCAGCCCGCCGCCCCGATCGCGACCGCCCCCGCCGAGGGCGGCCCCGGGATCGGCGTCGAGGATACGGCGGCTATCGACCGCCGGATCACCGCGATGCTGCCGAGCCTGCCCGAACCGCCCGGTATCCCGAGTCTGCCGGTCAAGCCCGCGGCGGGGCCGGTGGTGCCGCTGGGCCGTCCCGAGACCTCGCCCGGCGGCACGCTGATCAGCGGCCGGCCCCAGGAGGGCGACGCCACCGGCACGCGCGAGCGCAGCCTGCAGCGCGGCGCGGCTCCCCTGCCCCAGCCCGGCCGGGCCGACGATTTCCGCTGGCCGCCGGGATAGGCTCCGCGTCGCGGCGGCCGCTATCAGCCCTCCGCGGAGGGAGGGCCGGGCGGGGCGGCCACGAGCCCGGCCCCGACGGCGATCCAGACCAGATGGGCATCCGTGCGGGCGCCGAGCTTGGCCCGGATCAGCGAAAGATTGTTCTGGACCGTCTTGAGACTGAGGCACAGCGCCTCGGCGATGGCCGGCGCCGCCGCGCCCGCGGCCGTCAGGCCGAGGATCTCGACTTCCCGCGGACTGAGATCGTCGAGGGCGGTCCGTCCGCCGGCCACCTCGTCCCGCGCGATCGCGAGAGCGATGTCGGGGCTCATGGCGCGCTCGCCGCGCAGGACGCCCGCCACGGCCGTCAGCAGGTCCCGCGGCGGGCTCGCCTTGCTGACATAGCCGCCGGCACCTGCGGCGAAGGCCTGGCGCGCGACCGCGGCACCGGTGCGCATGCTGAAGACGAGGATACGGGCCGCGCCGTCCCATTGCCGGATGTGCCGGATCGCCTCGATGCCGCTCGGACCCGGCAGCGACAGGTCGAGGATGACGAGGTCCGGGGCCCGCGCCTTGTAGAGGCGGTAGGCCTCCGCCGCGGTCTCGGCCTCCGCCACGACGGTGAAGCCCGGCTGCCGTTCGAGCAGGCGGCGATAGCCCTCGCGCACCACGGGATGGTCGTCGACGAGGAGGATTGACGGCATCGCGCGCCTCAGCCGCGGACCGGGACGGTGGCGCAGGCGCGGATGCCGCTGCCGTTCCCGGTGAGGGACAGGTGACCGCCGAGAGTGGCGAGCCGTGCCCGGATTCCGGCAAGGCCGCGGCCGGAAGCGCCGGCCGCGCTCGCAGCGTCGCCTCCGCCGTCGTCGTCCACGCTCAGGCTGACGGCCCGCCCTCCCGACTCGGTTCCCTGCAGCCGCAGGAAGACCCGGCTCGGCCGCCCGTGCCGAAGGGCGTTGGTCAGGAGTTCCTGCGCGATCCGGTAGAGGCTCGCCGAGGCTTGCGCCGACAGGCCCGCCCAATCGCCCGTCACGTCGAGATGCAGGCTCGGCCCGGTGCGCAGGCGCGCCTGCCACTCCAGGACGAGCCCGCGGAGGCCTTCACTCAAGCCGATCCCGGCGAGGTCGGGCAGTTCGAGCCGGGCCAGGGCGCCGCGCAGGCTCTCGCGCATGGAGCCGAGGATCACCTCAATGCCGACGGCGTCGGCCCGCAGATCCTCGCGATCCGCCGGCGCGCCCGCCTCGATGGCGGCGGCGAGCGCGCCTGCCGCGGCGAGGCACTGGCCGAACGCGTCGTGCAGGTCGCGGGCGAGGCTCTGCCGCTCCTCCTCCTGCACCTGGACCAGCCGTTGCAGCAGCTCCGCGCGCTCGCCCTCGGTGCGGGCCAGGCGCGCCGCGAGGGCGTTGATGGCAGCGGCGATCCGGTCGAATTCCAGCGCCCCGAAGCGTGGCAGGGCCGGCGGGGGCCGGCCGGCCTCGAACCCGTCGAGGCCCTGCACGATCCGTCCCGCCGGCGCCACGAGGCGGGCGGCGGCGAGCCAGCCCAGGATCGCCGTGGTTCCGGCGAGCGACAGGGCGAGACCGCTCGCGAACCGGACCTGCCGCCATGCGCGGCCCGCGGCGGCGACGGGATCCGGCCAGGCCGCGACTTGGCCGAGGGAGCGTCCACGGTAGGCGATCTCCCGGATCACCGGTGCCGCGCCCGCCTCCGCCGCCAGGGCGCCCGCGAGCCAGGCGGGGGCCGTGCCGAGCCCGTCCCAATCCCCGCAGAGCCGGCGTGGGGCCTCGGCGCCGAGGCGGATCTCCGCGCAGATGCCCGGCAGGATCATGAGGACGGTCGGCTCGGCCTGCGGCTCGCTGATCGGCAGTGCGGCCGGGCCGAGGCTGCCGAGCCCCGGCTGCCGGGCCAGCTGCGCCGCGATCCGCCCGGCCGACACCGCGGCTTCCTCGCGCAGACCCGTGCGCGCCTCCCACAGGGTCCAGGCGACGGCGCCCGCCAGACAGAGCAGCGTGACGATCGAGAGGCGCAGGGCGAGATGCGCGGGCAGGCTCATCGGGGCAACCGGGCAAGCGAGGGCCAGCGAGTGGGAACCGGCAGCCGGCCGGGGCGCAAGGGGCACGAAGCCTCATCGGGAAAAATGCCCGATGCTCGGCGGGTGTCCTTCCCTGGGCGGCGGCGAACCGGCGCGCCAGGATCGGCTCTCTTTCCCCTCAAGCCGGACCCGTTGGCGATGCCCTTCCTGCCGTCCCGCCGAACCGTGCTCGCCGCGGGTGCCTGCCTGCCGCTCCTCCGCACGGCCGATGCGAGGACGCACGTGCCCGCCGCCTACCGCGTCGGCGCCTTTGCCGTGACGCCGCTGCACGACGGGCTCTTCCCGCTCCAGCCCAGCATGATTCCGGCCGCTGACGGCGAGGCCGGGCGCGTCCTGCTCGTGCGGGCCGGCCTGCCGCCGGGCGGCCCCTCGCCGGAGCCGGTCAACGCCTTCCTGATCCGGCGCGGCGATCGTCTCGGCCTGCTCGATGCCGGGTGCGGGACGGTGTTCGGGCCGGGATTCGACGGGGTGAGCGCGGCGCTCGCGGCGCAGGGCGTGCGGCCGGACCGGATCGAGACGGTGTGGCTGACCCATCTCCACGCGGACCATGTTGGCGGCCTGCTCACGCCCGAGGGCGGCGCCCGCTTCCGCAACGCGGAGCTGGTGCTGCAGGAGCGCGAGGCCGCCTACTGGTCGGATGCGGCTGCCCGCGCCCGGGCACCGGCCGCGATGGCCCCCTTCTTCGACACGGCGCAGGCGGTGCTGGCGGCCTATGCCGGCCGGATACGCCGGGTTTCCGGAGAGGCTGGGCTCGCGCCCGGCCTCTCGTTCCTTCCGCTGCCGGGGCATACGCCGGGCCATGCCGGCGTGCTGGTCGAGGACGGATCGGAGCGGCTGCTGATCTGGGGCGACATCGTCCATTCCCGCATCCTGCAGATGCCGCATCCGGACTGGACCGTGATCTGGGATGCCGACCCGGCGCAGGCGATCGCCACCCGCCGTCGCATCCTCGACCGTGCCGCCAGCGAGGGGCTGGACGTCGCCGGGATGCATCTTTCGTCCCGAGGCCGGATCGGACGCGACGGATCGGCCTACCTGTGGGAGGCCCGGGACGATGCGGGCTCCGGGAGTGTGCCTCGCTGAAAGCGCCCTGGGGTCAACGAAAAGGGCCAATGCCTCTCGGCAATGGCCCCTGCTTCGTCCGACTTGAAACGGCTTACCGCGGCAGCACCGTCGCGCCCATCAGCGCCTCGTCGATGGAGCGGGCGGCCTGACGGCCTTCGCGGATCGCCCAGACCACCAGGGACTGGCCGCGGCGCATGTCGCCGGCGACGTAGATCTTCGGGTTCGAGGTCAGGTAGTCCTCATCGTTGGCGCTCACGTTGCCGCGCTTGTCGACCGCCACGCCCGATTCCTCGACCAGACCCTTCTGCACCGAGCCGGCGAAGCCGATCGCCATGAAGACGAGGTCGGCCGGCAGCACGAACTCGCTGCCCTCGATCGGCTGGCGCCGCTCATCCACCCGGGCGCAGACCACGCCGGTGAGCTGGCCCTTGCGGTTGCCCTCCAGGCGCAGGGTCGCGGCCTGGAACTCGCGCTCGGCGCCCTCGGCCTGGCTCGACGAGGTGCGCATCTTGGTCGGCCAGTAGGGCCACACCGTCAGCTTGTCCTCGCGCTCCGGCGGACGCGGGCGGATATCGAGCTGGGTCACCGAGAGCGCGCCCTGGCGGAAGGCTGTACCGACGCAGTCGGACGCCGTGTCGCCGCCGCCGATGACGACGACGTTCTTGCCGGCGGCCAGGATCGGCAGCTCGCCGTTGCCCGGCATCGGCTCGGCGCCGACCCGGCGGTTCGACTGCACGAGGTAGGGCATGGCGTAGTGCACGCCGTCGAGTTCCTGGCCCGGCAGCTGCGGATTGCGCGGGTCCTCGGCGCCGCCGCAGAACAGTACGGCGTCGAACTGGCTCGTCAGGTCTTCGAGGGGGACGTTGACGCCGATATTGGCCCGGTAGTGGAAGACGACGCCCTCGGCCTCCATCTGCTTCACGCGCCGGTCGATGTGGCGCTTCTCCATCTTGAAGTCGGGGATGCCGTAGCGCAGCAGGCCGCCGGCCTTGGGCTCGCGCTCGTAGACATGCACGTCGTGGCCGACCCGGGCGAGCTGCTGGGCCGCGGCCATGCCGGCCGGGCCGGAGCCGATCACCGCCACGCGCTTGCCGGTGCGGGTCGCCGAGGGCTCGGGCTTGACCCAACCGTTGTTCCAGGCGCGATCCGCGATCGCCTGCTCGATCGTCTTGATCGCGACCGGCTGGTTCTCGAGGTTCAGCGTGCAGGCCTCCTCGCAGGGCGCGGGGCAGACGCGGCCGGTGAATTCCGGGAAATTGTTGGTGGAGTGGAGGTTGCGCGAGGCCTCCTCCCAATCCGACTGGTAGACGAGGTCGTTCCAGTCCGGAATCTGGTTGTGGACCGGGCAACCGGTCGGTCCGTGGCAGAACGGGATGCCGCAATCCATGCAGCGTGCCGCCTGTTTGGACAGGTCGTGCTCGTCGAGCGGCAGCGTGAATTCGCGGAAGTGCCGCACGCGGTCGGCGGCGAGCTGATACTTCTGCTCCTGCCGGTCGAATTCGAGAAACCCGGTGACCTTGCCCATCGTGTCCGTCTCTTCGTGACCGCCTCGCGACGGTATCCAGCCCCCGGGCACGCTGCGGCCCACTGATCTCAGTTCGATGACTCAGAGCCGCTCAGGGTGCTCGGCCATCCATTCTTTCAAAGCGTCCTCGATCCGGAGCTGCCAGCCGGGACCCTGGGCGCGGAAGCGCTCGACGATCTCGGTCGGCAGGACGAGACGCTCGGTCTCGCCGGGGCGGTAGCCGCGCTCGACGAGCTTGCCGGCGATGAGATGGTCTGCCCGCTCGAACCACTCGTCATCGAGTTCGGGCGCATCGTCCGGGTCCCATCCGATATCGTCGGGATGCATCGGTCGATCAGCGTCGTGGGCGGTAGCGCGCTTGCTCTCGCTCATTGGCTTTCCTCATACTGATGATCCGACAAACACGGTCGCGTTCTGTCCAGACGACGATGACCATGCGTCCGTCAAGGTATCCGACCGTGACTTCCCGTCTCTCTCCGTAATCGCTCCTCGTATCGATGAACGTGGCGACTGCCGTCGCAAACACCTCGGCGGAGCGGGCGAAATCGAGCCCGCGTCCCATAAGCGTCCGCTCACGCTTGGCCGGGTCGAAGGTGATCTCCACCTGTGGCGCTCGCCTTCGACCCGTCCAAGATCACTCTGCCGCCACCGGCATGCGCGCCATCTCCATCTCGCGCAGGGCCCGGCGGTACTCGACCGGCATCACCTTGACGAACTTGGTGCGGAAACCCGCCCAGTCATCGAGGATCTGCTTGGCGCGCGGGCTGCCGGTGTATTTCAGGTGGTTGGTCAGAAGCTGCGACAGCCGCTCCTCGTCGTGGCCCGACATGTCCGCGAGGATGTCGACCCGGCCCTTGGTCTCCAGATCGCCGTCCTGGTGGAAGCGGCGCATGATGTCGTCCTCCTCCTCCACGGGCTCCAGATCGACCATCGACAGGTTGCAGCGGTCGCGGAACGAGCCGTCCTCGTCGAGCACGTAGGCGATGCCGCCGGACATGCCCGCCGCGAAGTTGCGCCCCGTCACGCCGATCGAGACCACCACGCCGCCGGTCATGTACTCGCAGCCATGGTCGCCCATGCCCTCGACCACCGCGATGGCGCCTGAGTTGCGCACGGCGAAGCGCTCGCCGGCCGCACCGCGGATGTAGCATTCGCCCGCGATCGCCCCGTAGAGCACGGTGTTGCCGGCCATGATCGTGCGGGCGGGCGGCGCCTTCAGCGCGTCGCTCGGACGGATGATCAGCTTGCCGCCCGACAGGCCCTTGCCGACATAGTCGTTGCCGTGGCCGGTCAGGTCGAGGGTGACGCCGGCCGCGAGCCACGCGCCGAAGCTCTGCCCGGCGGTGCCGTTGAGCTTCACCACGATGCTGTCGTCCGGCAGGCCGTCATGGCCGTGCCGCTTCGCCACCGCACCCGAGAGCATGGCGCCCGCCGCGCGGTCCGAGTTGCGGATCACGTCGGTGAGGGTGACCGCCTCGCCGGTCTCGATCGCGTTCTCGGCCCCCGCGATCAGGCGGCGGTCGAGCACCGTGTCGATCGGGTGATGCTGCGTCTCGACATGCCGGATCGCCACCTCCGGCCCGACATCGGGCCGGTGGAACAGCTTCGAGAAGTCGAGGCCGCTGGCCTTCCAGTGCTCGATCGCCTCGCGCTTGTCGAGGAGGTCGGAGCGGCCGATCAGGTCCTCCAACTTGGTGAAGCCCATCGCCGCCATCAGCTCCCGCAGCTCCTCGGCCACGAAGAAGAAGTAGTTGATGACGTGCTCAGGGGTGCCCTTGAAGCGCTTGCGCAGCACCGGGTCCTGGGTGGCGACGCCCACCGGGCAGGTGTTGAGGTGGCACTTGCGCATCATGATGCAGCCGGCCGCGATCAGCGGCGCGGTCGAGAAGCCGATCTGGTCAGCGCCCAGCAGCACCGCGATCATCGCGTCCTTGCCGGTGCGGATGCCGCCGTCGGCCTGGAGCGCGACGCGGCCGCGCAGGCCGTTCATCACGAGCGTCTGCTGCGTCTCGGCCAGACCCGTTTCCCAGGGCCCGCCCGCATGCTTGATCGAGGTGAGCGGCGCCGCGCCCGTGCCGCCGTCGAAGCCGGAGATCGTGATGTGGTCGGCGCGCGCCTTGGCGACGCCCGCCGCGACGGTGCCGACGCCGACCTCGGAAACGAGCTTGACCGAGATGTCGGCCGCCGGGTTCACGTTCTTCAGGTCGAAGATGAGCTGGGCCAGATCCTCGATCGAGTAGATGTCGTGGTGGGGCGGCGGCGAGATCAGGCCGACGCCCGGCGTCGCGTAGCGCACCTTGGCGATCTTGGCGTCGACCTTGTGGCCGGGCAACTGGCCGCCCTCGCCGGGCTTGGCACCCTGCGCGACCTTGATCTGGATCATGTCGCCGTTGACGAGGTACTCGGTCGTGACGCCGAAGCGGCCCGAGGCCACCTGCTTGATGGCGGAACGGCGCGAGCGCCCGTCGGGGCCGGGGATGAACCGGCGCGGCTCCTCGCCGCCCTCGCCCGAGTTCGAACGGCCGCCGAACGAGTTCATGGCGATCGCCAGCGTCTCGTGCGCCTCCTTCGAGATCGAGCCGTAGGACATGGCGCCGGTGGCGAAGCGCTTGACGATCTCGGAGGCCGGCTCGACCGCCGAGAGCTCCACCGGTTCGCGGCCCAGATCGGCGGCGGTCTTGATCCGGAACAGGCCGCGCAGGGTCTTGAGGTGGTTCTCCTGCTCGTTCACCAGCCGGGCGTATTCGCGGTAGCGCTCGGGCACGCCGAGGCGCACCGCGTGCTGCAGCGTCGCCACGCTGTCGGGCGTCCAGGTATGGGTCTCGCCGCGCAGGCGATAGGCGTACTCGCCGCCGACATCGAGCGCGTTGCGGTAGATCGGGGCGTCGCCGAAGGCGTCCTGGTGGCGCAGGGCCGTCTCCTGGGCGACCTCGGCCATGCCGATGCCCTCGACCGTCGTGGCCGTCCCGAAGAAGTCCTTCGCTACGAAGTCGGAGTTCAGACCGATCGCGTCGAAGATCTGCGCGCCGCAATAGGACTGGTAGGTCGAGATGCCCATCTTGGACATGACCTTGAGCAGGCCCTTATCGATCGACTTGATATAGCGGTAGACGATCTCGTTGTCGGTCAGGTCCGGCGGGAACTCGTCCTTCATCGCGATCAGCGTCTCGAAGGCGAGGTAGGGGTTCACGGCCTCCGCGCCGTAGCCGGCCAGGCAGGCGAAGTGATGCACCTCGCGCGGCTCGCCCGACTCGACCACGAGGCCGACCGAGGTGCGAAGCCCCTTGCGGATCAGGTAGTTGTGCACGGCCGCGGTCGCGAGCAGCGCCGGGATCGGGATGCGGTCCGGCCCCACCATGCGGTCGGACAGGATGATGATGTTGTAGCCGCCGCGCACCGCGACCTCGGCCCGGTCGCACAGGCGATCGAGCGCGCCCTCCATCGCCGCAGCGCCGGATTCGGCCGCGTAGGTGATGTCGAGCGTGCGGGTGTCGAAGCGGTCCTCGAAGTGGGAGATCGAGCGGATCTTCTCCAGGTCGCCGTTCGTCAGGATCGGCTGGCGGACCTCCAGACGCTTGCGGCGGGAGGCACCCTCCATGTCGAGCAGATTCGGGCGCGGGCCGATGAACGAGACGAGGCTCATCACGGCCTCCTCGCGGATCGGGTCGATCGGCGGGTTGGTGACCTGCGCGAAGTTCTGCTTGAAGTAGGTGTAGAGCAGCTTGGGCTTGTCGGAGAGCGCCGAGAGCGGCGTGTCCGAGCCCATTGAGCCGACCGCCTCCTGGCCGGTCACGGCCATGGGCTGCATCAGCAGCTTGAGGTCTTCCTGGGTGTAGCCGAAGGCCTGCTGGCGATCGAGCAGCGACACGTCCGTGCGCGAGGCGCGCGGGCTGATGGGGTGCAGATCCTCCAGCACGATCTGGGTGTTCTTGACCCACTCGGCATAGGGATGTGCGCCGGCCAGCTCGCCCTTGATCTCCTCGTCGGAGACGATGCGGCCCTTCTCCAAATCGATCAGCAGCATCCGGCCCGGCTGAAGACGCCAGGACTGGACGATCTTCTCATCCGGGATTGGCAGCACGCCCATCTCGGAGGCGAGCACGACGAGGCCATCATCGGTGACGATGTAGCGGGCCGGGCGCAGGCCATTGCGGTCGAGGGTCGCGCCGATCTGGCGCCCGTCGGTGAAGGCGACGGCGGCCGGCCCGTCCCACGGCTCCATCAGGGCGGCGTGATACTCGTAGAAGGCGCGCCGCTCCTCGCTCATCAGCGGGTTGCCGGCCCAGGCCTCCGGGATCAGCATCATCATCGCGTGGGCGAGCGAGTAGCCGCCCTGCACGAGGAACTCGAGGGCGTTGTCGAAGCAGGCGGTGTCGGACTGGCCCTCGTAGGAGATCGGCCAGAGCTTCGAGATGTCGTTGCCGAACAGCTCGGAGTCGACGCTGGCCTGGCGCGCGGCCATCCAGTTCACGTTGCCGCGCAGCGTGTTGATCTCGCCGTTATGGGCCACCATCCGGTAGGGGTGCGACAGGCGCCAGGTCGGGAAGGTGTTGGTGGCGAAGCGCTGGTGGACGAGCGCCAGCGCCGAGACGAAGCGCGGGTCCTTCAGGTCGAGATAGTAGTGGCCGAGCTGGTGCACGAGCACCATGCCCTTGTAGACGATGGTCCGGCTCGACACGGAGACGGGGTAGAACGCCTTCACGCGCGGGTCGTCCAGGCCGTAGACCTTGTTCGAGATCACCTTGCGGGCGATGAAGACGCGCCGCTCGAAGGCGTCCTGATCGGTGACGCTCGCGGGGCAGCCGATGAAGACCTGCCGGTGATGCGGCTCGGTCTCCTTCACGGCCCGGCCGAGATCGGTCGAATCGACCGGGACGTCGCGCCAGCCGAGCAGCGGCAGGCCCTCGTCGGCCAGCGTCTTCTCGACGATCTCCTCAATGGCGGCGCGGGCATCCTCCGCCTTGGGCAGGAAGAACTGGCCGATCGCGTACTGGCCGGCGGGCGGCAGCTCGAAGCCGAGGCGCGAGCATTCCTCCGAGAAGAAGCCGTGCGGGATCTGGGTGAGGATGCCGCAGCCGTCGCCCATGGTCGGGTCCGCGCCGACCGCGCCGCGGTGGTCGATGTTCTCCAGGATCTTGAGACCCTGCTGGACGATGCTGTGGCTGCGGCGGTCGTGCATGTCGGCGACGAAGCCGACGCCGCAGGCATCGCGCTCGTGGGCCGGATCGTAGGCGCCCTGCGCCCGCGGCAGTCCCGGGTCGCGCAGGATCATCGGCGCGGTCCCGGCACGCGGGGGCGCGGCTTTCTCAGCCCTCACGACCGGCACCGACAGTTCAGACGGGATCTCACGCATCGTCCGCACATCTCCGACCCTGCCCGCATGCGAGCATGTTTCGTGCCCGTGCACCATCGGTGCCCGGGCCGCCGCCTTCTTTATACCGAGTCGGGTCTCGTCGGGGTCTTCCTGCCGGAATCGCCCGCAAACCCGCGGGCTGAAACCCCGGCCTGCTCAGCCGGCGCTCGCCCGGATCACCTTGACGGTCACCGGTTTGTCAGCTCGTTTGGACGTCACGTCGATCACGTGATGGATCCCCAAAGCTGGCCCGACGGCCAAGCGCGACAAATGGGACAGTCTTACTGTCCTATAGGGCGACGTTGCCAGATTTCATTCATTCCAGCAAGAGGCCGGCCAGCCCCGGCTCCGGCCTTTTGAACATGGCTGAAATCCGCCCGGCGCGCGACCTCGCCCGATCCGGGATCGTGGCCCCGCCCGCCTTCGGCTGCGCCGGCCGGGCCGGGGATTCGTATTGTCGCCCCAATCACCCGTTTAGAAACCCTTGCCGACACGGGGGAATGCGGGGAACGCTCCGACCGTGACGCCGGGGGACCTCGCGGTCAACAGCGGGCCCCCGGAGACCGTTTTTTGCCAAGCACTTGCTGCGAGAGGTCCGTATGGCTTCGAGCCGTCATGCCCCGGGTCGGATCGCGCGCGCGTCGCTGCGTCGCGGCCTCGGTCTCGGCCTTGCGGCCGCGCTCCTGACCGGGGCCGGCCCGCAGGGCGCTGCCGCGCAAGGGTTCTATCGCGAGGTCTACGGCCCGCCCCGCGGCGCCTACTTCAACGATGACGACGGGCTGCTCCCGCCGCGGGAGATCGTCGAGGGGCTGCACGAGCGCGGCTTCTCCGAAGTGGGCCGCCCCCGCTTCGACGGCCGCGCCTACCGCGTCGAGGCGACGAGCCCGCGGGGTATGCGGGTGCGGCTCGTGGTCGATGCCCGCGAGGGCGACGTGCTCGGGCGCGAGCCGCTCGGCGTCTACTACCCGTCCGACCGGGTGCGGCCGGCGGCGCCGGGCTACGGCTGGACCGAGGAGGACATGCGGCCCCGCCGCCAGCGCGAGGCCGAGCGCATCGTGCCTCCCGCCGACATTCCCTCCGTTCCGGGGCTCCGCAACGCGCCGCTCGGCCCCGAGCGCGAGGCGCCCCGCCCCCTGCGGGCCGAGCGCGTTTCGCCGGCCGTGCGGCCCGAGGCCAATCCCCTCGGCGTCAATCCCGACGCGGCGACCGCCCGTCCCGAGGCGCCGCGCCGCGCCGCCCGCCCCGCGCCGGCCGCCGTGCCCGCCTCCGAGAAGGCGAAGCCGGCCCAGGCGCGCATCACTCCGCCGGCTCCCGAGCCGACCCTGCGTTCGGGGCAGGCGGCGACGCCCGAGATCATGCCGGCCGCCCGCCCGGAGCCGGCGAAGGAAGCCAAGGCGTCCGAGCCGCCGGCGAACCCGTCCAAGCTCGACGCCGCCCCGGCCCCGGCCAAGGAGTCGCCCAAGCTTCCTTCCAGGGAGTCGAGCAAGGAACCGGCCAAGGAGCCCGCCAAGGAACCCGCGAAGACGGCCGACTCGGCCCCCGCGCCGGCCAAGCCCGGCTGGCAGGACCCGCCCGCCGACGGTCCCCGCAAGAACGTGCGGGTGATCGGCGGGGCGACGGTGGTGCCCGGCGGCAGCGGCGAGGCCGCCGGCAACTGACGGGGGCTCAGCCCTCGTCGCCCGCCCCTTGGCCTGCTTTTCTGCTCGCCCCTCCGCTCACCCCTCGCCCGCCAGCAGCAGCCGCTCGCGCCCGGAAAAGACCGTGAGCGTGTCCGCGCGGGCGATGGCGCAGAGCGTGAGGTCGTGGCAGCGCGCCCGCTCGATGGCGAGCGAGGTCGGGGCGGAGATCGCCACCAGCACCGAGGCGCCGAGGGTGGCGGCCTTCTCCGCCATCTCGAAGGAGCAGCGGCTGGTGATGACGAGGAAGCCTTCGTCCGGCCGCACGCCCTCCCGCAGCAGCGCGCCGATGCATTTGTCGAGCGCGTTGTGGCGGCCGACATCCTCGCGCACGGCCGTCAGCGTCCCGTCGAGCCGCGCCCAGGCGGCCGCGTGCACCGCGCGGGTCTCGCGGTTGAGCACCTGACGATCGGACAGGGCGGTCAGCGCCGCCTGGATCGCCGACAGCCTGACCTGCGGGCCCTTTCGCGGTGCGTCGCCCGCGCGGGTCTTGGCCGTCGGCAATGCGGCGAGGTCGTCGATGCCGCAGACCCCGCAGCCCGTGCGTCCGCTGATCGCGCGCTTGCGGGCGAGATGCTCGCGCAGCCGTCCCGGGGCGAGATCGACCAGCAGCCGCAGGCCGCCCTCGCCGGGCTCGACCGAGACGCCGCGGATCTCGTCGGGCGTCTCGATCACCCCCTCGGTCAGGCTGAAGCCGTAGGCGAAATCCTCGAGATCCGCGGGCGTGGTCATCATCACCGCGTAGGGCACGCTGCCGTAGACGACGTTGACCGGCATCTCGACGGCCAGCCCACGGGAATCGGGCCGCGCCTCGCTCGCCTCGTAGGCGACGACAAGGGTGCCGACCCGGACCGAGGTGGCGGGTTCGCTCATGCCGGGCTCGTCCTCAGGTCTACGCTCCGGTCCCGCCATCCACATCTCCCGACGGCGCCCGGCCCGTGGGAAGGCTCGGCCGCATAACGCCTATGCCGCGTCCAAGCGACGCTTGGCGGCGCTGTTGCGGTTGCGGTTTTACGATCAGTATGGTTCTACGTCGCGACCGCCCATCCGGCAGCGACACGGTCAAGCCGGGGCCGGCAAGGCCCGCGCGAAGGTCGGGCAGCCCAGGATTTGCGCCGCAAGTCGGCGAATTCAAGGGCAAACAAACCATAGGCACCAGGGGAGCCAAGCGGGGACATGCGGACGACGCAGGCGCAACATCGGTCATCGTGGGGGATCGCCGCGCTCGGCGCTCTCTTCGGCTCGTCCTCTTCCGCTCTCGCGGCCGGCATCGGTCAGCCCGAGCCGTGGCAGATGAGCCGCCAGGTCCCGGTCACGGCCGAGGCCGCCGACCTTCTCAGCTTCGAGCACGGGCTGCACTGGCTGGCGTTCGCCATCTCGGTCTTCGTTCTCGGCCTGATCCTCTACTGCATCTTCAAGTTCAGCGAGAAGGCGAACCCCACGCCGTCGCGCACCACGCACAACACGATGATCGAGGTGGCCTGGACCATCATCCCGGTCCTGATCCTCGTGGCGGTGGCGATCCCCTCGTTCCGTACCCTGCGCACCCAGCTGTCGGACCCGAAGGCCGACGTCATGGTCAAGGTGACGGGTCACGCCTGGTACTGGTCCTACGACTACCCGGCCGAGGGCGATAAGGGCGGCTTCACCTTCGACGCCAACGTCGACGAGGAGCAGCAGCCCAAGCTGCTCGCCACCGACAACGACATGGTCGTGCCGGTCGGCAAGGTCGTGAAGGTGCAGGTCACCTCCGCCGACGTGATCCATTCCTGGGCGATCCCGTCCTTCGGCGGCAAGATCGACGCCATCCCCGGCCGCCTGAACCAGTGGTGGTTCAAGGCCGACCGCGAGGGCGTCTATTACGGCCAGTGCTCGGAGCTGTGCGGCGCCCGTCACGCCTACATGCCCATCACCGTGCGCGTGGTCAGCGAGCAGGCCTATGCCGAGTGGCTGACCGAGGCCAAGACCAAGTACGCCGCCATCGACAACGGCGCGCGCCTCGCGGACGCCCGCTGAGATCTCATCGGGCCGGGGCATCGTCGTCCCGGCCGGTCCTTCATTCGCCAGAGGCGACAGACATCTGATTAAGGCAAGGATCGATGGCCACCGCCACAGCACATGCCGGGCATGACGCCCACCACGACCACAAACCCTCCTTCTTCGCCCGTTGGTTCCTCTCGACGAACCACAAGGACATCGGCTCGCTCTACCTGATCTTCGCCTTCATGGCGGGCATCGTCGGCGCGTTCCTCTCCTTCGGCATCCGCATGGAGATGGAGGAGCCCGGGCTCCAGTACTTCTCCAACCCGGCGACCTACAACGTCTTCGTTACCGGCCACGGCCTCATCATGGTGTTCTTCATGGTGATGCCCGCCCTCATCGGCGGCTTCGGCAACTGGTTCGTCCCGCTGATGATCGGCGCGCCGGACATGGCCTTCCCGCGGATGAACAACATCTCGTTCTGGCTGACGGTCTCGGGCTTCTGCTGCCTCGTCTGCTCGCTGTTCGTCGAGGGCTCCCCCGGCGCCAACGGCGCGGGCACGGGCTGGACGGTCTATCCGCCGCTCTCCTCCGCCGCCGGCCATCCCGGCCCCGCGGTCGACTTCGCCATCTTTGCGCTGCACCTCGCCGGTGCCGGCTCGATCCTCGGCGCGATCAACTTCATCACCACCATCCTCAACATGCGCGCCCCCGGCATGACGCTGCACAAGATGCCGCTCTTCGCCTGGGCCGAGCTCGTCACCGCCTTCCTGCTGCTGCTGTCGCTCCCGGTTCTGGCCGGCGCGATCACGATGCTGCTCACCGACCGTAACTTCGGCACCACCTTCTTCGATCCGGCCGGCGGCGGCGACCCGATCCTGTACCAGCACCTGTTCTGGTTCTTCGGTCACCCCGAGGTGTACGTGATGATCCTGCCGGCCTTCGGCATCGTCTCGCACATCATCGCCACCTTCTCGCGCAAGCCCGTCTTCGGCTACCTCGCCATGGCCTACGCCATGGTCGCCATTGGCGTCGTCGGCTTCGTCGTGTGGGCGCACCACATGTACACCGTCGGCCTGTCGCTCCAGACGCAGTCCTACTTCGTCTTCGCGACCATGGTGATCGCGGTGCCGACCGGCGTGAAAATCTTCTCCTGGATCGCGACGATGTGGGGCGGCTCGATCCGCTTCACCGCGGCGATGCACTGGGCGGTGGGCTTCATCTTCCTGTTCACGGTCGGCGGCGTCACCGGCGTCGTGCTCGCGAACTCCTCGGTCGATAAGTACCTGCACGACACCTACTACGTCGTGGCGCACTTCCACTACGTGCTCTCGCTGGGCGCCGTGTTCATCATCTTCGCCGGTGTCTACTACTGGTTCCCGAAGATGACCGGCCACGTCATCCCGGAATGGGCGGGCAAGCTGCACTTCTGGCTGGCCTTCATCGGTGCGAACGTCCTGTTCTTCCCGATGCACTTCCTGGGGCTCGCCGGCATGCCGCGCCGCTACGCCGACTACCCGGAGGCGTTTGCCGGCTGGCACAAGGTCGCGACCATGGGCGGTCACGTCTTCGCGCTGAGCATGGTCGTGTTCATGATCGGCATCGTGCTGGCCTTCCGCTCCAAGACCCGCGCTGCGGACAATCCGTGGGGCGAGGGTGCCACCACCCTGGAATGGACCCTCTCCTCGCCCCCGCCCTTCCACCAGTTCGAGACGCTTCCCAAGATCGTCGACGAGCCGGCCCACTAAGGCGGGACCGAAAACAAGGATCGCGAGGACCGCCGAGGCGGTCCTCGCTCTTTCCCGGAGGCCTCGCCGCAGCGGCGGGGCCTCCCGCAAAGGGCGGCGCCCCGAGAGACGGCGCGATCTTTCAAAAGCCAGCACACGCAGTCAGATCAGGTCACCATGACGAGCCTGTCGAACAGCCTCAGCGCCGAGTCCGGCACCGCGCCGTTCGCCCCCACGGTGGGCGGCGAAGTCTCGGACTTCTTCGCGCTCCTGAAGCCGCGGGTGATGGTGCTCGTCATCTTCACCGCGCTCGTCGGCATGGTGGTCTCGAACGCCACCGTGAACCCGGTGATCGCCGCGATCTCGCTCCTGATGATCGCCGTCGGCGCGGGCGCCTCGGGCTGCCTCAACATGTGGTGGGACGCCGACATCGACGCGCTGATGACCCGCACCGCCAAGCGGCCGATCCCCGATGGGCGCATCCGCCCCGACGAGGCGCTGGCCTTCGGCATCGTCCTGTCGGTCGGCTCGGTGCTGATCCTCGGGCTGGCCTCGAACTGGCTGGCGGCCGGGCTCCTCGCCTTCACGATCGTCTTCTACGCCGTGATCTACTCGATGTGGCTGAAGCGGGCGACCGCGCAGAACATCGTCATCGGCGGCGCGGCGGGCGCCCTGCCCCCGGTGGTGGGGCAGGCCGCCGTGACCGGCCATGTCGGCATCGAGTCGCTGGTGCTATTCGCGATCATCTTCATCTGGACGCCGCCGCATTTCTGGGCGCTGGCCCTGGTCAAGAGCGGCGAGTACGCCCGCGCCGGCATCCCGATGATGCCCAACGTCGCCGGCCCCGCCTCCACCCGTCGCCAGATCGTCGCCTACACCCTGCTGCTCGCCCCCCTCGGCCTCGTACCGGTGGCGCTCGGCTTCGGCGGCTGGCTCTACGCCGTCGTCGGCGTCGTCGGCGGGCTCGGCATGCTGGCGGGTGCGGTGCAGGTCTACCGGCTGCGCGAGGGCGAGTCCGAGCGCAAGGCGGCCATGGGCCTGTTCGCCTTCTCGATCCTCTACCTGTTCCTGCTCTTCGCCGCCCTGCTCGCCGAGCAGGGGCTCGGCCTGTTCCGCGCTGTCCTGGCGTGAGGCCCCCGATGTCCGATCTCCCGGAAGGGGTGCGCCCGCTGACGCCGGAGGAGGCCAAGGCCCGTCGCAAGCGCTCGATCGCCATCGCCCTCACGCTGGGAGCGCTGGTGCTGCTGTTCTTCGTGCTGACGATCGCCAAGCTCGGGCCGCAGGTCCTGCAGCGACCGCTCTGAAGGCGTGAACCGATGACGGATCCGGCTGAGAGACAGAGGCAGGCCGCGCGCGGTGCGCGCTGGACGGTGCTCGCCTGTGCGGGCGTCGTGCTCGGCATGGGCGGCCTCGCGCTCGCCTCGGCGCCCCTCTACGACATGTTCTGCAAGGCGACCGGCTACGGCGGCACGCCCCAGATCGGCGCCGCGCCGGGCGCTTCCACCGGCGAGGCGCTCGCCCCGGTCACGGTCCGCTTCGACACCAACGTCGCGAAGGGCCTGTCCTGGCGCTTCAAGCCCGAGCAGTCCCGCGTCGAGGCGGTGCCGGGCCAGACCGCGACGGTGTTCTTCAAGGTCACCAATACCGGCCCGGCGCCCGCGACCGGCATCGCCGTGTTCAACGTGCAGCCGGACCTGATGGGCAGCTACTTCGTCAAGGTACAGTGCTTCTGCTTCGACGAGCACACGCTGCAGCCGGGCGAGTCGGCCGAGTTTCCTCTGGTGTTCTACGTCGATCCGCGCCTGCGCCAGGATCCGGACATCGGCAGCCTCTCGGAGATGACGCTGTCCTACACCTACTACCCCTCGAAGAACGGCTCGCCGGTGGCCGAGGTCGCCAAGCCTCGCGCCGCGAGCAATTTTTGAGGGTTGCAGCGGCGGGGCCAAGCGTGACAACGGCTTGGCCGCCGCAGTAGAGGTTTCGAACCGGGGCGCGGCCTGAGCCGAGCCCCCAAGGCAACAGGGCCCGGCCGTCAGGCGACGGGCAAGGGCTGAGGGAGAACAGTTGCGATGGCCGGGGCGCACGCCAAGAACCACGACTACCACATCATCAACCCGAGCCCGTGGCCGCTGCTCGGCGCGTTCTCCGGGTTCCTGATGGCCTTCGGCGCCGTCTTCTGGATGAAGGGTCTCTCCGCGGGCGGCCTCGCCATCGGCCCCTACGTGTTCGGCGCCGGCACGCTCGGCGTGCTCTACACGATGCTGGCCTGGTGGCGGGACGTCACCCACGAGGCCAATTCCGGCGACCACACCCGCGTCGTCCAGCTCCACCACCGCTACGGCATGATCATGTTCATCGCCTCCGAGGTGATGTTCTTCGTGGCGTGGTTCTGGGCCTATTTCGAGGCCGCGCTCTACACCGCCGACCCGATCCAGGCGACCCGCCTCGAATTCACCGGCGGCGTCTGGCCGCCCAAGGGCATCGAGGCGTTCGACCCCTGGCACCTGCCGCTCCTGAACACGCTGATCCTGCTCACCTCGGGCACCACCGTGACCTGGGCCCACCACGCCCTGCTGCACGGCGACCGCAAGGGCCTGAAGTACGGCCTCTGGCTCACCATCATCCTCGGCGTGCTGTTCACCGCCTGCCAGGCCTACGAGTACGCCCACGCCCATTTCGGCTTCTCGGGCTCGATCTACTCGGCGACCTTCTTCATGGCGACGGGCTTCCACGGCGCCCACGTCATCATCGGCACGATCTTCCTCGCGGTCTGCCTGCTGCGCACCTACCAGGGCGATTTCACCCCGAAGCAGCACCTCGGCTTCGAATTCGCCGCCTGGTACTGGCACTTCGTCGACGTGGTGTGGCTGTTCCTGTTCGCTGCCATCTACGTCTGGGGCGCGGGCACCGGCGGCGCGGCCCACTGAGGCCGAGGGCCGACCGCATCCGCCGCCCCACGCGGGCGGCAACCTTGGAAGGGCGGCGCGAGCCGCCCTTTTTCACGTGCAGGGCCTCGCCGGGTTTCCCATACCGGCGGGAGCGAACGAGCGAGCCACCCGTGACCCGAGCGACGCCGACCAGCCCGCCCCCCTCCCCGCTCCCGACCGGCCTGCGCGGGCACTGCCCCGCCTGCGGCGAGGGCCGTCTGTTCCAGGGGTTTCTGGCCGTTGCACCGGCCTGCGAGGCCTGCGGTCAGGACTTTTCCGCCTTCGACTCGGCGGACGGGCCCGCCTTCTTCGTGATGTCGATCACCGGCTTCGTCGTGGTCGGCGCCGCGCTCTGGCTGGAATTCCGCTACGAGCCGCCGGTCTGGGTCCACGCGGTGGTGGCCGGCACGCTGGCGATCGGCCTGAGCCTGCTGCTGGTGCGCCCGCTGAAGGGTCTGCTGGCCGCGATCCAGTTCGCCAACAAGGCCGAGCAGGGGCGCTTCCGCTGATGGACACCCGCCCGGAGCGCACGACCCGCCTGCGCAGCCTGGTGGCGCCGAGCCTCGCCGCGCTCGTCTGCCTCGCGATCCTGCTCGGCCTCGGCTTCTGGCAGCTCGCGCGCAAGGGCGAGAAGGAGGCGCTGATCGCCCGCATCGTCGAGCGCTCGCATGTCGAGCCGCCGGCCGCCCCTCCTCCCTTCGACGCCTGGGATGCGCGGGCCGACGAGTTCGGCCGGGTGCGGGTGACGGGCACCTTCCTGCACGATCGGGAGACGCTGGTGCACGGGCTGGCGCCGGGCGAGCCCGGTCGGGCGCTCCAGGGCTTCTACGTCCTGACCCCGCTCCGTCGCGACGACGGGACGACGATCCTGATCAATCGCGGCTTCGTCCCGACCGAACTGAAGGACCCGAAGAACCGCGCCGCGGGTCAGGTCGCTGGGCAGGCCACGGTCACCGGTATGCTGCGGGCGAGCGAGACCCGCGGCCTGTTCGTGCCGGAATCCGATCCGAAGCGCGACGCGTGGTTCACCCGCGACGTCCCGGGAATCGCGGCGGCGCGGGGGCTCACCGAGGTCGCCCCCTACCTGATCGAGGCGGACGCCACCCCGAACCCCGGCGGCTGGCCCCGCGGCGGCCAGCTCCGGGTCGATCTGCCCAACAACCACTTGCAATACGCCTTCACGTGGTTCGGCATCGCCGCCTGCCTGATCGGCGTGTTTTCCGTTTTCGCGTGGCGGCGGTTCCACGATCCGGCGGAGCCGAAAGCCGGCTGAGGACGTTGAACCGCTTGGTGCCCTGACAGTGGCATCGCGCGTGGGGAAAAGCCTCCCGCGGCCGGACCCGCGGAGTGCCCCGAGATGCGCACCGTTGCCAGCCTCGTGCTCCTGATCCTGATGGGGGCTTCGGCCCGGGCCGACGACGCGGCCCGCACCGCCGCCCGCGCCACCATCGAGCGGCAGATCGATGCCTTCCGCCGCAACGACTCGGCCGCGGCCTATGCCGAGGCGGCGCCGCAGGTCAGGAGCCTGTTCCCGTCGGCCGAGACCTTCATCGCCATGGTGGAGAAGGGCTACGCCCCGGTGCTCCGCCCGCGCAGCTACCGCTTCGAGACGGCGCGAGAGACCGCCGAGGACGAGATCGCCCAAGGCCTGAGCCTTCAGGACGAGGCCGGTCTCGACTGGGTCGCGCTCTACACGCTCCAGCGTCAGGTCGACGGCCAGTGGCGCATCACGGGGTGTCACCTGAAGAAGGCGCCGGGCGAGAAGGTTTGATCCCGTTGATGTGAGAAACCGGTCCGGCTCCGCTTCGACACGGCCGAATCGATCGTGTAGAGGGAGCGCCTTCCCGGAGGCATCCTTGCTGCACGTCTCGACCCGCGGCGCCGCCGCGCCCTTGAGCTTTTCCGATGCGCTGCTCGCCGGCCTCGCCCGCGACGGCGGGCTCTACGTGCCCGAGAGCTGGCCGCAGATCGGCCGCGAAGAGATCGCGGGCTTTGCCGGCCTGCGCTACGCCGAGGTGGCCAAGCGCGTGCTGCGCCCGCTGATCGACGGCGAGATCCCGGACGACGCCCTCGATGCCATGATCGAGACCGCCTACGCGAGCTTCCGCCATCCGGCGATCTGCCCGCTCACCCAGATCGACGACAACCTGTTCCTGATGGAGCTGTTTCACGGGCCGACGCTCGCGTTCAAGGACGTGGCGATGCAGCTGCTCGGGCGGCTGATGGATCACGTGCTGCGGGCGAAGGGCACGCGGGCCACCATCGTCGGCGCCACCTCGGGCGATACGGGCAGTGCGGCGGTCGAGGCCTTCAAGGGGCTCGATCAGGTCGACGTGTTCATCCTGTTCCCGCACGGCCGGGTCTCGGAGGTGCAGCGGCGGCAGATGACGACCGTGAACGCGCCCAACGTCCACGCGCTGGCGATCGACGGCAATTTCGACGATTGCCAGAACATCGTGAAGGCGATGTTCCAGCACGGCGATTTCGCCGACCGGGTGAAGCTCTCGGGGGTCAACTCGATCAACTGGGCGCGCGTCGCCGCGCAGACCGTCTACTACTTCACGAGCGCGGTGGCGCTGGGCGCCCCGCATCGAAAGGTGTCCTTCGCGGTGCCGACCGGCAATTTCGGCGACATCCTCGCCGGCTGGGTCGCCAAGCGGATGGGCTTGGGCGTCGAGCGGCTGATGATCGGCACCAACGCCAACGACATCCTGGCGCGTACCCTGGAGCACGGCGCCTACGAGCCGCGCGGCGTGCAGCCGACCACCTCGCCCTCGATGGACATCCAGATTTCTTCGAATTTCGAGCGGCTTCTGTTCGAGGCTCTGGACCGCGACGCCTCGGCGCTCGGGCGCCTGATGGCGGGCCTGAAGCAGTCCGGCGGCTTCACTCTGAGCCCCGAGGTGCTCGCCAGCGTGCGCGAGGAGTTCGACGCGGCCGCCGTGCGCGAGCCGGACGTGGTGGACGAGATCGCCGGCACCTACCGCAGGACCGGCATGGTGCTCGACCCGCACAGCGCCATCGGCGTGCGCGCCGGCCGCAAGCTTCTGGAGAAGGACCCGGCGACGCCGGTGGTGGCGCTCGCCACCGCCCACCCGGCCAAATTCCCGGACGCGGTCTCGCAGGCGACCGGCGGCGGGCGTCCGGTGCTGCCGCCCCACCTCGCCGACCTGATGACCCGGCCCGAGACCGTGGCGAACCTCGCCAACGACCAGGGCGCGATCGAGCGCTACATCACGGAGCATGCCCGCATCACCCGGGGCGACTGAGACCGAATGAACCAGCATTTCTCGACCTTCGGCGCCTCGCCGGGCCTCAGCGTCACCCGGCTCGACAACGGCCTCACCGTGGCCACCGAGACCATTCCCGGCGTCGCCACCGCGACGCTCGGCGTCTGGGTCGGCGCGGGCTCGCGGCACGAGCGGCCGGACGAGCACGGCTTGAGCCACCTCATCGAGCACATGGCGTTCAAGGGCACGGCGACGCGCTCCGCGCGGAAAATCGCCGAGGACATCGAGAATGTCGGCGGCGAGATCAACGCGGCCACCAGCACCGAGAGCACGAGCTACACCGCCCGGGTGCTCGGCGAGGATGCGGGTGTCGCCCTCGACGTGCTCGGCGACATCCTCACCCGCTCGATCTTCGAAGAGGGCGAACTCGCCCGCGAGAAGGGCGTGATCCTCCAGGAATACGCCGCCGTCGAGGATACCCCCGACGACGTGGTCTACGACGCCTTCATCGAGACGGCCTTCCCCGATCAACCGATCGGCCGGCCGATCCTGGGCCGGCCCGAGACGATCCAGAGCTTCGACCGGGCGGCGATCGAGGCCTACATCGCCCGCGAATACGTGCCCGAGCGCATGGTGGTCGCCGCCGCCGGCGCGGTGGAGCACGCCGCCATCGTCGAGGCGGCGCAGCGCCATTTCGGGGATCTGAAGCCGGTCGAGGCGCCCCCTGTCGTGGCCGGCGTCTACGGCGGCGGCGAGCGGCGCATGCAGAAGCGCCTGGAACAGGCCAACCTCGTGCTCGGCCTGCCCGGCCTCTCCTTCCGGGACGAGGGCTACTACGCCCTGCACCTGTTCAGCCAAGTGCTCGGCGGCGGGCTGACCTCGCGACTCTGGCACGAGGTGCGCGAGACCCGCGGGCTCGCCTACGACATCCAGGCCTTCCACTGGCCGTTTGCCGATTGCGGCCTGTTCGGGATCGGCGCCGGCACCTCGGGCGCCGATCTGGCGCAACTCGTCGAGGTCACCATTGCCACGACCCGGGAGGCCGCCGAGCGGCTCGACGCGGCGGAACTCGCCCGGGCCAAGGCGCAGCTCAAGGTCTCCCTGCTCTCGGCCCTGGAGACGCCCGGCGGGCGTATCGAGCGCAACGCCCGCCAGCTCCTCGCCTGGGGCCGGGTGATCCCGCCCCAGGAACTCATCGCCAAGGTCGACGCGGTCGAGGTCGAGCACGTGCGCGCGGCCGGTCGCACCCTGCTGCAGGGTGCTCCGACCCTGGCGGCGATCGGCCCGGTCAAGGGCCTGCCGCCGCTCGCCCGCATCGGCGCGGCACTTCAGGCCGCGTGACGCCGCCCTAGTTCACGGCGCAAAACCTCCCGGCATTCGACGCGGATGCCGGACGCCCAACCCCGTCGAGCCCGCCGCCAGCCATGAATCCTGTCGCCGTCGCGACCATGCTCGGGATCGCCCTCGGCTTCTTCGGCCTGCTCGCCTACGCGCTGACGGCGGGCGAGTCCTGGCTGCTCGCCGTGCTCGCCATCGTCGCCATCGGCGTGTTCGTGCGCTGGGGGGAGTGAGGGCGCTCCTTCACTTGCCCTCCTCGAGCGCGGGACCGCGTGTGGCGTCGAGCCCGTCGGGCCGGTTCGCCAGCGGACCCACCTTCACCGGATTGCCGCTGCGCGCCGCCTCGTAGATCGCCTGCATCAGGATCAAGTCCTGCAAGCCCTCCTCTCCGGGGGTGCGGGGCGTGCGGTCCTTCAGGACGCACTCGGCCATGTGGTCGAGTTCGAGCGCGAACTGGTTCTTGGGGGTCAGCACCGGTTCGTCGCGCTGCACGTGGCCGCCCTCGCGGTGGGAGATGGCGAGGCGCTGGCCGCGATAGGCGAAGGCGTTCTGCAGATCGAACGAGCCGCCGGTGGTGTGAACCCGCAGGGAGCGGCTCTCGTGGACGCCGTAGCTCGTGCCGCACTGCGCGATCACGCCCGAGGGAAAGCGCAGGGTGAAGGCGACGCTCTCCTCGACCTCCTTGAAGCGGGGATCGCCCTCCGGCGTGGCGATCTGCGCCTGGATCGACACCGGCTCCTCGCCGAGCAGCGCCCGCACCCCGTTCAGGCAGTAGATGCCGATGTCGGGCAGCGCGCCGCCGCCCGCCAGCGTCTTGCGCAGGCGCCACTGTTCGGGAAGCGCCGTGGTCTGGCCGTTGAAGGCCTCGATCATCTTCACCCGCCCGAACTCGCCGGAGCGGGCGAGCCGCACGACCTCTCGGTTGAAGGGCTCGTACTGGCAGCGATAGGCGATCATCAGCTTGACGTTGGCCTGCGCGCAGGCCGCGATCATCTCGCGCGCCTCGTCGGGCGTGTTCGCCATCGGCTTCTCGCACAGCACGTGCTTGCCGGCGGACGCCGCCGCCAGCACGTTGTCGCGATGCAGCCCGTTGGGGGTGACGATGTAGACGGCCTTCACCGCCGGGTTGGCCTTGAGCCGGTCCCACTGGTCGTAGCCGTAGACCGCCTCCGCCGGGACGCCGTACTGCGCGGCCGTCAGCTTCGCCTTTTCGGGCGAGCCCGACATCAGCGCCACGACCCGCGCCTTCTTCGCCTCGCCGAAGGCGGGCAGGATCTCCTCCAGGCTCAGGCGCCCGAGCCCGACGATGGCGAAACCGACCCGCTCGGAGGGCGGCATCGGCGCGGGCGGCGGCGGGGGCGGCGCGTCGCCGGCATCGCGCCAGTTCGGGAAGACGACCCGCTCGCCCTGGATCGCGCCGGTATCGGCCGGCACGGACGGAGCCGGCGGGCCGGAGGCGGCCCGCGCCGCTCCGCCGAGGCCCAGGGCTGCGCCGGTCAGCCCGGCCCCTCCCGCCGCGAGCAGGATGCGCCGGGAGAATCGAATGTCGTCGCTCATGATCAGCCTTTGGCCCCACCCGAGATGAGGCCGGAACGCGTCAGCCCGCCGGACGGGTTCCTTTGTGCTGGCCCGGGCCGGTCGAGGCGGGGGTCGGATCGGGGTCCTCGACCTCGCCCCGGCGCTGGAGCTGCAGGGCGACGAACCAGCACAGCGCCGCCCAGGCGGCGCCGACGCACCAGCCGGCCACCACGTCGCTCGGCCAGTGCACGCCGAGATAGACCCGGCTGATCCCGACCAGGACGGTCATGCTGATGCCGAGCGCGAGCAGCAGCGCCTTGACGCTGCGCCGCCGTTCGACCCGGGCGAGCAGGGTGGCCAGCGTGAGGTAGGCGATGGCCGACATCATCGCGTGGCCCGAGGGAAAGCTCGCCGTGAACACCTCCATGCCGTGGGGCACGAGGTCGGGGCGGGGGCGGTGGTAGAACAGCTTCAGCACGGTCGAGACCGCCTCCCCGCCCCCGACGGCGGCGAGCACGAAGACCGCCACGCGCTGGCGGCCGGCCAGGGCGAGGTAGATCACCGCCGCCGCCGTGAGGAAGACGATGGTCACCACGCTGCCCCAGCCGGTGATGTCGCGCATCGCCTCCTCCAGCCAGGCGGGGCCGAGGGGATCGGACAGGTCGGCGGGGTTGCGCAGGCCCAGCAGGATCTTGCGGTCGAGCGCGGCGGTGGAGCCCTCGCCGACCTCGCGGGCCAGGGCGAAGAAGCCGTAGCCGAGCGTGCTGACGGCGAGCAGCGAGACCAGCGGGCCGACCTCGTTGAGGTGGAGCCGCAGCCAGAACGCCGACGAGCCGCGCCAGAGGGCGCCGCCGGAGCGGGTGAGACCGTTGAGATTCATGCCGTGCCTCCGAAGGCGATGGTGGCCACGTGCTCCCAGGGCCCGCCGAGATAGCGCCACAGCAGAACCCCCGGCGCCCGGAAATGTGCGGGCGCAAAGTCTTGGGCGAGCGCGGCGTGGAGCGCGCGGGCGGTCTCCGGCGCCACCTTGTTCTGCACCGTGACGTGCGGACGCCAGCCCTGCCGGTCCTGCGGGGTGAGGTCATCGCGGAACGCTGCCGCCACGCGGGCGCGGAAGGCTGACAGCGCCTCCGAGTCGAGGGCGTAGGCGACGCCCCGGCCCGTGAAGCGCACGCCCGTCACCGCAACCTCCGGTGGCGCCTGCGTCCGGGCCAGCGCCGTGATGGTCTCGGTGGCCCCGGCCACGTCCCCGCCGGGCAGGTGGTGGAACAGCGTCGCGTGGGCGGGGATGCGGTTCAGCGCCGCCGGGAAGTGCCGCCGCCGCAGCTCCTCGAAGCGGGAAGAGGTCGCCTCGTCCATCTGCAGGGTCAGGATCAACGGATCGGGTTCGGGCAACGCGCAGGAGCTTTCGCGATCGGGGCCGGCAGGGTTCGGGAAAGATGGCGCGGCGGGGCCGCGCTTCCAGACGCTCGGCTGTGGCGCGCCCGCGCTGTTCAGCGAAGGGCGGCGCGTCTAGGACGGAGCCATGCGCAGGAACCGAGAGATCATCCACCGGGGGCGCGACGGGTGGTTGTTCCTGATCGGGGGCACCAACGGCGTGCTCGGCCAGTACCGGCGCTCGCTCGCGGGCTGGTGGCACCTGCGCCGCTGGGCCCGGCTGATCGAGGCCCGCGCGGCCCGGGCCCGGGGCCTCGGCATCCGCTACGTCCACGCGATCGTGCCGGAGAAGCTCTCGGTCTACGACGACCGCACCCTCGACCTCGGCTACGATCCTCGGCTCTCGCCGGCCCGGCGGCTGGCCCGCCGGCTCGACCGGATGAGCGGCTTCGTGGATCTCGTCGCGCCGCTCCGCGCCGCCCGCGACGGCGCCGAGCCGCTCTATCGCCGCACCGACTCGCACTGGACCTATGACGGCTGCCTGATCGGCTACCGCGCCCTGCTGCGGGCCTGCGGCGCGGTGCCGCCGCCCGACATCGCCGAGCGCCCGCGCTTCGAGACGGAGGGGGTGTGGGATCTCGGCGACAAGCTGCCGGAGCCGGTGCGGGAGACGGTGGTGAACTGGGCCGTGCAGCGCGACGCCGCCCGCTCCTACGCGAGCCCGCTGGTCGAATCCTACGAGGCGGCGGGCCGGGCGGGCGACCTGCATGTCGGCGCCCACGTCGTCTACCGGAACCCCTCCCCCTACGCCGATCCGCGCACCCTGGTGCTGTTCGGCGATTCCTACGCGCATTTCGCGCCAATCATGCTGACCGGCCTGCTCGCGGAATCCTTTCGCGAGATGCACTTCGTCTGGTCGTCCAGCCTGGACTGGGCCTATGTCGAGCGGGTCCGCCCCGATATCCTGATGTTCGAGATGGCCGAGCGCTTCCTCGTCCGGCTGCCCGGCGACGATTTCGACATCGCCGCCTACGAGAAGCCCGAGATGACCAAACCCGCGCGCCAAGCGGAGATGGCGCCGCTGGTGTGAGGCGATACGGCACCCGCTCCGTGGGGCGCCGTATCACGCCTGCCGATCGAGGCTTTTGAGCCTTCTCCCGGACAGGAGATCCGGGAGGAGGCGCTCCGCGTGCGTCCCCGCATCGTCATCGGGCGGACGCCAGCCGGGGCCTTCCGGAACGACGCTCTATCGGGAGCAGACCCGCTGGCGGGCCGGGCCGCCGCCGCCGGCCTGATAGCTCTTCGCGTGGCCGATCGAGCCCGTCATGTCCTGGGTCGGATTGCCGCCGCCCCGCTTCACCACGATGTCGCAGTAGCGCGAGGAGCCGGAGGCGGCGAACGGAAACGCCCCGAGGCCGCCGTTGTCGATGCGGGTCGGCGGCGCCGGCAACTGGCCCTGCGCCGGCAGCGCCGTCCAGCTTCCCTTCTTCGCACGGGTCGGCTGAGCGGCGACGGGGGTCGCCGCGACCGCGAACGCGAACAGAAAAACCGATGCCAGTGATGCAGTGCGCAGCATGTTGTGCTCCTCTCGTAATCATTGTCGCCCAATGATGAGGCATCAGCACAAGTAACACGCAATTGAGTGATGAAAAGTGCGTTTAAACACAGAATTGTGATATAATTTAATCCAGGAAAATAATTTTTATATTCCGGGATTATACTGCGGAGTTGAGCGTATACAGTATTGATGGAGCGCGCTCGCCGACGGCTGCCCGGGGCGGCGTGGAGAGGCCGGCGGGTCCCTGTGCCGCCGCGAACGGTGGCTGACGCAGCGCGCAATACGAAACCGGCCGCGCTCCCACAGGGGCGCGGCCGGTTTCGTGTCCTTCGAGGCTGGCGGGTGGGCGGAAGCCGGCCTACGCCCCCGCGCGCTTCGGGATCGAGGACAGGTTCGGCAGCCCCGGCGAGGGCGCGCCCATCAGCGACATCGGGGCCGGGCCCGCATCCTTGGCGGCGGGCACCTCGTTGGCGGCGGGATCGACGCTCTTCGCCTTGAAGGAAGCGGTGACCGCCTTGGCCTCCGTGAGATCCTTGGGCGAGAGCTTGGTCGCCACCTCGTCCCGCTTGCGGCCCGCCTCCTCGTCCCCCTGCGCGGCGGCGGCCGCGAACCACAGATACGACTGGACCAGGTCCTGGCCGACGCCGAGGCCGCGGGCGTAGAGAACCGCGAGGTTGTACTGGCTGTCGCGCACGCCGTGCTCGGCCGCCCGGCGGAACGCGCCCGCGGCGGCGGCGAAATCCGGCTTGCCGTTGGCCGCCGGGTTCTCGGCATGCAGCACGGCGAGATTGTGCATCGCGCGGACGTTGCCCTGGTCGGCGGCGCGTCCGTACCAGAGCCGGGCCTGGGCGATGTCGCGCACCACGCCGTTGCCCTTCTCGTAGGCATTGCCGGTCTTGACCTGGGCCGGCGCGAAGCCGGCGGCCGCGAGGCGCTCGTAGAGCTTGGCGGCGAGTCCGAGGTCGCGGGGCACGCCGCGTCCCTCCGCCTCGCGGCTCGCCAGATCCCAGATCGCGGCGGCGTCGCCCGAGAGCGCGTCCTGCTTGAGCTTGGACAGGGCGGGCGGCAAACCGGCGAGGTCCGGGGAGAGCGAAGCCATGCCGCCGACCTGCGGCAGCGCGCGCTTGCCCGCCTCGGGCGCCTTGTCCGCCGCCTTGGCGGCGATGGATTGCGTCGTCGTGGGGTCCTGCGGCGTCTGCGGAGCCGCCTGCGGTGCGGCCGGCGCCGAGGCAGAGGCTTGGGTCTGGGTCTGGGCGGGCGCCGTCTCCGGCTTGCTCTCCGCCGTCCGGCTCACCGGTGCTTCGGCGGCGGGCGCGGCCTCGGCGGGTCGGGCGTCCGTCGCGGCGACATCGCCCGCCGTGTCCGACGTGCCGGCGAGGAAGGCTTGGTAGGCGCCGAGCGCCAGCACCACGGCGGCGAGGCCGAGCAGAAGCGTGCGGCGGCGGCTCTCGAACATGCCGCGCACCCGCGAGAGCGGCCCCGACTCGCCGGGGGCGACGGGAGACGCGCTCGAACCGCCCGTCATGCGCCCGGCCGAGCCCATCTTGTCGCGCAGGCGCGCCGTCAGCGGCGGCTCGGCCGCCTCGGCCTGGGCCGCCTGTGCCGCGCGGCGGGCAGCGGCGATGAAGCTCGTCTTGATGTCGGCCCCGCCGGGGGCGGGGTTCGCCTCCCCCGCGGCCGGCCGGCCGCTGCCGGGCCGACCGGCACCGGGCTCCAGCAATTCCTCGGGGGCGCGGGCCGCCTCCGACAGAACCAGCGGTTCCGCCGGCATGGGCGGACGCGGCCGTCCGAGTGCCGGGGCTCCCGCCCGGGCCGGCGCCTGCGGGGCGGCGGGACGCTCGTGCGCGATGCGCTCGCCGGCAGCGCGCTCCTGCGGCGCGGGCGCCTGGGACGGCACGCCGACGGCCAGCGCCGCGGCGGAGGTCATGGTGCGGTCGAGTTGCTCGCTGAGGCGTGCCAGCACGCCCTGCACGCCCTCCAAAGTGGCATGCAGGCGCTGATCCGCGTTCTTCTGGTTCGCGCGCAGGTCGGCGAGGTCGGCCCGCAGCAGGCCGAACTCACCGCTCGCCGCCTTGAGCGGCGCGGCGGCGCCGGCCGCGGCCTCGCGGGCGGCGCGTTCGATGGCGGCATCCAGGTGCGCCCCGTCGCGCAGGGCCGAGACCTGCGCGAGCAGGTCGCCCATGGAGCGCTCCAGGCGGACCAGAGCGGGATCGCTGCCGCGCGGCGCATCAAGCCGGTCGGCCAGGGCGAGGACGTGCCGTTCCAGGGCGTCGAGCCCGCCGCCGCCGGCGCTGACGCGATCCACCTTCGCGGCCAGGCTTTCGAGCCGTCCGACCAACTCGCCGACCGGCTTGGTCTCGGCCCGGTCGATCCGCTCGGCCAGCGCCTCGAAGCGGTCGAGCAGCGCGCGGGTCTCGTCGGGCGCCTTCAGCTCGCCGCGGATCTCCTCCAAGAGCGGACGCAGCGCGGCCACGCCCGCCTCCTCGCCCCGCTGAAGCTCGGCGATCTGGGCGCCGATGGCCTGGACGCCCTGGGCGAGGCCCAGGATCCGCTCCGGCGCCGCCAGCGCCCCCACGAGCTGGCGGATCTCGTCGAGTTCGCGGAAGGCCCGTTCGAGGGCGCCCTGGTCGGCGGGGCCGGAGGGGGCCGCGGCGAGCACGCTCTCGACCTTGGCGGCGAGGCGCTCCACGTCGCCCACGATGCGGGCATGGACGTTGTCGGTGACATCCGCCGCGAGCCGGTCCACCTGGACCCGCATCAGCTCGACGGGGGCGGCGATGGAGGCGATCTCCCCGGGATCGCGCGCCCGCTGCAGGTCGCTGGCGACGGCCCGCATGGTCTGTTCCAGCTCGCCCACGTCGCGGCTGGTGGCGAGGCCGCTCAGCGACTCGCGCAGACGGCCGGTCTCGCGCTGCAACTCGGCGATGGCCGGGGACGGCTCGTCCCGGCCCTGCTCGCGGATGCTCGCCAGAAGGTCGTCGTGTCGATCGTCCTGCGGATCGTTCTCCGGCCGGTCGTGATCCCCTTCGTCCCGAATCGCGGCGGGCTCGCTCACGGGCGCCTCCACCGGCGGAGCGACCGCGCCGGCGGCATTCCACCCGGCGATGCCCTCCTCCAGCTCGCGCTGGCGGCGGCGCACCTCGGCCACCGCCTCGCGCACCTCGCTGGCGATCGGCCGCCCGCGCCGGCCCAGCGGCCGGGGTGCGCCGAGCTGCCCGGCAATCTCGCCGACCTTGCGCTCGATATCGGCGAAGCGCTCGGTCATCACCTCCGTGATGTCCTCGGCGGCGGCCGGCTTCAGCGTGGCGGAGAGCCGGGCCTCGATCTCGCCGATCATCCGCGCGGCCTCGGCCTTGGAGGCCTCGCGCTCCGCGCTGATCGTCCGGTCGAGGGCATCCAGGCGCCGCATCATCGCGTCGAGGGAGACTTCGAGCGGCGTGCCGCGCGTCACCACCGCCTTCTCGCGCGGCGGCGCGCCGTCGCGGCGCCTCGTCCGGGGCGGCTCCTGCGCCGGGGAGGACTCGGAGGCTGCGGCCTCGGCCGTCTCGCGGGGGGCGGCTTGTCCCGTCTGCGGCGCGACATCGGTGCGTCGGCGGCGCGGCGCCGGCTTGTCGGGCCGGGCGACCGACTCGATCCAGGATTCCAGCGGGACCCCCGCTCGCCGGGCGACCTCGCGGGCAGCCGCGAGCACCTCCGGGTCGAAGCTGTCGAGGCTGATCGGGGCGGTCTGTTTCATCTCGCGGAGATCCGAAGTCGGCGGCTTCCGGCGTCCGCCCGGCCGCCCGACCCCGCGCGGCGGAGCGTGGGGCGGCGGAGCGCGGATCGGACGAAACGACCTTTTCCAATCTTGGTAAATGCCCCGTTAAGAATGCCGGCCACGGCGCCGTTTCGCGCTGACACGGCCCCGAAGCGTCACGAATGTCTCGCATTTCGCGCCGTCCCGCTCCTGCGGACGAGGCCGGACCGCCGACGATTGTCGCGGGTTGGAAGCGGATGCGCCTTGCGGCGCGAGGGTGAGATGGTTTACATATGAACTATCTTGGATCGGAGCCGTCGAAACAGATCGGCCGGTCCTGAAAAGAGTGCGGGAGGCTGACGCGATGCCGAGCTACCAGGCCCCGGTCGAGGACACGCTGTTCCTCCTCAACGACGTTCTCGGACTCCACCGCTACGCCAACCTGCCGGGCTTTTCCGAGGCATCGCCCGACGTGGTCGAGGCGGTGCTGAGCGAGGGCGGCCGGCTCGCGGGCGAAGTGCTCGCGCCGCTCAACCTGTCCGGCGACCGGGAGGGCTGCACCCGCCGCGAGGATGGCAGCGTCGTCACGCCGAAGGGCTTCAAGGCGGCCTACGACGCCTACGCGGCCGGCGGCTGGATGGGTCTGTCGGTGCCGGAGGAGTTCGGCGGCCAGGGCCTGCCGCACGTGATCAACACGGCGATCCAGGAATTCGGCTGCGGCGCCAACCTCGCCCTCAGCATGTATCCCGGCCTGACCCAGGGGGCGATCGCCGCGCTCCTCGTTCACGGCTCGGAGGCCCAGAAGCAGACCTACCTGCCCCGGATGGTCGAGGGCGCCTGGACCGGCACCATGAACCTCACCGAGCCGCATTGCGGCACGGATCTCGGGCTCCTCAAGACCAAGGCGGTCCCCAACGGCGACGGCTCCTACAGCCTCACCGGCACCAAGATCTTCATCTCGGCGGGCGAGCACGACCTGTCGGAGAACATCGTCCACCTCGTCATCGCCCGCATCGAGGGCGCGCCGTCGGGCACCAAGGGCATCTCGCTCTTCGTCGTGCCGAAGTTCCTGGTGAACGAGGACGGCTCGGTGGGCGATCGCAACGCGGTCAGCTGCGGCTCCATCGAGCACAAGATGGGCATCCACGGCAATTCGACCTGCGTGATGAACTACGACGGGGCCAAGGGCTGGCTCGTGGGCCAGGAGAATCGCGGCCTCAACGCCATGTTCGTGATGATGAACGAGGCGCGGCTCGCTGTCGGCGTGCAGGGGCTCGGCCAGTCCGAGGTCGCCTATCAGAACGCCGTGGCCTATGCCCGGGAACGGCTCCAGGGCCGGGCGCTGACCGGCGCGCAGGCGCCGGACAAGGCCGCCGACCCGATCATCGTCCACCCGGACGTGCGCCGCACGCTGATGCAGATCCGCGCCTTCAACGAGGCGGCCCGGGCGCTCGTCCTCTGGACGGCCCTGCAATCCGACATCGCCCACCGCTCGCAGGACGCGGCCGAGCGGCAGGCGGCCGAGGACCTGCTCGGCCTGATGACGCCCGTGGTGAAGGGCGTGCTGACCGACCGGGGCTTCGCCAACGCGGTCGAGGCCCAGCAGATGTTCGGCGGGCACGGCTACATCGAGGAATGGGGCATGTCGCAGTTCGTGCGCGATGCCCGCATCGCCATGATCTACGAGGGTGCCAACGGCATCCAGGCCATGGACCTGATCGGCCGCAAGCTGCCCAAGGACGGCGGCCGGGCGATGATGGCCTTCCTCACCGAGGTGCAGACCTTCATCAAGGACCATGCTGAGGACGAGGGGATGAAGCCCTTCGTCGCCCCGCTCCAGCCCGCGCTGAACGATCTGCAGGCCGCCGTGATGTGGCTGATGCAGAACGCCTTCTCCAAGCCCGACAATGCGGGCGCCGGCGCCACCGACCTGATGCACCTGCTCGGGCAGGTGGTGCTGGGCTACATGTGGGGGAAGATCGCGAGGGCGGCGCTCGCCAAGAAGGCGGACGGGGCGGATGCGGGGCGGATGGACGCCAAGCTGGTGCTCGGACGTTTCTTCATGGAACGGACGCTGCCGGAGACGGCCCTGCGGCTGGCGCGGATCAAGGCCGGGGCCGAGACCACCATGGCGCTGCCGGCCGAGGCGTTTTAAACGCTACCGGACAAGCCCTCTCCCCTCCGCGGGAGAGGGTGGCCCCCGAAGGGGGTCGGGTGAGGGGAAACCACGCCGCCGGAAGGGCGGTGAGGCGGATGACGAGCCCTCCATTCGGCACCGTTGGTCCCCTCTCCCGCCTGCTCCGCAGGCACCCTCCCCCGCGGAGGGGGGAGGGTTTTCGAGGCGCTGGCGACCGGGAAGACGAGGAAGCGCACATGCCCGAGGCCTACATCTACGATCACGTCCGCACCCCCCGCGGTCGCGGCAAGCCGGACGGCGCGCTGCACGAGGTGACGGCCCTGCGCCTCGCCGAGACGGCGCTGCGCGCTCTCAAGGACCGCAACGGCCTCGACACGCGGCAGGTCGACGACGTGGTGCTCGGCTGCGTCGATCCCGTCGGCGAGGCCGGCGGCGACATCGCCCGCGCCGCGGCGCTGGTCGCCGATTACGGCACCCACGTGCCCGGCGTGCAGATCAACCGCTTCTGCGCCTCCGGCCTCGACGCCATCAATTTCGCCGCGGCGCAGGTCATGGCCGGCCAGCACGACCTCACCGTCGGCGGCGGCGTCGAATCGATGAGCCGCGTCGGCCTCGGCGCCTCGGGCGGCGCTTGGCCCGTCGATCCGGCGATCGCGGTCAAGTCCTACTTCATGCCCCAGGGCGTCTCGGCCGACCTCATCGCCACCAAGTACGGCTTCACCCGCGACGAATGCGACGCCTACGCCGTGGAATCGCAGCGGCGCTCGGCCAAGTCCTGGGACGAGGGCCTGTTCCGGAACGCGGTCGTGCCGGTCAAGGACATCAACGGCATCACCCTCCTCGACCGCGACGAGCACATGCGGCCCTCGACCGACATGCAGTCGCTGGCCACCCTCAAGCCCTCCTTCGTCCAGATGGGCCAGATGGGCGGCTTCGACGCGGTGGCGGTCGATGCCCACCCGGATGTCGAGGCGGTGGAGCACGTCCACCATGCCGGCAACTCGTCGGGCATCGTCGACGGCGCGGCGGCCGTCCTGCTCGGCTCGCGCGAGGCGGGCGAGCGCGCCGGGCTGCGACCGCGCGCCCGCATCCGGGCGTTCGCCAATATCGGGTCCGATCCGGCGCTGATGCTGACAGGGCCGGTCGACGTGACGCGGAAGGTGCTGGCGCGGGCCGGGATGAGCCTGTCGGACATCGACCTGTTCGAGATCAACGAGGCCTTCGCCTCGGTGGTGCTGCGCTTCCAGCAGGCTTTCGACCTCGATCCGGCCAAGGTGAACGTCAATGGCGGGGCCATCGCCATGGGCCATCCGCTGGGCGCCACCGGGGCGATGATCCTCGGCACCGTGCTCGACGAGTTGGAGCGCACCGGCAAGGAGCGCGCGCTGGTCACGCTCTGCATCGGCGCCGGCATGGGCACCGCGACGATCATCGAGCGGGTGTGATCGGGGCAGGCTCCGCCGCCCTGCCCTCGGCACGCAAACGCTGCTAAGGGCCTCCCACGCCGCGCCCTTTTCAAAGCGGGCGCGGTCCGAACTCGACCGGGAGAAACGCCACGATGAAGACGAGAAAAGCCGCCCTGTGCCTCGCCGCAATGCTGGCCCTGCCGCTCGCCGCGCGGGCCGACGAGGCCGCGGACAAGCTCGCCGTCGCCACCAAGCTGACCGAGAAGACGGTGCTCAAGAACCTCGACACCGGCTTCGGCGGCGCGCTGGAGAAGACCGTCTCGACCATGCCCGAGGACAAGGCCGAGACCGTCCGCAAGGAGGCCCGGGCCGAATTCGACAAGCAGCGCAAGGAGCTGCTCGACGGTCTCTCGAAGCAGTACGCGGACAAGTTCTCCCTCGACGAGCTGAAGCAGCTCGACACGATCTACGAGGACAAGACCTACCAGAAGTTCCAGGCCGTCAACGCCGACCCGAAGTCGGAGGTGAACCTGCTCTCCCAGTCGGTGGTGACGCGGCTCCTGAACATGCTGACGCTCGCCGCCGCCAGCGATCAGAAGGGCGGCGCGCCCGGCGGTCTGCCCGGCGGCATGCCGACGCCCCAGAAGTGATCCGCGGGGCGCCGGCCTGACGGCGCTCCAAGCCGAAGCACCGGCGGCACCATGCGCCGCCGGTCTTCTCAGACGAGGCCCGAGGAAGAGCGATGACCGAAGCCCCGAAGAACTTCCGCTTCGAGACCGATGCCGACGGCATCGCGCTCGCGACCTGGGACATGCCCGGCCGCTCGATGAACGTCATCACCATGGAGGTGATGGACGAACTCGAAGCCATCGTCGACGCGGTCGTCGCCGATGCCGGCATCAAGGGCTGCGTCGTCGTCTCGGGCAAGAACAACTTCTCGGGCGGCGCCGACCTCACCATGCTCCAGGGGCTGGGCGCCGAGTACGAGCGCCTCAAGGCCGCCGAGGGCGAGGAGGTGGCCATGCGCCACTTCTTCGACGGCTCCGCGCGCCTCAGCCTCGTGTTCCGCAAGCTGGAGACCTGCGGCAAGCCCTTCGCCGCGGCGGTGCACGGCCTCTGCCTCGGCGGCGCCTTCGAGCTGGCGCTGGCCTGCCATCACCGGGTGCTCGCCGACGACGACAAGACCCGCGTCGGCCTGCCCGAGATCAAGGTCGGGCTCTTCCCCGGCGGCGGCGGCACCCAGCGCGTGGCGCGGCTGATGCAGACGGGCGACGCCCTGCAGATGCTGTTCAAGGGCGAGCAGATCCGCGCCCTCATGGCCAAGAACATGGGGCTCGCCCACGCGGTGGCCCCGGCCGCCGAGATCGTCGAGCGCGCCAAAGCCTGGATCCGCGAGGGCGGCTCCGCGGTGGCGCCCTGGGACGTGCCGAAGTTCAAGGCGCCGTCCGGCAAGGTCTACTCGCCCGCCGGCATGATGATCTGGCCGCCGGCCAACGCGATCTACCGCCGCGAGACCCACGACAACTACCCCGCCGCCAAGGCGATCCTGGCCTCGGTCTACGAGGGCCTGCAGCTGCCGATGGATCTCGGCCTGCGGGTCGAGAGCCGCTACTTCGCCCACATCCTGCGCACCCGGGAGGCGCAGGCGATGATCCGTACCCTGTTCATCTCCATGGGCGAGATCAACAAGGGCGCCCGCCGCCCCAAGGACGTGGAGCCCACCAAGGTCGCCCGGGTCGGCGTGATCGGCGCGGGCTTCATGGGCGCGGGCATCGCCTATGTCAGCGCGCAGGCCGGCATGGAGGTCGTGCTGATCGACCGCGACCAGGAGGCGGCCGACGCCGGCAAGGCGCATTGCCACAAGCTCATCACCGGGCAGATCAACCGCGGCAAGGCCAAGACCGCCGACCGCGACGCGCTCCTGGCCCGCATCACCGCCACGCCCGACTACGCCGCCCTCTCCGGCTGCGACCTCGTCATCGAGGCGGTGTTCGAGGACCCGACGGTGAAGGCCGAGGTGATCGCCCGGGTCGAGGCCGCTCTGCCCGAGCACGCGATCTTCGCCTCCAACACCTCGACCCTGCCGATTTCGGGCCTGGCCGAGGCCTCGAAGCGCCCCGATCGGTTCGTGGGCATCCACTTCTTCTCGCCCGTGGAGAAGATGCTGCTCGTGGAGATCATCCGCGGCGCGCAGACGGGCGACCGCGCCGTCGCGACCGCACTCGACTACGTGCGGGCCATCAAGAAGACCGGCATCGTCGTCAACGATGCCCGCGGCTTCTTCGCCAACCGCTGCGTCCTGGCCTACGTGAAGGAGGGCCACAAGATGCTGGCGGAGGGCGTGCCCCCGGCCATGATCGAGAACGTGGCCCGGATGGCCGGCATGCCGGTCGGTCCGCTCTCCCTCAACGACGAGGTCGCGCTCGATCTCGGCCTCAAGATCCTGAAGGCCACGGAGGCGCAGCTCGGCGAGGCCGCGATCGATCTCGACCAGAAGCGGCTCCTCGTCGAGATGGTCGAGAATCGCGGCCGGCTCGGGCGCAAGAACAAGCGCGGCTTCTACGACTACCCCGAGGGTGGCCAGAAGAAGCTCTGGCCGGGGCTGGCCGAGATTCAGCCGAACCGGCTCGACCCGGACACGATCGACGTGGCCGAGCTGAAGCACCGCTTCCTCGTGGCGCAGGCCCTGGAGGCGGCCCGCACGGTGCAGGAGGGCGTGGTGACCGATCCCCGCGAGGCGGATGTCGGCTCGATCCTCGGCTTCGGCTTCGCCCCCTTCACCGGCGGCGCGCTCTCCTACATCGACTTCATGGGCGCCCGCGCCTTCGTCGAACTGGCACGCGGCCTCGAAGCGAAGCACGGCCCCCGCTTCGCCCCGCCGGAGAACGTCGTGGCCATGGCCGAGACGGGCGGGCGCTTCTACGACGCCCTGAACCGGGCAGCCTAGCACGACCGGCGCCCTCCCCCGCCCGGGGAGGGCCGCCCCGCACGGAACCGAACCGCTCCGCTTTCGTTCATCGCCCGACCCGCAGCGAGCGAACCGGAGACCCCCTTGTCGAGCATCATCAAGATCCTGATCGCGTTCTTCCTGCCGCCGATCTCGGTGCTGATGACGAACGGAATCGGCATCCAGTTCCTCTTCAACATCCTGCTCTGCCTGCTGTTCTACCTCCCGGGCTCGATCCACGCGCTCTACTTGCTGCTGCGCGACCGCTGAGCAGCTGCGGCGTCTGTCGGCCCGTCCGATCCCGCTGCCCGTTCCTTTCCTCGGATCGTCATGGCGAGGCGGAGCCGAAGCCATCCAGGGCTCCGTACGATCCGGAGAGGTCGCGCAGCCCGATCGCTTCGCTGACGCTCGCGATGACGGTGTGCCGCGAAGGCCGAGGCAGTCGAACGGACAAGGGATGACTCGAGCGGGGTGATCGGATGCACCGTGAAAGGCCGAAGCCGATGCTCGCCATCCTGATCCCGTCCGCGCTCGCCGTCGCGGCGGGTGTCAGCATCGTGATCCAGCAGGTGCTGAACGCGAACCTGCGCACGGCCCTGAACTCGGCGGCGTGGTCCGGCTTTGCGAGCTACGCCGTCGGCCTCGCCTGCATGGCCCTGCTGGCCCTGGCGCTGCGCGATCCCCTGCCCTCCATGGCCACGGCAGCGCGCATCCCGTGGTGGGGCTGGGCCGGCGGCCTGTTCGGCGCCCTGTTCATCGGACTCGCCATCGTGCTGGTGCCGCAACTTGGCGCCGCGACCTTCATCGCGCTCCTCGTCGCCGGCCAGATGCTGGCATCGGTGGCGTTCGACCATTTCGGTTGGATGGGCCTCGCCCAGCGCCCTCTCGACGGCCCGCGCCTGATCGGCGTCGCCCTGCTGGTCGGCGGCGTGATCCTGATCCGGCGCTGACCGGGCTCAAGCCCCGATGGCGTGCAGGACGATCTCCCGCCGGTGGCCCCGGTCGCGGTGCTCGATCAGGTAGATCCCCTGCCACGTGCCGAGCGCGAGGCGCCCATCCCGGATCGGCACCGTCAGGCCGGAATCGGTGAGCATCGTGCGGATATGGGCGGGCATGTCGTCCGGCCCCTCCATGCCGTGGACGTACTGCCCGTGCCGGGGCGCAAACCCGTCGAGCGCTGTCATCAAATCGACCCGCACGTCCGGGTCGGCATTCTCCTGGATCGTCAGGGAGGCCGAGGTGTGCCGGCAGAACACGCTGACGAGGCCGGTGCGGATCTCGCTGCGCGCCACGAACTCCGCCACCGCCCCGGTGAGTTCCGAAAAGCCTTGGCCGGGCGTCGCGACCGTCAGCTGAGCACACGCCTGCCGGCTCGCCGGCCCGGCCGAAAACCCGTCGAGCGGTCCGATCTTGCCCGCATTCCTGCCCGCCTGCCTCATTCCGATGCCTCCATCGCCGCGCCCGGCGCGACTTCGCTCTCGCCGCGGGAGAGTATCCGCTCCAGCACATCGACCCGGTCGGCCTCCGCGGGCGGCTTGTCCCAGCGGATGCGGCTGACGCGGGGGAAGCGCATCGCCACGCCGGATTTGTGCCGGGTCGAGCGCTGCACGCCCTCGAAGGCGATCTCCAGAACGAGCCCGGCATCGCGGCCGTAGGCGACCTCGCGCACCGGGCCGAAGCGCTTGGTGGTGTTGTTGCGGACATAGCGGTCGAGCTTGGCCAGCTCGGCATCGGTGAAGCCGTGATAGGCCTTGCCCACGGGCACCAGCTCCTCGCCCTCGGCGCCCTGGCGCCAGCAGCCGAAGGTGTAGTCCGAGTAGAAGGACGAGCGCTTTCCGTGGCCGCGCTGGGCGTACATCATCACCGCATCGACCACGTAGGGCTCGCGCTTCCACTTCCACCAGGGGCCCTTCGGCCGGCCCGGCAGGTAGGGACTGTTGAGCCGCTTGAGCATCACGCCCTCGACCGCGTCGGCATCCGCCCCCGCGCCGGCCGAGGCCGGGTCGGCGCGGGCGGCGGCGACCGCCTCCCAGTTCGCGAAGGGCACGAGGGGCGAGAGGTCGATGCGGGCGTGGTCGAGTTCGCGCACCAGGGCTTCGAGCCGGGGGCGTCGCTCGGCGAAGGGCAGCAGGCGTAAGTCCTCGCCCCCGGCCGACAGCACGTCGTAGGCCCGCACATGGGCCGGGAACTCGTCCAGCAGCTTGGCCGTCACCGCCTTTCGGTTGAGGCGCTGCTGCAGCACGTTGAAGCTCTGCACCCGGCCCTCGCGCAGGATCAGCAACTCGCCGTCGATCGCGCCCTCGAAGGTGATCGCCTCGGCAAGATCGGGGAAGGCCTCGGAGATGTCCTCGCCGGTGCGCGAGTAGATTTTCTGGACTTGGCGTCCCTGGCCGTCGCGCCCACCCGCGAGCTGGACGCGGATGCCGTCCCACTTCCACTCGGCGGAGAACGCCTCCGGCTCGAGCTTGTCGAGATCCTCGAATTCCTCGACCGGGTGCGAGAGCATCGGCGGGCGGAACGGCGCCGGGTTGCGGCTCTCGGGCCGCTCGCCCCTGCCCTCCACCCAGGCGAACAGCTCGGCATAGGGCGGCTTCAGCCCGTGCCAGACCTCCTCCACCGCATCCGCCTCGTGACCGCCGAGCGCGCCCACCGCGGTCTTGGCGAGCCGGGCCGAGACGCCGACGCGCAGGTTGCCGGTCACGAGCTTGAGGAGCGCCCAGCGCCCGGTCTCGTCGAGGGCGTCGAGCCAGTGCGCGAGATGGCGCGGCAGTTCGCGCTTCGGGGTGCCGGTCAGCGTCTCCACGACCTCCGCGAGGGTGGGGACGGAAGGGGGCGGGTTGTTGTGGCCGGGGCCGGGCCACTGCCCTCCCCCCTCTGTGGGGGGAGGGTTTTCGTTCGGTCCCGGCCAGATCAGCGCCGTGGTCTCGGCCAGATCGCCGACGTAGTTGTGCGAGAGCGCGAACAGGACCGGATCGACCCGCTCCTCCACGAGGCCCCGGATCAGCGCCGGCTTGGCCTCGCGGAAGGTGAGGCCGCCGGTCATGGCGGCGAGCGCCCAGCCGCGCTCGGGATCGGGCGTGCTGGCAAAGAAGTCCTGGAGCAGGCGCAGCTTGGCGTTGCGGCGCGGCTCGTAGGCGAGGCGGTCGAGAAGGTGGGCGAAGTCGTTCACGCCGAGGCCTCCTCCATCTTCGGGTCGTGCCCGGGATCGGGCTCGGCCTCGCCGTCGTCGCCGTAGCCCAGCAGGTGCAGCGGCTTGGCGCGGATGCCTTGCGTCCCGCACCAGTGCACCAGCGCGTCTTCCTGCCCGTGGGTGACCCAGACCTCCCCGGCGCCCGTGTCGCGAATCGTCCGGCACAGGTCCGGCCAGTCGGAATGGTCGGAGATGACCAGCGGCAGCTCGACGCCCTTCTGCCGGGCGCGGGCGCGCACCCGCATCCAGCCCGAGGCGAAGGCGGTGACCGGATCGGGAAACTTTCGCGACCACAGGTCCTGGATCGAGGACGGCGGGCAGAGCACGATCGCCCCGTGCAGGTCCTTGCGCTCGGCCGCCACCACTTTCGGCGTCTCGCCGAGGGCGATGCCCTCCTCCTTGTAGAGGGCCGTCAGCTTCTCCATCGCCCCGTGCAGGTGGATCGGCCGGTCCCACCCCTCCTCCCGCAGCAGCGCCATCACCCGCTGCGCCTTGCCGAGCGCGTAGGCGCCGACGATGTGGGCCCGCTCCGGGAACAGCGTCACCGACTCGATCAGCTTGCGCACCTCGACCCGCGTGTCGGGATGGCGGAAGACCGGCAGGCCGAAGGTGGCCTCGGTGATGAACACGTCGCAGGGTATCACCTCGAAGGGCAGGCAGGTCGGGTCAGGAGCACGCTTGTAATCGCCCGAGACGACGATGCGCTGGCCCCCCCGCTCGATGGCGATCTGGGCCGAACCCAGCACGTGGCCGGCGGGGGCGAAGAACACGCTCACGTCGCCGATCCGCATCCGCTCGCCGAGCCGGGCCTCCTGGCGCGTGGTGCAAAAGGCCGCGCCGTAGCGCACCGCCATGATCCGCAGGGTCTCGGGGATGGCGAGCACCGTCCCGTGGCCGGCCCGGGCGTGGTCGGCATGGCCGTGCGTGATCAGCGCCCGCTCCACGGGGTGGGTCGGATCGACATGGAAGCGCCCGAGCGGGCAGTAGAGGCCCTCGCGGGTGAGGGTGAGAAGATCGGAGGCGCGCTGCGACATCGGCCGGGATATAGGGCGTCCCTTCCGCTCCGCCCTCGTTCGGCTCGTTTGCACGCCATGTCCCGCCAGCGCTCCTCCGGCGACCTGCTCGCCGATCGCCGTTACGCCTACGCCGAGGCTTGCCTGGCCGAGGGCGACCCGGCGGGCGCCGCGGAGATGGCGGAGCAGGTTCTGGAGATCGCACCCGCCTACGCCCCGGCCTGGTTCCTGCTCGGGCGGGCCCGCGAGACCGCCTTCGGCACGGGCGGCAACGAGACCGACCGGCGGGCGGCTCTGTCCGCCTTCGCGCGCGTGCTCGACCTCGACCCCGAGGACGCCCTCGGCAGTCGGCTGCGCGCGGCAGCGCTCGGGGGCGGAGACGTGCTCGCGGCGATGTCGCCGGCCTATGTCCGGAGCCTGTTCGACGGCTACGCCCCGCGCTTCGAGCGGCATCTGGTGGGTGAACTCGGCTATTGCGGGCCGGAGCGGATGATCGCCGCGCTCGATGCGCTGCCGGGTGCGGCACGGCACTTCCCGGCGGCGCTCGATCTCGGCTGCGGTACGGGCCTGATGGGACGAGCCCTGGAGGGGCGGACCGGGTGCCTCGCCGGCTGCGACCTTTCTCCCGCCATGCTGGCGCTCGCCCGCCGCACCGGCCGCTACGCGCGCCTGGAGGAGGCCGATCTCGTCGCCTTTCTCGCCGGGGAGCCGGAGGAGCGTGCCGACCTGATCGTGGCGGCGGACGTGTTCATCTATCTCGGGAATCTCGACCCCGCGCTGACCGGCATCGCCCGCGCGCTGCGTCCCGGCGGCCTTGCGGCCTTCACCGTGCAATCGCCGGCGGATGGGGCCGGTGGCGTCGTGCTCGGGCCGGACGGGCGCTACGCCCATGCCGACGGCTACCTGCGCGGGGCCGCGGCCCGGTCCGGTCTCGCGCTCGCCGCGATGGAACCGGCAGCGATCCGAAGGCAGCGGAATTCCGACGTGCCCGGCCGGATTATCGTCCTACACAAATACGTGAATTGATGGGATGCGATGGAGGCAACCCCTCGCCCGTAATACCGTTATGCTGCGTGGCAACATCAGGGAAAGCGATGGCTGACGAGTCGAACAAGGCGTTTCCGGCAAGCCCGGTGACGAGAGTCCCCTTTGCCCTGGTGCTATCGGGCATCGCGGGTGCGGCGGACGCAATCGGCTTCCTCGAATTCTCGCAGCTCTTCATGTCGTTCATGAGCGGAAACACGACGCGCTTCGGCGCCGCCGTGTCCGGGTACGATTGGGACGGGACCACCCGGTTCGCCAGCGTGATCGCCGTGTTCTGCTTCGGCGCCTGCATCGGCACGCTCATCGCCGCCTGGTCCGGCCGCTTCCGCCTCTCGGTCCTGCTCAGCATCCAGGCGGTCCTGTTCGCCGTCGGCCTGTTCGTGCCCTTTGGCACCACCGCCTTCCCGCTCCACGCCTATCCGATCGTGCTGGCGCTCGGCATCCAGAACGCGACGCTGCAGGACGAGGCGGGGCGCAGCCTCGCGCTGACCTACGTCACCGGCACGGTGGTCCGGTTCGGCGCGGGCGTGGCCAACCTGATCCTGCACAAGCCGGCCCCGTCCTTCTGGCTTCAGGCGCCGCTCTGGGGGGCGCTCAGCACCGGCGCGGTGGTCGGGGGCTTCCTGCACGGATGGTTCGGCGAGCGCGCCTTCCTGTTCCCCGCGGGCGCCGCAGCCGTCCTGGCGCTGATCTCGCTGGTGCTGACGATGGCCCTGAAGGACACGCCCTACGTCTCCGGCGTCGCTGCCCCGCAGCCCGACGCGCACCCGGAGGCCAAGCCCACCGCCACCGCTCCCGCCGCTGCCGGTTGATCGCCCGCCTCACCTCCCGTCCCGGAGCGGCGATTCCACCGCCCCGGGCGGACTTTTCCGAGAACTAACCGTCATCGCCCGGGCCGCCGCGCAGCCGTTTCACGCTGCTGCGGCGGCCTTTTTCATCCAGGCGCCGCTTCTTCGAGGCCAGCGTCGGCCGGGTCGCGCGCCGGGGCGTGGGCGGCACCGCGGCCTCGGCCACCAGTGCGGCGAGGCGCTCGCGGGCATCCGCCCGGTTGCGCTCCTGGGTGCGGAAGCGCTGTGCGGTGAGGACGAGAACCCCCTCCCCCGTCAGGCGGCGCCCGGCGAGCCGCATCAGCCGCACCGCCACCGCGTCGGGCAGGCTGCGCGAGCGGCGCACGTCGAAGCGCAATTGCACGGCGGTGGAGAGCTTGTTGACGTTCTGACCGCCCGGACCCGAGGCGCGCACGAAGCTCTCCTCGATCTCGGCCTCGTCGATCTCGATCTGCGGCGTGCAGCGAAGCGCCACGGCCGATGCCCCCTCTTCCTGGCGGTGCCTGCCGGCCTGCGTCAGCCGGCCTCGCCCGGCGTGCGGGCGCGCACCGCCAGGGCGTGAAGCCCGCGCTTGAATGCATCGTCGAGAAGCCCGTTGACGAGCCTGTGACGCTCGACCCGGCTCTTGCCCTCGAACGCCGCCGAGACGACATCGAGCCGGAAATGGGTCTCGCCCTCCGGCCGCGCGCCGGAATGACCGGCATGCAGGTGCGATTCGTCGATCACCTCCAGCGCGGTCGGCGCCAGTTCGGCGCCGAGCCGCCCGGCGATCCAGTCCTTCAGGGTCCCGGTCATCCTGTCCTCGTAAGCTCGACGCAGCGTCTGAATCGGTGGGAGCCGCGGCCACTTCCGGCCGGCCGGCGGCCGAACGGCGGGAGACGCCCCGCTCCGGGGACGATGGCCCGGAACGCTGCGTCACCGGCACTTTTTTGCCCCCGGAGCGTCAACCCCGGATCGGTGCATGCGTCATCAGGCCCGACGGCCTTTTCGTCGGCGCGCCCACCCCTCATAATCGGCCCGTCATGGATCTCAACTCGCCGCTGTTCGACCGCATCCGCATCAAGCCGACCTGCGACGATCCCAAGTCGGGAGCGAAGACGGGCGCGCGGGCGAATGCGCGCTCGGGGGCGAGCGCCGGCGCGGCGACGGCCGAGACGGGGTGCGAGGCGACCGGCTGCACCCATCCCGGCCTCTACCGCGCTCCGAAGGGACGCAAGCAGGAGGGCCAGTACTGGCGCTTCTGCATCGACCACGTGCGCGCCTACAACGCCACCTACAATTACTTCGACGGCATGAACGACGCCGCGGTCGAGGCCTACCAGAAGGACGCGATCATCGGTCATCGGCCGACCTGGTCGATGGGCGTGAACGCGGCCGCCGGCAGCGGCGACAAGGCGCATCGTGCCAAGCCCGGCGCCAAGCCCGAGGCCGAGCGGGACTGGGCCTATGCCGATCCTCTCGGCGTGCTGCGCGCCAACGGGCTCGGCGGCGGAGCCTCGCGGCGTCAGGCGGCGCCCGAGCCGCAGCGTCCCCGCCACTCGGCCGCCGTGCGCAAGGCGCTCGACGTCATGGGCCTCGACGAGAACGCGGATTCCGCGGCGATCAAGGCGCAGTACAAGACCCTGGTGAAGCGCTTCCACCCCGACGCCAATGGCGGCGACCGCTCCTTCGAGGAGCGCCTGCGCGACATCATCCGCGCCCACGACGTGCTGCGCGCCGCCGGGATGTCCTGAGGCCGCGTCCGGCACAGGGGCGTCGGCACGAAGGATGCACGCCACGGAGGCGGACGCCCGCGCTGGAATGCGTCCGACGCCGGTCCCCCCGACACCCGGCGGGGCAGCAATCCCGCGCGGACGACCTATATCATGCAAGATCGCGCCACCGGCTTCGAGGCCGATCCGGGTGCGCGAGACTGTTCAAGTCCTTCGCCGAGTCCTTGGCCAAGCCCCTTGGCGATGCCTGCGGCCGGTGATTAAGGAAGAGATCAGCCCGCTTCCCGGCAGGCCGACCGGCAGGTGAATTGACGTTCGAAGCGCGGTGGCGCGGGACCCGGCGAGGTCCGCGCGACCGCCCCCATGAGGTTCCGTATGCTGTCTGACGATACGCCCGCTTCCCTGCCCGACCGCCAGGTCTCCGTCCGCGAGGTGTTCGGCATCGACCTCGATCTCAAGGTGCCGGCCTATTCCGAACCCGAGGAGCACGTGCCGGACCTCGATCCGGACTACATCTTCGACCGGGAGACCACGCTCTCGATCCTGGCCGGCTTCGCCCGCAACCGCCGCGTCATGGTCACCGGCTATCACGGCACCGGCAAGTCGACGCATATCGAGCAGGTGGCGGCGCGGCTGAACTGGCCTTGCATCCGGATCAACCTCGACAGCCACGTCTCGCGCATCGACCTCGTCGGCAAGGACGCCATCGTCCTCAAGGACGGCAAGCAGGTCACCGCCTTCCAGGACGGCATCCTGCCCTGGGCGCTGCAGAACAACGTCGCCCTCGTCTTCGACGAGTACGATGCCGGGCGCCCCGACGTGATGTTCGTGATCCAGCGGGTGCTGGAGGTCTCGGGCCGCCTGACGCTGCTCGACCAGAAGCGCGTCATCCGCCCGCATCCGGGCTTCCGGCTGTTCGCCACCGCCAACACGGTGGGTCTCGGCGACACCTCGGGCCTCTATCACGGCACGCAGCAGATCAACCAGGGCCAGATGGACCGCTGGTCGATCGTCACCACCCTGAACTACCTGCCGCACGACCGCGAGGTCGACATCGTGCTCTCGAAGGCGACGCACTACCAGAGCGAGAGCGGGCGCGACACGGTGAACCGGATGGTGCGCGTGGCGGACCTCACCCGCAACGCCTTCATGAACGGCGACCTCTCCACCGTGATGAGCCCGCGCACGGTCATCACCTGGGCGGAGAACGCCGACATCTTCCGCGACATCGGCTTCGCCTTCCGGGTGACCTTCCTCAACAAGTGCGACGAGCTGGAGCGGCCCCTGGTCGCCGAGTTCTACCAGCGCGCCTTCGGCAAGGAACTGCCCGAGAGCGCGCTCAACGTCGCGCTGAGCTGATCGGCATGGAGGAGCCCGTGGCGCGGCAGACTGCGACGAGCGAGGCCGACGCCGCGCGCGCGCCTTCCGAGGGCGCCGCGGGCGTATCGAGCCGGCGCGGCACCCGCTACGAGGACGACCTCTATTCCTGGGTCCGGGAACAGGTGGAGCATCTGCGCGCGGGCCGCGTCGATGCCCTCGACCTCGCGAACATCGCGGAGGAACTCGACGACGTGGGGATCGCGCAGTACCACCGGCTGGAAAGCGCCCTCCGCGTCCTCCTGATGCACATGCTGAAATGGGATCAGCAGCCGGAGCGGCGCAGCCGCAGTCGGGTCTGCAGCATCGCCGAGCAGCGCTCGCGGATCGCACGGCTGCTCCACAAGAACCCCGGCCTGAAATCGCGGATCGAGGAGGCTTGCGACGAGGCCTATGAGAGCGCGGTCCGGTGGGCGGCGCAGGAGACCGGGCTGATCGAGAGCGACTTCCCGCAGGAGCAGCCGTATTCCTGGGGCGACATTCAGAATCGTCCCTTCGATCTCGACATCGACCGGTAACGCCATGGCCCTCACCAACCGCCCCAAGACCGGCGACCGCAAGGAACCCGGCGCCGAACCGCTGAAGCGGTCCGTGGCCGGCTGCCTGCGCGCCATCGCCAAGCGGCCCGACATCGAGGTCACCTATGCCAGCGACCGGCCGGCCCTGATCGGCGACAAGGCGCGCCTGCCCGAGCCCACCCGCCGCATCACCGCCGAGGATGCGGCGATCCTGCGGGGCCATTCGGACTCCATGGCCCTGCGCCTCGGCTGCCACGACTCAGGCGTCCACCGCCGGCTCGCCCCCGAGAATTCCGCCGCCCGCGCGGTCTACGACGCGGTGGAGCAGGCCCGCGTCGAGGCGATCGGCTCGCGCCGGCTCGATGGCGTGGCCGCCAACATCACCGCGATGCTGGAGGACCGCTACCACCGCGGCGGCAAGTACGAGACCATCACCGACCGCGCCGACGCGCCGATGGAGGATGCCGTCGCCCTGATGGTGCGCGAGCGCCTGACCGGGCAGAAGCCGCCGCCGGCCGCCGCCCGCATCGTCGATCTCTGGCGCGAGCATATCGAGGCACGGGCCGGCAAGAACCTCGACGGCCTGCTCGGATCGATCGAGAACCAGCGCAGCTTCGCCCGCTCCGTGCGCGACCTGCTCTCCTCTCTCGACATGGCCGACGAGAGCCCGCTCGACCGGGACGACGAGAGCGACGAGGACGAGAACCAGGCCCAGGACGACGAGCAGAGCCCGAGCGAGGGCGAGGCCGAGGAGCAGTCTCAGGGAGACCGCGCCGAGATCGAGGTGAACGACGAGGCCACCGACGATCTGGACGAGGGCGCCACCGAATCCGCCGACGCGCCCTCGGGCGAGCTTCCGGAAGAGGCCGAGGATTCGGAATCGGACGAGGCCTCTGAATCGTGGCGTCCGCCGTCGCAGCGCGGCAACGAGCGGGCCGGCCCCGACTACAAGGTCTACAACCCGCGCTTCGACGAGATCGTCGAGGCGGAGGAGCTGTGCGACGCCGAGGAGCTGGCGCGCCTGCGCAGCTACCTCGACAAGCAGCTCGCCCATCTCCAGGGGGTCGTCGGCCGTCTCGCCAACCGGCTCCAGCGCCGCCTTCTGGCCCAGCAGAGCCGCGCCTGGGATTTCGATCTCGAGGAGGGCCAGCTCGATCCGGCCCGTCTGGTCCGCGTCGTCACGGACCCGTTCCAGCCGCTCTCCTTCAAGCAGGAGAAGGACACCAACTTCCGCGACACCGTCGTCACGCTGCTGCTCGACAATTCCGGCTCGATGCGCGGGCGCCCGATCACGGTCGCGGCGACCTGCGCCGACATCCTCGCGCGCACGCTCGAGCGCTGCGGCGTGAAGGTCGAAATCCTCGGCTTCACCACCCGGGCCTGGAAGGGCGGGCAATCCCGCGAGGCGTGGCTGGCGGGCGGCAAGCCGCCCGCACCCGGCCGCCTCAACGACCTGCGCCACATCATCTACAAGAGTGCCGACGCCCCCTGGCGGCGTGCGCGCAAGAACCTCGGGCTGATGATGCGCGAGGGCCTGCTCAAGGAGAACATCGACGGCGAGGCGCTGGACTGGGCGCACAAGCGCTTGCTGGCGCGTCCCGAGCAGCGCCGCATCCTGATGGTGATCTCCGACGGCGCGCCGGTCGACGACTCGACCCTCTCGGTCAATCCCGGCAATTACCTGGAGCGCCACCTGCGCTACATGATCGAGGAGATCGAGACCCGCTCGCCGGTGGAATTGCTGGCCATCGGCATCGGCCACGACGTGACGCGCTATTACCGCCGCGCCGTCACCATCATCGACGCGGAGGAACTCGGCGGCGCGATGACGGAGAAGCTCGCCGAACTGTTCGAGGAGGATGCGGGCATGGCCCGCTCCGCCGCGCCGCGCCGGGCGGCGGGGGGACGGCGATAGGCCGGGCCCTCAGAACGGGCTGACGGGGAAGAACCGCAGGTAGAGTTCGGTGTACTTCCCGTCGTCCCAGACACGCTGGAGCGCGTCGTCGAGGGCGCGGGCCAGCGCGGCGTCCTCGGTGCGCGTGACGAGGCCGATGCCCTCGCCGAAATAGCGGTTCTCGAGATAATCGCCGCCCGAGAAGGCGCAGCAATTCTCCGCCTCCTGTCCGTTCAGCCACAGGGCGAGGTTCAGCCCGTCCGCGAACAGGTAATCGACCTCGCCCCGCCGTAGCGCGCTTTCCGCCGAAGCGAGGTCGGTGAAGGTCTTTCTCGCGGCCTTGGGGAAGTAGGCCTTGAGATAGGCCTCGTGCGCGCTCCCCTCAACGACGGCGACCGACCGCTCGGCGAGTGCGGCGGCCGACGGTGCGGGCAGGCCGCGGTCGCGGCGGGCGACGAAGCGGGCCGGCCAGCGGAAATAGGGACGCGTCGCCAGGAAGCGCGCCCGCAGGCCCGGCGTCAGCGGGATGGCGGCAGCCACCACGTCCCCCTGCTTGTCGGAGAGGGCATCGAGCAGCGTGTCGAAGCGGCGCGCCTGGACCGTACAGGCGATCGAGAGCCGTTCGCAGACGGCGCGGGCCAACTCCACGGAAAAGCCGGTCGGGGCGCCGTCCGGCCCCGCGAAATGCAGCGGCGGGAACTCGTCGTCGGTCATGAAGCGCACGGCGCGGCCCGTCTGAGGCGCCTCGACGCGCTCACCGCGGGCGCGCGGATTCCAGAAGTTCGGCACGGCAACCGCGGGGGGCTCGGCCGGTGCAGCCGGTGGGGCTTGTTGCGCCTGTGCAACGCTGGCGAGCAAACTCATCGCCGCCGTACCCATGACGGCGCGCAACCGGAAATGGTTAATTGACGCAAGGGTTGCGTTAATGGAGCGATACACGCAGTCGGAGGGGTTCGGGCCCATATCTCTCCCTAGCACGGTGCGGGCTCGCAGGGAGCCGTCGCCCTGTCAAACGTCGAACGCCGCCGCAGCGCCCGGATCATACCGCTCCCGCCGGAGATCGGCTTCCTGGCAACCGAGGGCATCCCGCTCGTGGTTCTGGAGCAGGCCGTGCGCACGGCGCGCCGCTGCGGCACCGATGCGGCCACCGCGCTCCTCAACGAGGGGCTGCTCTCCGAGGAGCGCTTCTACCAAGCGCTGGCACGCCATCTTGGGACGCGCTTCCTCGCGGACGGCTTCGCTCTCGCCGAGGATCTGCGCTACCCGGACTGTCTCGTCGTCGGCGCCGCACCGCTCGGGCGGGATGCGTGCCATCGCATCGTCGCCGCACCCCGCGGGAGGGCGGTGGCCCGGCTGATCGCGGCGGCAGGCCGACTGGATGCTCCACCCGCCATCACCACGCCGACCGCTCTGCGGCTGGCGGTCTTCGCCCGGAACGGAGACGGGATCGCTCGGGATGCCTCCGAGAGTCTGGAGCGCCGGCATCCCGAATGGTCCTGCCGTCCGGGGCTGCAGGCAATCGACCTCGCGCTCATCGCCCTTGCCCTCGCTCTTCTCACCCTGCTGATCCGCCTGCCGACGCTCACCAGCCTCGTTCTGCTGACGCTCGTCCAGGTCCTGATGATCGCCCTGCTGACCTTCCGCCTCGCCGCGGTCGCGATGCGCGCGGCGCCCGAAGCCGCGCGCCTCGCGCGTCCCGGGCTGCCGGACGAAGCCCTGCCGACCTACACCATCCTCGTCGCCCTCCATCGCGAGGCGCGAGTCATTCCGCGGCTCGTGTACAGCCTGGGCCGGCTCGACTATCCGGCGGCGAAACTCGACATCAAGTTCCTGCTGGAAGCGGGCGATCCCGAGACCGCTGCGGCCCTGCGAGCGGTGCCGCTGCCACCCCGCTTCGAGATCGTCACCGTGCCCGAAGGCCTGCCGCGCACCAAGCCCCGGGCGCTCTGCGCTGCCCTGCCGCTCGCCCGCGGGGACCTCCTCGTGGTCTACGACGCGGAGGACGTGATCGAGCCGGATCAACTGCGGGTCGCCGCGGCGGTTTTTTCCGCCGCCGCCCCGTCCGTCGCCTGCCTGCAGGGCCGCCTCGTCATCGACAACCACGGGGACGGCTGGCTGCCCCGCCTGTTCGCCATCGAGTATGCGGCCCTGTTCGACGTGCTCGGCCCGGCGCTCGCCGCGTGGCGCATGCCGACCCCGCTCGGGGGCACCTCGACGCATTTCCGCACCGACGTGCTGCGGCGTCTCCATGGATGGGACCCGTGGAACGTCACCGAGGATGCCGATCTCGGTCTGCGCCTGGCGCTCGCGGGCTACCATGTCGGCGACCTGCCGAGTTCGACCTTCGAGGAGGCGCCCAAGTGCCCCGCCGCGTGGCTGAGCCAGCGCACCCGCTGGATGAAGGGCTTTCTGCAGACCAGCGCCACGCATGGGCGTTTCCCGCGCGAGACCTACCGCCGGCTCGGACCGGCGGAGAGCCTGTGCGCGCTGGCCCTGTTGCCGGGCACCGTCGTCTCGGCCCTGTTCTACCCGTTCATGCTGGTCGGCGGCCTCGCCGAATTGATGCTGGACGAGGGCGGGGGCGGTCTCCTGCGCTACCTCACCCGGGCGGGCGCCTGGACGATCTTCCTCGGCGGGCTCGCCGCGATCTGGCTTCCGGGGATCGTCGGCTGCCTCCGGCGGGGCTGGCACGACCTCCTGCCCCTCGTGGCGCTCCTGCCGGCCTACTACCTGCTGGTCAGCCTCGCGGCGTGGCTCGCCGTGTTCGAACTCGCCCGTCACCCGCATCGCTGGAACAAGACCGAACACGGGCTGGCGCGCCATTCGCGCAGCGGCGCGCTCGCGGGCCGGGTGAGCGCCGGGCTCAGATCCGCTTCGCCAGCTCCGCCGCCGTCTCCGGCGCCGGCCGGTTCAGGTTGACCGCGCCGACGAAGCCGTTGCGGGCGTTCATGAGGTAGACGAGCGCAGTGTGCTCCATGGTGTAGTCGCCGCCGGAACTCGGCACCTTCTTGGCGTAGGCGCGGAAGGTCTTGACCGCCGCGGCCACCTGCTCCGGGCTGCCGGTCAGGCCGGTGATGCGCGGATCGAAGCTCGACAGGTAGGTCTTCAGCGTCTCGGGCCGGTCGCGCTCCGGGTCCACGGTGACGAAGGCGACCTTGAGCGCATCACCCTTGGGGCCCAGGGCCGCCAGCACGTCGCCGACCTGCTGCAGCGTCGTCGGGCAGATGTCCGGGCAATGGGTGAAGCCGAAGAACATCAGGTAGGGCTGGCCGGCGAAGTCGCGCTCGCTCACGGTCTTGCCGTCCTGGTTCACCAGGGTGAAGGGGCCGCCGATGCCGGTCGCCCCGCCCTGCTGCTGGGGCACCAGCGTCACGACTGCCGCGGCGGAGAGCGCGACGAGGCCCGCCACGAAGGCGGCGATGGGCAGAAGAACGCGGCGGGACAGACGCATGGGCTCTACGAGGCTCTTCGAGGTTGAGCGGTGGGCGACGGCCGCGGGCGATCCGCCGGCGCGGCTTGTTACCGACTCAAGATGAGCGATTCGCCAAAGAAGTGGAAAAGTCTCCGCGGTTTCCCGTCGCGGGGGCGCGGCGGCGGAGCTTTTTGCGAGCCGGGACCCTGCCGCGCGAACGGCCGGGCGGCCACCATCAGGAGGCCTCGGCTTGAATCTCCGGGGCGGATTCGTCCGCCCGCGCCCCGTGCCGGCGCAGGGCCTCGCCAACCATCAGGATCGCCGGCCCTTCCAGGCCCGAGGCTTCGACGCGCCCGGCCAAGTCGCGGGCGGTGCCGGCCACCGTCGCTTGGCTGGCCCGCGTCGCGTTGAACACGACGAGCGCCGGCGTCTCCGGGGCGAGCCCTTCGGCCACGGCCCGTTCCAGCAGGGCGGCGAGCGTCCGCTTGGGCATGTAGACGACGGTGGTGACGCTTCTGTCGGCCAGCGCCCCCCAGTTCAGGTCGTCGGGCAGGGCGCCGCGCCGGTCGTGGCCGGTGACGAATTGCAGGCGCCGGGCCGCGTCGCGATGGGTCAGCGACACGCCGAGCGCGGCCGCCGCGCCCTGCGCCGCGCTGACGCCGGGGACGATGGTGCAGGGGATGCCCACGGCTTGGCAGGCCTCGATCTCCTCGCCGGCCCGGCCGAACACGAGCGGGTCGCCGGATTTGAGGCGCACCACCTGCTTGCCGGACTTGGCGAGCGAGACCATCAGCGCGTTGATGTCGTCCTGGCGGCAGGAGGGGCCGTGCCCGGTCTTGCCCACCAGCATGGTGCGGGCCTCGCGGCGGGCGTAGTCGAGGATTTCGGGCGCGACGAGGTCGTCGTAGAGGATCACGTCGGCGTTGCGCAGAGCCCGCAGGGCCTTGAGCGTCAGGAGTTCGGCGTCGCCCGGCCCGGCGCCCACCAGCGTCACCGCGCCGCCCATCGGCAGCGCCTCGGCCTGCCCCAGCAGGTCGGACAGGTCGGCCTCCGTCGGCGCCCGGTCCGGCTCGGCGAAGGCGCGGTCGGTGAAGCGTTCCCAGAAGCCGCGCCGCTCGGCGAAGCCGTGGAAGCGGGCGGAGACGGTCTCGCGCCAGTCGCGCGCCGCCGCGACCCAGTGCTTGAAGCCGCGGGGCAGCATCGCCTCGATGCGCGCCCGCACCGTCTGCCCGAAGACCGGGGCGGCGCCCTCCGTCGAGATGCCGACGACCAGCGGCGAGCGGTTGACGATGGCGCCGAACTTCACGTCGCACAGGTGCGGCCGGTCGACGGCGTTGACGATGGCGCCGGCCGCGCGCGCCGCCGCGACGAAGGCGATGCAATCGTCCTCGTCCTCCATCGCGCCGATGGCGAAGGCGGCGCCCGCCAGATCCTCGGGTGTCCAGCGCCGCCGGTGCAGCGTCACCGAGCCGGCGGCGATCTCGGCAGGCACGCCGCGCAGCTCCTCGCTGGGCTCCTCGGCGTAGACATCGACCCGGGCGCCGGCGGCGGCCAGCAGCTTCACCTTCCAGGGCGCGCCGCCGTTGGAGCCGGCGAGCACGGCCCGCTTGTCCTGAAGCGGCACGAAGACGGGCAGCACCGCCAGCGGCTCGAGGCCGGCGCGGGTTTCGCGGGGTTGGCGGGGCGTGCTCATGATCTTTTCGTGTGCGACTCGACTCGTGATCCCAGGCCCCATCCCTCATCCTGAGGTGCCGGAGCGAAGCGGAGGCCTCGAAGGAGCCTCCAGGGATCGCGCGGTCTCTGGAGCCCTCCCTTGAAGCTGTCTTGCAGCACCGCAGGATGAGGGCGAGAGTGGGACGGGCTGGGTGAAAACTGCCCCTACGCGGCGCTGCGCGCAAGCGCCTGCGGCAGCAGCTTGCGGATCTCGGGGATGCAGGAGCCGCAATTCGTTCCCGCCTTGCAGGCCGCCCCCACCGCCTCGACCGAGCCCGCTCCGGCGCCGATCGCCGCGTTGATGGTGTCGAGTCCGACGCCGTGGCAGGCGCAGATGACCGGGCCGGCCGAGGCCGTCGCGGCGCGCCCGGAGAGCAGGCTGCGCCGGTCCACCGCGTCGATCGCCGGGGCGGCGAAGACCCCCTTGGCGAGCTCCCATTCCGGGCGCCGGTCGCCCGGCGCCACGGCGAGCGCGGCGACGAGCCGGTCCCCCGCATAGACCGCGCAGCGATAGAGCCCGCGGGCATGGTCGACGTATTCGGCGAGTTCGTGGCCGGGGAACATCCCGCGGACCGCCAGCGCCATCTCCCGCGAGCCCTCCCCCGCGGCAAAGAGCAGGCCGGAGCCGCCCGCGACGGTCGCCCGCGCCCACCACCAGCCGGCGGGTGCCGCGTGCGTCTCCCGGGTCAGCAGGTAGCCGCGGGAGCGGTAGGCCACCGCCTCGATCGCGGCGGGCGTCGCCTTCAACTCGGGCTGGCCCGAGACGGGATCGGGAATGCCGCGGGCGAGTGCGGCGGCGCGTCCGTGCGAGGCGGTCATGTCGCTCCAGTGCATCGGCGCGAAGATCGAGCCGGGCCGGATGCCGTCGGTGACCGTGACTTCGAGGATCGTCTCGCCGAGTTCGGTCGTGACGCGGGCAAACCCGCCGTCGGTCAGGCGGTAGCGGGCCGCGTCGTCGGGGTGAATCTCCACGAAGGGCACGGCGCGGTGCGCGGAGAGGCGCTGGCTTTTGCCCGTGCGGGTCATGGTGTGCCAGTGGTCGCGGATGCGGCCGGTGTTGAGCACCAGCGGGCGCTCCGCCGTGACGGGCTGCGCCAGCGCCGGCGGCTGCACCGCGACGAAGCGGGCGCGCCGGTCGAAGGTGTAGAAGCGCCCGTCCGCGAACAGCCGGGCGCGGCCCCGCTTCGCCTCCGTCCCGCGCTTCGGCACCGGCCATTGCAGCGGCAGGTGCCGGTCGTAGGCCTGCGCGCCGATCTCGGCCAAGCCGCCGAGGTCGAAGTCGCGGGTGCCGTCGTTCTCGAAGCCCGAGAGGGCGGCGTGCTCGCGAAAGATCTCGACGGCGGAGGTGTAGGCGAAGGCCTCGCCGTGGCCCAGGCGCCGGGCCACGTCGCTCATGATCACCCAGTCGGCCCGCGCCTGCCCCGGCGCCTTCAGGAAGGCGCGCTGGCGCGAGATGCGCCGCTCGGAATTCGTCACCGTGCCGTCCTTCTCGCCCCAGGCGAGGGCGGGGAGCAGCACGGTCTTCTTGGCGGTGGCACGGGCGCTGTCGCTGTTGGCGACGGCTTCCGACACGACGTAGAGGTCGAGGCCCCGGATCGCCGCGCGGATGCGGTCGGCCCGCGGCATCGAGACCAGCGGATTGGTGCCCATCACCCAGAGCGCCTTGATCTTGCCGCGCTCGATCGCCTCGAACAGCGCGACCGCCTTCATGCCCTCGCCGGTGATGATGTTGGGCGCGCGCCAGAAGCGGCGCACCCGGTCCACCTCCTCGGGGGCGAAGTGCATGTGGGCGGCCAGCATATTGGCCAGTCCCCCGACCTCGCGCCCGCCCATGGCGTTGGGCTGGCCGGTGAGCGAGAGCGGGCCCATGCCGGGCCGGCCGATCCGCCCGGTGGCGAGGTGGCAGTTGATGATGGCGTTGCCCTTGTCGGTCCCCTGCGCCGACTGGTTCGCCCCCTGGCTGAAGCCGGTCACCACCTGCTCCGTCCGGGCGAAGAGGTCGAAGAAGGCTTGCACGTCGGCCTCCGCGAGGCCCGTCGCCCGCGCGGTGGCGGCGACATCCGGCGCGATCTGCCGGGCGCGCTCCAGGGCGCCCTCGAAGCCGGCGGTATGCTCCGCGATGAAGCGCCCGTCGAGTTTCCCCTGCCCGGCCAGATACGTCAGCAGGCCGGAGAACAGGGCGGTGTCGCTGCCGGGTTCGAGGCCGAGATGCAGGTCGGCCTCCTCGCCGGTCTGTGTCCGGCGGGGATCCACGGTGACGATCTTCGTGCCGCGGTTCTTGCGCGCATCGAGCATGCGGCGGAACAGAATCGGGTGGCACCACGCGGCGTTGGAGCCGACGAGCACGATCAGGTCGGCCTCGTCGAGATCCTCGTAGCAGCCGGGCACCGTGTCCGAGCCGAAGGCGCGGCGGTGCGCCGCCACCGCCGAGGACATGCAGAGCCGCGAGTTGGTGTCGACATGCGGCGTGCCGAGGAAGCCCTTGGCCAGCTTGTTGGCGACGTAATAATCCTCCGTCAGCAGCTGGCCGGAGAGGTAGAAGGCGATGGCGTCCGGCCCGTGCTGCTCGGCGATTTTGCGCAGGCCGCCCGCGACGGCGCCGAGCGCGCCCTCCCAGGTCGCGGCCCGCCCGTCGACGGTGGGCGACAGCAGCCGGTCCTTGAGGTCGACGGTCTCGCCGAGCGCCGAGCCCTTCGAGCAGAGGCGGCCGAAATTGGCCGGATGATCGGGATCGCCCGCGATCGCCACGCCGCCCCGCCCGTCGGGCGTGGCGAGCACGCCGCAGCCGACGCCGCAATAGGGACAGGTCGTCTTCACCACCGGTGCGGAAAGGTCGGGGGTGGGCAGGCTCATCGACGCATCCTCGGCGGCTGTCTCGTCGTCGCACGGACGTTCCGCCAAGGGTCGCAAAAGTCGGGCCGAGCGCCCGGATGCCACCTGAGGGTGGCGAAAAGTCCAAGACGCGCCGGGCACTTCGCGCGGGTGCTCAGGGTTCTGAGCGGGGCGGGCTCTGCTATCCTGCCGCCGCACCGGACCGAATGCGTTCCGACGATCAGGGAGACGAAGCCATGAGCGAGCCCGCGAGCCAACCCGCCGAGGGGATCGAGCCCGTGACCGCCGAGCAGGCCGACAATGCCGGCACGCCCCTGCGCGTGACCGCGACGCCGGCCGCGCTCGAACTGATCGAGGAGCTGAAGGCCGAGTACGGGCCGGTGATGTTCCACCAGTCGGGCGGCTGCTGCGACGGCTCCTCGCCGATGTGCTACCCCGTGGGCGACTTCATCACCAGCGACGGCGACGTGCATCTCGGCCGGGTCGGCGGCGCGGATTTCTTCATCTCGCGCTCGCAGTTCGAGGTCTGGAAGCACACCCACATCATGCTCGACGTGGTGCCCGGCCGCGGCGGCATGTTCTCCCTGGAGAACGGCCGCGAGAAGCGCTTCCACGTCCGCTCGCGGCTGTTCACCAGCGCCGAGAACGAGGCTTTGTCGGGCGCCTGCCGCCTGTAGCCGTCAGCGCGCGCCGAGCTCGACCCGGCCCTCGTGCGCCGCCAGCCGAAGGCTCGTCTCGCCCGGCGCGTCGAGCGGCGCGAGCAGAGCCGCCGGGCCGCGCAGGCGGCCGGCCTCGTCGCCGGCGAAGGCCCCGTCGAGAAGGCCCGCCCGGCTGGAGCCGTCGGCGGTGACCACCCGCCAAGTCAGCACGCGCCGTCCCTCCTCGGCCACCCGCGGCGGCAGGAGCGCGGCGTAGGTCTGGCGCCGGCCGTTGCCGGTCACGAAGGTGCAGGCCGCGACCCGCGCGGTGCCGAAGACGAGGCCGAGGTCGTCCCGCGTCCGGCAGGTCAGCGTGCCCGCCGCCCGGCCTTCCCCGGCACCGTCGGTCGTGCGCGCGTCGGCGTCGGTGGCAATGGAAAGGGTGGCGAAAACGACGGCGGCGAGGACGGCACGCATGGCAACGGCTCCGTGAGGAATGCTCCGCTTCCCGAGGAAGCGTTGCCGTTAACCATGGTCGGCCCGCATTTCCGGCCGATGGCGTCGTCCTCGCCGATTGTTGCGTCGGCTCCGGCCGCGACGCAACGCGGAAGCGTGACGCCTCCGCGGGGCGCCGGCCGCCGATCAGCCGTCCCGCCGCAGGGCGTGGACCGAGAACAGGCCATCGCCGTCGGTCCAGGCCTCGACCGGGGACCAGCCGGCGCGGGCGGCGAGCGCCCGGAAGCCGTCGAGCGTGTACTTGTAGCTGTTCTCGGTGTGGATCGATTCGCCCTCCTCGAAGGCGAAGCCGCGGCCGGCCACGCGTAGGGTCTGCGCCCGGCGGCTGACGAGATGCATCTCGATCCGCGAGGCCTCGGCGTTGAAGAAGGCCCGGTGGCGGAAGCTCTCCACGTCGATATCCGCGTCGAGGTCGCGCTGGATGCGGCGGAGGAGGTTGAGGTTGAAGGCGGCGGTGACGCCGGCCGCGTCGTCGTAGGCCGCCTCCAGCACCGCGCGGTCCTTCACGAGATCGACGCCGATCACCAGGCTCGCGCCGGGGCCCAGGATGCGGCCGAACACGTCGAGCAGGCGCGCCGCCTCGCCGGGCTCGAAATTGCCGATGGTCGAGCCGGGAAAGAAGCCCGCCAGCGGCCGGTCGCGCACGCCGTCCGGCAGGGTGAAGGGGCGGGTGAAGTCGGCGACCACGGGCTCGACCGTGAGGTCGGGGAGGTCCGCGCGCAGGGTCTCGGCCTGCTCCGTTAGGAAGGCGCCCGAGACATCGACCGGGATGTAGGCCGAGAGGTCGGGCAGGTGCCGCAACAGGCGCCGCAGCTTGGCGGTGGAGCCGCTGCCGAACTCCACCAGGGCAGCCCCCTTCGGCAGCAGGGCGGCGATGTCCGGGCCCCGTTCGTCGAGGATGCGCAGCTCGGTGCGCGTCGGATAATATTCCGGCAGGGCCGTGATCCGCTCGAACAGCGCCGAGCCGGCGGCGTCGTAGAAGTACTTGGCGGACAGGACCTTGGGCTCGGCCGCCAGTCCGTCCCAGACATCGGCCAGGAAGACGCCATCCTCCGTGACCGGTTCGGCGGAAGAGGCGTCCGAGAGGCGGGGATCGATCGTCAAAGCGTGTCTCCGGGACCGCGGGCTGACAGGGTGGAGGGGGCGGGCAGGCTCAGCCCTGTGCGTCGGCGAGCCTCAGGCCAGTGAACTGCCAGCGCTGATGAGGGTAGAAGAAGTTGCGGTAGCCGACGCTCGCATGCCCCTCCGCGGTCGCGACCGAGGAGCCGCGCAGCACGTACTGGTTCGACATGAACTTGCCGTTGTACTCGCCGAGCGCCCCGGCCACGGGCCGGTAGCCCGGATAGGGACCGTAGGCGCTGCGGGTCCATTGCCAGACGAGGCCGAAGGCATCGTCGATCAGGCCGTCGCGGGCGGCGACCTCCCACTCGGCCTCCGCCGGCAGGTCGCGCCCGGCCCAGCGGGCATAGGCATCCGCCTCGTAGTAGCTGACATGGGTGACCGGAGCGGCCGGATCGACCGCCCGGCGGCCGGCCAGCGACATCGTCGACCACCCATCCGCCTCGCGGCGCCAGTAGCCCGGTGCCTCCCAGGCGTCCCGCTGGACGCAGACCCAGCCGTCGTTGAGCCAGAGTTCGGCCCGCGCGTAGCCGCCATCCGCCATGAAGGCGAGCCAGTCGCGGTTGGTCACGAGGCCCCGGTCGATGCTGCCGCCCAGCATCAGGACATCGTGGCGCGGGCTCTCGTTGTCGAAGGCGAAACCCGTCCCGTCGTGGCCGATCTGCGTGATGCCTCTTTCGAAGGCAGTCCGGCCGGCGGATGCCTGCGCCGCAGGCATCGCCCAGCGCGCCTCGTAGACGGGATCGAGCGGATTCTGCGCGAAGGCGTGCAGGATGTCGGTGAGCATCAGCTCCTGGTGCTGCTGCTCGTGGTAGAGGCCGATCTCCAGGATCGGCAGCGCCTGCGCCAGCGCCTCGTCGGAGGCCTCGCGCAGCCACACCGTCACGGCGCGGTCGACATGGGCGCGGTAGGCGGCGGTTTCCTGCGCGGTGGGCCGCGTGATCATCCCGCGCATGAAGCGCGGCTGACGCGGCCCGGCCTGCACGTAGTAGGAATTGAACAGGTAATGCAGGCGCTCGTCGTAGAGGGCGTAGCCGGGCCGGTGCGCGCCGAGCAGGAACTGCTCGAAGAACCACGTCGTGTGCGCCCGGTGCCACTTGGTCGGGCTCGCATCCTCCATCGACTGGATCTGCTGATCCTCCGGCGAGAGCGGGGCGGCGCGCCGCTCGGTCTCGTCGCGCACGGTGCGGAAGGCCGCGATCCAGGCGTCGCGGTCGATCGGACGGGCGTCGAGGGGCGGCGGCGGGAAGGCCGCGCGGCTCTCGGGAGAGGTGAGACGTGCTGCGCCGGCTGCCATGGTTGGAATCTCTTCCTCCGCTGGGCGCGGGAAATAGAAGTCGATTGTCCTATGACAACGCTCGGGACGGCCAAGCCGTTCGTCGCACCCCTTTGCCGCACCCTCGCGCCGACCGCGTTTTCGCGCCGTATCGGCAGCCTTTTTGCCGCCGCAGTGAGGTGTCCTTAACCGTCGCGCTTCGAAACTCGGCGCCCCGCGGACCCCAGGATGACGGTCCAGGGATTCTGCGCGAGCCCGGGTGACGGTCATGCGGATCGATCTGATGGCAGGGGCAACCCTTTCCGCGGCCTCGCCGGCCCACAACCCACAGCCGGTCATCCTTGTCTTCGATTCCGGCCTCGGCGGTCTGACCGTGCTGGAGCAGGTGCGCCGCGCCCGCCCGGATGCGGCCTATCTCTACGTCGCCGACGACGCGGCCTTTCCCTACGGGGCCCTGAGCGAGCCGCAACTCGTGGCGCGGGTGATCGCGGTGATGGAGCGCCTGCTCGCCCGCCACGCGCCCGATCTCGTGGTGATCGCCTGCAACACGGCCTCGACCGTGGTGCTGCCGGCCCTGCGCCAGCGCTTCGTCACGCCCTTCGTCGGCGTGGTGCCGCCGATCAAGCCGGCCGCCGCGCTGACGCGCTCGCGCCTCGTCTCGCTGCTCGCGACGCCCGGCACCGTGGCCCGGAGCTACACCCACGACCTCGTGCGCAGCTACGCCGCCGATTGCGCGGTGACGCTGGTGGGTTCGAAGAACCTCGCCCGCTACGCCGAGGCGGAGATGGCGGGCGCGCCCGTCTCGGACGCGGCGATCCTGGCCGAGATCGCGCCCTGCTTCGTCGAGGCGGAGGAGCAGCGCACCGACGTGGTCTGCCTCTCCTGCACCCACTATCCGCTGCTGCTGCCCCGCTTCGAGCGGCTCGCGCCCTGGCCGGTCACTTGGATCGACCCGGCCCCGGCCATCGCCCGCCGCGTCGTCCAGCTCCTGGGAGAGCGGCCGGAGCGGGCGCCGGACGCGCCCGCGGCCCTGGCCGTGTTCACCGGTGGGACCGGGCTCACGGCCGCGCTCGGGCGTTCGCTGGAACAGCGAGGGCTTTGCGAGACGCATGTCGAGGCGATGCCGCTGGTCCTGAGCTGACGGCCGATCCTCAGCGCATTCCGCGCCGAAGCATCTCCTCCGGCGCCCGGTCCGCCGCATCCTGCCGCGCCACGATCTCGGCGAGGCCGACGGGCGAGAAATCCCAGGCATCCACGCCGACGTCGCAGGAGCGGCTGGTATCGGGCAGGGTCGCGTGGGTGTGGCCGTAGAGGTGACGGGTTTCGCGCCACAGGCCGGGCCAGGCGCGGTGTGCGTAGTGCGACAGGAACAGCCGCCAGCGTCGCCCCGAGGCGTCCTGTGCCCCGATCCGGGCGCTCTCCACCGGCGGCTCGGCCCAGGGTAGGTCGAGCACGCGGTTGGTGTCGTGGTTGCCGCGCACGAGACGCTTGGCGCCGTTGAGCTGCGCGAAGACGGCGGCGCAGTATTCCCGGCTGGCATGGGCCGCGAAGTCGCCGAGATGCCAGACCGCGTCCCCCTCCCCGACACGGGCGTTCCAGCGCGCGATCAGCGCCTCGTCATGCGCCTCGACCGAGGCGAAGGCGCGCCGTCGACGCTCCACGAGCGGCGCATCGCCGAAATGCGTGTCGGCGGTGAAGAATATCGCCATTTGTTTTTCACGCTAATGTGAGTGAATGCGCTGTTCCGATTGGGATGAAAAAGGAACTTGGTGGCCTCGCACTTGGCGCGCCCCCTCACCGCCTCAAGCCGACCTGTCGGCGCGGACGGTTCGGAGGCGCCCGCGAGGGGAGTCAGAAAATGCCGGGGAGCGGGCCGAACCACTTCGGTCTCGTCGATCCGGCGGATGCATCGGGCGATGCTGCGCTTTGTCGGAGGATTCGTGACGGAACGTCGCCTCGGCCGATCGGAGTGCTCGCATGATCGTGATAGCGCGGGTCTTATGCCGATTTGGACGAAACTCCTTATTGTCGTCGCGGTCGCCACCATCATCACGGCTTGGGGCTGGGTCCTGGACCTGAGCCTTTCCGCCGTTCATGCGTGGCTCGTCGATTGCATCGGGCATACGGGAATGCGGCTGCTGATCGGTGCGATGGTGTTCGCCGGGGCCTGGGCTCTGTGGAAGGAAACGGAGGATCGATGACGCGTCCCCTCGCCGTCATCTTGTTCGCGCTCGCTCTCTATCTCGGCATCTGGGACTGCGTGGTGACGCTCAGTTTCTCGGCCGTGCACGCGTGGCTGGTCGATTGCGTCGGCCGGATCGGCGTGTGGGTCATCATCGCCGCGACGATGCTTGGAAGCGGCTGGGCCGTCTGGACCGAGCAGGAGGACCGCTGACCGCGGCCTTACGGTCAGAAGCGGTCGATCAGCGCCGCGAGCCAGACCAGGGCGGCGATGGCCTGGGTCAGGAAGGCTCCGGCGGAGGCCAGATCCTTCACGATGCCGATCCTGGGATGCCGGTCCGGGTGCAGGTGGTCGCACAGCTTCTCGATGGCGGTGTTGAGGAACTCCGCTCCGAGCATGAGCAGCAGGCTGACGAGCAGCGCGACGCGCACCCACAGCGTGCCGCCGAGAAGAAGGGCCGCGGGCAGGCCGAGCATCAGCAGCAGGAGTTCGAGCCGGATCGCCCGCTCGGTGCGGGCGCCGAAGACGAGGCCGCGCCACGAGTTCAGGAAGGCGTGGTAGAGCGCGATCACGCCCCCTGCCCTCCGGGGGCCGCGCGGGCGATCCATTTCGCGAGCACCGGCCCGGTCACCAGCACCACGAACAGCCGCAAGGTCTGCACCGCGAGCACGAAGGACACGTCCGCCTTCGAGCCCACGGCGATGATCGCCACCGAGTCGAGTCCCCCGGGGCTCGTGGCCAGGAAGGCCGTCAGGTAGTCGATCGACAGAAGGCCGGTCAGCCCCCAGGCCCAGGCGGCGCAGATCAGGATGATCGCCGCGGTGGCGGCGAGGATGCCGGGCAGTGCGTGGAGCGTGGTGCGCAGGGTCTGCCGCGTGAAGCGCAGGCCGACATACCAGCCGATCCCGGCATAGGCCGCCGCCAGAACCGGCTCCGGCAGGGCGAGCTCGACGAGGCCGAGGGCGTGCAGCCCCGCCCCGAGCAGCATCGGGCCGACCAGCGCCCCGGCCGGCAGGCGAACGATCCGCGCGAGACCGACGCCGACCACCGCCACCGCGAGCGTCGCGAGCAGGGCCGGGAGCGTGTGCGGAGCCTGCGCCGCCGAAGTGGTCGCCGGCCCGCTGATGTCGGCGAGCAGGCGCGCGGCGAGCGAGGCCGAGAGCACCACGGCGGCCACGCGCACGTATTGCATGAAGGCGACGAGGCGCGGATCGGAGCCGTATTCCTCCGACATCGCCACCATGGCCGCCGCCCCGCCCGGAGCGGAGCCCCAGGCGGCGGTGGTGCCGGGCAGAACCTGCAGCCGGGTCAGCACCAGCCCGACCAGCCCGCTCACCGCCACCGTGACGAGGACGACCGCGAGAATCACCCATCCGTCGTCCTGCAGCGTCTTGACGATCTCGCCGGTGACCGAATGGGCGACGAGGCAGCCGACCACGGCCTGCGAGCCCTGGAAGGCCGGGCGCGGGAAGGTCAGGCCGGCGCCGCGCACGCCGAAGACGATGGCGACCAGCATCGGCCCCAGCAGGAAGGCGGCGGGAAAGCCGGCATGACTGAGCGCCCAGCCGAGCAGGCCGGAGACGGCGACGAGCGCGGTCCAGCGCACGAGCGTGGCGAGGTCGGGCAAGGCGGGCGGAGCGCTGAGCGGCGGAGGCGGCGGGATCAGGCCCCGCCGCTACACTGCTTCGGAACGGCTGTCACGCGAGGCGCCCGAAGGCGGGATCGGATTCGGATCATCCTGGCAGGCGATGGTGCTCGGCGGGGCGTGCGCCCGGAAGAAGGCGGCCAGATGCGCGAGCCCCGCCGCGCGCGGATCGCTGGAGCGCCAAGCCAGAGCAACGGTTCGGCCGGGACCTTCCCCGTCGAAGTGCCGCACCACCGTCAGCCCGCTCGGATCGGGGCCGGAGGGGATGGCGAGCGCCGGGATCAGGGTGTAGCCGGCGCCCGCCGCCACCATCGAGCGCAGCGTCTCCAGGCTGGTGGCGTGGCGGCCCGCCGCCCGCAGGGTGCCGCAGGCGGCGATGGTCTGGTCGCGCAGGCAGTTGCCCTCGTCGAGGAGCAGCAGGTCGGGGCCGGCGATCTCCTCGGCCCGTAGCGGACCGCCCCGCGCCAGGGCGTGGTCGGCCGGGCAGGCCAGCCGGAACGGCTCCAGGAAGAGCGGCGAGACCGTGAGCCCGGAGGCCGCCACCGGCAGGGAGACCAGCGCCGCGTCGATGCGCCCGTCGCGCAGCCCGTCGAGGATTTCCGCCGTGCGCGCCTCGCTCAGCGCCAGCGTCAGCAGTGGGAATTCCTGGCGAAGCAGGCGCAGCACCAGGGGGAAGTAATAGGGGCCGAGCGTCTGGATCGCGGCCAGCACCAGCCGTCCGGTGAGCGGCGAGCCGCGGCCCTCGACGGCCAGAGCCAGCAGGCGCTGCGCCTCGCCCAGCACCACCCGGGCCTGCCGCACGATCCCCTGTCCCGCAACCGTGAGCAGCACGCGGCGGTTGGAACGCTCGAACAAGGCGAGCCCGAGCGCGTTCTCCAGTTTGCGGACCTGCACGGAGAGCGTCGGCTGGCTCACGTTGCAGCGTTCGGCGGCGCGTCCGAAATGCCCTTCATCGGCGACCGCGACGACATATTCGAGATCCCGAAGGGACAGGCCGGACAGGTTCATAGACGGCATCTATCACAGTCTTTGCGACGATGCATTTGCCAATGGGTCATGCCTGGGTCATACCTGCGAGCCAGAATGGTTCCAGGTTTCAGGTCCCCGGCGGGCCGCCCCACCGAACCTTCCGAATTTCCAGGAGAATGTGACGCATGAGCGAGAATCGCCCGATTCTGACGACCCGCCAGGGCCATCCGGTCCGCGACAACCAGAGCACGCGCACGGTCGGCGAGCGGGGGCCCGCGACGCTCGAGAACTACCAGTTCATCGAGAAGATCACCCACTTCGATCGCGAGCGGATTCCGGAGCGCGTGGTGCATGCCCGCGGCGCCGGCGCCCACGGCTGGTTCGAGGCCTACGGCAAGATCGGCGACGAGCCGGCCTCCAAGTACACCCGCGCCCGCGTCCTCAACGAGACCGGCGTGAAGACGCCGATGTTCGTGCGCTTCTCCACCGTGGCCGGCGCCAAGGAGAGCCCTGAGACCGAGCGCGACCCGCGCGGCTTCGCGGTGAAGTTCAAGACCGTCGAGGGCAACTGGGACCTCGTGGGCAACAACCTCAAGGTCTTCTTCATCCGCGACGCGATCAAGTTCCCCGACATGATCCACGCGTTCAAGCCGGACCCGGTGACGAACCGCCAGGAGGCGTGGCGCTTCTTCGACTTCGTGGCCCAGCACCCCGAAGCGATCCACATGGTCACCCACCTGAAGTCGCCGTGGGGCATTCCGGCCAACTATCGCGAGATGGAAGGCTCGGGCGTCAACACCTACAAGCTCGTCAACGACCAGGGCGAGGCGGTGCTCTGCAAGTTCCACTGGGAGCCCAAGCAGGGCGTGCGCAACCTGACCTCGGCCCAGGCCTCCGAGATCCAGGCCAAGGATGTCGGCCACGCCACGCGTGACCTCTACGACAACATCAAGGCCGGCAATTTCCCCGAGTGGGAATTCTGCGTGCAGATCATGCCCGACGGCCCGAACGACCACCTGTCGTTCGATCCGCTCGACGACACGAAGCTGTGGCCCGTCGAGGATTTCCCCCTGCTGCCGGTCGGCCGCATGGTGCTCGACCGCGTGCCGGACAACTTCTTCGCGGAAGTCGAGCAGTCGGCCTTCGGCACGGGCGTGCTCGTGGACGGCATCGACTTCTCGGACGACAAGATGCTCCAGGGCCGGACGCTGTCCTACTCGGACACGCAGCGCTACCGGGTCGGCGCCAATTATCTGCAGCTGCCGATCAACGCGCCGCAGCCTGGCGTGAAGGTCTACTCGAACCAGCGCGACGGCCAGATGACCTACAGCGTCGACGGCACCGGCCCGAACCGCCACATCAACTACGAGCCCTCGACGCTCGCTGAGGGCCTGCGCGAGGCGCCCAAGCCGGCCAAGGATTATCACCAGCCGGTCCAGGGCAACCTCGGCCGCTACCAGACCTCGCGCACCGAGGACGACTACACCCAGGCCGGCGTGCGCTACCGCTCGTTCCAGGATTGGGAGCGTGAGGATCTGATCGCCAACCTCGTGGCCGACATGAAGCAGTGCCCCGAGCCCATCCAGCTTCGGATGGTCTGGCACTTCTGGCACGCCGACGAGGATTACGGCCGCCGCGTCGCCGAGGGCGCCGGGATCGATCTGGAGAAGGCCAAGGCCCTGCCGCCGCTGCCGGGCCGTGCCGCCCCGCATCAGCGCCTCCAGGCCGAGACCTACACCGACGGCAGCAACGCCGCGCACAAGGTCGCCGCCGAGTAAGGCATCGCGCCCCGAACCATGAAAAAACCCCGCCCGGCCATCAGGCCGGGCGGGGTTTTCTTACGTCAGGGAAGGGAAGCGCCGAGGACGGCGCTGCCCCTTCGATCCTTACGGGCAGGAGCGACGCACGCCGCGCTTGGCGATGTAGGTCTGGGACTGCGGGTCGTAGGTCTTGAAGCGGCGGGCGCACTCGGCCACCGCATCGTCGTCGCCCGCTCCGACGCCCGTCGTCACCGTCTCGGTGCCGTAATAGCCGGCCGGAGCGTAGCCGCCCGCCGGCGCGTAGTAGCCGTCGTCGTAGCCGTATCCATAGCCGGGATAGCCGTAGCCGCCGCCGTAGAGCCCGCCCGCTGCGAGGCCCAGACCGGCGCCGAGGCCAAGGCCGAGACCGACCCCGCCCAGACCGTAGCCGTAACCGCGGCGATAGTAGCCCGCGTTCCGCCAGCGGTTGCCGCCGTACCAGCCGCGATTGCCGAAGCCGGGCCGCACACCGGCGACGCCACCGCCGAAGCCCGGGCGAACACCGCCGCCGAAACCGGGACGACCGGCGAAGCCTCCGCCCCCGATCCCGACACCGCCGCCGAAGCCGGGACGTCCGGCAAAGCCGCCGCCACCGAAGCGGCCCCCACCCAGGCCGCCGCCGCGGAAGCCCGAATTGCCGAATCCGGTCACGCCGCCGGCGCCGAGCGCGCTACGGAAGTTGCCGCCGCCGAGTCCGCCGGAGCCGCCGACGCCGATCGGGCGGGCGTCGGCCGTGGCCGGAAGGTAGGCCAGCGCGCCCGCGAGGACGGCCGAGGCCATGAATATGCGCTTCATCGTCAATTCCCTTACGGATCGCGAGAATGGCCGGCGCCGGCTTCCACCGGCAGACTGGGCCCTTATTCTCAGAACGCAGGGCGATGACGGTTGATCCTACGGCCAAGATTGCGTGAATGTCGCGCTCGTGCCGCGGATCTTCTTCGGAAGACGGACGCATACGCGGGGAGACGCGCGATCCGGCCCCTCCCTACGAGCGGCGGCGCCGGGCGGCGAGCGCGACGAGCAGGCAGGCGATCAGCCCGAGGCCGAACGCTCCGTCGCCGAAGGCGGCGTAGAGCGTGCGGCCGGGCAGGCGCACGGGCAGATCCGCATCGAGCACGCCCTCGACGCCCAGGGGCAGGCTCGCCACGATCCGGCCATGGGCGTCGACCACCGCCGAGATGCCGGAATTGGCGTCGCGCACCAGCGGCAGCCCCTCCTCCACGGCCCGCAGCCGCGCCTGGGCGAAGTGCTGGCGCGGCCCCGGCGTGTCGCCGAACCACGCGTCGTTGGTGAGGTTGAGGATCAGGCCCGGAATCCGGTCCGGTCCGGCGGAGGCGCCCTCATGCCCTTCGCCAGGCAGGATCGCGCCGGGGAAGATCGCCTCGTAGCAGATCGTGGCGGCGACCGGCGGCAGGCCAGGAACGTTGAGGATGCGCTGGCCCGCGCGGTCGCCGGCGGTGAAGCCGCCGGGCACGGACACGAACTGGCGCAGGCCCACCGCCCGCAGGACCGCGTCGAGCGGCCCTGGCAGGTACTCGCCGAAGGGCACGAGATGGACCTTGTCGTAGGTGTCGCCCGGGCGCCCGGCGCCGCCGATCGTCAGGATGGAGTTGTAGAAGACGGCGTTCTCGCGGGTCAGCCGCTCGCCGTCCGGAAGTGCCCGCGCCCGCGCCGCGCCGGTGATGAGCTGCTTGCCCTCGGGCAGGGCGGCGCCGATCCGCCCCAGCGCCTCCGGATCGCGCTGGATCAGGAAGGGAAAGGCGGATTCCGGCCAGATCAGGTGGGTGATGTCGGCGATGCCGGTGCGCTGCGGTGAGAGGGCGCGGTCGCTCAGTTCGAGATACGTGCCGACGATCTGCTCGCGCCGTCCGGCGCCGAAGCGCTCGTCCTGCGGGATGTTCGGCTGGATCAGCCGCAGGCGCACGCCGGCCACGGTCGGATCGGGGGCGGCGGGCACGCGCCACGCCCCGAAGGCGGCCAGTCCCGCAAGCGTCGCCAGCGCCGCCAGGGTCGGTCCGAACCGCCCGCGGGGCGTCGCGCCGGTGGCGAGCGTGGCCGGGGCGGCGGCGATCAGCACGGCGAGCAGGGTCAAGCCGTAGAGGCCGACGAGCGAGGCCCCCTGCATGGTCCAGAGGTTGTTGCCCAGCGCCATGCCGAGCGTGTTCCAGGGAAAGCCCGTGAACAGGTGGCCGCGCAGCCATTCGGCGGCGGCGAGGCCGAAGGCGAGCGCCGCGATGCGGCTCGCCCCCCGCGACCAGACGAGGCGAGCCGCGGCGAAGCCGGCGGCGAAGAACAGCGCGAGCACCGCCGGCAGGCCGACCACGCCGAGCGGCATCGCCCAGGCGAACTGGTCCGCCTCCACGAGGAAGGCCGCGCCGAGCCACCACAGGCCGGCGGTGAAGTAGCCGAAGCCCCAGGCCCAGCCGATCCCGGCGCAGACGAGCACCGTGCGCCGGCCCGAGCCGCCGATCGCCGCTCCGTCGATCAGCCAGACGGCGACCGCCAGCGAGACGACGAGTGCGGGAAACAGGCCGTAGGGCGGCATGGCGAGCGCGCCCACGGCGCCCGCCGCCACGGCGATCGCGAATCGCACCCAGCCCTGGCTCAGGATGATCCGGTGGGCGAGCGCTTCGAGAAAGCCGATCCGCGCCGCGTCAGGGCGCGGTCCGGCGCCGACGGCGCGGCTGGGCGCGTTCATCCCTCGAACGCTCAGCGACCGGATTCGGCGGCCTGCGCCGTGTCCGTGTCGGCGGAGGGGGGCACCGGCCGGGGCGGCGGCAGGGCGAGCGGCACCACGGTGCCGATCTTGGCCGGCGTGCGCTGGATCTTGAGCCGCTTGACGCGCCGGGGATCGGCGTCGAGCACCTCGAACTCGATGTCGCCGGGCCCGGCGATCAGCTCGCCGCGGGAGGGCACCCGCCCGGCGAGCGTGACGATCAGGCCGCCGATCGTGTCGATCTCCTCCGCGAGTTCGCCCGCGAGGGTGAGGAGATCGACGCCGGTCGCCGCCGACACCTCCGCCAGTCCGGCGCGGGCATCGGCCACGTAGGCCTCGGTCTCGCCCTCGACGCGGTTGACGAGCTGGCCCTCGGCCACGTCGTGCTCGTCCTCGATGTCGCCGACCACCATCTCGATCAGGTCCTCGATCGAGATCAGCCCGTCGGTACCGCCGTACTCGTCGATGACGAGCGCCATGTGGGTGCGTGTCGCCTGCATGCGCACGAGCAGGTCGATGGCCGGCATGGAGGGCGGCACGAACAGCACGGGACGCTGGATGCGGGTGGAGGCGAGCGTCGCGGTGAGATCGACCTTGCCGAGATCGAGCCCGCGCAGGGTGCCGCGGGCGGACGCCGTGCGGCGCGGGCGCGGGACGGGCTTGGCCTCGCCGCTCGCGTCGGAGGCGGGCACGGGCTGCGGCGCGGGACGGCGCGGGGCGGCCTCCGCCTTGGTGGCGAGGTATTCGACGAAGTCGCGGATGTGGACCATGCCGCGGGGGTCGTCGAGAGTCTCGCCGTAGACCGGCAGGCGGGAGTGGCCCGCGGTGCGGAACAGCTTGAGCAGGTCGCCGAGGCTGGTGTCGATTCCCACCGCGACGATGTCGGCGCGGGGCAGCATCACGTCGTCGACCCGCACCTTGTGCAGGCCGAGCACGTTCTTGAGCATGGCCCGCTCGAGGGGGGAGAAGGCGTCCTCGCCCGTATCGGGCTCGGCCAGGGCCTCCTCGAGGCCGGTGCGCAGGGAGTCGCGCGGTCGCAGGTGGAAGACGTTCAGCAGACGATCGTACCACGCCTCGCGTGGGGGCGGTTCGGCGTCCGCGGCTGGCGCGGCCAGGGCCGCGCCGCGACTTCGGTCGTTGGTCATTGGTCTCTGAGTTGGATGTGGCGGAAATGCCGGGGGAGGCGTGCCTCGAAATCGATCGCGCCGCGACCGCGTTCAAGTTCTGGGTGTGATGCGCGTTTCGCGGTCGAACCGGCCGCGGGCGCTTCAATCGTCGTAGGGGTTCGGAACGCCCAGGCCGCGCAGCGCGGCGACTTCGAGAGCTTCCATGGCATCGGCCTCGGCCTCGCCGGTCTCATGGTCCTGTCCGAGAAGGTGAAGGGTGCCATGAACGAGGAGGTGGGCGAAGTGGTGCTCGAAGGGCTTCGATTGCTCGGCACTCTCGCGCACGAGCGTGTCATACGCAAGAACGACGTCGCCGAGCGGGCGTGCCATGCCCGGCTGAAGCGGCTGCTCGGCGGCCGGAAAGGACAGTACGTTGGTGGGCTTATCCTTGTTCCGCCACGTGCGGTTCAGGGCCTGGACGGTGGCGTCGTCGGCCAGCAGCACGCTGATCTCGACCGGACCCTCGCCCGAATCGGGCAGAATCGCCAGTCCGGCCTCGACCGCCCGGGTCGCGAAGGCCTCCAGGTCGGGGACCGCCCGTTCCCAGCGCGCATCCTCGACGGCGATGTCGATCTCGTTGTCGGTCATGTCGGTCGCGTGAGGTGTCAGGCCAGCGGGCGGCGGCGCGGGTTCGGGTTGCGTTCGGTGTCCGCCTCGCCGTGGGCCGCGGTCTCGTAGGCGGTGACGATGCGGCGCACGAGGTCGTGGCGCACCACGTCCACGTCGCGGAAGCGCACCCGGCCGATGCCCTCGACACCGTCGAGCACGTTGACCGCCTCGACGAGGCCGGACTTCTGGCCCGGCGGCAGGTCGATCTGGCTCGGATCGCCGGTGATGATCATGCGCGAGTTCTCGCCCAATCGCGTCAGGAACATCTTCATCTGCATGGAGGTGGTGTTCTGCGCCTCGTCCAGCAGGACCACGGCGTTGGTGAGCGTGCGCCCGCGCATGAAGGCGAGCGGCGCGATCTCGATGATGCCGGTCTGCAGGCCGCGGTCGACGTGGCGCGCCTCCATGAAGTCGTAGAGCGCATCGTAGATCGGGCGCAGGTAGGGATCGACCTTCTCGCGCATGTCGCCGGGCAGGAAGCCGAGCCGCTCGCCGGCCTCGACCGCGGGGCGCGACAGGATCAGCCGTTCGGCGTGGCCCTGTTCGAGCAGCGAGACGGCGTGGCCGACGGCGAGCCAGGTCTTGCCGGTGCCGGCGGGGCCTTCGGCGAAGACGAGTTCGTTGGCCCGCAGGAGCTTGATGTAGTCGCTCTGCGCGGCGTTGCGGGCGCGCACGCCCCCGCGCTTGCGCGTGGCGATCTGCTCGAACTGCTCGCGGCCGGGCTCGGCCACGATCTCGGCGGAGGGAAACAGGTTGCCCTGGACGGTGACCTCCTGGATCACCCCGTCCACGTCGCCGAGCGTCAGGGTCGTGCCGCCCTTCTGCACGCGGGCATAGAGCCGCTCGAACACCCGGCGGGCCTTCTCCGCGGCCTCGGGTGCACCCTTGACGACGAGGTGGTTTCCGAGCGCGGTGCCGGTGATGCCGAGCCGCCGCTCGATATGGGCGACGTTCTGGTCGTACTGGCCGAAGACGAGACTCGCGAGACGGTTGTCGTCGAAGGTGAGCGAGACCTCGACGGTCTCGGCGAGACCCGGGCGCCCCGGCGAGGGGCGGTTGTTGCGGCCGGCGGGGCCACGGGCGGACGCAACGTCAATCGGCACGCAAGGAATCCGGCATGGTGATGCCCTTCATATAGGTCAGGCCGCGGCCGCCGCATCCTCCAGCACCTCGCCGAACAGGCTGTTCGAGCCCGCGCGCGTGATGCGCACCGGCACCAGCGTGCCGATGGTGGCGGCGGGTGCGTCGAACTGCACCGCCTGGAGATGGGGCGTCTTGCCCGCGACCTGCCCCGGATGCCGGCCGACCTTCTCGACCAGGATCTCGGCGACGCGGCCGACCGCTGCCGCGTTGAAGGCGTGGCGCTGGGCGTCGAGCAACGCCTGCAGGGCGGCGAGCCGCTCGGTCTTCACCACCTCCGGCACCGCGTCCTCGCGCTCGGCCGCGGGGGTGCCGGCGCGGGGGCTGTACTTGAACGAGAAGGCCGCCGCGAAGCCGATCTCGGAGACGAGCCGCATGGTCTCGTCGAAGTCGGCGTCGGTCTCGCCGGGGAAGCCGACGATGAAGTCCGAGGACAGGGCGATGTCGGGCCGCGCGCCGCGGATGCGCTCGATCAGCCGCCGGTAGGCGTCCCCGGTGTGGCGCCGGTTCATGGCGTGCAGGATGCGGTCCGAGCCCGACTGCACCGGCAGGTGCAGGTAGGGCATCACCAGCGGGTTCGTCCCGTGCGCGACGATGAGGTCGTCGGCGAAGTCGTTGGGATGGCTCGTGGTGTAGCGCAGGCGCAAGAGACCGGGCACGGCGGCCAGCGCGTCCATGAGCTGCCCCAGGGTCGAGGGCGCCCCGTCCGACCCCTCGCCGTGATAGGCGTTGACGTTCTGGCCGATCAGCGTGATCTCGCGCACGCCCCCTTCGACGAGGCGGCGGGCCTCCTCGACCACGGCCGCCACCGAGCGCGAGACTTCCGCGCCGCGGGTATAGGGCACGACGCAGAAGGCGCAGAACTTGTCGCAGCCCTCCTGCACGGTGAGGAAGCCGGTGACGCCGCGGTTGCGCCGGGCGGGCAGGTGATCGAACTTGTCCTCGGCCGGAAACTCGGTGTCGACCACCCGCCCCTCGCGCGAGCGGCGCAGGAGGTCGGGCAGGCGGTGGTAGCTCTGCGGGCCGACCACGACATCCACCGCCGGCGCGCGCGAAAGGATCTCGCGGCCTTCCGCCTGCGCCACGCAGCCCGCCACCACGATGCGGGTGTCGCGGCCCTCTTCCGCCCGCTCGCCCTTGAGCACGCGCAGGCGCCCGAGCTCGGAATAGACCTTCTCGGCGGCCTTCTCGCGGATGTGGCAGGTGTTGAGGACGACGATGTCGGCCTCCTCGACCGCATCCGTCGCGCTGTAGCCCTCGGCCGCCAGCACGTCGGCCATGCGGCCGGCGTCGTAGGCGTTCATCTGGCAGCCGTAGGATTTGACGTAGGCTTTCTTCAAGATCGCAACCCTGCCGCCGTCCGGCGGCGCCTTTTCGGGAATCTTCCGGTCGAGGGGCGCTTTACCATGGTTCGGACGCCGACACGATTCCGTTCAGACCCTGTCAGGTTCCCGGCATGAGCCTTGCCACCGATCCCGCCTTCTTCGACCTGCTCACCGGCAGCTTCCACCGCCTCCTCCGGCGTCCGCTCCTGCCGGAACCCGCGCTCGGGCCGGATTGGCTCTACGGAAAGGCACCGTTCGCGGTGCTCGCCCACGACACGAGCGCCGACCCGCGCTTCGTCTACGCCAACCGGGCGGCGCAGCGGGCCTTCGGCTACACCTGGGAGGCGTTCGTCGGCATGCCCTCGCGCCTCTCCGCGGAGGCGCCGGAGCGGGAGGAGCGGCAGCGCCTGCTCGATGCGGTGGCCCGCGACGGCTTCGTCTCGGACTATGCGGGGATCCGGGTGGCCCGGGACGGGCGGCGCTTCCCCGTCACGGCCGGCATCGTCTGGCAGCTCATGGACGCCGACGGGACGGTCCGCGGGCAGGCCGCGACCTTCCCGCTCCCGACCTGAGGCTCACACCGCGGCGATCCCCGGGGCCGAGACGTCGGCGCCCTCCCCGGCCGGGCTCGGCGCGCCGGGGGCGGGACGCCCGGTCGGTCCGCCGAGCCGCGTCTCGCGCAGGGCGCGCCGCACGGCGGCCTCGGCCTGGGCGGTGGCGAGCTTGCGATCGGTGGCCGCGTCGAAGGCGATCGGCGCGCCCCAGGCGACGTGGACGTCGATGGGGCCGCGGTCGGCGAACAGGGCGATATGGGGCGCCAGCTCCATGTCGCCGTACCACGCGATCTCCGGCCGCTCGGCGCGGGTCACGGGCAGGCCGTTGCGGCGCAGGTAGGTCAGCGCCAGCGGCTGCAGCCGGATGCGGGCGAGGCCGCCGGCCTCGGCGGCAAGCGCCGCCCGGGCGGCCCCCACCAGGGAGGAGCGGAACGGCAGCAGCCGCAGGCCGTCCCCGGTGGTGCCCTCGGCGAACAGCACGATCAGGTCGCCGTTGGCGAGGCGCTCCCCGACCGTGGCGTTGACGCTCGCGGTGGCCGCCCGCTTGGACCGCTCGATGAAGACGGTGCGCTGGAGCTTCGCCAGCGTGCCGATCAGCGGCCAGCCCTCGATCTCGGACTTGGCCACGAAGGAGAGCGGGCGCAGCGAGCCCAGCACGGCGATGTCGAGCCAGGAGACATGGTTCGACAGCACGAGGGCCGGCTCGCCCGGGCCGGGCGGCGTCCCGCTCTGGGTGATGCGCAGCGAGAACAGGCGCAGGAACAGGCGGTGGAACAGCACCGGCATCCGCCCGGCCAGCCGCCCGTGGCCGAAGCGCAGGCTCAGCCAGTGCGGGCCGATCACGATCAGGAGGGTGAGCGCCTGGAGAACGAGGCGCACCGCGATGCCGGCCCGCGTCATCGGGCCGAGAGGGGTCCGCGGCTCCTCACGAGAGCGCCGCGCTCATGGTCAGGGCGGTGGCCCGGCTGCCGTCGGGCAGCGGATAGTAGCCCTTGCGCTCGCCGACCCGCACGAAGCCGTGGCGCCCGTAGAGCTTGAGCGCGGGGGCGTTGCCCTCGTCGACCTCCAGATGAACCGTGCGGACGCCCGAGAAGGTCAGGGCGGTCAGGTGCTCGCGCAGGAGCCGGTGGCTGTGGCCGCCGCCGCGGGCGGAGGGCGCCAGCACGATGGTCAGGATCTCGGCCTCGTCCGCGGCCTTGCGCGAGAGCACGAAGCCGAGGATCGCGCCGCCCCGGCGCAGGGCGTGCGCCTCGGTGGAGCGCTCGCAGAGCAGCCGCTCGAACTCGTGGGCGGCCCAGGGGCGCGCGAAGGCGGTGGCGTGGAGCTTTTCCAGCGCGCCCGCCTGTCCGGCATCGCGCAGGGGGGCGACGTAGGGCACGGAGCCCCAGGCGTCCCACCAAGCGGACCACCAATCGAGGGGCCAGAGCGGGGAGAGCGGTCGCGTCATGCCCGGGCGAGCCTCGCATGGTCCTGCGGCTGGGCGTCCGGCCCGCGCAGGTAGAGGGGACGGGGCAGCGCCTGATCCGGGTCGGCGACGAGCCCGAGGGAGGCGACCCAGGCGATCTGCGGCGCGCCCGTCTCCGCGACCTCCACCGGGAGGCCCGCCGCGCCGGCCACCGCGGCGAGCGCGGGGGCACCGGACCCGGTGAGGATCGCCGGACGCCGGCCGAGCAGGGCGACCGCCTCCTCCAGCGCGACGTGGCGCGGCGGGACCACCACGCCCTCCGCCACGCTCATGGCCTGGAGGTAGACGGCACCGTGACGGGCATCGATCGCGGCGACGATCGTCGTCTCGCCGTTGAGGGCGAGTTGAGGGGCGAGCAGGGCGGAGAGGGTGGTGACGCCGACCACGGGGATGTTGGCGGCAAGCCCGATGGCGCGGGCGGCGGAGAGGCCGACGCGCAGGCCCGTATAGCTGCCCGGCCCGACCGTGACCGCGATCCGGTCCAGTCCCTCGAAGCCGCCCTCGACCCGGGCCATGATCCGCTCGATCAGCGGCAGCAGCGCCTCGGCATGGCCGCGCACGAGCGGCATCGACTCCTCGGCGAGCAGATCGTCGCTGTCGTCGGTGGCCACGCAGGCGGCGCAGGCTTCGAGCGCCGTATCGATGGCAAGGATTCGCAAACCGTCGCTTCCGTCCGGCGGCGGGCCGGGGGCGCCCGCCATCCGGTTCTTTCTAGGACGAAACGACCGCCTCCGTCAGGGCTTCGACCGCCCGCCTCCCCAAGGAAGCGCGGCGGTGTTGCACCTCTGCCCGCGGGGCGGTCGCAAGGATTTGCGGACTCAGATCGCCTGGACTTCCCGAATGGAGGGCAGGAAGTGGCGGAACAGGTTCTGCACGCCCTGCCGCAGGGTCGCGGTGGAGGACGGGCAGCCCGAGCAGGCGCCCTTCATCTCGAGGTAGACGATGCCGTCGCGGTAGCCGCGGAAGGTGATGTCGCCGCCATCGCCCGCCACCGCCGGGCGCACCCGGGTCTCGAGCAGGTCCTTGATGGTCGCGACCGTGTCGTGGTCGGCCTCGTCGTAGAACTCCTCCGTCTCGTCCTCGGCCAGGGCCGTGCCCTCGGCGAGCACCGGGCGGCCGGACTGGAAGTGGTCCATGATGGCGCCGAGCACGGCGGGCTTCACCTGGGGCCACTCGTTCACGCCGTCGGCCTTCGTGACCGAGATGAAGTCGTGCCCGAAATAGACGCCCGAGACACCGGGCACCGCGAATAGGGCGGTGGCCAGCGGCGAGCGCTCGGCACTCTGCGAATCGCGGGCTTCGAAGGTCCCGTCGGTGAGCACGACGCGGCCGGGCAGGAACTTGAGCGTGGCGGGATTCGGCGTGGCTTCGGTCTGGATGAACATCTGAGACAATCCTCGGGTCCGCTGGCGCCGGTTCAAGGCCGGCCGGGAAGCGGCGCCGGGATCAGCCGACGCCGCTTTCCATGTGGACCGGGAGGGCCGGATTCTCAACAGGCAGGAGGGGTCGGAATCCGAGGTGGATTGGGCCTCATCGACGGGGCCGGGAACGCCACAGCAAAGCGGCGCTCTCCTGTGACTTGAATTTTCCGATCGAATCTCAATTCTCTCAGGAGTGGAGCGAGGAGGTGCGACCCTCCCCGCCCCTTTCGGTGCCAGCCTTAGCCGATGCTCATGCGGAGGATCAGGGTCAAGCTGGTCCTCCGCACACGGCGAAATGCCACCGAAACGCGACAGAGATTGAAGCGCGCGTTCGCGCAGCCGAGTGCTGCCCGCTTCGTATCTGCGGCAGGACGGAATCGGCGGCGTGGCGAGTGCTTGTTGCGGGGCATCATCCGGTGTAGGAAGCCCGTTCATCACGCATATCGTTCGTATCCGCGCCTGAGGAAGGAGCCGCCTCGCATGGCTCGCGTCACCGTCGAAGACTGCATCGAGAAGGTCGAGAACCGCTTCGAGCTGGTCCTGCTCGCCAGCCACCGGGCCCGCCTGCTCGCCGCCGGCGCTCCCCTGACCGTCGAGCGCGACCGCGACAAGAATCCGGTCGTGGCCCTGCGCGAGATCGGCGACGAGACGATCACGGCGGACGATCTCAAGGAGCAGCTCATCCACTCGATGCAGAAATACGTCGAGGTGGACGAGCCGGAGGCCGACACCGTGCCGCTTTTGTCGAGCTCCCCCGCCGCCGCGGCGGTGGCGCCCCAGTCCTCCTCGGACGACAAGAACGTGCAGTTCGACTTCATGAGCGAGGAAGACCTCCTGCGCGGCCTGGAGAATCTGGCTCCGCCGACCGAGACGGACGACGAGGGCGAGTAAGCCTTTCCCACCCGCTCTTGTCCCACCCGCTCTTGCGCCTTCGCGCCCGCCCTCGGTCCCGAGCGGCGGGCGTTCTCGTCTTCCGGCCCTGCGGTCGGTGCAGGCCGGATGAAACCGTCACGTTTCGTCTGCGACGCCGTGGGTCTGGCGCGAAGGCCGCCGATGCGGGAAGCTGTCGCGCGATGACCACGGCCCGCCCGGCCGGGCCCCCACACCATCCCAGAGCAGGATCCTTCGGCGGATGATGCGCCAGTACGAACTCGTGGAACGGGTCAAACGCTATAACCCGGCCGCGAACGAGGCGCTTCTGAACCGCGCCTACGTCTACGCCATGCGCGCGCACGGCACGCAGAAGCGCGCCTCCGGCGACCCGTTCTTCGCCCATCCCCTCGAAGTCGCCGCGATCCTCACCGATCTGCGCCTGGACGACGCGACCATCGTCGCGGCGGTGCTGCACGACACGGTGGAGGACACCGCCGCCACGCTCGACGAGATCCGCGAGATCTTCGGGCCCGAGATCGGCGCGCTGGTCGACGGGCTGACCAAGCTCAAGCGGCTCGATCTCGTCTCGAAGCGGGCGGTGCAGGGCGAGAACTTCCGCAAGCTGCTCCTGGCAGTGGCCGAGGACGTGCGGGTGCTGCTGGTCAAGCTGGCCGACCGCCTGCACAACATGCGCACCCTCCACTTCATGCGCGACGACAAGCGGGCGCGGATCGCCGAGGAGACCCTCGACATCTACGCGCCGCTGGCCGGCCGCATGGGCATGCAGGAGCTGCGCGACGAATTGGAGGACCTCTCCTTCCGCACGCTCAAGCCCGAGATCTACGCCACCATCACCAAGCGGCTCGAAGACCTCTCGGCCAAGTCCGGCAGCGTCATCGAGAGCATCGAGCACGATCTCACCGCCCGGCTCGCCGCCCGCGGCATCACGGCCCAGGTGAAGGGCCGGCTCAAGAAGCCGTTCTCGATCTGGTCGAAGATGGAGCGCAAGTCGGTCGCCTTCGAGCAACTCTCCGACATCGTCGGCTTCCGCGTGATCGTCGGCACGGTGGCGGAGTGCTACGCGGCGCTCGGCGTGGTCCACACGAGCTGGCCGATGGTGCCGGGCCGCTACAAGGACTACGTCTCGACCCCCAAGCAGAACGATTACCGCTCGATCCACACCACGGTGATCGGGCCCAAGCGGCAGCGCGTCGAGCTTCAGATCCGCACCGCCGAGATGGACGAGATCGCCGAATACGGCATCGCGGCCCACGCCCATTACAAGGAGGCCTCCGCCGAGGGCGCCGAGGGAGAGATCCATCCGCGCCTCGCCACTGAGAGCGGGGCCTACCAGTGGCTGCGCCGCACCATCGAACTCCTGGCCGAGGGCGATTCGCCGGAAGAATTCCTGGAGCACACCAAGCTGGAGCTGTTCCAGGACCAAGTGTTCTGCTTCACCCCCAAGGGCCGCCTGATCGCCCTGCCGCGGGGCGCCACGCCGATCGACTTCGCCTACGCCGTCCACACCGATGTCGGCAACACGGCGGTCGGCGCCAAGATCAACGGCCGGCTCGCGCCGCTGCTGCACGAACTCGCCAACGGCGACGAGGTGGAGATCGCCCGCTCCGACGGCGCCTCGCCGCCCGCGGCCTGGGAATCCCTCGTCGTGACCGGCAAGGCCCGCGCCGCGATCCGGCGGGCGACCCGCACGGCCGTGCGCCGGCAATATGCGGGGCTCGGCCGCCAGATCCTCGACCGGGCCTTCGAGCGGGCGGGCAAGAGCTTTTCCGAGGAGAAGCTGCGCGGCGCCCTGCCCCGGCTCGCCCGCGCCGGCACGGAGGATGTCTTCGCCGCCGTCGGGCGCGGTGAGATGTTCTCCGGCGACGTGGTCAAGGCGGTCTATCCCGACTTCAAGGACGAGCGCCGCGCGGGCGCCAGCGGCGGGCCGGCGGCCAACGGAGCGGCGGGGCGACTCACCCGCTCGAAGGACCAGACCATGCGCCTGACCTTCTCCGCCGAGACCGATGGGGCGGCTGCTCCGGGCGGCATCCCGATCCGGGGGCTCGCGGGCGACCTGCCGGTGAGCTTCGCGCCGAACGGCGGCGCCGTGCCGGGGGACCGCATCGTCGGCATCCTCACCCCCGGTGTCGGCGTGACGATCTACCCGATCCAGTCGGCCGCGCTCGCCGCCTTCGACAACGAGCCCGAGCGCTGGCTCGACGTGCGCTGGGACGTGGAGGGCTCGCACGAGCGCTTCCCCGCCAAGATCAGCCTCGAATCGATCAACGAGCCCGGCACCCTGGCCCAGATTGCCCAGGTCATCGCCGAGCACGACGGCAACATCGACAACGTCTCGATGAAGCGCCGCACCCAGGACTTCACGGACATCGCCATCGACCTCTCGGTGCCGGACCTGAAGCACCTCACCGCCATCGTGGCGGACCTGCGCGGCAAGCGCTCGGTCAGCCGCGTGGAGCGGGTGAACGGCTAATCCTTCGCCCGAGTTGGGGGACCATGGCCGACCGTCTTGCGGAACCGACGCGCCGGCCCGTCATTCCGTGATCGGGCCCGCGCATGGCATGCCGGGTCCGCGACGTGCCTGACCGGAGCGCCCCGATGAAGCTTTCCCTCGTCACCGCAGCCCTTCTCGGGCTGGGCCTTCCGCTCGCCGTCGAGGCCGGCGCGCAGACCCTTCAGCCCGGCATGCGGACCATGATCCAGCGCGGCGGCCCCGAGGGGCTGCCGCTCGTGCCCGCCCATCCCGATGATCTCGACGACGGCCGGCTGCAGCCCGGCATGCGCACGATGATTCAGCGCGGCGGAACCGAGGGCGTGCTGCTCGGCGCGCTCCTGCCCGTGGGTATCGACGATCCGGCCTACGACGCGCCGCCCGAGTTCGTGCGCCGCCATCGGCCGCGCGAGGTCGTGCGCGTCCGCAATTAGAGTGCCTCACAATACTCCCGCTCACCCACGCCTCTCGATCTGGCAACGGAAGCGTGGCGGGAGTTTTGTGAGAGACACTTAGCGGCCCGCCGTCGCGGTTGCGCCGACAGCCCCCGCTTGCGCCCTGCGCCCGCCGCTGCAAGAAGCGGCGGAAGACGGGGTTTGCGCGCGAGCGGACATGACGCAGGAAGATGTTCTCGAAGAATTCCGCTCCGCGGGCGCGCTGCTGCAGGGGCACTTCATCCTGAGTTCCGGGCTGCGTTCGCCCACCTTCCTGCAGAAGATGACGATCTTCTCCGACCCGGCCCGGACCGAGCGGCTCTGCCGGGCTCTGGCCGAGGCGATCGCGGCGCGCTTCGGCCGGATCGACATCGTGGTCTCGCCGGCGATCGGCGGCATCATCCCCGGCTACGAGACCGCCCGCCATCTCGGCGCCAAGGCGATCTTCGTCGAGCGCGACCCCGGCGGTCCCTTCACCCTGCGCCGCGGCTTCTCGATCCCCGCCGGCACTCGCGCGGTCATCGTCGAGGATATCGTCACGACCGGGCTCTCGGCCCGGGAATGCCTCGCCTCCCTGAAGGACGAGGCCGGCGAGGTGGTCGGCGCGGCCTGCCTGATCGACCGCTCGGGCGGGCGTGGCGAGATCGGTCTGCCGCTCCTTTCCCTCGTCACCCTCGACATCCCGACCTATTCCCCCGACGCTCTGCCGCCGGAACTCGCCGCACTCCCGCCGGTCAAGCCGGGCAGCCGCGCTCTGCCGAAGCCATGACCCTCTCACAAGCCGTCGTGGGGTCGGGCCTTCCCATCAGCGTGCCTGACAGCGCGAGGATCGGCGAATGTGGAAATCAGTTTTCCATTCTCCGCAGCCTTCCTCGCAAAGCTCCCGTCGCGCCGTCGCGTCCTAAGGAGAGCGTTCGAGGGCCGAGCGTTTGCGAAGCTGATTTAACCTGAGGTAAATATTTTCATATAGAAGTTGATTGTCTGCCTGTGCCGCAACTATTGAGGCGGTGCTGAAAACCGCGATGTGTTCTTTACGGTATCCGGCATGATCTTGCGCTGCAGCCGGAAACACTCTGGCTCGATCCGCGCGCGTGCTTGACAGGACAGGTTCGCTCCGTCACGAAAGACCGATAGGGCCGTTGCCCGTGCGGGTGCGCTCGCTCCGCGCCCGTTTGAGCCGCTCCCGTTAGAGGCGGCCACAAACCTTCCGAACACAAGCGCGCCTGCACGAACGAAGGCTGCTATCGATGGACGGTTCGGTTGTGCACGGGTCCGTGCAGTTCCCGGATCTTCGATTTCATGAACCGCTTCTATTCCTAAATTGGCAAGAGCAGTTTCTTTCAGCTTCAAGACACGGATCATTCAATGCCCGATAAGCAACGCACCGCGATTTTCATCGACGGTGCAAACCTGTACGCCACCACGAAGGCGCTCGGTTTCGATATCGACTACAAGCGGCTTCTCAAGGATTTTCAGAATCGCGATAATCTGATCAGGGCCTTCTATTACACCGCCATGATCGAGGATCAGGAGTATTCTTCGATCCGCCCGCTGATCGACTGGCTCGATTACAATGGTTACCGCGTGGTGACCAAGCCTGTGAAGGAGTTCACCGACTCGGCCGGGCGCCGCAAGATCAAGGGCAACATGGATATCGAGCTCGCCATCGACGCGCTCGAACTCGCCCCCTACATCGATCACATGGTTCTCTTCTCCGGCGACGGCGATTTCCGCTCCCTGGTGGAGGCGATCCAGCGCCGGGGCGTGCGCGTGTCCGTGGTCTCGACGATCCAGACGCAGCCCGCGATGATCGCCGACGACCTGCGCCGTCAGGCGGACGAGTTCGTCGATCTCGCCCACCTCGCCGCCCGCATCGGGCGCGATCCGAGCGAGCGGCCCGTCCGGGCACCCGGCGAGGGGCCGCGTCGCGATTTCGCCGAGCGCGCACCCCGGTCCAATCCCGGTCTGGAGAGCCGCTACGGCATCCGCCCCGGTTCCTCCGAGGAAGAGCCGGAGGGCTGAGCGGGACACCGCTGCCACGATCGCGATGACGGGAGACTGACCCTCACCGTCATCGCGAGGCTCAGCGAAAGCAATCCAGAGCGCCGCCCCATCCGGAAAGGTCGCGCCGCTGGATCGCTTCGCATGCGCTCGCGCTGACGGTGGGGCTGGCTCGAGCCTCCGACCAAAGCCGGAACGGTCTCAGCCCTTGTCGCGCATCAGCCGGGCCTTGTCGCGCTCCCAGTCGCGCTGCTTGACGCTCTCGCGCTTGTCGTGGAGCTGCTTGCCCTTGCCGAGCCCCAGCTCGACCTTCGCCCGGCCCTTGTCGTTGAAGTAGATCTTCAGCGGGATCACCGTGTAGCCCTGGCGCTGGGTCGCGCCGATCAGCTTGTTGATCTGGCGCCGGTGAAGCAGCAGGCGGCGGGGCCGCTTGGTGTCGTGGTTGAAGCGGTTCGCCTCGAGGTATTCCGGAATATAGGCGTTGAACAGCATCAGGTCGTTGCCCGACGGCCCGGCATAGGACTCGCCGATCGTCGCCTTGCCGCCGCGCAGGGATTTCACCTCGGTGCCGGTCAGCGCGATGCCGGCCTCGAACGTGTCCTCGATCGTGTAGTGGTAGCGGGCGGAGCGGTTGTCGGCGACGACGCGCCGGCCGGGTTCGGGTTTGGGTGCCATTCGTCTTCAGGTTCGCGGTCGGGCAGCGGCCCACCGATATGGGGACCGCCGCGGTCTCCGGCGAGGCGTCTCGCCGGATCTCCTCGGATCGGGCCGGCGCTAGATCAAGCCGGCATGCGCCAGCGCGGCGTCGACCGCTCGGCGGCAGCCCTCGGTCGCCGGCACGAGCGGCAGGCGCACCTCCTCCGACATCAGCCCGAGGCGCGAGAGCGCGTACTTGGCCGGCACCGGGTTCGATTCGTAGAACATCTGCACGTGCAGCGGCATCAGCTGGTCCTGGATCGCGAGCGCCTTGGCGTAGTCGCCCTTGAGCGTCGCCTCCTGGAGATCGGCGCAGAGCCGGGGCGCGACATTCGAGACCACCGAGATGCAGCCGACGCCGCCATGGGCGTTGAAGCCGAGCGCCGTCGCATCTTCGCCAGAAAGCTGGATGAAATCTTCTCCCAAGGCCTGCCGCTGGAGGCTGACGCGGTCGATCTTGGCCGTGGCATCCTTCACGCCGGCGATGTTCTTCAGTTCGAACAGGCGCTTCATGGTGTCGACGCTCATGTCGACCACGGAGCGGCCGGGAATGTTGTAGATGATGATCGGGATGCCGACGGCGTCGTTCACCGCCTTGAAGTGGGCGTACATCCCCTCCTGCGTCGGCTTGTTGTAGTAGGGCGTGACGGTGAGCACCGCATCCGCGCCGACGCTCTCGGCATGACGCGCCCGCGCGACGGCCTCCCGCGTCGAGTTCGAGCCGGCGCCCGCGATCACCGGCACCCGGCCGGCGGCTTCCGCGACGCAGACCTCGACCACGCGGTCGTGCTCGACGTGGCTCAGCGTCGGGCTCTCGCCGGTGGTGCCGGTCGGCACCAGCGCGTGGGTGCCCTGCTCGATCTGCCAGTTCACGAATTTCCGGAAGGCCGATTCGTCGAACTCACCGTCGCGGAAGGGGGTCGCGAGCGCGGTCATCGAGCCGCGAAGGCGGGCGTGCGTATCGGTCATCCTGGCGTTCCCGGCCGTTCTTCTTGCCTGCTTCTGGCACGTCCCGGCGGCCTCGGCCGCAGGCGGGACGGGCGAGACATAGGCCCTCCCCCGTCCGCGCGCAAACGCTTCGCTTGCGCAGTTAATGCCATCTTAACGGACTTGGGCCGAGCTTAAGGCTTGGCCTCCGAGTCGGGGTGTCTGATGACCAAGGCGTTGCCCGCCCGCTCCCTGCCCCTCCTCCTCGGGCTCGCTTTGTCCGGCAGCGCGATGCTGGCCGGGCCCGGCGCCGCCATCGAGCCGCGCAACCCGCAACCGGCCTCGGCGCCCGCCGCCCCGACGAGCGACGCCACCGCTCCCGCCGCGCGGGTGAACGACGCCCAGAGCCCCGCCGCCGACCCGGTCGCCGCCGATGCGCTGCGCCTCGATCCGAGCGCGAGCGAGGCCGCCGCCGACACCCCGCTGCCGGCCGCCGCCGCGGCCTACGCCTCGACCGAGGGCGATGCTTCGGTCGCCTTCCCGCTGCCCGATGCGGGCGTCTCGCCCGCCGCCCCCTCCCCCGAGGTGCCGGACCCGGGCCGGCCGGTCGTCTCCGGGCAGACCGATCTCGGACAGCTGCGTCAGGCGATTGATCTCTACCGCAAGGGCAAGGCCTCCGACGGCGACCGGCTCGCCGAGACCTTCACGGACCCGGCCGCCCGGGCGCTGCTCGAATGGGTGGCGATCCGTGCCGGCGCCGCGATCAGCTTCGAGCGGGTCGTCGCCTTCACCCGGACGAATCCCGATTGGCCGGCGGGCCCGCTGCTGCGGCGGCGCGCCGAGGAGCGGCTGCTCTCCGAGAAGAAGAGCCCGGCCGTGGTGCGGGCCTACTTCGCCAGCGCCAAGCCCCAGAGTGCTCCCGGCAAGTTCGCCCTGGCGCTGGCCCTGCGCGCCGACGGGCTCGACGCGGACGCGGCCGACCTCGTGCGCGACCTGTGGCGCGAGGAGAGCTTCGGGCGCAGCCTGGAAGCGAGGGTCACCGACGCCTTCCCCGGCCTGCTCACCGTGGTCGATCACCGCTACCGGATGGAGCGCGCCCTCCTGAAGGAGGACTGGGTCACCGCCGCCCGCGCCGCGGACTATGCCGGCGGCTCCTATGCCAGCCTCGTGCGCGCCCGCCGCGCCGTGCAGGGCAAGAAGGGGGGCGCCTCGGCGCTCGCCGCGGTGCCGCCGTCGCTGCGCAACGATTCCTCCTACCTGCTCTCGCGGGTGCAGTTCTTCCGACGGGCCGACAAGGCCGAGGAGGCGGCCAAGGTTCTGCTCGCCGCGCCCACCAATCCCGAGGTCATCGTGGACGGGGACACGTGGTGGGTCGAGCGCCGGATCGTCGCCCGCAAGCTGATGGATGCGGGCGATCCCAAGACCGCCTACGCCGTGAGCGCCGCCCATTCCGCGCGACTGGCCGAGAAGCGCATCGAGGCCGAGTTCCACGCCGGCTGGATCGCCCTGCGCTTCATGGCCGATCCGGCCGCGGCCGAGCGGCACTTCGCCGGGGCCGCGTCCGTGGCCGAGACGCCGATCTCGCTGGCGCGTGCCGCCTACTGGCAGGGCCGCGCAGCCGAGGCCGCGGGCAAGGCCGCCGAGGCCAAGGGCTTCTACGAGCGCGCGGCGCTCCAGCCCATCGCCTATTACGGCCAGCTCGCCCGCGCCCGGCTCGGCCAGCACAGCCTGCCCCTGCGCCAGGCGGCGGTGCTGAGCCCAACGGCCCGGGCCGCCTTCGACGATCGGCTGTTCGTGCGCGGCCTGAAGCTGCTCGCCGCGGCCTCCCTCAAGGAACTGGCCCTGCCGCTCTACATCGACGCGGCCCGCTTCCTCACCGACGAGGCGCAGGTCAACGCGCTCGGCGAGGCGGCGGTGGAGGCGCGCGACGCGCGGGCGCTCGTGGCCATCGGCAAGCTCGCCACGCAGCGCGGGCTGGCGCTCGACACCCACGCCTACCCGACCCTCGGCATCCCCGATTACGAGACCTTCACGGCGGTGCCGCAGGTCGAGCGGGCGATGGTGTTCGCCATCGCGCGGCAGGAGAGCCAGTTCGATCCCCGCGCCCAGTCCGGCGTCGGTGCGCGCGGCCTGATGCAGATGATGCCGGCGACCGCCCAGCGGACGGCCAAGCGCGTCTCGACGGGCTATGACACCGACCGGCTCACCAGTGATCCCGCCTACAACGCCCGCCTGGGCCAGGCCCATCTGGGTGAGCTGATGGAGGACTGGAAGGGCTCCTACATCCTTGCCTTCGCCTCCTACAACGCGGGTGGCGGCAACGTGAAGAAGTGGGTCGATGCCTACGGTGACCCGCGCCGGCCCGATGTCGATCCGATCGACTGGGTGGAGCGCATCCCCTTCACCGAGACGCGCAACTACGTGCAGCGGGTGATGGAGAACCTGCAGGTCTACCGCAATCGGCTGGACGGCAAGAGCGCCCTGATGATCGAGCGCGACTTTGCCCGCGGCGTCCGCGCCGCCGTGAGCGCGGAGGCGCAGCCGGTCAGGCCTTGAAGTGCCTCACGAAACTCCCGGTCACCGACGCCTCTCGCTCTGGCGACGGAAGCGCGGCGGGAGTTTTGTGAGAGATACTCAAGCGCCTTCCGTCGCGTAGTGGCGGCGGATCATCCCCTCGACATGGGGCAGCAGGCTCGGCGCGCCGCGCTCGACCACGGGCAGGTAGCGGGCGAGCACCTGCGCCTGCGTGAGGCCGTTCTCGGCCCAGGTTCCGCCGCCGGTCAGCGTGTTGAGCAGCAGCGGCTGGAGCCGGTCGAGCATCTTGGCGAAGCGCGCCTCGGCGGTCTCGACGGCCTCGAATTCGCGCCACAGCGCCAGGAAGCGGTCCCGTTGCGGGCCGGGCAGCAGCCCGAAGATGCGTTCGGCAGCCGCCGCCTCGATGAAGGCCAGGGCGGCGGCGTCGTAATGGCCGTGGATCGGCACGTCGCCGGCATCGATCTCGACGATGTCGTGCACGAGCAGCATCGTCACGACGCGGGCCAGATCGATCCCCGGCGCGTGCTCGCCGAGCACGAGGGCGAACATCGCGAGATGCCAGGAATGCTCGGCCGAGTTCTCGCGCCGCCCCTCCCCGATCGTCCGGTTCTGCCGCAGCACGGCCTTGAGCCCGTCGATCTCGGCCAGGAAAGCGAATTGGCGCCGCAAGCCGTCCACGTCACCCGTCCTGTCGTCCATGCCGAAGATTCCCTGATCGCGCGCCTGCCGCGGCACGGTTGAAGCCTTCCGTGCCGCCGGGCAAGCGGCCGCTTCGGCGGCCTCGAACCGGCGACTTGCCCACAGGCGCGGTCCCGCCGCTCTGGATCGTGCGGCGGGCGCGGATATGGTTGCGCCCGCCATGCCCCCCACGGACACGCCCGCCGATCTCACCCTGCGCGCCATCGAGGCTCGCTTCGTCGCGCGGGCGACCGAATCGGATGCGGGCGAGCGCGTCATCGCCGCGTTCTGCGAGGAACTGGTCGCGGCCGGTCTTCCGCTCTGGCGCCTCAGCCTGGCCGTGCCCGTCATCGATCCCCAGTTTCGCGGCGCCAGCATCGCGTGGCGGCGCGGGGACGGCGTGGAGGTGTTCACCACGCTCCACGGCCCCGAGGGGGAGGATTCCTATCTTCGGAGCCCCGTCGGCTGGCTGCACGCGGCCGGCGGCAGCTTCGTCGGCTGGCAACTGGATGGCCCGGACGCCTTCCCGGACCTGCCGCTCCTGACCGAGCTGAGGCAGGCCGGCGCCACCGAGTACCGGCTCCATCTCGCCGCCTTCGACCCGGGCACGGCGCTCGAAGGCGTCGGCATCTCGTTTGCCACCGACCGGGCCGGCGGCTTCAGCGAATCGGAGCGGGCGATGCTGGCCGGGCTGGTGCCCGTCATCGCCCTCGTCACGGCCAAGTTCAGCCTCTCGCACACCATGCGCGAGATGCTCGGCACCTATCTCGGGCCCGCCACGGGCGCCCGGGTGCTGGCCGGCGAGATGCGGCGCGGACAGAGCGCGGTGGTGCACGCCGCGATCCTGCTCGCGGACTTGCGCGGCTTCACCGCCCTGGCGGATCGCGACGACCCGCTGAAGGTGGTCGGCTGGCTCGACGAGCATTTCGACGCGCTCGGCGATCCCGTCCAGCGCCACGGCGGCGAGATCTCGAAGTTCCTCGGAGACGGCTTCCTGGCGGTGTTTCCCGTGGCGGAGCCGGATGCCCTCGCCTGCCCCGCCTGCGCGGGCGCGCTCGGTGCGGCGCGCGAGGCGCTGACGCGGAACGCGGCGCTGAACCGCGCCCGCCGCCGCCGGGGCCTGCCGGCCCTGGAGGCCGACATCGTGCTCCATTACGGGCGCGTGGTCTCCGGCAATGTCGGCACCGACCGCCGCCTCGACTTCACTGTGATCGGCCGGGCGGTCAACGAGGCGAGCCGGATGGAGCGGCTCTGCGACGAGCTGGGCCGCTCGCTGCTCCTGTCGGAGGCCTTCGCCCGGCGCTGCGGCACGCCCGTAATTCCGGTCGGCGAATTCTCCCTGCGCGGCGTCGGGCGGGCGCAGCGGATCTGGGGCCTCGCAGACGGGGCGGACGCGCCGCCCGGGTCAGGTCCGGCGCAGGGCGAGGCGGCCGAATCCGCCGAGGACGCAGCCCGCGAGATAGGCTCCTAGGATCAGCGCCCCGCTCTCGACCCACAGGCCCCCGCGGCCTGGCACCGTCCCCGTCGCGGCCAGCCCGGCTAGGGCGGCGAGCCCGAGGAACAGCAGGCCGGCGCCCAGGCGGGCGGCGTGGCTGCGGGGCAAGCCGGTCAGGGCGCCGACGGCGAGGCCGAGTGACAGGGCCGCGGTCAATTCCGGCCAGAGCGAGGTGGCGAGCGGAATCACGAGCGCAGGCTGAGGCCGATTCCCTGCCGGTCCGGGAGCGGAGCGGCATCCGCCGGAGCGGCGGCCTGGTCCAGCGGAACGCCCGCCTTCTGGAGGTAATCGAGCACGGCCAGCGCCCGCGCCCGCGCGAGATCGGTGCCGGTTTCGGCCTTGGCGGCCTCGGCCGATTCGGGCTTGGCGTCGGCGGGAGCTTCGGTCTTGCCCTCGCCCTTGGCGTCCTTCTGGCCGCTCTCGTCCTTGGCGGCGGTGGCCGCCGGCTTGCCGGCCGGCTTGGCCTTGCGGTCCTTGGCGGATTTCGCGGGCGGCTTCGGCGCCGTTTCCTTCGCCGCCTCGTCGGCGACCGGATCGGGCCGCGCCTCCGGCTTGGCGCCGGGCGGGTCGAGATGGCCGACGACCTCGAGGCGCTCACCCGGACAGGCGCGGGCGAGCGCCGCCACGGCGTCGAGCACGGGATAAAATTCGGGCGCCAGGGCCGCGCTGCCCGGCGCGAAGCGCAGGGGCTGCGCCGTGCGCTCGGCGAGGCGGCGTCCGCATTCCCGCGGATCGGCCGCCGCCATCGGCGTCTCGCCCGAGGTGACCGCGACCGAGGCGCTCCAGCCCACCGGCACCGCCTTCGGCAGCGAGCGGTTCAGGCGGGCGGCGCTCTCGGGATAGAGGCTGGTGCCGGTCAGGCGCAGGCCGGTGCCCGTGAGCGTCAGCTCTCCGCTCGCCAGCGTCGAGAGCGGGTCGATGCCTGCCGCGGCCGCCGCCGCGAGGCCGGCCGGCGCCCCGTCGGCGAGCCGGGTGCGGTCGTGGATCGTCTCGCGGAAGAAGCGCGGGCTCAACCGGGCCAGCAGGGTCTCCCGGCTCGCCTGATCGGGGAGATGACCGCTCAAGGTGACGCTGTCGGCGCCGCGGCGGATGCGCAGGACATAGGGCACGATCGGCCGGGCGGTGAGCGCGACCCGGCCCGCCGCGACGCCCGCCGGCCGGCCGTCGCGCATCAGCGCCTCGACCTCGCCGACCGCGCCGGCATCGAGGGCATTGCCCTCGACCGTGGCGGTTCCGGCCTCGAAGGCGACGCGGCCCTCGTGCAGCAGCCCCGCGAGCCGGAGCACGAAGCGGGTGAGCGCGGTACCGTCGATGCCGGGGGGCAGGCCGCGGGCATCGTGCATCCAGTCGTCGATCGCCGCCCCTTCCGCGGCTTCCGCGGCCGCGGCGCGGATCTCCTCGCGGGCGGTTCCTGAGGCGACGTGGCCGTTCAGCTCCAGGCTGCCGTCCGGCCGGCGCGAGACCGCGAACCGGAAATCCTCGACCGCGGGCGGCAGAATCTCGACCGTGCCGAGGCTGTAGCCCTGGGGCGGATTGGCGAGTGCCGTGCGCAGGGCGTCGTAGGCGGCCAGACTCGCCGCCTCGCCGCGGATCGAGATGACGGTGTCGTTGAGGGTGGCGACGGCGCCGGTGGTGAGATCCTGCAACCGCTCGACCGCGAAGGCCGCCGCGTCGGGGAAGTCCCGCGGCGCGCCCCGGGCGGCCCGGGCCCGGTCGTCCAGGGTCGCCGCGCGCGGCAGGGCCGGCTTCAGGCGCTGGGCCAATTCGAAGGCACCGACCTCGGCCGGGCGACTGCCCGTGGCTTCGAGGCGGTCGGTGGCCGGACGCTCCACGGACCAGACGAAGGGCGAAACCTCCTCGATCACCCCGGTGCGGTCGGTCAGCCGGCGCCGGCCCTCGATCCGGGCGAGCCGGTCGAGTGCGGCGTCGCGCTGGGCCGCCTCGGGCGCCTCGCCCGCGGCGATCAGGTCGCGGCCCTCGACCGAGACGCGCAGCCAGGGCTCGGGCTGGCCCTCGCCGGTCGCGGCGACGATCTCCGCGGCCTGCCGCCGCAAGCTCTCGGACAGACGCGGCGTGCCGAGATACGCCGCGGCGCCGATCAGGGCGAGGACGGGCAGTCCGGCGATCCAGCCGAGGCGGGCCAGGCCGCGCGCGGGCGGTCGGGGCGATGCGGAGGGGAACGATGGAGTGGACAAGGAGACGCGACCTCGCTCGGCCCGCAGAAGACCGCGCCATCGGGGCGCTTTGAAGGCCGCGGGACCGGCCTTCCCGAGCCCGCAGACCGGGACCATCCGCGTCGTCCGAGACCACCTAAAGCGCTTTCCGACGAAGTGGACGCCGGTTCGTCGAAAGAAAGCGCGGCACAACGAAGGTTCAGAGACGCGTCCCGACCCAACGTGGTCGGGCGCAGCTCTAGAAGCGAGCGAAGTCCGGTCCGTTCGGGGCCGCGCGCATAAAAAACCCCGGCCTCGCGGCCGGGGTCTGGAAGGTGTCGGTCGTCGGTGGTCTCCGCACCCGGCGGAAGACCGGTCGTTTGAAACGGCAGGCGCAAGGCCTGCCGTTTCACGTCTTAGAAGTCGCGCTGCACCCGGAAGCGGGCCTGGAACACGTCCTGGCTGCTGACGGTGCGGGTCGGGATCTGGTTGGCGCCGGTGCCGGTGAAGCCGCCCTTGTCGCCGTCGGAGACGCGGCCGCTCTTGACGCCCGTCCGGATGTACTGGCCCTCGACACCGATATCGAGATCCTTGACCGGCGACCAGATCAGGCTCGCGCCGGTGACGACTTGGTAGGTGTCGCGCAGCGACTGGCTGAGGTTATAGCCGAGGCCGTTGGTGAGGTAGGAGGGCGGCGCGATCGTCGACGGGCTGCCGACGATGGCGTTGGCCTGGCTGGTGGCCTGGCGGGCACCCTCGGAGAACCAGATCTCACCGTAGCTGCCGTAGAAGGCCGAGCGCCATTCCGGCGACCAGTAGTGGAGGTACGAGGCCACTGCCGTGAAGCTGTTGGAGAGCTCCAGCCGGCCCGTCAGCGGGTTCACGATCGCGTCGGCGAGGTACTGGTTGAAGGGGTTGCCGGCATAGACCGAGGCGTTGCTGAGGTAGCCGGCGGTGAAGCGGTTGATGCCGGTGTAGAACGAGGCACCCTCGCCGTACGAACCCTGGAGGTAGAGACCATCGCCCGGGGCGATGAAGGGCAGGTTGAACTTCAGGCCACCCTGAACCGCCCAGCCGTACTCGGTCTGGCCGACGCCGCTGATGCCGCGCGCGGCCAGCAGAGCCTGGGTTCCTGCGGCGCTGATGGTGCCGAGACCTGCGGCGGAGAGCGTGTTGAGGAAGCCGCCGGTGTTGATCTCGCGCACGGCGGCGGAGAGCTGAGCCGAACCCCACGGAGCGTCGTAGCGCAGCGAGCCGACGAAGTCGGGCAGACGCGAGCGCTGCACGGCGTCGATGAAGGCAACCGAGGTGGCGTTGCCCACGGCGTCGGTGCTGAGGATGATCGGGGTCGGAGCGGTGGTGAGGACCTGCGAGAGGGCACCCGCGCCCGCACCCGCCGCCGCCGCCGGGACGGAGTCGGAGTAGATCGGGTTCTTGCGGTAGTTCGGATCTTCCATCGAGATCGTCGCGGACCAGCCCTCACCGAACTTCTGCGTGTAGGCGAGCAGGTTGGTGGACGGCAGATCGGAGCCCAGCGAGGAGCCGATGATCTCGTAGTCGTGGGCGTAGAAGTCGTAGAACGAGGAGGCGCGACCGGCGGTCAGGCCGGCGAACTGCACGAACGCCTTGTCGACGTTGATGAAGTTCTGGATGCGGCCGAACGCGTCCTGGCCGGTGCCGGAGAAGGCGTTGCCGCTGCGCAGGTTCGTGCCGGAGGAAATCTTGGTGTTGCCCGTGCGGCTGGCGGCGTCGAGGCGCAGGAAGGCGCGCAGGGTGCCGTAGCCGGTCTGGGTGCGGGCGTCGAAGTTGAAGCGCGCGAGGCCGATGAAGCCGGAGAGGTCGCCGCCGCCGACGACGCGACGGTTGTCGCTGCCGATGTAGCCATACTCGGCGCGGGCACGGCCGGAGACGCGCAGGCAGGTATCGGTGCCGGGGATGTAGAAGAAGCCAGCGCCGTAGGCGGTGCAGACCCGGACGTACTCGATCGGAACGGCCTTCTTAACCGGCAGGTCGGCGGCCTGAGCCCCACCCGCGATGGTCAGCCCTGCCGCCGATCCGAGGAGAAGGCTCTTGACGAGCTTCATGATGAACCCTCCAGAAGTTTCGAGACCCGTGAGACCGGACTTGTTTTGGCGGAGCGCTCACCGTCCCGTGCGCGGCCCAACCCGTCCTGTGTCTCTTGGTGCCCGGGGCCGCCCCGCGGTGGGGTCGGTCAGGCTCGCGGCGGGGTTGCCCGTCCGCAGCGGCACCATGGGCGAGCGTTGCCGTACGGGCAACAGAGATGACTGTGTTTGGAGCGTTGCGAAGAGGCTTCGACGGCAGCTGTTGCAGCCTCGCAACTTAATCCGCCCCGCTGGGAAAATGTTTTCCCCATAATGAGCCGGTTAAAGACCGGGTTTGCCCGGAGATCTGCGTTGAGATCGCCGCGGCGGGACTCAGCTCCCCGCCGCCTCGCGCAGCATCTCCAGGGTCAACCAGCGCTCTTCGGCCGCCGCGAGTTCCGTCTCCGCGGCGCCCAGCATCGCGGTGGCCTTCTGGAACCGGCCCGGGTCGCGACCGTAGAGGCCGGGATCGGACAGCACCTCGCGCAGCTTGGCGATGCCCGCCTCCAGCTCGGCCATGCGGCCCGGAAGCGTCTTCAGTTCGTGCTGCTCCTTGAAGCCGAGCTTGGTCCGGCTCGCGGCCGGCTCCGCCCGGGCGGACTTCTCCCGCGGCTCGGCCCGATCGCGGGAGGGCTTGCTCTCCTTCGAGTCGCTGCGTGCCTCCACCCCGCGCCCGCGCTGGGCCAGCATGTCGGAATAGCCGCCGGCATACTCGACCCAGCGTCCCTCCCCCTCGCTCACCAGCACGCTACCGGCCACCCGGTCGAGGAAGTCGCGGTCGTGGCTCACCAGGATCAGGGTGCCCGCGTAGTCGCCCAGCATCTCCTGCAGCAGATCGAGGGTTTCGAGGTCGAGGTCGTTGGTCGGCTCGTCGAGCACGAGCAGGTTCGAGGCCTGGGCCAGCGCCCGGGCGATCAGAAGGCGGTTGCGCTCGCCGCCGGAGAGCACGCTCACGGGCGTGCGCGCCTGCTCGGGGGTGAACAGGAAGTCCTTCAGGTAGCCGATCACGTGGCGGCTGCGCCCGCCCACCGTGACGGTGTCGCCGCGCCCGCCGGTGAGCACTTCCGTCACCGTGGCGCTCGGCTCCAGCACGGCGCGGGCCTGGTCGAGATGGACCATGTTGAGGCCGGTGCCGAGGCGCATCTCGCCCGAATCGGGCGTGAGCGCTCCGGTGAGGAGGTTGATGAGCGTGGTCTTGCCGGCCCCGTTCGGGCCGACGATGCCGAGCCGGTCGCCGCGCAGGACGCGCAGGGTCAGGTCGTGGACGATCCGGCGCTCGCCGTAGGATTTCGAGACGTGGCGCGCCTCCGCGATCAGCGTGCCCGAGGCCTCGCCCTCGGAAGCCGACAGCACCGCCTGCCCCACGGGGCGGCGGTGCTCGCGGCTCTTCTTGCGAAGGTCCTGAAGGTCGGAGAGGCGGCGCACGTTGCGCTTGCGCCGGGCGGTGACGCCGTAGCGCAGCCAGTGCTCCTCGTCGGCGATCTTGCGGTCGAGCTTGTGCTTGTCCCGCTCCTCCTCCTCGAAGAAGGCGTCGCGCCACTCCTCGAAGCTGGAGAAACCCTGCTCGATCCGCCGCGTCACACCCCGGTCGAGCCAGACGGTGGCCCGCGAGAGGGCCGAGAGGAAGCGGCGGTCGTGGCTGATGAGGACCAGCGCCGAGCGCGTGCGCTTCAACTCCGCCTCCAGCCACTCGATGGCGGGAAGGTCGAGATGGTTGGTGGGCTCGTCGAGCAGTAGGATGTCGGGCTCGGGCGCCAGCGCCTGGGCGAGCGCGGTCCGGCGCCCCTCGCCGCCGGAGAGCCGGCGGGGATCCTCGGTGCCGTCGAGGCCGAGGCTCTCCAGCAGGTAGCGGGCGCGATGCGCGTCGTCGCCGGGTGCGAGGCCAGCCTCCACGAAGGCGAGCGTGGTCTCGAACCCCGAAAAATCCGGTTCCTGGGCGAGGTAGCGGATCGTGGTGCCCGGCTGGACGAAGCGCACGGCCCGGTCCGGCTCGACGAGGCCGGCGGCGATGCGCATCAGGGTGGACTTGCCCGAGCCGTTGCGGCCGACGAGGCAGGTGCGCTCACCCGGCGCGATGGTCAGATCCGCCCGCTCGATCAGCGGGGTGCCGCCGAAGGTGAGTGCGACGTCTTGGAGGGTGAGAAGCGGTGTGACGGCCATGGCGGGCTTATGGCAGCCGCCGGGGTCGGGAACAATCGAAGCGGGGGCCCTGGATGGCCCCCGCCTTTCGGATCGTCAGGCGATCGGGTTGGCCGGGCCGGTCGGCGTCGAGTCCGGCACGCCGGGGCTCTCGACCGGAATCTCCGTCGGCGTCTCGCCCGGCGCTTCGGCGGGCGTCCCACCGGGGATCTCCGGGCCGGGGCCGGGCTCGGGCACCTGCGGTGCGTCGGGCGTGGCGGGGCCGGGGCTCGGGGTTTCCGGTCCGGGCACGGGGGATTCCGGAATCTGTCCGGGATTGGCCATGGAGACGCACCTCGCTGGCGGCGGGCACCGTGCCGCCGCCCCTCGCCAACGGAGGCTGCCGCGCGGGGTTCCCGCTACTTCTTGGTCAGGAGGAGCTTGTTGCCTTCCTTGCCGACGATCTTCTGGATCTTCTGGGCGAACATCGAGAGCAGCAGCGGCATCCGCACCTCGACGCGCACGATGTCCTGGCCGACATCGATCTGGCCGTCCACGGTCTGGGCGAGCGCGGTGACGGAATAGTCGAGGCGGTCGCCGGTCCAGTTCAGCGCGTTGATGGTGATGCCGCTCTTGCCCAGGGCGTCGCGCACCTTGACGGTGCCCTCGTCGATCCGCCGCCGGGCCTCCTCGCGGCCGAGTTCGTGCGGAATCTCGACCACCATCGGCTTCGCCATCTGACGCTCTCTGTTTATCGCAAGCGGCCCGAGGCGGTTGCCGCCCCGGGCCTTCATCGACCGTAAGATGATTATGGGAAGGGCTCGGTTCCCCGGCAACGTCTCCGTGCCATCCAGAGCTTGGAGCGTCGCGCGCTTCAGCGCACCACGTTGAGCGAGACGTAGCTCGTGCCCGACATGCCGATGGCGCGGGCGGAGCCGCGGGCGAGATCGATCACACGGCCGCCGACGAAGGGCCCCCGGTCGTTGATGCGCACCACCACGGAGCGGCCGTTGGCGCGGTTCGTCACGCGCACGCGGGTGCCGAAGGGCAGGTGGCGGTGGGCGGCGGTGTATCCGTTCGGGTTGAACCGCTCGCCGTTGGCCGTCTTGCGGCCGCTTCCGTACCAGGAGGCTTGGCCGCTCTGGGCCTGGGCGGGCAGCGCGACGAACGCGCCGATGACGGTGGCGAGGCAGACGGCAACGGACCGGTTGGTGACCTTCATCGTGGATCGCATTCCCTTGTTTTTTGCGATGCGTTGAGCGCCGCGGAAAATGAGCCCGATCTCGGCCAAAATAAGACGTGGATTTCGGCGCCCGGCCGCCGCGCCGCAGAAGACTATCGGTCGCGGTTTCCTGCCCGCCTGTGTCGGAAAGAACTGAATACTTACGGCTGCATCGCGCGGGGGAGGCGTTCAATGCTCAGAACTTGTCGCGCAAGCATTCGTGGGCGACGGCGCGGCGCGCGGATAAGCCTTGACAGAGCTTCCCGGCCGGCTGCCCGAGGCGCGACGCAGGTTTGCATTTGTTGCATGGATGAGCCCGGCAAAAACTGCCGCCCCATATCGAGACGCAGGGCTCGCGCGCCGGCAAACCCGGCCTTTACCGTGATCGGGGCATAGTCCGGTTGTCAGTCGCGTAACCGGTGTTTGCCATGGCTTCCCCGCGTACCGCGGTCGTCGGCGCCACCGCCCGGAATCAGGTCTCGCGTACCGGGCGGATCGCGTCGGCGCCGCGGATGGGTCTTGCACCCTCCGTTCAGCGTCTCCCCAACACCCTACCCCTCGACGAAATCCTGATCGGCGACTGTATCGCCGCGATGGACCGTCTGCCGGCGGACAGCGTCGACTGCGTCTTCGCCGACCCGCCCTACAATCTCCAACTCGGCGAGGCGGGCCTGACCCGTCCCGACCAGAGCGTGGTCGACGCCGTCGACGACGACTGGGACAAGTTCTCCAGTTTCGAAGCCTACGACGCGTTCACCCGTGCCTGGCTCAAGGCCGCGCGCCGGGTGATGAAGCCGAACGCGACCCTGTGGGTGATCGGCTCGTACCACAACATCTTCCGGGTCGGGAGCGCGTTGCAGGATCTCGGTTACTGGATCCTGAACGACATCGTCTGGCGCAAGGCCAACCCGATGCCGAACTTCCGCGGCAAGCGCTTCACCAACGCGCACGAGACCCTGATCTGGGCCTCGCGCTCGCCGCAGGCCAAGTACACCTTCCACTACGACGCCCTGAAGGCCGGCAACGAAGACCTTCAGATGCGCTCCGACTGGTTCATCCCGCTCTGCACGGGCGAGGAAAGGCTGAAGGACGCGGCGGGCCGCAAGGTCCACCCGACCCAGAAGCCGGAGGCTCTGCTCGCCCGCACGCTGCTGGCGGCGACCAATCCCGGCGACGTGGTGCTCGATCCCTTCTTCGGCACCGGCACGACCGGCGCGGTGGCGAGGCGGCTCGGCCGCCACTTCATCGGCTGCGAGCGCGACGCGACCTATGCCGCGGCGGCGCGCGCCCGGATCGAGAGCATCGAGACGCTGTCGGCCGCCTCGCTCGCGCTCGCGACGCCGAAGCGGGCCGAGCCGCGGATCCCCTTCCTCAGCGTCGTCGAGGCGGGCCTCGTCCGCCCGGGCGAGAGCCTCACCGACGAGCGCCGCCGCTTCCGGGCGACCGTGCGCCCCGACGGCCAGCTCAGCGTCGGGCCGGCCATGGGCTCGATCCACAAGGTCGGCGCCCTGGTGCAGGGCCTGCCCGCCTGCAACGGCTGGACCTTCTGGCACGCCGAGCGGAACGGCAAACTCGTCTGCATCGACGACTACCGCAGCGAGATGCGGGCGCGGATAGAGGCGTAGTTTTTGTCTGGGTTTCGAAAGGACAAGTCCTTTCGCGGGTGCAGGGCAGAGCCATGCATCTACGCCTACTATCGCGTCCGCACCGGCTTGGGCGGCTTCTTGACGATCCGCGCCAGATCCGAGGGGCGCGACGAGGCGGGCTTCGGGATCGGCCCGCGCCGGGGCGGCGGCTCGGGCTCCGGCATCGTGGCGAGATCGGGCTCCCGGACCGGAGCCGGCATCGGGGCGGCCACGGGTACCGGGCCGGCGAGCGCGTGGGCGAGCACCTTCTTCATGGCGCCCGGCAGGGGCTCGGCGTCGAGCGCGTCCCGGGGCGTGAAACGCATGCCCTCGGGCGCCCGCGTCTCCGCGGCGACGCGAGCCAGAAACACCGTCAGTTCGAGCGGAAAATGCGTGAAGCCGTGCTTCACCACGCCGGGCAGGCGCTTCCAGCGGGCGTCCAGCGGCGCGTCGAGCAGGCCCTTGGCCGGATCGTAATCGGGCAGCCAGGCGCTGGTCGGCGGCTCGGCCATGGAGCCGAGCAGTCCTTCCGCCGGCCGCGTGCGCAGCAGGACCGCCCCGTCGCCGGCGCGCAGGGCGACGAAGGCAGCCCCCTTCCGCAGGGTCCCCTTCTCCTTCTTCAGCTTGCGCGGAAACGTCTCCTGCAGGCCCTCGGCCCGGGCGCGGCAGGGCGCCATCCAGGGGCAGAGGGCGCAGGCGGGGCGCTTGGGCGTGCAGAGCGTCGCGCCGAGATCCATCAGCGCCTGCGCGAAATCGCCGGGCCGGTCGCGCGGCACGATCCCTTGCGTGAGCAGCCGGATGGGCGCGCGGGCGGCCGGCAGCGGCGTCTCGATGGCGTGCAGGCGGCTCATCACCCGCTCGACATTGCCGTCGACCGCCGCCGCCGGCCGGTCGAAGGCGATGGCCGCGATGGCGCCGGCCGTGTAGGCGCCGACCCCCGGCAGCTTGCGCAGACCCTCCTCGGTGTCGGGAAAGGCGCCCGCGGCCGCGACCAACTTCGCGCAGGCGTGCAGGTTTCGGGCACGCGAGTAGTAGCCGAGGCCCGCCCAGGCCGACATCACCGCCTCCTCGGGCGCGGCGGCGAGCGCCGTCACGTCGGGAAACAGCCGCAGGAATTTCTCGAAGTACGGCTTCACCGCCGCGACGGTGGTCTGCTGCAGCATCACCTCCGAGAGCCAGACCCGGTACGGGTCGGGCCGCTCGCCCGGAAGCGCCCGCCAGGGCAGCGCGCGGCGGTGGCGGTCGTACCAGACGAGGAGGTCTGCGGCCGAGGCGGCGTGCGCGGGCATGGCCTGTCCATAGCCGCCCCGCGCGAACGGAAAAAGCGCTCCGATCCTGCCGACCCTTGAGAAAAACCGAGGTGTGCTGTCGGCTCCACGGCGGACGAAGCGTCCTTGAGGGGCAAACCCGGGGAAGGAGCAGGATATGGCTTACGTCGACGGTTTCGTGCTGGCCGTGCCGCGGGCGAATCTCGACGCCTACCGGCAGGTCGCCCAGACCGCCGCGGAGGTGTGGCGGGAATACGGGGCGCTCGCGGTGGTCGAGGCGGTCGGCGACGACGTGCCCTTGGGCGAACTCACCTCGTTTCCCCGCGCGGTCCAGGCGAAGGAGGACGAGGTCGTCGTGTTCTCCTGGATCCTGCACGCTTCGCGGCAGGCCCGCGACGAGACCAACGCCCGGGTCATGAAGGACCCGCGCATGACCTGCACGCCGGAGACGATGCCCTTCGACGGCAAGCGCCTGATCTTTGGCGGGTTCGAGACCTTGGTCGAGGTCTGACCCGGCTTTGGGGGTTGCTTCCTCGGGTCGTCTCGACCGTCCGTGCGAGACCCGCGGCCTGCCTGGCCCGACTCCCGCGCGGGCCGTATTTCGGGTAGTCTTGCGCGGAGGGAGGCGCCCACCGCGCGCCGCCCGGTGTCCGGGGTGCCGATGGCGCGCGTCAAACCGCTGAGCGAACTGATCGAGGGCTGCATCGGCCCGGCCTTCGCCGCGCAGGGCTTTGCCTCCTCCGACATCCTCGCCGCCTGGCCGGACATCGTGGGCACGCGCCTCGCCGACGCCTGCCAGCCGGTCAAGCTCGAATGGCCCCGCCGCGCCCGCCGCGACGCGGAAGGGCGGCCCGAGCCCGGAACCCTCGTGGTGCGGGTGGAGGGCGCCTTCGCCCTCGAACTCCAGCACCTCGCGCCGATCGTGATCCAGCGCGTCAACGCGCATTACGGCTGGGCCTGCATCGGCAAGATCGTCCTGCGCCAGGACCGGCTGCACCGCGCCGCCCGGCGCCAGCCGCCGCGCGCCCTCGATCCGGCCCGGCGCGGCGAGGTGGCGCTCGCCGTCGCGCGCATCGAGGAGGATCGCCTGCGCGACGCCCTCGACCGGCTCGGCGTCGCCGTGGTGGCGACCGGGCCGCGCTAGAGCATCGTCCCGAAAGGTGGCCGCCGGCTTTTGGAACAAGACGATGCGAAACAAGAGGCTAGACCATCGTGCCGGATACGATATCCGGCACGATGGTCTAGCCGCCTCGCCCCGTCCACATGCCGGCGAGCGGCGCCCGGGACAGCGCGTCGGGCTGGCGTCCGGGGGCGTGCCTGCCGCGCGGCGCCGTGATAAGCGGCTCTCGAGACACGCCGTGCGGCGACGCGTCCGGCGGTCGGACGGAGCCGTTCCGTCCTATTCTGAGCGTCATCGGGCCGTGGGTGGCCCGCCAACGGAGCCCGTCCCAGCCATGATCACCCGGCGCGACGCCCTGAAGATGACCGGCCTCGCCATCGGCGCGGCCGCCCTGTTGCCCCGGTTTTCCGCCGAGGCGCTGGCGCAATCGGCCGACGCGGCCGCCCTCCTCCAGCCCGGCCCCCTCGGCGACGTCTGGCTCGGCCCGGCGGACGCCAAGGTCACGATCATCGAGTACGCCTCGATGACCTGCTCCCACTGCGCGCATTTCCACGCCACGACCTGGCCAGTGCTCAAGGAGCGCTACATCGACACGGGCAAGGTCCGCTTCACCCTGCGCGAATTCCCGCTCGATCCGCTCGCCACCGCCGCCTTCATGCTGGCGCGCTGCGACGGCGAGGCGAAGTACTATCCCATCACCGATCTGCTCTTCGACCAGCAGGCGAACTGGGCCTTCGTGCGCAAGCCCCAATCACCCGTGGATGCGCTGGAGCAGCTGCTGCGTCAGGCCGGCTTCTCGAAGGAGAAGTTCGAGGCCTGCCTCAAGGATCAGAAGACCTATGCCGCCATCAACGCGGTGAAGACCCGGGGCCTCGAAACCCTCAAGGTTGAATCGACGCCGACCTTCTTCATCAACGGCGAGAAGCGCGCGGGCGCGCTCTCGATCGAGGAGATCGAGAAGATCATCAAGCCGATCTTGGGCGCCTGATCGCGAGCGTCCGGGCGGCCCCGCAGAAGGCCGTGGAAAAGCAAGAAATCTTATGATTAATCAATGCTTTAATGAGCGGCCGGGTCGCCTTGACACTCAAGGTTGGCGAAACTATGGTGCGCCGCGCCGAGGGGGCCTGTCGTTTCCCTCCGCTCCCGACGACGTCTGGGGTCGCCCGTGAGCGGCGGCCCGACGGAGCCCGGGGGCGGGCTGGAAAAGGCGCCCGCCGAAGGCGATCTCTCCGCGAGGCTCAAGCGTCTCGAGACGCAGCTCGAGGGAAAGCGGCCCAAAGCCGCTTCCGGCGAAGCTGCGCGCACCGGCACGTCCGGCGGGTCAGCCCCGCTCGGTCAGGCCATGCGTCTCTCGACCGAGTTCATCGCGGGCGTGATCGCCGGTGGAATCCTCGGCTACATCGCCGATCATCTTCTGGGGACCAAGCCCTGGGGAATGATCGTGCTGCTGATGCTGGGCTTCGTGACGGGGATCTACAACGTCATGCGGATCAGCGGCTTCAGCGGCAACAAAGCGGGAAAAGATCGCCGGTAAGGGTCTCCAAGAAGCCTCTAGGGTCTTGAGACTCGCCCGGCATCGTGTAAGGGCGACGCGCGAGAGGGGAGCCGCCTGGCTCCACGCGCGACACAATAAGGGGCGGAAGCGGGCACATGGCGGTCAGTATCGACCCGATCCACCAGTTCGAGCTGCAGCCGCTCGTCTCGCTGGGTCACATCGGCAACCAGCAGCTCGCGTTCACGCAATCGGCTCTCTACATGTTCGCCGCGGTGGGCATCATCGCGCTGCTGACCATCGTGGCGACCTCCGGCCGCGCCGTCGTTCCGGGCCGCTTGCAGGCGCTGGCCGAGACGCTCTACGAGTTCATCGCGGACACGGTGCACCAAGCCACCGGCGCGGACGGCAAGCGCTTCCTGCCGCTCGTGTTCTCGCTCTTCATGTTCGTGCTCATCCTGAACCTGCTCGGGATGATCCCCTACGCCTTCGCCGTCACCAGCCACCTCATCGTCACCTTCGGCTTGGCGCTGGTGGTGATCCTGACCGTGGTGATCTACGGCGTGGCCAAGCACGGCACCCACTTCCTCGGCGTCTTCGTGCCGTCGGGCGTGCCCAAGCCGCTGCTCCTCATCATGGTGCCGATCGAGATCGTGTCGTTCCTGTCGCGTCCGATCAGCCTCTCGGTTCGTCTCTTCGCCAACATCCTGGCCGGCCACATCGCGCTGAAGATCTTCGCCTTCTTCGTGGTCCAGCTCCTGGTGGCCGGCGCCTGGGGCGTGCTCTCGCCCCTGCCGCTCGCGCTCACCATCGCGCTGACGGCCCTCGAGTTCCTCGTCGCGGCCCTCCAGGCTTACGTCTTCGCGACGCTGACGGCGGTCTATCTCGCCGACGCCCTCCACCCCGGCCACTGATCACCCCGGCCGGACCCTTCCGCCCTAACGAACCCCGTTCGAACTTCAGGAGTGTTTCATGGATCCCGTCGCTGCGAAGTACATCGGCGCCGGCCTCGCCTGCCTCGGCATGGCGGGCGCCAGCATCGGCCTCGGCAACCTGTTCGGCCAGTTCTACGCGGGCGCCCTGCGCAACCCGTCGGCCGCCGACAGCCAGCGCACCAACCTGCTGCTGGGCTTCGCGCTCACCGAGGCGCTGGGCATCTTCTCGCTGCTCGTCGCCCTGCTGCTCCTCTTCGCCGTCTGACGTTTCCGGGGGAGCGCGGGCCGGCCCAGGGTGTTTCGCCCGCCGGGTCCGCCCCGCGCTCCCCCGCTCGTTGATCCGGCCGCTCCGCCCGCGGAGCCGGCCTTCCGACGTCACCGGACAGGGCCATGGCCGAGCAGAAGAATCCCCTCACGACTCCCTCTCCGAACGCGGACACGACGATCGTTCCGCCCGGAAGCCCCCATACCCACACCGAGCAGCCCTCCGGCGGCCATGGCGGGGCCTTCCCGCCCTTCGAGAGCCACACCTTCCTCTCGCAGCTGATCTGGCTCGCGCTGGCCTTCGGCCTGCTCTATTACCTCATGTCCAAGGTCGCGCTGCCGCGCATCGAGGCGATCCTCGGTGAGCGCTCCAACCGCCTCGCGTCCGATCTCGGCGAGGCGCAGCGCATGAAGACCGAGGCCGATGCCGCCGGCGCCGCCTACGAGCAGTCGCTGCGCGAGGCCCAGGCCAAGGCGCAGGGCATCGCCCAGGACACCCGGAACGCGCTCTCCGCGGAAGCCGACGCCAAGCGCAAGGCCCTCGAGGCCGAGCTGAACCAGCGCCTGGCGGCCTCCGACGCGACGCTTCGTGCCCGCACGACCGAGGCCATGGGCAACGTCCGCTCGATCGCCGGCGAGACCGCCTCCGCGATCGTCGAGCGGCTGACCGGTCAGGCGCCCGATCAGGCGACCCTGAACCGCGCCCTCGACGCGACGCCCGCGACCCACTGATCCGGCGGGCCGGCCCCGCGCCGGCCCCGCTCTTCCGTTCCGACCCCGTCCCGGCATGCCGGGCGCAAGGCCGACCAAGGGTTTGAGACCGACATGTTGTTGACCGCCGAATTCTGGGTCGCCGTCGCCTTCGTGGCGTTCCTGGTCATCGTCTGGCGGGTCGGTGGCTTCTCGATGATGACCAGCGGACTCGACAACCGCGCCAAGCGTGTGCGCCACGAACTCGACGAGGCGCGCCGCCTGCGTGAGGAGGCCGCCGCCGTCCTCGCCGATTACAAGCGCCGCCGCACCGAGGCCGAGCGCGAGGCCGAGGCCATCGTGGCGGGCGCCCGCCAGGATGCCGAGCGCGCCGCCGCCGAGGGCCAGAGCCGCCTCGACGAGTTCGTGGCCCGCCGCACCAAGTCCGCCGAGGCCAAGATCGCCCAGGCCGAAGCGACCGCCACCGCGCAGGTCCGGGCCGCCGCCGCCGACGCCGCGGTCAAGGTTTCCGAGACGATCCTGCGGGAGCGCCTTCAGGGCGCCGCCGCCCAGGATCTCGTCCGCGCCAGCCTCGGCGACGTGAAGAGCCGCCTCCAGGCCTGAACGGCGGAGCCTCCAGCCGATCCTTGCCGCCTTTCGGCAAGGATCGGGCGCGAACGCACAAGCGTCGCCCGGCCCTGCGCCTAAGTTCGGTGAAACGGGGCGCGGCCGATGATCCGCCGACTTGATCGGCGCTGCGACACCCGGTCTCATACCGGGTGTTTTCGTTTGTTGAAGATCTTGCGAGGGTTCTTGACCTGCCTGCGCCGCAGCAGCTCAGGTTCGTATCTTCAAAAATTTTGAAGGGCGGCAAAAAAATGCCTGTGCTTGGCCTGTCCTTCCTCGACGTGTAGTAATCCTGCCTGAAAAACACCCCCGTGAACGCCAGCGGGAGAACGGGTGGGTTTGCCCGTAAACAACGAAAAGAGGCTACGCTCATGAGCGCCGGAACCGCGTCCGACACCACCGACCTCGACACCTTCTTCTCCGCTCACCTCGCCGAGACGGATCCCGAGATCGCCCGGGCCATCTCGCAGGAGCTGGGCCGCCAGCAGCACGAGATCGAGCTGATCGCCTCCGAGAACATCGTCTCGCGCGCGGTGCTGGAGGCTCAGGGCTCGGTGCTGACCAACAAGTACGCGGAAGGCTATCCGGGCCGGCGCTACTACGGCGGCTGCCAGTTCGTGGACATCGCCGAGGACCTCGCCATCGACCGGGCCAAGCGCCTGTTCGGCTGCGGCTTCGCCAACGTGCAGCCGAATTCCGGCTCCCAGGCGAATCAGGGCGTGTTCATGGCCCTGATGCAGCCCGGCGATACCTTCCTCGGCCTCGATCTCGCTGCCGGCGGCCACCTCACCCACGGCGCGCCCCCGAACGTCTCGGGCAAGTGGTTCAAGCCGGTCTCCTACACCGTGCGCCGCGAAGACCAGCGCATCGACATGGAGCAGGTCGAGCGCCTCGCCCAGGAGCACAAGCCGAAGGTGATCATCGCCGGCGGCTCGGGCTACCCGCGCCATTGGGACTTCGCCAAGTTCCGTGAGATCGCCGATTCCGTGGGCGCCTTCTTCTTCGTCGACATGGCCCACTTCGCCGGTCTCGTCGCCGCGGGCCTGCACCCCTCGCCCTTCCCGCACGCCCACGTGGCCACCACCACGACGCACAAGACCCTGCGCGGGCCCCGCGGCGGCATGATCCTGACGAACGACGAGGCTCTGGCCAAGAAGTTCAACTCGGCGATCTTCCCCGGCCTCCAGGGCGGCCCGCTGATGCACGTCATCGCCGCCAAGGCGGTGGCCTTCGGCGAGGCGCTCAAGCCCGAGTTCAAGATCTACGCCAAGCAGGTGATCGACAACGCCAAGGCGCTGGCCGACACCATCATCTCGGGCGGCTACGACATCACCTCGGGCGGCACCGACAACCACCTGATGCTGGTCGATCTCCAGCGGAAGGGCCTCACCGGCAAGGCGGCCGAGGCGGCGCTCTCGCGGGCCGACATCACCTGCAACAAGAACGGCGTGCCGTTCGACCCGCAGAAGCCCACGATCACCTCCGGCATCCGCCTCGGCACCCCGGCCAGCACCACCCGCGGCTTCGGCGTCGCCGAGTTCAAGCAGGTCGGCTCGCTGATCGTCGAAGTACTCGATGGCGTCGCCGAGAAGGGCGAGGGCGGCGATGCGGCCGTCGAGGCCGCGGTCAAGGAGAAGGTCCACGCCCTGACCGACCGCTTCCCGATCTACAGCTAAGCCTCACCACGACGTTCACCGGCCCGGATACGGGCCGGTGCGGCCGCGGATCCCCGGGATCCGCGGCTTTTTCTTTGTCAGCAATCGGTTCTTGGGTCGCCATCGGCGCCGTCTCCGGCCGAGCCCGGAGCGGTCACCCGGTTGCGGCGGAGCCGGCCTTCCCGACGCGACCGTCTCGCGCCGCTCGCTCTCGCCGTACGGTTCGCCCGTTCTGGCATTTGATCGCCGGCTGGGGCAGAGGAGAGACGAAGCGGCCCGGCCGGGCCTTCGGGACGAGGTGGTGAGCGCGCGATGCGGTGTCCGTTCTGCGGGGGGCCCGACACGCAGGTGAAGGATTCGCGGCCGAGCGAGGATTCCGCCGCGATCCGCCGCCGCCGCGTCTGCCCGGATTGCGGGGGACGCTTCACCACCTTCGAACGCGTGCAGCTGCGCGAACTCGTGGTGCTCAAGCGCTCGGGCAAGCGCGTGCCCTTCGACCGCGACAAGCTCCAGCGCTCCGTCGACGTGGCCCTGCGCAAGCGCCCGGTCGACCCTGAGCGGATCGACCGGCTGGTCAGCGGCGTCACCCGCCGGCTCGAGAGCGGCGGCGAGGGCGAGGTCACCAGCGAGGCCATCGGCGAGGCGGTGATGGAGGGTCTCAAAGGCCTCGACGACGTGGCCTATGTCCGCTTCGCCTCCGTCTACAAGAATTTCCGCGAGGCGCAGGACTTCCAGGATCTGCTCGGCACCCTCGGCGGCCGGCTCGACGGTGAGGTCGCATCGCTCGGGGAACCGGAGGCCGCGCCCCCTCCCCCCGAGGCGGCCGTGAAGCCGCGCCGCCGGCCGGCCCGGCCCCGCACGTGACGGGCACGGCCGTGGACGCCGCCGCGCAGGCCGCGCTCGACCGACGCGCCATGCGCCTCGCCCTGGCGCTGGGGCGGCGCAATCTCGGCCGGACCTGGCCGAACCCCAGCGTCGGCGCCGTGGTGGTGGCCCAAGGCCGCATCGTCGGTCAGGCGGTGACCGCGCCGGGCGGGCGCCCGCACGCGGAGCCGCTGGCGCTCGCCATGGCCGGCGCGGCGGCCCGCGGCGCGACCCTCTACGTCACCCTGGAGCCCTGCTCGCATCACGGCCGCACGCCGCCCTGCACCGACGCGACGGTCGCCGCCGGCGTCAGCCGCGTGGTCACGGCGATCGAGGATCCCGACCCGCGGGTGGCCGGGCGCGGCCATGCCCAGCTCCGCGCGGCCGGCATCACCGTGGAGACCGGCCTCCTGCGGGAGGAGGCGGCCCGCGACCATCGCGGCCATTTCACCCGCATGACGCGGGGGCGCCCGAGCCTGCATCTCAAGCTCGCCCGGACCCGCGACGGCTTTGCTGCCCCCGCGACCGGCGAGCGGCTGAAGATCACGGGGGAGATCGCGGACGGGGCGGTGCATCTCTGGCGCGCGCATGCCGACGCCATCATGGTCGGCATCGGCACCGCCCGCGCGGACGACCCCTCGCTCACGGTGCGGCTGCCGGGGCTCGCCGAGCGCTCGCCGGTGCGGATCGTCCTCGACTCGAGCCTGCGCCTCAACCCCGCCAGCCACCTCGTGCGGGGCGCCCGCGACCTGCCGACCCTGGTGCTGACCGGGCGCGGCGCGCCCGCCCATGCCCGGCGGATGCTCGCCTCCTTCGGCGTCGAGGTCGCCGCCGTGCCCACCGACGGGCAGGGCCGGATCGACCTGCCCGCCGCTCTCGCGGCGCTCGCCGAGCGCGGGCTGACCCGGATCTGCAGCGAGGGCGGCCCGGCGCTTGCCGATGCGCTCGCCGCGCACGATCTCATCGATGCCTGCACGCTCATCACCGGCCCGGCCGTCCTGGGCGAGGCGGGCGGGCTGCCCGCGGTCGGGCCGAATCTCGCCCGCCGTCTGGCCGACGGCACCCTGGCCGAGGTCGAGGCGCGGGCGCTCGGCCCCGACACGGCGCTCACCTACGAGAGGATCTGACATGTTCACCGGGCTCGTCACCGATGTCGGCCGGGTCGTCTCGATGGAGGGCGGGGAGCGCCTGCGCCGGATCGTCATCGAGAGCGCCTACGATCCCGCCGGGATCGCGCTCGGCGCCTCGATCGCCTGCTCCGGCCCCTGCCTCACCGCCGTCGCGGTCGAGCCGCACGGCACGGGCTGCCGCTTCGCCGTGGACGCCGCCGCCGAGACGCTGGCCCGTACCACGGTCGGCGACTGGCGCGAGGGCTCGCGGGTCAACCTCGAACGCTCGCTGAAGATCGGCGACGAACTCGGCGGCCACCTCGTCACCGGCCATGTCGACGGCGTCGCCGAGATCCTCGCCCGCGAGACGATGACGGGGGAGGACAATCCCTGGGGTGCGAGCGAGCGCTTCACCCTGCGGGCACCGGCCGCTCTGGCCGGCTTCATCGCCGAAAAGGGCTCGGTCTGCCTCGACGGCACCTCGCTGACCGTCAATTCCGTCTCCGGGGCCGATTTTACGGTGCTGCTGATCCCGCACAGCCTCTCGGTGACGACCTGGGAGGAGCGCCGCGCGGGCGACCGGATCAACCTCGAAGTCGATCTGCTGGCCCGCTACGCCGCGCGCCTCGCCGAGGCGCGCGGATTGATGCAGGGCTGAGGGCGACGCGCGACGCCTCCGACGCTTGTCGAGCCCGCGGCACTTGGGCTAACCCTCCGGCCCGCCCCAACATCCGCGCACTCGCTCCGGAACGGCACAGGTATGGTATCCCAGAACCGGAACGCGGACGCGCCCAGGAGCATCCTCGAGAGCCTCGCCGGCACGCGCGTGCTGGTGGTGGAGGCACGCTACTACGACGACATCGCCGACGAATTGCTCGCGGGTGCCCGCGCGGCGATCGAAGCGGTCGGCGCCGAGGCGCGGATCTTCACGGTGCCCGGCGCCCTGGAGATTCCCGCGGCCATCGCCATCCTGCTCGATGCCGGCCGCAAGGCCGGCGGCCCCTACGATGCGGTGGTGGCGCTGGGCTGCGTCATCCGCGGCGAGACGGGGCATTACGACATCGTCGCGGGCGAGAGCGCCCGCGCGCTGATGGATCTCTCCGTCGCCGAGCACCTGCCGCTCGGCAACGGCATCCTCACCGTCGAGACCATGGAGCAGGCGCTGGCCCGCGCCCGGGTCTCCGAGATGAACAAGGGCGGCGGTGCGGCGGAGGCGGCGCTCAGCCTCCTCGCCATCAAGCGCGCCGCCAAGCTGGAACCCGCCCGATGAGCGAGCCCGCCGCCACACCGGCCCATACGCCGGCCCAACCCAAGCCGAACACCCGCACCGGGGCGCGTCTCGCCGTGGTGCAGGCGCTCTACGAGATGGAGATCTCGGACAAGGGCGTGATCGAGGCGCTGGCCGAGTTCGAGGCGCACTGGATCGGCCAGGAGATCGACGGCGTCGTCCACCCGCCGGCCGAGACCGCCTTCTTCCGCGACGTGCTGCGCGGCGCGGTCGAGGAGCAGCGCGCCATCGACCCGAAGCTCGACGCGGCGCTGGCCAAGGGCTGGCCGCTTCGCCGCCTGGAGGCCGTGCTGCGGGCGATCCTGCGCGCGGGCGCCTACGAGCTGATGTTCCGCCGCGACGTGCCGGCCCGTGCCGCGATCTCGCAATACGTCGATGTCGCCCACAGCTTCTACGGCGGCGACGAGCCCGGCATGGTCAACGCGGTGCTCGATCGGGTCGGCCGCGAGGTCCGCTCCACCGAGTTCGGCATCCCGGCCGCGCCCCCGAAAAAGGGCTGAGGAGCATGGCGCGCGCGGGCGAGGAAGCGCTGATCGCGCGCTACTTCGCGCCGCTCGCCGGCCCCGGCGCCGAGGGCCTGCGCGACGACGCCGCGAGCCTGACGCCGACCCCCGGCCACGACCTCGTGGTGACCGCCGACGCGATCGTGGCCGGCGTGCACTACTTCCCCGACGACCCGCCGAGCTCCATCGCCGTGAAGGCGCTCGGCGTGAACCTCTCGGATCTCGCCGCCAAGGGAGCGAGCCCGCGCGGCTTCCTGCTGACGCTGGCCCTTCCGGACGACTGGACCGAGGATTGGCTCGCCGCCTTCGCCGAAGGGCTCGGCGCGGCGAGCCGCACCCATGGCTGTCCGCTTCTGGGCGGCGACACCGTGCGCTCCGGCGGCCCGGCACTGATCGGCGTGACCGCCTTCGGCGAGGTGCCGGCGGGTGCGATGCTGCGGCGGCAGGCGGCACGGGCCGGCGACCGGCTCTGCGTCAGCGGCAGCATCGGCGACGCCGCCCTCGGGCTCGCCCTGCATCTGGCGCCCGATCCGGCGCTGGACCCCGTCCATCGCCGCGCCTTGCGCGATCGCTACCTGCATCCGCGCCCGCGTCTGGCGCTCGTACCGGCCCTGCGGCGCTACGCTCGCGCGGCCATGGACGTGTCGGACGGGCTCGCGGGCGACCTGGCGAAGATGTTCGCCGGCACCGGCCTGACCGGCCGGGTCGAGGCCGCCGCGGTGCCGCTCTCGGAGGCCGCGCGGGCGGCCGTCGCCCTTGCGCCCGAACGCCTCGCCACGGCGCTGACCGGCGGGGACGATTACGAGATCCTCTGCGCGGTGGCGCCGGAACACCTCCCCGCCTTCCTCGCCGAGGCGCGGGCGGCGGACGTGCCGGCGGCGGAGATCGGCAGCGTCGAGCCGGGCGACGCTCCGCCGCTCTTCCTCGACGGCGAGGGACGCGCGATGGATTTCGCGCGGACCTCGTTCAGCCACTTCTGATCTCGTCTCCGGTCCATCGCCTCGGCTCTTGCCCCGCTCTCGTCATCGCGAGGCGGAGCCGAAGCGACCCAGGGCGCGACCTCTCCGGGTGGTGCGGAGCCCTGGACTGCCACGGCTTCGCCTCGCAGTGACGGCAACGTCAGCGACGTCGTCATTGCGAAGGCCGTACGGGACGCTTGGCGAGATCGCCCCTCCCCCAGGTGGAGCGGAAGCGATCGGGCGCCGCCCTCCGGAGAGGGTAGCGCGCCGACTACACGCCGCCCGCCTCGATCCCGACCTGCCGCCGGCTCAGGGTCCAGACCCGCTCCTGCAGGGCCTCGTCCCGGCTGAGGGCGGAGGACGGCGTCTCGCGGCATTTCGCGAAGTAGCGCCCGCTCACGCCCTCCAATTCCGGGGCGGTGGCCACGTGGAGGGAGGTCTTGGCGCCGTCCTGCGGCGAGATCAGGAAGGGGCGGATCAACCCCCAGGCGAAGCCGAGGACGCCGCTCGTGTTCTTGGCGAAGTTGCTCGCCACGACGCCCGGATGCACCGCGTTGACGGTGATGCCGCTGCCCGAAAGGTGCCGGGCCAGGGCAGAGGTGAAGAGCACGTTGCCGAGCTTGGCCTGCGCGTAGGCCTTCATCGCGGAATAGCGCCGCTCGCCCCCGAGATCGTCGAAGTCGATTTTTCCGCGCGTATGGGCGGCCGAGGCGAGGTTGACGATGCGGGCACCGGGCGCGAGCGCCCCGTACAGTTCGTGCGTCAGCAGCACGTAGGCGAGGTGATCGAGCGCCCAGGTCCGCTCGATCCCGTCCACCGTCAGGCTGCGCTCGCTGAAGATCGCGCCTGCGTTGTTCACGAGGATGTCGAGGGAGGGGTAGCGTGCCCGCACCGCGCCCGCGAGGCGGCGGATCTCGGCCTGCGAGGCGAGATCGGCGACGAAGACCTCCGCCGCGCCGCCGGTCTCCCGGCGGATGCGCGCGGCGGCTGCCTCGGTCCGGCGAGGATCGCGTCCGACGAGGCCGACCCGCGCCCCGAGGCGCGCGAGCCCCAGGGCCGTCTCGGCGCCGATCCCGGAGGAGGCGCCGGTGACGAGGGCGGTGCGGCCGTCGAGGCGCACCGGCTCAGAAGACCGCTTGGCCGACGGCGAGCGCGATCACCACGATGACGATGGCAAGCACGAGGAACAGGCCGAACAGGATGCGGGCGATGGAGCTCGCGCCGGAAGCGATGCCGGTGAAGCCGAGGGCACCCGCGACGAGCGAGATGACGAAGGCGATGGCGGCCCATTTGAGAAGCGTCATGGCAGTTCACTCCGAAACGAAAGCGGAGCAATAACCACCAAGGGGCGGCGGCGTTCCGCCGCGCCCCATGCTTCAGGCGCCGGGCTCGGCCGCGCGCCGCACCAGCACCTCCGCCAGGGTGTGGTAGAGGCCGCCGCGGCAGACCGCCTTCGACACCGCGTCCGCGATCAGCGCGGCCAGCATCAGCGGGATCATCATGGCGTGGTCCTGGGTCATCTCGGTGACGATGACGAAGGAGGTGATGGGCGCCTGGAGCACCCCGGCGAGGTAGGCCACCATGCCGATCAGCACGAGCGCACCGACCGGCACGTGGGGCAGCAGCAGGCTCGCCTCCGCGCCGAGGCCGGCGCCGACGGCGAGCGAGGGGGCGAACAGCCCGCCGGGGATGCCGCTGATCGAGGAGAGCACCGTGGCCAGGAATTTCAGCGGGGCGAAATCCCAGCGCGGCGCCTCCGCGCCGTGGAGGATCGCCCGCGCCTCCTCGTAGCCGGTCCCGTAGACGGTGCCGCCGGAGGCGAGCCCACATAGCGCGAGACCGAGACCGCACAGGGCGGCGAAGAGGACGGCGTGACGGCCGACGAGGCGGCCCGCCCGGCCCGGAAGCCCCCGCGCGAAGGCGATGACGATGCGGCTGAACAATCCGCCCGTGAGGCCGCCGGCCACGCCGAGGATCGGCACGGCGAGCCAGCCGGCGGTGAGGGTCAGGCGGGCATCCGTGGTGCCGAAATAGCTGTAATCGCCGAGGATCGCGAGCGAGGTCAGGCCGGCCGCGACGATGGTGGCGACGATGAGCGCGCTGCCCCGGCTGTCATAGGCGCGCCCCAGTTCCTCGATGCCGAACACGATGCCGGCCAGCGGCGTGTTGAAGGCGGCGGCGACGCCGGCCGCGCCGCCCGCGAGCAGCAGGCCCCGCATCCGCTCGGGGCTGAGGCGGCCGAAGGCGGCCATGATCGCCGCGCCGACCTGCACGGTCGGCCCCTCGCGCCCGATCGAGGCCCCGCAGAGCAGGCCGAGGCACATCACGACGATCTTGCCCGCCGCGACCCTCAGGGAGATCAGGGCGTGGCGCGCCCCCGGATCGTCGAGGGCGCGGGCCGCGATGACCTGCGGGATGCCCGAGCCCTGCGCGTTCGGGAAGACGGTCCGGGCCAGCCACGCCGCCAGCGCGAACCCGGCCGGGCAGAGCAGCAGCGCCAGGGCCGGCGAGAGATGGAGTGCGTGGCGAAAGCCCTCCTGCGCCGCATCCGCCGCCTTGGCCATGAGGACCGCCGCCAGACCGACGCAGATGCCCCCCGCCAGGAACAGGGTCCGTCGGCGCCAAGTGGTCCAGGCATCGGTGGAGGCGCCGCGCAGCCGGCGCAGGGCGGGTCTCGGGTCCGAGGGGCGAAGCGGCATGGAGTCGGTGAGCTCGTGCGGACCGGGTGAGCGCATCCTGCCGGTCCGCCCCGGCAAGAGCCATGCCCGCGCGGACGATGTCCCCGCGCCATTCGCTCTCCCCATGCCCCCTCCCCAGGCCAACTCCCCAGGCCACCTCCCCTGGCCGCACTGCAACAAATGGTCCCGGTTGCGGGACCAAGGCGGATCTGCGCGTTTAGAAGGCTCCACGGCAACGCCGCCGGCCGGCCGCCTTCGGGCCTTCGGGGGGCGTTGCGACCGAGTGATGTCGATCCGGCGGATCGAGCGGGGAGACGGCATGGGGCGGCTGAGCACGGTTCCCGCGAGCGCGGTGGTTCTCGGCATCGCGGGGCTGATCCCGTTCGTGGGCTTCGCCGCCCTGTCGGTCAGCGGGTCCGATGGCGGGCTCGGCACGATCGGCCTGTCGCCCCGCACCATCCTCTCGGCCTACGGCGCGGTGATCGCCTCCTTCCTCGGCGGGATCCGCTGGGGGGCGGCGGCGGCCCGGGAGGCCGGCTGGCGCGATTACGGGCTCGCCATCGTGCCCTCGTTGTTGGCCTGGGCGGCGCTCGCGGCCCCGCCCCCTTGGGATCTCTGGATCCTCGGGGCGCTCGTACTGCTGTGGGGCATCGTCGATCAGGACCTTCCCCGCCGCGGCATGGTCCCGGTCTGGATGGGACGGCTGCGGCTGGCCCTGTCGGGGATCGCCGGCATCGCGCTGCTGGTCGCGGCGTAGCGGCGTCCCGCTCACGTCCGGCGGGCGATGACTTCCATGCAGGCGCGGTAGCGCTCGCTGACCCCGTACTCGCAGGGTTCGAAGCCAGCTTCCCGCAGGAGGTCGTAGAGGCGCCTGCGCCCGAAGTTGTGATAGTGCTCGATCTCCCCGTGATAGGGATTGGCCGCCATTCCGCGCCAGACGAAGGCGTCGGCGTTCGGCATCGAGACCAGCAGGGCGCCGCCCCGGCGCAGCAGACGCCGTGCCGCGGTCAGACCCGTCTTCGGGAACGGCATGTGCTCCAGCACGTCGGCGAGGCTGAGAACGTCGAAGGGTTCGCTCGCCTCGAAATCCTCCATGAGCCTGCAATGGGCTTCGAAGCCCAGGCGTCTCAGCGTCGCCACCTCCTGCTCGCGCAGGTCGAGCCCCACGGCCTCGTAGCCGAACTCGTCGGCGGTGAAGACCAGGGCGGCGTTTCCGAACCCGACATCGAGCCAGCGCCCCTCGCCGACATGGCGGGCGACCCGCTGAACCATCCGCGCGGCGATCCAGCGCGCCTGCTCGTAGCCCTCGCCGACCTGCTGGCCGGTATTCGATTCGCTGAAGATCAGCGCCAGGGCCGCGTCGTCGAAGTAGCCTTCGGCGAATTCGTGGCCGCAGGCCGTGCACGCCATCCAGACCAGCTCGGCGGGCAACTCCAGCTTGTAGCGCGGATGACCGGCGACGCTCGCGGTCCTGACCGGCTGAAACGCGGTGGATTCGCAGAGCGGACAGCCGGAATACTTCATCCGCGAATGCTGAAGCATGTCCGATTGCCTCTCTACCGAAATGTCGTGCTGAAAAATGCCACGTCGCCGAAGTCGGGCCGCCCGGAAACGGGCGCCCGTCGTCCCGCGCATCATACCGGAGATTGAGCCCGGACGGATGCGCGGGGCAGCTTCGACAGCGATTTCTCGGACAGCGATTTCTCGACGGTCCGGCTGTGGGTTCCGATACGATTTCCGTTCGATCGCTTCGGTCTCTTCCCGCGTCCTTGCGAGGCTCAGCGAAAGCAATCCAGGGCTCCGCACCGTCCGGGCGGGTCGCTTCGGCTCCGCCTCGTGATGGCGGAGAGGGGCGAAGGCCGGGGCGATCAAACGGAGACGATAGGAGACGGTGCCGGTCGCAGCGCCCGGGGACGCGCCCGAAAGGGTCAGTCCTTGCCCAGCATCGTCCGACCGATGGCGAAGACGCGGCCGTCGCCGAGCAGGTAGGCGGTGAAGCCCTTCGGGAAGAGCGGCTCGAAGGCGGCATCGCGCACGTTGAGGCCGCCGGTATAGGCGCCGAAGGCCGGCATCACGAGGCGGCGGCCGTCGCTCACGAAGCAGCGGCGGCGCACGGAGCGGCCGCGCATGCTGACCTTGCCGCACGGGTGAAGGTGGCCGGCGATCTCGCCCGCGTCGGCCCCCGCCAGGGGCTCGTGGCGCAGGGTGAGGCCGCCGACGCAAACCGTCTCGCTGTAGCGCCCGCCGACGCCCTCGCTCACCGCCGCGTCGTGGTTGCCGGCGATCCAGACCCAGTCGCGGCCCTCCTGCAGCGCGGCGATCATGGCCCGGTCGCCGGGCTCCATCCGCTCGGGGCCGCGGGTATCGTGGAAGGAATCCCCGAGCGCGACCACGCAGGCCGGGTCGAGCCGCTGGATCACCTCGTGCAGAAGGCTCAGCGTCTCGCGGGTGTCGTAGGGCGGCAGGAACTGGCCGGAGCGGGCGGCGAAGGACGAACCCTTTTCCAAGTGGAGGTCCGACACCACCAGGGTGTGGTGCTCGGGCAGCCAGAGCGCGCCGCTGCGGTCGAGGCTCAGGGCCTCTCCGGCGAGCGCAAGGTCGGTGCCCTTCACGGTCTTCTCGAGTCTCTGGCTGAGTGCCAAGGTCGCATCCTCAAAACATCGCGGAGGAGGCGGCACGCCGCGTCGGCCGAGCGCCTTAAGCTAAGGCTTCTTGCAGCAGCTCGGCTTCGGCCTCGGCCAGGATCTCGTCGGCCCCCTCCCCGTAGACCCGCTCGCGCCCGATTTCGAGCATGACGGACACGGAGAGCGGCGAGACCCGGTCGAGCGCCCTGTGGGTGATTCGCCCCCGGATGCGCTTCAGCATCATGCCGAGGCGGGTCACGTCGAGGAGTCCGGTTGCCGCATCCTGGCGCGCGGCGCGCAGGAGCAGGTGGTCCGGCTGGTGGCGGCGCAGCACGTCGTAGATCAGGTCGGTCGAGATCGTGACCTGCCGGCCGGTCTTCTTCTGGCCGGGAAAGCGCCGCTCGATCAGCCCGGCGATCACCGCGCATTGCCGGAAGGTGCGCTTCATCATGGCCGACTCGTCGAGCCACGCTTCGAGATCGTCGCCGAGCATGTCCTCGTCGAACAGGGCCTCCATGAACCCGGGCGAGAGCGCGGCACGCTCGCGGACATCCCGCGTGCACCAGATGGCGATGCCGTAATCGTTGGCGGCGAATCCCAGGGGGCGCATGCCGGCACGCTCCAGGCGCCGGGTCAGCAGCATCCCGAGCGTCTGGTGGGCGAGCCGCCCCTCGAACGGGAATGCCGTCAGGTAATGGCGCCCCGCGCGCGGAAACGTCTCGACCAGGAGGTCGCGCTCGCCGGGCAGGGCCGAGTGCCGGCGCTGCTGGGCGAGGTAGTCCGAGAGCTGGCGCGGCAGCCGGTCCCACTCGAACGGGTCGGCGATGATCGCCCGCACCCGCGCGGCAAGGAAGGTCGAGAGCGGGAACTTCGAGCCCGCGTAGGAGGGAATGGCCGGATCGGTGCCGGGGCCGGCCCGCGTGACGAGGCATTCGTCCTCGGCGAGTCCTTCGAAGCGTAAGACCTCGCCCGCGAACAGGAAGGTGTCGCCGGTCGTCAGCGTCTCGGCGAAATCCTCCTCGATCTCGCCCAGCGTCCGGCCGCCTTTGGGGAGCACGGTGCCGGGCTTGGCGCGCAGGCTGCGGGCCATGCGCACCTTGATATGCGTGGATTCGACGATGGTGCCGATGTTCATGCGGTATTGCTGCGCCACCCGGGCGTCGCGCACCCGCCACCTGCCGTCGGACCCACGCAGGATCTTGGCAAAGCGCTCGTAGGCGCGCAGCGCATAGCCGCCGGTGGCGACGTAATCGACCACCGCCTCGAAATCCTTCCAGGACAGGCTCGCGTAGGGCGCGGCCGAGACGATCTCCTCGTAGAGGTCAAGCGGATCGAAGGCGTCGGCGCAGGCCATGCCGAGCACGTGCTGGGCGAGCACGTCGGGTGCGCCGAGGCGGGCGTCGGGGGTGTCCTGCGCGGCCTCCTCCACCGCGTCGAGGGCGGCGCGGCATTCCAGCATCTCGAAGCGGTTGCCGGGCACGAGATAGGCCTTGGACGGCTCGTCCATGCGGTGGTTGGCCCGGCCGATCCGCTGCATGATCCGGCTCGCGCCCTTCGGCGCGCCGAGATTGACCACGAGATCGACGTCGCCCCAGTCGATGCCGAGATCGAGCGTGGCGGTGCAGACGATGGCGCGCAACTGCCCCGCCGCCATCGCCGCCTCGACCCGGCGGCGCTGCGTGGCGTCGAGCGAGCCGTGGTGCAGGGCGATCGGCAGGGTGTCGTCGTTGAGCCGCCACAGCTCCTGGAAGGTGTACTCCGCCTGGAGCCGGGTGTTGACGAAGACGAGCACCATGCGATGCCCACGGATCAGGTCGTAGATCGCCGGCATCGCGTGCCGGGCGGTGTGGCCGGAGAGCGGCAGCGTGCGCCCGATCTCGAGCATGTGTAGGTCGGGCTTGGCCCCGCCCCTCACCACGACGAGGTCGGCCATGGGTGCGGCCTTATCCCCTCCCCCCTCTGCGGGAGAGGGTGGCCCTCGCGTCAGCGAGGGTCGGGAGAGGGGAGCGCCGTCTCCGGAAGGATCTGAGCCGGCCCCTCTCCCGCCCGCTTCGCGGGCACCCTCCCCCGCAGAGGGGGGAGGGTTTTGTGACACGAGATATTTTCGCAGCTCGTCCGGCTCCCGCACGGTCGCCGAGAGGCCGATGGCGCGGGCCTCGGGCGCCAGACGCCGCACCCGGGCGAGCGCGAGCGAGAGGAGATCGCCGCGCTTCGAGGTGACGAGCGCGTGCAGCTCATCCAGCACGACCGTCTTCAGCCCAGCGAAGAACGTCTCCGCCTCGCGGTGGGCGAGCAGCAGCGAGAGCTGTTCGGGCGTGGTGAGCAGGATGTCCGGCGGGCGCTGGATCTGCCGGGCGCGCTTGTGCGCCGGGGTGTCGCCGGTGCGGGTCTCGACCGTCACCGGCAGATCCATGCCGGCGATCGGCGCATCGAGATTGCGGGCGATGTCGACCGCGAGCGCCTTGAGCGGCGAGACGTAGAGGGTGTGGAGCCCCTTCGCCCTGCCCTTTGCGCCACCCGTCCGCTCGCTCAGCTCGACCAGGCTCGGCAGGAAGCCCGCCAGCGTCTTGCCCGCGCCCGTCGGCGCGACGAGCAGCGCCGAGCGCCCGGCCCGTACGGTCGCGAGCAGTTCGAGCTGGTGCGGGCGGGGCGACCAGCCGCGCTCGGCGAACCACGCGCAGAAACGGGGCGGAAGGCAGGTGGGGTGCACGTGGTCCGTGAGCGCAGCGATCAGGCGACCAAGAACGTTCTGCACGCCGTGTTGGGTCCTTCCCGCCGGGGCGTCCATCCGTCCACCGGGCCGATCTCGGGGCGGCCCGGTGGCGGCGGTCCATCGCGGATCATGGACTTCGGGGCGAGGCGCGTGAGGGGCCTTTCAGGTCGAGGCTTCGTCGGAACTCTTTTCCTTCGGCTTGATCGTCGAGCGAACGATCATGAACTTGTTCAGCAGATCGAACCAGAACGGCGCGCCGAGCATGATCGCGAGCGCGGTGATGAACCATCCTGCGAGAATGGAGATGCCGCGCGAGACGGGGTTGTCGAACCGGCATTCCTGATCGGTCGCGCGTTGCTCGGCGGCGCGTTGCGCCGGGACCTTGTCGGCTAGGCTCTTGCTGTCGGTGGAGTCCGGATTCGCGTCGGCTCCTGCCGTGCTCTTCGGGGCCGAACCGCTGGCGGCGACGGCTTCCGCTGCCTGCTTCCGGCTGCTGCAGGTCTGGGGAGCCGGATAGGGCAGACCGTCCTGCAGCTTCCAGCCGATCGGATAGCCCACCGCGTCGAGCTGATCCTTCAGGCGGGTCACGGTCGCGAGCCCCGTGGCGTCGCCTCCGCTCGGGAGTTCGAAGCGTTCGGCCTGGGCGACGATCGCTTCCCTCAGCGGCCGGTCGCGCATCAGGCGGTCGACGATCGAGAAGGTATCGACGTTGAAGGCAACCGCCGCCCCGAAGCCCAGCGCCAGGAGAACCCAGGATGTTCGCCGCGTGTACCAGCCGGCGGCCCGGTCCATCGTGCCGTCGTACCAATCCTCAATGGAGCGGCGAACCTTGGTGAGGTCCCCTTCCGCCGTCGCGATCGCGTTGAGGACTACGCGCTGGACCGGATTCGGCGTCGCCGTTGCGGTAAGGGAAGCCTTGAGCGGCTCGATCGAGAGGATTTTGCCTTGCTCGCTCGACCCGGCGACGAGGTCGAGCAGAGCTGCCGAAAAATTCTTCCGCGGGATGTAGGAGGGAAGGTTCCTGCCCTGCGACTTATAACTTCCCGCGTAGAGGGAGGCGATCAATGGATGATTGTAGAGATTTTGAAGAGTATTATTATCCCCTCGAACGATCTCCCTCAGTGCTCTCTCCAGATCCTTCGCCCTGCTCTTGAAGATGCTCTCCACGAGCTCTCGAAGCGCGCTCGCGATCAGGCTCATGAAGAGATAGAGAAACGAGACGCCGATCGCGACATCGATGACTTCAGACCCGAACATGATCGAATCTCCAAACGCGGAGCATTCGATTGAAAATCCGGGTATCTGTCAATCTCCGGTTGCGGAGCTTTGATGTCGCGAAGGTCTGTCGTCCCGCGAGTGTGCCTCGGGCACTCGATGCGCCCGCGTCACGCCAGCGCCATCAGGAAGCGGTCGATCAGCTCCAGGGCGCGCTCGGTCAGCGCGCCGGGATAGCGCACGAAGATGTGGCAGCCTCCGGCATAGACCGCGGTGTGGCCGCCGTTGTTGGCCGCCGCCCAGCGGGCCGACATGTAGAGCGTGTCGTCGAGCAGCGGATCGGCGGTGCCCACGGTGAAGAGCGCGGGCGGCAGCCCCTTCAGGTCGGCGTAGAGCGGCGAGACGTCGGGGCGACGGCGGTCGATGCCCTCGCGCACGTAGCCGTCGGCGAAGCGCTTGAGGTCGGTGGTGTTGATGACGAGGCGTTCCTCGCCCCACAGCCGCACGCTCGGCGTCAGGCCGAGATCGTAGAAGCCGGCATTGAGGTTGGCGCCGCGGAAGGCGCGGGGCAGGCCGTGCCGGTCGCGCAGGCGCAGGAGCGTCATCACCGCGAGATGCGCGCCGACCGACTCGCCGCCGATGGTGAGTGCGTGCACGCCGAGTTCCGCCTTGCCGGGGCCGGCGAGCCAGAGGGCGGCCGCCTCGCAATCCTCCAGCGCCGCCGGGTAGGGATGCTCCGGCGCCAGCCGGTACTCGACCGAGAGGCAGACGAAGTTGCAGGCGTCGGCGATGCGCTCCAGCCAGGGGTCCTGCTCGTCGGCCGCGCCCCAGACCCAGCCGCCGCGGTGAATGTGCAGGTAGGCGCCCCGCGGCTTGCCGTTGGGTCGGATCACGCGCAGCGCCAGCGGGCCGCCCGGCCCCTCGATGGTGAGCGTCTCGGCGCGGGTGCTGCGCGGCATGGCCGGCGAGGCCTTCGTGCCCGCCCGGCGGCGCGCCCGCACCTCCTCGATCGGCAGGGTCCAGGGATCGGCCTGCGCGGCGTGGGCGGCCACGATCTCCGCATTGAGCGCTTTCGTCTCGGCATCGATCGTCGCCGGGTCGAACAGAGCGTGATCGATCATGGCCCTTCTCAGGTCGCGTGCGGTGAATGGGAGATCATGGGGCGGAGCCCGTTGCGGCCCACCATCTTGAGTGGAACGCCCGGGGATGCCATCTGGCTGCCATCCCGAACGGGCCGAATGCCGCCGATCGCGGGCGGTTTCGCACGAGTGTGACTGGCAGGCAACGCCGTTGCGGTGCGGCCACGCCGTCTCGCGCGCTCGGCCGGAATTGGCGAGGACACCGACGAACATGATCGGCGATTACGACAGGCAACGCCGCGCCGCGCCCGACCACGGCGCCTACCCGGTCGAGCCGCGCGCCGGCGGGCACCGGCCCCGCTCCGGGCTCAACCGCTTCCTCGGCGGCTCGCCGATGGCGGTGTTCGTGAAGCTCCTCTTCCTCTCCGTGCTCGTCGGCGCGGTGATGGCGATGTTCGGCCTCACGCCGGGCCTGCTGTTCTGGCAGATTTACGATTTGACCCGCTCGCTGATCGACCTCGGGCTCGACACCTTCCACGATTTCGGTCGCTGGATCCTCGCCGGCGCGGCGGTGGTCGTGCCGATCTGGTTCATCGCCCGCCTGCTCACCGTCTCCCGCGACCGTTGAGGCGATGCCGGGCCGGTCCCCGATGGGGGCGGGGCGCGACAAAGCGGCAGCTTAGAACCGTTCCCGATTGCCCCATCCTCGGGAACGGTTCTAAGACGATCCAAGAAAGAAGAAACCGCACCGAGGCGTGTCGTGCAGACCAACTTCGCTCCCGCGCAGCTCGCCGATCCCGCGATGGCGGCATCCGAGAAGATCCTGCGCACCTGCGTGCATTGCGGCTTCTGCACCGCCACCTGCCCGACCTACCTTCTGCTCGGCGACGAACTCGATTCCCCGCGCGGCCGCATCTACCTCATCAAGGACATGCTGGAGGGCGGCAAGCCGGCCAGCCGCGAGGTGGTCAAGCATGTCGACCGGTGCCTCTCCTGCCTGTCCTGCATGACGACCTGCCCCTCGGGCGTGCACTACATGCACCTCGTCGATCACGCCCGCACCCATATCGAGAACACCTACGCGCGGCCCCTCTCCGACCGGCTGCTGCGCGCGGTGCTGGCCCTCGTCCTGCCCTATCCGAACCGCTTCCGGCTGGCGCTGCTCGCGGCCAAGCTCGGCGCACCGTTCCGTCCGCTGGTCGCGCGGCTGCCGCGCGTCGGCAACCGGCTCGCGGCGATGCTCGACCTCGCCCCCGCCCAGCTGCCGAACCGCAACCGCACCGACCGGCCCGGCACCTTCCCCGCCGACACCTCGGCGCAGGAAATCAGCGACCTGTTCCAGACCGGCGAGGACGCCGCGCCGGCCAAAAAGCGCGGCCGGGTCGCGCTGCTGCGCGGCTGCGCCCAGAGCGTCCTGCGGCCGGATTTCAACGAGGCGGCGATCCGCCTGCTCAACCGCCACGGGGTCGAGGTCGTCCTGCCCAAGGGCGAGGGCTGCTGCGGCGCGCTGACCCATCACATGGGCAAGGAGGAGAACGCCCACGGCCACGCCAAGCGCACGATCGACGCCTGGATCGCCGAGATGGACGGGCCGGGCCTCGACGCCATCGTCGTCACTGCCTCGGGCTGCGGCACGACGATCAAGGATTACGGCTTCATGTTCCGCGACGACCCGGCCTATGCCGAGAAGGCGGCGCGGGTCTCGGGCATCGCGCGGGACGTGACGGAGTACATGGCCGAGATCGGCCTGCTGCCGCCGGTGGAGGACACCGACCTCGTGGTCGCCTACCACTCCGCCTGCTCGATGCAGCACGGCCAGGCCATCCGCACCGAGCCGAAGACCCTCCTCAAGAAGGCCGGCTTCACGGTGAAGGATGTGCCCGAAGGTCACATCTGTTGCGGCTCGGCCGGGACCTACAACATCCTCCAGCCGGAGATCGCCGCCCGCCTGCGCGACCGCAAGGTGGCCAATATCGAGCGCGTCCGGCCCGACCTCATCGCCACCGGCAATATCGGCTGCGCCACCCAGATCGGGAAGGGAACCGACATCCCGATCGTGCATACGGTCGAGCTGCTCGACTGGGCGACCGGCGGCCCGCGGCCGGAGGCTTTGGCGAACCTGCCGGCCAGATCCGGCCCTGTCCCGGCACACGCTTGAGGTCAAGCTGTTTCTCGCCGCCATGCACAATTGTGTTGCGGCCCTTCCTTGACCTCGCTGCAGGTGCGAATTAGGCCCGCAACCAGCGTCGGCCCGAGATCGTTTGCAGCTTCATGACAGAGAACCCCGCAGAGCAGCCCGTCGTCCTCTTGGTCGAAGATGACGGTCTGCTGCTGATGGAAGCCTCCGATACCTTGGCCGAGGCCGGGTTCAACGTCCTCGAAGCGCACCACGCCGACAAGGCGCTCACGGTGCTGGAAGGCCGCCCCGATGTCGGGGTGCTGATGACCGACGTCGACATGCCCATGGGCTCGATGGACGGCTTCGCCCTGGCCCGGCTCGTTGCCCATCGCTGGCCCGAAATCCCGGTGCTGATCGTCTCGGGCATGGGCACGCCCGGCCCCGGCGACATGCCGGAGGGCGCCCGCTTCATTCCCAAGCCCTACGCGCCGACCATGCTGGTGCGCACCCTCAAGGCCTGCCTCAAGCGCGCCGCCTGAGTTTCCTCAGACGCGAAGCGCATGGCGGTCGCGCCTGCGAAAGGCGCGGATCGCGGGTTTCGCCGCCGCCCGTTTCGCGGCAGAAGGCGGTGAAGGACGCGTCCCGCGACGCGCGAGCCCAGACCGATCAGTTCAGGTCCCGCCATGACCGCCGACCCCAAGCCCTATCGCCTCGCCACCCAGGCGGTCCATGCGGGCGCCGCGCCCGACCCCGCCACCGGCGCGCGGGCGCAGCCGATCTACTTCACCAACGGCTTCGTCTTCGACTCGACCGAGCAGGCGGCCGACATCTTCGCGATGCGCAAGACCGGCTTCTCCTACTCGCGCGGCTCGAACCCGACGGTCGCCGCGCTGGAGCGCCGGGTCGCCGCGCTGGAGGGCGCCAAGGCGGCGGTGGCGGTCTCCTCCGGCCAGTCGGCGGTGCTGCTGGTGATGATGACGCTGATGCAGACGGGCGACGCCTACGTCGCCTCGCCGCGCCTGTTCGGCGGCTCGCTCGGCCTGATGCGCCGGCTCGAAGGCCGTTACAACCTCACCCCGCACTTCGCCGCCGACCTGACGCCGGAAGCCTTCGAGGCGGCGATCACGCCCCAGACCAAGGCGATCATCTGCGAGTCGATCGTCAACCCCTGCGCTACCGTGATGGACCTGGAGGGCATCGCGGCGGTCGCCAAGCGCCACGGCCTGCCGCTCGTCATCGACAACACGCTGGCCTCGCCCGCCCTGATCCGGCCGATCGAGCACGGCGCCGACATCGTCGTGCACTCGACCTCGAAGTTCCTGGGCGGCTCGGGCCAGGTGATCGGCGGCATGATCTGCGATGCCGGCACCTTCGACTGGAAGAGCCACGGCTCGCGCTACAATCTCATCAACGATCCCTGGCCGGACTATGACGGCCTGATCGTCAGCGAGCGCTTTCCCGAGATCCCCTTCGCGGTGGCCTGCCGCCTGTTCGGCCTGCGCGACCTCGGCCCCGGCCTCTCGCCGATGAACGCCTTCCTCACCCTCACCGGCATCGAGACCCTGCCCCTGCGCATGGCGCGCCACTGTGCCAACGCTAAGGCGGTGGCCGCCTTCCTCAAGGACCACCCGGCGGTGGCGTGGGTGAGCTATCCGGCCCTGCCCGGCCAGAAGGGCGAGGCGCTGGCCCGTCGCTACGTGCCGCAGGGGCCGGGCTCGATCTTCACCTTCGCGCTCAAGGGCGGCGAGCCGGCCGCACTCCGGTTCATCACGAACCTGGAGCTGATTTCCCACCTCGTGAACATCGGCGAGATCAAGTCGCTGGCGATCCACCCGGCCACCACGACCCACCGCCAGCTCCGCCCCGAGGAGCGTGCGGCGGCCTGCGTCGGCCCCGAGACGGTGCGTCTCTCGATCGGCCTGGAGGATCCCGAGGATCTGATCGCGGATATCGAGCAGGCTCTGGCCAAGATCGGCTGAGGCCGATGCGGCGGCGGCACTGGGCTCTCGTTCTCGGCGCCGTCGTCCTCGTCGGCGTCGGCGCGCTGGCCCTGATCGATTTCCTCCAGATCGGCCGCACCGAGCCGCCGCTGCGGCCCGAGGCGGAGCGGGCCGACCGCATCCTCGTGGAGAAGGCGGCCCGCCGCCTCACCCTGCTGCGCGAGGGGCGCGTGCTCGCGACGTATCGGGTCTCGCTCGGCTTCACGCCCGAGGGCCACAAGGCCCGCGAAGGCGACGGGCGCACGCCCGAGGGCCGCTACGCCATCGCCTACCGCAACCCGCGCAGCGTCGCGCATCTCTCGCTCAAGGTGTCCTACCCCTCCCCCGCCGACGAGGCGGCGGCGCGGGCCGGCGGCTATCCGCCCGGCGGCGACATCATGATCCACGGCCTGATGAACGGCTTCTCGTGGTTCGGCCGCCTGCACCGGCTGATGGACTGGACGCAGGGCTGCGTCGGCGTCACCAACGCCGAGATGCGGGAGATCTACGCCCGCGTGGATCTCGGCACGCCCATCGAGATCACGCCCTGAAGGCTCCGTCCCAGCCGCTCGGTGGACAGAATGCCGCGGTGGATTCCGCTCCCTTCGAGGTCTCCTGAGGGGAAGACGGACGGCGCATTCGCATCGGCCTGACGAAGCTCGAAAAAATCCTGTTCGAGACGACGCGATGTCGCATCGAAGCACAGTCGAAGACGAGCAAAACACCCAGGAACGCAAAAGCAGGTACAGGGTTGTTGGGTCAGCGATCACAATCGATCGTCGGATAAGTCAAAGGATCTTCTAATGACTCAGCCGAACCAGCACACGAAGAGCAACAACTCGCGCAATGCTGATCAAGATGGATCGAAGAACTCTGGGCAGGGGCATAAGGGCTCGGTCCAGCACTCGGACGACGGCCGCCTGAAGGAGAACCGCGATCAGGGCGTCCACCGCGGCGACAAGGAGTGATCCGGCCGCAATCGGTCGTGAACGGGTTTCCGGGATCGTGAGGAAGAGGTCGCCTTCGGGCGGCCTCTTTCCATATCTGCTCCGATACGCACCCGACCTGATCGCGACGGGAGACCGCCATGCGCGCCTACGAGATGTCCGCAGCCGATGGCCTCGACAGCTGGAGAAGCGCCGAGCGGCCGACGCCCGAGCCGGGGCGCGGGCAGGTTCTGGTGCGGCTGCGCGCCGCCTCCCTGAACTACCGCGACCTGCTGATCTGCGAGGGGCGCTATCCCTTCGCGATCAATCTCGATCGGATGATCCCGGTCTCCGACGGGGCGGGCGAAGTCGTGGCGCTCGGCGAGGGAGTCCGCCGCTTCCGGGGCGGCGAGCGCGTCGCCGGCATCTTCTCGCAGAGCTGGCTCGGCGGCGCTCAGGTCGCCGACATGTGGCAGACGGCGCTGGGCGGCGCCGTCGACGGTGTGCTGGCCGAGTACCGGGTCTTCGACGAGGACGGGCTCGTGACGTTGCCCGAGAGCCTGAGCTTCGAGGAGGGGGCGACCTTGCCCTGCGCGGCGGTGACCGCCTGGAACGCGCTCTACGGCCTGAAGCCCCTGCGGGCCGGGCAGACGGTGCTGACGCTGGGCACCGGAGGCGTCTCGATCTTCGCGATCCAGCTCGCCCGGGCGGCAGGCGCGCGGGTCATCGCCACCTCGTCGAGCGAGGCCAAGCTGGAGCGGGCGAAGGCGCTCGGGGCGCACGACACGATCAACTACCGCAGCCATCCCGACTGGCAGCACGAGGTACGCCGTCTGACGGACGGTGCGGGCGTCGATCACGTGGTCGAGGTCGGCGGCACGGGCACCCTGCCCCGCTCCATCGCCTCGACCCGTCCCGGCGGTCATGTCGGCCTGATCGGACTGCTCGCGCCCGGTGAAGCCATCGACCCGCTGGCGATCCTCGGTGCGAGCTGCATCGTGCGCGGCGTCGCCGTGGGCTCGCGGGAGATGTTCGAGGACATGAACCGCTCGTTCGCCCTGCACCGGATCGAGCCGGTGATCGATCGGGTCTACGCCTTCGACGAGGCGCCCGCCGCCCTCGCCGACTTGGCCAAGGCGACGCATGTCGGCAAGATCGTGATCCGGATCGATTGACGGGCCGGACGGTCGAAGGGGCAGAGGATGCGCTGGGTCGCGGGGTGGACACTTCTTCCGGCGCTGCTCCTGCCGGCGGCGGCGACCGCTGAGGACGTCACGACGGTGCGGACCGAGTCCTTCCCCCGGCCGCCCTATTCCGGGGCGACCTACTACGTCTACGAGCGGGCGGGCCGGACGATCTGCACCAAGCTTTCGGTCTGCAACAAGTTCGACCAGTGCGAGACGCGCTACGTCGAAGGCGCCTTCCGTGCGCCCGAGGACACCGCGACCGGCGAGCCCTACGGCACGACGCCGGCGGTGCCGATCGCGCCGGCCTCGCTCGCCAAGCATGTCTGCCTCACGCGCTTCGGGCTCGCGCGTCGGTAGCGCGCCTTCCGTCCCTCGTGGCAAGGCGGAGCCGAAGCCATCCAGCGCGCGGCCGGTCCGGAAAGGTCGCGCCCCTGGATCGCTTCGCTTTTGCTCGCGAGGACGGGGAGGATGCTCTACGCCTCGTTCGCCTTCCCGCGGCGGTTCAGCGCCCGCAAGGCTCCGCGGAAGGTGCGCACGTCCTGCTCCGTCATCGCCATGCGATGGAGCATGTCGCGCATGTTGCGGGCGATGATCTCGCGCTTCTCCGGCGGGTAGAAGCCGGCTCCGGCCAGGGTCTCCTCCAGGCTCGCGAACAGCGAGAGCACCGCCTCGCGGGTCGCGGGCGGCGAGAGCATCTCGCCCGCAAAGCGCAGGGACGCGAGGCCGGCGGCGCGGCGCCAGGCGTAGCCCATCAGCAGCACGGCCTGGGCGAGGTTGAGCGAGGGAAACTCGTCCGTGACCGGGAAGGTGACGATGGCATCGGCCAGCGACACCTCGTCGTTGCTCAAGCCCACCCGCTCGCGCCCGAACATCAGCCCGACCCGCTCGCCCCGCCCGACGCGCTCGGCGCTGCCCGCCATCGCGGCCTCGGGGTCCATCACCCGCTTCATCTGGCCGCGCTCGCGCGCCGTGGTGGCGAGCAGGTAGTGCAGGTCGGCGATCGCCTCCGGCACCGTGGCGTAGACCTTCGCCCCGTCGAGCACGTGCGTGGCGCCGGAGGCGGCCTCCCGCACGCCCTTCTTCGGCCAGCCGTTCTTCGGGGCCACGAGGCGCAGCTCGGAGAGCCCGAAATTCGCCATGGCGCGGGCGGTCATGCCGATGTTCTCGGCCAGCTGCGGCTCGACCAGGATGACGACGGGGGTGCTCATTTCTTCCGACACGCGACGCAAGGGAGCCGCGCCGCCAGCAAAGCCGGCGGCGCGGGTTTGGAAATTCTCAGATCTTACCGTCGAGGCCCATCTGGTAGTATTTGTGGACGATCTTGTCCTGGTTCTCCAAGAGCCAGTCGATCGAGGGCTCGTTGGTCATGGCCTTGCGGATCGCCTCGGTCATGCCCTTGCGCTGGATCTCGAACAGCGCCTTGTGATCGACGCTCTCGGCCTGGATCACGCCGGGGCTGAGCCAGACCGAGCAGATGATGCCCAGATCGTTGGCCTTCTCCTTGGGGATGTAGCCGGCGCGCACCGCGTCGAGCACGCCGTTGGCGATGGCGTACTGCACCGTGCCCATCAGGATCGAGGTGTACTTGTTCTCGGTCACGCTGACCTTGGAAACGCAGAGCGTCACCGGGCGGACCATGATGTCGGTGTTGAGCAGCGCGAAGACGCGGCTGTGGCCGACGACCTGATCGCCGGTGAGGGTGGCCAGCGCGGTGCCGACCGGGCCGTCCAGCTCGCCGATGATGACTTCCGGCTCGGAGGCGGTGTTGGGCGGGCCGCCCGCGACGAGGGCCTCGCCGGCACGCAGGATGATGCGGTCGCTCATGGTGTCTCCGTCCTCTTGCTCTTCGTTGATGCGCGGGTGGTCGCAGTGCCGCCCGCGTTTGTCCAGGCCGCTTAGCGCCGGGCCGGCGTGCACTCTTGCGCTGGAGCGACATCCGCTTTGGCCGAGCGCCTCAGAAGGGGACCGGCTTCGGCTTTGCCCGCGCCGCCATCCGCTTGGTCAGGCTCGGTAACAGAATCGCTTGTCCGAAACGGGCTGTCCGGCACCGGCTTTGTCGCGTTGCTGCGCTGCGTTATAGGGGCGGCGACAAGGTTCCGGGGAGACGTGCGGAGGGCAGTCGGCCGGCCGCGCGGCACCGGGCATGCGAGGGACCGACATGGCGAAGATCAAGGTGGCCAATCCGGTCGTCGAGCTCGACGGCGACGAGATGACCCGGATCATCTGGGCGGACATCAAGAACAAGCTCATCCACCCCTACCTCGATCTCGACCTCGACTATTACGACCTCGGCGTCGAGCACCGCGACGCGACCAACGATCAGGTGACGGTCGATGCGGCGGAGGCGATCAAGCGCCACGGCGTCGGCGTGAAATGCGCCACCATCACGCCGGACGAGGCCCGCGTCGAAGAGTTCAAGCTCAAGGAGATGTGGCGTTCGCCCAACGGCACGATCCGCAATATCCTCGGCGGCGTGATCTTCCGCGAGCCGATCATCTGCTCGAACGTGCCGCGCCTCGTGCCGGGCTGGACCCAGCCCTTCGTGATCGGCCGCCACGCCTACGGCGACCAGTACCGCGCCACCGACTTCAAGGTGCCCGGCAAGGGCCGCCTGACCATCAAGTTCGAGGGCGACGACGGCACCGTTATCGAGAAGGAGGTGTTCAAGTTCCCGGACGCCGGCGTCGCGATGTCGATGTACAATCTCGATCAGTCGATCATCGACTTCGCCCGGGCCTCGTTCAACTACGGTCTGGCTCGCAAGTACCCAGTCTATCTGTCGACCAAGAACACCATCCTCAAGGTCTATGACGGGCGCTTCAAGGACCTGTTCCAAAAGGTGTTCGACGAGGAGTTCAAATCGAAGTTCCAGTCGCTCGGCCTCGTCTACGAGCACCGCCTGATCGACGACATGGTCGCCTCCTGCCTGAAGTGGTCGGGCGGCTACGTCTGGGCCTGCAAGAACTACGACGGCGACGTGCAGTCCGACACGGCGGCGCAGGGCTTCGGCTCGCTCGGCCTGATGACCTCGGTGCTGATGACGCCGGACGGCCAGACCGTGGAGGCCGAGGCCGCCCACGGCACCGTGACGCGCCACTACCGCGAGCACCAGAAGGGCAAGGCGACCTCGACCAACTCGATCGCCTCGATCTTCGCCTGGACCCGCGGCCTCGCCCACCGGGCCAAGCTCGACGACAACGCCGATCTCGCGAAGTTCGCCTCCACCCTGGAGAAGGTCTGCGTCGACACGGTCGAGTCCGGACACATGACCAAGGACCTCGCCCTCCTCGTCGGCCCGGACCAGAAGTGGCTCACCACCGACGGCTTCCTCGACAAGGTCGATGAGAACCTGAAGGCGGCGATGGCGGTGTGAGGGCACTTCGCCACCAAGCGTCCCGGTGATGGCCGGCAGCCCTGCCGAACGGCTCGCACGTGCGTTGCTCGACGAAGGCATCCCCGTCTTTGTCGGGCTCGATGGTGCGGCCGTCGGCCATCTTCCGGACGAACTGGATGCGCGAGCGCTGTCGGCTCGCCCGCTGTTCATCGGCGGGACGGATCCCGAGAGCCAACTGGCCGGTCCCTAGTTGATGACCTTGGGCCGCGACGCCGAGCGGATCGGGCGCGCTGCGGCTCTGGCTGCCGCGCATCCCACCCTATGCGTGTTCTGGTACGCGGAGACGGACGAGGCCGCGATGGTTCGTCACTTGCGCAGGCTCAACCTGGTTCGGCTTCCCTCGGGTGAGGCGGTTCATTTGCGACACGCCGATCCCAGGGTGATGTCGATCGTCGCGATGAGTCTGCGAGGTGAGAACGCAACCCGCCTGTTCGGCCCGGCGCAAACACTGATCATGTGGGGCGAGGCGCCCGGCTCCATTGCGACGGTGACCTTGGACACCGAAGCCTCGGTCGACGGCTGAGATGCGCCCGTCACGCGTTACGTTCTCGCGCTAAAACACGCCGGACGATGAATTCCAAGCGGTCGTTTGCGGGCTGGTCGAGATCGAGAAGTACGGCCATCATGCTTGGCCCGATGATGGGATGGTGGCGGACCTCTTTCGGCAGAAATGCGATCTGAGCCAGCAGAACGACATCCGCGTCGTCGCTGATCCCGAGACTTTTTCCATCCTCGACGACTGCATCGATCTGCGCGATCGCAGCCGGGTCCGGCATGTCGTCGGGAATCGTTCCCTGCTCCCGAAGTCTCGTGAGCAATATCCTGCGGCGGCGCTCCCGGAAACCGGCTTTGATTGAGGCGAACTCGTCGCTGTTGAGCGTCATCATCGCCTAGACCAAGTCCTCGATATTCGGCAGTTCCCCATCGGCATACTGCCCCGGCCTTTCCCGGATCAGCTCGGACGCGTGGACGCGCAGCCGCCTACGGTCATCGGCAGAAGTGTGAGCCACCAACCACGCCAGAAATCGTCGGAACTTCAGGCCGGAATAGGTTTGCTGGATCGGGATGTAAGGATCGCGCCTCTCATCATGGAAGTGATGACGCGCGTACATCTCGGTATCCCATAGGGAGAGCGGGCGATCACCGACCGAATCATCGATCGCGTGCAGAGGCTCGAGATCGAGCGCCTCATTAAGCGCTGCGAGAGCCCGCTCCGCGACGCCCTCCGGCAGACCTAGCCGCCGCCAGCGCCCGGGATCCCGACGCGCATCGGACAGGACGTATTTCCAATTCGCGAATCGGCGGAAATCCGCGGGAGCGTAGACGAAGCTTCGTGAGAGCCACGCTTCCGTCGCGTCGGCGGAGGAGGGGCCGAGGCGTTGCGTGAGGATCCGTCTCGTCCGAGCCCAGAGGTCCGGGATTTCGCCGCTGCTCTCAAACGCCTCTCGGTTCTCCAGGATCGCCTCCCGCAACGCATTGCGCAGCGCCAGCGCATCGATCTCGGAGGGAAATCCGATCAGAGGCAGGAACGGCCTCACGGAGTCCAGGCTGAGCAGCGCGACGGCGAGCCCCGTCCGTTGGGCGGCGGTCACGGGATCGGCCTGTGGCGGCGAACTTGTCATGGCACAACCAAGTTGGCGGGAAGGGTCGGCCAGAGGGGCGGGAAGAGAGACGGCAGGAGTCGTAATCCCCGGTAGACGAGGTACCCACCGCCAACGACGCCACCGGTGATCAGCACGTTGCGAGCGAGCGCGTTGTTCGAGCCCGCTTGCGGAGATGGGGCCGGCAAGGGGCGGTTGGCCAGTGCACGGGCGCCGTCGGGGGATCACCACAACCCTGGCTGTCGTATTCATCGAGATAGGAGTTGAGCGCCGCCTGATCGTTGAGGATGTTTCCCGAATGGGTTGCATCGTCGCCGCGGAAGTCCCTGAATCGCTGGACGAGGCCCTTGGGCCCGGCCCTGCCACTCTTTTCCGTGTCCATGAGCTCCTTGATCTTGTCGAGGAGCTACGCGCAATTCATACGCCGGGCTTTGTTGCGGGCGTTTCGGCTCCGACGTCCGCAATCGTCGATGCACTCCGCATCGGATTTTGGACCGGGCGGATCGTCGGCCATGATCGGTCGGTATCGACTCGTCTGCTTTCATCGGATTGCCGCGGTCCAATGATTGCAGCGACGCCGATCTCGTGACGAGATCCTGCCGGTAAACGCGCGCATCTGCAAGTCGTGCTTTAATCAAATTACACCCAGGGGATTTAAGGCGCCTCGGCCCGTGGGCATCCCCGACCGGCAATGGCTGCCGATCATGTGCGCTTCATCGAGGGGCTTGAACGGCAACGCGGATTGCCGGCAACGCGAGAACCGCGCGGGGTGCGGCCAGCGTGTCGGAGGCATCGCACATCGTTGCGTTCCCCGCGCGGGCCGGGAGCCGTCCGCCTCGGATGTTGCGGCCTCCTCCCGAGGACGCATTTTCCATTCATCCCAGACGATCCGCCCTTCGATGCCAGCATGGCGACTGTCCGGGAAGGACGACGCGCGCTCGGTCACCCCGCCTTCTTCGCTTCCGCGTTCCGCTTGCGCGTCGCCGCCGCCTTCTTCGCGGAAGCCGAACGCTGCTCCTTCGTGCGGGAGGCCGAGGCCGTGCCGCCGCTGCGGCCGCCCTTATGGGCCGCCGGATGATCCGTCGCCTTTCCGCGGCCCGAGCCGCCGGGATGCTTGCCGCCGCCATCGTCCTTGTTGACGGTGGCCCAGGCGCGGGATTCCGCTTCCTTCTCCGGCACGCCGCGGGATTCGTAGGAGTCCGCGATGTGCTCCGCCTTCCGGATCTGCTTGTCCGTGTATTTCGATTTGTCGCCGCGGGCCATGGGACCTCCGAGGGGAACCGGCGGCGCGTCGCGCTAGCCGCCTGCGCTGTCGAGCGCCGCCCGCACCCGCCGGATCAGCTCGGCGCGGCGGTACGGCTTGTTCAGAATATCGAACTCCGGACGCTCCAGTCCGGTTCGCTCCAGGCTCGCTTCGGCGTAGCCGGTGGTGAGCAGAACCTTGAGATCGGGATGGCGCCGCCGCGCCTCGCGGGCGAGCGACAGGCCGTCCATGCCGCCGGGCATGATCAGGTCGGAGAAGAGCAGATCGATCTCCGGGTGGTCGCTCAAGATCTCCAGGGCCTCGCGGCCGTGGCGGGCCATGAGGGTGACGTAGCCGTAATCGCGCAGGATCGCCCGGGCGAGTTCGGCCACGTCGGGGTGGTCGTCCACGATCAGGATCGTCTCGGTGCCCGGCCGCTCCTCGGCCATGGCGGCCGGCGGGCTCTCCTCGCTCGCGGCCTCGTCGGTCGCCGGGAAGCACAGGCTGACCGTGGTGCCCTCTCCCACCACCGACGCGATCTGGACGGAGCCGCCCGACTGCTTGGCGAAGCCGTAGACCATGGAGAGGCCGAGTCCGGTGCCCTTGCCCTCCTCCTTGGTGGTGAAGAACGGGTCCATCACCCGCGCCAGCACCTCGGACGGCATGCCGGCGCCCGTATCGGTGACCCGGACGCAGACGGAGCGGCCCGAGCGGCCGGCCTCCTCGTTGCGGGTGGCGATGGTGACGCGCCCGCCCTCGGGCATCGCGTCCCGGGCGTTGATGAGCACGTTGAGCAGCGCGACCTCGGCCTGGGTCGGATCGATCCGGCAGGTCTTGAGATCGGGGGCGAGATCGGTCTCGATCGTCACGGCCTCGCCCAGCGTGCGCCCGGCCAACTCCTGCATCCCCGCGACGAGATCGTTGAGGTTGATGGTGCGGTCTTCGAGGCGCTGCTTGCGGGCGAAGGCGAGCAGCTGCTGCGTCAGCGTCGAGGCGCGCTCGGCCGCGTCGCGGATATTGCCGACGGCCCGGCTCATCCGCCCCTTGTCGGCGTCCGGCCGGTCCAGATTGGTCGCGAGCGAATCGGCGTAGCCGAGGATGACCTGGAGCAGGTTGTTGAAGTCGTGGGCGATGCCGCCGGTGAGCTGGCCGAGCGCCTCCATCTTCTGGGCCTGATGCAGCGCATCCTCGGCGACGCGGCGGCGGGTGATGTCGAGCTGCGAGCCGAAGAAGTAGAGCAGCTTGCCGGCCGGGTCGTAGACCGGGCTCACGAAGAGCGCGTTCCAGAAGCTCGACCCGTCCTTGCGGTAGTTGAGGATCTCGACGGCCACGTCCCGCCGCTGCCGGACGGCCTCCGCCACCTCGGCCCGGGTCCTGGGGTCGGTTTCGGGCCCTTGCAGGAAGCGGCAGTTGCGGCCGACCACCTCGTCGCGCGCGTAGCCCGTCATGGTCAGGAAGGCCGGGTTCACGAAGACGATCGGATCGTCGTCCTGATGCGGATCGACCACGACCATCGGCATGCGCGTCATCTCGACGGCGGCGAAGAAGATGCCGCTGCCGGCCTCGAATTCCCGGCCGGCGGCCGCCGCCTCGACGCTGCGATGGGTGCCGTGCGGGCGCTTCTCGGGAATGTCGTCGGTCATGCGAACCCGCGGCGTGGCGTTACGTCCGAACCGTCGGCACCCGCGCCGCGGCGTTCTCGACACGAGGGACGAGCCGCGCATCGCGGGAACGCCGATTCCGCAACGCGTGGCTCGGTCACTCGCTTTCGCATCGCCGATCCCGTCCCGAAAGTCTAAAAAGCGACTTTCGGGACGATGCGGTCGCGGTGCCTGAGGCGGGTGCGATCAGCCCTCCTCGTCGATGCCGAAGCTGACGCTCTCGACATTCGCCCGCTCGAAGGCCTGCATCACGTACTGGTAGGAGCGCTCCATGTCGGTGTGCTCCTCGCCCTCGTTCTCGACCGGCTTGAGCACGAACATCAGCATCGAGCGGCCCGTGACCGAGTAGCTCTCGCCGACCGCGAAACTCTCCACCTCCTGGCTGTCGGGCAGGTTGGTGTCGAGCAGCCGAGTCCAGGCGGTGCCGCCGGGCGCCTCGGGGAAGGTGAAGTCCACCACGTCGTGATAGGCGTTGTAGAACAGGAGCAGGGTGGCATCGCCCCCACGCCGATGGATGCCGCTGGCCTGGGCTCGCCCGTCGAGCAGGACGGCCAGCGTGCGCGAGTTGCCGTCGTTCCAGTTCTCCGGGCTCATCTCGGTGCCGGTCGGGGTGAGCCAGGTCACGTCCTTGACGCCGAACTCCTCGTCGTAGGCGCCCGTCACGAAGCGGCCCCGCGACAACATGGGAAGCGAATTGCGCAGCAGGATCAGGCGCTGCGTGAACTCGGCGAGATCCCGCTCCTCCTCGCCGATGGCGCCCCAATCGACCCAGGAGACCTCGTTGTCCTGGCAATAGGCGTTGTTGTTGCCCCTTTGCGTGCGGGCGAACTCGTCGCCGGCCAGGAGCATCGGCGTGCCCTTCGACAGGAACAGGGTGGCGAGCAGGTTGCGCATCTGGCGCAACCGCACCGAGCGGATCTCGGGATCGTCGGTCGGGCCCTCGACGCCATAATTGTAGGAGAGGTTGTGGCCGTGCCCGTCGCGGTTGCCCTCGCCGTTCGCCTCGTTGTGCTTCTCGTTGTACGAGACCGTGTCGTTGAGCGTGAAGCCGTCATGGGCGGTGATGAAGTTCACCGAGGCCCAAGGGCGGCGCCCGCGCTTGTTGAACTTGTCGGCCGAGGCCGTGATGCGCGAGGCGAGCCCCGGCAGCAGCCCGGAATCGCCCTTCCAGTAGCCGCGCACGTCGTCGCGGAACCGGTCGTTCCACTCGGCCCAGCCCGGCGGGAAGCCGCCGACCTGATAGCCGCCGGGGCCGCAATCCCACGGCTCGGCGATGAGCTTCACGTCGTTGAGCACGGGATCCTGGCGGCAGGTGTCGAGGAAGCCGCCGCCCTCGTCGAAGCCGTAGGGCTCGCGGCCGAGGATGGTGGCGAGATCGAAGCGGAAGCCGTCGACCCGCATCTCGGTCGCCCAGTAGCGCAGGCTGTCGGTGACGAGCTGCAGCACCCGCGGATGCGAGAGGTTGAAGGTGTTCCCCGTGCCGGTGTCGTTGATGTAGTAGCGCGGCTGGTTCGGCAGCAGCCGGTAGTAGGAGGCGTTGTCGACGCCCTTGAACGAGAGCGTCGGACCCTTCTCGTTGCCCTCGGCCGTGTGGTTGTAGACCACGTCGAGGATCACCTCGAGGCCGGCGCCGTGCATGCGGGCCACCATCTCCTTGAACTCGGAGAAGGCGAAGTCCGGCACCGCCGCGTAGCGCCGGGCGGGCGTGAAGAACGAGATCGTGTTGTAGCCCCAGTAATTGATCAGGCCCTTCTGCTGCAGGTAGTCGTCCTGCACGAAGGAATGCACCGGCAAGAGCTCGACCGAGGTGATGCCGAGGCTCTTGATGTAGTCGAGCACGGCGGGGTGGCCCATGCCGGCATAGGTGCCGCGCAGCTTCTCCGGCACCGCCGGGTGCAGCTTGGTGAAGCCCTTGACGTGGGTCTCGTAGACGATGGTGCGCTCCCACGGCACGCGGGGCTTGGCGTCGCGGCCCCAGGTGAAGGCCGGGTCGATCACGCGGCTGCGGCGGGTGTAGGGGGCCGAATCGCGCTCGTCGAAGGTGAGGTCGTCGCCGGTCTCCATCTTGTAGCCGAACAGGGCCGGGTTCCACTCGATGGTGCCCACCAGCCCCTTGGCGTAGGGGTCGATCAGGAGCTTGTTCGGGTTGAAGCGGTGACCGGCCTCCGGCTCGTAGGGGCCGTGGACGCGGTAGCCGTAGATCGTGCCGGGGCGCGCGTCCGGCAGATAGCCGTGCCAGACCTCGTCAGTGTATTCCGGCAGCTCGATCCGCTCGATCTCGTTCTTGCCCTCGTCGTCGAACAGGCACAGCTCGACCTTGGTGGCGTGGGCCGAGAACAGCGCGAAGTTGACGCCGCGCCCGTCCCAGGTCGCGCCGCGCGGATGGGGCGAGCCCTCGCGGATACGCGTGCGCGAGGTGCGCGGCTTCGGCATCGCGGTCCTGTCGGTATCGGCCATCGTCGTCCCATTCTCGTTTTGGTGGTGCCCCGCCTCGGGCCCGGCCGAATTCAGAACGTGCGCGGAACGGCGAAGCTCCGTGCCGACTGACGCGATGCAGCAAATTTTTCTGATCGCCGGAGCGCGCCGACGCGGATGTGTTAGGCCAGGGACGAAACTGGCGGTGCGGGCTCGCGTTTCAATGCGGCCACGGTCAGCCGCGCCGCGTTCGAGCAGGGAATCGCCCATGATCGAAGAACCCGAGCACCGGCCCGGCGGCCTGCAAGCCCTGGCCGACCGTCACGGCGTGAGCCTGGAGGCGGTGCGCCACCTGCTGCGGGCCCTTCAATCGGGACAGGGCAACATGGCCCAGTTCGATCATCCCGACCTCGGTGGCTTCGGCCAATGGTCGCGGGGCGGCATGGTCATGGTCGGGCGCATGAACGATCATGCGCTCAAGGCCCGGGTCGATGCCCTGTGCACGGAACTCGCTGCCGCCCTCCCCCTCTCCGGCTTTCGCGAGGAGGCCGCCTCGGGCCATTGGTGGCCGGCGGAGCTGGGCCAGCCGTCGAGCGCGGGCGCGCAGAACGGAACGCGCTACGCGTTCTTCCCCGCGGCGCAGCGCCTGGCCGTCGAGACGGAGGGGCAGCTCGCCCTCTACGACACCGGCGACCGGATCGTCACCGGCACCTCGCAGCAGCAGGGCGGGACCGCCTCGTTCCGCTTCAGCGGACCGCAGGGGAGCTTTTCCCTGGAGGATCTGACGCCGGTCGAGCGGGACGCGGCGGCCCCACCGTCGGCGCCGACGGGCGGCGCAGCGCCCGTATCGTCATCCGTGTCGTCCGCGGTCGGGGCTCGCCCGACCTCGCCCGAGCCCGCCGCCCCCTCGCAGCGTCCCACTGCATCGGGCGCGGCCTCCGCCGACATCCTCTCGGTTCTCGAACGGCTGGCCGAGCTGCACCGGAAGGGCGTGCTGACCGACGCCGAATTCTCCGCCAAGAAAGCGGAGCTGCTCGCACGGCTCTAAACGCCCACCCCGCCACGGCGAGGCGGGCGGCAAGCCATCCGGGTCTCGGCCCGCTCGGGGGGGCGTCGGACCCCTTCGCGTTCGCGCGCGAGGACGGGACCCGGCGCGGTATCTGTCGGCCGACGACAGGACGGCATGAGGGGACGGCCTGTCGCCGCAGGACCCGCCGGAGAGCCGGGGCCGCCCTAGATCCCGGCGATGGCCCGGCGCGACCTCATCGACATCGACCGCATCTTCCACGAGGCCGCGGTCGCCGATTATCCGCGCGGGCGCGAGATTCTTTCGCGGTTTCCCAACGCCGAGCGGATCGCGGTGCCCTCGCACTGGAACATCCCGGCACTCCACGGCAACGCGGGCTCGGTCGAGGATTGGCTGCAGATCAAGCGCTCGACGCTGGTGCTCGGCGTAAAGAAAGGGCTCTCGATGCGCCCCAACGGCCGGTCCGCCCACTTCATCGCGCCGTCCACCTCCAACGGCTGCGCCATGGCCTGCGCCTATTGCTACGTGCCGCGCCGCAAGGGTTTCTCCAACCCGATCTCGCTGTTCGTGAACGTCGAGGCGGTCGGCGCGGCGATCACCCGCCACGCGGCCAAGCAGGGTCCGCTGCCCGAGCCCGACCAGATCGACGAGGCGGCCTGGGTCTACGATCTCGGCGAGAACGGCGACCTCTCGGTCGACGCGATGATCTGCGACAACGTCCGCGATCTCGTGGCGCTGTTCCGTGGATTGCCCAACGCCAAGGGCTCCTTCGCCACCAAGGCGGTCAACCGCGACCTGCTCGCCTACGATCCGCAGGGGCGCACCCGCATCCGCTTCTCGCTGATGCCCGCTCGGATCGCCCGGGTGGTCGACGTGCGCACCGCGCCGATGCCGGAACGGATCGCGGCGATCGACGACTTCCTGGCGGCGGGCTACGAGGTCCACGTCAACTTCTCCCCCGTGATCCTCTACGAGGGCTGGGAGGCGGATTGGGCGGCCCTGTTCGACGAGATCGACGGGACGATCTCGCAGGCGGCCAAAGCCCAGCTCAAATGCGAGATCATCATGCTGACCCACAATGCCGGGCTGCATGACGTCAATCTCGGCTGGCACCCCAAAGCCGAGGACCTGCTCTGGCGGCCGGACATCCAGGAGACCAAGCGCTCCGAGGGCGGCGGCGACAACCTGCGCTACCGCACGGGCTGGAAGGGGAAATGGCTCGCCCGCTTCAAGGCGCTGCTCGCCGAGCGGATGCCCTATTGCCGGGTGCGCTACGCGTTCTGACGAGAGGAGACGAGATGCCGGATCACGAGAGCTACCTGCGCGAGGCCACCGAACTCGCGCTCGCCAACGTCGCCGAGGGTGGCAGCCCCTACGGCGCGGTCATCGTTGCCGAGGGTCGGGTCGTCGCACGGGCGGCCAACCGCATCCACGCCACCAACGACCCCACCGACCATGCCGAGATGGTGGCCTTGCGCGCGGCGAGCCGGAGCCTCGGCCGGCCGAAGCTCGCGGATTGCATCGTCTACGCCAGCGGGCGGCCTTGCCCGATGTGCCACGCGGCGATGCGGCTCGCCGGGATCGGCCGAGGCTACTTCGCCTTCACGGCGGAGGAGGCGGAGGCCGAAGGGCTCGTCAGCGCCGGCATCTACGCCGAACTCTGCCGGCCGCTGGACGAGCAGCCGATGCAGGTGCGCCACCATCCGCTGCCGGGCGAGCCCAGCCCCTACCGCGCCTGGGCGGAGCGGAAGGGCCGCTGAGCCGGTCTCGCGTCGAGGCGAGGCCTCAATGCGTCCAGGGCGCGGTGCGGTTGAACTTGAAATTGTCGGAGTAGGACAGGCCCCGGCGCGGCAGCGGGGGCTTGGTCTCCTCGACCTGGAAGGCGATGCCAGCCGACTTGGCGTAGGCCACCGCTTCCTCGGCCGTGTCGAATTCCAGCCGCACCTGCTGGAGCATGTCGGACGAGCTGGTCCAGCCCATCAGCGGATCGATCTCGCGCGGGCTGGTCCGATCGAATTCCAGCACCCACTGCTTGGTGCGGGCGAGCCCGGACTGCGTGGGATCCTTGGTGGGACGATAGATGCGGGCGCTCGACATCGGACGGCTGACGGCTCCGGGCTTTAAGCATGGTCGGGGCGATAGGATTCGAACCTACGACCCTCTGCTCCCAAAGCAGATGCGCTACCAGACTGCGCTACACCCCGACACCCCCTCTCAAGGGCCCGACGGAGATACCGCCTCGGCCCCGCCGCGGCAAGGCGGACGGATGCACGCATGGGCGTTGGCGCGGCCCAAAACCTCCCTCAGACGAGAATATCGAGGACGCGCTTCTCGGATTCGATCGAGGATTTCAGCACCGCCGTGTTCACCGCCACGCCGAAAGAGGCCGAGACGACGTCGGTGACCGCCGCGGTCGGCTCGGCCGCCGACTGGGGCGAGGCGACGAGAGCCGCCGCCCCGTCGAAGCGCTGGAGGGCGGCGTTGAGGCCCGCCGAGCTTGTCGAGACCGCCGAGATCATCATTCACTCCCCTCACCGACGCGCCATCGCAGCACGGAAACAGTGAAGGCTTCGTTGGAAGAATGCGCACAAGGCTCGGGAGCCAGGGCCGTCGCGCGGAGCGATGACCCGAAGGCCAAGACTGAATCGGCTTGACCTCGTGAGGGACTGTTCGCGTGACAGAGCGGGCGTTGCTTGCTTTCGGCAAACAAATTTCAAAAGTGGCTACGCTTGGCAAGCGCTCGTCCGACTGCCCAAAGCAAGGTCTCGACGGCCTGCTGCAGCGCTGGCCGCTCATGCTCGGCAGTTTCATCAATCACGCGCCGTGCCTGAAGCGCATAGGTCGCGAGACGATCGAGCGGATGCTCGTCCTTTCTCGGCAGAACGAAGAGGGCGCAATCTTGCGCTTGCGCATTCTGCTTGATCTCGGAAATGTCAACGACGATGCCTCGCCCGACAACTTCTCCGGTGTTATCATCGCGTTTGTAGTGACCTCGCGCCAACAGCCAACGTACCCCGCTCGCTGCCGAGCGCACGCGATACGCGGTGACTAACAATCCTCCATGCTCACACACGCGATGGATGTTGGTGGAAAACTCTTCCCGGTCAGCCGGAAAGATGGCTTGCGCATAAGCTGCCAGCGGCAATCCCCTCGCGGCTTGCGCCGGGTCGAGACCGAACAAGGCGGCGGTGGTTGCGTCCGCAACGGTACGGTCGTTTTCGAAATCCGTCTCCCAAATGCCGACTTGAGAGGCAGTCAATGCGTCGGGCAGAAAGTCCAGCCAGTATCGACTTGCACCATACGGCATGCCCAAACACCCAGCCCGATGCTAAAACAGGGAGTCCCTTAAGGGAGTTGCTTCTATCAGCTTCGCTGCCAAAGGTCTTGGGCGTGTAGGGAAGTCGAACGACATGAGCTCTATCCTGCCTTCGGACTGGAAGAGGCCGAATGCCACGTCAGAAACAAATCGTCTGCGTGAACTCGCGGAATCGCTCGGCGTTCCGATCGAGGCATTCCGGGAGTCGAAAGAGCTTCAGCATCTCAGTGTAGATGAAGATGGTACGCGATGGTTCTTGACGCTCGACGCTCAAGGCAGGCCTGTCGTGCGCCGGGTTGGTGAGGGTGCAAATCGGAACACAACAGAAGAGACCGTTGCCTCGTTTTTGCGGCGCGACGAAGGAAGCCCGCAGCGTGAAGCACTCACTGCTCTCATCGACCGGTTGCTCGTGATGCATCTTACGAATTGATGGCGTCTTCCCACCACCAAAAGCTGCTTTTGATGATGGCGAACTGATTGGGTTCGGACCCTCACGCGCAAGCGCGCCCGGCTTGATCGCGCGGTGGGGCGATGCCACCTCGCCGCAGAACCGGCGGCGGCGCCCCGCGCGCCCGGAAACGAGGCACACGATGATCGACCTCCACTACTGGCCGACCCCGAACGGCCACAAGGTGACGATGTTCCTGGAGGAGGCCGGCCTCCCCTACACGATCCATCCGGTGGACATCGGCAAGGGCGCCCAGTTCGACCCGGCCTTCCTCAAGATCGCGCCCAACAACCGCATGCCCGCCATCGTCGATCGGGCGCCCGCCGATGGCGGCGAGCCGGTCTCGCTGTTCGAGTCGGGAGCGATCCTGCTCTACCTCGCGGAGAAGACCGGGCGCTTCCTGCCCGCCGACCTGCGCGGCCGGGCCGAGACCCTGCAATGGCTGTTCTGGCAGATGGGCGGCCTCGGGCCGATGCTCGGCCAGAATCATCACTTCTCGCAATACGCGCCGGAGAAGGTCCCCTACGCGATCGACCGCTACCTCAAGGAGACCAACCGCCTCTACGGCGTGCTCGACCGGCGGCTTGCAGACCGTGCCTTCGTCGCGGGCGCCGACTACACCATCGCCGACATGGCGGCCTATCCCTGGATCGTGCCGTGGGAGAAGCAGGGCCAGCGCCTCGACGACCACCCGCATCTCAAGCGCTGGTTCGAGGCGATTGCCGAGCGTCCCGCGACCCAGGCCGCCTATGCCCGTGCCGCCGAGGTCAACCCGAACTATGGTCAGCCGATGAACGAGGACGCCAAGAAAGTGATGTTCGGCCAGACCGCCACCAACACCAAGCGGTAGCGGTTCGACCCGGGCGGGCGCCTCAGCGCCCGCTGCGTCGGGCGGCCACCGTCGCAAGGCCGGCAAAATCCTTGTCGCCGTCGCCGTGGGCGATGGCGTCGAGGAGGTTGTCGCGCAGCACGCTGGCGAAGGGCATCGGCACGTTGACCGCCTCGCCCGCGGCCAGTGCGAGCCGCACGTCCTTGAGACCGAGCCGGATGGTGAAGCCCGGCGGCTCGTAGCGCCCTTCCATGATCATGGCGCCGTAATTCTTGTAGACCGGCGAGGCGAAGAGCGTGCTGGTGAGCATTTCCAGCACGTCGGCGCCGGCGATGCCGTGCCCCTCCGCGAAGGCCGCCGCCTCGCCCATCGCCTCGATGGCCGAGACCAGCATGAAATTGCCCGCGAGCTTGACGGCGTTGGCCCGCTCCGGCTCCGCGCCGAAGCGCCAGGTCTTCTGGCCCATGGCGTCGAAGAGCGGCTGCACCCGGGCGATGGCCGCGTCGTCGCCCGCGGCGATGATGTGAAGGGCGCCGCTCGACGCCGCGTCCGGCCGGCCGAAGACGGGGGCGGAGACGTAAGGAACGCCCGCCCGTTCGTGGATCGCCGCCAGCTCCCGGGCGAGCGCCACCGAGATCGTGGACATGCCGACATGCACGCCGGGCCGCTGCCCGGAATCGAGCAGCCCCCCCTCGACGGTGACGGCGCGCAGGGCCGCGTCGTCGGCGAGCATGGTGAACGCGGCATCGCCCGCGAACGCCTCCGCGGCGCTCGTCACGGGCTCGGCGCCCTCGACCGCACGGGCCGCCTCGGGCGAGCGGTTCCAGACCCGCACCCGGTGGCCCGCCGCGACGAGCCGCGCCGCCATGGCCCGGCCCATCCGTCCGAGCCCGATGAAGCCGACATCCATCGTCCGTCTCCCGATCTTCCGTCGATCTTCCGTGGCGAAGGGCCGGCGCGCTGCGCCCGGTTCAGTGCGTGTTGAGGAACTCGAGCGTCAATGCGTTGAACATCTCGGTCGCCTCCATGTGGACGAGGTGGCCGACATTGTTGATGACCTCCGCCTTCCCGTTGGGCATCCGGTTGGCGAGCGCCCGAGCGTGGCCGGTGTTGTCGCCCATCCCGGAGCGCAGTTCCGTCGGCGCGAAGCCTTTCCCCGGCGCGTTGCGGTCGTTGGCGCCCATCACGAACAGGGTCGGCGCCTTGACGAGCGGGATCTCGTGGACCACCGGCTGGCCCCAGATCATCTGGTAGGAATTCACGAAGGACCTGAGCCAGCGCGGGTACTCGCCCGAGCCCTTCACCCGCTCGCGGATCGACACGAACGGCTCGATCGCCGAGGCCGGAATCGAGAGCGCGTAGCTCGTCATCAGCTGCTTGCGGTAGGCCTCCGCGCTCAGGTCGCCCTCGCGGGCCATCAGCGTCTCGTCGGAGACGGGCGGCACGCTGTAGCGGTAATCCTCGAGACCGATCGGCGCCTCCAGCACCAGGGAATTAACCCGCTGCGGGAAGCTGCGGGCGATGCGCACCGCGAGCATGCCGCCCATGGAATGGGCCACGATGTCGAAGCGCGGGATCTTGAGGCTGTCGGCGAGCGCCACCGTGTCGGCGGCCATGCGGTCGAAGGTGAAGGCGCCGATCGGCTTCGAGGACTTGCCGAAGCCGAGCTGGTCGGGGACCACGACGCGGAAGCCCGCATTCGAGAGGGTGCGGATCACCGGCTCCCAGTAGCTCGAGGGGAAGTTGCGCCCGTGCAGCAGAAGCACCGTGCGGCCGTTGGCGTTGTCGGGGGGGGGCACGTCCATGTAGGCGAGGCGCTGGGCCTCGCCGTCGCGGGTCAGCGGCAGGAAGCGCACCGGGAAGGGATAGGCGAAGCCTTCGAGCCCGATGCCGAGCGGCACAGGGGGCGGCGTCTCCTCGGCAGGCGCCGGGGCGGGTGTCAGCGCCAGAAGCGGCGCGAGGCACAGCGCGAGGATCGGGAGGGCACGCATGGAAGCTCCGTCTCGGCCTGTCGGCCAGCTGTTGGCTCGGTGTCGTCCGGTGACGGACAGATAGGGCGGATGGGCCGCCTGCAAGCTCCGGAAGGTGACAAGGTGAGCGCGCAGACGATCACGGGGGGAAGCGGCACGGACGGGCTGCCGCCGCGCGAGCGTTGGCTGGCGCTCGGCGCAATCGCGCTCGCCATGACCATGGCGGTGCTCGACGGGGCGATCGTCAACGTCGCCCTGCCCGTGATCGCCCGCGATCTCACCGTGCCCCCCTCCGAAGCCATCTTCGTCGTCAGCGCCTACCAGATCGCGGTCACCGCCGCGTTGCTGCCGCTCGCGAGCCTGGGGGAAATCCTGGGCTATCGCCGGGTCTATCTCGGCGGGCTCGCCGTCTTCACCCTCGCCTCGCTCGCCTGCGCGCTCGCGCCGGACCTGACGAGCCTCACCGCCGCGCGGGTGGCGCAGGGCCTGGGCGCGGCCGGGATCATGAGCGTCAACATCGCGCTCGTGCGCTTCATCTATCCCCACCGCCTGATCGGGCGCGGGGTCGGCAACGTGGCGCTCATCGTGGCGGTCGCCTCCGCCGCGGGGCCGACCATCGCCGCCGCGATCCTCTCGGTGGCGACATGGCCCTGGCTGTTCCTCGTCAACCTGCCGGTCGGGGCCGTGGCTCTGGCGGTGGGCTCGCGCACCCTGCCGCTCACCCCCCGCTCCGCCCGCCGCTTCGACATCGGCAGCGCCTGCCTCAACGCTCTGACCATCGGCCTCCTGATCGTCGGGGTCGACGGACTCGCCGATCCGAACATGCGTCCGCTCGCCTCTGCGGAGATCGCCGCCGCCTTCGTCGTCGGCTTCGTCTTCGTGCGCATGCAGCTGCGCCGGGCCGTGCCGCTCCTGCCCCTCGACCTCCTGCGGATTCCGGCCTTCGCCCTCTCGATGGTGGCCTCGATCTGCTCGTTCTCGGCGCAGATGACCGCCTACGTCGCTCTGCCCTTTTACTTCCAAGAAGGCCTGGGCTTCTCGGAGGCGCACACCGGCCTGCTGATGACGCCCTGGCCGCTCGCCATCGCTGCGGTGGCGCCGCTCTCGGGCCGGTTCGCCGACCGCTACCCGCCGGGCCTCCTGGGCAGCCTCGGCCTCGTCCTGCTGGCGGTGGGCCTCACCGGGCTGGCCCTGCTGCCCCCGGCACCGACGACCCTCGACGTGGTCTGGCGCCTCACCCTCTGCGGACTCGGCTTCGGGCTGTTCCAGTCGCCCAACAACAAGATCATCATCACCAGCGCCCCACGGGAGCGCAGCGGCGGGGCGAGCGGGATGCAGTCGAGCGCCCGTCTCGTCGGTCAATCCCTCGGGGCGGCGCTGGTGGCCGTGCTGTTCGGCATCGCCGCCGGCGGGCCGGCGGGCGCCTTCGCCCTCACGCTGTGGTGCGCCGTCGCCCTGTCGCTGGCCGGGGCGGTGGCGAGCGGTCTGCGCCGGACGGGACCCTGATCGCCGCTCCCGCGACGCACCAATTCCGGGCTCGCGCGTTGTGGCCATGGAAGCGTCCGCTGGGCGCGGGCGCCTTGGGCGGGACGGGCGATGGACATCGATCTGAAGGGGCGCAGCGCCCTCGTGACGGGCTCGACCGGCGGCATCGGCTACGCCGTCGCCCGCGCTCTCGGGCAGCTCGGCGCCTACGTCGCGGTCAACGGGCGCACCGCCGAGCGGGTCGATGCGGCGATCGAGCGGCTGCGCGGCGAGGTGCCCGAGGGTGCGTTCATCGCCGGCATCGGCGATGTCGGCACCGAGGAGGGCACGGCCGAACTCGTCGCCGCGCTGCCGCGGGTCGACATCCTCGTCAACAATGCCGGGATCTTCGAGCCGCAGCCCTTCTTCGAGATCCCGGATGCCGAGTGGCGCCGCTTCTTCGAGGTCAACGTGATGAGCGGCATCCGCCTGTCACGGGCCTACGGCCCCGGCATGGCGGAGCGCGGCTGGGGGCGGATCGTCTTCATCGCAAGCGAGTCGGGGATCAACATCCCCGTCGAGATGGTCCATTACGGCGTGACGAAGACGGCCCAACTCGCCGTCTCCCGCGGTCTCGCCGAGACGGTCGGAGGCAGCGGCGTCACCGTCAACAGCGTCCTGCCCGGCCCGACGCTCACCGAAGGCGTCGCCGATTTCCTCGAATCGATGGGCGGGGGCGAGGGCGACCTCGAAGCCAAGGGCCGCGCCTTCATCGCCGAGAACCGTCCGACCTCGCTCCTGAAGCGCCTCGCGCAGCCGGAGGAGGTGGCCAGCATGGTGGCCTATCTCTGCACGCCCGCCGCGAGCGCCACCACGGGGGCGGCCCTGCGGGTCGATGGCGGCGTGCTGCGCGGGATCGCCTGAGGCGTCGCGTGGGGTCTGCCGCCGGGGAAGACGGGCCGGCCTGCGCCAAGCCGGCACCGCTCCGGAGGGACGGTCCGCGAACGTCTCAGGTCGCGATCAGGACTTCAGGTGCGCGGCGAGGTGCTTGTTCATCTCGAACATCGAGCACTTATCCTTGCCGAAGATCTTCTTCAGCTTGTCGTCGGCGACGATCTCGCGCTTGTTCTCCGGGTTCTGGAGATTGTGCTTCTTGATGTGCTCCCACACCTTGCTGACGACTTCGCCGCGCGGCAGGGGCTTGTCGCCGACGATGGCGGCGAGTTCGGGAGACGGCTTCAGGGGCTGCTGAAGGGCGTTGGGCTTCGTGCCGGAGGCGGCCTTGGTGGCAGTCTCCTTCTTCGGAGCGCTCTTGGGCGCAGCCGCCTTCTTCTCCGTCGTCTTGGTAGCCATGGTTTCCCTCCGTCCTGCGGTCCGGCAGATAGGTGACACGAGCCCGGGGGCCTCGGGGCACTAAGGTCCAACAACTAAGCGGTGCCGCGCCCGTTCCAAGGGGAGAACGGTGTCGGACCCTCGTCCATCCACAGATCAGCGGAGCTTATCCGCAGCGCGGCGGGCCCTTCACACGTGCGGAGCGGGTGTCCGGCCCCGCGAATCGCGCATCGTGATCGGTCGCGGAACCGTGACGGGTGCGCCGCATTCAAACAAGACCCCGATCGGGGACAGCGTGGAGATGCGGATGCCGACGGACCTGCCCGAGGAGCGAAGCTACCGGAAGCCGGGAAGCCTGGAGCTGGACCCCGGCTCCGGCGAGGGCGTGGCGACCTCCGAGACGCCCCGGCTGATCGCCTCCGACAAGGTCGAGGGCACGCCGGTCTACGACGGCACCGGCCGCCATCTCGGCAGCGTTCACAATTTCATGGTCGACAAGGTTTCGGGGCAGGTCGCCTACGCCGTCCTGTCCTTCGGCGGCTTCCTCGGCTTCGGCGAGGCCTACCATCCGCTGCCGTGGAAGGCCCTGACCTACTCGGTCGAACTCGGCGGCTACGTGGTCGACATCGACCCCGCCGAGCTGGAGGGTGCGCCGACCCACGGGCCCGGCGAGGATCCCTTCTCCGATCCGGGCTATGGCGGCCGCCTCGACGATCACTACGGGGGCCGCAAGGCGCCGACCGCGTAGTCGCGGCCGACCCCGCTCAGAACTTGCCGCCGAGGCCGACGCTGCCGCCCGCCCCCATCTGAGGCGCGAGGCCGCCGGAGCTGCTCTGCGCCGCCGGCTCGCCGTCGATCTCCTCGCGCCGGATGCGGCGGGGGCCGGTATCGGCGGTGCGGGTCTCGCCGCGGACGTTCTTGGGCAGTTCGAGCGAGCGCGTCGGCCGGGTCGCGATCGGGGCGTCGTCGTCGACCTGGGCGCTGCGGGTCGCGCGCGCCGGCAGGCTTCCGCGCATGGAGGGCGGCGGTCCGAGTTCGGATTCCGGCATGACGCCGCCGCCGCCGCCCAGGGCTTGGCAGCCGCCGAGGCTCGCGGCGAGGAGCGCCGCAGCGCAAAGTCTGGACGGGTGGGGCATGGGCAGTCCTGTCCTCGTGCCGGGCGCCCCGAACCTCAGGGCGTCCTGTCGTGTCGTCTCGAATACCGCTCTAGGACAGGGATTTGGCGAAAACCAGACGGCGCGCGACGGTGTCCACGCCACCTGCCCGCCCGCTCCGGCTGCCCGGGAGCGGGTGGGGCTTCCGGCGGCGCTGCGCCGAGCCATCCACAACTTCGCCCTTGTTGCCGGGCATGGACGATGCGTCCGCCTGCACCATACCGTCCGGGTGCGACCGATCCGTCGGACCCGGCGCGCGAATTGCCAGACTGTCGAGAGGTACTGGGGTGGTCAGACTGCTACGGACGATCGTGACACCGGCGATCGCCCTCCTCGCCACGGCGGCCGTGGCCGCAGAGGGGACATCGGGGGGACCATCGGGCGCATCCGGCGAGGCCCCGCCCCCCGCGGCCACGCCGACGCCTCCCCCGGCGGCCTCGCCGCCTCAGCCGGCCGTGGCGCCGGCGACGCCGCCTGCGTCCCAGCCGCTGCCCACCCAGAACGGCACCGCGGTGCCCTCCCAGGGCGGGGGCACGCCCGCGGTGGTGCTCGACACCCAGGATTACGAGAGCCTGCTCGGCAAGAGCGTGCGCGCCATGAACGGCGACGACCTCGGCCGGATCATCGACGTCATCGTCGACCGCGACGGGCGCCCCCGCGCCGCGGTGATCGATTTCGGCGGCTTCCTCGGGGTCGGCTCCCGCAAGATCGCCGTCGATTGGCGCGTCCTGAAGTTCACGACCGAGGGCAAGGTCGGCCGCCTGACGCTCCAGCTCAACCGGAATCAGGTCCGCGTCTCGCCCGAGTACAAGTCCGGCGAGCCCATCGTGGTGCTCGGCGCCACCAGCCCGAGCCCGCCGCCCGAGAGCGACGCCTCCGCCGCGCCCGCCGCCGAGAAGGCCGCCGCGCCCTCCGACAAGGCCGCCGACCGGCCGCAGGAGAAGACGCCGGACAAATGACGGCCAGCCCGGTGACGGAGAGGCGCGCGGTTCCCTCGCGCGAACGCGACATCCCCCGCAGCGACCCCCGCGACCGCGCCGGTGCGCGGCCGGGCCGCCGCCCGGGTCGTCCGAGCGAGCCCGCGCACGGCCCGACCGGGCCGTCGCGCCGGGCGACCTACGGCCTGGACGCGTTCACCTTCTTCATCGCCAACCTTCAGACCAGCTTCGGGCCCTTCGTCGCCGTCTACTTCACCCAGCAGAAGTGGACGCAGGCCGATATCGGCCTCGCCCTGACCGTCGGCAGCCTCGTGAGCCTGCTCGGGCAGATGCCCGGCGGCGCCTTCGTCGACGCCTCCCGTTCCAAGCGCTTCGCGGCCGCCTTCTCCGCCTTCTGGGTCGGGGCGAGCGCCGTGATGCTCGCGGCCTTCCCCACCTATCTCTCCGTCATGCTCGCCATGGCGCTCCACTCGGCGGCGAGCTGCGTGCTGACGCCGTCCATCGCCGCGATCTCCATCGGCCTCGTCGGCCATGCCCGTGCCGGCGAGCGGCTGGGGCGCAACGCCAGCTTCTCGGCGATCGGCAACGCGCTCGGCGCCGCCGGCATGGGGGCGATCGGCTACTACCTCTCGAACGACGCGGTGTTCTACCTCGCCGGCCTCCTCGTGATCCCGGCCCTGGTCTCGCTCTCCTTCATTCCGTCGGGCCGGAACCCCGAGCCGGGTCAGGCCCGGAGCGCGGCGCCCCGCGAGCCCGAGCGGCCTGCGGCCGGCGGCCTCGGCGCGTTCCTGAAGAACCGGGCACTGCTGTGCTTTGCCGCCTGCATGGTGCTGTTCTTCCTCGCCAACGCGGCGATGCTGCCGCTGGTCGGCAGCGTCATGACCCTGCGGGCGAGCGAGACCGCCACGGCCCTGGTGGCCGCCTGCATCATGGTCCCGCAGGCGGTGCTGGCCCTGACCGCCCCCTTCGTCGGCCGGCTCGCCCAGCGCTGGGGCCGAAAGCCCCTCCTCCTGATCGGTTTCGCCGCCCTGCCGATCCGCGGGCTGCTCTTCGCCCTCGTGAGCGACCCCTACTGGATGGTGGCGATCCAGGTCTTCGACGGAATCTCCGCCTCGGTGCTCGGGGTGATGGTGCCGCTGATCGTCTCCGACGTGACCCGGGGAACGGGCCGCTTCAACACCGCGCTCGGCGCGGTCGGGACCGGCATGGGCATCGGCGCGGCCCTGTCCACGGCGCTCGCCGGCTTCATGGCGGACGAACTCGGCAGCCAAGCGGCCTTCCTCGGTCTCGCCGTGGTCGGAGCGGCCGGGCTGGCACTCGTCCTTCTCATCATGCCGGAAACCCGCCGAACGGATGGAAACGAGGCGGCGTGAGGGGGGAGAGCTTCCGCCGGGAGCCTTGACCTGCGCGGCGCGACGCGCTTGGAATCGTTGTGCGCCGCATCCACGCTCAAGTTCGGTTCAGCTTCGCCGCCTTACCGGGTGGAAAGCTGCATGCGCGCGAAACATAAGGCGACGCTTCGCGTTGCGGTTAACGGGTGCCTTGCGCGCCCTTCAGCCACAATCGGCGCCCAGCGGGTCTGATCGAATCGGGACTGACGATCGCGATGGAAGATCTCTGCCAATACGCCAACAGGCCGGGGGCCTTCGTCGGGCGCTATCTCAAGCGCCGGATCATCCCCCATCTGGTGATCCTGTTCGCCGTTCTCGGCGCCGTGACCTTCTCGGTCTCGACGGACTACGCCCTGAAGGGCGTGGTGGACGCCCTCGGCAAGGGGCCGAGCACCGGGCAGGTCTGGTCGGCGCTGGCCTTGCTGATCGCCTTCATCGCCGCCGACAACCTGCTCTGGCGTGTCGCGGCGCTGGTCGGCGCCTTCACCTTCGTGGGCGTGACCGGCGACATCCGTCGCGATCTCTTCCGCCACATGACGGGCCACGCCCCGTCCTTCTTCGCGGACCGCCAGCCGGGCACGCTGGCCTCGCGCATCACCGCGACCTCGAACGCGATCTTCACCGTCGAGAACATGTTCACGTTCAACGTGATGCCGCCCTGCGTCGCGGCCACGCTGTCGATCATCTACATCGGCACCGTGAACCTCACGATGGCGCTGGTTCTCGCCGGCATCTTCGCCGCGGTCGTGCTCCTGATGTTCAAGATGGCCTCGGCCGGCAAGCCGCTGCACCACGACTTCGCGGCAAAAGCCGCCAGCGTCGACGGCGAGATGGTCGATCTCGTCGGCAACATGCCGCTCGTTCGCGCCTTCTCCGCCTTCAACCGAGAGATCGTCCGCTTCGACGGCACCATCGGCTCGGAGATGCGGGCGCGCCGCTCGTCGCTGCTCTATCTCGAGAAGCTGCGCATCACCCACGCCATCCTCACCGTCATCTCGATCCTCGGCCTGCTCTATTGGTCGATCAAGATGTGGGAAGCGGGCCAAGCCACCACCGGTCAGGTCGTGCTGGTCTGCACGCTGGGCATCCGCATCCTGGCCGCGACCCGCGACCTCGCCGTGGCGCTGGTGGACGCGACCCAGCACACCGCCCGCCTCTCCGAGGCGCTGCACACCCTGCTGCAACCGCACGAACTCGTCGATCACCCCGAGGCGGAAACCCTCGTCGGCCAGACCGGCGCGGAGATGCATTTCGACCACGTGGCCTTCAGCTACCCCGATGGGCGCACCGTCTTCTCCGACTTCGATCTCCTGATCCCGCCGGGCCAGACGGTCGGCCTCGTGGGCAAGTCGGGCGGCGGCAAGTCGACCCTGTTCTCGCTGATCCAGCGCTTCTACGAGGTGCAGGGCGGCCGCATCCTGATCAACGGTCAGGACATCAACCGGGTCACGCAGGAATCGCTTCGCGAGGCGATCACGGTGGTGCCGCAGGACGTGTCGATGTTTCACCGCTCCCTGCGCGAGAACATCCGCTACGGCCGCCCCGACGCGACGGACGAGGAGGTCTGGAAGGCGGCCGAGGCGGCGCACTGCACCGACTTCATCCAGGCTCTGCCGGAAGGCTTCGACACCATCGTCGGCGACCGCGGCGTGAAGCTCTCGGGCGGCCAGCGCCAGCGCATCGCCATCGCCCGGGCGATCCTGAAGGACTCGCCGATCCTGCTCCTCGACGAGGCGACCTCGGCGCTCGATGCCGAATCCGAGGAGGCGATCCGCGCTGCTCTGGCCAACCTGATGAAGGGCCGCACGGTGATCGCCATCGCCCACCGCCTCTCGACGCTGAAGGATTTCGACCGGATCGTCGTGCTGGAGGGGGGCAAGATCGTTCAGGACGGCTCGCCAGAGAAGCTCACCCATCTCGACGGCTTCTACCGCGAGCTGATGAAGAAGGAATCGATGTCGATGTCGCTCGCCGCCGCCTGAGGGGCGCGCAACGCAGCCCCCGGCACGGAGCGGTTGCCGGGCCGCCCCACGACCGCCTAACCTTCGAAGAGTCGGGCCGGACGACCGCGATGTCGTCCGGCCCTTTCTTTTCGGTGAGCAAGTCTGGGACGCGCCGTGGCCGAGCAGCAATTCGCCAGCGACAACTATGCCGGGATCTGCCCGGAAGCCCTCTCCGCGATGCAGGCGGCCAATGCCGGCCACGCCCCGGCCTACGGCGCCGACAGCTGGACCCAGGCCGCTGCGGACGGCTTCCGGCGCCTGTTCGAGACGCCGTGCGAGGTCTTCTTCGTCTTCAACGGCACGGCGGCCAACTCACTGGCGCTCGCCTCGCTCTGCCAATCCTTCCACAGCGTGATCTGTGCCGATTCCGCGCATATCGAGACCGACGAGTGCGGCGCGCCGGAATTCTTCTCCAACGGCTCGAAGCTGCTCACCGCTTCCACGGAGGACGGCAAGCTCACCCCCGACCTCGTGCGGGCGATCGCGGGCAAGCGCAGCGATATCCATTTTCCCAAGCCGCGAGCGGTGACGCTGACCCAGGCGACGGAGACGGGGCGGGTCTACACGGTGGCGGAGATCGCGGGCATCGCCGAGACGTGCCGCTCGCTCGGCCTGCGCCTGCACATGGACGGCGCGCGCTTTGCCAATGCCTGCGCCTCGCTCGACGCCTCGCCGGCCGAGCTGACCTGGAAGGCGGGGGTCGACGTGCTCTGCTTCGGCGGCACGAAGAACGGCATGGCGGTGGGCGAGGCCGTGATCTTCTTCGATCCGCGGCTCGCGCAGGATTTCGATTACCGCTGCAAGCAGGCGGGGCAACTCGCCTCGAAGATGCGCTACCTCTCGGCGCCATGGGTCGGGATGCTGGAGAGCGGCGCTTGGTTGAGCAATGCCCGGCACGCCAACGACTGCGCCCGGCGGCTCGTCAGGGGGATCGCCGACCTGCCCGGCGTCTCGCTCGCCGCGCCGGTCGAGGCCAACGGAGTGTTCCTGAACCTGCCGCTCCCGGTGCAGGAGGGGCTGAGCGCCCGCGGTTGGCAGTTCTACGGCTTCATCGGGGGAGCGGCCCGCTTCATGTTCGCCTGGGATTCCGACCCGGCCCGGGTCGATGCGCTGGCGCGCGACATCCGCCTCTGCGCCCTGCCCGCGGCGGCGTGAGGACGCCGCCTTCCGCTCAGACGAGATAGGTGATGGTGGCGGCGAGCGCCGTCGCCACCGTGGCGATGGCGAAGCTCGACGAGGAGAGCAGCATGGAGGAACGAGCGCTTGCCGGCTCCTGCTCCTCGGCATAACCGAAGGCCTGACCGGCGGCCTGTTCCAGACGCAGGAGCGAGGTGTGACGCGCTTGGGCGGCAGCGGGGGTCATCGGCGTGGCTCCCTACGGTCAAGCTGGGCTTGCGAATTCAACGTCCGGCGGTCGGTGTTTGTTCCCGTCGCCACCCTCGGCTGCCTCCCATCAACGTTCTGCCTTCCGCGAGCGGATGCTAGGGAAGCGGCGGCCGCGGATGATCGTGGCACGGGATCGTGACAGACGCTTAACCATCCGCCCGCATCACTGGAGCGGGTTCGACGGCAAGTCTGACGCCGTGGCCGGGCCCGAGCGTGAGTGCGGACCGAGCGCGAACGCGACCGGCATGCGCGAGCGCTGCGACCGGCGGAAGCGGACAGGAGGCTTTTTGTTTCCTGTTTGTTCTAGTACAACGAGGGTATGAAGAGCCATGCAGCCCGCCTCCGACCCGATTCGAGGAGCCGTCGCGTGAGCGATCCGGCACGCGACCTGTTTGGACCCGGTGCCAAGCCGCCGGCCGCGGAGGCCGAGCGGCGGCGACGCCTGACGCCCGTGGCGGCGGCGCAGCCGGCACCCGCGCCGGAGCCGGCGGAGGCCGGTTACGACGCCTCGGCGATCGAGGTGCTGGAGGGGCTGGAACCGGTGCGGCGCCGGCCCGGCATGTATATCGGCGGCACCGACGAACGGGCGCTGCACCACCTCTTCGCTGAGGTGATCGACAACTCCATGGACGAGGCGGTCGCCGGCCACGCGAGCTTCATCGAAGTGGAGCTGGAGGAATCGGGCAGCCTCGTCGTGACCGATAACGGCCGCGGCATCCCGGTCGATCCGCACCCGAAATTTCCGGGCAAGTCCGCGCTCGAGGTCATCATGACCACGCTGCACGCGGGCGGCAAGTTCGACTCCAAGGTCTACGAGACCTCCGGCGGCCTGCACGGCGTCGGCATCTCGGTCGTCAACGCGCTCTCCGACGTGCTGGAGGTCGAGGTCGCCCGCAACCAAACCCTCTATCGCCAGACCTTCTCGCGCGGCCACGCGCAGGGTGCGCTGGAGACGATCGGGCGGGTGCAGAACCGCCGCGGCACGCGGGTGCGCTTCCACCCCGACGCGCAGATCTTCGGCTCGCTGAAGTTCGATCCGCGCCGCCTGTTCAAGATGGCCCGCTCCAAGGCCTACCTTTTCGGCGGCGTCGAGATCCGCTGGCGCTGCGCGCCCAGTCTGCTCGAAGGGCTCGACGATGTGCCGGCCGAGGCCGTGCACCGCTTCCCCGGCGGCCTCTCGGACTATCTCGCCCGGGACATCGAGGGGAAGGAGCTCGTCCTCGACACGATCTTCTCGGGCAAGGTGACGAAGCCCGGCTCGCACGGCTCGCTCGAATGGGCCGTGGCCTGGACGGTCGCCGATGACGGCGTCTCGCATTCCTACTGCAACACGATCCCGACGCCGGAGGGCGGCACCCACGAATCCGGCCTGCGCGTCGCCCTGCTCCGGGCCCTGCGCGAGCATGCCGAGCGCGTGAACCAGGCCAAGCGCATGAATGCGGTGACCACCGACGACGTGATGGCGACCTGCGCCTCGATGCTCTCGGTCTTCATCCGCGAGCCGGAATTCCAGGGTCAGACGAAGGACAAGCTCGCGACGGTCGAGGCCTCCCGCATCGTCGAGACGGCGGTGCGCGACGCTTTCGACCACTGGCTCGCCGCCTCGCCCGCCCAGGCCAACAAGCTGCTCGACTGGGTGATCGACCGGGCCGAGGAGCGCCTGCGCCGCCGCCAGGAGAAGGAGGTCGCCCGCAAGTCGGCCACCCGCAAGCTGCGCCTGCCCGGCAAGCTCGCCGATTGCTCGGCCGCCGGGACCGCGGGCTCGGAGATCTTCATCGTCGAGGGCGACTCGGCCGGCGGCTCGGCCAAGCAGGCCCGCGACCGGGCCACGCAAGCGGTTCTGCCGCTGCGGGGAAAAATCCTGAACGTGGCCTCGGCCAGCCGCGACAAGCTCGGGGCCAACCAACTCATCTCGGACCTGACGCTGGCGCTCGGCTGCGGCACCGGCGCCAATTTCCGCGAAGGGGATCTTCGCTACGACCGGGTCATTATCATGACCGACGCGGACGTGGACGGCGCCCACATCGCCTCGCTCCTCATCACCTTCTTCTACCGGCAGATGCCCCGGCTCATCGACAAGGGGCACCTCTACCTCGCGATCCCGCCGCTCTACCGGATCAGCCAGGGTGCGAAATCGGCCTATGCCCGCGACGACGCGGACAAGGAGCGGGTCATCAAGACCGTGTTCAAGAACGGCAAGGTCGAGATCGGCCGCTTCAAGGGCCTCGGCGAGATGATGCCGGCGCAGCTCAAGGAGACGACGATGGACCCGAAGAAGCGCACGCTCCTGCGCGTCGCCATCCTCGACGAGGCGCGGGAATCGACCGGCGACACGGTGGAGCGCCTGATGGGCAACAAGCCCGAGGCGCGCTTCGCGTTCATCACCGAACGGGCAGCGTTCGCGGATGGGACGGAGTTGGATATCTGAACCGCTTCGGCATCACGGCGGACAGGACGGGCCGCCGCAACTTCTGCGCGGTGCGGTCCGGTTGCCACGGGCATGGTGCTGACCCGGGCGAGACGCTCGTCTGATCAGCCCGGCGCGTCCGAGCAGGTGAGGAGCGTGACGGGATAGCGCGGCATGTTGCGATCTTCGGACACGAGCGTGGCGCCTTCCGCGATGGCTTGGGCGATGAGCAGGTGATCGAACGGATCGCGGTGGTCCGTCAGTCGCTGAAGACCGGCCAGCGTTGTGAGGTGAGCCGGATCGATCGGCAGGATCGCGAAGCCCTGCTGATCGATTGCCTGCACGATCGCATCGATCTCGGCATCGAGCTTCCCGATCCGGACCTTGACGACGATCTCCCAGAGCGAGACGGCACTGGCCAGAACGGTGTTGTGTCGATCCGCGATCAGGGCGCGCGCCCGCTCTTCCAGTCGCGGGTCGTCGCTCAGCCACCAGAGAAGGGCGTGCGTATCGAGGAGGAGCCTCACTCCGCCTCCCCTTCCATCGCCGCGAGCAGATCGGACGGGAGCGTGTCGAAGTCGGGCGCCATGCGGATCTTGCCGCGCAAGGCACCCGGCTGGCGGCCGAAGACGAACGGCGCTGCGGGCGGACGAAGCTCGGCGAGGATCTCATCACGGGACATGATGAGGAACGACTGTCCCTCCCGAACCTGGCGCAGGTAGCCGGCCATGTTGCCGCGGAACTCGCGCACGCCGAGCCGCCGCGGTTCCGCTGCATCGCCCGCCTTCGGTTCGCTCATTGCGGCCCCCTGGAATCTCTAGTGTACGCGAAGTGTGTACACGAACGACGCGCAGAAAGATAACGAGGCGTAGAAAGACCAGGGGCTCGGATCGCCGGTCGCCGCGGGCGGAAACCTCCTGCCTCGTTGAGGCGCGCCTCACCCCTTCCCCACGCTCACCACCGGCGTCGCCTCGCGGTCGCCCACGATCATGATCAGCATGTTCTGCGCCATGCTCGCCCGCCCCTGATCGTCGAAGGCGATGCCGGGGCGGCCGTTCTCAGGCTGCTCCAGGCGGGCGATCGTGTCGCGCACGATGGCGACCGCGCCCTCCACGATCTGGCGACGGGCCGCGATGATGGCGCCGGCCTGCTGGCGTTTGAGCATCGCGCCCGCGATCTCCGGCGCGTAGGCGAGATGGGTGATCCGCACGTCCTCGACCACCACGCCCGCCACCGCGACGCGCTGGCCCAGTTCCGCGATCAGGTCACCGTGGATCGCGTCCCGGTCGGCCCGGAGCGAGGCGACGCGGGTGGCCTTCTCCGCGAGCCGGCGCTTGGCGTCGCCCGCCTCGTCGCCGACGTTTTCCGCCTCCTCGTGGTCGTAGGGCCGGGTCGAGGCGATGTTGCGCAGCGCCGCCTCCGCCTGGAGCGAGACGAAGTCGTGGTAGCTGCCGACGTCGAAGGTGGCGCGCGCCGCGTCCTGCACCCGCCAGATCGCGGCCGCCGCGATGGTGATCGGGTTGCCCATCAGGTCGTTGACCGTGATAATCTTGGTCTCCTGCGCCTCCGTCGCCAGCGAGACCTTGGCCACGGCCGTGAGCGGGTTGCGCCACCAGAAGCCGTCGCGGGCGATGGTGCCATGATAGCGCCCGAACAGGGTCAGCACGGCGGCCTGCCGGGGCTTCAGGGTGAGAAGACCGGCGAGCAGGACGATGCCGGAGACGAGCGCCACCGCCGCCACGGCCAGGAAGGCGGGGCCGGCGCTGCCGCGGCCGAGCACCAGCACGCCGCCGCCGAGGAAGGTGAGAGCGCCCAGGCCGAGGCAGGGCACCGCGATGAGGAGTGCCAGCCAGCCGTTGAGCCCCCGATAGGGCACGTCCCGCGTCGCCCGCGCCTCCTCTGCTGGTCCCGCCATGCCGTCTCTCCCGTAAGGCCGTGATCGCACGGATGTTGTGCGGGAGGGGGGCCGTCGGGCGCAAGCAGTGCGGGCCGGCGGTTGTGCCGGGCATGAGGCGCGCGGCATACCGAGGCTTCGAGCGACCGCATCGCCTGGAGAGCCTCGTGAGCGAGCCCCGCAAGCAACTCCATCTGGGTGCCTTCATGCGCCCGATCGGCATCCACACCGCGTGGTGGCGCTACCCCGGCGGCTTCCCCGACGCGAACTTCAACCTCGACCACCTCGTGCGCTTCGCCCGCAAGCTGGAGGCGGGGAAGTTCGACGCCTTCTTCATGGCTGACCATCTGGCGGTGATGAACATGCCGATGGAGGCGCTGAAGCGCTCGGCCACGGTCACCTCCTTCGACCCGCTCACCCTGCTGCCGGCGCTGGCCATGGTGACGGAGCGCATCGGGCTGATCGCGACCGCCTCGACCACCTACAACGAGCCCTACCACGTCGCCCGCAAGTTCGCCTCGCTCGACCACATTTCGAAGGGCCGCGCGGGCTGGAACCTCGTCACCTCCGGCAACCCGGATGAGGCCCTGAATTTCGGCCGCGACGCGCATCTCGACCACGCCACCCGCTACGCCCGCGCCCGCGAGTTCTTCGAGGTCGTCACCGGCCTGTGGGACTCGTGGGCGGACGATGCCTTCCTGCGGGACGCCGAGAACGGGTTGTTCTTCGATCCGGCCAAGCTGCACACCCTCGACCACAAGGGCGCGTTCCTGAAGGTGAAGGGCCCGCTCAACGTGGCGCGGCCGGTTCAGGGCTGGCCGGTGATCGTGCAGGCGGGCGCCTCGGATGCGGGGCGACAGATCGCGGCCGAGACCGCCGAGGTGGTGTTCGGCTCGGCTTCCTCGCTCGCCGCCGGCCAGGCCTTCTACGCCGACGTGAAGGGCCGGATGCTGGCGGCGGGCCGCAAGCCGGACGCCCTCAAGATCCTGCCCGGCGCCTTCGTCGTGGTCGGCGGGACGGAAGCGGAAGCCAGGGAAAAGCGGGCGCGGCTCGACGCGCTGGTTCCGGTGGAGAGCGGGCTCGCCAACCTCTCGGTGCGGCTCGGCGCCGACGCCTCTCGCTTCGACCTCGACGCGCCGCTGCCCGAGATTCCGGAATCGAACGCCAGCCGGAGCGCGCAGGCCCAGATCGTCGACTATGCCCGCCGCACGGGCGCCAGCGTGCGCGACCTCGCCCGCCGCGTCGGCGGCTATGGCGGCCTCAGCTTCGTCGGCACGCCGGAGCAGATCGCCGACGGAATGCAGGAATGGCTGGAAGGGGAGGCCTGCGACGGCTTCAACATCATGTTCCCCTTCGTGCCCGAGGGAATCGACGATGTCGTGGACGGCGTCGTTCCCAAATTGCAGCGCCGCGGCCTGTTCCGCACGGAGTACGAGGGCACGACCCTGCGCGATCATCTCGGGCTGGCGCGGCCGGCTAACCGCTTCTTCGACGATACCTGAGGGATGCGCCCGACGCTGGAGCGGCGCCGGGCGGCAAGGTCACGAGCGCCGGTTCGTCAGCCCGAAAAGCGCGAAGCCCGCGAGACCGGCGAGCCCGAGGACGAGCAGGCGGTTGCTGCCCAGCGTGTCGGCGGCGGCCCAGCCCGTGCTCTTGGCACTCTCGACGAAGGCGCGGCCCCGCAGGATGCGCTCGGCCCGCCTCCGGTTCGCTTCCCGGGTCGGCAGATGGACGATGAAGGTGTCGCCTTCGCGGTCGATATCGATGCTGTTGCGGGCGAACCCCGCCCGGACGAGGCGCTGCTTGGCGGCACGGGCGGCTTCGAGGCTGGTGAAGTCGGCTTCGACGCCGACAGTCTCGTGGGACATGTTTCCTCCTCGACGGATACGGTAAGCGGGAGGAGCAATCCGGCCCCGCCCCTCACGGTTCCGTGAGAGAGGTTCAGGCCGCCTCCCCCGCCTCGCAGGCATCCACCCGCACGGCGCCGTCGGCGGTCAGGGAGCAGATCACCTCGGTGCCGTCGCCCAGCGCGAAGGCATGGAACAGACGCCGCTCCAGTTCTTCCAAGCCCTCGCCCGGAAGATCCGCGATCTCGTCACGCGCACGCTCTTCGAGAGCCGGAACAACACCGCTTCTCTCGGCGATTTCCTGCGCGGACTGCGTGAGAACGACCTCGAAAGACATCGTCGCCTCCTTGCAAAACTCTTGGTGAATGTCCGGATGACACGGTGGTCCGATGGCCGCGAAGACAGGACCGCCATGCGACTTTTTTGGGGCAGCCTGTCCTTGCCGGGAAAAACCGCTGTCTCTGCCGTGATTTAGGGCTGTGTATCGCGGATGGCCGAGCCCACCGCGATCGGCGGAGTCGGTCATCGGCGCTCCGATATCGCCAGGCTGGCCGGTCTTCTGCGACGCATCCGCGCGCGGCGGTTTGATCGTTCCGACCCGTGGCCGCTGCGGTCTACGCTTCCTACGCCGGCCCGCCGCGCGCAGGGGCTCGATGAGGCAGGAACCCCGTCGGGACGTTGCCAAGGTCCTGATCCCGGCGGAGAGGTGCCGATCTCATGAACCCCATTCTCGTCGTTGCCCTGGTCTGCGCGTCCACCGTGCAGCAGCCCGACTGCTCACGGGAAACCGCGCTCGATGTCATCATCGGGCCGGCCCACACCCTTCAGGAATGCCTGATCCAGGGGCCGGTGCTGGCGGCCAGCGCGGGCCATTCCGATGCCAACACCTACGTGAAGACCCGCTGCGAGCAGCGGAAGCAGCGGTAGGCGATGGCGGAGGCATCGATGGCTGAGAACGGGACGGTCGATCCGGCCCGCGCCGCCGAGGTGCGGCTGCGCGCCCGCCTTGCGGTGGTGGAACGGGCGGCGTGGTTCGGCTTCGTCGAGGCGATGCGCGCCCGGCCCGACGCGACCGCGGCCTTCATCGACTCCGAGCGGGTGCGCTGCCGCGAGGGCTTCGGTTCCGGCGCCTGGGCCAAGGACCTGACGACGGCGGAGCGGGCGCTCCTCGGGGCGGAGGTCGATGCCGGCCTCGCGCAACTCGTCGAGGACGCGCGAGCGGAGATCGGCGAGGGCGGATGAATCTGTCGCACGAAATGCCCGCCGCGCCATCGGCGCGGGAGCAAGGGTAGCCCGTGACGGACGTTTCGTAAGGCGCTCCGAGCCCGAAAAGAGGGCTCCGGGCGGGCACCGTCCTGGCCTCTCGGACGGGGGCGCACCAGGGCATTTTGCGGCATCCCGGGCGCCATCCTTTCGCCTTGCGGTCATGGCGGGAAGAGTCCAGTGTCCCCCGCCAAACCGGACCCGGCCGAAGAAGCCCCCTGCAGGAGCCTCTCGCGCCGGACCCGCAAGGAGCCGCGACTGGTGCCCATGTCTGGATACGCCGCCCGCCGGAGCGCCGCCGCGCTCGCCCTGCTGCTCTCGTCGACCGGTCTCGGCATCCTGCCGGCGGCGGCCATGCAGCCGCGGGAATCCTCGCCAATCTCCGAATACGAGCCGGCGGAGTCGCTCGAGGGCAACTTCCTCTCCGCCTATATCGCGGGCGCCTCGAAGGACACCGCGGCCGCGGCGAGCTTCTACCGCGAGGCGGTGAAGGGCGATCCGCGCAACGCCGAGCTTCTGGAGCGCGCCTTCGTCTCGCTGCTCGCCGACGGCGCCATGACCGACGCCTTCCGCGCCGCCGAGCGGCTGGCCACCCGCGAGAGCACGAACGGCCTCGCCCATCTCGCCCTCGGCGTGCGCCAGCTCAAGGCCGGCCAGTACGCCGCCGCCCGCCAGAGCTTCGGCCGCAGCGGACGGGGGGCTGCCGGCGATCTCACCGCCACCCTGCTCACCGCCTGGGCCTATGCCGGCGCGGGCGACGGCAAGCGGGCCAACGAGACGCTGAACCGCCTGCGGGGCGAGCGCTACTTCAACGTCTTCCGCGACTACCATGCCGGGCTGATCGCCTCCGTCGTCGGCGACCGGGCGGAGGCCGAGCGCAAGCTGAAGGCGGCCTACGACGCCGACCGCAACACCCTGCGCATCGTCGACGGCTACGCCCGCTTCGAGGCCGGCATCGGACGGACCGATCTGGCCATCGACGCCTACAGCGAGTTCGAGAAGGTGATGCCGCGCCACCCGCTGGTGGTGGACGCTCTCGACAAGCTCAAGGCCGGCAAGCCGCTCTCGCCGCTGGTCTCCTCGGCCCAGGAGGGCGCCGCGGAGGTGCTCTACGGGCTCGGCTCGGCAGGCTCCACCCAGGGCGACGAGCTGCCGGCGGTGGTCTACATGCGGCTCGCCCTCTACCTTGCGCCCGAGCACGCCGTGGGCCGGCTGACGCTCGCCGACACGCTCGACCGCATGAAGCAGACCGAGCGGTCGAACGAGGCCTATGCGCAGATCCCGGCCAACTCGCCGCTCAAGCTCAACGCCGACATCCAGATCGGGCTGAACCTCGAACAGATGGGCCGGGGCGACGAGGCGCTTCAGCACCTCGACACCGTACTCAAGGCCAATCCCGACAACATCGACGTGATCTCGGCGCTCGGCAACGTGCAGCGCGCGCGCAAGAAGTTCACCGAGGCGGCCGAGACCTATACCCGCGCCATCAACCTGATCGGGCCGGGCCGGGAGGCCAATCACTGGACGCTGTTCTACTTCCGCGGCACCGCCTACGAGCGGGCCGGCGAGTGGCAGAAGGCCGAGACCGATCTGAAGAAGGCGCTCGCCCTCGTGCCGCCGACCCAGCCGAACGCCAAGGCGCAGGTGCTCAACTACCTTGCCTATTCCTGGGTCGACCGGAACATGAACATCGACGAGAGCTTCACGATGCTGAAGCAGGCCGTCGATCTCTCGCCCCGCGACGGCATGATCATCGACAGCCTCGGCTGGGCCTATTTCCGCCTCGGCCGCTGGGACGACGCGGTGCGCGAGCTGGAGAAGGCGGTCGAGCTGAAGCCCGGCGATCCGACCATCAACGATCATCTCGGCGACGCTTACTGGCGCACCGGCCGGCGGCTCGAGGGCAAGTTCCAGTGGCAGCACGCCAAGGATCTGAACCCCGAGCCCGAGGAGCTGACCAAGATCAACGCCAAGCTCAAGGACGGCCTGCCCGAGCCGGACAAGCCGACGGCCACCGCCGAGAACCCGCCCGCCCAGGACCCGGCGCAGGCGGTGCCGGCTCCCGTGGCGGCCCCGCACAACCCGCAGAACCCCGAATTGCCGAAGGGTGCTCCCGCCCCCGGCGACGCGCCGGGTTCCGCGGACAAGAAGCCCGGGAACTGAGATCGACCGCGTCAGCGAGCCGTTTCACCTCCGCTCCTTAAACTGAGGCACCGCGCCGTCGCTCTGGCGGGCGGGTCGGTGAGGCGCCTTGCCCGCTCCGATCCGGGCCCCTATGGCAGGGCGCGACCCCTGCCCTTTTCGGCCGAGAGCCCCCGTGTCCCGCCTCACCACCCGCGCTCCGGCCAAGATCAACCTGACGCTGCACGTGCTCGGCCGGCGGCCGGGCGACGGCTACCATGCGCTGGAGAGTCTCGTCGCCTTCGCCGAGGTGGCCGACACGCTCGAACTCGTGCCGGGGGAGGATCTGACCCTGGAGGTCGCCGGCCCCACGGCCGGCCCGGCGGGCCCGCTCGACGACAACCTCGTCCTGCGCGCCGCCCGCCACCTCGCCGCGGCCGTGCCTGGACTGAGACAGGGCGCCTTCCGCCTGCACAAGCAGCTGCCGGTCGCGGCCGGGATCGGCGGCGGTTCGTCCGACGCGGCCGCCGCGCTGCGGCTGCTCGCGGAAGGAAACGGGCTCTCCCTCGATCACCCGGCGCTGATCGCGGCGGCGCGGGCCACCGGCGCGGACGTGCCGGTCTGCCTCGATCCGCGGGCGCGGATGATGCGCGGCGCGGGTGAGGAGATCGGGCCGGTGCTCGACCTTGCGCCCCTGCCGGCGGTGCTGGTCAATCCCGGCGTGCCGGTCGCGACGGCGCCGGTCTTCAAGGCGCTCGGCCTCGCGGTCGGCCAGCGGCTCGACGGGGCCGCGCATCCATCGATCGGCGTCGGCCTCGATGCGGAGGCCGTGCTCGGCGCGATCGCCCCCGCCCGCAACGATCTGGAGGCCCCGGCCCTCACCGTCGCCCCCGTGATCGGCGAGGCGCTGACGCGGCTGCGGGCACAGGGCGGGTGCCGGCTGGCGCGGATGTCGGGCTCCGGCGCGACCGTCTTCGCGATCTTTTCGGACGACGCGGCGGCGCAGGGTGCCGCCGAAGCGATCCGCACGGCGCAGCCGGGTTGGTGGGTCGAGCCGACGCGCCTCGCCTGAGGATGGCCGTCGAGGGGCGCGTCAGTGCGCCCGGGCGACGCAGAAATCGACCACCTGCAGCAGCGCGGCCTTCATCGGCCCGCTCGGGAACGGGGCCAGCGCCGCGCGGGCCTGATCGCCGTAATGGCGGGCGCGCTCGATCGTGTCGTCCAGGGCGCGGTGGCGGCGCAGGATCGCCAGCGCCTGCTGAAGGTCGCCCTCCCCCAGATCCTCCCGTTCGAGGGTGCGGCGCCAGAAGGCCCGTTCCTCGTCCGTGCCGCGGCGGAGTGCCAGCACGATCGGCAGGGTGATCTTACCCTCGCGAAAATCGTCGCCGACGTTCTTGCCCAGCGAGGCGCTGGTACCGCCGTAATCGAGCACGTCGTCGATGAGCTGGAAGGCGATGCCGAGATTCATGCCGTAGGCGCGGCAGGCGGCCTGTTCCGCGTCCGGCCGCTGGCTCAGAACGGGGCCGACCTCGCAGGCCGCCGCGAACAGCTCCGCGGTCTTGCCGCGGATCACGGCGAGATACTCGTCCTCGCTGGTCTCGATGTTCTTGGCGGCGGTGAGCTGCATCACCTCGCCCTCGGCGATCACGGTGGCGGCCGCCGAGAGGATGTCGAGGGCGCGCAGGGAGCCGACCTCGACCATCATGCGGAAGGCTTGGCCCAGCAGAAAGTCGCCGACGAGCACGCTCGCCTCGTTGCCCCACTTGATGCGGGCGGCCACGCGCCCGCGGCGCATGTCGCTCTCGTCCACCACGTCGTCGTGCAGCAGCGTGGCGGTGTGCATAAACTCGACCGCGGCAGCGAGCTTCACGGCGCCGTCCGCCCGCGGATCGTCCGCGCCGTAGCCGCACAGGTCGGCGCAGGCCAGCGTCAGGATCGGGCGCAAGCGCTTGCCGCCCGAGGCGATCAGGTGATTGGCGACCTCGGGGATCATCGCCACGTCGGAGCCCGTACGCGACAGGATGGTCGCGTTCACCCCCTCCATTCCGGCCGCGACGAGGCCGACGAGATCGGTGAGGCTGGCCTCCGGATCGGAGCGGCCCTCATCGAGGGAAACGACGACGCCCAAACGCGATGCCTCCGGAAAACCCACTGCCGGCGCCCTGCCGGAACCCCTGCCCCGCGGCTGCCCCTGTCGCACGGGGCCGGGCGCACTGCAACACGTGCCCGTGACGCACGGCTGCACGAAGGCGTGCATGGTTCCGGACCACCCTGCGTCGAAGCGGAGCGGCGACATACGGGAAAGAACGCGCAGGGACAGGGACTTGGCCTCCCGAGGGACTCGGCCTCCTGCCCGATTGCATCGCGATCGCGTCTGGCTCTAGGAGCGGAAGGCCGCGCATTCGGCTGGATGGGGACATGGCGCCGTGACGGAACTGATCCGCAGCAACGACATCGTCCTGATCGGCTTCGCCCGCTCGCTGTTGGAGGAGGCGCAGATTCCGCTCCTCGTGGCCGACGAGCATATGAGCCTGATGGAGGGCTCGATCGGCATGTTCGGGCGCCGCCTGCTGGTGCCCGACGACCACGCGCGGCAGGCCCGGCGCATCCTCGTGGATGCGGGGCTGGCCGCCGAACTGCGCGATGAGCGCTGAGCCGGACCTCTTTCTCGGCGGACGCCTGCGCCTGCGCCAGCCGGCCCGCGGCGCGCACCGCGCCGGCACCGACGCGGTGCTGCTCGCCCGATGGCTGGCTCCGAACCCCGGCGAGACGATCTACGACCTCGGCGCCGCCACGGGGGCGGTCGGGCTCGCGGTGGCGCGCATCGCGGACGATTGCCGCGTGGTGCTGGTGGAGCGCGAGGCGGCGCTCGCGGCCCTGGCCCGGGAGAACGCCCGCGAGAACGGCCTGGACGACCGCGTCCGCGTCGTCGAGGCGGACCTGTTGGCGCCGGGGACGCAGCGCCGGGCGGCAGGCCTCGAGTCCGGCGCCGCCGACGCGGTTCTGACCAACCCGCCCTTCTTCGAGGCGGGCGGCCACCGCCCCTCCCCCGTCCCGGAGAAGGCCTCGGCGCATACCTTCGCGGACGGTGGGCTCGACGGCTGGCTGAGAACCTGCGCCGACCTGCTGCGCCCGGGCGGGCGGCTCGGACTGATCCATCGGGCGGATGCCCTGCCCGCCTGCCTCGAAGCCCTGCATGGGCGCTTCGGAGATTGTGCCGTCCGCCCCGTCCACGCGCGGTCCGACCGCCCGGCGATCCGCATCCTGATCGCGGCGGTGAAGGGCAGCCGGGCCCCGCTGCGCCTGCTGCCGCCCCTGGTGCTTCAGGACGAAGCGGGGCGCTTCACCCCGGAAGCCGAGGCGCTGCACCGGGGCGAGCCCTGGCCGCCGTCATGAAAAAGAGCGCCCGGCCGGGCGCCCTCTCGAAAGCGGCTGTTCTGCGCCTCAGTACCAGGGGCGGTAGAAGTGCGGGCGGTGATGGTAGCGCACACCCCAGTAGGGACGGTGATGGTAGTAACGCGGCCGCCAGTAGGCCCGGCGATAATAGGGGCGCGGACGCCAGTACGCGCGGCGGTAATAGGGCCTGGGCCCCCAGTAGGCGCGACGGTAATAGGGACGCGGCCGCCAATAGGCGCGGCGATAATAATGGCGCGGGCGCCAGTAGGCCCGGCGGTAGTAGCGCCGGCCGTACCAGCCGACCGGGTTGATCAGGGGCGTCTCGGCGGCAGCCCCCGAGAGGGGCGCGACGGGCAGCGGGGCGGCGTTCGCCGTGGCGTTCAGGCCGGCGAGACCGCCGAGCATCCCGAACGCCAGGATGAGCAGACGTAGGACACGCATCGGGCAGAGATTCCTTCCGTTCCGTCCGGTTCGTTCCGGGCCGCGCGGACGGTCCACGACCTCGCCGGGCCGGGACGAGGCCCGGGCATGGCCGAGAGCAACGTCGCGCGGCCAAGTTCGGTTCGCCCCCGGCGCGACTTCGTGAACGTTCCGGCGGCCTCGGGCGGCGATGGATCGGCCGGCCCCCTCCTGCTAACGGGGGCGGACCCTCGCGCACGACTCCGCGCCCACGCCCTGCGCATCCCGAGACGCCGCCATGCCGCTTGCCCTCCCGAACTGGATGCGCGCCCTCCTGCCCCGCCGCTTCCGAAAGGAGGTTGCGCGCGTGTCGGTGGTGCGCCTGAGCGGGGCCATCGGCGCCGTCTCGCCGATCCGGCCGGGGCTCTCGATGAGTACGGTGGCACCGAGCCTGGAACGGGCGTTTTCCGTGCCCGACCTCTCGGCGGTGGCCCTCGTCATCAACTCGCCCGGCGGCTCGCCGGTGCAGTCCCACCTGATCTACCGGCGCATCCGGGCGCTCGCGGCGGAGAAGAACGTCAAGGTCTTCGCCTTCGTGGAGGATGCCGCGGCCTCGGGCGGCTACATGATCGCCTGCGCCGCCGACGAGATCGTCGCCGATCCCGCCTCGCTCGTCGGTTCCATCGGCGTGGTCTCGGCGGGCTTCGGCTTCGATCGGCTGATCGAGCGCATCGGCGTCGAGCGGCGCGTCCACACCCAGGGCGAGGCCAAGGCGATGCTCGATCCCTTCCGCCCCGAGAACCCGCAGGACATCGTGCGACTGAAGGAGATCCAGGCCGACGTGCAGGCGCTGTTCACCGGACTGGTGCGCGAGCGCCGGCCGTCGCTGGATGGCAGCCGCGACCTCTTCACCGGCGCGGTCTGGACCGGGCGGCAGGCGGTCGAACTCGGCCTCGTCGATGCGTTGGGCGACCTGCGCAGCACCCTGCGCGCCCGCTACGGCGACACGGTCGAACTGCGTCTCGTGGCCGAGGCCCACGGCTCGTGGATCGCCCGCCTGCTGCGCCGGGCCGGCCCGGGCCAGACGGCGACCGAGCTTCCCGATGCGCTGATCGCGGCGGTGGAGGAGCGCGCCGCCTGGGCGCGGCTCGGGTTGTAGGCGGGGCCGCCAGACTTCGAAGCCGCCTCTGCCTGATGCGAAGGCGGGTCGCGAACGGTCACCGTCTCGAACTCGGACTTTGGGCTAGCTTCGTTCCAAAGTAACAACGATAGCAAAATGAAAGCGGCGCGTGCAGCTGGGGCCGCAACGCGCCGTAAGTCGGTTCCTGGTCTCAGAATGGAACTGAATAGTGCATACCTGATGTGGGTGTTGCTCGCCGTGTCGTGCTTGCAACAATGCACACGACAACGCTGTCATTGGGGTGTCATACTATAGGATTTGTCATTTCGACTTGACGGCCTGCAAAGTGCGATCTTCGACTGGTTCGATCGACGGGGTCTTCGCCAGAGCAATCGAAGAACTCCGGCCTCGCGCAGTCGAAGCCTATGCGTCGAACGGGGATCCTCTCGCGCCGGCAGCGGAACAATCATCCGACCCCAGGCGAGAAAAGGCGGCGACCACGGTCCGCGATACGCTGGTCGAACCGCGGATCGTGGCGCCGAGAGGCCGCGCACCACATTGATCCCACCTTTGCGCGTCGTCCGAAGCATCACGCGCCCGATCGATTGGCTGCGCACCGCGCTGCCCCTTGTCGACGCCTGAATTCTCCTGTACCGATCGGTCCTGAGTTTACCGAACGGTACAGAAAGGCTCGCGATGTCCCGTCCTCCCTTCCCGCCCTTCACCGCCGAGACCGCCGCGCAGAAGGCGCGCATGGCCGAGGATGCCTGGAACAGCCGCGACCCGGAGCGCGTCGCGCAGGCCTACACGCCGGACAGCCTCTGGCGGAATCGGGCCGAGTTCATCCGCGGCCGCGAGGAGATCGCCGCCTTCCTGCGGCGCAAATGGGCGCGGGAACTGGAGTATCGCCTGATCAAGGAGGTCTGGGCGCATCGGGACGACCGGATCGCCGTGCGCTTCGCCTACGAGTGGCGCGACGACAGCGGACAATGGTTCCGCTCCTACGGCAACGAGAACTGGGAGTTCGACGAGGCGGGCCTGATGCGCCACCGGCTCGCCTCCATCAACGATCTGCCCATCGCCGAGTCCGAGCGGAAGTACCATTGGCCGCTCGGCCGGCGCCCCGACGACCATCCGTCCTTGAGCGATCTGGGCCTCTGAGGCGTGGCGCGCAGCGTCGCCGAGCGCTCGGACCTGCTGCCGTTGCTCGCGGAGGTGTTTCGCGAGCACGGTTACGAGGGCGCGAGCCTCGCGCTGATCTCGAAGGCGACGGGGCTCGGCAAGGGCAGCCTCTACCACTTCTTCCCGGGGGGGAAGGCGGAGATGGCGCGGGCCGTGCTCGTCGAGATCGACGGCTGGTTCGAGGCCAACGTCTTCGCCCCTCTTCGCGCGGCGGAGGATCCGGTCGGAGCGGTGGCGGCCATGTTCGGAACCGTGAGCGACTATTTCCGCTCCGGCCGCCGGGTCTGCCTCGTCGGCGCGCTCAGCCTCAGCGACGCCCGCGACCTCTTCGCGGGCGCCCTGCGGGACTACTTCGCCCGCTGGGTCGAGGCGCTGGCGCAGGCCCTGGCGCGGGCCGGCCACGCGCCCGATACGGCCGGTCCGCTCGCCGAGGAGATCGTAGGGGGAATCCAGGGGGCCGTGGTGCTGGCCCGGGCGCTCGACCGCCCCGAAGCGTTCGAGCGGATTGTCACGGGCCTGCGGGCGCGAAGTCTCGCGCTCCCGCGTTCGAGCTGACGCCTCAGCGGGCGCAGCCGGCCGGAGCGGCGGCGTAGCCGCTATAGACCACGCGGACCTTGCGGGTGCAGCTCTCGGGGGTGGCCAGCGCGGCGACCGGGGCAACCTCGACCGGCGCGACCGCGAGGGTCTTCTCCACCGTCTCGCTTCCGTCCGAGGTGGCCAGAGCGTTGGAGGCGCCCATCACGAGCGGCGTGGCGGCGAGCGAGGCCGCGACGAGGGCGGCGAAAACAGTCAATCCCTTGCGCATGATCTTTCGAACCATCGTATCCGCCCGCCCTGACGGCGAAGCGTGGCTGTTCATTTGCCGTATTAACTTGGCAGAAACCTTTGCCGTTCCCCCTGTCGGGCCTCGAGGTGCAAAAAGATGTGTCGGCGCGCACGAAGCGCGGCGGGACGGGCGAATGCGCGCCCCGGCCTCGCAACCGCAGGGCGGCGCCCCATATAGGAGACACCCTCCGCGCAATCCCGTGCTTTGGGCGACCTTGCGGAGGCCGATATGGCTCACTCTCCCGAAAAAGGGGGCGCCCGCCCCGTGTCCTCCTCGGACTTCAACGATCGCGTAAAGCAGTTGCTGGCCGCCAAGCCGGAAACGGCGATCGTGCCGAAGGAGCGCAAGGAGCGCCGCACCTTCAACCGGTCCGCCCCCCGGACCTGACCCGGGCGGGCGGGGTGTCCGCTTGACACCCTGCCGCCCGCTCTTAAACGGTCCGGCCTCCCCTTCCCTGCCGTCGGACCTTTCATGCCGAGCGACGCCGACCTCTCGCCCACACGCTCGTTCCAGGGCCTGATCCTGACCCTGCAGCGCTTCTGGGCTGCCCGGGGCTGCGTGATCCTCCAGCCCTACGACATGGAGGTCGGCGCCGGCACCTTCCATCCGGCCACCACCCTGCGGGCGCTCGGCCCCAAGCCCTGGAAGGCCGCCTACGTGCAGCCCTCGCGGCGCCCGAAGGATGGGCGCTACGGCGAGAATCCGAACCGGCTGCAGCACTACTACCAGTTCCAGGTCATCCTGAAGCCGAACCCGCCCAATCTCCAGGAACTCTACCTCGCCTCGCTGGAGGCCATCGGCGTCGATCTCAAGCTCCACGACATCCGCTTCGTCGAGGACGATTGGGAAAGCCCGACGCTCGGCGCCTGGGGTCTCGGCTGGGAGTGCTGGTGCGACGGGATGGAGGTGAGCCAGTTCACCTACTTCCAACAGGTCGCGGGCTTCGAATGCGCACCGGTCGCCGGGGAACTGACCTACGGGCTGGAGCGGCTGGCCATGTACGTGCAGGGCGTCGAGAACGTCTACGACCTGAACTTCAACGGCGGCGAGGGCGACGAGAAGGTCACCTACGGCGACGTCTTCCTTCAGGCCGAGCAGGAATATTCGCGCCACAACTTTGAGGCCGCCGACACGGCGATGCTGTTTCGCCACTTCGCCGATGCGGAGAAGGCCTGCCGCCTCTACCTCGAGGCCGGCGCGCCGGAGAGCGAAGGGGGCCGCCACCGGATCGTGCAGCCGGCCTACGACCAGTGCATCAAGGCGAGCCACGTCTTCAACCTGCTCGACGCCCGCGGCGTGATCTCGGTCACCGAGCGTCAGAGCTACATCCTGCGGGTGCGCGAACTGGCCAAGGCCTGCGGTGCGGCTTGGCTCAGGACGGAGGCCGGCGGCCACGCCGTCGCGGCCTGAGGCGATGCGCCGCCGCACCCTCCTCGCCGGAGCACTCGGGCTCGTCGCGGGCCCCGCACTCGGGCAGCCGGCGGCCGATCCGGTCGAGACGGTGCGGGCCTTCTACGCGGCCGACGACATCAACGCCGTCCGCTTCTACGCCCGAAACCTGCGCGGGCTCTACGAGCGGGATCGGCGCGAGTCGAAGGGCGAGGTCGGCCGCCTGGGCTTCGCCTTCCACGTCAACGGGCAGGACACCGAACCGGGCTGGGCCAAGTCCCTGCGGCTCACCGCCCTCTCCAGCGAGGGGGATCGGGCCGAGGTGCAGGCGCGGTTCCGCAACGGCGGTCCGCAGGACTTGCGCTACAGCCTCCTGCGCGAGGCCGGCGCCTGGAAGATCGCGAATGTCCGCTCGCTGAACGGCGAGCGCTGGGATCTGATCGAGATCCTCTCCGCCCCGCTGCCGTGAGCCGAGGGCGCCGCCGGGCGGGCGCCGTCATCGAAGCGACATTCGAGAGGGGTAGCGCCCCGCCTTTCGATGGCTGATCCGAGGCGCACGATGTCCGATATGCCCGACGCACCGACCGGAGCGCCCACCCTCGACGCGGTCATCGCGCACCGCTTCTCCCGGCGCGACCTGATGCGCGGCTCCCTCGCGACCGCACTCGCCGCCGGGATCGGATCGGGAACCGTTCCCGCCGCGGCCGAGGCGGCGCCCACCTTCGACTTCCCCGAGCTGGGCGCGGGGGTCGACGAGCACCTGCACGTGGCGGCCGGCTACGAGGCCGAGCCCCTGCTGCGCTGGGGCGACCCGCTCTTTTCCGACGCGCCCGCCTTCGACCCGAAGCGCCAGTCCGCCGCCGCCCAGGCACGCCAGTTCGGCTACAACAACGACTTCGTCGGCTTCATCCCGCTGGACGAGGCGGGCCGGCGCGGCCTGCTCGTGGTCAACCACGAATACACCAACGCCGAGCTGATGTTCCCCGGCCTCGGCGCCGCCGAGCGCAAGGCGGTGATCGCCGCCCTGAGCGCGGATCAGGTCGCGGTCGAGATGGCGGCCCATGGCGGCTCCGTGGTCGAGATCGTGCGCGAGGCCGAGGGCTGGCGCCCGGTGATCGGCTCGCCCTACACCCGGCGCATCACGGCGCAGACGCCCATGGACCTCACCGGCCCCGCCGCCGGCGATCCGCGCCTCGTGACCGCGGACGATCCCAGCGGCCGGCGCGTCCACGGCATGATCAACAATTGCTCGGGCGGGGTCACGCCCTGGGGCACGTGGCTCTCGGGCGAGGAGAACATCAACTACTACTTCGCCGGGGCTCTCCCCGCCGGACATCGTGAGGCCGAGAACGCCAAGGCGATGGGCATGGGCAGCCTGCAATACGCCTGGAGCCGCTTCCATCCGCGCTTCGACCTCGCGACGACGCCGAACGAGCCGAACCGCTTCGGCTGGGTGGTCGAGATCGATCCGTTCGATCCCGCCTCGACCCCCAGGAAGCGCACTGCGCTCGGCCGCTTCAAGCACGAGGGGGCGGCCGGCGCCCGCACCCTCGACGGACGCTACGCGGTCTATCTCGGCGACGACGAGCGCTTCCAGCACGTCTACCGCTTCGTCAGCGAGGGCAAGGTCCGGCCGGAGCGCGGGGCCAACGCGGATCTGCTCGATTCCGGCACGCTCAGCGCGGCCCGGTTCGAGCCCGACGGCACCGGCCGCTGGCTGCCGCTGGTCCACGGCCAGGGCAGGCTCGATGCGGGCAAAGGATTCGCCAGCCAGGCCGACGTGCTGATCGAGACCCGCCGCGCCGCCCGGCTCTCGGGCGCCACCCCGATGGACCGGCCCGAGGACATTGAGGCCAACCCGCGCACCGGCCGCGTCACCGTGATGCTGACGAACAACGCCAAGCGCAGCGCCGATCAGGCGGAGCCGGCCAACCCGCGCGGGCCGAACCTCTTCGGTCACGTCATCGAGATCATCCCCGACGGCACCGACCACGGCGCCGAGACCTTCCGCTGGGAGGTGCTGGTGCGCTGCGGCGACCCGGCCAAGCCGGAGGTGAAGGCGAGCTTTTCCGCGCTCACCACGGCGGACGGCTGGTTCGGCATGCCCGACAACTGCACCTTCGACGGGCGCGGGCGCCTCTGGGTCGCCACCGACGGCAACAACCGCCGCGCCACCGGCCGGGCCGACGGGATCTGGGCGGTGGAGACGGAGGGACCGCGCCGGGGCACGTCGCGCCACTTCCTGCGGGTGCCGGTGGGCGCCGAGATGTGCGGCCCCTGCTTCACGCCCGACGACGAGACCCTCTTCGTCGCCGTGCAGCATCCCGGCGAACCGGACGAGGACGGAGCGCTGGGCTCCTTCGAGAATCCCTCCACCCGCTGGCCGGATTTCTCCCCCGACCTGCCGCCCCGGCCCTCCGTGGTCGCGGTGACGCGCAAGGGGGGCGGGCGGATCGGGTGACGGCACAGCCGTCTTCGCGAGCGTCGGCGAAGCGATCCAGAAGCGCGACCTTCCCGGACGAGCGGGCGCTCTGGATTGCGTCGGCTTCGCCTCGCGAAGACGGTGTGGGCCCCCTCGTCCCTCGCTGCGGACGGACCGCGACAGTGAGCCAACTGCGCGACAGTGGCTCGCGTCGCGGGCCCCCGTTCGATCCGTTCCGCAGAAAATAACGGATCGGCTGCCCTGACAGAGCGACCCTATCTCCCGTCTCGACGCGGCCGGAGCGGGCGGCTATTCCCGCGCGCATGCCTGACCTCCTGCTCGAACTCCTCTCCGAAGAAATCCCCGCGCGCATGCAGCGGCGTGCGGCCGAGGATCTGAAGCGGCTCGTCACCGATGCGCTGGTGGAGCGCGGGTTCCTCTACGAGGGCGCCAAGGCCTTCGCGACGCCGCGGCGGCTGGCGCTGCACGTGGCCGGGCTGCCCGCCCGCGGCGAGGCCGTGCGCGAGGAGCGGCGCGGCCCCCGGGTCGGTGCCCCCGAGGCGGCGGTGCAGGGCTTCCTCAAGAGCGCCGGGCTCGCGAGCCTCGATCAGGCCACTACCGTTACCGACCCGAAGAAGGGCGAATTCTACCTCGCGGTGATCGAGCGTCCCGGCCGCGAGACGCTGGACGTGCTGGCCGAGATCCTGCCGGGGATCATCAGGAATTTCCCCTGGCCGAAATCGATGCGCTGGGGCGCGGCTTCCGCGCAGCCGGGTTCCCTGCGCTGGGTGCGTCCGCTGCAATCCATCGTGGCCACCTTCGGCCCCGAGACCGAGACGCCGGACGTGGTGCCCTTCTCGATCGACGGCATCACCGCCGGCACAACGACCCGCGGCCACCGCTTCCTGGCGCCGGAGCCGTTCGAGGTCCGCCGCTTCGACGATTACGTGCAGGGCCTCGACCGCGCCCAGGTGATCCTCGATGCCGACCGGCGCAAGGACATCATCCTGCACGATGCCCGCGACCTCGCCTTCGCCCGCGGCCTCGACCTCGTGGAGGACGAGGGCCTGCTGGAGGAGGTCGCCGGGCTGGTGGAGCGGCCCGTGGTGCTGATGGGCTCCTTCGAGGAGCGCTTCCTGGAGATCCCGGCCGAGGCGATCCGCGCGACCATCCGCGCCAACCAGAAGTGCTTCGTGCTGCGCCGGTCCGGCTCGGAGGAGCTGGCCCCGGCCTTCGTGCTGGTCTCGAACCTCGTCGCCTCGGACGGCGGCGCGGCGATCACCGCGGGCAACGAGCGCGTGGTGCGCGCCAGGCTCTCGGACGCAAAGTTCTTCTGGGAGACCGACCGGGCGACGAAGTTGGAGGACCGCCTCCCGAAGCTCGATGCGATCGTCTTCCACGAAAAACTCGGCACGCAGGGCGAGCGCGTCGCCCGCATCGCCGCGCTCGCAAAAGAGATCGCGCCGCTGGTGGGTGCCGATCCGGCGCTCGCCGAGCGCGCGGCGCGGCTCGCCAAGGCCGATCTCGTCACCGAGATGGTCGGCGAGTTCCCCGAGCTCCAGGGCCTGATGGGCCGCACATACGCGGCGCTCCAGGGCGAGCACGCCAGCGTCGCCGCGGCGATCGAGGAGCATTACAAGCCGGTCGGCCCGAGCGACCGGGTGCCGACCGATCCGGTCTCCATCGCCGTGGCGCTCGCCGACAAGCTCGACACGCTGGTGGGGTTCTGGGCGATCGACGAGAAGCCGACGGGGAGTAAGGACCCGTACGCGCTGCGGCGGGCGGCACTAGGCATGATTCGCTTGCTTCTCGAAAGATCAATTCGCGTAAATCTACTCTCTTCTTTGTGCTCTGTAACGAAATCTTGGGATCAATTCATTGCTTCAAAAAAACAAGGTTTTGCACTAAATTCGCTTGAGACGACTGTAAATTCTTTCGAGCAGGCGTTTCCAAATGTCAAAATCGTGCAAAGAATTGAGGCAAAGTTTGTTCTGAGCCTCGATCCATCGAAGGGCGAAAGGCAAAGCTCGGCGTCAGCGAAAGCAACCGATCTCCTCACCTTCTTCGCCGATCGCCTCAAGGTCTACCTCCGCGATCAGGGCGCCCGCCACGACCTGATCGACGCCGTCTTCGCCCTGCCCGGCCAGGACGACCTGCTGATGGTGGTCCGCCGGGTCGAGGCGCTCGGTGCCTTCCTCGCCACCGACGACGGCAAGAACCTGCTCGCGGGCTACAAGCGCGCGGCCAACATCCTGCGCATCGAGGAGAAGAAGGACGGGCGCGCCTACGACGCCGCCCCCGATGCCGCGCTCGCGGCCTCCGGCCAGCCCGAGGAGCAGGCGCTGGCCGACGCCCTGGCGGCCGCGCGCGAAGAAGCCTCCGCTTCCGTGGCGGCGGAGGATTTTGCCGGGGCCATGCGGGCGCTCTCACGGCTGCGGGCGCCGGTGGACGCGTTCTTCGAAGGCGTCACCGTTAACGCCGACGACCCGGCGTTGCGCGAGAACCGGCTCCTCCTCCTCAACGCCCTGCGCGCGGCCACCCGCGAGGTGGCCGACTTCTCCCGCATCGAGGGCTGAGGCGGATAAAGCCGACAGGCGGCGCGTCTGCCGCCTGGATTCGGCCCGGTGGCCGGACCCGGCTGCACCGGCGGCCCGGACGGCGCGCGACGCATCACGACAAAAGTTTTTCAACTTCTAGTCGTTTTGCTTGGGTCGAGGCGATGGGAAGATACATTTGGCGGTCGCCACGCGGCGGGTCGTAGTAAGCCTCGGCACCTCCTAGCTTCAGGTAGTGTGTGCTGCTGCACAATCACGCTCAAGCTGCTGCATTGTTGCCGATTTCACACGGTTTCCGGATCGAAAATATGCTTCAAACTTGAGCATATCTTCCTCCGTACCGGTCGATGTCAGGTTTCGATCCCCTCTCCCTGATCGACGCCTGCTACGCGGCAGCGCTCGATCCCGATCGGTGGCCCGACGCGCTCGACGGGATCGCCGATGCCGTCGAGGCGCGCGGCACGGTGATCGTCTCGCACGACCCGGCGCGCACGGCGCAGACGCTGGCTTCCACCCGGCTCGCCGAGGTGAACCACGATTACAGCGTCGGCGGTTGGTGGCAGCACGACACGCGCATTCGCCTGGGGCGGGAGCGCGGATTGCTGCGACCGGGCACCATCACCGTCGACGAGATGTACGTCGCGCCCGAGTTGAAGCGCACCGACCCGTTCTTCCAGCACTTCCTGACGCGGCACGGCCTCGGCAATCTCTGCGGCTACATCGATGCCGACGCCGTCGACGGCCACACGCTCTCCTTCTCGACGCCGCGCGATGCCCGCAAGGGAGCGTTCGAGGGCAGCGAGGTCGAACGGCTGGCGCTCATCGGTCCGCACGTCATCCGCGCCTTCCGCTTGACCACGCTCGTCGGCGCGCTGCGCAGCGAGGCGAGCGGCTTCGCCTCCGCCCTGGAGCGGATGCGGGCGGGCCTCATCGCTCTCGACCGGCGTGGGCGCGTCCGCTTCGTCAATCCCGCCGGGGAAGGGTTGAGCCTCGGCGTGCTCGCCCTGCGTACCGGCGAGGTACCGAAATCCGCCGCGCCGGCCGACCGGGACCGCTTCGATCGCTTTCTGGCCGCCGCTCTGCCGGAACGGGGATGGCCGCAGCCGGCCTCGATCCTTCTGCGTCGCCGGGGCGGCCCGCTCTTCATCGAAGCGCTGCCCCTGCGCGGCCCCGATCCGTTCGCGATCGGCGCCGCCGACCTCGAGGGCGGGGTGCTCCTGCTGCTGCGCGACCTGCTGGCGCCGGCCCATCGCGCGATCGAGCCGCTGCTGGAGCAACTGGGCCTGACCCGGGCGGAGGCGCGTGTGGCGGCCCTGGTCGGGCGGGGCGCCGCGCCGCGGGCGGTGGCGGCGCAACTCGCGGTCGGCGAGAGCACCGTGCGCAGCCAGATCAGGGCGGTCTATGCCAAGCTCGCCCTGCGTCGCCAGAGCGAGCTGGCGGTGCTGATCACGCGCCTCGACGGCCTGTGAGGCCCGGGCGTCACGCCTCTGGCTCGTCCCGGCGCTGGCGCAACTCGGGCACCGACTGACCCGCCGGGGGCGCGGCCACGATCTGGTTCTCGGAGCGGCTCGAATCCACGAACAGCCGTACCTCGCCCTCGCGCACGCCGAGGCTGCGCAGGGCGTAGGTCATCATGCCCAGCGCCAGTTCGCGCTCGGCCATGAGCACGAGGCCGACGCCGTCCTCCTCCAGCCGGCGCCGCTCGGCCTCGCTGTGGGTGCGCACCACGCTGTCGATGCCGGGATTGGCCGCGCGGGCCTTGGCGAGCAGCCGCCGCCCCTGGTGCGAATCGGGCGTGGCCAGCACGACGAGGCGGGCCGAGCCGATATCGGCGGCCTCCAGGATGCCGGGGGCGGAGGCGTCGCCGAACACCGCCGGCACGCCCTGCGCCCGCAGATCCTCGACCCGGCGCCGGTCGCGCTCCACCACCACGAAGGGCAGCTTCCAGTCGTGCAGCGCCTTGCCGATGGCGCTGCCGACCCGGCCGTAGCCGACGATGACCGCATGGTCCCGCATGCCCTCGCCGCTGGTGCTCATGGGCAGCGGCGCCGCCACGCGCCGCTCCAGACGGCGGCGCCATTCCGGCCGTTCGCCGAGATAGAGCGAGACCCGGTCGGCCAGGGCGAAGAACAGCGGGTTGAGGGTGATCGACAGGAGCGCCCCGCCCAGGATCAGGTCGCGGCCGGATTCCGGCAGCAGCTTCAGGGAGATGCCGAGGGAGGCCAGGATGAACGAGAACTCGCCGATCTGCGCCAGACTCGCGGCGATGGTCAGCGCGGTGCCGACCGGATGGCCGAAGGCGAGCACGATGGCGATGGCCGCGAGCGATTTGCCCAGGACGATGACGCCGACCACGCCGAGGATCGCCAGCGGCTCGCGCAGGACGATACCCGGATCGAACAGCATGCCGACCGAGACGAAGAACAGCACCGCGAAGGCGTCCTGCAGGGGCAGGGAATCCGCCGCCGCCTGATGGCTGAGGTCGGATTCGGACAGCACCATGCCGGCGAAGAAGGCGCCGAGCGCGAAGGACACGCCGAACAGTTCGGAGGAGGCGTAGGCGATGCCGACGGCACTGGCCAGCACCGCCAGGGTGAACAGCTCCCGCGAGCCGGTGCGGGCGGCCAGCCCCATCAGGTAGGGCACGACGCGCCGTCCCCCGACCAGCATGATCGCCACGAACACGCTGACCTTGGCCAGCGTCAGCCCCAGGCTCAGCCACAGGTTCTGCCCAGGCGCGCCGTGATGGGCGCCGCCCCCGGCCGCCTCCCCGCCGAGCGAGGGGGCGAGGGCCGGCAGCAGCACGAGGGCCAGCACCATGGCCAGATCCTCGACGATCAGCCAGCCGACCGCGATGCGGCCCTTGTCCGAATCGAGCAGGCCCCGCCCTTCGAGCGCCCGCAGCAGCACCACGGTGCTCGCCACCGAGAGCGCCAGTCCGAAGACGAGGCCCGCACCCGCGCTCCAGCCGAAGGCCCAGGCCAGCCCCGCCCCCATGATCGTCGCGACGGCGATCTGCACGATCGCGCCCGGCAGGGCGATGGTGCGCACCGCCATCAGGTCCGCGATTGAGAAGTGCAGGCCGACGCCGAACATCAGCAGGATGACGCCGAGTTCGGCGAGCTGGCTCGCCAGCTCCGGATCGCCGACGAAGCCGGGCGTGAAGGGGCCGATGGCGATGCCGGCCACGAGGTAGCCGACGAGCGGCGGCAGCCGCAGGCGCTGGGCCAGCATGCCGCCGACGAAGGCGCTGACCATGCCCAGCGCGATGATCGAAATGAGTCCCGTGGCGTGCGGCAACGCGGTCCAACCCTCCGGGGCGCGAACCGGCCCCGGGGTCAGATAAGGCAAATCACGGTCCCGTGTCCGCAGCCGAGACGTTGCCGATCCACGCTTGTCCCGAAAACCTCAGGCTTTCATGCGGACATAGGAGCCCGGTGCCGGTTCGAGCGCGGGCAGCGCCCCCGCGCCCGGGATGCGGGCGGGCACGCGCTCGGGGGCCTGCTCTTCGAGCCACTTGGACCAGTAGGGCCACCACGAGCCCTCGTGCTCGGTCGCCCGCTCCACCCATTCCTCGAACCGTCCCTTGGCCGGTCCGCCGGTGCGGAAGCCGTACTTCGCCTTCTTGCCCGGCGGGTTCACGACCCCCGCGATGTGGCCCGAACCCGCCAGCACGTAATCGACCGGGCCGCCGAACTTCTTCGAGCCCTCGAACACCGACAGCGCCGGGGCGATGTGGTCCTCGCGGGTGGCGAGGTTGAAGACGGGGATTTTCACCTTCTTCATGTCGAGGCGCACGTTGCCGATTACCATCTGCCCCTTCGAGAGGGTGTTGTTGAGGTAGCAATTGCGCAGGTAGAACGAGTGGTTGGCCGCCGGCATCCGCGTGGCGTCGGCGTTCCAGTAGAGCAGGTCGAAGGCCTGAGGGGCCTTGCCGCGCACGTAGTTGTTGACGACGTAGGACCAGATCAGGTCGTTCGGGCGCAGCATGTTGAAGGCGTTGGCCATGCGCGAGCCGTCGAGATAGCCGCGCTCGGCCATCCGCGCCTCGATCCCCTTGATCTGGTTCTCGTCGGCGAAGACCTTGAGATCGCCCGCATGGGTGAAGTCGACCTGCGTCGTCAGGAAGGTCGCGCTCTGGATGCGCCGGTTGCCGGTGGCGGCCTGATAGGCCAGCGTGACGGCGAGCAGCGTGCCGCCGACGCAGTAGCCCGCCGCCGCGACCTCGGTCTCCCCGGTGGCGACGCCGATCATGTCGATGGCGGTCTCGATGCCCTCGCGCATGTAGGATTCGAAATCCTTGTCGCGGTGGCGCTCGTCCGGGTTCACCCAGGAGATCACGAATACCGTGATGCCCTGCGAGACCATCCAGCCGATGAAGCTCTTCTGCGGGTTGAGGTCGAGGATGTAGTACTTGTTGATCCAGGGCGGCACGATCAGCAGCGGGCGCTTGAGCACCGTTTCGGTCGCCGGCGTGTACTGGATCAACTCCATCAGGTCGTTGCGGAAGATGACCTCGCCGGGGGTCACCGCCACGTCCTTGCCGAAGGTGAAGGCGGTGACGTCGGTCTGGCGCACCCGGAGCTGGCCGGCACCGGCCTCCAGATCCTCCTGCAGCATCTTCATGCCGCGCATCAGGTTGGCGCCGCCCTCCTCCAGCGTCTGGCGCAGGAGTTCGGGGTTCGTTATCACGAAGTTCGAGGGCGAGTAGGCCGAGAGCAGCTGGCGCAGGTAGAATTCCGCCTTGTGCCGGGTGTGTTCGTCGATGCCGTCCGCCGTCTCGACCATCTCCTCCGCCCAGCGGCCGAGGATCAGGTAGCTCTGCTTGATGACGTCGAAGATCGGGTTCGCGGACCAGTCGGCATGGGCGAAGCGCTTGTCCTTCGCCTCGGGCTGCGCGACCGGAACGGCGGCCGCGCCCTGCATGCGGGTCAGGGTCGAGGCCCAGAGCGCGGCGAAGGACTGACTGAGCTTGGTCTGGGCCTGGAGCGCCTTCTCGGGGTCCTTGAGCCACGTCTCCGCGACCCGGGTCAGGGTGCGGGTCATCTCGTCGATCTCGTCGGAGCCCTGAAGCTTCGGCCCCGGGAGTTTGACGCCCGTCTGCTCGAACGGCTTCAAGGAGGCGGCCGCCGATTGCCGGAACACCTCCGCGAGCTGATTCGCGTTTCGCGCAATCGTCTCGAAATCCGGCATTGCCGGGTTCGTCTGCTCCGTCGCCACGCGACCTGTCCTCCCGGCATCGGCCCGCTTCCCGCCCCACGCGGCGGCCCGAGCCTCGTTTCCGACAAATTAACGCTCCACCTCGCAGATGTCGCCCGCTCCAGGCTCCATTTCCAGACCGTTGTCATGTTCTTGAGCCGCACCCTCCGCGCCGCAGCCCTGGCCCTGCCGGTCTTCGCTGTCGCCGCGTCGGCAGGCGGCTGCTCCAACGACGTGAACCCCCTCAAAGCCGCCTTCACCGGCGCCGATCCGCGGCCGGTGACGGCACCGGACTTCGTCGCCGGCTCGCGTTGGAGCGACGCGGACTACATGCCGGTCGGAGAATCGGCTCCCCGGCGCACGATCCGCGCCCGCAACGCGGCCGGCCAGAGCGCGCTCGAAGCGGAGCTGGAGGGCGCGCGCAACCGCAACCAGGCCAAGGGCCGGGCGGCGGAAGGCGCGGCCAAGGACGCCGCCAAGGGGCTCGCACCCAACCCGGTGCAGTAGGTCCCGGCAGTTCTCGCGCCGGGCACGCAGAATCAGGGTCGGCGCGCGGGCGCGTCGATGGTAAACAGACCGACTCCTCACCGCCGACGACGCTTGCGGGAGGATCAGTTCCGCGACACCGGACAGAACGACGCCATGACCGATTTCCACCGCATCAAGCGCTTGCCCCCCTACGTCTTCGAGCAGGTGAACCGGATCAAGGCCGCAGCCCGAGCCCGGGGCGCCGACATCATCGATCTCGGCATGGGCAATCCCGACCTCGACGCGCCGCGCCACGTCATCGAGAAGCTCGTCGAGACCGCCGGCAAGCCGCGCACCGACCGCTACTCCGCCTCGAAGGGCATCGCCGGCCTGCGCCGCGCCCAGGCCGGCTACTACCAGCGCCGCTTCGGCGTCAGCCTCAATCCCGAGACCCAGGTGGTGGCCACGCTCGGCTCGAAGGAAGGCTTCGCCAACATGGCCCAGGCGATCACGGCGCCGGGCGACGTGGTGCTGGTGCCCAACCCGAGCTACCCGATCCACGCCTTCGGCTTCCTGATGGCGGGCGGCGTGATCCGCTCCGTGCCCGCCGAGCCGACCCCGGCCATGTTCCCGGCGCTCGAGAAGGCGGTCGTCCACTCGATCCCCAAGCCCGTGGCGCTCGTCGTCTGCTATCCCTCGAACCCGACCGCCTACGTGGCCAGCCTCGACTTCTACCGGGATCTCGTCGCCTTCGCGAAGAAGCACGAGCTGATCCTGCTCTCGGATCTGGCCTATGCCGAGGTCTATTTCGACGACAAGAACCCGCCGCCCTCCGTGCTGCAGGTGCCCGGCGCCATCGACTGCACGGTGGAGTTCACCTCGCTCTCGAAGACCTTCTCGATGGCGGGCTGGCGCATGGGCTTCGCGGTGGGCAACGAGCGGCTGCTCGCGGCGCTGACCCGGGTGAAGTCCTACCTCGATTACGGCGCCTTCACGCCGATCCAGGTCGCGGCCACGGCCGCGCTCAACGGGCCCGACGACTGCATCAAGGAGATGCGCGCCACCTACAAGAAGCGCCGCGACGCGCTGATCGAGTCCTTCGGCAAGGCCGGCTGGAAGCTGCCCGCGCCCGAGGCCTCGATGTTCGCTTGGGTGCCGATCCCGGAAAAATTCCGGGAACTCGGCAGCCTCGAGTTCTCCAAGCTGCTCCTCGAGAAGTCGGATGTGGCGGTCGCGCCGGGCATCGGCTTCGGCGAGCACGGCGACGAGTTCGTGCGCATCGCCCTGGTGGAGAACGAGCAGCGCATCCGGCAGGCCGCGCGCAACGTGCGCCGCTTCTTCGACAACGCCGACCGCACGCTCCACAACGTGGTGCCGATGCAGAAGGCGGTCTGAGACAGCCGGGAACAACGTCCGGCCGTTGTTGCGGCCGGGCGACAGGCGCGGGGCAATCGGCTCCGGGCCGGGCCACGTGCGGCCGGAGAAGCTTGTCAGCGGGGCGATCCGTCCGCAGGGTCGTCTTCCGTTCCGCCGCCGGGCCGTCCCGGTGGACGGACGTGTTTCGAGGAACCGCATGCGCCGCCTGAAGCTCTTCGCCGCCCTGGCGCTCGCCGGCGCCGCCGCCGGAGCCTGCGCGCCCCACCCGATCGTGGCCCGCGACCCCGTGCCCGCCCCCTCCCCCGAGGAGGCCTATTCCTGCAGCTCGACCCCGCTCGTGTTGAACGCCTACAAGACGGACTGCACGCCGGTGGTGCGCGAGCCGCGCGCCGTCCTGCGCTCCAAGGGCTGAGGCCGGCGGATCGGGGGCGGGACGCCCGGCGTCTCCGCCCGTCAACGTTTCCTTGTCACGTCCCGGGGCTTGATCGCACCCTCGAGACGCCTGCCAACGACGGAGTACGCGCTTGGCCGATGCCCGCCTTCTCTTCCTCGCCGCCTCGCTCGTCCTCGTGACGGGCGCCGCCGCCGCCCAGGGCCTGCGGGACCGCCCCTACGGCGAGACCCGCAGCCCGATGGTCTACGAGGTCGATCCCGAGACCGGCCGCTTCCCGGGGCCGCCGATCAGCAAGGACGGTCAGGATCTGCGCGCCATCGGTGCCGTGCCCGTGCCGACCGTGATTAACGGCGGCGCGTTCGGCCCCACCGGCAACGACTATTTCGGCGAATTGCTGCTCGCCACGCCCCAGGGGCCCCGCCGGCCCTCCGACGGCTACGTGCTGGCACCCGCCTACCGTTCTCCGCCGCTGCGCTGAGGAGCGGCGCATAGCGACGGACTTGGCCGAAGGGCGCAGGGCAACCTGCGCCCTTCGGCGTTTCAGGCCCGGCCGCATTCTCGGCCGCGCGGCCAAATCAGCTTTGACGCATCGTATTGCATCGCAATGATTGCATTGCAGCAATCGAAAACTTGTCAGTATCCTGCATCTTGGCTGTTTCTAAGGTTGTGAACGCTCCGAAGCGTTTGCGCTGGTGGCCGAATTTTGGCAATCAAGTTCCGCTTCTCCAGGGAGGGCGCCTGATACCCCGAGCGGATCGTCCCGTGGCCATCCCGGCCAGGCTCGGCAACCACAATCAAAATCCAAGGACGCACGAATGACCGCACTCTTGCTGATCATCGTGGGCGGGCTGTGCGCCGTCGCCTACGGTGTTGTGACCATCCGTGACGTGATGCGCCGCGATGCGGGCACACAGCGCATGCAGGAGATCGCAGGCGCCATCGCCGAGGGGGCCCAGGCCTATCTCCGGCGCCAATACGCCACCATCGGCCTCGTCGGCCTCGTGCTCTTCGTCCTTCTGGCTTGGTTCCTCGGCATCAAGGTCGCCATCGGCTTCCTGATCGGCGCGGTGCTCTCGGGTGCGGCCGGCTTCATCGGCATGAACGTGTCGGTCCGCGCCAACGTCCGCACGGCGCAGGCCGCCACCCAGTCGCTCGGCGGCGGCCTGGAGGTCGCGTTCAAGTCCGGTGCCGTCACTGGCATGCTGGTGGCGGGCCTCGCGCTGCTGGGCGTCGCCCTCTACTACCTGTTCCTCACCCGCGGCGCCGGGCTGGCGCCGGGCAGCCGCGAAGTGATCGACGCGCTCGTGGCTCTTGGCTTCGGCGCCTCTCTGATCTCGATCTTCGCGCGGCTCGGCGGCGGCATCTTCACCAAGGGCGCCGATGTCGGCGGCGATCTCGTCGGCAAGGTCGAGGCCGGCATTCCCGAGGACGATCCGCGCAACCCCGCCACCATCGCCGACAACGTGGGCGACAACGTCGGCGACTGCGCCGGCATGGCCGCGGACCTGTTCGAGACCTACGCGGTGACGGTCGTCGCCACGATGGTTCTCGCCGCGATCTTCTTTGCGGGCAACGCCGCCGTGCTCGAAGCCATGATGCTCTACCCGCTGGCCATCGGCGCGGCCTGCATCGTCACCTCGATCGCGGGGACCTACGCGGTCAAGCTCGGCGCCAACCAGTCGATCATGGGCGCGCTCTACAAGGGCCTGATCGTGGCGGGCGTGCTCTCGATCGCGGCCATCGCGGGCGTCAATCTCGCCCTGTTCGGCGGCTTCTCGACCACCTTCACCACGAATACGGGCCTGACCTTCTCCTCGGGTGCGCTGTTCGGCTGCGCGGTGCTCGGCCTCGTCATCACGGCGCTGATCGTGGTCATCACCGAGTACTACACCGGCACGAACTTCCGGCCGGTGAAGTCGATCGCCACCGCCTCCGTCACCGGCCACGGCACCAACGTGATCCAGGGGCTGGCGATCTCGCTCGAATCGACCGCGCTGCCCGCCCTCGTCATCGTGGCGGGCATCATCGCCACCTACGCGCTGGGCGGCCTGTTCGGCATCGCCATCGCCGTCACCGCGATGCTGGCGCTGGCCGGCTTCATCGTCGCCCTCGACGCCTTCGGCCCCGTCACCGACAACGCGGGCGGCATCGCCGAGATGGCCGGCCTGCCCGCCGACGTGCGCAAGGCGACCGACGCCCTCGACGCGGTGGGCAACACCACCAAGGCCGTGACCAAGGGTTACGCGATCGGCTCGGCGGGCCTCGGCGCGCTGGTGCTGTTTGCCGCCTACACCTCGGACCTGAACTACTTCATCGCCAATGCCAGCCCGACGCAGTACCGCTTCTTCCAGGGCGTCTCCGTCGATTTCTCGCTCTCCAACCCCTACGTCGTGGTCGGCCTGCTGCTGGGCGGACTGATCCCGTTCCTGTTCGCGGGCATCGCCATGACGGCGGTGGGCCGCGCGGCCGGCGCGGTGGTCGAGGAGGTGCGCCGCCAGTTCCGGGCCAAGCCCGGCATCATGCAGGGCACCGACCGGCCGGATTACGGCCGCGCCGTCGACATGCTGACCCGGGCGGCGATCAAGGAGATGATCATCCCCTCGCTGCTGCCGGTGCTCTCGCCGATCGTGATCTTCTTCGTGATCCAGGCGATCGCGGGCAAGTCCCAGGCCTTCGCCACGGTGGGCGCCTCGCTGCTCGGCGTGATCCTCACCGGCCTCTACGTCGCGATCTCGATGACCTCGGGCGGCGGCGCCTGGGACAACGCCAAGAAGTACATCGAGGACGGGCATCACGGCGGCAAGGGCTCGGACGCCCACAAGGCGGCCGTGACCGGCGACACCGTCGGCGACCCCTACAAGGACACGGCGGGCCCCGCCGTGAACCCGGCGATCAAGATCACCAACATCATCGCCCTGCTGCTCCTCGCGGTTCTGGCCCACGCCTGACCGGGAGTTCGATCGAAAGGAAGAGCCCGCCGCGGGGGACCGCGGCGGGCTCTTCTCGTTCGGGCGGTTTGCGAGAGGCTTAGTCGCAGCTCTCCTTGGTGACCGTCTTGCGGTCGCCGAGGTCGTTCTCCTTGGTCACCGACTTGGTGGAGCAGCCGCTCGTGGTGCTCTCGCGCCGCTCGACGGTGGTCGAGGAGGTGCTGGCGGGGCGGTCCACCACGACCCGGTCCGGCGCATCGCGCTCGATCACGGTGGTCTGGGCGCTGGCGCCGGACACACCGGCGAGCGTCAGGATCGCGGCGGCGGCGAGAAGGGAGTTGCGCATGTCGTCCTCCGAAATGGTCAAAACTGCGCGAGTAACGGCGAACCAACCTGAACCGTTCCAGCGAATGTGAGAGCGCGATTTCGCTCTGCGCGCCAGAGTCGGAAGCGTATTCCGGCGGGAAAGCGAAGCGTGGATCTCGGCGCGAGGCCGATGCGGCGCGGGCGAACGTTTGTGGTGTCCTCCGGCTCAAGACCTATCGGGCGCGCTCCCGCTTGCCCCGCGAGCGCAACCGCGTGCCGGAGGCGGAACCGACCGCGATCGACCCAATCCCGGCCTGAGCCGAACACCGACGCTTTCGGGCAAACGGTTTCGTGAAGGACCTCGGCCGGATGGGCCGGGGTTCAGCGGACGAACGCCCCGCATCCGACCGAGATCGCCCGACATGCCGAGACTGTCCCACACCCTCGCTGCGGCTCTGCTGGCCGGAACGATCGCCGGCGCATTGCCCGCCGCCTTGCCCGCCGCGGCGCAGGAGGCCGGCTCGGCGCTCACCAAGGTGGCAGGCTTCGAGCATCAGGTCACCGGCGTGACGGTGGCCCGCGACGGGCGCATCTTCGTCAACTTCCCCCGCTGGAGCGAGGATGCCCCTGTCTCGGTGGCCGAGCTGAAGGACGGCAAGCCGGTCCCCTACCCGGACGCGGAGTGGAATTCCTGGCGCAACGCCAAGAAGGACGCGATCGACCCCAAGAATCACTTCGTCTGCGTCCAGAGCGTGGTGGCCGACGGGCAGGACCGGCTCTGGGTGGTGGATGCCGCCGCCCCGGCCATGGCGCACGTGATCAAGGACGGGCCCAAGCTCGTCGGCATCGATCTGAAGACCAATCGGGTCGTCAAGACGATCCCCTTCGACACCAGCACCGTGATGCAGGCCTCCTACCTCAACGACGTGCGGATCTCGCCCGACGGCAAGACCGCCTACCTCACCGATTCCGGCGCCGAGGGCGCGCTGATCGTGGTCGATCTCGACAGCGGCTCGGCCAAGCGCATCCTCTCGGGCGATCCCTCGACCATGCCCGACAAGTCCGTGACCGTGACCTATGACGGCAAGCCGCTGCGCCGGCCCGACGGCCGCGGCGTGGAATTCGCCGCCGACGGCATCGCGCTCTCGAACGACGGCAAGACGCTCTACTGGCAGGCGATCAAGGGCAAGACGCTCTACAGCCTGCCGACCGACGCGCTCACCGGCTGGACCGCCGCCTCGGTCGTGCCCGACAGCCTCACCGACAAGAGCCTGTCGGGCAAGGTGACCAAGGTCGGCGAGAACGGCGTCGCCGACGGCCTGCTGATCGCGCGGCGCGATGGGCGGATGTACGTGACCTCGCCGCAGGACAACGCGGTGAAGGTGCGCGACCTCGCAGCCGGCAGGGACGGGCTCACCACCCTCGTGCAGGACCCGTCCTTGCGCTGGCCTGACACCTTCAGCGAGGGGCCGGACGGAACGATCTACGTCACCACCTCGCACATCCAGGATTCGGCCGACTACAAGCCCGGCGCGCCGGTCAGCCTGCCGACGGAATTGTGGGCGATCAAGCCGTCGGCCTCGGAGGCCACCGGCTCGACCGGGGCCGCGCCCGCCCGCTGACGGGTGCCGCGCGGCCCTGCGCTGACTCAGCCCTCCTGCAAAACGGCCGTTACGCGGGCCTCGATCAGCCGGACCCGCAGCGGCTGCGCACGCCCCGTGAGCGTCACCTCGTGCAGATCCCCGGCGGGCAGGCCGGCGGAGTCGTAGACGGCCTCCGAGATCACGGCGACCTTGCCCATCGCCTTGGTCAGGCCTTCCAGCCGCGCGGCCACGTTGACCGTGTCACCGAGCACCGTGAAGCGGGACTCGGCCTCGTCGCCCATCTCGCCGACGATGGCCGTGCCGGCGTGCAGGCCGATGCCGTAGCGCAGCCGCTCGCCGAGATCGGCGGCGAGCGTCCGGTTGAGCTGCTCCACCTGCTCGGCGATCCCATCGACGGCCGCGAGCGCCGCGCGGGCGGCGCGCTTCGGATCGTCGTCGAGGCCGAAGATCGCCATCAGCCCGTCCCCGAGATGCTGGTTCACCGAGCCGCCCGCCTCGCGCACGCCCCGGCCGACCGCGCCGAGGAAGCGGCCGATGACGAACACGGTGTCGTAGGGAAGGCGCTCCTCCGCGAGCCGGGTCGAGCCGCGCAGGTCCGCGAACAGCACGACGACGAAGCGCTCCTCGCCGGTCGCGGCCCGCTCCGTGTCGTGGCTCGGGGCATGGCGGGCCTGCGGGGTGAAGAGCGGCGCGACGGTCAGGTCGCGGTCGGGGCGGAGCTGACAGGCCAGCCGGATGCCGGGGCTCGCGCCGATGCGGTCGAGGACGAGGCGCTCCGCCCGCTCCGGCTCCGGCAGGAAACGGCCCCGCTCGGTATCGACGACCCGGATGCGGCAGGTCGAGCAGCGCCCGCGTCCGCCGCAGACGCTGGCATGGGGCACCCGCCCCCGGCGGCTCGCCTCCAGCACGCTGCTGCCCCGCGGCACCCGGACGATCCGGCCGTCCGGATAGGTGATGCGCACGAAGCCGCCGCGGGTCTCGGCCAGGGTTCGGATTCCGCGGGCCAGCACCACGAGCGCGAGCGCCGCCGCGTAGGCGCCCATCAGCCCGCGCCGCACGGCCGCCAAGCGCTCGCCCTGCGCGGGCAGACCGACATGGCCGGGCCCCAGGAACTCCGCCCGCCAAGCCGGATCGGCGGCAAGAAGAGCGACGCTGCGCCCGCCCTGGACGATGCCGAGCAGGGCGAGCACCGGAACGAGCACCGCGCCCGCGAGCAGCCAGGGCGCGGCGCGGGCGAAGCCGCGCTTCAGCCGGAGCCAGAAATAGAGCCCGAAGCAGCCGTGCAGCCAGGCCGCGACGAGCCCGGCCGCCAGCATCGCGCCCGAGCCGGGATTCGCGACCCAGGTGGCGTAGAGAACCTGCGGATAGCCGCGTTCGATCTCCTCCAGGCTCCAGGCCAGCCGCGTGCCGACGACGTGGCTGAGGAGCAGCACGGGGACGGCGAGGCCGAGCAGGAACTGCGCCGTCTCGACCGGGCGCAGGCGGAAGAAGCGCCGCTCGTAGAGGGCGTGCAGGCCCAGGACGAGATGCAGGAGAAGCGCTCCGTAGAGAAGCACGAGAGCGGGCTGCGTGCGCCAGAGCGCGACCTTGACGGCGAGCCCCGCCTCCAGCGCCTCCAGCGAGACGTTGCCGAGCGCGTGGGTGGAGAGGTGCGTGAGCACGTAGGCGAACAGCACGAGGCCGCTGCCGAGGCGAAGCTGCCGCGTGCTCGGGTGGACCGAACGCAGCGCGCGCAAGAGGCCGGCCCCGCCCGGACGCGCTGCCTGCTCTAACACTCGCCCGGCTCCCGGTTCGAACTTCGCTCCCTGCCCTCATAGCGCGGCGCGGGCCGGCGACGAAGCCGTCGGCCGTCCGCCAGAAAATTGCGCGCCGCATGTCACGCCCGGAAGAGGCGTCTCGTCATAGGGGGCGAGGCACCGGAGGGGCCGGTCCCGCCGGATCGATGGAGACACCACCATGATCGGATCACGCCTGCGCGCCGCCGCGCTCGCGACGCTGCTCACGAGCGGCGCGTCCGCCCACGAAGCGGGGGGCGAGCGTGCCTCCGCGCAAACCGCGGGCGAGGCCGCGACGGTCGTGTTCGACCGCGCCCTGCCCAACGTGCCGGGCAAGAGCCTGCGGGCGGTGCTCGTCCGCTACGGGCCGGGCGGCGCCTCACCCGCGCATACGCACGCGCCCAGCGCCTTCATCTATGCAACCGTGCTGGAGGGGGCGATCCGCAGCCGCGTGAACGACGGGCCGGAGCGGGTCTACCGCGCGGGCGAGAGCTTCGCCGAGATGCCCGGTGACCGCCACGGGCTCAGCGCCAATGCGAGCGCCACCGAGCCGGCGTGCCTGCTCGCGGTCTTCGTCCTCGACACGAACGAGACCGTGCTCACCACGCCGATCCGCTGAAGCAACGTCCGAAGCAACGACCCGGAGAGACCCATGACACCGCGCGTCGAAAACCCCTACGACTATGCGCCCGCCGCCATCAAGGCGATGATGGCGGTCGAGGCGAGCCTGCGGCAGGGTGGGCTGGAACGCGGCCTGCTCGATCTGGTGAAGCTGCGCGCCTCGCAGATCAACGGCTGCGCCTACTGCATCGGCCTGCACGCCAGCGAGGCCCGCCGCCACGGCGAGAGCGAGATGCGGATATACCTGCTCGATGCTTGGCGCGAATCGAGCCTCTACACGCCGCGGGAGCAGGCGGCGCTCGCCTGGACCGAGGCGCTGACGCGCCTGTCCGAGACGGGCGCGCCGGATGCCGACTACGTCAGGCTGCGGGAGGCTTTCACGGAGGGCGAACAGGTGCAGCTCACGCTCCAGATCGGCGCCATCAACCTCTGGAACCGGCTGCAGGTCGGCCTGCGGGGCGTCCACGAGCCGGACCCGTCGCGCGGTGCGGCCTGAAGATTCCGATCCGTTCGAGGGGGAGCGGGCCCGGCTCACCCGCCTCGCCTACCGCATGCTTGGATCGGTCGCCGAGGCGGAGGACGTGGTCCAGAGCGCGTGGCTGCGCTGGCAGGCGGCGGATCGCGCCTCGGTCGGCGTACCGGGCGCGTTCCTGTCGCGGATCGTCACGCGGCTCTGCCTCGACGCGATGAAATCGGCCCGCGCCCGGCGGGAGGTCTATGTCGGGGCGTGGCTGCCCGAGCCCTATCTCGACAGGGCCGAGGCGATGCCGGACGATGACGACCTCACCCTGACGCTGATGATGGCCCTGGAACGGCTCTCCCCCCTGGAGCGGGCCGCCTTCCTCCTGCACGACGTGTTCGGCGTGCCCCTCGACGAGGTGGCGGTGACCCTGGGGCGGGCGGCGCCGGCAACCCGCCAACTCGCGGTGCGGGCGCGCCGGCATGTCCGGGCCGAGCGCCCGCGCTATCGTCTCGGCCCCGAGGAGGGCGAGCGCATCGCGCGGGCCTTCTTCGCTGCCGCGCAGAGCGGCGATGTCGCGGCGCTGCGCGGCCTGCTCTCCGACGACGTCACGATCCGGGCGGATGGCGGCGGCAAGGTGATCGCCGTCCTCAATCCCATCGCGGGGATCGAGCGGGTCCTGCGCCTCTTCGCGGGGCTCGCCCGCAAATATGCCGCCGCCCCCGCTGCCTTCCTCAGGCCCGTGCGGGTGGACGGCCTGCCGGGCTATGTCAGCCTGGAGCGCGGCGGCGTGCTTCAGGTCACCGCCCTCGACATCCGCGACGGGCGGGTCGCGGGCATCTACATCACCCGCAATCCCGACAAGCTCCGCCACGTCGCCGGTCCCCCCGACGCGCCGACGGCCGCCTGAGGGCGGCTCCGCCGCTTCAGGTCGGGGACGCCAGAACCTCTTCCAGGGTGACGAGGCGGCCGGCCTCTCCGAAGCGCCGCAGCAGGGACGATTGGCGGAAGCGCGGATCGCCGGTCACCTCCATGCCGAGCCAGAGTGGGCGCTCGAAGGCCTCGGCCTCGTGTTCCAGCTCGACCTCCGCCAGGATCAGCCCGGCGAGGCTGCCGCCGTAGACGTCGATCTCCCAGACATGTCCGGCATGGGGCACGCAGTGGCGCGTCTTCTCGATCAGGCAGGTATCGCAGACCAGACTCAGCATCGACTGCGCGTCGGGGCGCGGGATCTCGTACTCGAATTCCGGCCGTGACAGGCCGACGCGTGCGCCCTTGACGGTGATCCAGGCGCGCTCTCCATCGAGGCGCACGCGGACCTTGCCGGTCTCGAACTGCCCGATCAGGCCGTCGGTCAGGCAATGCCGCCTCACCACGCCCGCCCGCCAGCCGTCATCGGCCACCAGGAATTTCCGCTCGACCTCGAAACGCATCACTTGGATATGACCTGAGCGGCGGGATGTTTCCCCGCCGCCCTTCAACCGCACCGGCTTAGGCAAGAAAAGGTTTACGCACTATCGAGTTTAGCGCAACGCGGGGGTGCCGCGCGCGAGCGTGTTCAGCGCCAGAAGGGCTTCGTCTCGACGAGATCCTCGTGCGCCTCGGCGGCCGCCTCCAGGAGCTTGCGACTGCGCGACTCGATGTCGGCGGCGGTCATCCCGGCCGCGAACAGGGTCGAGGCGCCGGCCGGCACCTCGGCCAGTTCCCGCACCAGTTCGTGCCCCGTGGCGATGTCGTTGAGCGCGCCGAGTTCGTCCTGCAGCTCCGACAGGGCCTTCCCGAACGCGGCGTGGCGCTTGCGCGACTTCTTCTCCGGATAGAGCGCGGCGAAGAATTCGGCGCCGTAGCGCAGCTTCTTCGCCGCGATGCGGACCCGGTGGCGCTCCTCCGGCTCGAGCTCGTCGAGATGGCGCCCGCGCTTCTTCACCTGCCGCCGCCGTCGGTCGAGTTCCCGCGCCGCGAAGACGCGGGCCGGCTCGTCGCGCAGGGAGGCGCGACCCTTGCCCTCGTCCCGCAGCCAGGGACCGGCATTGATCCAGCTGATGAGGTCGAGCAGCAGCATCCGCCACTCGTCCGAACTCAGGAGGACATCGACGTCGCGATAGGCCCCCAGGCGCTCTTCCTCCAGCTGCCGCTCCAGGCCGAGCAGGCCGACTTCGTCCGGGTGCCGTTCGCGCTCGGCGGGCAGGATCGTGGCCAGGAAGACGTCGAGGTTGCGCGCGCGCCCCAGCGGCTCGGTGACCTCCTTCAGCTCCGTTCGGATGCGAGCGCCGAGGGGATCGTCCACGAGGTCGCCGAACAGCGAGAAGGCGGAGCGCAGCCGGCGGATCGCGACGCGCATCTGGTGCAGGGCGTCGGCGTCGCGGCCCTTGAGCAGGATGGCCTCGTTCAGGCGCATGTGGCGCAGGCAGGCGTGGGCGACCGCCCGGAAGGCCTCGGCCGCGCTCATGTCCTCGTGCAGGGGAACCGGCTCGGCCTTGCGCACCCGGTCGATCTCGCCGGCGGCCAGGGCGTAGCCCCGCTCCGCCTTGCTGCGCACGCCGAGCCGCACCGGCACGAGGGTGGCGATGGCGTGGGCCAGCGCGAACAGGTCGCTCGCCGTGCCCTCCTTCAACTCAAGTTCGACCTCGCAGATCGGCAGGATGCGGTCGCCGGCGGCGGGCGCTTCGATTCGGCCGGTATCGAGGGCGACCTCGATGCGCGAGGAACCCTGCTCGACGAGGTAGGTCCAGCGTTTGATCGCCGTGGTGAACAGCGGCTCCAGATCCGCATCCTCGTCGATGAGGCGCGCGAAGGGCGTGTCGGCGAGCGCCGCGCGGTCGGGCTCGGGACCCTCCACCGGCTGCTCCCATTCCGGCCGGTCGAAGAGGCCGTCGCCCTCGGCCTTCAGGGTCTGGACGAAGCGGCCGCCGACGCGGCGCACCCGCAGGCCGAGCTTGACCGCCTGCAACTGCCGGTCGGGCGTGTCGAAATAGACCGAGCGGAGATCCGCCTCCTCCTGCGCGGACGCCTCGTGCAGGAGCGGATGGCCCTGAAGGGTGGCAAGGTCGGAGACCTCGCATTCCAGCTTCAGTTCGATCTCGCGCGGTTCGCTCATCCGTCCTCGTCCTGCTTCTTGCGCCTGTCCGCCTCGCGGCGCGGCCGGTCACCGGCCACGGTCAACGCCTGACACAACGCGGCGATGGCGAGGATGGATCACGCATCGACGCGACGATCCGACGACAAGACGTGAAGGATGTCCAGCATCGAGGGCCGGTCGCGCGGATCGGGCTCAAGGCAGGCCCGTTCCAGCGCGCGCAGCGCGGCCAGCTCGGCGGGGTCGGCGCCGCAGCGTTCGAGCAATTCGCCGAGCAGGATGCCCCAGCTGCGGGTCTCGACGCGCTGCCACGCCGCGCCGTCCTCGCCGGACGGCAGACGGCAGGCCGCACCGAAATCGCTCAGCACCGCCTCGCCGATGCGCCCGTCCCACAGGATGTTGTGGGCGTAGAGATCGCCGTGGAGCAGGCGGCACCCGTGGAGATGGGCCGCCGCCCGCGCCACCGCGTGGGCGATGCGGCGGACCGCGTCGAGCGGCAGGGAAAGATCGTCCGCGTAGACATCCCGGCTGCAGCTCTCCAGGCTCGGCGGCCCCGCGAGCACGCGCCAGCCGTCCGGGATCAGCGGCATGAGCAGCCCGTCGGTTCCCTCGGGGTGCCCGTCCACCTGCCCCAAGGCCCCGGTGAGGTTGGGGTGCCGCCCGGCGGCGAGGCAGGCGGCCATCTCCCGCTCGGGCAGGCCGTCGCTGGTCATGCGGCCCTTGAACAGCTTCACGGCGACGGGCTGCGGCTCTCCGGCTCCGGTGCGCCAGAGCGCCCGGTGAATCCGGCCCGAGGCCCCCTCGCCCAATTGGGCCCCGAGTTCGAGCGCGTCCCAGGACACGCGCGGCACCCGGGCCGGCGCCGGCTCGCCCTCGAAGTGGTTGCCCGCCCAGGCGATCCAGGCGAGCCGCGGCAGCCGCACGAGCCAGGGCGGCAGCGTCTCGAAGCGATTGGCGGACAGGCGCAGGAGTTCGAGCCGGTCGGCGCCCGCGAAGGTCGGCGGCAGGGCGCGCAGGCGGTTGCCCGCCAGCATGAGCTTCTGCAGGTGGGGCCGCTCGCCGAGGGCGTCGGGCAGGTGCTCGATCCGGTTGTCGGTGAGCGTCAGCCAGCGCAGCTTCGGCGGCAGCGCCTCCGTGGGGACCTCGCGCAGGCCGGTCGCACGAAAGCCGACCTGGCTCAGGGAGGCGCAGTCCCCGAGGACCGGCGGAAGCCGCTCGAAGCGGTTGCCCGAGCAGAACAGGACGCGCAGCCGGTGCAGCCGGCCGAGATCGTCGGGCAGCGTGGAGAGGCCGCAGCCGCTCAGATCGAGCCGTTCGAGCGTGTCGGCGAGGCCGAAGACCTCGGAGGGGAGTTCCCGCAGCGGGCCGTCGAACCGCAGCTCCCGCGCTCCGGCGAGATCGCCCCGGCGAAGGGCGTCCAGGATGGGCGACGAAGGGGCGTTCATGGTCGTCTCGTGCAGCCGTCCGTTCGGGATGGTTCGATCGCCGGCCGCCGGCAAGCACCCTCGCCTCTCGGCTCGTCCCGATGATCTTGGAACATTAGGCGAACATCTCTAGGCTTCGCGTCCCATCGAGCGTTCTCATCGGGGCGGAGGATTCGACGTTGGAAGCGGTGCGGCGGGTCGGCGCCTACCTGCAGGTACAGGACGGGGACGGCTGTCGCCACCTGCTGCGCGTCTCCAGCGTGCAGGCGGTGAGCGACACCGACCTGATGCGCAACGAGACCTTCATCACCGCGGCGGGCCGCACGATCCGCGTGCCGCAGCCCCTCGACGAGATCGTGCCGCTGATCTCGCCGGGCGAGCGGCTGCCGGTCGAGGACGAGCCGGAGCCCTGGCCGTTCTGAACCGGGTCGGGCCCGCGGATCAGACCGCGTGCTCCGGCGGCCGGAACCGGGCGAAGCGGAGCGCCAGCAGCGGCAGCACGGCGAGGTTGAGGACGGTCGAGGTCGCGAGCCCCCCGAGGATGACGAGCGCCATCGGGCCCTCGATTTCCCGGCCGGGCTCCCCGGCACCCAGCGCGAGCGGCAACAGGCCGAGGCCGGTGACGAGGGAGGTCATCAGGATCGGCACCAGACGGTCGGCCGCGCCCTCGATGGCCGCGGCGGCGTTCCACGGCCGTCCCTCCACGAGGACGAGATGCTCGTAATGCGCGATCATCATGATGGTGTTGCGCAGCGAGATCCCGAACAGGGTCACGAAGCCGACGATCGAGCCGAGCGAGATCACCGCCCCGCTGAGCGCGACCGCCAGCACACCGCCGATGAAGGCGAAGGGCGTGTTGACGAGCACCAGGGCGAGGTTGGTGAGCGAACCCGTCACGATCAGCAGCAGCAGCACGATTCCGAGCCCGGCCAGCGCCGAAGCGAGGGCGAGGTCGCGGGTCGCCCGCGCCTGGGCCTCGGCCGCGCCGCCGAAGCCGACGAAGGTGCCGGCGGGCAGCGTCACCTCGCGCGCGATCTTGCGCTTGGCCGCCTCGCTGAAGGAGGCGACGTCGCGCCCCTCCACGTTCGCCGTCACCACCCGCACGCGCTGGGCGCCGATATGCCCGACGGCATAGCGGCCCGAGGTCGCGTAGACATCGGCCACCTGGGAGAGCCGGATGTAGCTGCCGCTCGGCGTGCGCAGCGGCAGGTCGCCCAGCGTCGGCAGGCGCGTGCGCGCGGCCCGCTCCAGCACCACCACGACGTTGAAGACGGCGTTGCCCTCGTAGGCCTGACCTACCGTGTCGCCCTGATAGGCGGTGCGCACGATCTCCAGCACCTCGATGGCGTCGAGGCCCCAGTGGCGCAGGTCGGCCGGGCGCAGGCTCACGTTGATCTGCGGCAGGCCCGGCGGGGAGCGGAGCTGGACATCGGCCGCGCCCCGAACCTCGGCCAGTTCCCGGGCCACGTCCCGGGCGGCGGCCTCGATCCGGTCGAGGTCCGAGCCGTAGACGCTGACCACCACCGGCGCCGTGAAGCCTGAGACCACCTCTTCGATGCGCTCGGTCAGGAAGGTCTTCAGCGAAAAGCTCGCCCCGGGCGTGGCCGCCATCAGGGCGCGGATGCCGGCCTCGGCCCGCTCCTGCGCGGCGCCGTCGAGGCCCGGTTCGAGGCTGACATGGACCTCGCTGTCGTGGGTGCCGCCGAGATCGTAGCCGGCCTCGGCCCGCCCGACCTGCTGGGCGACGGCACGCACGCCCGGCACCGCCTTAAGCCCGGCCGTGAGCCGTTCGCCGAGCCGCAGCGTCTCCTGCAGCGAGGTGCCCGGCGCGCTGGCCATGTGCAGGATGAGGTGGCCCTCCTTGAGGTCCGGCAGGAACATGCCGCCGAAGGAGGGAACCAGCGCCGCCCCTCCCAGCGTGGCCGCGAGGCTGGCCGCGAAGACGAGCCGCGGGCGCCGGTTCAGCCGCGCGAGCCAGCGGATATAGGCGCTGCGCACGGCGCGGGAGACCGGCGGGTCCCGGCGCGGCAGGTTCGTGCGGCCGGCGAGCAGCAGCCGGGACAGGGCCGGCGTCACCGTCAGGGCGACGGCGAGCGAGGTCAGCACGGCCAGGATGTAGGCCAGCGCCAGCGGCCCGAACAGCCGGCCGGGCACGCCCGTGAGCGCCAGCACCGGCAGGAACACGAGCAGCACCGCGAAGGTGGCGTAGGCGACCGAGACCCGCACCTCCAGGATGGCGTCGAACACCACCCGCGCCTCCGGCGCCGGAGCCTCGGAGCGGCGGTTCTCCCGCAGGCGGCGCATCACGTTCTCGACGCCGATCACCGCGTCGTCGACGACCTCGCCGATGGCGATGGCCAGACCCCCCAGGGTCATGGTGTTGAGGCTCTCGCCCAGGGCGCCGAGCACCAGCACGGCGCCGATCAGCGAGAGCGGGATCGCGGTGGCGCTGATGAGCGCGGTGCGCCAGTCGGCGAGGAAGACGAACAGCACCACCACGACGAGGATGCCGCCGAGCGCCAGCGCCTGGACCACGTTGCTGGTGGCCTGCGTCACGAAGTTCGCCGGGCGGAATAGGTCGGCGCGCAGGGCGATCCCGTCCCGCTCCAGCCCGGGCCGCAGCTCGGCGAGGGCCGCCTCGACCTGCGCGGTCACGTCGAGGGTGTTGGCGCCGTACTGCGCGCCGACCATCAGCAGGACGCCCGGCTGCCCGTCGACCAGCGCGGCGCTGATCGACGGCTCCGGGGCGTCGGCCACGTCGGCCACGTCGCCGAGCACCACGCTCGCCCCGCCCTCGTTGACGAGGACGGTGCGGGCCACCGCCTCCGGGGTCAGGGACTGGCCCTCGGTCTGCAGGGTGATGCGCTGGTTGACCGTGTCGACGAAGCCCGCCCCGCGCACGCCCGTCGCCTTGCGTCCGGCGGCGAGCACGTCGTTGAGGCCGATGCGGAAGCGGATGAGATCCTGCGGACGCACCTGGATGCGGATCGAGCGGACGTCGCCGCCGTAGACCAGCACCTCGCCCACGCCCGGCGCCGCCAGCAGGCGCAGGCGCACGCGCCAATCGGCGACCGTGCGCAGATCCATCGCGGCGCGCGTCGGCGAGGTCAGGCCGATCAGGAGCACCGAACTGGTCGAGGAGGTCAGCGCCGTCATCGCCGGCGGCAGCACGCCCTGCGGCAGCCGGCTCGCCACCGCGGCGAGGCGCTCGTTCACGAGCTGGCGCGCCCGGTAGATGTCGCTGCCCGAGGCGAAGGTGACGGTGATGACCGACAGGCCCTGGATCGAGTTCGAGCGCATGGTCGCCAGACCCGGTAGGCCGCTGATCGCGACCTCGACGGCCTGCGTCACCAGCACCTCGACCTGTTCCGGGTTGAGTCCGGGCGCCTCGGTCTGGACCGTCACCGTGGGGGGCGCGAATTCCGGGAAGACGTCGTACTTGGCCGAACCGAGGGCGACGATGCCGTAGGCGGCCAGGGCCAGCACCACGGCCAGCACGATCCCGGGCCGGCGCACGGCGAAGGCCACCAGCGCCGCCTGCGGGCCGGACGGTGTGCGGGCCGCAGGGCGGGCGGAGGCGTCAGCGTCCCGGGCCGGATACTGCGCGAGCCGTTCGTCGGACATGCTCAGTCGTCGTCCGTCTCGCCGGAGGCCTGGATCTGGCCCTTCATCTCCTCGGACAGCACCGCCTGCGGCCCGGTGACGACGATCTCCGCCGCGTCGCCGAGGTCGTCGAGGACGAAGGAATCGGCCGAGATCGGCGCGTCGACCGGCAGGAGGTGGCGGGCGAAGGCGTCGTCGCCGACGCTGCGGTAGATCCAGGCGCGCCCCTGCCAGTGCACCACCGCGCTCTCCGGCACGGCGATGCCGGGGGTCTCCCGCTCCGAGGTCAGGAAGGCCAGCGTGCTCATGCCCGGCAAGAGCCCGCTCTCGCCCGCCACCGTGTAGAAGTAGCTCACGCCCTGGATGCGCTGGTCGGTGCGCGTGGCGGGCGAGACGTAGCGCATGGGGACGCGCTCGCTCTGCGGCGGCACCTCGGCATAGGCGGTGCCGGGCGGTGCCTTCAGCGTCTCGCCGGGCGGCAGCGTCACCTGCACGAGGAATTCGGCCCGCTCGATCAGGCGGGTGATGACGCCGGAACGCTCGACGATGGCCCGGCCGATCACCGTGCCCCATTCCTGCTGGGCCGTCGCGGCCAGCGTGCGGACCTGGGATTGGGCCGCGGTGAGTGCCGCCTCGTCGGTGCGGAAGGTGCCCTCGGTCGTCTCCAGCTGGACCTGCGTGGCGTACTGTCCGAGGTTGCGCGCACGGTTGAAGGCGTTGCGCGAGACCGCTGCCTTGGCTTCCGCGGTCTGCAGCTGGGCCTTGGCACTGGCGTAGTTGTTGGTGAGTTCGGTCACCCGGGCGAGATCGAGGACGGAGCCGTAGGCCTGCACCTCGATCCGATGCGGCGCCCGATTGAAGCGAACCGTCGCGACGCCGATGCGCGCCTGCTCGTCGTCGCTCAAGCGCACCACCGTGCGCCCGTCCTCCACCGAGACCCGCGTGGCGGGCCGGGACGGCGCCGGAGGATGGGCGGCGGGGGAGGCCGGACCGGCGAAGCGATGCTGCAGGTCGGCGAGGGCCGGACCGGCCTTCACCCGCAGGCCGGCCCCGGTTTCCGACAGCAGGATGAACGCGAAGGCGGCGCAGGCGCCGAGCGTCAGCCCCATCGACAGGCCGACCCTGCCACGCATCACCCGACCTCCCGCACCGCGCCTTCTGAGCGCGTATTGCCACTTTTGCCCGGTTTTCATGGCGAGGTCTACCCGGATTGGCGACCATCAACCGCTGTCACGCTTCGCCCGCCGCGAGGCCGGTGCTCTCTCGCGATCACGGCTGCGAAGGCGTTCGCCGCCCCGGCGACCGGCACGAAAAAACCCGCCGCGGCGGAGCCGGGCGGGGGAAGAGAGGGACCTCGTACCCGACAAGGGACGGGTATGATGTCAACGCGCGAGCGCAGCACGTTAGTCCGATGGATCGGATGCGTCCGGCGTGGATACATTGTCGTTGAGCGCTCGGATCGACCCGCCTGCGGGCGGCCAAGCCCCTCGGCGCCGCGTTTTTCGGATGATCTCGGCGGTGCGCGGCGAGCGCCGGTCGATCCAGGCCTCGTGACGTGCCGTCAGCGCGCGCCCAAACTGTCGTCGTTCTGGCTTCATGATCGTCTCCGCCCCCGGGACGCCAGAAATCATGGGGCCAGGGACGGTTTAAGACCGTGATCGGCGTTTTCGTTCTCAAAGAATCTCAGAAAAGTGACGCTGCGTCTCCATCGTTCCGACACGCAGCATCGTGGGAGCCGGCAACCATCCGCGGACCGTCGTCCGGCCGGGCGGTCACGTCCGCTCATCCGCAGCCAAGGCGGGACGTGGGGGCGGGACGTGGGTTAACCCGTGGCCCTGTCGGCGCTCTGGCTGCCCGACACGCTGTGCTGGGCGAACTGACCCGTGCGGCCGCCCTGCACCCGGCCTGCATTGGCCTGGGTCGGTGCAGCGCCGAAGCTCAGCGCCTCGACCCGCAATCCCCGCCCGCGCACGCTCTCGGGCAGGTCGGAATGGTCGTAGTAGCCGGCTTCGTGCGCCATGGCGTCCATGGCCTGAATCTCGTTGGCGGCGGCGCCGGTCCAGAGGATCGCGCCCGTCCCGCTCTGCCGAATCTGGAAAACCGACATCGTCGCCTCCTCGCTGCCTATCCCGATAAGAGACGCGCCATCGCGTCCGGCGTTCCGGGAAGCGTCGGCGGATTTTTGTCGCTCTTCGGTCCCGCGCAGGGCGCGGGACCGCAGCGCCGCTCTCGGCCTTCTGCCTGAGCGCCGCCACGCCGCGAGACGCGCCCGCAGCTCATCCGGGACGCGCTCGGACGCCGCGATGCTCTCCGCTTTCAGGTCGATACGGAAGGTCGGGCCGTCGCGGTGGATCGTGTCGCTGCCATCGGCGTTCACCCGGCCCTGCTGTCGCGGCGCGCGAGGCCGTGCTCCCGAACCGGCTCTTCGCCGCAAGGGCGCCGAGACCGAGGAGGGCAGCTGTGTCTGAAAGAGCCGCAAGACGCGTCGAGCGCACCCGGTTCAAATTCCGAAATCGCTGGCCCGGAGCGCCTCGGCCTCGGCCGCGAGGTTGGCGCGGGCGGTGGCCTCCAGGCGGTCGTGGAAGAGGTCGGTCTGGTAGAGGCGCGACCGGGCGAGGAAGCGTTCGAGCACGCTCCCTCGGCCGAAACGCCAAGCGATGTCCGGGACGGCGGCGTATTCCCGCCGGATCGCCGCCGCGTAGGCCGCGTAGGCGGGTGAGGGGGCGCCGAGCACCGCCAGATCGAGGTCGAGCATCAGGCGGGTGGCCGGGTCCGCGCTCGGCCCGTGCGCGGCGGTCTCGCGGATCATTGCCTCCGCCGCTTGGAACCGGTCCGTGTCGGCGACGCCTCCGGCTTGCGCCGCGAGCAATTCGGCGCTTCGCGCCTCGTTGTCGCTGCGGCCGGTGTCGTAGACGGCGTCGTGGAAGAAGATCGCCAGATCGACCGCGTCGTGGTCGAGCCCGGAAAAATCGGCCACGCCGCGCACCGCGTCGTGCCCCGCCAGCAGATCCGCGACATGGGACCAGCCGTGATAGTGGCGCCCGGCCGCGCCGTAGCCGGTCTGAAGCGCCCGCCACGCGGCCTCCGCGTCGGCGCCGCCCGCCGTGCGGGTCCAGAGTTCGGCGAATCGCGTCCGCAGGCAAGCCTCCGCGGGCATCTCAAGGACCGACGAGGGCGAGATCGGCCGCCGGAAGCCAGCCCGCGACCGGGACCTTGCCGCCCTGGTAGAGCGCCCGTACCCAGCCCTCGCGGCGCTCCAGCACCGCAACCGGATCGTTCGCGACGAGATAGGGGCTGCGCTTGGGCGCAGGGCCGGACTCCGGCCCCAGGCCGGCGCGCCGCGCGGTCACCAGACCCACCCCCTTCCAGCGCTCCGAGGCCTCGCCCGCTTCCGGCGCCGCCTTCAGGAGCGTGTAGGGCTTGCCCACCATGCTGCCGCTGGCCATCGGGCAGCCGCCGTGGTCCTCGGCGAGCGTCAGGGCGGCGCCCTCGGCAGTGAAGGCGAGGGTGCCGGAGATGCGCTCAGCCTCGCCCGGATACCACGTCTCGACCGCGGCCCGGGAGCCCGAGAGCGTCCCGCGCAGAAGGAAGACGCAGCTGAACGACGGTGCGCCGCCGGGACCGGCCTCGCCGCGGCCCTCGGCGAAGACGCCCGCGACGGTTCCACCGTTCACCGCCAGGGTCAGAGCGCCGTAGCGGCCCGAGCCCGGCACCGGCTCCGCCGCCGCGCCGCCGCACAGGGCGAGCGCGACGGCGAGGCCCGACGCGGCCGCCCGGCGCCGCCTCCTCACAGGTTCTTTTCCAGGATCTGGACCACGGCCGCGACCCGGTCCTTGAAGTCGGCCACGTTGGAGAAGGGGCGCCAGTTCACGTCGAGGACGCCGCCGGCGAAAGTCAGGCCGTTGGGATAGTTCGAGGCCGGGGCCGTCTTCTCGTCGAAGCGGATGCGGATCGACTTGAGTTTCGCGCGCAGCGCCTCGCGGCCCATCTGGTCCTTGGTCACGTCCTTCAAGCCGGCGGCCAGCGGCTCGAAGATCGTCTTCTCGAAGTAACCCTCGTCCGAATAGTACTTCGCGTCGCCCGGAATCGTGAGCTGGTCCCAGGCCACCTCCACCGGCACGGGGAAGCCCGCCGCCTCCTGGATCGCCTTCTCCTGCGCCGGGTAGCGGCTCTCGCGGTAGGCCGCGATCGCCCGCCGCTCCGCGAGGCCGACGGTCGGCTCGGCCCGAAGGGCGGGGGCGCAGAGGAAGGTCGCGGCGGCAGCGAGTGCGGTTCGGCGTGAGATCATGCCCTGGGGTCTCCTGAGACAAAGTGGAATCGAAGGGGTGGTCGGCGCGCGGGCCGCGTCCCGCCATGAAATCGCTGCTAAGATGGCCCTCACCACGCGGCAGGCCCGACGCGGAGCGTGACGGAATGCTTGGACGGACAGCCTCGGCCGCGTGCCTCGCCGCGCTTCTCCTCGCGCCGCCGCTGGCCGCCGAGCCGGCAAAGCTCCCCGCCGAGGTCGCAGCCTTCGCGGCGCGCCTGAAGGGGTGCCAGCACTGGGCCGGCGAGGAGCCCTACGACGCGGCCCGCGGCCGGGAGATCGCCGCCGCTGTCCGGACACTGCGTTGCGACGCGATCGAAGCGGACGAGGCGCGGCTGCGGCGGCGGCACCGCGACGATCCTGCGGTTCTGAAAGCCCTTTCCGCGGCAGATTGAGGCGACGGACGCAGACGGTCGGCGGGCGCGCTCCGTCACCCGGCCGCCGCGCGACGGTTGCGGATCAGCGAGAGCAGCGCCCCGTAGATGCAGGCCAGGATCGCGCCCGCGAGCACGAGGAGCGTGATCGTCCGGTTCCAGAGCCGGTCGAGGCCGAGATCGGTGGTGACGAGGTCGGGGCGCGCCGGATCGGCCATGACGCCGGCGCTGTAATCGCCCAGATGCAGGCCGGAGAACACGTAGTTCACCCGGCGCTTCACCTCGCCCTGGGGCGTGCGCAGGCTCAGCGTCACGTCGCAGATATGGATGACGAGCTTGGTGCTGCACTTGCCCTCGCTCACCCGGGCGGCCGGGGCCGGCTGCGCCGTCCCGCGGACCTGCCAGTCCGAGATCACCACCGGCGCCGTGTAGACCGCGCTGGCGGCCAGGATGGCGCCGAGCGCCAGGACGCCGAACAGGACGAAGAAGCTGCCGGTCCAGCCGATGCGCTCGGGCGGCAGGCGCAAGGGCTCGGCGGGCTCGTTGGAGGCGGTCTTCGAAGCGGGGTTCATGGGCATCCTCAGGCCGGCTGCGGTTCGGGAGACGAGGCGTGGGCGGTGCCGGCCTCGGCCAGGATCTGGCGGGCGCGGTGGGCCGCCTGGTAGCGGGCGAGCAGGTCGGCGAAGTCCTGCGGCTTCATCCCGCGCGGCAGGCCGACCGTGACGGTGACGATGCGCCGCTTGGCGTCGAGCTTCACCGCGTGCCGGCCCGGCGCGCGCTGCGGCCAGTCGGCGTCGGGCGGCAGGAGCAGCCGGGTGACGACGCCCCCGTTGGTCAGCGTCATGTCGAGATCGGCGATGGCGTCCCAGGGGATGGTCCGGTCGAGGCCCGGCGCCTTCAGCCCCTCCGGGCGCAGGATCAGGGTGACGGGCTCGCCCCGCGACAGAATGAAGGCGCCGGCTGCCCCGAAGAGCGCCGCGAAGGCGGATGCCGCGAACAGGATGACGTTGACCTCGTGGAGCCTGATCCCCGGTATGCCGAAGATGGCGATCGCCCCGGCGATGAGGGCGAAGAGTCCGCCGCCGACCGCCAGCGCGACCCCGCGTGAGCGGTAGTTCGCGCGCAGCACCCGCTCCTCGGTGCCGACATCCGCGGCCGTCGCCTCCAGATGGGCGCGGAAGGCCGCTTCCTGCGCCCGGACCGCGCCGAGGAAGTCGGCGGTCGCCGCCCGGCACAGGCCGGCCGGATCGGCGAAGAAGGCGGCGAGCTGTCCCAGCGCGTGGGACGGCGGCGCGGTGCCGGCCTGCGCCAGCAGATCCGCGTCGATCGTCCGGCCGAGGGCGGCGACGCGCTCACGGGTCGGCGGATGGGTATCGGTCGGGTGGGCCTGCTCTTCCTCCCAGTGCGCCGAGGGATCGTCGAGGCCGCGGGCGACCGCGTGCTCCAGCACCGCCGCCACGAGGTCGGGCGGCGCGGCCTCCGGCGCCTCGGCCGCGGCGTCCAGGGTCTCGCCGATGCGCGGGCCGACCGCGCCGTAGCGCAGCAGCGCGCGGGCCGAGGCATCGGCCGAGGTCGCCGCGGCCCCGCCCGCGTCGGCCGCGAACTCGCGGGTCCGGCTCCAGTGGCGCACGGCGAGGTGGAAGCGCTCCATCACGAAGAGGCCCAGACGCAGGGAGGGCCTGAACAGGCCGAGCGAGCCCCGCTCGCCCTCGGCCACCGCGTCGAGGGAGCGCCCGACGCCCGCATAGATCGGCAGGAAGCGCTGGCTGTAGGCCGTGTCGCCGCCGGCATAGTGGGCGAGTTCGTGGGCGATGATCGCTGCGGTCTCGTCGCCCCGCATCAGGGCGAGGTGGGGCAGCGGCACGTAGAGGATACGGCCGCTCAGCCGCGCCCCGCCGGGCTCCAGCACGGCCGGGCCGGCGGTGACGAAGAAGCCCTCGGTGAGGCCGACGACCAGGGCCTCGGGCTTGAGCGCGCCCATCTTCCCCGCGAGCCCCTCGGTCAGCCGCCACAGGCCCGGCGCTTCCGCCGGGGTGATCTGGCGGCCGAGGATCGTCAGCGGATCGGGCTCGAAGGCGTCGAGCGCCCGGCGCAGGCCGAGCAGGGTTCCGCCCGCCGCGACGAGGGTGGCGCCCACCGCGACGACGGCGATGCCCAGAAGCTTCATCCCGTCGCCGCTGAAGCCGCCCTGCACGAGGGCGCCGGCCTCGAAGCCGACGACGGCGACGAATCCGGCGGTGGCGGCCAGGATCTGGAGCGCGAGCGTTGCGGGAAGCAGCCGGCGCATCAGCGAGAAGCCGCGCACCAGCGCGTCGCGAGAGCCCCGCCCCCGCCACCCGAGTCCGGCGCCGGCCAGCAGAACCAGCAGCGAGAGCCCCGCCGCGATCCCGCCGCCCGCGATCGCCACCGGCGGCAGCAGGCGGCGCCACTCCATCACCGCGGCGAGCGTCCCGGCCGTGTCGCGGGCTTCGCGCGCCTTCACCAGCGCGTAGGGGCCTCCGTAGTTCTGGCCGTTGTGGCGGAACTGCAGGCGGAAGTCGGGGCGCCCGTCCCGCGGCGTCCGCGCCTCCAGATCGGTGACGACCTGCGCAAGGCGCTCGTGCTCCGCCGCGAAGGCCGCCGCGTCCTCGGCGCCGCGCTGCCACTCCCAGAGGCCGAGCAGCAGGATCAGCAGCGGCAGCAGCACGGTGGCCGCGACGAGGCTCGCCAGGGCGCGCGGACGCGAGGGGGCGTGCGGGATCGTTGCCTCCGGAATGGGTCTCTCCTGAAGCGCGGGAAGATCACCGTTGTCGCGGCGAATGAATGATCAGACGATCAAAGAAATACGCGGCACCGGCACGCGGATTGCGCCGATGATCTGCTGTTTTGATTCGAACTAAACTGAACGCCACCGAGACCGTTTTTCGATCGGCGGTGGGATTTCTAACCCAAGGAGCGCGTGCGTCAACCGATTGCTGTCCTCTGCCGGTTCGGCGGCAGGGCGCCGGCATCGGATTTGGGATGTCGCGCGCATCCTCGAGAGGCGAGACTGTCCTCGCGGATCGACCCGGAAAGCGGTCTGACGGGGCTCAGGCGCCGCGGGCGAGTTCCTCGGTCACGTGCTTCACGGACGGCGTGACGATGGCCACGAACTGCGCCTCCCGCAGGCGGCGGAACGGCTCGGCACCCTCCAGATAGCCGCGCGCGCCGAATTGCAGCATGGCGGATTGCGCCGCCTCCAGCGCCAGCCACGAGACGTCGAGGCGCAGCCGCAGGGTCTCCAGGAAGGTCGCGCGGTCGGTCGCCTCGTGGGCCTGCGCGGCGATCGTCACCCGCTCCTGCAGAGCTTGAGCCCGAGCCTCGATCGCCTCGGGACCCAGCGGCAGATGGGCCGCCTGGGCCCGGCCGCGGACATCCTCGCGCATCAGCGCGGCGACGCCCCGGGCGAGCCCCAGCCCCATGCCGGTCTGGAGCAGAACGAAGCCGTTGCGGATGCCGGGCACGAAGGCGGCGGCGTCGTGCGCGATCACGTCCGCGTCGGGCAGGAAGGCGTCGCGGATCATCACCGTGACGGTGCCGGTCCCTTCCAGCGCCACGAAGCGGGCATTGGCGGCGATCGCGACCGCCTTGCTCCCGGCTTCGAACAGCCCCATGACCCGGCGGCCGTCGGGCAACGAGAGGATCCCGGCGAAGCGGTGGCCGGGGGCGAGGTTCGAGACCCAGGGCAGGCGCCCGCGCACCCGGTAGCCCGCGCCCTCGCGCTCTCCGCGAAGCGCCAGCGGCTCGATGCCGGAGAAGGCCTTCATCGGGTTCGACAGCCCGGTGCCGCCGAGCGCCGTCCCGGCCGCGAACGCGCCGAGATGGCGCCGCGCGCCCGCTTCGCCCGAGCGGGCGAGGTACCAGACCAAAGCGTCCTGGCACCACATGCAGAAGGCGGTCGAGAGGCAGGCCTCGCCCGCTTCCGCCATCGCCTCGATGGCGGCGAGCAGGCCGCGGCCCGAGCCGTCGGCATGGGGCGCGTAGGCGCCCGCCGCCCCGAAGGCATGCAGGATGTCCGCCGGGTACGCGCCGGCATCGATCGCGGCGACGCGGGGGCGCAGCCGATCGTGCACGATCCCGGCGATGCCGGGCGAGGCGTCGGTCTCGACGCGGGCGGAGGCGGCCATGGTGCGGCTCAGGCCCGCGCCAGGGTGACGGAGACGGGGTTCTTGACGGTGTTGAGCACCGGCGACCACTGTCCGGCATGGGCCACGAGCTCTTCGAGTTCGGCCTCGCTCGCGCCCTCGATGTCGAGATGCGCCTTGAGCCGTACGGCGGTGAGCCCGACCGGCTTCTCCGAGAGATCGCCGGTGCCCCAGACGGAGGTGATGTTGATGTCGCCCTCCGACTCGATCTCGATGCCCCGCACGGTCCAGCCGCGGGCGACCGCGTTGGCCTGGAGGCCGACCGCGACGCAGGTGCCGAGCGCCGCGAGCAGGGCCTCGGTCGGGTTCGGGGCGGTGTCGTCGCCGAGCAGGGCCGGCGGCTCGTCGACGATGTGGGCGTCGAGGTTGCGCACGTAGTTGAGGTGGCGGAAGCGGCGCCCCTCGGCGATCGTGCGGGCCCGCACGGTTCTCACCGCGCTCGGATCGGCCCGGCCCTTCTCGGACAGGGCCTGGAGTTTGTCGCGGTCGATCGCCTCGAAGGTCTGGACGATCTCTTTCACGGCTGCGGTCATCGGATGTTTCCTCAGGTGGCGGGAATCCAGCGGGCGCGGGCGGCCAGCCGCCCGAGCGCGGCGTCGAAGGCGTAGCCGATCAGCCCGATCAGCAGGACGAGGGCGGCGAGCCGGTCGTAGGAGAGCGTGTCGCGGGCGTCGTTGATGGCGTAGCCGAGCCCGCTCGTGACCCCGAGATACTCGGCCGGCACCAGCACGATCCAGGCGACGCCGAGCGCCAGCCGCAGGCCCGTCAGGATGTCCTGCAGCACGGCCGGGACCACCACGGCGCGCAGGGCGGCCAGCCGGCCCGCGCCGAGATTGCGCGCCATGGCGAGCCAGACCGGATCGACCCGCTTCACCCCGGCGGCGGTGGCAAACAGGATCGGCCAGATCGCGGCCGCCGCGATCAGGAAGACGATGGCCCCGTCCCATGTCGGGAAGGCCAGCACCGCCACCGGCATCCAGGCCAGCGGCGAGATCATGCGCAGGAGCTGGAAGGGCGGCTGAAGGATGCGCTCGGCCAGCGGCGACGAGCCGACCAGCAGCCCGAGCGGCACGCCGAACCCGAAGGCGAGGGCGAGGCCCTGGCCGACACGGGCCAGACTCGGGGCGGCGGCCCGCCACGCCTCGCCCGAAGCGATCAGTTCGGCGAAGGAGGCGAGCGCCGGCCCCGGCGCGAAGCCGGTGAAGGCGGAATAGGCCGGCACGGCCTCCAGGATCAGCCCGCCGAGGAGCCAGAGGGCAAGGAGCCCGGCAAGGCCGGCGAGCGGCGCCAGCCGGTCGAGGGCGCGGGCGAGGCCGATCCCGCCGTGGCCCGGTCTGGGCGCGTCCACCGCCCGCTCGACGGCGAGCGCCGCCTCGATGCCCCCGCTCATAGGCTCAAGGTCTCCTCGCGGGTGAGCGCGGCCCCGTCCGCCGCCCCCGGCCATTCGGGGTAGCGCTCCAGCGCCGCGCGCACGAAGCGGTCGTCCACGAGGTCTCTCGCGACGAAGTCCGGGTCGAGACCCTTGAGGAAGCCGGCATCGCCCTCGACCACGGTCTTGCCCATCGCCTCGACGATCAGCCGCGTTGCGGACGGGTAGGGCCAGGGCTGGAAGTCGATGCGCTGCGCGGCCCATTCGGGATGGCGGATCGCGCCGCTCGCCTCGTAGGCCGGGCCGTAATCGGTGGTGGCCTTGATCACGATGTCGGCGGGCATCGGCAGGTAGCCGCGTCCCTCCTTCGCGATCAGGCGGGCGACCTCCTCGCGGTTCTTCACGCAATAGGCCTGGGCGCGCACGATGGCGTCGACCGCCTTGCCGGCCCAGGCGGGGTTGGCCGCGACCTGCCCCTCGTGGGCGACGACGACGCAGCAGGGATGGTTCTTCCAGATGTCGCCGGTGAAGCGCAGCATCCGCGCGCCGGCCTTGACCTCGCCCAGGGCGTTGAAGGGCTCGGCGACGATGTAGCCGTCGATCTTGCCCGCCGCGAGCGCCGCCGGCATCTCGGGCGGCGCCAGGATCTGCAGGGCGCACTCGTTGGGACCCGCATCGCCCCGGATGACCGGCACGACGCCGGATTCGCGTAAGGCGTATTGCAGCACGACGTTGTGCATCGAGTACCAGTAGGGCACCGCGACGCGCTTGCCGGCGAGCCCCCGGAAATCCTCGATCCCGCTCTTGCCCCCGACGACGATGCCGGAGCCGTTGGTGTGGGCCCAGGCCAGGATCTTGACCGGGAACTTGTTGTTGTAGCGCATCCAGACGGGGATGGGCTTGAGGAGATGGGCGAGGTTGAACTTGCCGGCCGCGAACCCCTCGACCAGCGCCGACCACGAGCGCACCGGCGTCGGCTCGGCGACCTTGAGGCCCGCTTCCTCGAAGTAGCCCTTGGCGTGGGCCACCAGCAGCGCGGTCGCGTCGGTGATCGGCAGGTAGCCGATGCGCACGGTCTCGTCCTCGGCCGCGTGCGCCCGTCCCGGCAGGGCGAGCCCGCCCCCGCCGAGTAGGGCCGCGAGCCCGCCGCGGGCGAGTGCATCGAGCGTGTCGCGGCGCGTCCAGTCGGCGCGCGTCCACTCGTGCGTCCACAGGGCGGAGAGGTCGTCGGGGGCGCTCATCATCGGTCTCGAAATCGGGGGGTCAGGCGGCGCGGGCCGGCGGATCCAGGCGGCGGCGCAGGGCGGCCTCCGCATCGGCGCCGAGGGGAAAGTCGGCGGCGACCCGGGCCGGGCGTCCGTCCAGCACCACGGCGCGTTCGGCCAGCGCGGCGACGTCGGCCAGATCGTGGGTGACGACGATCAGGGTCAGGCCCCGGGCGCGGGCGAGCCGCAGCACGTCGGCCCGCAGGGCGGCCCGCATCTCGGGATCGAGCGCCGAGAACGGCTCGTCGAGCAGCAGCAGCGAGGGCTCGCTCGCCAGCGCCCGGGCGAGCGCCGCCCGCTGCTGCTGGCCGCCGGAGAGCTGGTGCGGCTTGGCCTCCGCCCGCTCGCCGAGCCCGAGATCGTCGAGGAGGCGGCGCGCCTGCCCCTCGCACCCGGCCCGGTCGCGGCCCAGGCGCCCCGAGAGGCGGGCGGGCAGCAGCACGTTGTCGAGCACGCTGGCCCAGGGCAGCAGCGCGGGCCGCTGGAACATCACCGTGCAGCCCGGGACCGGCCCGCGCACCGGCACGCCGCCGAGCCGCACGACCCCCGAGGCGGGCGCGACGAGGCCGGCGAGAAGCTGCAGCAGCGTCGATTTGCCGACGCCCGAGCGCCCGAGAATCCCGACGCGCTCCCCCGCCGCGACGGCGAGATCGACCCGGTCGAGCACCGGGTGCGGGCCGTAGCGGTAGGCCACGCCTTCGAGCGAGAGATGGGGGACTGAACGCGACATCGATCCGGGAAAACTGGGCGCAGCCCCGCCGCCGCCGACCCCAAGCCGACGATCAGCCGATGGGCCGCGTGCCGCCAGGATGGCCCATCGTTCGGCGCAAGATCAATGAATGCTTAGTTCAAACATTCGGTGCTGAGGAAAACAACGATCTCCTCCGGATGAAGATAAGGGAAGACAAGTCTTTTTCCCGTCGAGGGTCTGAAGACAAGCCCGCAACGCCGTCGTCGACGGTCGGCGAAATTCACCGCGTTGGCCGGGCTGTCGAGCCGTGCCGGGGCCCGAGCCCCATCGGTCCGGATGACGACGATGCCGGCGCTGGAACCGCTTCGCGCCTCGTTAAGGGCCAGCCTGTGCCGGCCCGAGCGGCACCGCCTCCCGCCATGCGAGAGGGCGACGGACGCCTGTCTCAGCGCCGCGGGGTTTCCGGCCGGACGAGCCGGCTCGCCGGCCCCGTCCCGGCCGCCCCTTCATGCGTCGTCGCGAGAACCTGACTGCCGGCTCCCGGCGGCGCCGGACGGTCGGCTCCGCTACGCGCGGGTTGCGCGGTGACGGCGCGTGCAGGGGGTGGTCCGACGGAGAAGCCGAAGAAGCCAAAGGACATGGCGCAAACTTTCACCGCTGGAGAGGGCCCGAGCCGACGCGAGAAGCATGCCGCGACATCGTGGTTCGCTGGCTCAACGCGGCAGAAGCGGCGGAGTTACCGGCCTCGCGGAATATCGCCCGGAGGCCTGGACGCGGTCCAAGATCTCAGGGGCCAGCACCGCTCAGTGCATCCGTTGCTCCACGGCCGGCACCCTCGCGCGTTCCATTTCCTCGGCATGGGCATACGACCACGCGAGGTAGGCCGTGAGCAGGGCGGAAGCGGCGCAGAAGAAGACGGAGAAACGAGGCATGGCGCGACCGTAGCACGGTGGGCCTGATCAGCGAGGCCGGCCGATCGATGCGTGTGAGCTATGGCACGAACCGCTCAAGTCGGTTGGAACCGGTGGGACGTCGCGAGTATCTGCGAGCTACACAACCCGGTAATTCCCGTTCCGACAAATCAGCGTCCCGCCTGTTGGAACAGATTTGACCAGATGCTCCCGCGTTCCAGGAGGATTCCTCCTGATAAAACGATCAGCCCTCACCCGATTAGAGAAAAGCTTCATCAACAGAGGGCGGAGACGGGTTAACCTTCTTCGTGGGATGGATTCATTTTGTTTTACGGTGCATCGATCGATGAGAAGTCAAGGCTGTTCTTGAGAGAGAACTACTCCTTCTGCAACAGTTTGCGGATGGTTTCTATCGACGCTCACACTCATTTCGATGCCCGTGTTGCTCACGTCGGTGATTATGTCTTCAGAAATGACCAGCAAATGCTAGCAATGAGGCGAATAGCTCGGCAATTTTTTCAACAGGGCGTCGTAGCCTAACACTTAACTTGCTTGGCTGAAACGCAATCGATTGCCGAAATCCAAACTCAAAAAGCACCTGGGAGTGAGTCCTTGATTAAAGAGAATTGTTTGTGTGCAAATTTCTGTACATCAATGAGGTAGCTCAGAGGCGGAAATCCAGAAAGGGTCGGTGTAAAGGTTTCTATTGATTTAATGGCAAAGCCTAGAAATAGTATGACTGCGCCGGATGTAGTGATTCCATCCAAGGCTACAGGTGATTGGCTAATGACGAAGCGGGACAATTCAGAAAATATATTCCCTAGGCTTTCAATCAACGGCACCGCAGCTGACTCAAGATTCACTAAACCTTGAGAATAAGCATCTGTGATTTCCCTGAGTCTATTCACTAGCTTCGGCTCAACGAGGGCTACGTTATTCTCAAAAAATTCTTCAACATCATGGCTGATTCCTACGACGGCCTGCATTGAGGCTGATGACAGTGTGAGGGCAGTCTCGGCTGAAATGTATAAGCGCCATTCTTCGTATTGATTAAGGATGACGTTTACCGTCACAAGCACTTGATCTATTTGCTCTGCAAGTGGTTCTGGTATTGTTTCCTTCGTTGATTCGAAGCTTCTCTTGGCAAACTGGTAGTTTAAACCTAGTGCCTCAATCGGCATTTCCGTCATGTTGCTCGACAAATAATTGTTGAGGCCAGAAAGGTTTGGGGAAAGTCGTGGGTCGATGTTGGAACTAGAACCTATTTGATCTAAGGTGCGGCTTAGTAACTCTTGAGTCGCGGCGCGGAGCTTTTCGATTGATCCTGGGGAAATCGCTCCGGTTACTGTCTGTGAAATCGTCAAATCGAGATGGTTGTTAACTATCCCAACTCTAATTGGCGCAGGTTGCTGTGCGGGAATGATTGGGACTGTTGTCCGCTCAATCTGCAAGACGCCATGAAAATATTTTAATTGAGCGAAACTGTTTTTCAATGCATTAACGACCTTGATTACATCTTCTGCTGAATCCGGGCGCGATTGAAATTTTGAAGATTTGGTTGCGCCTAAATATATCTCAGACAAGACGGCTTCTGCGGTCGACCTAATGCCGTCCAGGGCATCATTTATGTATGAAATATGCTCAATAATGCTATCAAGTTCATAATCGGAAGCATTCGCGACATAGCGTGCTTGTTCGCGTGTCAGCGCTTTAATTTTGTAACTTTTTTCGTAGTTGGATGTAACTCTTGTCGCGCCTATCATCAACTTCGTTGTATTGTCTCTAATGTCTTTGCGTAACTCTTCGATAATTGAGGAGGCAGAGGCGAAAACTGCCGGATCTGCATTGGTTGGGACGGCCATAAACTGCTTTCCGGCGGGTCGGGCTGCCACCTTAAGTGGACCGAAGGTTGAGGGTCAAAAAACTTTTGTTCAGTGCCCGTGTGCACCGGCTGGAAGCATTCCTCTTCCGATAGAGACTCACAAGTGATTCGTGGTGGTGATCAGCCGCGACGTTCGGTGGCGACACCTCTAGGCGTTACCCAGCAATGAGTCTTCCTGGGATGGCTGCTACTAAGTGCCTTGGGAAGAATGGTGAGCGCGCTGGGACTCGAACCCAGGACCTACAGATTAAAAGTCCGTTGCTCTACCAACTGAGCTACGCGCTCGCTGTCCGGGGCTGGGCGCCGCGGGGCGGGCCGGTTGCGCTCGGAGCGTGGGGCTCGCAATAGGGGAGCGGAACGGGAGGGTCAACACGGTCTCCCGCGCCGCCATCCACAGGGTCGACACGAAATCCGATGACGAGAGCGCACCCGGCCGGGTCGCCGCCGGAATGGCGGCGCTTCGCCCTGCTGTTCCTGGCCGCGGCCGCCCTGGCCGGGGCGGCCTGCATCGGCTTCGTCGCCGCCCTCGACCCCTACGGCCTGCGGGCCGGGCCGGGCCGGGCGCAGGGGCCGCTGATGGATGGCAACCAGCGCTTCATGTACCCGCAGGTCGCCCGCAGCGGCGCCTACGACGCGGCGGTGTTCGGCACCTCCACGGCGCGCCTGCTCGATCCCGCCGAGCTTAGGACTGCGTTCGGCGGGCGCTTCGCCAACCTGTCGATGAACGCGGCCACGCCCTTCGAGCAGAGCGAACTCGCCCGGCTCTATCTGCGCCACAACCGGCCGAGGATGCTGATCCTCGGCCTCGATTCCACGTGGTGCGAGCCGGATGCGGACCGGCGGCGCCTCACCTTCCGCGCCTTTCCCGCTTGGCTCTACGCGCCGGGGGCCGCCTTCGGAGCGCTGCGGCAGGTCAACGGGCAGAGCCTCGGCACCGCCTTCGACGGGCTGCTGTTCCGGCTCGGCCTCGTGCGGGCGCGCCTCGCGGCGAACGGCTACGCGGTCTTCACCCCGCCCGAGGCGTCGTACGACGCCGCCCGGGCCGCGGAGCACATCCGCAGCACCCGCGCGGCCCAGGAGGCTGCCGAGGCCGAGCCGGGCCACCGGCCGGCACCGCCCGACGCGCCGATGCCGGCGCTCGACTGGCTCGACGCCCTGCTCGCCCAGGCGCCGGCCGAGACGCGCAAGCTCGTGCTGTTCACCCCCGTCCACGTCGCGGTGCAGGGCGCGCCCGGCACGCCGGCCGGGACGCGCGAGGCCGCCTGCAAGGAGCGGGTGGCGCGGATCGGCGCGGTGCGCGGCGCGACGGTGGTGGATTTCCGCATCCCCTCCCCCATCACCGCGCAGGACACGAATTACTGGGACCCGCTGCATTACCGCCTGCCCGTGGCGGGGCGGATCGTGGCGGGGCTGAAGGCCGCGCAGGAGAGCGGGCGCGACGACCCCACGGGCGTCTTCCGCGTGCTGGCCCATCCGCGCTGAGGGGTGCGGACAGCGTCCGGAATCGGGCGTTTTCCGAGGCGGTTTCGTGACTTGGCCTGCCACGAGCCGGCCGCACTCTCGCCCGATCGCCGGGCTCTACAGCCCCGCCCGGCGTGATCCGGGCGCCCGATGCCGCTGAACGCGTTCCCCCGACCCGGGGTTGGCCGGAGTTCTCGGCGGACCGGACCGTGATCTTCTGGAGTTCGAGAGTTTCATGATCGCACGCACCGCCATCGCCCTGATGCTGACCACCGGCGCGGCGCTCGCTGCCCCCGCCGGAGCCCCGGCGGGCGACCGCAGCGCCCTGCGCCAACACTGCACCGGCGACTACCTGAGCTATTGCGGCGACTTCGCCCCCGACAGCGCCGAGGTGCGCGCCTGCTTCAAGCAGAACAAGTCGCGTCTCTCGCCCGACTGCCAGGCGGCGATCACCAGCTACAACAAGTCTCAGAAGCGCGCCGAGATCCGCTGAGGCGGATCGCACCCCCGGCCGTTCTCATCGGCTCCGCCTCTTCGGGACGGCGGGGCCGGCGGCGTCAGCCCTTCGCGGCGGCCTCGGCCCGCGCCCAGCCTTCCTTGGTCTCGCCCACGAAGGCAGCGAGCCGCCCGGCAGTGATCGCCGCGCGCATGCCGGCCATCAGGGACTGGTAATAGGCGAGGTTGTTCCAGGTCAGCAGCATCATCCCCAGGATCTCGTCCGAGCGGACGAGGTGGTGGAGATAGGCGCGCGAATAGTCCCGCGCCGCCGGGCAGTCCGAGGCCTCGTCGAGGGGCCGCGTGTCCTCGGCGTGGCGGGCGTTGCGCAGGTTGATCCGGCCGTGGCGGGTATAGGCCAGCCCGTGGCGCCCGGCGCGGGTCGGCATCACGCAGTCGAACATGTCGATACCGCGCATCACCGACTGCATCAGGTCGTCGGGCGTGCCCACGCCCATGAGGTAGCGCGGCTTGGTGGACGGCAGGTGCGGCTCCACCGTCTCGATCATCGCGAGCATCACCGCCTGCGGCTCGCCGACGGCCAGCCCGCCGATGGCGTAGCCCTTGAGGTCGAGTCCGGTCAGCGCCCGCGCGCTCTCGACGCGCAGGTCCGGCAGGTCGCCGCCCTGGACGATGCCGAACATCGCCTTGCCCGGCTGCTCGCCGAAGGCGACGCGGCAGCGCTCGGCCCAGCGCAGCGACAGGTGCATCGCCTTCTCGATCTCCGAGCGCTCGGCCGGCAGGCGCACGCACTCGTCGAGCTGCATCTGGATGTCGGAGCCGAGCAGCCCCTGAATCTCGATGGAGCGCTCCGGGCTCATGCGGTGGGCGGTGCCGTCGATGTGGGAGCGGAAGGTCACGCCCTCCTCGTCGATCTTCCGCAGGGCGGAGAGCGACATCACCTGGAAGCCGCCGGAATCGGTGAGGATCGGCCCCTCCCAGCGCATGAAGCGGTGGAGGCCGCCGAGCCGCGCCATGCGCTCGGCGCCGGGGCGCAGCATCAGGTGGTAGGTGTTGCCGAGCACCACGTCGGCGCCCAGATCGCGCACCTGATCCGGGTACATCGCCTTGACGGTCGCCGCGGTCCCCACCGGCATGAAGGCCGGCGTGCGGATCTGTCCGCGCGGCATCGCGATGTGGCCGGTGCGGGCCTGTCCGTCGGTGGCGGAGACCGTGAAGGAGAAGTCGCTGGGATCTGTCATCGGTCCGGGGATGTGGGAGCCTGCGCGCCGGGGGCGGAGCCGTGCGCGGTGTCGATCAGGAAACGCATGGTGTCGAGGCCGGCGCGGATCGTGGCCTGCGGGACGCGCTCCGTCTCGCCGCGATGGGCCGCGAGGGCCTCCCGCACCACCGGGTGCCGCGCCTCCGGCAACAGGTCCAGGGCGAAGCGCCCGCCCCCGCTCTTCGAGACGATCTGCCCCGTGGCGAGGGTGCAGGCTACGCGGGCGACCCCGAGCACGCCCCAGGCGAGGGCGTCGGCGGCGCAGGCCTCGCCCTCGGCCTTGCGCGCGAGCGCCGCCTCGCTTTCCGCGATCCAGCGCCGCCAGTATCCGTCGAGGTTGGCGAGGCCGTCGGCACGCAGGGCCTCGTCGTCGTCCGCGATGCCGAGCGCCGCGGGCGCCGGCCCAAGGATCGGGCGGCCCGAGCGGGCGAGGCAGCGCCAAGTCACCGGCGAGACCTCGCGGCAGATCTCGCCGCTGCGCAAACGGCCCTCGAGGCTGAACGGCAGCGCCGCCCCTCGTTCGGGCGGGCGCCGCAGGGCCTCGGCCCGGATGTAGAAGCCGTCGAAGGCGGGGGCGCCGTGCGAGGCGAGCGCGGCATGGACCCGCGCCAGCGCGTCCGTTTCCTCCGCCGTCGGCGGCGCGTCGAGCAGGGCGACGAAGTCGATGTCGCTCGCGCCCGGCCGGTAATCGCCGAGTGCCACCGAGCCGACGAGGTAGAGCCCGCGCAGACGCGGGGCGCCCTCGCGCGCCACGAGGCCGAGATAGCGGTCGATCACCCGGGCGACATCGATCCGCAACGGCGCGCGGCGGCTCATTCGGCGGCCTCCGGGAAGAGCAGGCTGGCGTCGCCGTAGGAGTAGAACCGGTAGCCCGCGGCGATGGCGTGGGCGTAGGCCGCGCGCATGGTGTCGAGGCCGGAGAAGGCCGAGACCAGCATGAACAGGGTCGAGCGCGGCAGGTGGAAGTTCGTCACCAGGGCGTCGACCGCGCGGAAGCGGTAGCCCGGCGTGATGAAGATGTCGGTCGGCCCGGAGAAGGGGCGGATCGTGCCCTCGGGCGAGGCCGCGCTCTCCAGGAGCCGAAGGGCCGTGGTGCCGACCGCCACGATCTTCCCGCCCCGCGCCCGCACGGCGTTGAGCCGTTCGGCGGTTGGAGCGTCGAGAAGGCCGATCTCGGCATGCATGCGATGCGCCTCGGTGTCCTCCGCCTTCACCGGCAGGAAGGTGCCCGCCCCGACATGCAGCGTGAGGTGGACCCGCTCGATCCCCGCCGCATCGATCTGCCGGAGCAGGTCGTCGGAGAAGTGCAGGCCGGCTGTGGGGGCGGCGACCGCCCCCGGTTCGCGGGCGTAGACGGTCTGGTAGTCGGTCGTGTCCTGCGCGTCGGTTGCGCGCTTGCCGGCGATGTAGGGGGGCAGCGGCAGGGCGCCGAGGCCGGCGATGGCCTCGTCGAGGGCCGGCCCGGCGAGGTCGAAGCGCAGCAGGATCTCGCCGCCCTCCCCCTTCTCCTCCACCGTGGCGTCGAGCCCGGCGAGAGCGCAGACCTCGCTCGCTCCCTCGCCGCCGAAGCGGATGCGGTCGCCCGCCGCGAGGCGCTTGGCCGGCCGGGCGAAGGCGCGCCAGCGATCGGGCGCCTCGCGCAGGTGCAGCATCGCCTCGCAGCGCAGGCCCGTGCCGCCGGGCCGGTGGCGGATGCCGGACAGGCGTGCCGGAATCACGCGGGTGTCGTTGAAGACGAGGGCATCGCCCGGGCCGAGAAATCCGGTCAGGTCGCGCACGGCGCTGTCCGTCGGCGGCGCGCCGGGCCGCACCACGAGCAGGCGGCTCGCGTCGCGGGGGCTGGCCGGACGCAGGGCGATCGCCTCCTCCGGCAACTCGAAATCGAACAGGTCCACGCGCATGCCGCGCCATCAGCACGGATGGGCGCGCGACGCAAATGGCGGCTCGATTCCGAGCGCGGACGTCGCGCACCCTCACCCCCTCGCGCCGGGTCGTAGGCGTGCAGCCCGGGCGGCTTCTCGCGCGTTGTGTTCCCGATACGATGGAGACGCCCGCCCCCGATGAAATGGTACGCCCTGCGCCCCCGCGATCCCGCCGATCCGCGCTGGCCCCTGACCGGAACGCCGCAGCTCACCCTCAAGGCGGAGGATGCGGACGATGCCCGCCGCCGCTTCGAGGAGGCCTATCCGAGCCAGCCCTTCGGCACGCCGGGCCATCCGACCGGCGATGTCGGCCCCGGCAGCTTCCGCGGCGACGCGACCGCGCTGGTGGTCGAGGAGACCGACGCCCCGCCCGCACCCGAGGCGTGAGCTGCGGTCCTGCCCCGAGGATCATCTCGCCATGACAGACCTTGCCACGACAGACCCCGCCATCTCAAACCCCGCGACGGCCGGCACCGGGAAACGCGCGCCGCACGAGACCCTCGACGCGCAGCTCATCCGCTACTGGGAGCGGGAGGCCGGCCGCTTCGAGGCTCTGGCCCAGCGGGCGCGCTTCGGCTGGCTCGGCCGCGGCTATGCCCGCCGGGCGCAGCGCGCCCGCGACATGGCCGAGCGCGCCCGCGCGAAGGAGGTCGCCCGCGGGCGCCTTCCGGCCACCGGGCCGGCGACGGCGGCGGCAACGGAGGGCGATAGCCCGGGCTAAAACCTTTGCCGTGGCCTTCCGGGCCCGCGGATCGTATGGCCGGGTCATCCCCTCCCCGCCCCCAGAACGCGCATGACCGGTACCGAGAAGGCCGCCCTCGCGAGCGCCGCCGTGGGCGCGCTCGTCATGGGGCTCAAGTTCGCTGCCTACTGGCTTACCGGCAGCCTCGCGCTCTATTCGGACGCGCTGGAGAGCATCATCAACGTGGTGGCCGCGGCCTGTGCCTTCCTGGCGGTGCGGGTCGCCGCGCAGCCGGCCGACGAGGACCACCCCTACGGCCACCACAAGGCCGAGTATTTCTCCGCGGTGATCGAGGGGGCGCTCGTCATCGTGGCCGCCCTGCTGATCCTGCGCGAGGCCTATTTCGGCATCATCGCGCCGCAGCCGCTCGACGCACCCGCGCTGGGTCTGGCCGTCAACGGGGTCGCCACGGTGATCAACGCCGCCTGGGCGCTGGTGCTGTTCCGCCGCGGACGGCGCCTGCGCTCGCCCGCCCTGATGGCGGATGCCCGCCACATCGTCGCCGACGTGGTGACCTCCTGCGGCGTCCTCGTCGGCGTCGGGCTCGTGCTGGCGACGGGCACGCTGGTGCTCGACCCCATCGTGGCGGGCCTCGTCGCCCTCAACATCCTGTGGTCCGGCTGGACGATGGTGCGCGATTCCATCAGCGGGCTCATGGATCAGGCGGCCTCGCCCGAGATGATCGCCCGCATCCGGGCGCTGATCTCGACCCACGGCGAGGGCGCCCTGGAGGCGCACGACGTGCGCACGCGGCATGCCGGCAGCGCCACCTTCATCGACTTCCACCTCGTCGTGCCCGGCGAGATGACGGTCTCGGAATCCCACGCGATCTGCGACCGGCTGGAGGAGGTGATCGAGGCGCAGGTCGAGGGCGCCGTGGTGGTGATCCATGTCGAGCCGGCGGAACAGGCCAAGGGGCGCGGCGTGCCGGTGGTTTGAGGCCGCTCGGCCGCGGGCGGCCCGGCTTCGGCTTGGCCGCGCGAGGGCGCCGCGGAGGCCCTCGGCCGGCAGGATCCTGCCGCAGGCGACAGGATCCTGTTGCACGCGCCATGACGCTGACCCGCGAGGCAGCTATAGGGGCGGCATGAAGCGGGTCTTCCTCACCACCACGCCGAGCCACCGCAACGCCTACGACCTGTTCGAGGGGCGCTGGGCGAGCGATCTCAGCGAACTCGTTCCCGACCTGCCGGTCGGCGGCGGCCTGCCGGGTTTTCGGGCCGACCCGCGCCCGCGGCAGGCGGCGGAGATCCTCGGGAGAGACGGGCGCTTCGAGGGCTACGACATCCTCGAACTCGGGCCGCTGGAAGGCGCCCATACCTGCCAGTTCGAAGCGCTCGGCGCGAAGAGCGTGACGGCGGTCGAGTCGAACTCGGAGGCCTTCCTCAAGTCGCTCATCGTCAAGAACATCGCCGGGCTCAGCCGCTCGACCTTCCTGCTCGGCGACGTGAGCCGGCACCTCGCGGAGCCGGGGCCGCGCTACGACCTGATCTTCGCCTGCGGCATCCTCTACCACATGCTCGATCCGCTGGAGTTGCTCCGGCTCGCCGCCGCCCGCTCCGACCGGCTCTTCCTCTGGACGCATTACTACGCCGCCCAACCCCGCCTGAACCGGCACGTGCCCCGCCCGGTCGAGCACGCGGGGATGCGCCTGAACCTGCACGAGCTGGTCTACCGGGATCGCGGTCTTGCGACCTTCTGGGGCGGCAACCAGAGCAAGACCCGCTGGATGGAGCTGCCGGACATCATCCGCGTGCTCGCCCATCACGGGCTGACCGAGACGCGGATCATCGCCGACGACCCGGACTTCGTGAACGGGCCCGCCGTGACGCTGGCGGCCTGGCGGCCGGGCAGCCCCGCTCCCGCTTGACCCGTCCCGCACCCGCTCCCTACACACCCTGAAAGGCGCCGATCCGGCGGCGCCGCCGGTATCCGAGACGAACATGACCGAGCGCGTCGATCCGAAGAAGCTCATCAAGGGCGGCCTGCACGACTGGGAGGTCGTGATCGGCATGGAGATCCACGCCCAGGTCACGAGCCGCTCCAAGCTGTTCTCCGGCGCCTCGACCGAGTTCGGCGGCGAGCCCAACGACCACGTCTCGCTGGTGGACGCGGCCATGCCCGGCATGCTGCCCGTCATCAACGAGGAATGCGTGGCCCAGGCCGTGCGAACCGGCCTCGGCCTCAAGGCGAGAATCAACCTGCGCTCGGTGTTCGACCGCAAGAACTACTTCTACCCGGACCTGCCGCAGGGCTACCAGATCTCGCAGTACAAGGACCCGATCGTCGGCGAGGGCGAGGTGCTGGTCGATCTGCCCGATGGCGGCGCGATCACGGTCGGCATCGAGCGGCTGCACCTGGAGCAGGATGCCGGCAAGTCCCTGCACGATCAGGACCCGACCAAGAGCTTCGTCGATCTCAACCGTTCGGGCGTCGCCCTGATGGAGATCGTCTCGCGGCCCGATCTGCGCTCGTCGGAGGAGGCCAAGGCCTACGTGACGAAGCTGCGCACGATCCTGCGCTATCTCGGCACCTGCGACGGCGACATGGAGAAGGGCAGCCTTCGCGCCGACGTGAACGTCTCCGTGCGCCGCCCCGGCGAGCCGCTCGGCACGCGCTGCGAGATCAAGAACGTCAACTCGATCCGCTTCATCGGCCAGGCCATCGAGACCGAGGCGCGGCGCCAGATCGCGATCCTGGAGGATGGCGGCACGATTGATCAGGAGACCCGCCTGTTCGATCCGGGCAAGGGCGAGACCCGCTCCATGCGCTCGAAGGAAGAGGCGCACGATTACCGCTACTTCCCTGATCCGGACCTGCTGCCGCTCGAATTCGACCAAGCCTATGTCGATGGCCTCGCCTCCGGCCTGCCGGAGTTGCCCGACGCCAAGAAGGCCCGCTTCATCAAGGATTACGGGCTGAGCGCCTACGATGCCGGCGTGCTCGTGGCCGAGCGGGCGTCCGCCGATTACTTCGAGGCGGTGGCGCGGGGCCGCGACGGCAAGGCCGCGGCGAACTGGGTGATCAACGAGCTGTTCGGGCGCCTCAACAAGGAGGGGCGCTCCATCGAGGACACGCCGGTCACCGCCGAGCAGCTGGGCACCATCGTCGATCTCATCGGCGAGGGCGTGATCTCGGGCAAGATCGCCAAGGACCTGTTCGAGATCGTCTGGTCCGAGGGCGGCGACCCGCGCGCGATCGTCGAGACCCGCGGGATGAAGCAGGTCACCGATACCGGCGCCATCGAGGCGGCCATCGACGCGATCATCGCCCAGAACCCGGACAAGGTGGAGCAGGCCAAGGCCAAGCCCACGCTGCTGGGCTGGTTCGTCGGCCAGACCATGAAGGCGACCGGCGGCAAGGCCAACCCGGCGGCCGTGAACGCGCTGCTGAAGGACAAGCTCGGCATCGAGTGAGCGGTAAGCGGCGCGGTGAGGAAAACCGCGCGGGGCCGGCTTCCGACAGCCGTCATCCGGCCCCGTGACCGCCGCCGATGCGGTTCTATTGGTCTTTCGTCCAGGCCCGATGATGAGCGCAGGTCCTGACACAGTCGCCGCGGGCTGACATCTGATCCGGGCGCCGGAAAAGACCGAAATTTAAGGATCGCCGCCTTAGGGTGCCGGACGAAACGGTGAAGGGCGGGGGCTTGGACGGTGATGCAAGGGGATGCGCGGCAGCAGGCCCTCTCGAGCGCCGAGCGCGTCCGGCTGTCGGCCCAGCTCGCCTGGGAGGCGATGGAACGGATCGACCTCCCGCACTCGCCCCGAAACTACGAACTGCTCCACGCCTTCTTCAGCGACGGCACCCCGCAGCTCACCGAGATCCTCGGCCCCTGCCTCGCGCCCGACGGAGGGCTTACCGACGAGCGGGCCGGCGAGATCTACGAGGCGCTCTTCGCCAACGGGAAAATCGACGATCGGGTGCTCGACGGGGCGGGCCGGCTGGCGGAGGCGGCGGGCGGGCTCGTCGATCGGATCTCCGGCAACCGGAGCGCCCTGGCCGGGTACGGCAGCGTGCTGGCCCACTGGGCCGGCCGCCTGCAGACCCGCGCAACCGTCGACGACCTGATGAAGGCGGTCGTTGCCCTGCTCTCCGAGACCGAGCAGGCGGAGGCGCGCAACCGCGTGCTGGAGGAGCAGCTCTCGGCGGCCGCGACGGATATCGCCCGGCTGCGCGGGGATCTCGTCGCGATGCAGCACGCCGCCGCCACCGACGGGCTCACGGGTCTGGCCAACCGCAAGAGCTTCGACGGCCATCTGCGGCAGGCGATCGCGCAGGTCCAGGCCGATCCGGGCAGCACCTTCTCCCTGCTCATCCTCGACATCGACCACTTCAAGGGCCTGAACGACCAGCACGGTCACCGCTTCGGCGATCAGGTGCTGCGCCTCGTCAGCCGGTTGCTCAAGGAGAAGGTGACCGACCGCGATCTCGCCGCCCGCTACGGCGGCGAGGAATTCGTGATCGTGCTGGGTCAGGCCGGCATCGCCGCCGGCGTCGATCTCGCCCTCGAGATCTGCCACCGGCTGCGCAGCCAGCGGCTGGTCAAGCGCGGCAGCGGCGAGGTGGTGGGACAGGTGACGATCTCGGTCGGCGTCGCGCAGTACCGGCCGGGTGAATCCGCCCACGATCTCGTCGAGCGGGCGGACCGGGCGCTCTACGAGGCCAAGCGGACCGGCCGCGACCGCGTCTGCCCGACCCGTCAGGCCGCCGCGGCCTGAGAGGGCCCCCTCAGCGGAAGTCGGTCGGCGTCAGCCCGTAGCGGGCGATCTTGTCGTAGAGGGTCTTGCGCGGCACGCCGAGGGATTCCGACGCCAGCCGCACGTCGCCCCCGCTCATGATCAGTTCTTCGCGGATCAGGCCGCGCTCGAAGCGCTCGACCTGCTCCGACAGGTTGAGCGGCGCGGCGGCAGGCGCCTCCGGGGTCGCCTGTCCGGCGAGACCGAGGGCGCAGCGTTCCGCGAAATGATCGAGTTCGCGCACGTTGCCGGGCCAGGAATGGCGCAGGAGATGGTCGCGCATCGCCCCCGTGAGCGCGGGCGCCTCGCGCCCGAACCGGTTCGCGGCGCGGGTCAGGAAGTGCTGGAACAGCAGCAGGATGTCCTCCCGCCGCTCGCGCAGGGGCGGGATGGCGACGGTGACGACGTTGAGGCGGTGATAGAGGTCGTCGCGGAAGCTGCCGGCCGCGGCCTCCTGGCCGAGATCGACCTTGGTCGCCGAGACCACGCGCATGTCCACGGGCCGGCGCTCGTTGGTGCCCAGCGGCTCGACCACCCGCTCCTGAAGGACGCGCAGCAGCTTCACCTGAAGCGCCAGCGGCATGCTCTCGATCTCGTCGAGGAACAGCGTGCCGCCCTGCGCGTGCTCGATGCGCCCGACCCGGCGCTTTAGGGCTCCGGTGAAGGCGCCGGCCTCGTGGCCGAACAGCTCGCTCTCCACCACGCTGTCGGGCAGCGCCCCGCAATTCATGGCCACGAAGTTCTTCGACGCGCGCCGGCTCCAGCGGTGGAGGGCGCTGGCCACCACCTCCTTGCCCGATCCGGTCTCGCCAAGCACCAGCACGTCGACATCGGCCGAGGCCACGTCGCGCACGAGGCGGCGCAGGCGCACGATCTCCGGCGAGATGCCGAGGAAGGCGGGATCCTCCTCGATCGCCGCGTCGAGCCGCGCATGGAGGCGGCGATTTTCGAGAACGAGGCGGCGGCGGTCGAGGGCCCGGCGCACGGAGCCCATCAACGCCTCGGCCGGATAGGGCTTGGCGAGGAAGTCGTAGGCGCCCTCCCGCATCGAGGCGACCGCCATGGAGATGTCCCCGTGTCCGGTGATCAGGATCACCGGCAGGTCCGGATCGGTCGCCCGGATGCGCTCGAACAGGGCGCGGCCGTCGATCCCCGGCAGGCGCACGTCGGTCACGACCACCCCCGGCGGCTCCGCCCGGATCGCCGCGAGCGCGGGTTCGGCCGCCTCGAAGACCTCGACGTGGAAGCCGTCGAGTTCCAGGCTCTGGCGGTTGGCGCGGCGCACGTCCTCCTCGTCGTCGATGAAGACGACCCGCTCGGACGGATCGAAGGCCGGATCGGCGTCGCTGCTCATGTGGCCTCCAGGCTCCCCTCCGGCACGCCGCTCCGCGCAGATTCCGGCGGGGCCGCGGCCCGCGCCAGATCCATCCGGAAGGTCGTGCCCTCCGGCCCCGAGCGCAGGCTCAAGGCTCCGCCGCATTCCTCGACGATGCCGCGGGAGATGGCCAGACCGAGGCCGAGGCCTTCCGACTTGGTGGTGAAGAACGGGTCGAACACCTGGGCCTGCACCGTCTCCGGAATTCCGGGGCCGTTGTCGCTGACTTCGAGGGCGACCCGCTCGCCTTGCGCCTCGACCCGCAGGGCGACGGCCGGCTCCGGCCGGTCCGACACCGCGTCGAGGGCGTTCTGGAGCAGGTTGACGACGACCTGCTCCAGCCGGGCGCTGTCGCCGAGCACCGCGAGGTCGGACGGCAGGGACGGCAGGGCGAGCGGGATGCCGGCCTCCGCCGCCCGGACGCCGACGACCTCCAGGCTTCCGCGGACGATGTCGGCGAGGCGCACGGGCTCGCGACGCCCCGAGGCGCGCCGGGCGAAGCTCTTGAGCTGGCGCGTCAGGGTGCCGATCCGCTCGGTGAGCCGGCCGATGGCCGAGACGTTCTCCGCCGCGTCCTCGACCCGCCCCCGGCGCACGAGGATCGCGGTGTTGTCGGCATAGGAGCGGATCGCGGCCAGCGGCTGGTTGATCTCGTGGGCCATGCTGGCGGCGAACTGCCCGAGCGCAGCGAGCCGCCCGGCCTGGGCGAGTTCGCGGCCCAGGCGCTCGCGCTCGGCCTCGGCCCGGCGCCGCTCCTCTATCTCGGCCAGCAGCTGCCGGTTGGCCTCGCTGAGCGCGCTCGTGCGCTCGGCCACCCGCGCCTCCAGCTCCTCGCGCCGCGCCGCCGCCTCCGCGAGGCGGGTGGCGATCCGGCGGCGGCGGCCGATCAGGGTCGCGAGCGTGCCGAGGACCAGACCCATCGCCAGGAGGGCGACGACGCGGCCCAGCGCCCGCTCCCGCTCCACCGGGGCGGCGATCGGCGTCAGGGTGTGCAGCCGCCACTCCGTGCCGGGGATCGGGGCGTCGAGCATCAGCGCCGGCCAGGCCGGGGTCGGTCCGCCGCCGACCCGGACGAGGTCGTCCGGCCCCTCCGTCGAGAAGACCGGCAGGGGGCCGAGCGGCGCCTCGCCGAACTCGAGCGCCTCGCGGATGCGCCACCGCTCCGCCGCGTCGATGCTGCGCAGGGTCGTGAAGCGCCAGCCGGGCTCGCTCGCCACCAGCACGATCCCGCGCGGATCGGTCACGAACACGGTCTCGCGGCCGGCGCGCCAGGCCGTCTCGACGCCGTCGAACTCGATCTTGACGACGACGACGCCGGACGAGCGGGGCAGCCGGCGGGAGAGGTAGAAGCCGGCCCGGCCGCTCACCGTGCCGAGGGCGAATTGCGACCCGGACCCCGTCGCCATGGCCTGCTGGAAATAAGGCCGGAAGGCGTAGTCCCGGCCGAGGAAACTGCGCTCGCTGCCCGCGTTGCTCGCCGCGACGGTCACGCCCTCCGCGTCGATGACGTAGATCACGGCCGCCCCCGTGGCCCCGGCGATCTGGGCGAGCCGTCCGTTCACGCCCTCGACGAGGCCGGGCTCGGGCGAGGGCTGCACCACCTTCGCGATCTCGGGATCGGCGGCCAGCGCCAGGGGCAGGGAGCTCTGGGTCTGCATCTCCGCGCGCAGGGCCGCGATCTGGAGGCCGAGCGCGGAGCCCGCCGTGCGCCGCAGGTCGGCCAGTGCCCAGCGCTCCGCGATCCGGCCGCCGAGCCAGCCGGCCAGCATCAGGGCCGCGAGGCCCGCGGCGACGATGAGGGCTCGCCGATAATCCTGCGCGGAGGCCGGGGTCATGATCATGGCCCGGGAGCCAGTGCGAATTCTCGGAACGGTTCGGCGCGCCGCGTGCGGATCATCGCAAGGGCTTTCCGGCGCCGATCCGGAACGAGAGGAGAAATATCATTCATTGCAAGGCATTAGCAAAATTTTACAGGTTTTGATCGGTTGGCACGCAGGTTGCCATTCTCATTTCGAAACGCAGCCATGAGCGAACCGCAGAGCTGTGTGCCGCGAGGCCAAAACCAAGAGCGGCAGGCGCTGGATTCCTCCGAAAGGAGGCCCGGGCGACCGAGCCGACGGACCCATTGATCGACCCGACAGGGAGAAACGCCCATGGCCGCCGTGCCGTCCCCACTGACCGCGCCCCACGCGCCGTCCAAGCCCAAGCCGATCTATCGCACACTTTATTTCCAAGTTCTGGTCGCCGTCGCGATCGGCATCACGCTCGGACATTTCTATCCGAAGCTCGGCGCCGACATGAAGCCGCTCGGCGACGCCTTCATCAAGCTCGTCAAGATGATCATCGCCCCGGTGATCTTCCTCACCGTCGTCTCCGGCATCGCCGGCATGACGAACCTAGAAAAGGTCGGTCGCGTCGGCGGCAAGGCGCTGGCCTACTTCCTCACCTTCTCGACGCTGGCCCTGATCGTCGGCCTCATCGTCGCCAACCTGCTCCAGCCCGGCCACGGCCTGCACATCGACCCGAACTCGCTCGATCCGAAGGCGGTCGCGACCTATGCCGGCAAGGCCAAGGAGCAGAACATCGCCGACTTCCTGATGAACATCATCCCGACCACGGCGGTCGGCGCGTTCGCGGGCGGTGAGATCCTGCAGGTTCTGTTCTTCTCGGTGCTGTTCGGCTTCGGCCTCGCCTTCCTCGGCGACCGCGGCAAGCCGGTGCTCGACATCATCAAGGTGATGTCGGAAGCCATCTTCGGCGTCGTCAACATCATCATGAAGGTCGCTCCCATCGGCGCCTTCGGCGCGATGGCCTTCACCATCGGCAAGTACGGCATCTCCTCGCTGGCCAACCTCGCCTACCTCGTCGGCGCCTTCTACCTGACCTCGGCCATCTTCGTGATCGTGGTCCTCGGTGCGGTCGCCCGCTACAACGGCTTCTCGATCTTCAAGCTCATCCGCTACATCAAGGAAGAGCTGATGCTGGTGCTCGGGACCTCGTCCTCCGAGTCCGCCCTGCCCTCGCTGATCGACAAGATGGAGAAGGCCGGTTGCTCGCGTCCCGTGGTCGGCCTCGTGGTCCCCACCGGCTACTCGTTCAACCTCGACGGCACCAACATCTACATGACGATGGCCGCGCTCTTCATCGCTCAGGCCACCGACACCCCGATCACCTTCGGTGAGCAGATCCTCCTGCTCCTCGTCGCCATGCTCTCCTCGAAGGGTGCGGCGGGCGTGACCGGCTCGGGCTTCATCACCCTGGCCGCGACGCTGGCCGTCGTCCCCTCCGTGCCGGTCGTCGGCATGGCGCTCATCCTCGGCATCGACCGCTTCATGTCGGAGTGCCGGGCGCTCACCAACTTCATCGGCAACGCGGTGGCCTGCATCGTGGTCGCCCGCTGGGAGAACGAGGTCGACGAGGCCAAGCTCCACGCGGCGCTGGCCGGCAAGCCGATCGTCGAGACTGCTGCCCCGGCCCCGGTCCTTCAGGCAGCGGAGTAATCCGGGCGGGGGCCCACCGTCCTGGGCCCTCGTTCGGTAGGGAGCCGCGGTAGCCGGATCCGGCTGCCGCGGTTTCTCGTTTTGTGGACCCGGCCGCGGCCTCTAAAGTCCCGCTCGATTCGCAACGCCGCGCGACGGAGAGGACGATCCATGCTGACGGGACGCTGCCATTGCGGGGCGATCACCTACGAGATGGCCTCGGAGGTGCTGCACAGCGCGCTCTGCCACTGCTCCGATTGCCGCCGGCACGCGGGCGCGCCGATGGTCGGCTGGGCGATGGTGCCGGCCGGGCAGGTGACGATTTCCGGCGAGCCGGCCGTCTACGCCTCCTCCGAGCACGGGCGGCGGCATTTTTGCGGGCGCTGCGGCACGGGCCTGTTCTACGTCAACGAGCAGATGCTGCCGGGCATGATCGACGTGCAGACCGGGACCCTCGACACGCCCGAAGCCCTGCCGCCGCAGGCGCATATCCAAGTGGCCGAGCGTGTCGCCTGGATGGCGGAGGCGCACGAACTGCCGCGCTTCGAGCGCTTCCCGCCGGTCTGACGCTGCTCAGAACGCCGCGAGACGGCGGCGCAGCCGAGCGACGAAACGCGCCCGCATCCGCGGCGTCGCCCGGTCCATGCCGGTCAGGGCGATCCAGTCGAGCCGGCAGCCGCGGGCGCAGAGCGGGCGGATACCGAAGCGGAACAGGCGCCAGTCGGGCCAGCCGACGAGCCAGAGCAGCCAGCGCGGCGAGCCGTAGGTCGTCACGACCGCGATGCGGCGGATGTCGGTCAGGCGCGGCTGCAGCACCTTCGCACCGCCGAGCGCGAAGGCCACGTCCGGCAGCCAGACCCGGTCCAGCCACCCCTTCACCATGGCCGGCGGCCCGAACCACCACGTGGGGTAGACGAAGACCAGGGCCTCGGCCCGGCGCAGGGCGGCGACGTGCTCGGCCAGATCGGGCCGCTCGGCTCCCTCATCGTAATAGGCGCCCCGCTCCCCCGCGCTCAGGCGCGGATCGAAATCCCGGCCGTAGAGGTCGAGGATCTCGACCGCGTGACCCGCGGCTTCGAGCGCCGCGGCGGCCGTGTCCCGCAGGGCGGCATTGAAGCTGTCGGGGCGGGGATGACCGTAGACGAGGAGAACGCGCATCAGGGGGCCGGCGCGCCCGCCGCCCGGACCCGGTCGAGGAGCGCGGGTTCCGCGTAGCCATCGGGCACGAGACCGGTCGCCGCCTGGAAGGCACGGATCGCGCTCCGCGTCTTCGGCCCGATCTTGCCGTCCGCGCCGCCGACCGCGTAGCCGAGGGCGGCGAGCCGGGTCTGGAGATCGGTGCGCTCCTCCGTCGTCAGCATGCGCACGCCCCGCGGCCAGTCCCGGACGAAGCCGGTGCCGCCGCGCAGCCGGTCGGAGAGGTGGGCCACGGTCAGCGCGTAGGCGAGCGCCGTGTTGTAGCGCAGGATCACGCGAAAATTCGGTTCGAGCAGGAAGGCGGGGCCCTTCGCGCCGGTGGGCAGCAGGAGCGCGGCGCGACGCTCCGCGCTCTCGGGGAAGGCGCCGGCCGCGGGCTCCAGGCCGAGCGCCCGCCATTCGGCGAAGCTGCGCTCCGTGGTCTCGTCGGCGAGGCGATGGTCGAAGCTCTCCGGCAGCCGCACTTCGAGGACCCAGCCCTCACCCGTCCGCCAGCCGAAATCCTTCAGGAACTTCGCGGTCGAGGCGAGCGCGTCGGGCACCGAGCGCCAGATGTCGCGCCGGCCGTCGCCGTCGAAATCGACCGCGTGGCGCAGGAAGGCGGACGGCATGAACTGGGTGTGGCCCATGGCGCCGGCCCAGGAACCGGTCAGGCGCGCCCGGTCGGCATCGCCGTCGCTCAGGATGCGCAGGGCGGCGACGAGTTCGTCGCGCCAGAGGCCGGGGCGGCCGGTATCGCCGCAGGCCAGGGTCGCGAGCGCCGGGATCACCGGGCGGATGCCCGGACCGTCGAGGGCGGCCCCGTAATTCGACTCGACGCCCCAGAAGGCGACGAGCACGTGCCGGTCGACGCCGTAGGCCGCCTCGATCCGCCCCAGCACCTCGGACCATTCCGCGAGCTTGGCTTGGCCCGTGGCGATGCGCTCGGGCGTCACGCTCGCCTCGATGTACTCCCAGATCGGCTTGACGAACTCGGCCTGGGACTGCGTCGCCGGCACCACGCCGGGATCGGGCGCGATGCCCGACAGAGCCGCGTCGGCCACCGTCCGGGGCACGCCGCGCTCCTGCGCCAGGGCGGCGAGTTCGCCGAGGCAGCGCTCGAACTCCGGTGCCTGTTCCGGTGGAGGCGCTGCCTCGGCCCGCGCCGGGCCGGCGAGCGGAAGGAGGGCGAGGAGGAGAGCTGTCGCTGAGAACCGCATGGCTCGAAGCCTTATCACCTCCCGCCCGAACCGCGAGGCCGGACGCCTTCAGCTTCCGAAGGCGCTCGCGCGGGCAAAGGCCGCCGCGAAGCCGGAGAGCGGAATGGTGATCACCGTCGGCTCGGCAACGTCCGGCTTCTTGGCCGTCACCGTCAGGTTCTGCGCGCTCTTCATCGTGTCGGTGGCCAGCGTCGGCAGGCTGATCGGGACGAGGCAGCCGTCGGTGATGCAGGTCGAGAACGGCGCGCCCTTGCCGAGCGCCCGGTCGTCGAGCTTGAAGGTCACGCCGGGCTCGATCTGCAGGCCGAACGGCATCAGGATCAGCCCCTCGGCCTGTCCGTCCTTCGGGGTGCGCAGTTCGATGCTGAACAGGCGCTTGCCGGTGCGGCGGTCGCCCTGCGACTGGATGATCACGCAATCCGTGCGCGCCTCCTCGCGGTTGCAGTTCATGGTCCAGTCGCCGTAGCTCTCGCTGACGGAGCGGGCGCCGGCCGGCCATTGTGCCGGACCCGAGGACGCTGCGGCCGGTTCCAGCACCGGGCCGCTGGTGGCCGGATTGGCGGGCTCCTTGGCCTCCTCCTTCGGCTTCGGGGCCGGCTTGCGGGGCTTCGGCTTCGGCTTGGGAGCCGGCTCCTCGGGCGCGGCCTCGGGGCCTGCGTCCTGAGCGAAGGCGGCGGTCGGTCCTGCCGGCAGCGGCGCGGCCAGCAATCCGGCAAGCAGAAGCGCCGCGGCGGGCACGGTCCTGCGGGACAGGGGCGGCATGGCAAGGCTCCAACGTGGTGTCGTCCGGGGCGCCTATCGCCGCTCGCGCACGGATGCAATCGCGCGAAAGCCGCACTACACCGCAACAGACGTGTTTGCGGTCAAGCCTGGAATCATTCCATGTATTTCAGGGGATTATTCCCGTGTAAGGCGGGAGTATTGAGCAAGAAGGGACGCCGGGGCCGATCATGAGCGACATCTACGATCACGTCCCGCAGGATGCGCGCGGGCGGCCGCATCCGCTGTCGCAGTATCGCGGCAAGGTGCTGCTCGTGGTTAACACCGCCTCGAAATGCGGGTTCACGCCGCAATACCAGGGTCTAGAGACGCTCTGGCGGCGGCACCGCGAGCGCGGGCTCGTGGTGCTCGGCCTGCCCTGCAACCAGTTCGGCGCCCAGGAGCCGGGCGACGCGGACGCCATCGAGCGCTTCTGCTCGCTGACCTACGACGTCACCTTCCCGGTCCTGGCCAAGGTCGAGGTGAACGGCCCGGGTGCCGACCCGCTCTACGTCGATCTCAAGCGGACCAAGCCCGGCTTGTTCGGCACGCAGGGCATCAAGTGGAACTTCACGAAGTTCCTGATCGGCCGCGACGGACGGGTGATTGAGCGCTTCTCGCCCTCGACCAAACCGGCGGCGCTGGAGGGCGCGATCGAGCGGGCGCTGGCGGCGCCGGCGGGGTAGAACCTCAGCGCCCCGCCCGTGCCGTCGGCCCCGGGTCGATCGCCTGGAGTTCGCCGGGCGGCAGGCCGGGGGCGGCCGGGGCAGCCTGGGCGGTGTCGAGGCCGCGGGCGCGATTGGCGAGCGCCACGGTAAGCTTCTCGGCGGGCTCCGGCCCCATCAGGGCCAGCACCTCGGCCATCTTGCGCGGGTTCATGCCCATCACGATGGGTACGAGCGTGTCGAGGTTCAGCCGGTCGAAGACCCGCGCCGCATCCCGCGGCTTCATCGTCTCGTACATGGTGACGATGCCCTTGAGGCCGGCCTTCTCGGCCTCGGCCCGCTTGGCCCCGCCGGCATCAACCTTGTCCTCGGCCTCCTTCAGGTCGGCCACGCCGGATTCGAGCTTGCGCTCGGCGTCCTTGAGCATCTGCTCGCGCAGGTCGAGCGCGTCCTGGCGCTGCTTCAGGCTCTCGCGGCGCGCGGCGAGTTTTTCGAGGATCACCCGCTCGCTGTCCGAGACCGGCTCCGGCACGCTCGGCTGGTAGACCGGCGGCGGGGCGGGCTCGGTCTTCTTCGGAGGGGCCGAGACGGAGCCGGTCGTGATCGGATCGACGGGAACGTAGTCGCTGCGCGCCTTGGCCAGCACCCGGGCGAAATCCGGCAGCGCGCCGGGCGGCGCCGGTTCGCTGCCGCCCAGGAGGGCCGCGAGCTTGAGAACGAGAAGCCCGATCGCCGCCAGGATCACGGCGTCGATCAGGCGCAGCCGGAAGGGACGCGCCGGAAGGCTCGCGAGACGGGCGAGTCGGCGCGCGGGCAGGTTCATGCGGCCCTGGCCCGGAGACGGTCGAGGGCGCGCTCGGACAGGGCCTGGGCGGCAGCGAGCGCCGCGCCGACCCGCTCGCCGTTGCCGACGGGCGGCGCCGTCTCGACGGCGCGCGCGTGGACGGCTGCGGGCGCCGCCTGGGGCCGGGGCGCGGCGGGCGCGGCCACGGGCGGTGCCGCCGCGGCCCGCGCTTGGCCGACGATGGCGGCGATGCGGGTGATGACGCTCTCACCCGCCTGAACGTGGGTGGTGAGGTCGGCGGCATAGCGCTCGGCGGTGCCGAGGCGCTCCGCCAGGGTGCGGTCGCACTCGTCGAGGGTGGCGCGCAGGCCCGCGATGGCGCGCTCGGCGGTGGCGCTCGCCACCACGAGGTCGCCGATGGTCGAGCGCAGGGCCGCCTCGTCCGCCTTGAGCCGGTTGATGCGGCGCGAGAGCTTCACCGAGGAGGCGATGGTGGCGACCAGCAGCACGGCCACGAGCACGTCGGCGGCCATCGAGACGAAGAAGGTCATCATGCTCTCCCGGCGCTCATCCGTCGCTTCGGTTCTGCATCGAGATTTCGTAGGCCTGCAGCGTCGTGCGCGACTGCCGCAGGGGCCGGGCGACCTGCACCGCGATGGCGTCGTCGATCCGGCCGATCCGCCCCTGCGTCAGCGCCCAGTCGCCGCAGCGCACGGTGATGAGGTCGCTGGGCTTGCGGTCGAACATCAGTGTGTCGCCGACCTTGAGGTTGAGCACCCGCTTCAGGGGCAGCGTCACCTCGTGCAGCACCGCCTCCATCTCCACGTCGGCCTGCCAGATCTCGGTGGCCAGATGGCTCTCCCAGACCTGGTCGCGCCCGAGCCGCTCGCCCATGAAGCTCTGCATGAGCAGGTCGCGGATGGGCTCGACGGTGGCGTAGGGGAACAGGATCTGCATCCCGCCGCCGCGCCCGTCCATGTCGAGCTTGAGCGTGATCAGGATCGCCGCGTTGCCCGGCCGGGTGATGGTGGCGAAGCGCGGATTGGTCTCGATCCGGTCGATGCCGAAGCGCACCGGCGAGAGCGGCTGGAACGAGAGTTCGAGGTCGGTGAGGATGATCTCCACGAGGCGGCGCACGAGGCTCATCTCGATGGTGGTGAAGGGCCGCCCGTCGAGCCGGCTCGACGAGCCGCCGCGCTTGCCCCCGAGCAGGAGGTCCATGGTCGAGTAGGCGAGCGTCTGCTCCACGGTGACGAGGCCCGAGCCCTCCCAGGCATCCGCCTTGAACACGCCGAGCAGGGTGGGGAGCGGGATCGCGTTGAGATAGTCGCCGAAGCGGACTGAGGTGATGTTGTCGAGGGTCACCTCGACGTTGTCCTGGAAGAAGTTGCGCAGGCTCGTCGACAACAACCGGATCATCCGGTCGAAGACGATTTCCAGCATCGGCAGGCGTTCGTACTGGACGACGCCCGAATCGACGATGGCGCGCACGCCCCCCGCGCCGGAGGCGGAGAGTTCGCGCAGCGAGAAGCCGAGGACGCCGTCGATCTCGTCCTGGTTCAGGATGCGGTCGTTGCCGGCGAGTTCGGGGAGATTCTCGGTCTCCCCGTCCTCGATCATCGTCGCCCATTCGGCGGCGACGTCGCCCGCGCTCTTGGTCGTGCCCTGCTCGGCGAGCGCCGCGCCCCATTCCTCGGCGAGCGAGGCGTCGCCGCCGCCGCCCTCGGAGCCCTGCTCGGCGAAGGCGGCCGCCCAATCGTCCTCCAGCTCGTCCTCGGGTCCGGTCATTCGGGTCGCGCCGCTCGGGATGTCAGGGGCTTGGGGGAGTGCGGGTGGATCGACGGGGCTCGGCCGCCCGTCACTGGACGAGCACGTCCTTGAACAGGACGGCCTCGGCCTTGGCCGGATGGATCGCGATGTTGACCCGCCGCAGCAATTCCTCGCGCAGGCGGTAGAGGCCGGCGGAGCCGGCAAGATCGCTCGCGCGCAGCTCGCGCATGTAGGTCTGGAAGGCGTCCTCGACCCGCGGCATCAGCGGCTTCACCGTGGCCTCGACCTTGGCGTCCTTCAGTTCGAGCGCGACGCGCAGCTTGAGCACGGTCGCCCGGCTCGCGCCGGGATCGGGGCTGAGGTTGACCATCATGTCGCGCACGTCGAGGAAGACGGCCTGCGCCTTGGGATCGACCTTCTCCGCGCCGGGCTCGCCATGGGCGTTGGCCTGGGCGGATCTGCCCTTCATGAAGAAGAAGCCGCCTCCCCCGCCCAGCAGCAGAACCGCGGCGGCGGCGATGATGACGAGCTTCTTCTTGGACTTGGGCGCCTCCTCGGCGCCCTCCCCGCCCTCGGCCTCGGGCGCCTTCTTCGGCTTCTTGGCCATCTGCTGCTCGTCGTCCTGCCCGTCATGCCGCCCCCGGGGCGGATCGGAGCCCGGGAGCCGGGGTCTCGCGCGGCGCGCAATTCCCTCTCCTCCCTTCTCGGCCGGCGTGGTTAACCCTCCGTTAAACCGGCAGAACTTGCCGGGTCGGACTTGCCGCCGGGTCGGGACGGTGCGGGGTGGAGGCTTCGGTCGCTCCCAGGCAAATCACTGGCTGTTAAGGTAAAAATCGAAAATCCGAGACTGGCACGGGCCCTGCGGTGGTCGAGGCGGATTTGTCGCCGCCACGAGGCACCCCATGCAGAACGCGCTCTTCGTCGGAGTCTCGGCCCAGGCCGCCCTGGCGCGCGAACTCGACGTCATCGCCAACAACATGGCCAACGTCTCGACCACGGGCTTCAAGGCGCGCAACGCCCGCTTCCAGGAATTCCTGATGCCGACGGCCTCCGCCGACAGCTTCCAGCGCAGCGACCGTCGCCTCTCCTACGTGATCGACCAGGGCACCCCGCTCGACCTGACGCAGGGGCCGGTGGAGCCCGACGGCAACCCGATGCACGTCGCGCTGCGCGGTGACGCCTTCCTCGCGGTCCAGACCCCGCAGGGCCTGCGCTACACCCGCAACGGCGCCTTCGAATTCGACACCCAGGGCAACCTCGTCACCTCCGACGGCTACGCCGTGCAGGGCGACGGCGGGCCGATCACCATCGGCCAGCAGGAGACGGGCCTCTCCATCGCCCCCGACGGGACGGTCTCGACCAATCTCGGCATTCGCGGCCGGCTGCGGCTCGTGAACTTCGCCAACCCGCAGGCGCTGAAGTCCGAGGGCGCCAACCTGTTCTCCTCGGAGACCCCGGCCCGTCCGGCCGGCGCGGGCGCGCATCTGGAAGCCGGGGCGCTGGAGCGCTCCAACGTCAAGCCCGTGGTCGAGATGACCCGGCTGATGGACGTCAACCGCACCTACACGATGGTGTCGAGCGTGATCTCGCGCCTCGACGAGCTGCGCGGGACGGCGATCCGCCGTCTGGCCGAAGTCTGATTGCCCGGAAGGTAGATCCCGATGCGCGCTCTCTACGCCGCCGCCACGGGCATGGCGGCCCAGGAACTCAACGTCCAGGTCATCTCGAACAACATCGCGAACCTGCGCACCACCGGCTACAAGCGCCAGCAGGTGCATTTCCAGGATCTGCTCTACCAGAACCTGCGCCGCTCCGGCTCCTCGACCTCGGACCAGAACACGATCCTGCCCGCGGGCCTCGCCCTCGGCTCGGGCGTGAAGACCACTTCGACGGCCCGCGCCATGACGCAGGGACCGCTGGCCCAGACGGAGAAGGATTACGACGTCGCGATCCGCGGCGAGGGCTTCTTCCGCGTGCGTTTGCCCGATGGGCGGACCGCCTACAGCCGCGACGGCTCCTTCGATCTCGACGCCCAGGGGCAGATGGTGACCCGCGACGGCTACCTGCTCGATCCCGGCGTGACGGTGCCCAACACCGCGACTTCGGTGACGATTTCGGCCACCGGCGCGGTGCAGGCGACCCTGCCGGGCCAGACCGCGCCGCAGGCGCTGGGCCAGTTCCAGATGGCCCGCTTCGTCAACAAGGTCGGCCTCGAATCGATCGGCGACAACCTCTTCGTCGAGACCGCCGCCTCGGGCCCGGCCATCACCGGCCTGCCCGGCTCGGAGGGCTTCGGCAACCTCCAGCAGAACTACCTCGAAGAGGCCAACGTCAACGCGGTCACCGAGATCTCGTCGCTGATCGCGGCGCAGCGTGCCTACGAGATGAACTCCAAGGTCGTGACGGCCGCCGACCAGATGCTCTCCACCACCTCGCAGATGTTCCGCGGTTGAGGACTGGACCCGTGACGCACGCCCTCCGGCCGATCCACCGCCCCGCCGCCCCGCTCGCCGTCCGGCCGCTCTCGCGCGGGATGGTCGGCCGCACCCTGTTCGCGCTCCTCGCCTTCGTCGCGGTGACGCTGTTCGCCCTGCCGCTGATGGCGGCCTCCGGCACCCTGCGGCTGCGCGGCGACGTGACGGCCCGGGGCGACACGCTGAACCTCGGCGACCTCGTGGAGGGCGCGCCGGCCGAACTCGCCGCCCGCCCGCTCTTTCGCGCCCCGGCGCTCGGCGCCGTCGGCACGATCCAGGCCCGCCGCATCGTCGAGGCCGCCGCCAGCCTCGGCCTGACCGGCATCGAGACCGGCGGGCGGGTGCAGGTGAGCGTGCAGCGCGCCGCCCGCCGGGTCGGGCCGCCGGAGATCGAGGCCGCGCTCAAGCGCACCCTGGAGACCGGCTACGGGCTCGATGGAAAGACCCTCTCGGTGCGGCTCGACGGCGAGGCGCCGGTTCTGCTCGCTCCCGTCGATCTCGACGGGCAGGCCGTGGCCGTCGACGTGACCTACGATCCCCGCACCCGCCGGGTCGCCGGCCTGATCGTGCTCGGCGAGCGGCAGGCCTCCCTGCGCGTGGTCGGCCTCGCGCTCGAGACCCGCGAAGTCGCGGTGCTGACCCGCTCCATCCCCCGCGGCGAGCGCGTCGCGAGCGCCGATCTCTCGCTCGAGCGTCGGCCGCGCGACGCCGTGCCCGCTGACGTGCAGGGCGCACCGTCCCTGATCGTCGGCCAGGTGGCGCAGCGCTCCCTGAGCGCCGGTTCGGTCCTGCGCTCCGGCGACGTGGCGCCGCCCGATCTCGTCGCCCGCGGCGACAGCGTCGCCATCGTGTTCGAGACGCCGGGCGTGTCCCTGACGCTGCGCGGCGTCGCCAACGAGAGCGGTCGCCTCGGGGCCAGCGTCGCAGTGATGAACGCTGCCTCGAAGAAGGTGCTCCAGGCGGTGGTCGTCGGCCCCGGCCGGGTCTCGGTCGGGCCCGTCCCGCCGGCGCGCCCCGTGCTCCAGGCCAGCGCCGTCCCGGCCCCATCAGACCTCGACTGAACCGCCGAATCCGACCGATCCGATTGTCTTCCGTCAGCGCCGGACCCCCTCCGATGAACGCTCGCCCCGCCTTCCCCGTCCGTCTCGCCGTGATCCTGGCGCTCGCCCCGCTCGGCGCCTGCAACACGGTCGACCGGCTCTCGCAGGTCGGCGCCACGCCGACGCTCTCCGCCATCGAGGACCCGACCGCTCAGCCCGGCTACCGGCCGGTGCGGATGGCGATGCCGGACGTGGCCCCGGTCTCCTACGCGCCCAATTCCCTGTGGCGCACGGGCTCGCGGGCCTTCTTCAAGGACCAGCGCGCCGCCCGGATCGGCGACCTCGTCACCGTCAAGGTCAACGTGACCGACCGAGCCAACCTCAACAACGAGACCAAGCGCTCGCGCACCAACGCGGAGGCCTTCGGCCTGCCCAACGCCTTCGGTCTGGAGAAGAACGCGGGGGTCGCCGCCGCCGGCATCAGCGCGGACAAGCTCATCAACGGCACCTCCACCTCGTCGAGCGACGGGGCGGGGTCGGTGCAGCGCGCCGAGACGGTGACGACCAACGTCGCCGCGGTGGTCACGCAGGTCCTGCCCAACGGCAACCTCGTGGTCGAGGGCAAGCAGGAGATCCGCATCAACTTCGAGGTGCGCGAACTGGTCGTGGCCGGCGTGGTCCGGCCCGAGGACATCGAGTCGGACAACACGATCGATTCGAGCAAGATCGCCCAGGCGCGCATCGCCTATGGCGGCCGGGGGCAGATCACCGATGTGCAGCAGCCCCGCTACGGCCAGCAGCTCGTCGACATTCTGCTGCCGTTCTGAGCGCGGGAGCGACGCCCCTCCCCGGACCGGCCGGTCGGCTCAGTGATCGGTACCGGGCCGGTTCGGCCTCGGCGCCTCGCCATGGGTCTGGGTGAAGTTCGAGCGGTGCGGGTCGTTCTTCGATTGCGCGACCCGGCCGCGCTGCCAGATGGCGAAGCCGGCCACCGCGACGATGGTGAAGACGGCCAGAAGCGGAATCAGAACGTCGTTCGACACGGCCGTTTCCTCCGATGATTGTATCGAAGGCAAAGCCGATCGTCGATGGAAAGGTTCCGAAAGCTGAGCCGCAGCTTTCGCACGAAGACGAGATCGGTTTTCGCAAGTCGTCAGCGTTGCCGGGCGAGACCGTAGCGGCCGGTCTCGCCCGAATTCGGCCTCAGCGCTCGTAGTGGCGGGCGCGCGCGGTGTTGGCGTTGAAGGTGCTGCGGGCCGGGCGCTGCGGCCCGAACAGGCTCGGCGCGGGGGCAGCGGCGTCGAACGCGTTCGCGCCGGAGCCCGGTGCCCGCAGGCTCCCGGTCACGGCCGGACCGCGCTCGCCGCCCGGTGCCCGCGCGGTCTGGGCCGCCGCGCTGCCGACGGTCAGGGTCAGGACGAGGGCTGCGCCCGTGAGGATGCGGATGGTCATGCTTCGCCTCCGGTTCTTGTGGATGGTGCGCCATTGAAGCACGACCGGTCGCGAAGGTGCTGAATTTTCTATCGTTCTGCCGATTTTCGCAGCTGCGGTTTGCCCGCGCTTTGGGCATGAACGGCGTGGGCTTGGCGTCATGCGTTCGGCAAAGTGGGTGGATTAGACCAATTCCCCATCTGCTGCAGATACTTGAGATGCTGCGGCGGGTGCTGCTTAGAATCTCGGCATCGTGATCGCATCCTGTTCGGCCTGTGCGCTCGGTCACAAGCCTGCTCTCCGCTTGCCGCGGGCTGGGATTAGGCGGTGATCCCAAGATGATCGGATGGTCGGCATCGCCGATCGCAGGGCGTTCGCCCAGGGTCGGAGCCAGCCGGGGTCACGCGGGATCGCGTGCTTGTCTCGAAAGGTTTCATACGATTTCCGTTTGATCGCTTCGGGCTCTTCCGTCGTCCTTGCGAGGCGAGACGTAAGCAATCCAGGGCGCGGCCCTGTCCGGACAGGTCGCGCTCTGGATCGCTTCGCTGACGCTCGCGATGACGGAGAGGGGCGAAGGCCGTGTCGATCAACCGGAGACGATATCGGAGGCTGTTCGACCGTGCTTCCGAGAGATCCCACGCATCCTGAGGTGCGGAGCCTCGAAGGCTCCTCCAGCCGGCCGCGCGATCCCTGGAGCCCTCCGTCGAGGCCGCTGACGCGGCACCTTGAGGTGAGGCCGAGGCTGGAGAAGCGAGGAAAACCGCGCTCCCCCGTCGAACGATCTCTCAGGTCGGACGCGAGCCCGGTCCGCGCGCGACCGTCGCCTCGATCTGCCCGTGCGGTTCGTCGGTCGGCAGAAAGACCGTGCCCGGATTATCGAGCCCGAACGGGGCCAGATTGATCGGGATGTAGTGCTTGTTGGGCATGGCGAAGCGGATCTCGGCGATCTCCGGCACCCGTGCCAGCGCCGCCTCGCCCATCCGGTACATGCTGTCCTGAACGCTGGCGCTGTAGCTGCCGCCGAACACCGCGAGCAGCGTGTCGAGGATTGCGGCGTTGCTCGCCTCGTAACCGGCCGGCACGGCGTCCCAGGTCCAGGTCGCGTCCATGGCGGTGGCGGCGATGCGGTCCGTGGCGTCGGGCAGCGTGCGGTAGCGGTCGTCGACGAAGTCGGCCCAGCCCGATTGCGTGGTCTTCATGAAGGTGAAGCCGCGCAGACCCGATTGCAGCACCGATCCGTCCCGCCGGGCCACCAGCCGCACGCTGCCGCGGCCGTTGCCGTCGAGGGTGAACGTGTGGCCGTGCGGCGTGCCGTCGATCGGGTGGCGCCGCCAGCGGGTCTCCTTGGCCTCGACCGTCACCTCCGCGATCTGCGGATAGGTATCGAGGAAGCGCGCGGCGATCGCTTGCGCGAAGTCTTCCGCGTTCAGCGAGAGGTTTTCCGCCGCGACCACGTTGACGATGTTCTTCACGCTGTCGGTCGCGACGCAGGCGCGGTTGTCGGCCCCGGTCCAGGCGGCCTCGAAGGCGCCGCGCATCATCACCGTCAGGGTCAGTTCCCGCGGCACGTGGTGGTCGCCCTCGCGGGTCAGCCGCATCACCCGCACCCGCGCCTTGCCGTAGGTCGCCGCAATCAGGGTCATCCGCCTCTCCCGTCGCTGCCGCGCGCTCGTCCGGCCGGCGCGTCGATGCAAGACGAACGCCCGCCCGCTCTTCCCGAGAGGTATAATCGAGCCGTTGCGGGAATCGCTGTCGCAGTTCCCGCCTTGGGAGCCCCTGCATGACCCTGACCCTCGAAGCGCTCAACGCCGCCTCCGAGCCGGACTTCGTCGCGGCCCTGGGCGCGATCTTCGAGCACGCGCCCTGGGTGGCCGAGGCCGCCGCCCGCCAGCGTCCCTTCGCGCGGGTCGATGCCCTGTTCGCGGCCATGCGGGAGGCGGTTCTCTCCGCTCCCGACGGCGAAAGGCTCGCCCTGCTGAAGGGGCATCCCGAGCTTGCCGGCCGCTCCGCCAGGGCCGGCGCCATCGCACCCGACTCGAGGGCCGAACAGGCCTCCGCCGGCCTCGACCGGCTCAGCGAGGCCGAAATTGCCCGTTTCGAGGCGCTGAACGCCGCCTACCGCGACAAATTCGGGTTCCCCTTCATCCTCTGCATCAAGCGGCACGGCCGCGCCGCGCTGCTCGCCCGCTTCGCGCAACGGCTGTCGAGCGAGGCGGAGGCCGAGCGGCCCGTGGCCGAGGCCGAGGTGCTGCGCATCGCCGCGATCCGTCTCGACGCGCTCGTGACCGGCGACGGCCCTCTGCGCACGACGGGGCGCCTCTCGACCCATGTCCTCGATACGGTGGCGGGCCGCCCGGCGGCGGACGTCGTGGTCGAGCTGGCCGAGTTCGTCGCCCCCGACGCGGCGGTGATCGTGGCCCGTGCCGTCACCAACGCCGACGGCCGCACCGACGCGCCGCTGATCGGCGGGCGGCCCGTGCCGATCGCCACCTACGAGATTCGCTTCCATGTCGGCGACCATTTCCGGCGCTCCGGGATCGCGCTGCCGGAGCCGGCCTTCCTCGACGTGGTGCCGATCCGCTTCGGCGTGGCCGAGCCGGAGGGGCACTATCACGTGCCCCTCGTGGCCACTCCCTGGAGCTACCAGACCTATCGCGGCAGCTGAGGAGTCTCTTTTCAGCCGAACAGCTGCCGGGCGAGCCGCGAATGCTCCTCGCGCAGGCGTCCGGTCTCCACGCCGAGCGGCTGGCCGTCGATCACCCGCCAGTGCCCGGCCACCATCACCCGGTCGGCCCGGTGGGCGCCGCACAGCACCAGGGCCGCGAGCGGATCGTGGGCTCCGGAGAAGCGCAGTTCGTCCAGGGTGAAGAGCGCCAGATCCGCTTCGCGCCCGGCCGCGATCCGGCCGATATCGTCGCGCCCCAGGCAGGCGGCGGAGCCTTCGCTGGCCCAGCGCAGGGCGTCGAGATGGGTCACTGCTTCCGCGCCGTAGGTCAGGCGGTTGATCATCAGGGCGTGCCGCACGCCCTCCATCAGGTTGGAGCTGTCGTTGGAGGCCGAGCCGTCGACGCCGAGCCCGACGGGGGAGCCCGCCGCCTCCAATTCGCAGGTCCGGCAATGGCCCGAGGCCAGGACCATGTTCGAGGTCGGGCAATGGCACACGCCGACGCCCGCCGCGCCGAGGCGGCGCACCTCGTCGTCGTCGAAATGGATGCCGTGGGCGAGCCAGGTGCGCCCGGTCATCCAGCCGACCTCCTCCAAGTAGTCGACCGGGCGTTGCCCGAAGACTTCGAGGCAAAAGGCGTTCTCGTCCCGGGTCTCGCCGAGATGGGTGTGGAGCGGGCAATCGTAGCGCTCGGCCAGCCGCGCGCTCTCGCGCATCAGCAGCTTGGTGACGGCGAAGGGCGAGCAGGGTGCGAGGCCGATCCGCACCATCGCCCCGGGGGCGGGATCGTGGAACAGGGACAGCACGCGCTCGCTGTCGGCCAGGATCGTGTCGTCGTCCTGCACCAGGGCCTTGGGCGGCAGCCCGCCCTCCTCCTCCGGCAGGCTCATCGAGCCGCGGGTGACCACGGCGCGGATGCCCAGTGCGCGGGCCTCCTCCACCTGGATGTCGACCGACTGCTCCAATCCCTCAGGAAAGAGGTAGTGATGGTCCCCGGCCGTGGTGCAGCCGGAGAGAAGCAGCTCGGTATAGGCCAGCCGCGTGGCGAGGCGGAACGCCTCCGGGTTCAGCCGGCCCCAGATCCCGTAGAGGGCCTTGAGCCAGGGGAAGAGCGGTTTGTTGATCGCGGCTGGATGCGCCCGCGTCAGCGTCTGGAAGAAGTGGTGATGCGTGTTGACGAGGCCGGGGATCACTACGTGGCGCGAGGCCGCGAAGGTTTCGTCCACCGGGGCGGAGGGCCGGGCGCCCGCCGGCAGCAATTCCGCGATCCGGCTGCCCTCGACGACGACACCGCCGGCCGCCCCCTCCGCCAGGATCGCGAGGGGATCACGAATCCAGACGCGCCGCGCCGCCGAGCCGTCCGCCATGAAGGGTCCCCGAGATCGTTCCGTGAGGGCTAAAGTCCGCTCGGGAAGATAGGACGAAGGCGTGGCCGAGGAAGCGCCGCCCGGCCGGTGCCGGCCCCGACGACGCGGGGGCTGGGAGTTTCGTCAGCGACACTTACATGGATCAATGGACGCTCCCGTCGGCGAGCGCTAGATTCAGCCGTGGCGTGCACGGCGTCCCGAGGCACACCCGGGGCACGGGTGTCGCAGCGGGGCGTTGTCGTTCTCCGAACCCGAAGGGGTTTTCCATGTCGAGCGGCTGCCGCCTAAGCCTTCTCGTGGTTCTCGGCGCGTTTCTGGCGACCGGGTCCGTCCGGGCGCAGGAGCCGGGCGCCGACGCCAAGTCTTCCGGGAAATGGACCGATCCGCCCGCGCGGGTCGAGCCCGCACCGGGAAGCGCCACCGCCTCGAAGCCCGTCGCGATGCCGGCGAAAGTGGACGAGGCCGCTGCATCGGCGCGCGTCGAGAATCGGCCGCCGCGGCGCTCGGCCAAGCTACGCCGGGAGCAGATTCGAAAGATCGCGGGCCGGGAGCGGAACGAGCGGCAGGTACGGTTGCGCGCACCGAAGCTGGCGAGCCGGCCGGCAAGGCGGGTCGCCCTGCGCGCGGCGCCCCGGATGGCGGCGTACCGTCCGCCGGTGGTGCGACAAGCCCATGGCTGGCGCCCGGTCTACGGCACGATCGAGCCCGACGCGCCGGCCGAGGCCTATTATGCGCAGCGGCGATACGGAACGGCGGGCGTGACGCCGGGCGAACTCGGTCTCTTCCGCCGCGAAGGTCAGGCCGGCGGGCGCCTCGTCATGCGCTGGCGCGGAGCCGCCGTCCCGGCCGGCTTCGTGACGGGCGGGCCGTCCTTCGACGGGGACGAGGCGGAGTGAGGCCCCGCCCGGTCACGAACGGCCGGGCCGGGGCGTGCGTTGCGCCTCGCGTGGTTCTTCAGCGAATCCGGCCGGGACGCGCGGGCTCGAAGACGACGCGGCGGTGATACGCGCACCAGCTCTTGCCGTCGGCGACAGGCGCTCCGCAGCACACGGCCTGATCGCTGGGCTCGCCGATGATGAACTTGCACACGAAGGCGCCGGATTGTGCGAAGGGCACGCGAAGATCGGCGGAGGGCTCCGCAATCGCGTCGGCCTCGCCGATCTGCGGCAGGCGGAAAAGCTGGTTCATCGGGCGGACACTCGGTGTTCGAACTCGCTGGAACCAAGCGAGGGGCGTCTCGGCGCCCTGCGGCTTGGATGGATGTCTCGGCCGGCTCGACCTTTCCATCCCACGGACGCAACGCCATCCGGAACCCGACCTGGGGCGGGACCGTCGGCGCGCCCGGGAACAAGGCGTAAGTCGGCTGATAGTCTGGGCTAAGTAAACCTGATTTCGTTACAAACAACCCCTTGTCCGGCGCGACAGGTCCGCGCTGGAAGCAGGCTCGGGTGTCGCATCCGCCTGCCGCCCTCGTCTGGGGCCGACTGTGGCGGCAGGAGCCGATCGAGCGGCATTCCTTGCCGCGGGGAAGCGGTGGAGCTATCCGGCACCCTCACGAAGAACCACGCGCCGGGGCCCGCATGCACGCTCTCGTCACCGGCTCGGCCGGTTTCATCGGCCATGCGCTCAGCCGCCGGCTGCTCGCGGCGGGCCACCGCGTCACCGGTTTCGACGGTTTCTCCCCCTATTACGACGTCGCCCTGAAGCGGGCGCGCCATGCCGACCTCGCCCGGCATCCGGGCTTCGAGGCGGTGGAGGGGCGGCTCGAAACGCCCGGCGCCCTGCTCGACGTGATGGCGCGCATGAAGCCCGATCTGGTCTTCCATCTCGCGGCCCAGGCGGGCGTGCGCTACAGCCTGATCGATCCGGGCGCCTACGTCGATGCGAACCTTGTCGGCTTTGCCAACCTGCTGGAGGCGGTGCGGGCCCATCCGGTCCGGCACCTGCTCCTGGCCTCGACGAGTTCGGCCTATGGCGGGGATGCGCAGGTGCCGTTCCGCGAGACAGACCGGGCCGTCTCGCCGCTCACCCTCTACGCCGCCTCGAAGCTCGCCAACGAGGCCATGGCGCATTCCTACGCGCACCTGTTCGGCGTGCCGACCACGGCCTTCCGCTTCTTCACGGTCTACGGGCCGTGGGGACGGCCGGACATGGCGCTGTTCCTGTTCACGGCCAAGATCCTGGCGGGCGAGCCGATCGAGGTGTTCGGCGAGGGGGCGGCGGAGCGCGACTTCACCTTCATCGACGATCTGATCGACGCCATCCTCGCCTTGTCCGAGCGCCCGCCGCCCAAGCCGACGGAGGGCGGCCCGGTCTCGGCGGCGGATACCTTGAGCGCGGTGGCGCCCTACCGTCTCGTCAATATCGGCGGCGGACGGCCGGTGCGGCTCGACGCGATGATCGGCGCGCTGGAGACGGCGCTGGGCCGCAGGGCCGAACGGGTGCTCAAGCCGCTGCCGCCCGGGGACGTGATCCGCACCCATGCCAGCACCGAACTCCTGCAGGCCCTCGTCGGCAGCTTGCCGGAGACGCCGCTGGAGCGGGGCATCCCCGCCTTCGTGGCGTGGTACCTCTCCTATTACGGCGAGCGGTAGGGCGCCGTCTCGCGCGCGACGCCAGACGCCGCGTCAGGGTGCGGCCCGGCGGCGGAGCAGGAGGTAGAAAGCGTGCGCGGCAAGCGCGCCGACCGCCGCCGCGCCGCCCTTCACCAGGAAATCGAACACCCGGCCGTGCCGGCTCGCGGTGAGGCCCTGCGCCGCTTCCAGCGTGCCGGCGAGCATCACGCAGGCGACCAGCGCCAGCATCCACCGCCGCGGATAGGACAGGGCGAGCAGGAAGCCGAACAGCCCGTAGGCGGCGGCCCGCTCTAGGTGCGGCGAGGTGATGACGGGCCGGTCCTCGATCGGCGACAACGTCACCACCACGAGGGCCAGGGCCACGGTCCAGGCCATCAGGCGAACGAGCGTCAGCATGAGCCCTCGTGCGCGCAAGCCCGTGTCGCGGTCAAGCTCTCCGCATCGAGCGAAGCGAACGCGCGCCGTCCCGGCGGAGGGGCGGATTCCGGTCGTCAGCTGTGCCTCCCGCCTCATGCGATTCTCGCGAAACGTGAGGTATGATTCTCCGGCGGATTGTTGCGCGAACCATTGCGTGGCCGGTGAAGTGGCCGGCGAGTGTTAGGAATTTCCTCGGGCGGCACCGAAGTCCGGACGTTGCGCGGGGCGGCGGAACGGGCTCCGAGACGGGCTAAAAATCAATTGCTTTTCAATAACTTGGCATCAACTTCAGCTCGATTTCGGTCGGATGCAGCCGGTGATGGAAGCTGACTACCTAAGATCGAATTTTGCGGAATATCCCTAATTTGGAGGATGCAATCTTCCCGGCTCCCATGCCTGCTAAGCCTATCGGGACGACCGGCGGTGGAGTGCCGTAGGCGCTAGGGGGCGCCGACCGCGCCGGTCCGTTTCCCCGAGGGGATGGACAATGGTCCGAGACGACGCGATTCATCCGCGCTGGATGCAGCGCATGGCGGAGCGGCAGGCGCGCCGCCACAACGGCGACAAGGTGGTGCGCTGGATCGCGCGACCCGCCCTGATGAAGGAACGCGCGAAGGCGGACGGTCTCTCCGTCATCGGTCAGGACAGGGGGATGCCGACGGAACAGGCCCGGCCCACGGGCGCCGTGCGGTTGCGGATCGTCTCGGACAACTGATCGGCGCCGGCCGCGAAAGGCGGGGCAAGGCCGACCGGCCCTGCGCGGAGACGGTTTCGTGAGAGCATGCCGGTGCCGATGTTGCAAAACATCTGTATCGGCCAGGTCGCCGCTGCGGCCGTCTCTTGGCAAGTCCTTCGACGGGGTCCATGCTCCTCGCACGAAAGCCGCCCGATCACGCGGCGGCATCGGAGGATCGTCCCATGCTTGCCGCCAACCGGTTGGTCAAATCGGCCTGGATCGCCGTCGATGTCACCAAGGATCGCGCCGAACGCGTTCTCGTGGTCGAAGCCTATATCGCGGTGAGTCCGCTCGAGAAGAATTACGACGCGCACCGCTACGAGAAGGTCGTCGAGGATGTGCGCCGCATTCTCGCCGAGCATCCCGAGATCGACCGCGCCTCGATCCTGAGCATGCACCGCGATGCCGGTTGCACCGCGCTGTTCCGCTCCCAGCCTGCGACCGTTGCCTGACCGGAGCCGGGGCGATCAGTCGAGCGGCGCTTCGGCCGGGTTGGCGGGTCTCGGCTCGTCCCGCCCGGGATTGCGCAGGCCCGGCGTGACGCCCGCCCCGCGCCCGCCGCTGCCGGAGCCGCACCCTGCGCAGATCGAGCGGGCCGCCCGGTTGCTGCGCTCCGCGATCCGCCGATCGAAATCGGCCTGACGGGCGGCGGACTCGTCCGATTCGCGCTGGAGATGCGGTGCGCCGCGCCCGAGATTCGGCCGGTCGGCACCGGTTTCCGGCCGCGCCCGGGGCTCGGCGAGCGCGGGCCCCGATAGAGCGAGGGCGAGGAGAGCGAGGGAGGCTGCGCGCATGGATCGTCGCTCCGTTCTCCGGGCGGCGGAGCCGCCGAAGGGCCGCAGGTTACGATCCCCGGCTTACGTCCGGAAGACGGCTCGATCCGGGCCGGTATGGGCGCCCACGCCGTTGTCGAGAAACAGCCGGTAGGCCGTATTGTCGGTCTCGTCCACGCACGGGTAGCCGAGCGCGTCGAGGGCCGCGTCGAAGCGGGCGCGCTCCGAGGCCGGAACCTCGATCCCGGCCAGCACCCGCCCGTAATCGGCCCCGTGGTTGCGGTAGTGGAACAGGCTGATGTTGAAATCGTCGCCGAGGGCTTCGAGGAACTTCATCAGCGCGCCCGGCCGCTCGGGGAACTGGAAGCGGTAGAGCCGCTCGTCCGGCAGGCCGGTGGCGCGGCCGCCCACCATGTAGCGGACGTGGACCTTGGCCATCTCGTTGTCGCTCATGTCGGCGACGCCGTAGCCGGCCCGCTCCAGCAGCGCGATCAGGTCGCGCTTCTCGGCCTTGCCGCCGGGCAGGTTGATGCCGACGAAGATGCGCGCGTCGCTGCCTTGCGCGTAGCGGTAGTTGAACTCGGTGATCGCCCGGGGACCGAGGGCCGCGATGAAGGCGCGGTAGGCGCCGGGCCGCTCGGGGATGGTGACGCCGAGCAGCACCTCGCGCTCCTCGCCGATCTCCGCCCGCTCGGCGATGTGGCGCAGGCGGTCGAAATTGAGGTTGGCGCCGGACGAGATCGCCACCAGCGGCCCGGAGCCGGGGTTCTCCGCCGCCCAGGCCTTGGCGCCCGCCAGACTCAGCGCGCCCGAGGGCTCGGAGATCGCCCGCGTGTCGTCGAAGATGTCCTTCACGGCGGCGCACATCGCGTCGGTGTCGACGGTGATGACCCCGTCGAGATGCTCGCGGCAGAGGCGGAAGGTCTCCTCGCCCGCCTGCCGCACGGCGACGCCGTCGGCGAACAGGCCGACGCTGGCCAGCGTCACCCGGTCGCCGGCCCGGATCGCCTCGGCCATGGTGGCGGCATCGTCCGGCTCGACGCCGATCACCTTGGTCTCGGGGCGCAGGTACTTCACGAAGGTGGCGACGCCCGCCGCGAGGCCGCCGCCGCCGATGGGGACGAAGATCGCCTCGATCGGCCCGGAATGCTGGTGCAGGATCTCCATGCCGATGGTGCCCTGCCCCGCGATCACCTCCGGATCGTCGAAGGGATGCAGGAAGGTCAGGCCCCACTGCGCCTCAAGGCGCCGGGCCTCGGCCAGCGCTTCGTCGAAGGCGTCGCCGTGCAGCACCACCTCGGCGCCGCGCGCCCGGCAGGCATCGACCTTGATCGCGGGCGTCGTGCGCGGCATCACGATCACCGCCCGCACGCCGAGCTTGGCCGCGGCCAGCGCCACGCCCTGCGCGTGGTTGCCCGCCGAGGCGCAGATCACGCCGCGCTCGATCTGCTCCCGGGGCAGCGAGGTCATCTTGTTGTAGGCGCCGCGCAGCTTGAACGAGAAGACCGGCTGCAGATCCTCGCGCTTGAGCAGCACGGGCCGGCCGAACCGCTTCGTCAGGCGGGGCATCGGGTCGAGCGGGCTCTCGATCGCCACGTCGTAGACGCGGGCGGAGAGGATCTTCTTGATGTAGTCGGTCACGGGCAGGCTTTCGGCCGCTTCCTCGGGCAGGGGCGAACCCGGGACTTAGACCTTCCGCGGCCGGGATGCGAGGGCGGGGGCCGGGAGCGGCCTCACAACTGGATGCCGGCGTGAACCTGCGCCGGGTCGAGGGGGAAGGTGAAGGCGGCGCCGACCCCGTCGGGGAACGTCCGCACCACCCGGGCCGCGGTGCCGCCGATCGTGATGGGCGTGCCGTTCGCCAGGCCGTAATCGAGACTGAGCGCGGCGCCCGAGGCCGAGACGTTGATGAGCCGGCCCGGCAGGATGCGCCCATCCACGAGGGTGACGAGCACGTCCTTGCGCGCGGGGCTGATCCGGGGATGGACACGCGGGGTGTCGAGCGACGGTTCCTGCTCGCGCGCCAGCGCCATCATGGTGCCGGCAATCTCCGCCGACCGCTGCCGGGAGGCCCGTACGCGGACGGTGAAGCGGTTCTCCTCCGTGCCGGTGACCCGGGCTTCCAGCAGCCCGATATAGCGGATGCTGCAGGTGAGAAGCTGATCGACCTGCGGCGACACGGCCGAGCGGAAGACGATTCCTTTGCGCGAAATGTCCTGCGTCACCGCGTGGAAATCGGGCTGTCGCCGACTCCAGCACAGCGCCGGAAGGATGACGGTGTGGTGATCAAGGGTCGTGCGGTCTGTCATGGTTCCACGTGCCGTCGTCCGGCGACACTGACGAAACATTTCTGAAGGGAGGCCGCACGGCATCCCTCGAATTTGCGAAGGTTTTTCGAGCGATCGGGGCGGCGCGCGGGTTCGGCACGATCGGTGTGCCTTCATCTCCCCGTCCGGCCCGTCGCGGTCGGAGCGGGTTCGCTCCGTGAGAAAAGGGTTCGCGAGGCGGAAAATGGTCCTTGCGAGAGGAAATCCTTCGCCGAATGCGCGATGCGGCGGGCTCTCGCCCCTGCGCGCACGTCGCTGGCGGAGCCCCGCAATCGCGCGGATCGCGCGCTATGCAGCAGATGCAGGTGAGGTATACGGCGGTGAACGATCCCCAGGCCGATCATGGTCCGCGCTTCGTCCCGCCAACTGCGGCCTGTTGTCAGAGCCCGCTCCCGGTGGGCATGGTCGGTCCATGAGCGAAGTGCCGTCCGCAAATCCGTCCGACCCCGACCGCATCGCCCGCCTCGAAATCCGGCTGACCGAGCAGGAGGCGGTGATCGAGGATCTGAACGCGGCCATCACCGCGCAATGGGCCGTGATCGACCGGCTCAAGCGCGGGCTGGCCCGGCTGCAGGAGCAGGTCGAGGAGGCCGCCTTCCGGGCGCCGGGTGCGCCCGAGCCGCCTCCGCCGCACTACTGACGCGTCACCGCCGCACGGGCATGACGGGAAACCGGGAGGGGAAGAGATGAGGACAGCGGCCTTCAGGCTCGGCATCGGCCTCGTGCTGGCTTCCCTCGGGCCGGCTTCCCTGCCGGCGGGCGCCTTCGAGCGCGCCCCGCTGCCGTCGGAAGCGCCGATGGAGCCGTGTCCGCGGGAGGGGGCCGGGTTCGTTCGCATCCCGGGCACGACGACCTGCCTGCGCCTGTCGGGACGCGTCGCGGCCGGCCTCCAGACGGGCGCGGGCCGGACGGCGGCGCCGGTGACGGGGCGCCTCTCGGTCGATACGCGCAGCGAGACCGATCTCGGGCCGGTGCGCAGCTTCGTGCGGATCGACGCGGGCCGGCACTGACCGGCCTCCGACGCTGCGAAGGCTCGCCCAGTAGGCCCCGGCGAAGGTCGAGGGAGGAACTCAGTCGTCGCGGTAGACGCGCTCGCGGCGCTCGTGCCGCTCCTGGGCCTCGAGCGACAGGGTCGCGATCGGCCGCGCATCGAGGCGCTTGAGGGAGATCGGCTCGCCGGTCTCCTCGCAGAAGCCGTAGGAGCCGTCCTCCAGCCGGGAAAGCGCCGCGTCGATCTTGCTCGTCAGCTTGCGCTGGCGGTCGCGGGCCCGCAGCTCGATCGCCCGGTCGGTCTCCGAGGAGGCGCGATCGGCGATATCGGGATGGTTCTCGTTCTCGCTCTGGAGCGCCGTCAGCGTGTCCTGCGCCTCGCGCAGGATCTCGCTCTTCCAATTGAGCAGCTTGCGCCGAAAATACTCGCGCTGCCGCTCATTCATGAAGGGCTCGTCGTCGGAGGGCCGGTAGCCGTCCTCGATCGTGACCTTCGCCATCGTCTTATCCTCGCGCTCCCTGCCGGTCAGCGGCGATCGTCGGCGAGGCTATAGTCGAGCCGGGCTGCCTCTACAACGCGTTGCGGGCGCCTTGCACACTCTGAAGTGAAAAGCTGCCGCATTGCGGCACAGACGACACGCTGAGGTAGGCGTCCGCCCGATCCGAAGGCAGGCTGGTCCGCGCCCTGCACCTCACGGCGCGGTCGGCGGCGCGGCGCGCAGGCGGAGGACGGCCTCGGCGATCTCGTCGGCCAGCGGCCGGGCCAGGGCGTGCCGGTAATGGGTCTGGTCGAAGAACAGGGCGGGGTCGTGCAGGGCCGGCCGCTCGCGCCGCCCGTCGACGAGGGTGCTGCGCCTGTGACGGCGCAGGGCCGTCTCCAGGGCCGAGCGGCAGGCGGCGTCCGCCCGCGCCCGCGGCGAGCCGGGACGGGCGCGGCCCGCGGCGTAGACGGGCGGCAGGACCGCGACCAAGGCGGTCGCCTCCGGCAGGGCAGCCAGGGCCTCCCCGAGGCGATCGGCGGCGGGATAGCCCGGCCCGGCCCGGCCGGGTGCGGCCTCCTCGGGGGCCGGGGTTTCGCGGGCGGCGCGGAAGCGCTCGCCGTCGAGGTCGCCCAGCATGAGATAATCCGGCTCGTAGTCCCACCAGCCGTCCGCCCGGGCCTGCCGCCGGCGCGCGCCGAGCAGCCAGCCGATGCGGCCGACCACCTCCTGGGCCACCGGCAGGCGCAGGAGGCCGCGGGCATAGGCCAGCGGATCGTGGCTGTAGAGCCAGAACGGGAACGGCTTGTCGTTGGGAAGCGCGGGATCGTCCGTGCACCAGAGGTCGTCGAACGACAGGACCAGGGCCTTCGGCTGCGGATGGTGGCGCAGGAACCACGCCAGCAGGGCAAGCTGCTCGCCGGGGCCGGTCGCGGGCACCGAGAGCTGCACGAAGGGGATGCCGGTGGCGGCGCCCAGCCGCGCGGGCTCGATCAGCTGGATGTGGGAATTGCCGAACACCGCGCCCTCGAAGGCCGGGTCGCGCCCGCGCAGGGCGGCGGCGGTGCGCGGGCCCTGCGGGCGCACGGCGCCGGCCGAGAGCAGCGTCGAGCGCCCGCTGTCGTAGGGATCGATCACGAAGGCGAGCGCGAGGTAGCCGGCGAGCAGGCCGACCGCGACCCGGACGAACAGGCGCGCGAAGCCCGCCCAATCCCGCGTTCCGGCGCTGTCGGAGGGGGACGCCATCTCAGAACTGGAAGTAGATGAACTCGTAATTCGCATCGTCCCCGATCTTGAGGAGCACGACGACGAACACGAGGGCGAAGGCCAGCGCGAGCCAGCGATTCGGCGGCAGGCGGTGGACCGCCGCCCAGGCGGTCGGGCCGATCATCGCCACCGCGGCGGCGAGCAGGATCGTGCGCCACTTGAAGCCGGTGCCGGTGGGTGCGAGCCCGAGCAGACCCTTGTAGATCGCCAGAGCCGCCTCGAAGGAGGTCGCGCGGAACAGCACCCAGGTCAGGATCACGAACAGGGCCGTCAGCGCCCAGCCGAGGAGCTGCGGCATCCGTCCGCCCGCCCGGCGCCAGAGCACGCCCGCGCCGAGGCCGATGCCGTGGGCGGCACCCCAGGCGACGAAGGTCAGGCCCGCCCCGTGCCAGAGGCCGCCGAGCGTCATGGTGGCGAAGAGCGCTCCGACCTGGAGCGCGAGGCCGCGGCGGTTTCCTCCAAGCGCGATGTAGAGGTAGTCGCGCAGGAAGCGCGACAGCGTCATGTGCCAGCGCCGCCAGAAGTCGCGCAGCGAGGTGGCGCGGTACGGCACGTCGAAGTTCTGCGGCAGCACGATCCCGAACAGCAGCGCCAGCCCCAGCGCCATGTCGGTGTAGCCGGAAAAATCGAAGTAGATCTGGAAGGTGAAGCCCAGCGTCCCCTGCCACGCCTCCGCGACCGTGATCGTCTTGCCGGCGGCGGCCGCCTGGAAGACCGGGTTGGCGTAGGCCGCCAGCGGATCGCCGAGGAAGACCTTCTTGGCCAGCCCCACGGTGAGCAGCATCAGCCCGCGCCCGATCCGCTCGGCCGCGTCGGGCCGCGCATAGGGGCGCTCCTCGAACTGGTGCATGATCTCGCTCCAGCGCACGAGCGGGCCGGCGAGAACCTGCGGGAAGAAGGCGATGTAGAGGGCGTAGCGGGTGAGCCCGAAGGACGGGGCACGTCCCGCCCTCAGGTCCGTCAGGTACATGATGTGGTGGAAGGTGAAGAACGAGATCCCGAGCGGAAGGGCGAGATCGACCCGCGGCAGGTCGAGGCCGGGGATCAGGTCCACGAGTTCGGTGAAGAAGCCGAGATACTTGAAGGCCGCCAGAACCGCGAGGTTGCCCGCGAGCGCGGCCGGGAAGAGCCAGCCGTTGCGGTCGCGCGGCAGGACCCGCGCCACCCCCCAGTTCACGCCGATCGAGGCGAGCAGCAGCGGCAGGAAGCGCCAGTCCCACCAGCCGTAGAAGACGAAGGACAGCCCCGCGAGCACCGGCAGGCGCCATTGCGGACGGTAGCGCTCGGCCGCCGCGTGCAGCAGCAGCGCGGCCGGCAGGAAGGCGAGCAGGAAGACGAAGGAATTGAACAGCATCGCGGCGCGGACGAGGCCCTTCGAGGATCACGGCGAGATCGGCGCGCGCCCGCTCGCGCGGGCCGCCTTGTCGGGGATCGGGGCGGAAGCGTCAATCTCGGCGAGCGGCCGGCCCGAGCGGGCACCCGCATCGTGATCGCGTGCGCCCGAGGCCGGACGGCGGCTTTTCCGATCGAGCGGGGGAGACGAGGCCGGTCAGCGACGGTTCATCGAGGCGGACCTAACGTCCGGCATCGGCCGGATGGTCCGGCCCGAACGGAGAGATCGTACGATGACGCACGCGAAGGCGTTCGCATTGGCTGCGGTGATCGCCGGCAGCCTCGGCGCGGCCGGAAGCGCCCAGGCCGCCCCTCTCGGCCCCCTCCCCCTCGCCGCCCCGGACTCCACGCTCGTGGAGCGCACCGCCGGCGGCTGCGGGCCGGGCTTCCACCCCAATCCCTGGGGCATCTGCCGCCCCAACCGCTGGGGACCCCGGCCCTATTGGGGCCGGCCGGTCTATGGCGGGCCCTACGGCTATTACCGCCCGCGGCCCCTCTACCGGCCCTACGGCTACTACCGCCCGCGGCCCTATTTCTACTGATCGACCGGGCCGGACCTCAGCGGGGTCCGGCCCTTTTTCGTCGTCACAGACCCCGCGCCACGTCGAGCTTGGCGAGTTCCACCGCCGCCCGCAGTTCGATCTCGGCCACGAGCGCGTCGAGGCGCGGGTCGCCGCTCTCCGGCATCCGCTCGGCGAGGCGGCCGGCAATGGCCTGGAGGTCGCCCGTCGCCACCCGTCCGCCGATCAGCGCGGCCTTGAGCCGGTCGAGCCCGTCGAGCAGGTCGTGCCCGCGCTGCACCGAGCGGCGGCGGCGCTCCCGCGGCGTGTCGGCCCCGTCCTGCTCCTGAAGGGTGAGGATCGCGTCGAGCCCGGCGAGCATCCCGGTCTGGGCGGTGCCCGCGGTCGCGGCCCGCTGCGGCTCCGCCCCTTCCGGGGCGAAGGCGCCCGGCGCGGCGGCCCGCCGGGACGCGCCCAGCGAGCCGGCCGCGACGGCGGCGAAGCGTGTGTCGACGCGCATGATGGTTCGAAACCTCTTGGCGCAGCACCGACGGACGCCGAGCGCTGGCCACACGAAAAATCGGCCGACAGGGTTAAGCGCGGGTAAACGGCCCGGCAGAAGCTGCCGGGCCGGCAGGAAACGCCCGGCCGACCGCGGCGGGCCGGCGCCTTCCGCTCGGTGAAAAGCGAGGATTGTCAGTGACTTGCCGGATGGCACGACCCTGGCAGAGGAGGAGCCGGCGCTTGACGCCTCCGCCGGCCGCCCGAGTTCCGATGCCCCTGCCTCGCTTCCTCTCGCCCCGCTCCCTGGCCACCCTCCTCGCCTGCCTGGCGATCCTGCTGCCGGGCCGGGCCGACGCCCTGTCGCGGGTGAAGGATCTCGCCAGCGTCGAGGGCGTGCGCACCAACCAGCTCGTGGGCTACGGCATCGTCGTCGGCCTCAACGGCACCGGCGACACGCTCAACAATATCCCCTTCACCAAGCAGTCCCTCCAGGCGATGCTGGAGCGGCTCGGCATCAACACCCGCGGCGCCACCATGCGTACGCAGAACCTCGCGGCGGTGATGGTGACGGCCAACCTGCCGCCCTTCGCCACCCAGGGCACGCATATCGACGTGACCGTCTCCTCGCTGGGCGACGCCAAGTCGCTTCAGGGCGGCACGCTGGTGGCGACCTCCCTGCTCGGCGCCGACGGCGAGATCTACGCCCTGGCGCAGGGCTCGGTGGCCATCGCCGGGTTCTCGGCGGAGGGCGAGGCCGCCAAGATCACCCGCGGCGTGCCGACCAACGGGCGCATCTCCAACGGCGCGCTGATCGAGCGCGAGATGGCGTTCAAGCTCAACGAGGCGCGCAGCTTGCGCCTGTCGCTGCGCAACCCCGACTTCACCACCGCCAAGCGGATCGCCTCGGCGATCAACGACTTCATGGGCGCCGACACCGCCGAGCCGACCGACCCGGCCACCATCACGCTGCAGATCCCGGCCAAGTATCGCGGCAACATGATCCGCCTCATCACCGAGGTGGAGCAACTCAAGGTCGAGCCCGACCAGACCGCGCGGGTCGTCGTGGACGAGCGCTCCGGCATCATCGTGATGGGCCGCGACGTGCGCGTCTCCACCGTCGCCATCGCGCAGGGCAACCTCACGGTGACCATCACCGAGCAGCCCATGGTGAGCCAGCCCGGCCCGCTCTCGAACGGGCAGACGGCGGTGGTGCCGCGCACGGGCGTGAAGGTCGATACCGGGGACGGCAACAAGCTCGCCCTGGTCAAGGAGGGCGTGAGCCTGCGCGAACTCGTCGACGGGCTCAACGCGCTCGGCGTCGGCCCCCGCGACCTGATCTCGATCCTCCAGGCGATCAAGACGGCCGGGGCGCTCCAGGCCGACATCGAGCTGATGTAACGTTTTTCGAACCGGGAGACCGCCCCATGCTGCCCCTCGCAACCTTCGCGGCCTCCGCCGCCGTCGGCGTCGGCAAGAGCCTGATCGGTTCGCTCGCCAAGACCGACACCGAGACGATGGACACCGCCAAGTCCGCCGCCTCGGCCAAGGCCCGCAAGACGGCCGACGAGTTCGAGAAGATGTTCCTGGAGGATAGCCTGGAGAAGCTGACCCAGAGCCAGGGCACGGACGGCCCCCTCGGCGAGAACGGCACCGGCGGCGGCGTCTGGCGCTCGATGCTCACCAAGGAATACGCCAACGCCATCGTGAAGACGGGCGGCGTCGGCATCAGTAATCAGGTCTATTCCGAGATGATGCGCCTGCAGGAGGCCGGAAATGGCCGCTGACCCCGCACAGGCCTCGCGCCTTGCCGATCCGTCCTCGGCCCGCGCCTTCGTCCAGGGCCTGCTGGCCACCATGCGGGAGCTGGAAGCCGTGCTCGCCCGCGAGAGCGACGGGGTGCGGGCGGGGCGCATCGCCCAGGCGCTCGCGGATTCCGACGCCAAATCCGCCCTGGCCTCGGCCTACATGAACGGCCTGGAGGCGGCCAAGGCCAACGCCATCGCGCTGGCCCGCTTCGCGCCGGAAGGGCTCGAGGCGCTCAAAGCGGCCCAGGGGCGCTTCGCCGCCGTGGTCGAGACCAACCAGCAGGTGCTCGCCACGGCGCGCACGGTCTCGGAAGGGCTGATCAAGGCTCTGGCCGAGGAAGTCGCCAAGGCGCGCACGCCGAGCGTCTACGGCCGGCCCTCCCTCTCGCCCTCGCCCTACGGACGGGGCGCTGCGCAGGCTGGGCCGCTGGTCCTCTCGCGCCACCTCTAGTCGCGGGTCCGACCCGTATCCGCGGTGTCATATCGTCTCCGGTTGATCGACTCGGCCTTCGCCCCTCTCCGTCATCGCGAGCGTCAGCGAAGCGATCCAGGGGCGCGACTTTTCCGGACAGGGCCGCGCCCTGGATTGCTTCGGCTCCGCCTCGCAAGGACGACGGAAAAGACCGAAGCGATCAACCGGAAATCGTATCAGGCTCCGGCCGGGCGCCGGTGCGGCAGGATGTGATAGCGCCGCTTGGCATAGAGCAGGCCGTCGGCATCCGACGGGTCGGCGATGGCCTCGACCGCGCAGATCAGCACGTCGTGGGTGCCGACCGCGTGGCGATCCACGATCCGGCAATCGAAGGCGACCAGGGCGTCCGGCAGGACCGGCGCGCCCGTCCGCAGCCGGCCCCATTCCCGGTCGCCGAAGCGCTCCCCCATCGGCACGCGGCCGGCGAAATCGGCGGCCAGCGCCTGGTGCTCGGCCGAGAGCGTGTTGACGCACAGCACCCCGTTGCGCAGCACGGCCGGATAGGCGGACGAGGCCCGGTTCAGGCAGACCAGCAGGGTCGGCGGCCCGTCGCTGACGCTGCAGACCGAGGATGCCGTGAGACCCGCCCGGCCGCCGGCCCCGTCCGTGGTGACGAGGTGCACGGCGCTCGCGAGCCGGGCCATCGCCTCGCGGAATTCCGAGGCGGAGACGGCGGCCTCGGTATCGGGTGACGTCATGGCGAGTGCCTCTCGGGGCCGACGGGCGCCCGATCGTGATACGGAGGATCGCAAGGCTCGCGGGCGGGTCCCTGCGCGGGTGACCGGACCGGGATGCACGCGGCCCGCGTCGAGGGCAAGATAGCTCATCGGGCGCCCCCTGGCGCGCCGTCCCTGGCCGATATCGGTGCAGGACGACGCCGCACGGCGTAAGCGGGCCGCGCGAGCCTCCCCCTCGCCGACGGTTGCGACCGACGCGGCCGTTTTTTCGTGAGGGACACGAGGGCCGGCGCCTTGCGGCCGGGGCGCTCCCTGACCGATGAAGGGCCGGTCCCGCCCGGCCCCGAGGAATCGCCCATCTCCGCCGCCGACCCGATCCGGCCCGCTCCGGTCCGCCAGCGCTCGCACGGCGTCGTGCGGCTGCGCGTCGCTCCGGCCGGCAGCGCGGAGGGTCGACCCGGGCCGACCCGAATCGTCGATCTCGCCGAGAGCGGTCCCCTGCGCCTTCGCGTGCCCCGCCAGGGCGCCGAGGCGATGCTGGAGGGCGTGCTCGTCAACACCGGCGGCGGCATCGCTTGCGGCGACCGCTTCGCGGTTGAGGTGACGGTCGAGGCTGGTGGGCATTGCGTGCTGACCACGACCGCCGCGGAGAAGATCTACCGCTCCGACGGGCCGAGCGCCGAGATCGCCAATCGTGTGTCCGTCGGTCCCGGTGCACGGCTCGACTGGTTGCCGCAGGAGACGATCCTGTTCGATCACGCGCGGCTCCGTCGCCGCTTCGAGGCGGATCTCGCCCCCGACGCGGCCCTGCTCGTGGCGGAGATCGTGGTGCTGGGCCGCGCCGCCCGCGGCGAGCAGCTGGCGGAAGCCCTGTTCGAGGATCGCTGGCGCATCCGCCGCGACGGCCGCCTCGCCTACGCCGATTCGCTGCGCCTCGACGGGGCCGTCACCGCGCTCATGGTCCGCAGGGCCATCGGCGGCGGCGCCCGCGCCTTCGCGACGCTTCTCGATCTCTCGCCGGGCGCCGAGGCGCGGCTCGAGGAAGCCCGCACGCTCCTCGACGCGCTGCCGGCCGCCGTCGAAGCCGGCGCCAGCGCCTGGAACGGCCACCTCGCCGTGCGGATGCTGGCGCCCACGATCGCGCCCTTGCGCGAGGGCGCCGCCCGCTTCCTCGCCGCCTGGCGCGGCCGTTCGATGCCTCGCGTCTGGCAGAGCTGACCGGCCTTCGCTTGCCTTGACCCGTGCCCGCGCATGCTTCTTGCTCGGGCGGAATCTCCCCACTGCCAGGACGCGTCCCTTGCTCCTCACGCCCCGCGAGAAAGACAAGCTCCTCGTCGCCATGGCCGCGCAGGTCGCCCGCAACCGGCTGGCGCGGGGGGTGAAGCTCAACCACCCGGAGGCGGTCGCCCTCATCACCGATTTCGTGGTCGAGGGCGCCCGCGACGGGCGCTCCGTGGCCGAGCTGATGCAGGCGGGTGCCCGCGTCCTCGACGCCTCCCAGGTCATGGAGGGCGTGCCCGAGATGATTCACGATATTCAGGTCGAGGCGACCTTTCCCGACGGCACCAAGCTCGTCACCGTCCACCACCCGATCCGCGGCACGCCGTCGGCCGAGGTGCCGGGCACGGTGACGACGCTTCCTGGCGAGATCGTCTTCAACGAAGGCGCGCCGCGCACGGTGATCGAGGTCGCCAATACCGGCGACCGGCCGATCCAGGTCGGCTCGCACTACCACTTCTTCGAGGTGAATCCGGGCTTGCACTTCGATCGCGAGCGGGCCCGGGGCCAGCGCCTCGACATCGCCCCGGGCACGGCGGTGCGCTTCGAGCCCGGCTCGACCCGCGAGGTGACGCTGGTGCCGCTTTCCGGCGCGCGCACGGTGTACGGCTTCCGCGGCGACGTGATGGGGCCGCTGTGAGCGGGCTCGATCCGGATCGCCGGGACGACGTGGTGCTCGTGTCGCGCGCGGCCGATTTCGCGGCCCGCCGGCACGCGGACCAGCAGAGGAAGGGCGCCGCGCGCGAGCCCTACGTCAACCATCTGGCGGAAGTCGCCTGCCTTCTCGCGGAGACGATGGAAGAACCCGATCCCGCCCTCGTGGCCGCCGGTTGGCTCCACGATACGCTCGAAGACACGCAGACCGACCGCGCGGAGTTGGAGCGGTTGTTCGGCCCGCGCGTGGCCGCCCTCGTCGCGGAGGTGACGGACGACAAATCCCTCCCCAAAGCAGAGCGCAAGCGGCGGCAGGTCGAGGGCGCGCCGCTCAAATCGGCGGGCGCCAGGGCGATCAAGGTCGCCGACAAGACCAGCAATCTGAACTCCCTGACGGCGAGCCCGCCGGAGGGCTGGGAGCGGCAGCGGATCGACGACTACATCGCCTGGGCGGAAGAGGTCGTGGCGGGCTGCCGCGGCACCAACGCCGCCCTGGAAGATCGCTTCGACCGCGCGGTCGCCGAGGCGCGAGGGACCCTTTAGAAATGTCCAACCTCCCCAAGCCCGCCGCCCTCCCCCGCGCGGCCTATGCCGCCATGTTCGGGCCGACCACCGGCGACCGCATCCGGCTCGCCGATACCCGTCTGGAGATCGAGGTCGAGCGCGACCTCACCACTTACGGCGAGGAGGTGAAGTTCGGCGGCGGCAAGGTGATCCGCGACGGGATGGGCCAGTCGCAGGCGACCAACGCCGAGGGCGCCGTCGATACCGTCATCACCAACGCGGTGGTGCTCGACCATTGGGGCATCGTGAAATGCGATGTCGGGATCGTGCGCGGCCGCATTCACAGGCTCGGCAAGGCGGGCAATCCGGACATTCAGGCGGGTGTCGACATCGTGGTCGGCCCCGGCACGGAGGTGATCGCGGGCGAGGGCAAGATCCTCACGGCCGGCGGCTTCGACAGCCACATCCACTTCATCTGCCCGCAGCAGATCGAGGAGGCCCTGTGCTCCGGCGTCACGACGATGCTGGGCGGCGGCACCGGGCCGGCGCACGGCACCTTCGCCACCACCTGCACGCCGGGGCCCTGGCACATCGCCCGGATGATCGAGGCGGCGGATTCCTTCCCGATGAACCTCGCTTTTGCCGGCAAGGGCAACGCCTCGGTGCCGGGTGCGCTCGAGGAGATGATCCGCGCCGGCGCCTGCGCGATGAAGCTGCACGAGGATTGGGGCACGACGCCCGCCGCCATCGACACCTGCCTCTCGGTGGCCGACGCCTACGACGTGCAGGTCATGATCCACACCGACACGCTCAACGAGTCGGGCTTCGTCGAGGACACCATCGCCGCCTTCAAGGGCCGCACCATCCACGCCTTCCACACCGAGGGCGCGGGCGGCGGGCACGCGCCGGACATCATGCGGGTGGCGGGCCTGCCCAACGTGCTCCCGTCCTCGACGAACCCGACGCGGCCCTTCACCAAGAACACCATCGACGAGCATCTCGACATGCTGATGGTGTGCCACCACCTCGACCCGTCGATTCCCGAGGACCTCGCCTTCGCCGAGAGCCGCATCCGCAAGGAGACCATCGCGGCGGAGGACATCCTGCACGACATCGGCGCGCTCTCGATGATGTCGTCCGACAGTCAGGCCATGGGCCGGGTCGGCGAAGTCGTGATCCGCACTTGGCAGACCGCCGACAAGATGAAGCGCCAGCGCGGCGCCCTGCCCGGCGACGCGTCGGGCAACGACAACCTGCGCGCCCGGCGCTACGTGGCCAAGTACACGATCAACCCGGCGATCGCCCACGGCGTCTCGCGCCACATCGGCTCGGTCGAGCCGGGCAAGCTCGCCGACCTCGTGCTGTGGACGCCCGCCTTCTTCGGGGTGAAGCCGGACCTCGTGCTGAAAGGAGGCATGATCGCCACCGCCCCGATGGGCGATCCCAACGCCTCGATCCCGACGCCGCAGCCGGTGCACTATCGCCCGATGTTCGGCGCCTACGGCCGGGCGCCCCACGCCACCGCGCTGACCTTCGTCTCGCGGGCGGCGATCGAGGATGGGATCAAGGAGCGTCTGCGCGTCTCCAAGGAGCTGGTGGCGGTGGAGAACGTGCGCGGCGGCATCTCGAAGAAGAGCATGATCCTCAACGACGCGACCCCGACCATCGAGATCGACCCGGAGACCTACGACGTGCGCGCCGACGGCGAATTGCTGGTCTGCGAGCCGGCGGAGGTTCTGCCGATGGCGCAGCGCTACTTCCTGTTCTGAGCTATGATCGGCCTGTGACGGGAGGCCCCTTGATGACCAAGGCCGCGCTGAAGCCGCCTGCGGCGGCCGACCTCTACGAGAGGGATTTCTACGCCTGGGCACGCGGGCAGGCCCGGGCGATGGCAGCGCGCGAGCGGGAAGCGCTGGATATCGAGAACCTGATCGACGAGGTCGAAGCCGTGGGCCGAAGTCAGCGGGCGGCGATCGAGTCGCATCTGGGCGTATTGATCCTCCATCTGCTGAAGTTCCGGTTCCAGCCCACCCGGGCCACCGTGAGCTGGCGCATCACGCTGCGCAACCAGCGACAGGACATCGAGCGGCTGATGACCCGGAGCCCGAGTCTGCGCGGCTATCCGGCGGAGATCCTTGGCGAGACCTATGAATACGCCGTACGTCGCGCGGTTCTGGAGACCGGGTTGGACGAGGCCGCCTTCCCGCTCGAACCGCCCTTCACGCTCGCACAGATCCTCGATCCCGATTTCGTCCCCTGATGCCGCACCCCGACTCCGAAGCCCTCGCGCCCGGCGAGCTGTTCGCCGCCGACCTTGCCGCCTGGGCGGAGGCGCAAGCGCGCGTGCTTCGCGAACAGCGCCTCGACGCACTCGACTTCGATCACCTCTCCGGCATCGTGAACGACCTGGCGGTCGAGAGGATGGGTGAACTGGAGGCGCGGCTCGGCGTGATCCTCACCGGACTCCTGCGCTGGGGCGAGCAGGTCGATCTGCGCGGCCACTCGTGGGCCGCGACCATCGACATCCAGCGCCACCGGGTCGAGCGCATCCTCGCGGAGAGCCCCAGCCTGCGTCCGATCGTGCCGTCCCTGATCGCCGCCGCCTATCCTTCGGCGAAGGCCCGTGCCGTGCTGGAGAGTGCCCTGTTCGACGACAGCTTCCCGGAATCCTGCCCCTTCACCGAGGACGAGATCCTGCGCGACGGCTTCTTCCCGGATCCGTACGGCGACGACGCGATCCGCGGCGAAGGATGGTGGAAGCGCCGGTCATGATCCGCGCCACCCGCGTCATCCGCCGCAACCGTCTCGACTGCGGCGAGATCGTCGACCGCATCGTGCTCGATTCGGGCGACCGGCACCGTCGTCGCATGGCGATGCGCGGCGTCGGCGGCACCGCCTTCCTGCTGGATCTTCACGAGGCCGCCGCCCTCGATGACGGCGATGCCCTGGCGCTGGAGGACGGGCGGCTGATCTGGGTCGAGGCGGCGCCGGAGGCGCTGCTGGAGATCCGCGCGCCCTCCCCGCTCGCCCTGAAACGGCTGATCTGGCACATCGGCAACCGGCACATCCCCGCCGAGATCGGTGAGGCGGCGATCTGGATCGCGCATGACCATGTGCTCGCCGAGATGGTGCGCGGTTTGGGCGGCAGCGCCGAGCCGGTGACGCGGCCGTTCCGGCCCGAGGGTGGCGCCTATGCGGGCGGGCAGGACCACGGGCAGGCTCACGGGCATGCGCACGGGCACGCGCACGGGCACCATCACCCCCATGATTGACGCCCTGCGGCTGATGGCGTGGCTGTCGCCGACTTATCCGGTCGGCGCCTTCGCCTACTCGCACGGGCTCGAATGGGCGGTGGAGTGCGGCGACGTCTGCGATGCCGCCACCCTCGCCGACTGGCTCGCCGACGTGCTGGAGCGGGGTGCGGGCCGCAACGACATGATCCTGTGCGCCTGCGCGCACCGCGCCGCCGGGGCTGCGGACGACCTCGCCGGGATCAACGATCTCGCCCTGGCGCTGGCTCCGTCGCGCGAACTCCATCTGGAGACGAGCCAGCAGGGCCGCAGCTTCCTCGACGCGACGCTGCACGCGTGGCCCTCCCCGGCCCTCACCGAGATGGCGGCCCGTCTCGACGGGCCGGTCGCCTACCCGGTCGCGGTCGGCGCGGCGGCGGGCGCGCACGGCGTCGCGCGGGAGGCCACGGTCGCGGCCTACGGCCTCGCCTTCGTCCAGAACCTCGTCTCGGCGGCCCTGCGCGTCGCGCCCGTGGGCCAGAGCGCGGGCACCGTTCTGCTCGCCGCGCTCACCCCGCGCATCGCCGCGCTCGCCGGACCGTGCTGCGAGGCCGACGCGGACGCGCTCGGCAGCGCGACCCTGCGGCTCGATCTCGGCTCCTTCCGGCACGAGACGCAGTATTCCCGCATCTTCCGCTCCTGAGGAGTTTCTCGAACCCATGGCATCCGCGAACGGACCCCTGCGCGTCGGCATCGGCGGCCCCGTCGGCTCGGGCAAGACGGCGCTGATGGAGCAGCTCTGCCGCCGCTTCCGCGATACCTACGAGATCTGCGCGATTACCAACGACATCTACACCAAGGAGGATGCGCGCATCCTCACCGTGGCCGGGGCGTTGCCCGAGGAGCGCATCCTCGGCGTCGAGACCGGCGGCTGTCCACATACGGCGATCCGCGAGGACGCCTCGATCAACCTCGCGGCGGTGGCGCAGATGCGCCGTCGCTTCCCGACGCTCGACCTCGTGCTGATCGAATCGGGCGGCGACAACCTCGCGGCGACCTTCTCGCCGGAGCTGGCCGACCTCACGCTCTACGTCATCGACGTGGCCGGCGGCGAGAAGATCCCCCGCAAGGGCGGCCCCGGCATCACCCGCTCCGACCTGCTCATCGTCAACAAGACCGACCTCGCCCCGCTGGTCGGCGCCGACCTCACGGTGATGGAGGCCGACACCCGGCGTATGCGGGGCACGAGGCCCTACGTCTTCGCCTCCCTGCGCGAGGGCCACGGGGCGGATGCGGTCGCCCGGTTCATCGTGGAGGCCGGCGGGTTGGGCTGAGAGGCTCGGCCGATCAGCGTCGCGCTCTGGATTGCTTCGGCTTCGCCTCGCAATGACGTGGTGGATCATCCCCTCCGTCATCGCGAGGCGGAAAGCCGAAGCGATCCAGACGGCGCGACGCCGACCGCCTCATCCCGACCCTTACGACGGCGCCGAGCGGCGGAAGGCGTCGCGTTCTTCCAAAGCCTCGATCAGGTCGAGCACGCGAACGACTTGGCCCGAGACGTCCCACCAGGCCGGGAGGCGGCTCGGGATCGGCACCGGGTGGCGCAGCACCGCCTCGACGAGGAAGGCCGTCTCGGAGAGCGGCGGCCCTTCGAGCCCGTGCGGGCGTGGCGCCGGCAGGGCGGCGCGGGCGAGCAGGCCGGCCTTGCGCAGCCCGCTCACGCGGGCGCGGCGGGTCACCGAATCGAGGCCGTTCGCCTGCACTTCGCAGCCGATCTCCGCGTAGATCGCCCGGGCGGCCCGGATCGCCGGGCGGCAGGCGGGGGGCAGCGCAGCGATGCCGGGTTCGGCGCGGACGTAGAGCTGGCCGGCGACGGCCAGGAGATGCGCCACGACCTGCTCCAGGCCGGGGCTGGGACGGGGATCGGCGAGGAAGGCACGGGCATCGAGGCCCGCCGCGTCGAGCCATGCGCGGGGAAGGTACAGGCGGCCCGCCCGCGCATCCTCCCCGACGTCGCGGGCGATGTTGGTGAGTTGCATCGCCACGCCCAGATCGCAGGCGCGGGCGAGCGCGTGCGCGTCGCGCACCCCCATCACCAGCGTCATCATCGCCCCGACCGTGCCGGCGACCCGGGCGGCGTAGGCCGCCAGATCCGACAGGGTGTCGTAGTGCCGGCCCTCCACGTCCCAGGCGAGCCCTTCGAGGAGCGCCCGCGGCAGGGCCTCGGGAATGGCGTGGCGGGCGAGCACGTCGGCCAGCGCCCGGTCGGCGGGGTGGTCCGCGGGACGCCCGGCGACGGCCGCCGAGAGGCGCCGCTCCAGCCGGGCGAGCGCTGCCGGGCGGTTGCCGCCGGCCTCGTCCACCGCGTCGTCGGAGAGGCGGCAGAAGGCGTAGAGGCCGTAGGCCGAACCGCGCACCGACGGCGGCAGCAGCAGCGAGGCCGCGAAGAAGCTCTTCGAGCCGGCGCGGATCGAGGCCCGGCAGGCGGCGTGGTCCGCGCGGGTGGCGAGGAGCGGATCAGGCAGGAACACGGGCATCCGGCACCACGGAATCGAGGACACGGGCCGAGGAGAGGACGCCCGGAAGGCCGGCTCCGGGATGCGTCCCCGCCCCGACGAGGTAGAGGTTCGCCACGTCTTCCGAGCGGTTGTGCGGGCGGAACCACGCCGACTGCGTCAGCACCGGTTCGAGCCCAAAGCCCGAGCCGCGGAAACTGAGGAAGTCGTCGGCGAAATCCTGCGGCGTGGTCACCCGCGAGGTGACGAGCGCGTCCGAGAGCCCCGGCATCACCGAGGCTTCGAGCGCGCGGGCGATCTTCGCGCGGAACGGCTCGGCGAGCCGCGCCCAGTCCTGGCCGCCGTCGAGGTTCGGCACGGGGGCGAGGACGTAGAAGGCGTCGTGGCCCGGGGGCGCGAGCAGCGGGTCGGTCGCGGTCGGGCGGTGGAGGTAGAGGCTGAAATCCTCCGCGAGCGCCTTCCGCTCGAAGATGTCGCGCAGCAGGCCGCGATAGCGCGGCCCCATCAGGATCGTGTGGTGATCGACCTCCGGGTACTTCCTGCGCGTGCCGAAGTACCACACGAACAGGCCCATGGAGGAGGCGGCGCGCTTCAGGCGCCGGGCGCTCCAGCGCCGCGTCGTGCCGCCCAGCAGCGTGCCGTAGGTGAAGGCGGAATCGGCGTTCGAGACCACGATGTCGGCGCGGATGATCTCGCCGCCCGACAGGGTCACGCCCGTCGCCGTCCCGCCCTCGACGCGGATGCGCGCGACATCCGCCCCGCAGCGGACCGTGCCGCCCTGGCCGCGGATCAGCCCGGCCAGCCCCTCCACCAGCCGCCCGGTGCCGCCCATGGCGAAGTGGACGCCCCAGCGGCGCTCCAGATGGGCGATCAGGCAGTAGATCCCGCTCGCCCGGAACGGGTTGCCGCCGATGAGCAGGGGGTGGAAGCTGAAGATGGTGCGCAGCCGCTCGTCGCGGATGAAGCGGGCCACCACGTCGTAGACGCTGCGGTGGCCCGAGAGCCGCAGCAGGTCCGGCGCGATTCGCAGCATGGCACCGAGGCTGCCGAAGGGAACGTGGCCGAGTTCCTCGAACCCCACCCGGCAGACCGCCTCGCTATGGGCCATGAAGCGCTCGTAGCCGGGCACGTCCTCGGGCGAGAAGCGGGCGACCTCCGCGCGCATCGCCGCCCGGTCGCCGCTATAGGCGAAGCTCTGCCCGTCGTCGAAGCGGATGCGGTAGAAGGGCAGCATCGGCACCAGGGCGATGTCCTGGGACATCTCCCGCCCGCACAGCCGCCACAGCTCCTCGAACAGGAACGGCGCGGTGACGATGGTCGGCCCCGCATCGAAGGTGAAGCCGTCCTGCCGGTGGACGCGGGCCCGCCCGCCGGGCTGGCCGAGCCGTTCCAGCACCGTGACGCGGTAGCCCCGCGCCCCGAGCCTGACCGCCGCCGCGAGACCGCCGAATCCGGAACCGATCACGACCGCGTGCGGCCGGCGATCCGGGTCCGTCCTGTCGCTCGGCTCGGCGGCGAGTGTCAACATGGATTGACAGTAGGACCGGAATCCCCGTCAAGGCAAGAGGACACGACGAGAGAACAGGGCTCGCCTCAGGTCGCGAGCGCGGCGACCTCGGCGGCGATGGCCTCGGCCACCCGCTCCGGCGCCTCCTCGTGGGCGAGGTGGCCGAGGCCGCGCAGCAGCTCTACCCGGGCCTGCGGCAGGCGCTCCCGCAGGGCGAAGGCGTCGTCCGGCTTGATCGCCCGGTCGTCGCTGCCGACGATCAGCAGCGTGCGCGTCCCGAGGCCGGGGAGGTCGCGGGACAGGGCGGGAAGATCCCAGTTCGCCATCATTCCGAGCGCACCCGCCACATGGCCGGAGCGGGTGAAGAGCCGCTGGTAGAGTTCGAGCCCCTGGGGATCGAGGCGCGAGCCCGTGCCGTCGATGAGGCGGCGCACCGCCGCCCGGTCCGCGCCCCAGGCGAAGACCTTCGGCGTCACGGGGTTCAGGAACAGAACCCGGGCGATGCCGGGAAAGAGGATGTTGGCGAGCCCCGGAAAGGGCGTGAGCGCCCCGTTGATCGCCACGAGCAGGTCGGGGGCGATGCGCCGGTCGAGGCACATCCGGGCGAGCACCGCCGCGCCCGCCGAGTGGCCCACCGCGAGGCGCGGCGCGAGGCCGAGCTGCGCCGTCAGTTCGCCGACCGCCTCGGCCATCCCCGGCAGGGAGAGCCGCCGGCTGGGCAGCGGGTCGGTGAAGCCGTGGCCCGGCAGATCGGGCGCGACGACCCGGAATTCCTTGGCTAGCAGGGGCGCCAGACCCCGCCAGGAATGGGTCGCGGCGCCGGTGCCGTGTAGGAGCAGGAGGCCGGGTGCGCCGGGCTCCCCGAACTCTTGGAGATGCCACCGGAGCCCCGCAGCCTCCACGAAGCGGCTCGCGGCGCGGTGGGGCCAGTCGCGACCGTCGCGCTCCCATTTCGGCCGGTCTTTGTCGTGGCTGGGCAAGGGCGGGCCGACTTTCAGGCTGTCGCGGCGCGAACCGCGGCGCTGAGGCTGCCGGCATCCGCGTGGGGCAGCGGACAGTAGCGCGCCCGCGCCGCTTCGGCGAGGCGGCGCGCGCCGTCGGGCCGGTTTCCGGTGTCGATCACCAGGGTCGGGAGCCCCTGCGCCCGCAGCAGCCGGCCCGCCGCCAGAGCCTCCTCCCCCGCCAGCGCCCGGCCGCCGAGGCCGGAGCGGGCGACGTTGGCCCGCCCATCGGTGAGCAGGACGATGACCGGATTGCCGCCGGAGCGCCGCACGCCGAGCGCCACGAGCGCGGCGGCGTCGAGCCCGGCGGCGAGCGGCGTGCCGCCACCGCCCGGCAGGCCGGCGAGCGCCCGCTTGGCGCGGACCAGGGAGCGTGTGGGCGGCAGCACGATCTCGGCGCCCGTGCCGCGGAAGGCCACCAGGGCGATGCGGTCACGCCGGACGTAGGATTCGGCGAGCAGCAGCTCGACGGCGCCCTTGGCCTCCGCGAGGCGTTCGAGCGCCGCCGAGCCGGAGGCATCGACGCAGAAGATCGTCGTTGTCTCGCTGCGCCGCTTCAGCCGGCGGATGCGGAAATCCTCCGGGGCGACGACGATGCGGCGGCTCTCATCGCCCGTCCGGCGCAGGCCCTGCCAGGGAGCCGCGGCCCGCAGGGTCGCGATGAGATCGAGCGGCCCCCGACGCGGATCGCCCGCACGGCTTCCGACCGAGCGGCCCTTGCGCGGCGAGGCCGAGGCCGCGCCCATCCGCCCCGCCGCCGATCCGGCCAGCGGCTGTCCGCCCGCCAGCAACCGGGCGAGCAGATCCCTCGGCAGGGCGGCGCGGGCCGCCTCGATCACGACCTCCTCGAAGGTCCGCGGCGTTTCCGCGGCCTCCGACGCCTCGTCCCGCGGCGATTCCTCAGGGGACGGCGCCTGCGGCTCCCTCTGCTCGCCCGCGTCGTTCTCGGCACCGTCCGGCGGTTGCGGGGCCGGAGGCAGGCGGGTCGCCCGCGGCGCGAGAACGAGGCGGGCGGCCTCGATCAGGTCGGTTTCTCCGACGGTGTCGCGTTCCGCCGCCGCGGCGATCCGCCGGGCCGTGCGGAGCGCGAGGAGCGGCGCCCGCAGCGAATCGATGCCAAGCGCCTGCGCGACGGCGCAGAGGGCGGCGACGGGCTCGGAGGCCGGCGCGCCGCCTTCGCCGGGGGGTGAGGAGAGCGGCGAGGGGAGCGGAACGGCATCGCGCAGACCCACCGCGCTCAGGTCGATCCGGAAGGCCAGCCGGTCGGCCAGCGCCGCCGACACGGTCTCGTCCTCCTGCCCGTCATGCGTCTGCCCCTCGTCCAGCAGCACGAGGCCGAATCGGGCGGGCAGGCGGAGGGCGAGGCCGTCGCGCTCCAGGGCGAGTTCGCCCGTATCGAGGCTGCTCGCGAGCCGGGCGACGGTGCCGCGCTCCAGCCGCTCGGCCATGGGCACGACGACGACACCGCCATCGGCCTCCGCGAGAAGTCCGCGTTGCGCCACCGGCCGGCCGGCGCGCAGGGTGGCGGGCAGATCGAGCCCGCCGATCAGCCGGTCGTCGGCGATGCCAGGGGGCATGCGGCGGATTGGCCCCGCGAAGCGCTCGCGCAGCGCCGCGAGCCAGAGGTCGCGCACGGGGCCGGCCCCGGCCCGCAGGACGATGCCGCCGAGGCCGTGCGGATCGGCGGCGAACAGGTCGGCCACCCGAAGGGCGTCGGCCCAGGCCGCTGCCGGATCAGCCTGAGCCTCCGCCTCCGGCACCGCTCTCAGCGCCTGAACAGGATGTGCTCGACCCGGTCGCCCGCGCGGATGCCGAGCTTGGCCGCGGTGCCCGCGTTGAGTTCGAGCACCGCGAGCACCGGCTCGCCCGAAGCGATGACCTTGGTCGAGAGCGGTTCGGTGTCGGGGGCGATCCGGGCGATCGAGCCGTCGGAGCGGATGAACACCATGTCGAGGGGCAAATAGGTGTTCTTCATCCACATGGTGACCGGCATCGGCCGCTCGAAATCGAACAGCATGCCGTGGTCCGCCGCCATGGAACGGCGATACATCAGGCCGCGGGCGCGTTGCGCGTCGTCGCGCATCACCTCGACCTGGAAGGCGTGGCGGCCGCTCTTGGCGACGATGCCGAGCGGCTCGGTCGCGGCCTGCGCGGCGGGCGCGGCCTCCTGGGCACGCAGGATGGTGGCCGGGCCTCCCGACAGGGCGACGAGGCAGGCGGCGAGGCGGAAGGCGCGGGACGCGGTACGGGAAGCGGGCACGCGGATCACCGTCAGTGGGAAGCGGGAAGCGCCCCGTCGACGAGGCGGACTTCCGCCGCCATAGCACCCTTCGAGCCGTCGCCGTAGCGCACCAGCACCTGCTCGCCGGGCTTCAACTCGGCGATGCCGTAGCGGCGCAGCGTCTCCATGTGGACGAAGATGTCGGGCGTGCCGTCGCCGCGGCTGACGAAGCCGAACCCGCGCAGGCGGTTGAACCACTTCACCACGGCGAGTTCCAGGCCGCTCGTCGGCGTCACGTTCACGTGCGTGCGCGGCATCGGCAGTTCGGAGGGGTGGAGCGCGGTGGATTGATCCAGCGACACCACCCGGAAGGTCTGCCAGCCGCGTGCCCGCTGCACCGCCTCGACCACGATGCGCGCGCCCTCGCTCGCGGCCTGGAAGCCGTCGCGGCGCAGGCAGGTGATGTGCAGGAGCACGTCCGCCGAGCCGTCGTCGGGCACGATGAAGCCGAAGCCCTTCGAGACGTCGAACCACTTGATGCGGCCGGCGACCTCGACGAGTTCCGTGGGGAGTTCGGCCTCGCTGTCCCGGTCCGTCGCGCGGTCCCGGCTCTCCGCGGTTCGGGGCCCGACGGGACTGAGTTCGTGTTCGTTCGACATGTAAGCAACCCGTGCCGAATCGCGCCGCGCAATTCCGAGGCTACGTTAACAAAGTCACGATTCGCGGGAAGCCCGTTTGGCCGGCATTGGGACAGCGCGGCGAGCAATTTCCGCGCACATGGCGTCCATGCCGCAGCAGGCGGCGGAGCGGATTCAACCGGCGGATTCAGGAAGCCGTTTCCGAGCCCTCCGCCACAACGAGGGCGCGCGTCGCCCTGCACGCCGAAGGGTGGTAGGGCGCCGGCATGCCTGCTTCCCCCTCTCCCGCGACGGACCGGCGGATCGTCGCCCTCGATCTGGCCCGGGGCATCGCGCTCGCCGCCATGGCCGCCTATCACGGCCTGTGGGATCTCGGCTTCCTTCAACTCACGCCGCAGAACCTCGCGCTGACGCCGCCGGGCCGGCTCGCGGCGCACGCCATCGCCGGCGCGTTCCTGCTGCTGGTCGGGATCGGCCTCGTGCTCGCCAACGGAGATGGCGTGCGCCCGCGGCCCTTCCTGCTGCGGCTGGCGCGGATCGGCGGCGCGGCCCTGCTCATCACGGCGGCCACGTGGTTCGCCTTCCCGCAGAGCTACATCTTCTTCGGCATCCTGCACTGCATCGCCGTCTCCAGCCTGCTGGGGCTGCCCTTCGTGTTCCTGCCGGCCGGGGTGACGGCGCTGGCCGCCGCCGCGGTGATGCTGGCGCCGCGCCTCGCCGCGCATCCGCTGCTCGACGCGCCCGAGCTCTATTTTCTCGGCCTCGGCCGCGGCCTGCCCGACACCAACGATTGGGTGCCGCTGTTTCCCTGGTTCGGGCTCGTACTCGCGGGCATCGCGCTCGCCCGCCTCGTCCGGCCCGCGCTGGCCGGCTCCCGGCTCGCCCGCTGGCGGCCGCGAAACCCGGTCGCGCGGGCGGCGGCCTTCGCCGGGCGGCACAGCCTCGCCGTCTACCTCGCGCACCAGCCGGTGCTGCTCGCCCTGTTCGCGGGGATCGCGGCGCTCACGGGACCGCATCCGAAGGCGGGACTCGCGAGCTTCCGCAAGGACTACGTCGCCAACTGCACCCGCACCGGCGGCGAGCCGGAGACCTGCCGCATCGCTTCGCGCTGCACCGCGGATGCCCTGCGCCGCGAGGGCTTGTGGGGCTCGGGGCAGCCCTACACGCCCGAGCAGCGGACCAGGGCGCAGGGTCTCTCGCAGCTCTGCTACGAGGCCGCCGAGGGAACGGCGGCCCCGCCGTGAAACGTCAGTCCTTGGCGCGCTCCACGTAGGAGCCGTCCGCCGTCATGATGACGACGCGGGTGCCGGTGGTGATGTGCGGCGGGACGCTCGTCTTCACGCCGTTCGAGAGGATTGCCGGCTTGTAGGACGAGGAGGCCGTCTGGCCCTTGGTCACCGGCTCGGTCTCGACGATCTCGAAGGTCATGCGCTGGGGCAGCTCGATGGTGAGCGGCACGCCGTTATGGGTCGAGAGGCTGACGGTCATGCCCTCCTGCAGGTAGGGGGCGGAATCGCCGATCACGTCCTCGGGAACCGCGATCTGCTCGTAGCTCTCGGGGTTCATGAAGTGATACCCCTCGCCGTCTTGGTAGAGGAAGGTGTGGTCGCGGTCCTCGACGAAGGCCCGCTCCACCTGCTCGGTGGTGCGGTAGCGCTCGGACACCTTCACGCCGTCGGTGATGCGGCGCATGTCGAGCTGCGTCACCGGGGTGCCCTTGCCGGGGTGGATGTTCTCCGCCGTCAGGATGACGTAGAGCTTGCCGTCCTTCTCGACGACGTTGCCCTTGCGAAGGGTACTGGCGATCACTTTCACGAGCGTGGACCTTGGCTTGACGAGAACGGCGGCTCTTTCCTGGCGCATCGGCCGGGCGAGCGGAATCATCCGCGAGGCCCTATCCTATCCGCGGCTCCGTTGCCAGCGCGAGGCTCCGTTCGCGTGAGCACCGACCCCTCGCCCTGGTGGCACCCCGGCATCCACGCGGATCGCCGGCCCCTGCTCCTGACCCGCAACCGCATCCTCGCGGCCCTGCGCGGGCATTTCGCAGGCCACGACTTCGTGGAGGTGGAGGCCGCCGCGCTGCAGGTCTCGCCGGGCAACGAGGCGCATCTCTCCGCCTTCGCCACCGAGGCGATCCTGCCCGACGGACGCCGCGAGCCGCTCTACCTGCACACCTCGCCGGAATTCGCCTGCAAGAAGCTTCTGGCCGCGGGCGAGCCGCGTCTTTTCAGCCTCGCCCGCGTCTTCCGCAACCGCGAGCGCGGCGCCCTGCACCATCCTGAGTTCACGATGCTCGAATGGTACCGGGCCGGTGAGACCTACGACGCGCTGATGGCCGATTGCGCCGCGCTGCTGGCGCTCGCCGCCGAGACCGCCGGGGCAAAACGGCTGAGCTTTCGCGGCCGCGAGGCCGACCCGTTCGCCCCCTTCGAGCGGCTGACCCTGGCCGAGGCGTTCCACCGCTTCGCCGCCATCGACCTCCTCGCCACCGTTTCGGCGGACGGCGCGACCGACCGCGACGCCCTTGCCGACGCGGTGATGACCCGGGGCCTGCGCGTGGCCGCCGACGACAGCTGGGCCGACCTGTTCAGCCGCGTCCTCGTCGGGCTGATCGAGCCGCATCTCGGCCAGGGCCGCCCGACCATCCTGTGCGAGTATCCGGTCAGCGAGGCCGCGCTCGCCCGGCCGAGCCCGCGCGATCCGCGCGTCGCCGAGCGCTTCGAGCTCTATGCCTGCGGCGTCGAACTCGCCAACGCCTTCGGCGAGCTGACCGACCCGGCCGAGCAGCGCCGCCGCTTCGAGGCGGAGATGGCGGAGAAGGCCCGCATCTACGGCGAGCGCTATCCGATCGACGAGGATTTCCTGGCGGCGCTCGCCCTCATCCCCGAGGCCAGCGGCATCGCGCTCGGCTTCGACCGGCTGGTGATGCTGGCCACGGCCGCGCCGCGGATCGACGACGTGATCTGGACGCCGGTGGCCCGGGGACAGGCCCGGTGAGCCTCGCCCTCAAGAGCCCCGCGGCGCTGGCCCAGGCCGGGCTGGTGCCGGCCGCCGACCTGCCGGCCCTGGAGCGGGTCGCCGGTCGCTACGCCGTCTCGGTCACGGCCGACATGGCCGAGCTGATCGAGCCGGGGGCCGCCGACGACCCCATCGCCCGCCAGTTCGTGCCGCGCGCCGAGGAGATCGAGACGGCACCCCACGAGCGCGCCGATCCCATCGGCGACGACGTGCACGAGCCGGTGCCGGGCATCGTCCACCGCTATCCCGACCGGGTGCTGCTGAAGCCGCTGCATGTCTGCCCGGTCTATTGCCGCTTCTGCTTTCGCCGCGAGCGCGTCGGGCCCGAGGGACAGGGCACCTTAAGCGAGGCGGAGCTGGCAGGGGCCTACGCCTACGTCGCAGCGCATCCGGAGATCTGGGAGGTGGTGGTGACGGGCGGCGACCCCTTCGCCCTCTCGCCCCGCCGACTCGGGAGCATCGCCGCGGCGCTCGGCGCGATCCCGCACGTGCGGGTGCTGCGCTTCCACACCCGCGTGCCCGTGGTCGAGCCGGCCCGCGTGGACGAGCGGCTGGTGGCCGCACTCAAGCGCTTCCCCGGTGCGGTGTTCGTGGCGCTGCACGCCAACCACCCGCGGGAATTCACCCCGGCCGCGCGCGGGGCGATCGCCCGGCTGGTCGATGCCGGCATTCCGATGGTGAGCCAGAGCGTGCTGCTGCGCGGCGTCAACGACGACGCGGCGACCCTGGACGCCCTGATGCGCCGCTTCGTCGAGAATCGGATCAAGCCCTACTACCTGCATCACGGCGATCTCGCGCCGGGAACGGGCCATCTGCGCACGAGCCTGCCCGAGGGGCAGGCGCTGATGCGGGGGCTGCGGGGCCGCCTCTCCGGCCTTGCCCAGCCGCTCTACGTGCTCGACATCCCCGGCGGTCACGGAAAGGTCCCGGTGGGGCCGGACTATCTGGAGGAATCGGACGGCGCGTGGCAGGTGACCGACCCGCAAGGGGTGGTTCACCCTTATCCGCCCGCGACAGACGACGAGGACGAGCGATGACGCGCAGGCTGTGGGGACGGGCGAGCTCCGGCAACGTCCAGAAGGCGCTCTGGGCGCTCGACGAATTGGGCTTGCCCTACGAGGCGATCGAGGCGGGCGGCGCTCACGGCATCGTCGGCGAGGCGGCCTACCGGGCGATGAACCCGAACGGTCTCGTGCCGACGCTGGAAGAGGACGGCTTCGTGCTCTGGGAGTCGAACGCGATTCTGCGCTACCTCGCGCAGGCCCATGGCGGCCCCCTCGCCCTGCCAGAGGAGCCCCGCCCCCGGGCGCTGGTCGATCAGTGGCTCGACTGGCAGGCCACGTCCTTCACGCCTGCCATGCGCGACGCCTTCCTCCAGCTCGTGCGCCTCGCGCCCGAGAAGCGCGACGCCGCCCTGATCGAAGCCTCCCGGGCCGCTTCCGAGCGCTGCGCAGCCCTGCTCGACCGGCACCTGGCCGAGACGCCCTACGTGGCGGGCGAGCGCTTCTCCATCGCCGACATCGCCGTGGGGCTCGCCGCGAACCGCTGGTTCCAGCTTCCCCTGGCGCGGGAGGAGCGGCCCCAGATCCGGCGCTGGCTCGCGACGCTGGCGCAACGTCCCGCCGCCTCGGCCGTTCTGTCGCTGCCGCTTACCTGAGCCGTTCGCGGCGGAGGGCCGGACCGTGACCGATGCCGCACCCGGATCAGGATCGAAGAAGATGTTCTTCCCGCTCTCGAAGCTCGTCTTCTTCGTCCTCACCCCGTCGAACTTCCTGATCCTGCTCGGGCTGCTGGGCTGCCTGCTGCTCTTCACCGAGTTCGGCCGCGGCTTCGGGCGCGTCCTCGTCGCGGCCGGCTTCGTCGGGCTCCTCGTGGCCGGACTCTCGCCGCTCTCGGCCTGGGTGCTGATGCCGCTGGAGAACCGGTTTCCCGCCTTCGCCGACGACGGCACGCCGGTCACCGGCATCATCGTGCTCGGCGGCGCGGTAGAAGCGGACACCTCGCTCGGGCGCGACCAGATCAGCGTCAACGACGCGGGCGAGCGGCCGATCGCCTTCGCCGACCTCGCCCGGCGCTATCCCCAGGCCCGCCTCGTCTTCTCGGGCGGGGCGGGCAGCACCCGCGAGGACGCGGTCTCGGAGGCCGAGATCGTCAGCCGCTTCGCCGACACGCTGGGCGTGCCGCGCAACCGCCTGATCCTCGAGCAGCAGTCGCGCAACACCCGCGAGAACGCGGTCTTCTCTGCCCGCATGACGGGGCCCAAGCCCGGGGAGCGCTGGCTTCTCGTCACCTCCGCCTGGCACATGCCGCGGGCGATCGGCTGCTTCCGCAAGGCCGGTTTCTCGGTCGTGGCCTACCCGGTGGATTACCGCACCAACTGGCCCCGCGACGCCACCCGCTTCGCCACCTTCGCCTCCGACGGTTTGAAGGAGCTCGATATCGGCGTGAAGGAGTGGGTCGGCATGATCGCCTATAAACTCGCCGGCTACACCGACGAGGTGATGCCGGGGCCGTAGCGGAGCCTCAGCCCGTTCCCGCCTGATCGCTCCGGATCGTCATGGCGAGGCGGAGCCTACGCCATCCCGCGCTCCGCACGATCCGGAGGGGTCGCGCCGCTGGATCGCTTCGCAATCCGCTCGCGATGACGGTCGGCGGTGAGAGTCGAGGCCATCGAACGGAAGCCGTATCAGCCCCGCGGCAGGCTGAGCCGGTAGATCCCGCGAAAATCATCCGGGTCCGGCACCGGCTTGCCCTTCCGAAGGATCTGCACCCGGCCCGCCTTCGTCAGCCGCACGGCGACGCGGCGCACCGGCTGCATCAGCGGACTCCAGCCGTCCGGATGCGGGCCGCCGAGCGCGCGGGCGATCTCGGAGGGGCAGCAGGTCTTGTCCGCCCCGCGCTCGGTCACGAGCCGCAGCATGGTCTCTTCGATCGCGGCCTCATCGGCCATGCAAGTCATCCTCATCGAGCAGGAAGGCGCGGATCCGGGTCGAGAACTGGCGCCGCCACATCACCCAGACCACGCTGGCGGTCGCCAGCATCATCACCGGCGCGCTCACGAACCAGCCGAGATAGGCCAGCGCGAACAGGAAGGCACGCTGGCCCTTCGCGAAATGCGAGCCCGCCGCCACGTTCATCGCGCCGGCCCGTTCGGCCGCGCGGAGCATCGCCGCCTCGGAGGCACCCGAGCCCTTGGGCGGCACCGCGCCGATCAGGATCGCGCCGTAATTGAACAGCCGGTAGGCCCAGGCGAACTTGAAGAACGCGTAGACGAACACGACCGCCAGCCCGGCGACCTTGATTTCCCAGGTCTGGCGGGTGGTGCCCGCGCCGAAGGGCAGCGCCGAGAACAGGTTCAGCACGTCGTCGCCCGAGCGCGACAGCGTCAGCACCGAGCCGAGCGCGATCAGCGAGGTCGAGGCGAAGAAGGCGGTGCCGTTCTGCAGCGAGGCATTGATCGTCGTGTCCACGACCCGGTTGTCGCGGGTGATCATCTGCGCGGCCCATCGGTGCCGCTGCCGGTTCATGATCTGGCTGAGGCTCAGCCGGTCGCCCCGCCGCCGCTGCACGGCGAGGCTGTAGCCGACCCAGGACGCCACGAAGAAGACGAGCGCCGCGAAGTCGAGCGGGGAGAAGGCGTGGAGGTCCCACATGGTCAGGGCGTCGTCCCGCCGGCCGGAGATGTCATGGCTCCGGCGGCTACAGGCCGGACGGCCGCACGGCAAGTCCCGCCGGTTTCTACCCGCGGATCTCGAACCCCTCGCCCTCGGCGTCCGCCTCCGTCACCTCGATGCCGTCGACGCGGGCGGCGAAGGGGCCGCGCCGGCACTCTGCGAGCAGCGCCTCGACCGCTTCGGCGGGGCCGGAGAACAGCGCTTCGACCGTTCGGTCGGGCCGGTTGCGGACCCAGCCCGCGATGCCGTGCCGGTCCGCCCGCTTCTTGGTCCAGGCGCGGTAGGACACGCCCTGCACGCGGCCACGGATCACCGCGCGGATGGTTTTTCTCTCGGTGCTCACGGCGGAGGGGCCTCCCGACAGGCGCTGGCTGGGAGTTCTGCCGCCTCCCGGTGAGCGGGCGATCGCCCGCGGCTGACCGGTTGGATACCACGTCGCCGCGCGCGGCGCCGCGCCGGCCCGGGATCGCTCCCGGGGATCAGGCCGGAGCCCGGCGCTGCCAGCCGCGGACCTCCTGAAGATAGGCACCGGGCAGCTGCGCCGCCTGCCCCGCGGCGAGCACGGCTTCGAGATAGCCCGGCCGGGGCAGGCCTCCGGGCGGGCTGCGGCCGAGATAGATCAGGGCGCGCTTGGTGCCTCCCTCACTGACGATCGGCTGGTAGGCCTTCACGTAGAGGCCGCCCGCCACGCCCTCGTAGCGGTCGAGGGCCGGCACGTCGGAGAGCGCCAGTTCCCACAGCACGCCCCAGACGGTCGAGCCGGGGGCGCGCACCACGGAGGCCCAGCCCTCGCGCATGATGATGAAGCGGTGCCGCGGCAGCCGCCCGCGCCCGATCAGGCGCGAGGCCGGGCAGCGCTGGGCCATGGCGGCGGCGTCCATGTTGGCGCCGTAGGCGAAGTAGAGGGGCATGGTCTTTTCAAAGCGGAGCGGCGCGGGGTGCCGGCGCGCCGAAGAATGCCTTCGATCCTCGCGGCGTGGGCCTGCGCCGGGTGCGCCGCGCCTGTGAGAGCGATCACGCGCGAGACGTGCCGGCGTCGCGATCCGGATTGCGTCGCTGCCGCTCGCAATGATGATGGAGACAGACCCGCATCGTCATCGCGAGGCGTTAGCCGAAGCGATCCAGGGCGCCGGCCGACCCGGGAAAGGTCGCGCCGCCGGACCGCTTCGCCCGTGATGACCGGGCCGCCGATCAGGCGAATTCCAGGATCACCGCATCGACCGCGAGGCTGTCGCCCTCCTTCGCGGCGATCTTCGAGACGGTGCCGTCGCGCTCGGCGCGCAGCACGTTCTCCATCTTCATCGCCTCGACGATGGCGAGCGGCTCGCCGTTCTTCACCTCCTGGCCCTCGGTGACCATGATCTGCTTGACCAGACCCGGCATCGGGCAAAGGAGCTGCTTGCCCGAGCCGGCATTCTCCTTGACCGGCATCAGGTCGGCGAGTTCGGCCTCGCGGCGGGTGAAGACCCGGGCCTCGGCCGCCGCGCCCGCGTGCTGGAGGAACACGCCGTTCAGGAGCGGGCGCACCTGGATCGCGATCCGGTCAGCCCCGACCGTGCCGGTCCACACGGGATCGCCCGGGCGCCAGTCGCTGCGCACCGGGGCCACCGTCTCGTCGTCGAAGGTGACGAGGAGGTCGTCGTCCTGCGTGTCCACAGTGACGTTGAAGCGCTGGCCCGAGAGCACCACCACGCGCTCGCGCTGGAAGGTCAGCAGGCTCGGGTCGCGCATCTGGCCGGAGATGCCGCGCTTGCGGATGTTGAGCTTGTAGTCGATCGCCGCCGCCACCGCGGCGAGCCGGTGGGCGACCTGCCCCTCGGGCTCGGGGGCGGAGAAGCCCTCCGGGAACTCCTCCTTGATGAAGCCCGTCGAGAGCCGGCCTTCGCGCCAGCGCGGATGGGCCATCAGGGTGGCGAGGAAGGGGATGTTGTGGCGGATGCCGTCGATGGCGAAAGCGTCCAGCGCCGTGGCCTGCGCCTCGATGGCCTCCAACCGGGTCGGCGCCCAGGTCACGAGTTTGGCGATCATCGGATCGTAGTGGATCGCGATCTCGCCGCCCTCCTCCACGCCGGTATCGTTGCGCACGATTGCCTCGCCGAGAGCACCCTCCTCCGGCGGCTGGTAGACCGTGAGCCGGCCGATCGAGGGCAGGAAGTTGCGGGTCGGGTCCTCGGCGTAGACCCGGCTCTCCACCGCCCAGCCGTCGAGCTTCACCTCCGATTGCGCCAGCGGCAGCGCCTCGCCCGCGGCCACCCGGATCATCAGCTCGACGAGGTCGAGCCCGGTGATCATCTCGGTGACCGGGTGCTCCACCTGCAGGCGGGTGTTCATTTCGAGGAAGTAGAACGACTTGTCCTGGCCGGCGACGAACTCGACCGTGCCGGCGGAATCGTAGTTCACGGCCTTGGCGAGCGCGACCGCCTGCTCGCCCATCCTGGCGCGGGTCTCCTCATCGAGGAGCGGGCTCGGGGCTTCCTCGATGACCTTCTGGTTGCGGCGCTGGATCGAGCACTCGCGCTCACCGAGATAGATCACGTTGCCGTGCTTGTCGCCGATCACCTGGATCTCGATGTGGCGCGGATCGGTGATGAACTTCTCGATGAAGACGCGGTCGTCGCCGAAGGAGGAAGACGCCTCGGACTTGGCGCGGGCGAAGCCCTCGGCGACCTCGTCGGCCGATTCGGCGATGCGCATGCCCTTGCCGCCGCCGCCGGCGGAGGCCTTGATCATCACCGGATAGCCGATCTCGTCGGCGATCTTCACGGCGTGCTCCGGGCTCTCGATCACGCCGAGGAAGCCGGGCACGGTCGAGACCTGCGCGGCGGCGGCGGCCTTCTTCGACTCGATCTTGTCGCCCATCGCGGCGATCGCGCCCGGATTGGGGCCGATGAAGACGATGCCGGCCTGCTCGAGAGCCTTCGGGAAAGCTTCGCGCTCGGAGAGGAACCCGTAGCCCGGATGCACTGCCTGCGCCCCGGTCTGCTTGCAGGCGTCGATGATCTTGTCGATCAGGAGGTAGGACTGCGCGGCCGGGGCCGGGCCGATATGCACGGCCTCGTCGGCCATGGCCACGTGGACGGCATCGCGGTCGGCGTCCGAGTAAACCGCCACCGTCTTGATGCCCATCCTGCGGGCCGTCTTGATGATGCGGCAGGCGATCTCGCCCCGGTTGGCAATCAGGATTTTCTCGAACATCGCAGCCGCTTCTTCAGGGGGACTGTTCCGGCTCGCCCCTCCCGAAGGCAAGCCTGACCGCTTCCCGATAAAGCAGTTGCGCGGGAGACGGAAGCTGCGCCGCCCCGTCCAAAAGGCCAGCCTCGATGAAATCCGATTGACGGCTCATCAATTCGAATTTCGGCCGGTCCCGAAGCCTTCCCTTCCTCTCGATACCGGGTCCATGCCCGGTCTCGACTTTGTATTCATCATGCAGTCTTCACGCGGCGCAGTGCAGGCGTGCGGTGCCGGCCGTCTGCGGCTCGCGGTTCAGGCTCTTGGCCCGCAGGGCGAAGGCGATCAGCGTCTCGTCGCTGGTCTCGGCCTCGCGCACGATCTCCTGGGCGATGCGGCTGCCGAGCGCGGTGGGGCCCTTGCGGCCGGCGATCGAGGCGGCGAGCCACGCGGCCATTTCGCGGGTGATGATGCCGGTGGGGCGCTCGCCGTGGACGGCGAAGTTCACGACTTCCGCCGTGACGAAGGCGCCGAAGCCCTCGTGGGTGTCGGCCACCGCCCGGTCGAGGGCGAGGAGCAGGTCGGCCTCGTCGCGGCCCATGATGCCGTCGGGAAGGATCTCCCGGGCGAGCTCGCGGACATCGTCCTGGACGAGGCGGCCGGCATCGACGATGCGGGTGCAGAACAGTTCAAGCGCAGTGTTGGTCATGGTTTGATGCCTCCCCGGCTCGGTTGCGCCGGTCTTCGTTCGTGTCTGTGCTGACATTACGGGGCGGCAACGCTCGAACAGGTTAATGGCTAAATCTGAACCCGTGTTCAGGTAAACGCAGGCTCACGAATGAGCCTTTCGGAAATCTTGCTTCCCAAAAGTAAGACTCTCTTCAGCGAACCACGACCCGCGTCCCGACCGGCACGCGCGCGTAGAGATCCATCACGTCCTCGTTGAGCATGCGGATGCAGCCCGAGGAGACCGCCTGCCCGATCGTCTCCGGCTCGTTGGTGCCGTGGATGCGGTAGAGCGTGTCCTTGCGACCTTGCGCGAGGTAGAGGGCGCGGGCGCCGATCGGGCTGTAAGGGCCGCCCTCCAGGCGCCCCGGCAGGTCGGGCCGCCGGCCGATCATCTCGGGGGCCGGGTTCCAGTCCGGCCATTCGAGCTTGCGGTCGATCTCCGCCGTGCCGGTCCACGACTGGCCCTCCCGGCCGACCGAGACCGGGTAGCGCAGGGCCTTGCCGCCGGGCTGGACGAGGTAGAGCCGCCGCTCGGCGGTCCCCACCACGATGGTGCCCACCGGCTCCCGGGTCGGGAAATCCACGATCGCCCGGGCGATCGCCGGATCGACGGGGGCCTGCGGCGTCAGCTTCATCCAGGCCGCATCCCGCTCCGGTCCCGGCGGCAGGGGTGGAACGGGCGGAAGGGCGGCGGTCTGGACCGGCACGGCGGGCAAGGCGACGGCCGGCGCGATCTGTGCCGTCTGCGACGACTGGCAGGCGGCCAGCGGCGCGAGGCCCGCGAGGAGGACGAGGGCGGACGGAGGGCGCATGGCGGGGCCGGTCGTGCGAGGGCAACCAGCGAGTGTGACGAAGGCTTTATGGCCAAGCTGGGGCCGGGCGGTCTTCGCGGTGTGGAATCCCGACTTCCCGCGCGAAGAACGATTTCAAGCTGTTGCGCGCCGACGACAACGGCGACAAGCTCCGGTCCCAAGAACAACGGCGGCAGGCCCGGCGGAACCGGGACCTGTCGCATCGGCGATGGACGAGGGCTGACCCGCATCCGCGGGGCGGACCGCGACCAGACGGTCTCGTCGCGCTCCGGGCCACCGGCGCCGCACCCGGGAGAAACGACCCTGAGTACCCTTTACGTCACCCATCCGAGCGCGGTCGAACACATCGTCCCGACCGGCCATCCCGAGCGCCCCGCCCGCATGCAGGCGGTGGAGCGCGCGCTGGAGCACGAGCGCTTCGCGCCCCTGGTGCGCTGCCACGCGCCGAAGGCCGAGACCTCCGTCGTCGAACTCGTGCACCCGGCCGCCTTCGTCGAGGCGCTCGTGGCGGCCTCCCCCACCGAGGGCTTCTTCCAGATCGACGGCGACACGATGATGTCCCCGGGCACGCTCGACACCTGCCTGCACGCGGTGGGCGGTTCGAACCACGCGGTCGATGCGGTGATGCGCGGCGAGAGCACCAACGCCTTCGTCGCCATGCGCCCGCCCGGCCACCATGCCGAGATCTCCCGCGCCATGGGCTTCTGCCTGTTCAACCACGCGGCCATCGCCGCGCGCCACGCCCGCAAGGCGCACGGCGCTTCCCGGGTCGCATTGGTGGATTGGGACGTCCATCACGGCAACGGCTCGCAGCACATCTTCTGGGCCGACCGGGACGTGATGTACGCCTCGACCCACCAGATGCCGCTGTTTCCCGGCACGGGCGCGACGGGGGAGCGGGGCGATCACGACACCATCGTCAACGCGCCGCTCAACGCCTTCGACGGCAGCGAGGTGTTTCGCGAGGCGTTCGAGGCGCGGATCCTGCCGCGGTTGGAAGCCTTCGCGCCGGACCTGATCATCATCTCGGCGGGCTTCGACGCGCACAAGCTCGACCCGCTGGGCAATATCCAGCTCGACGAGGCGGATTTCGGCTGGGCGACGCGCAAGTTGATGGAGGTGGCCGATCGCCACGCGGGCGGGCGCATCGTCTCGATCCTGGAGGGCGGCTACAGCCTGGACGGGCTCGGCCGCTCGGTGGCCGCCCACATGGATGCGCTGATGGGGCGGTGAGCCGGCACCGCCCCGGCCGGGCGGCCTATCGGTGGGCGAGGATCAGGGTGATGAGCACGGCGGCGGCGCTGAGGAACATCACGCTGCCGAGGATCGCCCCGGTCACGGCGTTGACGGAGATGGTGGTTCCGGCGACGCGGCTCAGGGCCGGCACGACGCCGTGCCGGTCCGGCCCGCCGCCGGGATGCCCGCAGGACGGGCAGGCGACGGCCTTCTCGGAGATGCGGTGATCGCAGGCGGGACAGTTGACCAGACCCATGCGCGCTCCTTCGTCCACAACCGGTGATCGGACCGACCACCTCTCGAGGAGCTGGGAACGGCCGCGCTTGTCCGCAAGGGCCGCCCCCCGGGGTCCGCGTCAGCCCTCCAGCGGCTCCTCGCTCACCAGCTCGATCCCGAAGCCCGACAGGCCGACATAGGAGCGGGACGACGAGGACAGGTTGCGGATGGAGACGACGCCCAGATCGCGCAGGATCTGCGCGCCCAGGCCCACCTCGCGCCACTGGCGCACGCGCTGCGCCTCGGCCCCCTCCTCCGCGTAGCGGTTGAGCGGAACGCCCGCCGTGCCGTCGCGCAGGTAGACGAGGATGCCGCGGCCCTCCCCCGCGAAGCGGCGCATCACCGCCTCGATCTGCCGCCCGCCCTCGATCACGTCGGCGACCACGTTGGAGCGGTGCAGGCGCACGGGCATGTTGCGGCCGTCGCCGATGGGGCCGTGCACGAAGGCGAATTGCTGGATCGGCTCGAACGGCGTGACGTAGGCGTAGCCCGTCATCGCGCCGAACTCGGTCTTGACCGGGAAGGTGCCGACCCGCTCCACCAGCCGGTCGCGGGCCTGCCGGTAGGCGATCAGGTCGGCCACCGAGACGCGCTTGAGGCTGTGGCGCTGCGAGAAGTCGTCGATCTGCGGCCCCTTCATCACGGTGCCGTCGTCGTTGGCGAGTTCGCAGATCACGCCGACCGGCGGCAGGCCGGCGAGCTTGCACAGGTCGACCGCGGCCTCGGTATGGCCGGAGCGCATGAGCACGCCGCCGTCGCGGGCGATCAGCGGGAAGACGTGGCCCGGCCGCACGAAGTCGCCCGCGCCCATGTTGCCGTTGGCCAGCGCCCGCACCGTGTTGCAGCGTTGCTCGGCCGAAATGCCGGTGGTCAGCCCGTGGCGCACGTCCACGGTGACGGTGAAGGCGGTGCCGAGCGGCGCGTCGTTCGAGGCCACCATCGGGTCGAGATGGAGGCGGCGCGCCTCGTCGAGGGTGATCGGCGCGCAGACGATGCCGCAGGTGTTGCGGATGATGAACGCCATCTTCTCCGGCGTGCAGAGCGAGGCGGCGACGACGAGATCGCCCTCGTTCTCGCGGTCGTCGTCGTCGGTGACGACCACGATCTCGCCGCGGGCGAAGGCTTCGATGGCCTCGGTGACGGTGCAGTGGGACACAGGGATACGTCTCGCTTCTGGCAGCGGGCCGGCGATCAGCCGACCTGACCGCGGTGGCGCAGGAAATGGTCGGCGAGCACGCAGGCCATCATCGCCTCGGCGACGGGGACGGCGCGGATGCCGACGCAGGGATCGTGGCGGCCCTTGGTGATCAGATCGACCTCGCCGCCGTCGCGGTTCACGCTCCGGCGCGGGGTCAGGATCGAGGAGGTGGGCTTCACGGCAAAGCGCACCACCACCGGCCCGCCCGAGGAGATGCCGCCGAGGATGCCGCCGGCATGGTTGGCGAGGAAGCGCGGGCGCCCGTCGTTGCCGGCGCGCATCTCGTCGGCATTGTCCTCGCCGCGCAACGCCGCGGCCGCGAAGCCGTCGCCGATCTCGACGCCCTTGACCGCGTTGATCGACATCATTGCCGCGGCGAGATCCGCGTCGAGCTTGCCGTAGACCGGCGCGCCGAGACCGGGGGGCACGCCCTCGGCCACCACCTCGATCACCGCGCCGACCGAGGAGCCGCTTTTTCGAATTTCGTCGAGATACGTTTCGTATCGTGCGGCGGCCTGCGGGTCGGGGCAGAAGAACGGGTTGTTGCCGACCTCGGCCCAGTCCCAGTTCGCGCGGTCGATCCCGTGCGGGCCCATCTGCACCAGGGCGGCGCGGATGGTGATGCCGGGGATCACCTTGCGCGCGACCGCGCCCGCCGCGACCCGCGCCGCGGTCTCCCGGGCGGAGGAGCGCCCGCCGCCGCGGTAGTCGCGGATGCCGTACTTAGCGTCGTAGGTGTAGTCGGCGTGGCCGGGCCGGTAGCTGTCGCGGATCTCGGAATAGTCCTTCGAGCGCTGATCGGTGTTCTCGATCATCAGCGCGATCGGCGTGCCCGTGGTGAGCTGGCGCCCGCCGGTGCGGTCGTCGCTGAACACGCCCGACAGGATCTTCACCTGATCGGGCTCGCGCCGCTGCGTGGTGAAGCGTGACTGGCCGGGCTTGCGCCGGTCGAGTTCGGCCTGGATCTCGTCGGCCTCCAGCGCGAGGCCGGGCGGGCAGCCGTCCACCACGCAGCCGAGAGCGACCCCGTGGCTCTCGCCGAAGGTCGTGACGCGGAACAGGTGGCCGAAGCTGTTGTGGGACATGGTGCGCGTGCCTTAGCGCGGCTTGAAAGACGGCACAAATTCGAGCTGCGCACGTCAGCTGCCCTGTCGCCGCACATGCTCAATTTGTGGCCGCACGCATGTCCAACGGGGTTTGTCCAAAGGGGTTCGCGGCCCGTCACGCCCTGACCCCGCCCCGCGCCTTCAGAGCGCGGTAGGCCGCGATCCCCGTGGCGAGATCGGCGTGCAGGCGCCGCTCGTCGGCCAGCGCACCGAGATCGTAGGTCAGCCCGAGGATGTGGGCGGCCTCGTAGCCCTCCGGCAACGCGCCCGCGCTGCCGAGGGTGATCGACGTTTCCGGCAGGTCGGCCGCGAAATCCGAGAGCCGCTTCCGCAACCGCGCACCGCTCTCGCGCAGGTACGCGCCCGAGCGCGGCCCGTGCGCGCGGATCGCCGCCACCGTTCCCTGCGCCAGGGAGAGATGCACCGCGTCGCGATGGGCGGGGAAGAGGTAGACGAGGTAGTAGCCGCGGGTCGCGCTCGTCGTCACCGCCGGATCGAACACCGCGAGCCAGGGCACGGCCGCCCAGCGGCTGCCGCGGCCCGGACTGCCCTTGACGAGGAAGGGACCGCCCAGTGGGGTAAGCGCCCGGCGCAGCTCGTCCGGCGCCCCTTTGCGGATCACGTGCGCGAGCGGGTGCCCGGCCGGCGGATCGGTGCGCGCGAGCGGATATTCCTCGACGATGCGGCGCAGGGCGTGGCCGAGAGTCACGGCTCCGAGACGATCCCGCCCGTGACCGGGGCGCTCACGCCCGTGGTGGTCGGATAGGTGAGCGGCAGCCCCTCCAGGGAGCGCAGCGCCAGATAGGCGAAGGCCTGTGCCTCCAGGAAGTCCGAGGACCAGCCGATCGCGTCGGCATTCATCACCTCGGCCTCGAGCAGCCGCTCCAGCATCGCCATCAGCGTGCGGTTCTTCGCGCCTCCGCCGCCGACGATCCAGCGGGTCGGGCGCTCGCGCGCGAAGGCGAGGCTGCGGGCGACCGCGTGCGCGGCAAAGGCGGTCAGCGTCGCCGCGCCGTCCTCGATCGTGAGGTAGCCGGCGAGCCGGTGCGAGAACCAGTTCCGGTCGAGGGATTTGGGCGGTGCGCGCAGGATCAGCGGATGGCCGAGCAGGTTTTCGAGCAGGTCTTCGTCCACGCGGCCGCGGGCGGCGGTGGCGCCCGCCTCGTCGAAATCCCGTCCCTCGCGCTCCTTCATCCAGTCGTTGATCGGGCCGTTGCCCGGCCCGGTGTCGAAGGCGAGCACGCCGCCGTCCGAATCGATCAGGGTGACGTTGGCGAGTCCGCCGATGTTGAGGATGCCGAGCGGCCCGGCAAAGCCGGCGGCCTCGGCCAGCGCCTTGTGGAACACCGGCACCAGCGGCGCACCCTGACCGCCCCGCGCCACGTCGTTGGCGCGCAGGTCGGACACCACCCGGACGCCGAGGCGCCGGGCCAGCGCCGCGCCGTCGCCGATCTGCACGGTGAGCCCGAGGCGGGGCCGGTGGATCACCGTCTGCCCGTGAAAGCCGATCACGTCGATCTCTTCCGGGCGCAGATCGTTCTGCGCCAGGAAGGCTTCGATCGCCTCCGCATGGGCCAGGGTGACGAAGTCTTCCGCCTGCCGCAGGCGGCCGGGCCGCTCATGCCGATCGCGGATGCCTTCCGCATCGCGGGTCGCCTCGCGCAGGAGCGCCTTCTCGTCCTCGCCGTAGCCGCGATATCCCGTCGGGCCGAGCGGTGCGATGAAGCCGTTGGCGGACTTCACGACCCGGATGCGCTCGCCGTCGCTCTCGATCAGCGCCACGTCGATCCCGTCCAGCGAGGTGCCGCTCATCAGGCCGATCGCGCGCTTCATCGCCATCGCCGCCCCTCTCCCCGTGCCTTTCGCGGCCCGCCCTGCTAAGAGCCCGCGCGAGCGCTTCCCCTCCCCGGGATAGCATTCCGGCCGCGCCCCTGTCGCGCCGCTCGACAACAGCCCGAGACCGACCACGATGACCGCCGAGAGCTTCGCGCCGAAATCCGACTTCATCCGGGTGCTGCAGGAGCGCGGCTACATCCATCAGGCCTCCGATCTCGCCGGCATCGACGCGCTGGCGGCCGAGGGCGGGCTGACGACCTATACCGGCTACGACTGCACGGCGGCCTCGCTGCATGTCGGCCACCTACTCTCGATCATGATGCTGCACTGGCTGCAGCAGACCGGCGGCCGGCCCGTCGTGCTGATGGGCGGCGGCACCACCCGGGTCGGCGATCCGTCCGGCCGGGACGAGTCGCGCAAGATCCTCTCGCTCGAGCAGATCGAGACCAACAAGGAGGGGATCAAGAAGACCTTTTCGCGCTTCCTGAGCTTCGGCGAGGGCGGGAACGCGGCCGTGATGGTCGACAACGCCGAGTGGCTGACCCAACTCAACTACATCGAGATGCTGCGCGACATCGGCCGGCACTTCTCGGTCAACCGCATGATGTCGATGGACAGCGTGCGCATGCGGCTGGAGCGCGACCAGGAACTCTCGTTCCTGGAGTTCAATTACATGATCCTCCAGTCCTACGACTTCGTCGAGCTGAACCGCCGCCTCGGCACCCGCCTGCAGATGGGCGGCTCGGACCAGTGGGGCAACATCGTCAACGGCATCGATCTCGGCCGGCGCATGGGCACGCCCCAGCTCTACGGCCTGACCTGCCCGCTGCTCACCACCGCCTCCGGCGCCAAGATGGGCAAGACCGCCGCGGGCGCGGTCTGGCTCGATGCGGGCCTGCTCAGCGCTTACGATTACTGGCAGTTCTGGCGCAACACCGAGGATGCCGACGTCGCCCGCTTCCTCAAGCTGTTCACGCTGCTGCCGCTCGCCGAGATCGAGCGCTTGGCCGCGCTGCAGGGCGCCGAGATCAACGAGGCCAAGACGGTGCTCGCCACCGAGGCGACCCGGCTGATGCACGGCGCCGAGGCGGCGCAGCAGGCGGCGGAGACGGCCCGCAAGACCTTCGTGGAGGGCACGCTCGCGGAGTCGCTGCCGAGCGTCGCCGTCCCGCGCGCGGTGCTGGAGGCCGGGCTCGGCGTGCTCACGGCCTTCGGGCCGGAGCATGCGCGGCTCGTTCCCTCCACGAGCGAGGCGCGCCGCCAGATCAAGGGCGGGGGCCTGCGGGTCAACGACGTGCCGCTGACGGACGAGCGGGCGGTGCTGCGCTCTGACGACCTGACCGCGGAGGGCGTGATCAAGCTCTCCTTCGGGCGCAAGAAGCACGTGCTGCTGCGGCCGGAATAGGCCTTTCGCGGCGGCGCGCGGCGACCATCCCGGAGCGCCGCACCGCTCGATTGCCTGCGCTGTCCGCGCGATGACGGTGCGGGCCATCCTCCCCATCGTCTCGCGCGTCGGTGAAGCGATCCGCCGCCGCCGTGCTTGACGGATGCAGCGGAACGAGCGGGGCGCCATTCTCGAGGACGCCGGAGGCTGGTTCCGATCGTCTTGTCGTTACGAGGGGCTGCTTTCGACCCAGAGAAGCCGTTCGGCATGCCAGCAATGAAGGGCTACTAACGAAGGCACAGCGGACCTCCGTGGCCTCTGCCGGCGAGACGGAGGGGCTTGGTAGTTGCAATTAGTTCTGGAGCTTCAAGGGTGGTGACGTTCCAGAGTGTCGACCCATTCCACTGAAAGAGCTCACCCACCGTCCGGGCCACAGCACATCATCAGCGCATCATCTGCGCTTCTGGCCGCCGGGTTCGAAGTCGTGGATGTGGTAGGCCATCGCGGGTGCCAGTCGCGCGATATGCGGCTGCCATTGTGCCCTTTGCGCGAGGTAAGTCTCCGCCCCTGCCTCGCTGGGCATTGTTTCTACGCCAGCTGCCGAAAGGCGCCTGAGAGCCGCTGCGAAGCGGTTGCACCAAGCCTCGCTCTCAACGTTGTTCACGTCGGCTGGAGCGGGCGGGTCTCCCGGTAAGAACGTCGTTTCAAGCGTGACGACGAGCAGCATGGCAACGCGCCAGATTGCATCCACAGCGGCGGTTTCCTTCAGCCATGCCGCCTGCCGGTCTGCGATCCCACTGCGGATCAGTGACACGGTGTCGAGAGCGATAAATGCCTGTGCTGAGACCGAGTAGAAAGGCTGCCGGAAGCGGAAGTAGAACAGCACAGGATAGAAGTGGTGCGTCTCTTTCATTTCGGCCATGGATGCCGCGGCGTCGGCTAAGTGGCTGTAACCTGAGCTGAACTGCCCCTGTGGCCCGAGCCGCGCCAGGAGTTCGGCGGCATCCGACGTTTCACCCGCCAATAGATGCAATTTCAATCCGAGCGCGTTGCGCTGCCGAAGCGCGCTGTAAACCTGCATGACGTATGTAAGAACCAACGACGTCGCCGACATCCCAACGAGCGAGTTCACGAGATAGAGGGCGCGATAGGCGTCCGTGACCGGCTTGAAGTCGCTAGCTCCTACGATCGCCATGCTGCTACCGCCGGCATAGAGGGCGGTCATGAAGTCGGCCGGCGTCTCCCCGGTGCTCGCTCGAACGGCGGTCCCGAGCGCGGGGTGGATGATCAGGCCGGCTCCGAGGGTCAGCCCCAGTGCCCAGAGCAGGACGTAGGCGATGAGGATGACCGGGCCGCAGAAGGAGAGCACGGCGTCCCGCCTCTGCCCGAACCTACCGGCGGCACGACGGAAGATTGCCCAGGTGAGATGGGCAACCCTGTCCGCGATCAGGCCTGTCCCGATGCGCGCATAGAGGACCGTCAGGAAAATATCGGCGAGGACGAGGCCCATGCCGAGCGCGCCCAACGCCTGTTCAAGGATAGGCAGCATCATGCTCGCCATCCTTCTGAGCTTCAGGCGTTGGTCAGTGTCCAGGGACGCATTGCCTCCGGTCCGATGATATCAGGGGGCGGCTTGAAGTCGCGTGCCACCCCTCGCATTGCCTTCGCGGGACGGCGAAAGCCGCTGCGGCGGCGGTAATCCTGCTGGATCTTCTGGGAAGGGTTGAGAGGCGCCCCGGAAAGGTTTTGCGCACAGATCACGTCTATGGCTGTCACGCCGATCAAAGCCACGAGGGTGATCAGCACGTTGTCCTTGTGCGGATTATGGCCCTCAAGCCCTGGCAGGACGGTGGCGATGTCGAGCGCGTCTCCCGCGACACGTGCCGAGATCCACGGTGTCGGATCTCGCGAGCCCAAGATCCCGGCACCTTGTATGAGTTCGCGCACCCCGTAGGCCTGGATGACCGGGGCCGCGCGCGGCATTCCGAGCCAGCGGGCCATGGCACCGCCGAACGTTACTTCAGTCAGACCGAGGCCGATCGAAAACCAGCCCAGACCTTGGGCGAGTTCCCTGGTTGCGGGATCCGGTCTACGGCGCGGGTCCGAGGTGAGGTAACTCGGCAGGGAAGAGGTCACGGGCGCGCGGTCCCTGTCGCGGTGAGGTATGGCATTGGACATGCAGACTTCCTCAGTTCCGCAATGAGGTAGGCGTGGCAGGCCCGCCGCAGCACGGCGAGCGACGGAGCCAATCAGGGCCGAAGTACAACCTTGATGCAGTTGTCCTTCTTGTCGCGAAAGGTCTTGTACATCTCGGGCCCTTGATCGAGCCCGACCCGGTGGGTGATGACGAAGGAGGGGTCGATCTGTCCCTCGTCGATGCGCTTGACGAGGTCATCCGTCCACCGGTTCACGTGGGTCTGCCCCGTGCGGATGGTCAGCCCCTTATTCATCAGAGCTCCCATCGGCAGCTTGTCGACTAGGCCGCCGTAGACACCCGGGATCGAGAGAATGCCAGCGGGCCGGCAGACATAAATCATCTCGCGCAGCACCGCGGCGCGGTCGCTCTCCAGCATCACAGCTTGCTTCAGTCGGTCGTATGCGTGTTCCAGAGCCCGGGGCGAATGCGCCTCCATGCCGACAGCATCGATGCACTTCTCCGGACCTTTGCCACCGGTCAACTCATTGAGGCGCTCGACCACGCTCTCCTGCGAATTGTCGATCGTGATAGCCCCACCCGCGCGTGCCATCTCAAGGCGCTCCGGCACGCTGTCGATACAGACTACCTGCTTGGCTCCGAGAAGAAGCGCGGAACGCAACGTCATCTGGCCGACCGGACCGGCGCCCCAGATCGCAACCGTATCGGTCGGCTGAATATCGGCTTGCACCGCCGCCTGCCAGCCGGTCGGGAAGATGTCACCGAGGAACAGCACCTGCTCGTCGCTCAGGTGCTCCGGCACCTTGATGTGGGTCTTGTCGGCAAACGGCACGCGGACGTACTCGGCTTGTCCGCCCTGGTAGCCACCGGTGAGGTGGGTGTAGCCGAATAGACCCGCAGTGGTGTGTCCGAAGACCTTGTCGGCGACATGCTTGTTGCGGTTCGAACGTTCGCAGACGGAGAAGTAGCCGCGCTTGCACTGGTCGCACTCGCCACAGATGATCGTGAACGGCACAACGATGCGCTCGCCTTTCCTAAGAGCGCCGTTGACCCCTTTTCCCATCTCAACGACTTCACCCATGAACTCGTGGCCCATCACGTCGCCCTTCTCCATGCCGGGCATGACGTGGTCGTAGAGGTGCAGATCCGAACCGCAGATCGCGCAGGTGGTCACCTTAATGATCGCGTCGCGCTCATCCTCGATCTTGGGGTCGGGGACCGTATCGCAGCGGATATCCTCAGTGCCGTGCCAAACCAGTGCTCTCATAGGAATTCTCCGCAACAAGTAGGAATTATTGCGAGTTAATTTCTAGTTACAAACTAACAAAGAAATACCCCTTCCTCTACAACATAGGAGCAAGCAAAGATGACCATTTGCGACATGTGTCACCTTGACAGTAATTTCGGCTGAAACCGCTGCCGAACGTCTTTGGCAAACTCCTCAGAGGCTTCGGCGTTATTTCAAATGAAATAATGTTGCGCGACTGCGCAGTTGAGCGGAGCGCTGCGAGCCCAGGCCCGCGCCTCTGCGTCACAGCGAACGTCTGCTTCCAGTGGCGATGCGGTCCCTTGCGGCCCCTCGGTCGAATGCCCGCTCCCCACCCTCAGCAGCCCTTCACACGGTCAAGCCGAGCGGGCGGCACCCCTACCGCTCCGGCGCCCCCGCCCCGTTGGCGAGGGCGTCGCCGCCGCCGGCGCCGAAGAGCTTGCGCAGGAAGCCGGGGGCGACGGCCGAGAGCGGGTTCACGTTCACCGTCGGCTTGGCGATCGGCCCCGAGACGTTGAAGTTGACCGCGAACAGGCCTTCGTTGCTGCCGCCCGCGAGCAGCGGGCCGACCAGCGGCAAGTGGGCCACCACGTTGTTCAGGCCGTAGAGCGGCACGAAGGTGCCGTCGATCTGCGTGCGCTCCTTGGCGGTGTCGAGCCAGCCGCCCGCGGTGAAGCCCATCGCCGCGTTCGAGATCGCCGCGTCCGAGAAGCTGACCCGCGAGCCGTTGCGGACGAAGTTCGCCCGCATCTTGTCGAAGCCGACATCGTTGGCGTTCGCCGCCGCGCGCCGTCCGTCCGCGGGAGGCGGCGCCTGGGCGACGATGCTCGAGAGCGCGGGCTCGTTGCGCAGGGCGAAGTCCTTGATCTGGACCACGCCGGATTGGGGACCGTCGTTGAGGTAGACGTTGAGCGCGAGGCGCCCGCCATACATCCGCTTGTAGATGTCGAGGAAGCGCAGGGTCGCGCCGGAATCGGCGGATTCGAGGCTGAGCAGCGGCTGCCCGCGCTCGCCCTTCACCACGGTGGCGTTGAGGGGCGCGCCGCCGAAGCGGCCCTTGAACTGGGCGGTGCGCACGTCCCCACCCTTGAGATTCGCCCTCAGGGTCACGTTGGTGAGCGACTCGCCGTTGAAGCCCGACAGAATGTTGGCGGAAAGGTCGGCGTCGATCTCCTTGCCCGCGTCGCGCCCGCCCTTCTCGTCGGGACCGGTCATGGTCTTGAGGAAGGGGCGCGCATCGACGACCGCGCCCTTCACGGCAACCTTGTAGGCCGAGCCCGCCCGGTCGAGGCTGACGCGCATGTCGTCGCCCGGCGAGAGCTTGAGGCTGGTGAGGTCCGCCCGCTCCAGGCTGCCCTCCGCCGAGATCGTGGCGCTGCCCCGGGCGAGCGCGGGCGCCGCGTCGAGGGCGATGTCGCGCAATTCCATCCCGCCGCCCGCGCTCTCCACCAGGGTGAAGCCGAGGCGCCCGGCCTTGCCCACGGGCTTGCTCCAGCCCGGCAGCAATCCGTTGATCGAGGCCCGGGTCAGGTCCGCCTCGATCCGCGCGGGCGGCTTGCCCGCCGAGGCGGGGCGGCCCACCGGCACCACCACGCGGGCGGGGATGACGCCGCCGAGCTGCGGCGCCGTGGGCAGGCCGCGCTTGGCCCGGAAGGCGTCGTCGAGGGAGAGCGTCACCACGGCCTCGCCCGGGCTGCCGGGCTTGGGCTGGCGCAGATCGATGGCGACGGGCGCGCCGAGCAGCCGGCCGTCGCCCTTCAGGGCAAAGCCGCTGCGGTCGAACGAGACGGAGAAGCGGCCGGCCTCGAAGCGGTCCTTGCCGACCGCCTTCTCCATCGAGAGGTCGGTGAGCGTGCCGGTGAGCGTCACCGGCATCTCGGCGAGCTCGGGGACGTGCTTGAGATCGATCGGCAGGTCGATGCGCAGGTCGGCCCGGCCCTTGATCGTGGAGGGGTCGATATCGGCGCCGGTCAGCCCCCGGAACATCGGGGTTTCGAGGAGCGCGGCCAGCGAATCCGCGCTGCCGGCGAGGCGCAGGCCGACCTGGGCGACGACCTTGTGCGGCTCGGGATCGCGGATCAGGAAGGAGCCGTCCGAGAGCGAGAGCACCCGGCTGTCGGAGAGGCGGATCTCGGCCGTGGCGTTCTGGATCGTGGTGCTGCGTCCGGTGATCGTCCCGGAGACCCGGCCGCCGCTCAGCGGAGGCGCATCCTGCGAGATGGTCAGCCCCGCCTCGGAGATCGCGAAGGTGACGCGGAGCGCGTTGTCCGGCATCGGGTCGCCGCGGGTCGCGGCGGCGAGTTCCGGCCCGCTCATGTCGATCTGGATGTCGGCCTGATCGAGCCGGCCGCCGCGCAGCTCGTCTACGAGGTAGTTGCGCACCGCCGGGGCGATGTTCTCCGGCCAGAGCCGCAGGGCCTTGCGCCCGTCGGTGCCGCTGGCGCCGATGCGCAGGGTCAGGCCCGCATCGTCGGCCCGGGTTCCGACCGTGCCGCTCAGGCGGCCGTTCAGATTGTCTCCGGTGAAGACGAGCGACTCGATGTTGACCCCGCCGTCGCGCCCGGTCACGCGCCCCGTGACCGAACCGACGCGGAAGGACGGGTCGGAGCGGGCGGCGCCGCGCAGCAGCAGGTCCTTGCCGGCGAGGTCCAGGGTCCAGGCCTCCGGCGCGCCGGAATGGCCGATGGCGAAGGCGCCGGTGAGGTGGGCCTCGTTGCCGCCGCCCTTGTAGTCGATGGCCGAGATGTCGAGGGAGCGCTGCGCCTCGTCCCAGCGGGCCTGGGCGCGCAGCTGCTCGACGACGACGGGGTTGAAGTCCTTCTCGTCGATGAGGAACAGGCCCTCGCCGGTCTTCACCTCCGCCTGCATCGTTTCGATGCGGCCGCCCACCAGGGCCACATCCGCCTTGGCCGAGAGCTTCAGGTCGGTTTCCACCGGCATCTTCGAATGGCCGGACAGGAGCAGGAGATCGGTGACCGGCAGGTCGTCCAGGGTGATGACGCCCGCGCGCCGGCCCTCCCCCGCCTCGTGGACGCGCCCGCCGAAGCGCCACTCGCCGTGGGGGCCGTCGATGCGCAGCTCGAACACCCGCGCGCCGTCGCTGGCGCCGCGGCGGAACAGGCCGTTGACGCGCTCGAAGGTCGCCTGATGGTTGGCGTCGTCGATCAGGGTGAGGCGACCGTTGGTGATCCGCGCCCGGTCGAGGGCGCCGATGACGCCCGCCGGGTCGAGCACCACGCCGAAGATCGAGGCGACCGCCGCCGAGACCGGCGAGACGGTGCCCCGGGCGGCATCCACGCTGGGCAGGGTGTGGGGCTTGGCGGCATCCGCCTGATTGGGCGAGGAGGCCGCGAAGGCGATCGAGCCGTCGTCGTGGACGAGGGCGGTCATCTGGATGTCGCGGAACTCGATGGAGCGGGGCTGCACCGCCAGCTGCAGCAGGCTCCAGGTGTCGAGGCTCACCACCGCCAGGGGCGCGCGCACGACCAGGGCACCGTCGGGATTGTAGATGTCGAGTCCGCCGACCCGCAGGGCGAGGGAGTTTTCCGCGTCGAGTTCGAGGGCGCTGTCGCGCAGAGCCACCCGCCAGCCCGGGCCGAAGCGGCCGGCGACCGCCTCGGCCACCTGCTGCGTCAGGCCGTCGATGCGCATCGGCCCCTGCGACAGGCGCCACAGGGCGAGCCCGCCGCCCAGCCCGACCAGGAGGACGAGGGCGAGCGCAGTGAACAGGCAGGCACGGCGGCGGCGCCCACGGGGCGGCTTGCAGGCCGCATTGCGGGGCGGCCCAATGTCGACCGCCTCCTGGAGCAGGGTCCTGGCCGTTTCCTGATCCATCACTCGTTCGCTGCTGCACCCGTAGGTTCGGGCGGAGGTCGGTTCGCCCGGGGCGTCTTTCCTCAGGATTTCGCCCTCTCCGGCATGGCGCGTCCGGAGCGATGCGTGCATGGGGTCAGGCACACCATCAATCGGCCGAAAGGAAGGCGAGATGCCCCTCGAACCCGGCGATGCCGCACCTCTGTTCTCGTTACCCGGAGCGGGCGGGGAGACCATCGCCCTGGAGGCCCTGCGCGGTCACAAGATCGTGCTCTACTTCTACCCCAAGGACGATACGAGCGGTTGCACCCTGGAGGCGCAGACCTTCAACGGCCTGTCCGATGCCTTCGCGGCGGCCGACGCCCGGGTGATCGGCGTCTCGCCGGACTCGGTGAAGAGTCACGACAAGTTCCGGGCGAAGTACGGGCTCGGCTTCCCGCTCGCCTCCGACGAGGCCAAGGGCATGCTGGAGGCCTACGGCGTCTGGGTCGAGAAGAGCATGTACGGCCGCAAGTACATGGGCGTGGAGCGCACGACCCTGCTGATCGACCGCGAGGGCCGCATCGCCCGGGTCTGGCGCAAGGTGAAGGTGCCGGGTCATGCCGAGGAGGTGCTGGAGGCCGCCCGCAGCCTGCCCTGAGCCGCCTCATGGGCGCCCGCGGGACCGTCTCCGGGCTGGAATCCTGATGGGACGTTGATGGAAGCGGCCTTTCCTGCCGCTCGAACCCTTACGCGACTCGGCCCAGCTTGAGCGCGCGGTCCGTGCCGGATCGCGCGAACCCCCGACCCGTGATGCCTCCGACCGTCCAACTCGCCGCCGTCCCTGCCGAGACCGCCGCCGCGGACCCTGCCCGGTTCGTCGTCGGCCAGGACCCGGAGGGCCGCTGGGTCGCCATCGAGATCCACGGGCGCGCCGGAGGGCTGTTCCGGAGCCGGAAGGATGCGGTCGACTTCGCCGCGGACGAGACCGGCCACCGGCCCGACGCCGTGCTCCTGTCCGGGGAGCGCGTCGAGCTGCGCCTGTGAGGCGGCGTCCGGCGGATTGCCTTCGGGTTCCGCCTCGCAAGGACGGCGAGCGATCCGAGTGAGCCCAGCCGGCGTCGTCTTCACCCGTCGTCGGCCCGATCCCACGTCGCGACGGTCGTCGCGCCGGCCGGCGCGATGCGCGAGAGGACATCACAGGCTCGTTCCCGGATCGGGCGGCGCTTCTCCGATCGCGGGCGGCCCGAGGCTCGGCTCGTCGTCGGGGGCGCGCAGCCGGTAGCCGACGCCGGTCTCGGTCAGCAGGATGCGGGGCCGCTCGGGGTCGGCCTCCAGCTTTTGCCGAAGCTGGCGCATGTAGACGCGCAGATATTGCGGGTCCGAGGAGACCGAGACAGACCGCATCAGCTGGGCATGGGTCAGCACCTTGCCGGCATGGAGCACCAGAACCCGCAGGAAGTCGTACTCGCGCGGCGTGAGCTTCACCTCGGCGCCCGCGACCCGCACGATGCGCCGCACGAGATCGACCGACAGGCCGTCGACGCGGAAGATCGGGCGCTCGCCCATCGCGGCGAGCTGGTGGCGCAGTGCCGTGCGCAGCCGGGCCAGCAACTCGGCCATGCCGAAGGGCTTGGTGACGTAGTCGTCGGCGCCGAGATCGAGCGCCTCGACCTTGCCGCCCTCGTCGTCGCGGCTCGACAGCACCACCACCGGCAGGTCGGGATGGCTCGCCCGGATCGCGCGCAGCAGGTCGTGGCCGCGCATGTCGGGCAGGCCGAGGTCGAGGATGATCAGATCGATCCTCTGCCGCCCGAGGGTTTCGCGTGCGGCGGCGGCGTTCGCCGCTTCCAGAATGGCGTAGCCCTGGGTGGCGAGCCCCATGCGCAGCAGTTTTCGGATCGGCGGCTCGTCGTCGATGACGAGGATGGTCGGGCTCATGCGGCGATGTCCTTCGCGGAGCCGGACGGCACCGGCAGCGTCACGGTCAGGCAGGCGCCCGCGCGGTCCGGCCGGTTGGCCGCGGTGACGCGGCCGCCCATCGCCTCGACGAAGCCGCGCGCGATGGCCAGCCCGAGTCCCGTCCCGGCGCGGACCCGGTCGCTCTTGCGCACCCGGTAGAACTTGTCGAACACGCGCTCGGCCTCCGCCTCGAGCAGGCCGTCGCCCTCGTCGAGGATTTCGATGCGCACGCTCCCGCCCGCCCGGCGGGCGCGCACCGTCACCGTCGTGCCCTCGGGCGCGTATTTGGCGGCGTTGTCGAGCAGGTTGACGAGCACCTGTTCGAACAGGATCGGATCGAGCCGGAGCGTCGGCAGGTCGGGCGCGAGGGCGACCGCGATCCGATGCCCGGAGAGCACCTTCTCCAGGCGCCGGAGCGCCGTGTCGACGCTCTCGGTCACGTCCTGGGCCACGAGGTTCGGCGCCACCGCCCCCGCCTCCAGGCGGGTCATGTCGAGCAGGTTCGCGATGAAGCGGTTCAGCCGCTCCGATTCCTCGATGATCGTCGCCAGCAGATCCGCCTTGGCCTCGGGCGGAAGCGCCGCGTCGAGGTCGCGCAGGGTGCTGGCCGCGCCGAGCACGGAGGCGAGCGGCGTCCGAAGATCGTGGCTGATCGAGGTGAGGAGGGCCCGGGCCAGGCGGTCGGTCTCGGCGGCGCGCTCGGCCCGGTCGAGATCCTCCACGAGCCGCACCCGCTCGATGGCGAGCGCGCCCATATCGGCGAGCGCATCGAGGAGGCGCCGCCCGTCCGGGGTCAGGATCGGCCCGGTCCCGTCCGCGTCGAGGCCGATCACGCCGATTGTGCCTCTTCCCGTGCGCAGGGGCAGGAACAGGCGCCGGGCGCCCGGCAGCGTGTCGGCGCCGCGCCCGGCCGGGCGCTCGTTGTCGAAGGCCCATTGGGCGGCGGCGCGGTCGGCCTCGTCCAGCCTGTCCTCGGGCGGGTAGCCGGCCCGGACGGTGACGGTCTCGTCCTCGGGCAGCAGCAGCACGACCCGGACCTTCAGCATGGCCGCGACCTGCGCCGCGGTGGCCCAGAGCACGTCGTCGAGGGTGCCGCAGCCCGAGAGCTTGCGGGAGAAGCCGTAGAGCCGCTCGGTCGCCCGCGCCCGGCTCTGGCTGACCATCGCGGACCGGCGCACGCGTGCGGCGAGGTTCGAGACCAGAACCGCCACCACGGTGAAGAGCAGGAAGGCCGCGACGTTGGTCGGGTCGGCGATGGTCAGGGTGTAGACCGGCGGAAGGAAGAAGAAGTTGTAGGCGAGCGAGGCCATCACCACCGCCGCCAGCGACGGGCCGAGGCCGAGGCGCACCGCCACCGCCACCACCGCCGTCAGCAGGATCAGGTCGGCGTTCTCGACGCCCGTATAGGGCTGCAGCAGCAGGGCGAGCCCGAGCCCGAGCGCGGTGGCCAAGAGGGCGGTCGCGTAGGCGCGAAGATCGGGCGCGGCGGAGGGCGGACGCGTGGCGACCGCGCGCCGCGAGGAGGACTCGGCGGGCGCCGCCTCGCCGGGCACCACGTGGACGCTGATGTTGCCGGAGCCCCGCACGAGGTCGTGCACCACCGAGCCGTTCAGAAGCTCGAAGGCCCAGGAGCGCGTCGCCTTGCCGACCACGATGTGGTTCACGTTGGCCGTGCGGGCATAGGCGAGGATGTCGTCGGCGATCCGCCGCCCGCCCGGCATCGTCACGGCGTCGCCCCCGAGCCGGTCGGCGAGCCGCAGGGCCTCGGCGATGCGGTCGCGCTCTCCCTCGCTCAGGGAGGCGGAGCGGGCGCCCTCGACGAACAGCGCCGTCCAGGGGGCGTGCAGGCGGTCGGCGAGCCGCTTGGCGTGGCGCACCAGACCGGCCGAGCGGGGATCCTCGCTGACGCAGACCAGAACCCGCTCGCCCGCCGCCCAGGGACCGGGAATGGCATTGGCCCGCATGTGGCTCAGGAGCTCGTCATCGACCCGGTCGGCGGTGCGCCGGAGCGCGAGTTCGCGCAAGGCCGTGAGGTTTCCGCGTGAGAAGTAGTGCCGCAAAGCCCGCTCGGCATGGGTGGGCACGTAGACCTTGCCCGCCTTCAGCCGCTCGATCAGGTCGTCGGGGTTGAGGTCCACCACCTCGATGTCGTCGGCCCGGTCGAGGATGCCGTCCGGCACGGTCTCACGGACGCGGATGCGGGTGATGGAGGCCACCACGTCGTTGAGGCTCTCGACATGCTGGATGTTGAGGGTGGTCAGCACGTCGATGCCGGCGTCGAGCAATTCCTCGACATCCTGATAACGCTTGGGATGGCGCGAGCCGGGCGCGTTGGTGTGAGCGAGTTCGTCGACGAGGGCGAGCTGCGGCCGGCGGGCGAGCAGCGCGTCGAGATCCATCTCCTCCAGCGCCGTGCCGTGATAGGGCACGGCGCGGCGGGGGATCACCGCGAAGCCGTCGAGCAGCGCCTCGGTCTCGGCCCGGCCGTGGGTCTCCACGACCCCGACCACCACGTCGGCGCCGGCCCTCAGCCGGGCCCGGCCGACAGTCAGCATCTCGTAGGTCTTGCCGACGCCCGGAGCCGCCCCGAGGAAGATCTTGAGCCGGCCGCGCGTCCGCTCCTCCCGGCGCGCCGCTTCGAGCAGGGCGTCGGGCGAGGGGCGGTTCGGATCGCGGCCGGTCTCGGGCATTTTTTGAGAGTCTCAGCGCGAGCTCAGCTCGTCCAGCGCGAGGTTGAGCGCCAGGACGTTCACGCGCGGCTCGCCGAGGAGGCCGAGGGTGCGCCCCCGAACCTGGCCGGCGACGAGGTCGCGCAGCCTGTCCTCCGGGATGGTGCGGGCCTTGGCAACGCGCGGCACCTGGAACAGGGCAGCCTCGGGCGAGATGTCGGGGTCGAGGCCCGAGCCGCTGGCCGTGACGAGATCGACCGGCACCGGCCGGCCCGGGTTCTCCGCCCGAAGCGCGTCGAGATCGCCCCGCACCCGCTCCGCCAGAGCCGCGCTCGTAGGCCCGAGGTTCGAGCCCATGGAGTTGCCCGCGTTGTAGGGCGCCGGGACGGACTTGGCGGGATCGGCCGGGTCCGGTGCCGTCGTCGCCGAGGGCCGGCCGTGGAAGTAGCCGGCGCTCGCGAAGTTCTGGCCGATCAGCTCGGAGCCGACGACGCGGCCGCCGCGCTCGATCAGGCTGCCGGCGGCCTTTGCCGGGAAGATCGCCCCGGCGAGGCCGGTCACGGCGAGGGGATAGGCAAGGCCCGTGACCGCCGTCAGGGCGACCAGCAGGACGAGGGCGGGGCGAAGCGGGTTCGACATGGGGGATCTCCGGTGCCCGGGACTTCAGGCGAGGTGCAGGGCGGTGACGGCGAGGTCGATGAGCTTGATGCCGAGGAAGGGCACCGCGACGCCGCCGAGGCCGTAGACGAGGAGGTTTCGGCGCAGGAGCGCGGCCGCACCGACCGCGCGGTAGGTGACGCCCCGCAGAGCCAGCGGGATCAGCGCCACGATGATGAGGGCGTTGAAGATGATCGCCGAGAGGATCGCGCTCTGCGGTGACGCGAGGCCCATGACGTTGAGCGCCTGAAGCTGCGGGTAGAGCGTCAGGAACATGGCCGGAAGGATCGCGAAATACTTCGCCACGTCGTTGGCGATGGAGAAGGTGGTGAGCGCCCCGCGCGTCATCAGCAATTGCTTGCCGATGCCGACGATTTCGATGAGCTTGGTCGGGTCGGAATCGAGATCGACCATGTTGCCGGCCTCTCGCGCCGCCACCGTGCCGGTGTTCATGGCCACGCCGACATCGGCCTGGGCGAGCGCGGGCGCGTCGTTGGTGCCGTCGCCGCACATCGCCACCAGCTTTCCGTCGGCCTGCTCGCGCCGGATCAGCGCCAGCTTGTCCTCGGGCGTCGCCTGGGCGAGGAAGTCGTCGACTCCGGCCTCCGCCGCGATGGCGGCCGCGGTGACGGGATTGTCGCCGGTGATCATCACCGTGCGGATGCCCATCCGGCGCAGTTGCGCGAAGCGCTCGCGGATGCCGCCCTTCACGATGTCCTTGAGCGCGACGACGCCGAGCAGCCGTCCGTCGCGCGCGACCGCGAGCGGCGTGCCGCCGGCTCGGGCGATCGCCTCGGCGAGGGCGCGCACCTCGGCGACGGCCTCAATTTCCGGCCGGACGGCCAGGGTGAGATCCGCCTCGCCGCGCGCCGGCACCGGGCCGGAGACGGCGGCGATGACGGCCTCGACCGCCCCCTTGCGGATCGAGGCGCCGTCGATGTCGATCCCGCTCATGCGCGACTGCGCGGTGAAGGGGACGAAGGTGGCGCGCAACTCCGCCATGTCACGCGCCCGGATGCCGTAGGCCTCCTTGGCGAGCACGACGATCGAGCGCCCCTCCGGCGTCTCGTCGGCAAGCGAGGCGAGCTGTGCCGCATCCGCCAGTTCCTGCTCGGAGACGCCGCGCACGGCGCGAAACTCCGTCGCCTGCCGATTGCCCAGGGTGATGGTGCCGGTCTTGTCGAGGAGCAGCGTATCGACATCGCCTGCCGCCTCGACGGCGCGACCGGACAGGGCCAGCACGTTGAAGCGCACGAGCCGGTCCATGCCGGCGATGCCGATGGCCGAGAGCAGTGCGCCGATCGTGGTGGGGATCAGCGTCACGAACAGCGCGACCAGCACGATCACGGGGATGGCGCCGCCGGCATAGCTCGCGAAGCTCGGGATGCTCGCCACCGCGATGACGAAGACGAGGGTGAGCCCGGCGAGCAGGATGTTGAGCGCGATCTCGTTGGGCGTCTTCTGGCGCGCGGCGCCCTCGACCAGGGCGATCATGCGATCGACGAAGGTCGAGCCGGCGGCGGCGGTGATGCGCACCTTGATCGCATCGGAGAGCACCTGCGTGCCCCCGGTCACCGCCGAGCGGTCGCCGCCGGATTCGCGGATCACGGGCGCGGATTCGCCGGTGATGGCGGCCTCGTTCACGGAGGCGACGCCCTCGATCACCTCGCCGTCCGAGGGGATGAGATCGCCGGCTTCCACCAGGACGACGTCGCCGACCTTGAGGGCGGTGCCGGCCACCGTCTCGTAGTCCCGCCCGCGCCCGGTGAGGCGCTTGGCCGTCATCTCGGTGCGGGTGCGCCGGAGCGAATCGGCCTGAGCCTTCCCGCGCCCCTCGGCCAAGGCCTCGGCGAAGTTGGCGAACAGCAGGGTGAACCAGAGCCAGAGCACGATCTGCCCGGAGAAGAACAGGTCGGGCCCGCCCGTGGCGAGATCGCGCAGGAACAGCACGGTGGTCAGGGCGGCCACGACCTCGACCACGAACATGACCGGGTTTCGGATCATGGCGCGCGGGTCGAGCTTCCTGAGCGAGCCGAGGAGCGCCGGCCCGACCAGGGCGGCGGCGAACAGGGACGAGGTCTTGCGGGACATGGATGTCGGTGTCCGGGAGGGAGCGAGGGGGCTCGGCAGCGGGCCGGGCCGTGTCGGTTCAGGGGGCGGTCGCCCCGCCTGCCAGGGCGAAGGCCGCCATCAGGGCGAGGCCGCCGAGCAGGGCGACGCCGAGGAGCGCCAGGACGAGGTCGGAGGTGCGCAGGGGGTTCAGCCCGCCGCCGTGGGCGCGATGGAGCGGCGGCCGCTGCCGCGGCAGGCCGCGGCGCGGAAGGCGCCGGGAGGTTAGACGCGGGGAAGGATGGATGAGCGCCATCTCAGCCGCCCGCCGGGAAGGTCTGGCCGGCCTCGCCCGCGAGGTGCTCGACGATCGGCCCGAGGGCCAGGGAGGGGAAGAAGGTGAGGCCGCCGATGATGAGCACCACGCCGACGAGGAGGCCGACGAACAGACCGCCATGGGTCGGCAGCGTGCCGGCGGAGGCCGGGAGCGTCTTCTTGGCCGCCAGCGAGCCCGCGATGGCCAGGACCGGGATCTTCACGAAGAAGCGCCCGACCAGCATCGCGACCGCCAGGGTGGCGTTGTAGAACGGCGTGTTGGCCGTGAGCCCGCCGAAGGCCGAGCCGTTGTTGGCCGCCGCGGAAGTGTAGGCGTAGAGGATCTCCGAGAAGCCGTGCGGGCCGGCATTGGCGGGCCCTGCGAGTCCGGCGGGCAGCACGGTCGCTAGCGCCGTGAAACCGAGCATCGTCAGCGGCAGGCAGAGGATGCCGAGCATCGCCATCTTCACCTCCCGGGCCTCGATCTTCTTGCCGAGATATTCGGGGGTGCGGCCGACCATCAGGCCGGCGACGAAGATCGCCACGATCACGAAGACGAGCATGCCGTAGAGCCCGGCGCCGACGCCGCCGACGATGACCTCGCCGAGCTGCATGTTGAGCAGGGGCACGAGGCCGCCGAGCGCCGTGAACGAGTCGTGCATGGCGTTGACTGCGCCGCAGGAGGCAGCGGTGGTGATGGTCGCGAAGAGCGCGGAGGCCGCGATGCCGAAGCGGACCTCCTTGCCCTCCATGTTTCCGCCGCCCAGGCCGAGATGGGCGAGGACGCCGTTGGCGTTCGCCTCGGCCCAGTAGGTGACGAGGACGCCGGCCAGGAACAGCACGCCCATCGCCGAGAGGATCGCCCAGCCCTGACGCTCATCCCCGACCATGCGGCCGAACACGTTGGTCATCGCCGCGCCGATCGCGAAGATCGCCACCATCTGCAGGAGGTTCGAGAGCGCCGTCGGGTTCTCGAAGGGATGCGCCGCGTTGGCGTTGAAGAAGCCGCCGCCGTTGGTGCCGAGCATCTTGATCGCGACCTGGCTCGCCACCGGCCCGACCGCGATGGTCTGCCTGACGCCCTCCAGGGTCGTGGCCTCGACGGACGGCGCGAGCGTCTGCGGCATCCCCTGCGAGACTAGAACCAGTGCGAGCAGGAGGCAGAGCGGGAGCAGGACGTAGAGGGTGGCGCGGGTCAGATCGACCCAGAACGAGCCGAGCGTTTTCGTCGAGGCGCGGCCGAAGCCGCGGATCAGCGCCACGGCGACCGCCATGCCCGACCCCGCCGAGACGAAGTTCTGGACCGTGAGCCCGAGCATCTGGCTCAAGTACGAGAGCGTGGTCTCGCCGCCGTAGGATTGCCAGTTCGTGTTGGTGACGAAACTCGTCGCGGTGTTGAAGGCGAGGTCGGGCGCCACCGCGGCCTGCCCGGCCGGGTTCAGCGGCAGCCCCGCCTGCAGGCGCAGCAGCGCGTAGAGCAGCACGAAGCCGAGCCCGTTGAACACGACCATCGCGCCCGCGTAGCCGAGCCAGCCCTGCTCCTGACGCGCCTCGATGCCGGAGAGACGGTAGAGGCCGCGCTCGATCGGGACGATTACGGGTGAGAGCAGGGTGCGCTCACCGTTGAAGACGCGGGTCATGTAGCCGCCGAGCGGCTTGACGAGCGCCAGCACGACCGCGCCGTACAGCGCGATCTGCATCCAGCCTTGGAGTGTCATCGGGGAAAGTCCGTGCTCGGCCGCTCAGAACCGCTCGGGGCGGATGAGGGCGTAGGTGAGGTAGACGAGGAGTCCGGCCGCCACGCAGGCGCCGAGGGCGAGGTCGAGCGTCATGGGGGCTTCCTTCAGAGGCGCTCGCAGAGCGCGGCGTAGCCCGCGGCGAGCGCGAAGAAGGCGAGGCCCGCGGCGATGAAGACGATGTCGAGCATGGGGCGTCCCTGTCCGTTCGGCCGCTCGATTCCGGGAGCAGCGGGGCCTGAGCGGCCGTCCCGGAATCTGGCCGGGAACCGCGTTAGGGTTCGAGAGGGGGCGGACGGCGATCGCGTGAGGATCGCATGAGGATCGGCCCAAGCCCGGCGACGCGAGACGTGTCGCTCAGCCCTTCAGGGAGCAGGTCGGCGGCAGAGGCTCCGGCATGGGGGCGTCATCGGGACGGGCGCGGGCCGCCCGGCCGGATCAAGCTTCCTTAACCTTAATCGGCTGTGATCTGACGTCTCACCGAACGTCCGACGTGCCCATGCCATCGACTGCCCGGGCCGGCCGCAGCGCCGCCCTCCCCGTCTCAGAGCGCCGCCTTGCCCTCACGCTCGGCATCGGATGCGCCCTCGCCATCCTCTGGGCGCTGGCGGCGAGCTATTATCTCGTCTTTCACGACGAGGCGCTGGCCCGCTTCGTCTCCCGTCAGAGCGCGATGCAATACGCCTACGAGGAGCGGCTCGGGGCCCTCCAGCGTGCGCTCGATCGCGCGGCCGCCGAGCGCCAGACGGCCCGCGGCGGCGTCGAGAGCCGTCTGGCGGCTCTGGCCGAGCGGCAGGACCTGATCGAGAAGCGCCAGGGTCTGCTGTCCGGTCTCGGCGGTGCGGCGGCCCAGATCGACGTGCCGCCGGCGCCCGCCCCGGTCTCCGAGGCGCCGCGGGTGGTCAAGCCGTTCCCGACGCCGGAACTGCGGTTCGGCGGCGACGACCGCGCCGAGGCGGATCCGGGCCCGGGCGCCCGCGTGGCCCGGCTGGAAACCGCCCTCGACCGGATCGGCGAGGCCCAGTCCCGGGCGCTGGCCGGCGTCGCGCGCCAAGCCGAGCGCAGCGCCGAGCGGTTTCGCGACCTGATCGCCCGCACCGGGCTCTCGCCCGCCCGCTTCGACGCGCCGAAGGAGGGCGTCGGCGGTCCCCTGGTGCCGTTCGCCGGCGACGCCTTCGAGCGGGCGTTGAGCGAGACCCGCCGCCAGATCGAGGAAGAGACGCATCTGCGCCGGGTCGCCGCCGCCCTCCCCTTCCGCCAGCCCCTGCCCGGCGAGATCACCTTCAGCAGCGGCTTCGGCGCCCGGCTCGATCCCTTCACCCGCGGCTACGCCCTCCACACGGGCCTCGACATGCGCGCGGCGACCGGTGCCCCCGTCCACGCCACGGCGGCCGGGCGGGTGACCGCCGCCGACTATGCCGGCGGCTACGGCAACATGGTCGAGGTCGATCACGGCCGCGGCCTCGTCACCCGCTACGCGCATCTCTCCGCGGCCGCGGTCTCCGTCGGCCAGCGGGTCGAGGCGGGCAGCGTGATCGGATGGGCGGGTTCGACGGGGCGCTCCACCGGGAGCCACCTGCACTACGAGACCCGCATCGACGGCGAGCCGGTCGATCCGCAGCGGTTTCTGCGCGCGGGTGCGCAGCTCGTCTTCGCCGATTGACGGAGACCCCCGCCCCGGACAGCCGGGGAGAGGGTGTCGCGCTCAGTCGATATCGGCCACTTCCTCGCTGCCGCCATAGACCCGCTGCGCCAGTGAGGCTTCCATGAACGGGTCGAGGTCGCCGTCCAGCACCTCGTCCGGATCGGTCGATTGCGTGCCGGTGCGCAGATCCTTCACGAGCTGGTACGGCTGAAGCACGTAGGATCGGATCTGGTGGCCCCAGCCGATCTCGGTCTTCGAGGCGGCCTCGGCGTTGGCCTTCTCCTCGCGCTTCTTCAACTCGGCCTCGTAGAGGCGGGCGCGCAGCATGTTCCAGGCGGTGGCCCGGTTCTTGTGCTGCGAACGCTCCTGCTGGCAGGCCACGACGATGCCGGTCGGGTTGTGCGTGATGCGCACCGCCGAATCGGTCGTGTTGACGTGCTGGCCGCCCGCGCCCGACGAGCGGTAGGTGTCGATGCGGCAGTCCGATTCCTTGATCTCGATCTCGATCCGGTCGTCGACGACCGGATAGACCCAGACGCTCGCGAAGCTGGTGTGCCGCCGCGCGTTGGAATCGTAGGGCGAGATCCGCACCAGCCGGTGCACGCCCGATTCGGTCTTGAGCCAGCCATAGGCGTTGTGGCCTTTGATCAGGAGCGTTGCGCCCTTGATCCCGGCCTCTTCGCCGTCGGTCATCTCGACGATCTCGACCTTGAACTTCCGGCGCTCGGCCCAGCGGGCATACATGCGCTGGAGCATGTTGGCCCAGTCCTGGCTCTCGGTGCCGCCCGCGCCCGCATGGACTTCGAGATAGGTGTCGAAGCCGTCGGCCTCGCCCGAGAGCAGGGTCTCGACCTGCCGGCTCGCGGCCTCCTTCTCGACCGCCTTGATCGCGGCCTCGCCCTCGTCGATGGAGGCTTGGTCACCCTCCATCTCGCCGAGTTCGATCAGCGTCGCGCCATCCTCGAGATCGCGTTCGAGCTTCTTGATCGCGGTGACGGCCTCGTCGAGCTCCTGGCGCTCGCGCATGACCTTCTGTGCGGCCTCCGGATCGTTCCAGAGGTCGGGGTTCTCGGAAGCCGCATTCAGCTCCGCGAGACGTTTATCGACGGTGTCCCAGTCAAAGATGCCTCCTCAGCAGCCCTATAGACTGCTTGGCGGCATCCGAGGCCTGTTCGATCTCGGCGCGCATCTGGTGTGAAACTCGACTGTCAGTGTGGCCCGGGGTGATACCGGGCGCCTCCCGCCCTGTAAACCGCCGCGATGCCAAGCCTTCGATCCCGCCGCCCTCTCCTCTTCGCCGCCACCCTCGCCGTGATCGCGGCGGGCATCGGCCTGCGCCTCGTGCCGCTCGGCCTGCCGAGGGAGGTCGTGAAGTACGGAGGCTCAGTCCTGTGGGGCGCGATGGTCTACGGGCTCGTCGCCTTCGCCCGGCCCGCCGCCTCGGTCGCGCGGCTGGCGGCTTTCGCCCTGATCGTCGCCGTGCTGGTCGAGCTGTTCCGCCTCGTCCACACGCCGGGGCTCGACGCGTTCCGCCTGACGCTGGCGGGGCAGCTGCTGCTCGGGCGGATTTTTTCCGTCTGGAACATGATCGCCTATGCCGTCGGCATCGGGCTGGCGGCGGTGCTCGATCGGAGCACACGGCGGTTCGACGGGCGGCGGAACGTTGCCGATGCACTGGCGATGCCGGGCGCCGCGGATCTCGATTTCGAGCCGCCTCGTGCGGAGATTGGTAGCCGACCAGTCGATTTTTCGTGACGTGAGGTCGTTCGTGGCCGCGAGGTGGCCGGCTATGAGCTGACCGGCATAGCTCAGCCGCCCGATAGGGCCCGCACCACCGCCCGGTTCGGCGCGATATAGCGCTGGAAATACGTCCTCCCCCGCGCCTGCGCCTCCTGGATCTGTGCGCCGTCCAGCATGCCCGCCGCCTGGATCGCGTTGGCTATGGCGGATTCGTCCATGATCGAGGCGTGGGTGGCCGGGTAGATCCAGGCCATGCCCTCGACGGGATCGCGCGGCACGCCCCTGCCCTCCATGTAGAGGATGCCGAGTTCGTTGCCGGCTTTGTAGTGGCCGCCCTTGGCTGCCTGCTCGTACCAGCGCGCGGCCTGGGCCGGATCGGCGGAGACCCCCTGCCCCTTGCGATAGGCTTGGCCCAGGTTGAAGGCGGCGAGCACGCTGCCGCCTTCTGCCGCCCGCCGGTAGGCATCGAGCGCGCGGGCCGGGTCGGCCGGCACGGCGCGGCCTTCCGCATAGGCGACGCCGAGATTGTAGAGGGCCTGCGGATCGCCCTTGGCCGCGCCCGCCTCGAAGGCGCGCATCGCCGTCGGGTAGTCGCCGCGCGCATAGGCCTTGATCCCCTGCGCGACTTGCGCCGAGGCCGGGGTGCCGAACAGGGCGGCGAGGGTGCCGAGGATGCCTGCCAACGCCCTCATCCTCCCCATGCCGCCCCGTCCCACGCTCACGCCGCGGCGGCCTTGCGGCCCGCCAGGAAGGCCTCGTGCTCGGCCACGAGCGCACCGCTCAGCGCCTTCTCGATCAGCGCCCGCGTACCCGCCACGCCGTAGAGCGCGATGAACGAGCCGAAGCGCGGTCCCTGCGCCTCGCCGAACAGCACGTTGTAGATCGAGGCGAACCACGTCTTGGAAACGCCGGGCCGCCCGTCCGGGCTCTTGGCCTTGCCCGACAGGTCGGGGAAGTGGCGCCGGCCGACCTCGTAGACGATCGCCTGCAGCGCTTCCGGATCGGTCGAGGCCTCGTGCTCCTTGAGCGTCTCGCCGAGGTCGCGCAGAGCGGCGGTCTCCTCCTCGGTGGGCGCGCGGTACTGCTTCTGCGGCCGCACGAAGTCCCGGTAATAGGCGAGCGCCCGGGTCACGAGGCCGGCGAGCCGCGGATGCGTCTCCGGTCCCACGTTCGGCGCGTAGCGGCGGATGAAGCCCCACAGCACCGCCTCGTCCTCGGCATTGGCCACCGCCACGAGGTTCAGGAGCATGCCGAAGGAGAGCGTGGTGCCGGCCTCGTCGATGGTCTCGGGGGCGGGCGGCGCGCCCGCGTGCAGGTGCCAGACCGGGTTGCCGAGCCGGTGCTTGGCTTCCTGGCCGGCAAAACGGCCCAGAAAGTTGTCGTACTCGTCGACGTGGCGCGGAATCACGTCGAAGAACAGGCGCTTGGCCTCGCGGGGCTTGTTGTACATGAACAAGGCCAGCGACTCAGGCGTCGCGTAGGTCAGCCACTCGTCGATGGTCAGGCCGTTGCCCTTCGACTTCGAGATCTTCTGGCCCTTCTCGTCGAGGAAGAGTTCGTAGTTGAAGCCTTCCGGCGGCTCGGCGCCCAGCGCCCGGGCGATCTGGCCCGAGAGCTTGACCGAATCGATCAGGTCCTTGCCGGCCATCTCGTAATCGACGCCCAGCGCGACCCAGCGCATCGCCCAGTCTGGCTTCCACTGCAGCTTGACGTGGCCGCCGGTCACCGGCGTCTCGTAGGCCTCGTTCGTCGCCGGATCGCGCCAGACGATGGTGCCGGCGGCGGGCCGAACCTCGTCGATCGACACCTGCATCACGTGGCCGGTGACGGGGTGGATCGGCAGGAAGGGCGAGTAGCTCGCGGAGCGCTCGGCCCGCAGCGAGGGCAGCATGATCGCCATCACCGCCTCGTAGCGCTCCAGCACGAGGCGCAGCGTGTCGTCGAAGAGGCCGGCCCGGTAGCACTCGGTGGCGGAGCGGAACTCGTAGTCGAAGCCGAAGGCGTCGAGAAAGCGGCGCAGCTCGGCGTTGTTGTGCGCGCCGAAGCTCTCATGCGTGCCGAACGGGTCGGGCACCTGGGTCAGCGGGAGGTTCAGGGCCTCGGCCAGCCGCTCGCGGTTCGGCACGTTGTCCGGGACTTTGCGCAGGCCGTCCATGTCGTCGGAGAAGGCGATCAGCCGGGTCGGCACCGCGTCCTTGGTCAGCACGCGGAAGGCGTGGCGCACCATGGAGGTGCGGGCGACCTCGCCGAAGGTGCCGATATGCGGCAGGCCCGAGGGGCCGTAGCCGGTCTCGAACAGCACCTCGGTCTTGGGCTTCTTCTCCAGCCGCGCCACGAGCTTGCGCGCCTCCTCGAACGGCCAGGCGGCGGCGGAGGCGGCGGCCTCCAGAATGTCGGGGTCGAGACGAAGGGGCGCGGACATCGGACGGGAGCTTTTCGGGGTTCAGGACGGGCGCCGCGCCGGCCATCCGGGCCGGGGCGCGAGAGCGGGCAACCTATGGAGCGAGGGGGCCGGGGTCAACGCAGCCATCCCGCCCGACGACGCGAGACCTGTCGGAGAGCGCGTCTCCCATCCACCATCCTCATCCTGAGGTGCCGCGCAGCGGCCTCGAAGGATCCTCCAGAGTCCGCGCGATTCCTGGAGTATCCTTCGAGGCCTGCGCTGCGCTCCGGCACCTCAGGATGAGGGAGAGGGTTGGATCGAGCGGAGTTTGAAAAACTATCCCCGCCCGAGCACCGTCAGCCAGCCGATGGTGGTCGCGGTCGCGGCGAGCGTCGAGACCAGCACCGCGGCGGCCACGAGCCCCTGCTCGCTCTTGTAGCGCACCGCCAGCAGGTACGAGTTGATGCCCACCGGCATTGCCGCGAACAGCACGGCCACGCCCGCATAGGCCGGCGGCATGGTGAAGACGTGGAAGGCCAGCCCGTAGACCGCCAGCGGATGCAGCCCGAGCTTCAGGGCCGCGACGACGCTGGCGCCGGGAAGGTCGTGCAGCACCTTGTAGCGGGTCAGCCCGGCCCCGAGCGCGATCAGCGCGCAGGTCGAGGCGGTGCCGGCCAGGGAATCGACCAGGGCCTTCGGAATGCCCGAGAAGGAGAGGCCCGCGGCCTTCATCGCCATGCCGACGACGAGTGCCAGGAAGATCGGGTTCTTGCCCAGCGCGAGGCCCAGCGCCTTCAGCCGCTGGCCGTAGGAACGCCCGCCCTCCGATTCGATCAGGAGGGTCGCCGCGCCCATCATCAAGGGCAGGTGCACGGCGAGCAGCATGAAGAGCGGGAAGGCCCCCGCCTCGCCGTAGGCCTGGAGGATCATCGGCACGCCGACGAAGACCGTGTTGGACTGGCTCGCGGCAAAGCCGTGCAGCACCGCGCCGCGCCGGTCGACGCCCTCGGTGCGGCGCCCGATCAGCGATCCGACGGTCCAGGCGAGGGCCGCCCCGCCGAAATAGCTCGCCCAGTAACCCCAGGCGATCTCGCCGGAGAGTCCCGGCCGGGTCAGCGTCGAGACGATGAGTGCGGGGACCGCGAGCGAGAAGACGTATTCCGACAGGCCGTCGCCGACCCGCTCCGAGATGATCTTGGCGAGCGAGGCCAGCCAGCCGACGAGGACGAGGCCGAAGATCGGAAGGATGAGGGTGAGCGCCGTCATCGGCCGCGAGTGCCCCGTCGAACGGAAAAGGCCACCGGGCGCCTTCAGCGCATCCGGTGGCCTCCCGATGATTCTGCGAAGAGGGCCGGTCCGTGCCGGCCCGGGCGCGTTACGCGGCGGCGGGCGTCGCGGTCTCGGCGAGCTTCTTCTCGATGTCGCGCTTGAGCAGGCGGGCCGTCTGCGACAGCTCGATCTCGCGGGCCTTGACGAGGAAGGCGTCGAGGCCGCCGCGGTGCTCGACCGAGCGCAGCGCGTGGGCGGTGACCCGCAGGCGGACGCGGCGGTTGAGCGCATCCGACTGCAGCGTGACGTTGCAGAGGTTCGGCAGGAACCGGCACTTGGTCTTACGGTTCGAGTGGCTCACGAGGTGACCGACCTGGACGGCCTTGCCCGTGAGTTCGCAGCGACGCGACATCGTTACAGTCCTGTCAACGTTAGGCCGGGTCTCGGCGCTGAAGCGTTTCGGCAATGCCCCACGGCTCTCGCGCCGAAGGCGTCGAACCCTCGCGACAATCGATACCGGCGGAGTCCTATGGAAGTGGCGAGCCTATAGGGGAGATGGGCCGGATTCGTCAAGGTCGAAGGGCGAGAAGTTCGGGGGCGAGCCCGCGCTCTACGGGACCACGCTTCGCGCCAGCTGCCGCCGGGGATGGGGGGCCGCGGCCTGCGCCGTCTTCGCTCCCGCATGGCGGGCCGCCATGGCGCGCAGGGACTGGACGTTGGCTGCCGCCTCCGCCGGTCCGAGATCCTGGGCCAGCACCCGCTCGGCCTCGTCGTAGCGGCCCTTCAGGCCGAGCACCAGAGCGAGGTTGCCGCGCACGCGGGCATCGGCCCGGGGCTGCTCGGCGGCGAGGCGCAGCGTCGTCTCCGCCGCGTCGAGCTGGCGGGCGAGCGCGTAGGACAGGCCGAGATTCGACAGGACGCGCGGCTCGTTCGGGGCGATCTTGAGGGCCGCGTCGTAGAGGCTCTGCGCCCGGGCATGGTCGCCGGTCTGGTCGGCCACCATGCCCTGCGCCGAGAGCACGCGCCAATCCGGCTGGGCCGGGCTGTGGGCGTTCTGGAGGACCTCGTTGGCCTCCCCGTAGCGGCCGGCCTCCGCGAGACTCTTGCCGTAGGCGGCGAGCACCGTCCGGTCCTTCGGGTTGCGCAGGGCGACCTGCTGCAGCACCGCCGCGGCCTGGGATTTCTGGTCGGTGGCCCGCAGGGCGTCGGCGTAGCGCATGGCGTTGCGCACGTCCTTCGGGTCGGAGGCGTAGCGCGCGGCCAGGGCGTCGATCTCCGCCCGGGGCGAGCGCTCGGAGCGCTTCGTGCCCAGCAGATCGAGGCCGCCGATCGAGCCCGTCGTCTCCGGCGATCGGCTCTGGCAGCCGGCAAGGCCGAGGCCGATCACGGCCGCAGCGAGCAGGCGCGGGGCCGTGCCGCGGATGCCGGTCATCTCTGTCATCTCCCGAGGCGGAACGCCGGCGCTTGCGCCGCGCCGACCCCGGGGTGATAGAGCGTTAACCCTAATGGCCGGTTAAGCTTCTCCTCCATGACCCAGACCGAGACCCGGGACGGACCCGCCCTCCTCGCCAGCGCCGCCGAGGCGATCCCGATTCTCTGCGTGACGGCGCAGGATTGGGCGGGTGCCGAGGCGGCGCTGCCGCCGATCCAGCGCGCCTTCGCCGCCGCCACGGGCTTTGCCCCGAAGGCCGGGCGCGTCGCCCTGCTGCCCGGTGACGACGGGCGTCTCGCCCGCGTCCTGCTCGGTCTCGGCGAGGCCGAGGCACCCGCCCGCGACCGCTTCCTGGCCGGCAAGCTGCCGGGGACGCTGCCGGCGGGCGATTACCGGTTCGAGCCCGGGGACGGGTTCGATGCGGGCGAGGCGGCCCTGGCATGGCTGCTCGGGAGCTACCGGTTCGAACGCTACCGCAAGCCCGGTGAGCCGCGCCCGCGCCTCGTCGCCCCGGAGGGCGCCGACGCGGCGGCGCTGGGGTGGATCGCGGCGGCGGTCTGTGCCGGGCGCGATCTCGTCAACACGCCCGCCAACGACCTCGGCCCCGCCGAGATCGAGGCGGCCTTGCGTGCCCTCGGCGCGCGGTTCGGGGCGGCGGTCACCGTCACAGCGGGCGCGGCGCTGAAGGAAGAGTTTCCCCTCGTCCACGCGGTCGGCGCCGCCTCGCCGCGGGCGCCGCGGCTGATCGATCTGACCTGGGGTGCGCAGGATGCGCCGCGGGTCACGCTGGTCGGCAAGGGCGTGGTGTTCGACACGGGCGGGCTCGACATCAAGCCCGCCTCCAACATGCTGCTGATGAAGAAGGACATGGGCGGCGCCGCCGCGGCGCTCGCAGCCGCGGAGATGATCATGGGCGCGGGCCTGCCGGTCCGCCTGCGGCTGATCGTGCCGAGCGTCGAGAACGCGATTGCCGGCGAGGCCTTCCGACCGGGCGACGTGATCCGCTCCCGCGCCGGCCTCACCGTCGAAATCGGCAACACCGACGCGGAGGGCCGCCTGATCCTCGCCGACGCCCTGGCGCTCGCCGACGCGGACGAGCCGGATCTGCTGATCGATTTCGCGACCCTCACCGGCGCCGCCCGCGTGGCCCTGGGACCCGACCTGCCGGCCTTCTTCACCGAGGACGAGGGGCTGGCCGCCGCCGTCGCGCAGGCCGGGCTCAGCGTCAACGATCCGGTCTGGCGCCTGCCCCTGCACGCGCCCTATGCCAGCCTGCTCGACTCGAAGGTGGCCGACCTCAACAACGCGCCGGGCGGCCCCTTCGCGGGGGCGATCACCGCCGCCCTGTTCCTGCGCCGGTTCGTGCGCCGCACGCGGGCCCACGTGCATTTCGACCTGTTCGGCTGGAATCCCTCGACCAAGCCGGGCCGGCCGGAGGGCGGCGAGGTGCAAACCGCCCGCCTCGCCCACGCCCTGGTGGCCGAGCGCTACCCACGGAAACAGTGACGGATTCGGCGGGCGCTCCTCAGCGTCCGCGCGCGGGCCGTTCGGAGTTCGGCAGGTGGCGTTCCTGCACCCGCGCCACGCTCGGCGGGAGCCCGTCTCCAGGTTTCGCCTCACCGGGCAGAGACGGTGCCGCGGCGTCGCGGTCGCGCCCGGAGGCCCAGCCCGCATTCACCCCGGCGTAGAAGCCGGTGAAGTCCTCGGCCGCGGCCGGCGCCGCGCAAAGCAGGAGCAGGCCGAGCGCGCTCGCCGTCCGCCGCATCGCATCACTCTCACGCTGAGCTCGTCGGGGGGCGCCCGATAGGCGCGGCCATTCCCACAAACGAAAACGGCGGCCGTGAGGCCGCCGCTTCGTCAATCCGTTGTGCGCCGATCAGTAATCGACGCTGACGCTCTGCGCCTCACGGCCCTTCTGGCCCTCGACGACGCCGAGGGTGACCTGCTGGCCCTCGGCCAGCGAGTCGAGGCCGGCACGCGACAGGGCGGAGCGGTGCACGAACACGTCCTTGCCGCCGTCGTTGACCGAGACGAAGCCGAAGCCCTTGGCCGGGTCGTACCACTTCACGGTGCCGGTCATCTCGACCGAGGGGCCGCTGGCGAAACGTCCGCCGCCGCCACCACCACCGCCGAAGCGGTCACGGCTGCCGCCGCCGAAGCGGTCGCCGCCACCGCCGAAGCGATCGCCGCCGCCACCGAAGCGGTCACCGCCGCCGCCGAAGCGCGGAGCCTCGCGCCGGGGCGGAGCCGCCTCGGCCGTCGAGGTGTCGACGCTGGTCACCGCGGTGACCTGCGGGCCCTTCTGGCCCTGAGCGGTCTGGACCGTCAGGCGCGTGCCGGGAAGGAGATCGTCGTGGCCGGCGGCTTCGACCGCACGGATGTGGAGGAAGGCGTCGCCGGAGCCGTCGCCGAGCTCCACGAAGCCGAAGCCCTTCTCCTTGTTGAACCACTTTACCGTGGCATCACGCTCCGGGCCCGTCGGCGCCGCGGCAGCGCGCGACGGACCGCGGTCGAAACCGCCACCGCCGCCGTAACCGCCACCGAAGCGGTCCCCGCCGCCGTACCCGCCGCTGGAGGGGAGCTGATCGGGCCACTGCGGCTCGGCACCACCCTCATCGAAGCCGCGCTTCTGCGGCCCCCTGAAATCACGACCACGTCCCATTGAAAGCTCGCAAAAACCGTTCGCCCGCCAAGTCTCGAATACCGCGTGCGCGCTATCTCGAGACAGCCCACGCCCCGCACTATCATTCCCCCGGCTGCGGCCACCGGGAGTAACGCCATAGGTCTGACGCAATCCCGCCCATACCGCAAGGAACTTCTAACCGGTCCGTGCTTCGAGCTCCGCTTTTTCGGGGTCAACTGCGTACGCAATCTCTTCCGCAGGGCTCCCTTGCCTCTTTGAGGTTGTGGGGCGGGACAATCCGGCCGAGGTGATTCGGCGCCGTGATCCCTCGCGGGCCTTAGGGAAACGCAAACCGGCACGGCGCTAGGGTGGCCCGGAGACGCTCCGGACCCCGCCGGGCGCGACCGCCGCCGATGATCGCAACCCCGACCTTCCCGGATCTCTCGGCCCTCGTCGTGGACGAGAGCCTCTATATCCGCCGCATCGTGCGCGACATGCTGATGCGCGTCGGCATCAAGCGCGTGCTGGAGGCGCCGGACGGCGCCGAGGCGCTCGGCGTGCTGGCCGAGAGCAAGCCCGACCTCACGATCATCGACTGGGATCTGGCGATCCTGTCGGGCGAGGAGTTCATCCGGCTCGCCCGCACGCCGGCCACTTCGCCCTCGCCGACGGTGCCGATCATCCTGATGCTGGCCCAGCCGCGCCGCAACGTCGTCGACCGGGCGATCGCGCTGGGGGTCAACGAGATCATCGCCAAGCCGTTCTCACCCAAGACCCTGTGGTCGCGGCTCGACGAGGTCATCAACCGGCCGCGGCCCTTCTCGCAGGTGAAGAGCCTGCTGCGCCCCCTGCCCCGCGCGAACGGCCTCTCCAAGATGGGCTTGATCTGACGGCCCTCAGGCCTGGCGACGGCGGTGGATGCGGCCGATCCGGTCGGCGGGCGGGGTCTCGATGTCGAAGCCCGAGAGCGGCCCGATGCCGCCCGCCTCGTCGAGGCCGCGCTCCGTCACGGCGATGCGGTAGCCGGCCTCCCCTCGCGTGACCGTGTAGAGGTAGTAGGAGGCGCGGCGGTTGGTGAGCAGCGTGCGTGCCGAGGCCGAGGGCGCGCCCACCACCGGCACCGGCCGTCCCTCCGGCCCCGGAATCTGCGCCACGGTGCCGACGTGGTTGTGCCCGTGCAGGATCAGGTCCGCCCCGGCCCGGCCGATCATCGCCGAGAAATCGGCCGCATCCTTCAATTCCCGCCCCGAGGCCGCTCCGCCGAGGTGGGGCGGGTGGTGGATCATCACCACGCGGCAGGGTCGCTCCGGCGCCGCGGCGAGATCGCGCAGAAGCCGCTCGGCCCGCTCGATCTGGCTCGGTCCGAGGCGCCCGCTCGCGGCGAAGGGCTTGGTCGGGATCGCCGAGGACAATCCCACCAGGGCGAGCGGCCCGCGCCGCCGCAGATAGGGGAAGGCGCAGCTCTGGCCGTCATCGGCCTCCGTCCAGCCGCCGCAGGTGCCGAGCAGGCCCTCCAGCGAGCCGCGGACATAGGCATCGTGGTTGCCCGGCACGAAGCTGACCCGGTCCGCGGGACCGAGCGCCTCCAGGAAGATCCGGGCGGTCTCCCACTCGTCGGGCAGGCCGAGATTGCACAGGTCGCCGGTACAGGCGACGTGATCGACGGCCTGGGCGTGCAGGTCGGCCACGAGCGCGCCGAGCAGGTCCATGTCGTGGTGGCGCCCGCGGCCGCGGCGCCAGTTCACGTAGCCGGTGGCCCGCTTGCTGAGGAGCTGGCGCAGGCGCGGTCGCGGCAGCGGTCCGACATGCGGATCGGTGAGATGGGCGAGTCGGAACATGTCGCCGCCCCGCATCGCGGGAACCCGCGCCCGCGTCAACACCGGACCGGGGCCGAAGCGCGACCGAGCTTATAACCTAGATTAAACTTCCGTATTCCGTCCGTTGCCTCGGCGGACCTGTCGGGGCTAGACAGCCCCGTCTGTCGGACCCTCCGGACCTCGCCGCCGGAGCCGGCAATCCGCGAATGGGAAGAGCGCGCCGATCCCATGGGCCTCATCAAGACCATCGGCCGCAAGCCGGCCGTGCAGCTTGCGCTCAGCCACGTCGCCTCCGGCTATCTCCGGCTCGTGCGGCGCACCAACCGCTTCACCCTGGAGCCGGCGGACGCCTATGCCCGGCTCGATGCCCACGGCCCGTTCATCGCGGCAATGTGGCACGGCCAGCACATCATGATTTCGTTCATGAGCCGTCCGCAGGACCGGGTCGCCACGATCATCTCGCGCTCGCCCGACGGCAACATCAACACCATGGCGCTCACCCGCCTGGGCGTCCGGGTAATGCGTGCCTCCGGCGCCCGGGGCCGCGCGGTGAAGGATGCGCGCGCCAAGGGCGGGGCGGAGGGCCTGCGCGCCATGGTCCGGGCGCTCAAGGGTGGCGAGACCGTCGCCTTCTCGGCGGACGTGCCCAAGGTTTCGCGGGTGTGCGATGCGGGCATCATCATGCTCGCCCGCTTCTCCGGCGCTCCCATCGTGCCGGTGGCCGTCGTGACGAGCCGGCACATCCGCTTCAACTCCTGGGACCGGGCCTGCCTCGGCCTGCCCTTCGGCCGCGGGGCGATGGTGTTCGGCGAGCCGACCTTCGTCCCCCGCGACATCGAGCCCCCCGAGGTCGAGGCCCTGCGGCAGCGGGTGCAGACGGAACTCAACCGCGTCCACGACCGCGCCTACAGCCTCGTCGGCCGGCCCGACCGGGTCGGCGCTTGGCCCGCGACGCCGACCGAGTCCTTGAGCGACGCGCCGGGCCGCCCGGCATGAGGGTGGCGCCGCTTCCCGTCGCCCTGCGCGCCTATCGCTACGGGCTCTATCTCGGCGAGCCCGCGGTCGCCGGCCTGCTGGCTTGGCGCTCCCGCCGGGGCAAGGAAGATCCTGCCCGGCTCTCCGAGCGCCGGGGTCTGGCCGGCCGGGCGCGGCCGGTGGGCCACCTCGTCTGGATGCACGGGGCCAGTATCGGCGAGGCCCTCTCCCTGGTCGGGTTGATCGAGAGCATGATCGCCCGCGGCTGCTCGGTGCTCGTCACCACCGGCACCCGCAGCGCCGCCGACCTTCTGAGCCGGCGCCTGCCGCCGGGCGCCGTGCACCAGTACATGCCGCTCGACGCGCCGCGCTGGATCGAGCGCTTCCTCGATCACTGGCAGCCCGACCTTGCCCTCGTGGCCGAATCGGAGATCTGGCCCAACACCATCGTCTCCCTTCATCGAAGGGGTATCCCGCTGGTGCTCGTCAACGGCCGGATGTCGGAGCGCTCCTACAAGGCCTGGACGCGCTCGCCCGACACCGCCCGCGCGCTGCTGACCCGGATCGCGGTCTGCCTCGTTCAGACCCGGGAGGACGGCGAGCGCTTCGCCCGGCTCGGCGCCCCGCGCATCAGCGTGGTCGGCAACCTCAAATACGACTCGGCCGTACCACCCGCGGATGCGCAACAGGTCGCCTATCTCGGCGACATGATCGGCGACCGGCCGGTCTGGGTGGCGGCGAGCACCCATCCGGGCGAGGACGAGATCGTCGCCCGCGTCCATGCCCGCCTCAAGCCGCGCCTCCCCCGCCTGCTGACGGTGATCGTGCCGCGCCATCCCCGCCGGGGCGAGGAGGTGGCCCAGGCCGCCGTGGAAGCCGGCCTGCGCGTGGCCCGCCGCGCCAAGGGCGGGCGCCCGCTGCCGGGCATCGACCTCTACGTGGCCGACACGCTCGGCGAACTCGGACTGTTCTACCGGCTCTGCCCGCTCGTCTTCCTCGGCGGCTCGCTGGTGCCGCACGGGGGCCAGAATCCGATCGAGCCGGTGCGCCTGGAGAGCGCGATTTTGCACGGGCCGTACGTCCACAATTTCACGGAGCCCTACGGCGCTCTCGACGCCGACGGCGGTGCGCGCGCGGTCGCGGACGAGGATTCCCTCCTCGCGGCGGTCGCCGAACTCGTCGCCGATCCGCACCGCCTCTCCGCCATGGCGCAGCGGGGCCATGCGGCGCTCCTGCCCTTCGAAGGGGCCGTGACGCGCACGCTGGCGGTGCTCGAACCCTACGTCGCGCAGATGAAGCTGGCCGCGCGGGAGCGCGCCTGAGCCCCCGATGCGCCCGCCCGGATTCTGGTCGCAGCCGCCGACCCATCCCCTCGCCCGGCTGCTGGCACCCGCGGGCCGTGTCTACGGTGGGCGCGTCGCCGGCCGCATGGACCGCCCCGGCGCCGCACCGCCCTGTCCCGTCCTCTGCGTCGGCAACTTCACCCTCGGCGGCGCCGGCAAGACGCCGGCCGCCCTGGCCCTCGCCGGCCTGCTGCGCGATCTCGGGCACCGGCCCGCCTTCCTCAGCCGCGGCTATGGCGGCCGGCTCCCCGGGCCGCTCGCCGTCGATCCCGCGCGGCACGGCGCGGCGGAGGTCGGTGACGAGCCGTTGCTGCTCGCGGCGCGCGCGACCACGATCGTGTCCCGTGACCGCCCGGCCGGCGCTCGCCTCTGCGCGGCTTCCGGTGCCAGCGTGATCGTCATGGATGACGGGCTGCAGAACCCCAGCCTGACCAAGACCCTCGCGCTCGCCGTGGTCGATGCCGGGGCGGGCGTCGGCAACGGCCTGCCTTTCCCGGCCGGCCCCCTGAGGGCGCCGCTGGCCCGGCAATGGCCGCATGTGGCCGGCCTCGTCCTCGTCGGGGACGGCGCGCCCGGCGCGGCGGTCGCGGAGGCGGCGCAGGCCCGCGGCTTGCCGGTCCACCGCGCCCGCCTCGTGCCCGAGGCCGGCGGGGCCTGGGCCGGGCGCCGGGTCGTCGCTTTCGCCGGGATCGGCCGCCCGCAGAAGTTCTTCGAGACGCTGCGGGGGCTCGGCGCGCAGGTGGTGGCCGAGCGGTCCTTTCCCGATCATCACCCGTTCCGGGATTCGGATCTGGCGGATCTGGCGGCGCTGGCCCGGCGCGAGGGCGCCGGCCTCGTCACCACGGCCAAGGATGCGGTGCGCCTGCCGGCCGGGCGGAGCGCGGGGGTGGAGGTGCTGCGGGTGGTCCTCGCCTTCGCCGACGAGGCGGGTATCCGGGCTCAACTCGCGGCGGCGTTCCCGCGGGCCTGACGCTCGGCGTCAACGGCAGGGTCCGGTCGGGCTCCGATACCAGCGGTAGACGGCCCGGCGGCCGTCGATGCCGGTGTCGCATTGCCGGTAGCCGTGCGCGGTCAGCACGGCGCGTCCCGCCAGCAGGTAGGGGATGGGCAGTAGCAGCATCAGCGGGATGCAGGCCAGGGCAAGGCCCATGAGCCGGGTGTCACCGCGTGGCGTCCCCTTGCGCCGCAGCAGCATCGCCGCGAAGGCGGCGAGCCCGATGGCGGCGGCCAGGGCCGCCGGCGCGTGGCTCGACAGTTCGATCCGCTCGGTGCCGGTGATCAGGGCGGCGAGATCGCTGATGCCGATGACAGCAAGGCCTGCCGCTCCGGCGAGCAGGCCGATTCCGACGAGGTCGGTCGAGGCGGGGCGGCGGACGCGGCGCGGCGTCAACGGCTCGCGCGGGTCTCCTTGAGCCGCTGCATCGCCGCTTCGGGAGAGGCGTAGGCCTCCTGGCGATCCACGTCCCAGTAGCGCAGGGCGTCGAGGGCGATGGGCTCGCCGGTCACCGCGCAGCGCACGTAGGTGCCGGGCTTGACCACCCGCATGGTGCCGTCACCGAACTCGACCTTGGCCTCGCCGCCGGTCGATCCCCGATCGTAGCGTCCGAGCATTGCCGTGGCCTCCCGCTGCCGTCCAATCCGTCCCGATCTGCCTTAGAAGGCGCGCGCGGCGCTGTCGACTGCCGGCGCGTCCCGTCCGCTCCCGCCCCTCGACAGGCAGGGGCACCTCGGGCCAAACCGGACCATGCCCTGTCCGCTGCCCCGAGCGCGCCCGTGACCGAACCCGACCTCGACGCCCTGTTCGCGGCAGCCCTCGCCATGCGCGCCCGCGCCCACGCGCCCTATTCCGGGTTCCGTGTCGGTGCGGCCCTGTGCGACGAGGCCGGGCGCATCCATGCCGGCTGCAACGTGGAGAACGCCGCCTATCCCGTCGGCACCTGTGCCGAGGCGGGCGCCGTCTCCGCGATGATCGCGGGCGGGGGCCGCCGCATCCGGGCGATCCTCGTCCTGGCCGACAGCCCCGATCCGGTCACGCCCTGCGGGGCCTGCCGCCAGCGCATCCGCGAGTTCGGGGCGCCCGACACGCCGATCCTCGCCGCCGGACCCGGCGGCCTTCGCGCCCGCTACACGCTGGAGGCGCTGCTGCCGGCCTCCTTCGGACCGGAGCATCTCGCCCATGGTGGCTGACGACGCCGCGCTCGCCCGGCTGCGGGCCGAGGGCTTCGCCGGCCCTCACGCCTGCGCCATCGTCACCGGGACCGGCCTGGGTGCGCTGGTGGAAGCGGTCGAGGATCGTCGCAGCCTCGCCTACGCAGAGATTCCCGGTTTTCCCGCCCCGGGCGTCAGCGGGCATGGCGGCCGCCTGCATCGCGGGCGTCTCGCGGGGCGGTCGGTCCTCGTCTTCGAGGGGCGGGCTCACGCCTACGAGCGGGGCGATGCGGCGGCGATGCGCCGGCCGCTCGCCGCCGCGCGAGCGTTGGGTGCCGATCGACTCCTGCTCACCAACGCGTCCGGCTCTCTGCGTCCCGCCGTCGGTCCCGGCAGCCTCGTGATGCTGAGCGACCACATCAACCTGTCGGGGCTCAACCCGCTGATCGGCGAGGCGAGCGACGCGCGCTTCGTGCCGATGACGGACGCCTACGATCCCGCCCTGCGCCGCGCTCTGCGGGCGGCGGCGCAGGAGGCCGGCCTGCCCCTGGCCGAGGGCGTCTACGCTTGGTTCTCCGGGCCGAGCTTCGAGACGCCTGCCGAGGTCCGCATGGCCGGCATCCTCGGCGCCGATCTCGTCGGCATGTCGACCGTGCCCGAGACCATCCTCGCCCGCTTCCTCGGCCTTTCCGTCGCCGCCGTCTCGGTGGTGACGAACCTCGCGGCGGGGATCGAGGGCGGCGATCCCCACCATGCCGAGACCAAGGCGGTCGCGGCCCGCGCGGGCACCGACCTCGCCCGGCTCGCCGCCGCCTTCGTCGCCCGCCTGCCGGAACCTTGAAGGATCGCGGATGTCCGCACCCTCCCCCCTCCCCCCGCGCGAGGCCGCCCGCGTCGCCCGGCGCGCCCTGCCGCTGCTCGACCTGACGGATCTCGGCGAGAGCGCCACCGAGGCCGGCGCGCTGGCCCTCTGCGAGACCGCCCGCGGAAGCGGCGTCGCCGCCGTGTGCGTCTGGCCGCGCTTCGTCCCGGTCTCGGTGAGCGCGCTCGAGGGCAGCGGTGTGCGCGTGGCCACCGTCGTCAACTTCGCCTCGGGCGAGGAGGACGCGGCGCAGGTCATCCGCGAGACGCGCGAGACCCTGCGCGCGGGCGCCGACGAGATCGATCTCGTCCTGCCCTACCGCGCCCTGATGCGGGGCGATTCGGACGGAGCCCGGGCGATGGTCTCCGCTATACGCGAGGCCTGCGGCGACCGGCTTCTCAAGGTGATCCTGGAGACCGGCATGCTCGGGGACGCGGATCTGATCGCCCGGGCGAGCCGGCTCGCGCTGGAGGCCGGCGCCGACTTCCTCAAGACCTCCACGGGCAAGACGCCCGTTTCCGCCACGCTGCCCGCCGCGGAGATCATGCTCGACGCGATCCGCGCGGGCGGCCGTCCGGCGGGCCTCAAGGTCTCGGGGGGCCTGCGCCGGGTCGAGGACGCCGCCGCCTATCTGGCGCTCGCCGACCGGATCATGGGGCCGGACTGGGCCGGTCCGACGACCTTCCGCATCGGCGCGAGCGCGCTCCACGCCGAACTGGTGCGCGCCCTGGGGGCGGAGGCATGAGGCTCCCCCAGGAGATCATCCGCGACAAGCGCGACGGACGCGCGCTCTCGCAGACCGACATCGCCGGCTTCATCCAGGGGCTGGTGCAGGAGCGCGTGACCGAGGGGCAGGCCGCGGCCTTTGCCATGGCGGTGTTCTTCCGCGGGCTCAGCCTCGACGAGCGCGTGGCGCTGACCCGGGCCATGACCGGCTCCGGCACGGTGCTGGCCTGGGACCTGCCCGGCCCCGTGCTCGACAAGCACTCCACCGGCGGGATCGGCGACACCGTGAGCCTGCCGCTCGCGGCGATGGTGGCGGCCTGCGGCGGCTTCGTGCCGATGATCTCCGGGCGCGGGCTCGGCCATACCGGCGGCACCCTCGACAAGCTCGCCAGCATTCCCGGCTACGACGTGGCGCCGGGCCTCGACCGTTTCCGCGCGGTGGTCGCCGAGGTCGGCTGCGCCATCATCGGCCAGACCGCCGAACTGGCGCCGGCCGACCGCCGCCTCTACGCGATCCGCGACGTCACCGGGACGGTGGAATCCCTCGATCTCATCACCGCTTCGATCCTCTCCAAGAAGCTCGCGGCGGGGCTGCAGGGCCTCGTCATGGACGTGAAGGTCGGCTCGGGCGCCTTCATGGTGAGCCGCGAGGAGGCGCGGGCGCTGGCCGAGAGCATCGTCACGGTGGCCAACGCGGCCGGCCTGCGCACCCGCGCCCTCGTCACCGACATGGACGCGCCGCTCGCCTCCGCCGCCGGCAACGCGGTCGAGGTGGCCTACGCGCTCGATTACCTCACCGGCCGCACCCGCGAGCCGCGCTTCCACGCGGTGACGCTGGCGCTGGCCGCCGAGATGCTGACCATCGGCGGCCTCGCCGCGGATGTCGGGCAAGCGGAGGAACGGCTGACGGAAGCGCTCGATTCGGGCCGGGCCTGCGAAGTCTTCTCGCGGATGGTGGCGGCTCTGGGCGGCCCCACCGACCTCGTCGACACACCGGACAAGCACCTGCCGCGGGCGGCGGTGGTGCGCCCGGTGACGGCCGGAAAGGCGGGTCTCGTGGAGCGCGTCGATACCCGCGCCGTCGGCCTCGCGGTGATCGGGCTCGGCGGCGGCCGTACCCGGCCGCAGGACGCGATCGATCCGAGCGTCGGCTTCACCGGTCTCGTGCGGCCCGGTGACCGGCTCGCGGCGGGCGATCCGATCGCTCTCGTCCACGCGGCGGACGAGGCCGCGGCCGGGCGGGCCGAAGCGGCTCTGCGGGCGGCCTACCGGATCGGCACGGCCTCACCGGTCGCCTGCGAGGCCGTGATGGAGCGGCTCGGCTGAAACGGGAAGGCCGGCCGAGGCGACAGCCCCGGCCGGCCTTCCGCCTCGCTTACCAGCGGTGGCGGTGACCCCAGTGACCGCGATGGTGATGGCGGTGGCCCCAGCCGTGGTGATGGTGGCCCCAGTGGCGGCGGTGATGGCCCCAATGCCCGTGACGATGGTGGCGGTGGCCCCAATGGCGGGGATGGTGGCGATGGCCGAAATGATGGTGCTGCCACTGCACCGTTTCGACGGTCGCCTCGGAGGCGAGCGCTGCGGCGGGAGCCGGCGCGAGCGGCGCGGCGCGGGCGGCATCGGCACCGAACAGGCCGGCGGCCATGAGCGCGAGGCCGGCGAGCGCGGCGCGGGCGCGCCCTGTCATGGATCGCTGGGACATGGTGTGACCTCCAATCATCGGCCGTCGGGACCGGCCTTGGAGGTGACGCTAGGCGGCGCCGGGTGAATGGCGACTGAGCGCGATCCGTACAATCGGAAACATGCCAGCGATGTCGGCGCTCAGGGACCGGCGGCGCCCTGCGGCTCGGGCCGCCGATAGACCCAGACGCGGGCGGGCGGCAGGTTGAGCCAGACCCGGTTGGAGCGGCTGGCGGTGTAGCTGCCGGCCTCGCACTTGGCAGGGATCGGCGGCACCACCGCGTAGGTGAACTGCACGAAGGGGGCACCCGGACGCATCAGGTCGTGGGCGCCCTGAAGCAGCTCGAGACGCTGTTCCAGGGGCTTGGTGAACAGTGGCAGGCTCGAGATCGTCGCGGCGCTGAGGCTGCCGAGCCGGTCGCCCAGCGTGTCGCGGATGCGGTAGGCATCGCCGCAGATCACGGTGGCGCCGGGAAAGCGGCGGCGCAGCAGCGTGCAGAAATCCGGGTTGAACTCGACGAGGACGAGCCGGTCCTGATCGAAGCCGCGGCGGATCAGAGCCTCGGTCACCGGGCCGGTGCCCGGTCCCAGCTCGATCACGGGACCCGCGACGTTCGGATCGGCGTAGGCCGCCATGGTCCGCGCGAGCATCCGGCCCGAGGGCGTGACGGCGCCGGTGACGAGCGGGCGCTCGAACCAGGAGCGCAGAAAGCGCGCCTCGTCCTCCAGAGGATCCTTCCGCTCGCGGATGACGCGTGTCGCGGCGACGGCTCGGGCGCTGGTACGGCGAAGCGGCGGCACGTCCGATGGTCCTCGGGTCATCATGGAGGGGACAGGCTAGACGACGAAAACCCGCACTCAGTCAAGCTGCGCCGCGCGCGTCCGTAACGAACGGCACGCGGCGCGCCGCACCGAGCCGCGGAGAGAACCGGCGTCCCGCGGTTTTGATCCCGCGGCGCGCCGCCCGTAGGTCGATGGCTGCAGTTGCGCGCCGCTCACGTCCGCATTGCGCCGCTGACGAAGAAGTCGCGCACCTTGGAGAAGAACCCGGCGCTCTCGGGGTGGTTCTCGTCGGAGGCCGACTGGTCGAACTCCTGCAGGAGCTCGCGCTGGCGCTTGGTCAGGTTCTGCGGCGTCTCCACCGAGACCTGGATGTAGAGGTCGCCGACCTCCCGCGAGCGCAGCACCGGCATGCCTTTGCCCTTGATGCGGAACTGCTTGGCGGTCTGGGTTCCGGCCGGGATGCGCACCTGGGTCTGCGAGCCGTCGATCACCGGCACGGTGATCTCGCCAGAGAGTGCCGCCGTCACCATCGAGATCGGCACGCGGCAGAACAGGTCCGCCCCGTCGCGCTGGAAGAACGGGTGCGGCTTGATCGAGAGGAAGACGTAGAGGTCGCCCGCCGGGCCGCCGCGCAGGCCGCTCTCACCCTCGCCCGCGAGCCGGATGCGCAGGCCGTCGTCGACGCCCGCCGGCACGTTGATCGAGAGCGTGCGCTCGCGGTTGACCCGTCCTGCGCCGGAGCAGGCCGTGCAGGGATCGTCCACCACCTCGCCGCGGCCGTGGCAGCTCGGGCAGGTCCGCTCGATCGCGAAGAAGCCCTGCGCCGCCCGTACCCGCCCATAGCCGCCGCAGGTCGAGCAGGTGCGCGGCTTCGAGCCGGCCTTGGCGCCGGTGCCGGAGCAGACCTCGCAGGCGATGGAGGTCGGGATGCGGATCGTCTCGGTCTTGCCGGAGAACGCTTCTTCGAGGCTGATCTCGAGGTTGTAGCGCAGGTCCGAGCCGCGCTCGCGGCCCGGCGCGCCGCCGCGCCCGCGCCCGCCGGAGCCGCCGGGCGCCGCCCGTCCGTCCCCGAAGAAGTTCTCGAAGATGTCCGACATGAAGTCGCCGAACTCGTTGCCGAATCCGGGTCCGCCCGCGCCGCCCTGGCTGAAGGCGGCATGGCCGAAGCGGTCGTAGGCCGCGCGCTTCTGGCCGTCGGAGAGGCACTGATAGGCCTCGTTGACTTCCTTGAACTTGATCTCGGCTTCCTTGTCGCCGGGATTGCGGTCCGGATGATGGACCATGGCGAGCTTGCGGAAGGCGACCTTCAGCTCGCTCTCCGTCACGGTCTTCGAGACGCCCAAGACCTCGTAATAGTCCCGCTTCGACATTCCCGGCCCCTGGAGCCTCTCGTTCGCGTCGGCTGCCGGCCCGATCGTCGGTGCCGGTCTCTCGGCCGCGCCGCGATCCGCCTCCCGACTCGAACGGGACGGGCCGGATCGACCACCGCATCCATCGGACGCCCGACAAGGTTGATCCCCGAGCCTTGCCCGAGGATCAAGCCGTCCGCATCGTCCCTGGAACGAAAAATGCCGGGAGCGGCGCTGGCGCACCGCTCCCGGCCATTACGACGACTTACGCGCGCTTCTTGCGCTCGTTCTCGTCCACTTCCTGGAAGTCGGCGTCGATGACGTCGTCCTTCTTCTCGCCCGCGGCCGCGGCACCCTCGGCGCCCGGCGCGCCCTCGGTCTGCGAGGCGGCGTACATGGCCTCGCCGAGCTTCATCGAGGCCTGCATCAGGTCGTTGGTCTTGGCCTTGATGCCCTCGGCGTCGTCGCCCTCCAGCGCCGTGCGCAGCGCGGTGATGGCGGACTCGATGGCACCCTTGTCGGCGGCCGAGACCTTGTCGCCGTACTCCGCGACCGACTTCTCGGTGGCGTGGATCAGGCTCTCGCCCTGGTTCTTCACCTCGACCAGCTCGCGGCGCTTCTTGTCCGCCTCGGCATTGGCCTCGGCGTCCTTGACCATCTTCTCGATGTCCGCGTCGGAGAGGCCGCCCGAGGCCTGGATGCGGATCTGGTGCTCCTTGTTCGTCGCCTTGTCCTTGGCCGTGACGTTCACGATGCCGTTGGCGTCGATGTCGAAGGTCACCTCGATCTGCGGCATGCCGCGGGGCGCCGGCGGGATGCCGACGAGATCGAACTGGCCGAGCAGCTTGTTGTCCGCCGCCATCTCGCGCTCACCCTGGAAGACCCGGATGGTGACCGCGTTCTGGTTGTCCTCGGCCGTGGAGAAGACCTGGGACTTCTTGGTCGGGATCGTGGTGTTGCGGTCGATCAGGCGCGTGAACACGCCGCCCAGCGTCTCGATGCCGAGCGAGAGCGGGGTCACGTCGAGCAGCAGCACGTCCTTGACGTCGCCCTGGAGCACGCCGGCCTGGACCGCGGCGCCGATGGCGACGACCTCGTCCGGGTTGACGCCCTTGTGGGGCTCCTTGCCGAAGAAGGCTTTGACGACCTCCTGCACCTTGGGCATGCGGGTCTGGCCGCCGACGAGCACGACCTCGTCGATCTCGGCCGGAGAGACGCCGGCATCCTTGAGCGCCTTGCGGCAGGGCTCGATCGTGCGCTGCACGAGGTCGTCGACGAGGCTCTCGAACTTGGCCCGGCTGAGCTTGAGCGCGAGGTGCTTCGGCCCGGAGGCGTCGGCGGTGATGTAGGGCAGGTTGATCTCGGTCTGGGTGGCCGAGGACAGTTCGATCTTCGCCTTCTCGGCGGCCTCCTTGAGGCGCTGGAGGGCGAGCTTGTCCTTGGTCAGGTCGATGCCCTGCTCCTTCTTGAACTCGGCGGTCAGGTACTCGACCACGCGGTTGTCGAAGTCCTCGCCGCCGAGGAAGGTGTCGCCGTTGGTGGACTTCACCTCAAACACGCCGTCGCCGATTTCGAGGATCGACACGTCGAAGGTGCCGCCGCCGAGATCGTAGACCGCGATGGTGCCGGCCTTCTTCTTGTCGAGGCCGTAGGCGAGCGCGGCCGCCGTCGGCTCGTTGATGATGCGGAGCACTTCGAGGCCGGCGATCTTGCCGGCATCCTTGGTGGCCTGACGCTGGGCGTCGTTGAAGTAGGCGGGCACCGTGATGACGGCCTGCGTCACCGGCTGGCCGAGATGCGACTCGGCCGTCTCCTTCATCTTCTGAAGGGTGAAGGCGGAGATCTGCGAGGGCGAGTAGCGCTTGCCGTCGGCCTCGACCCAGGCGTCGCCGTTGTCGCCCTTTGCGATCTTGTAGGGCACGAGGCCCTTGTCCTTCTGCGTCAGCGGATCGTCGTAGGTCCGGCCGATCAGACGCTTGATTGCGAAGAAGGTGCGTTCCGGATTGGTCACGGCCTGCCGCTTGGCGGGCTGGCCGACGAGGCGCTCCCCGTCGTCGGTGAAGGCGACGATGGACGGGGTGGTGCGGGCGCCTTCCGCATTCTCGATGACCCGCGGCTGCGTGCCTTCCATGACGGCCACGCAGGAATTGGTGGTGCCGAGGTCGATACCGATCACTTTACCCATGGTGGGATCCCTCTGTTGGATTTTTCAAGCAGACCGCCGAGCCCCGAAGCAGCTCGACCCATGGCGGTTGAAACGTCTGGTTTGAGAACGGGATGGTCCGAAGCGCCTGACCCTCGCGGGATGCGCTCCCAAGGCCTCGTCCCGTGTCCCGCCGCATATAAGAAGACGGCTACGCCGCCGCAAGAACGCCGGCCCGAAGGTTCGCGCAGGCGTCCCATCCCCCGGCGGGTTCACGCATTTTTTTGACGCTGCGGCCTCCGGCGGCGCACGGGCTTGTTGCCAGGCTGCCACGTCCGCGCCACGGGTGGCGTGCTACGACGATAGGTGACTGCGCGCGACTGCCCGCGCCAGGGGGCATCGAACCGGAATGACGAAGGCCTGATGTTTCTGCCCAACCCCGAAGGATCCCGTCAGGGCCGGCCTCGCCCGCCGCGCGCCGCGACGGGGCTGCTCGTCGCGCTCGCCTGCCTGGCGGGGATGTCCGTTGCGCCGGCCCGGGCCCAGTCCTTCTTCGAGGAGTTGTTCGGCATCGGCCGCGCCGCGCGACCGCCGCAGCCGCCGCGCAACGTGCCGGTGCAGCCGCCCCAGCCCGTCGAGCCCGGCACGCCGATCGCGCCCCCGCCGGGCGACGGGTCCGAGACGCGGTCGAGCGTGCCGGCCCAGCCGCGCCAGCCGGTGGTGCTGCGGGTGCCGGCCGAGGACAACGTCGCGGGACAGACCCTTCTGCTGAACGGGCTGAACGGCTCCCTCAAGATCGAGCGGAGCGGCTCGGCCTACACCGCGCTCGTGAGCCTGCCCGGCACCAGGATCTCGCAGCCCACCGAGAGCTGCACGGTGAAGCTCGCCGAGGGCAAGCCGGTCTCGCTCGCCGCCGAGGGACGCGCGCAGGGCGTCTTCCGCTTCTCGGTCGCCAGCGCCGAATGCCCTCTGCGCTTCGAGATCCTCGACGGCAGCGTGCTCGCCACGCCGCTCGGCTCCGGGCCGGCCTGCACCTTCACCGCCGCCGATTGCGAGACGACCCCCTCGGGCCTCTGGGGGCCGAACGCCGCCGCGCTGATGCCGCAGGCGGGCGAGTTCGACACCGCCCGCGGCGTCGCCGACAAGGCCGTGCGCGACAATTACAAGGTCATGACCCAGCGGGCGCGGGGCAGCGACATCCGCCCGATCGTGCAGGAGCAGGCCGCCTTCTCCTCCGACCGGGAGCAGGCCTGCCGGACCTATGCCCGCGAGGGCGCGCACGGCTACTGCCACCTGCGCTTCACCGAGGCGCGGGCGATCGCCCTCGCCGCGCGGCTCGGCGCCAACACCGCGGCGCCGACGGCGGCCAACGCGCCGCCCCGGCCCCGCCGCAGCCGCGGGGCGGTGGAGGGGATGAACCCCGACGCGCACGGCGCGGAGCCCTTCGCCGACCAATAGGCCGAGGCGGTCTTCGCGACGCCGTAGGCATCGTCGCACGGGCGGAACCGGGCCTTTCGCGCGGATGTTGGCCGAGGTTCACGCGAAGCGAGCCCGGCCATGCCCGACCAGAAGATCGAAGCCTATACCGACCCGGCCGGCGGATGGGGGTCGGCCCGGTCGCTCGTCGACATCCTGACCCGCGAGGAGATCCCGGCCTCCGGCGCGGCGATGCTGATGAAGCAGAACAAGCCGGGCGGCTTCATGTGCGTGTCCTGCGCATGGTCGAAGCCGGCCAAGCCGGCCACGTTCGAATACTGCGAGAACGGCGCCAAGGCGACGGCCTGGGAGCAGACCCGCAAGCGGATCGGCCCGGAATTCTTCGAGCGCCACTCGGTCACCGAACTGCTGACCTGGCCGGACTACGACCTCGAAGAGAAGGGCCGGCTGACCCACCCGCTGCGCTACGATCCGCAGCGCGACCGCTACCTTCCGGTCTCCTGGGAGGAGGCCTTCGTGGAGATCGGCCGCGAGCTGAAGGCTTTGCGCGAGACGGACCCCAGGTCGGCGGTGTTCTACTCCTCGGGCCGGGCCTCTCTGGAGACGAGCTACATGTACGCGCTGTTCGCGCGCATGTACGGCAACAACAACCTGCCCGACTCCTCCAACATGTGCCACGAATCGACCTCGAAGGCGCTGCCGCAATCGATCGGCGTGCCGGTCGGCACGACGGTGCTGGAGGATTTCGAATCGACCGACCTGATCCTGTTCTTCGGGCAGAATGTCGGTTCGAATTCGCCGCGGATGCTCCACCCGCTGCAGGACGCCCGCCGCCGCGGCGTGCCCATCATCACCTTCAATCCCCTGCGGGAGCGCGGACTGGAGCGCTTCACCAACCCGCAATCGCCCGTCGAGATGCTGACCCATTCCTCGACGCAGATCTCGACCCAGTACCACCAGGTGAAGGCGGGCGGCGACATCGCGGCGATCGCCGGCATGTGCAAGGCGCTCTTCGCCGCCGACCGGCAGGCGCAGGACGAGGGCCGCCCGCGCGTCCTCGACACCGACTTCATCGCCGAGCACACGCACGGCTTCGAGAAATTCGAGAAGTTCTGCGACCGGCTCGAATGGCCGGCCCTGGAGACGAAATCCGGCCTCAAGCGGGAGGCCATGGAGGCGGCCGCCGCCGTCTACGCCCGGGCGCGGGCGGCGATCGGCATCTACGGCATGGGGCTGACGCAGCACCGCCGCGGCACCGAGACGGTGCAGATGGTCGTCAACCTGCTGCTCCTGCGCGGCAATATCGGCCGGCCGGGCGCCGGCATCTGCCCCGTGCGCGGCCATTCCAACGTGCAGGGTCAGCGCACGGTCGGCATCGCCGACGAGCCCTCGCTGGTGCCGCTGGACAAGCTCAAGGAGATGTACGGCTTCGAGCCGCCCCGCGAGAAGGGGCTGAACACGGTCGAGACCTGCGAGGGCGTGCTCTCGGGCGAGGTGAAGGCCTTCGTCGGTCTTGGAGGCAACTTCGTGCGGGCGGTCCCCGATACGCGGCGGATGGAGGAGGCGTGGCGCGGGCTCCGGCTCACCGTCCAAGTCTCGACCAAGCTCAACCGCTCGCACCTCGTGCACGGGGAGATCAGCTACATCCTGCCCTGCCTCGGGCGGATCGAGGTGGACGAGCAGGCGAGCGGGCCGCAGGCCGTGTCGATGGAGGATTCGACCTCCTGCTTCCACGGCTCGCGCGGCGTCGCCCGCCCCGTGAGCGACCACGTGCGCTCCGAGCCTTGGATCGTGGCGCAGCTCGCCAAGGCGACCCTGCCGCCCAATCCGAAGGTCGATTGGGACGCCTGGGTCGGCGACTACGCACGGGTGCGCGACGCCATTGAGGCGACCTACCCGGACAAGTTCAAGGACTTCAACGCGCGCCTGTTCGAGCCCGGCGGCCTGCACAAGCCGCTGCCCGCCCGGGAGCGCAAGTGGGAGACCGAGACCGGCCGGGCCAACTTCGCCGTCCCCCCGGACGGGCTCGACATGGACCCGGACATGAAGAGCGACCGGCGCGACGTGCTCGACCTGATCACCCTGCGCTCGAACGACCAGTTCAACACCACGATCTACGGCTATCACGACCGCTTTCGCGGGGTGAAGGGCACGCGGCAGGTGCTGTTCATGAACGAGAACGACATCGAGCGGCTGCATCTGGCCGACGGCGAGTCCGTGGATGTCGTGACCGAGGCCGCCGACGCGTTCGCCCGCGAGGTGAAGGGCTTGCGGATCGTGAAATACGACATCCCCGAGGGTAATTGCGCCGGCTACTACCCGGAGCTGAACGTCCTGATCCCGCTCTGGCACCACGACGCGCAGGCCAAGGTCCCAGCCGCGAAGGCGATCCCGGTGCGCATCGCCAGGGCGGCGGGGCCGGCCGTGCACGATTGAGCCAGCCTGCCGGGCTCAAGCCAGTCTGGCGCTGACTGTGCGGAACCTGCGCCGTCAGCGCCAGGGCGGATTGCACGTTGTGCAAAACGTCACTTGAACACTGTGCAAACTCGGCGCATCTCCGGGGCGTGACGGAACGGGTCACGCCACCGGAGCGATGCCATGTTGACGCTGTTGCGAACGCTTGCCCGCGGCGCCGCCGCCCAGGCCTGCGAGGAGGCCCACGACCGCCACGCCCTCCTCGTGCTGGATCAGCAGATCCGCGAGACGGCCGCCGATCTGGAGCGGGGCCGGCGCAGCCTCGCCGCGGCCATGGCCGGGGACGGTGCCGAGGCGCGCCGCCTCGCCGAGGTCGAGTCCCGCGCGGCCGACCTCGAACTCCGTGCCGTGGCGGCTCTCAGCGCGGGCCGCGAAGATCTGGCCCGCGAGGCGGCCGAGGCGATCGCAGGGCTCGAAGCGGAGCGGGATGCCCTGCGCAAGGCGCGGGCGACCTTCGCCGCCGAGGTGGCGCGGATGCGTGGGGTGCTTGCCGACGCGACCCGGCGTCAGGCGGCCCTGGAGCGCGGACGGCGGGTCGCCGCGGCCTCCGAGGCCGTCCGGCGTCTGCGCCGGACGGAGACCGTGGGCGAACGCGCCACCCTCGGTGAGGCCGAGGCCACGCTGGCGCGCCTCCAGCGGCTCCAGGCCGAGGCGGCGGCGACCGACGAGGCGCTTGCCGCGATCGAGACCCCCGAGGGGACCATCGCCGAACGACTCGAGCGCGAGGGCTTCGGCCCGCCCACCCGCCCCTCCTCCGAGGCCGTGCTCGCCCGCCTGCGCAGCCGCGCCGAGGCCGAACGTTCTCCCTCTGCCTGATCCCTCGTCCGAACCGACAGAGTCACAAGGAACCCTGTGCCATGCCCCAAGAGACTGCGCAGCATACCGGCGCCTGGGTCGTCTTCACCCAGGACTCCTTCATCGCCTCCGCCGCGCTCGTCGGCTTCGGCATCCTGTTCATGCCCCTCGACTTCTGGATGAAGGGCTATCTCGCCATGGGTACGGTGATGCTGGTCCAGTCCTGCATCACCGCCACCAAGACGCTCCGCGACGTCCACGAGGGCCGCCGCATGGTCAACCGTCTGGAGGATGCCCGCACCGAGCGCCTGCTGATGTCGGTCGGCAAGGAGTGACGAAAGACGGCGGTCGGGGGAGACTCGACGCGCGCCCGCGCCGGTCCATATTCCGCTCCATGGACAGTTCGGACGGTGCCCACGCGCGACGGCAGGCGATCATCGATCGCCTGCTCGCCGATGCCCTGCAGCCGGCCGGCGGGGTCGTGCTGCCGAGCCACGACGCCCTGCCGGCGGATATCCGCATGACGGTCGACCGCCTGCTCGCCAAGGCGGATGCGGAGCGACGCCGCTCGCTGACCTACGACGACCTCGAAGAGGCGCTGCCCCCTCGCGACGTGACGGCCGACGACCTGGAGGCGATCTTCTGGGTGCTGGCGGAGTACGGGATCGAGCTGGACGACGGCGAGTAGGAACCGGTCAGCCGGCGGCGCCCAGCAGCAGTCGTGCCGCCGCCGCGCGGGCCTCGTCGGTCACCGTGGCGCCGGCGAGCATCCGGGCGATCTCCTCACGGCGCGCATCCGCCGCAAGCCCGACCACCCGGGTCGTGACCCGCTCGCTCTTCTCCGCGCCCTTGGCCGCCTTGCCGCTCTTCACGCTGTCCTTGGCGATGCGGAAATGGGTCGAGGCGCGGGCGGCGACCTGCGGTGCGTGCGTGACCGCCACCACCTGAACCTGCTCCGAGAGCCGACCGAGCCGCGCCCCGATGGCGTCGGCCACCGCCCCGCCGAGGCCGGTGTCGATCTCGTCGAAGATCAGGGTGGGGGCCGAGCCCTTGCCGGCCAGCACCACCTTGAGGGCGAGCATGAAGCGGGACAGCTCGCCGCCCGAGGCGACCTTCATCATCGGGCCGGCGCGGGTGCCGGGATTGGTCTGCGCCCAGAACTCCACCCGCTCGGTGCCGGCGGCGTCGCGCGAGGCTTCGTCCACGGCGATCTGCGTGATGAAGCGCGCGCCTTCGAGCTTGAGCGGGGGCAACTCGGCCTGGACCGCCGCGTCGAGCGCCTTGGCCGCCTTGCGGCGCCCCTCGCCGAGTCGCTTGGCCGCCTGGGCATAGGCCGTCTCGGACGCGTCCAGCTCCGCCTGAAGACCGGCCAGGGCCTGCTCGCCGGCATCGAGGGCGGCGACATCCGCATCGTAGCGGCTGCGCAGGTCGGCGAGGTCGTCGGCCGGGACCGCGTACTTTCGCGAGGCGGCGCGCAGGGCGAACAGGCGTTCCTCGACCCGCTCCAGCTCGCGCGGATCGAACTCCGCGGCGAGCACGGCCGCGTCCAGGGTGGCCCGGGCCTCGTCGAGGGCGACGAGGGCCGCGTCGAGCGCGGCGATGCTCGGATCGACCAGGGCCGGCACCGTGGCGCTGCGCCGCTCCAGCCGGCGCACGGCGGAGGACAGGTGCGGCACCATCGAGCCCGAGCCGCCGACGAGGTCGAGGGCCTCGTTCAATTCCCGGGCGACCTTCTCGCCCTGCTGCATCACCGTGCGCCGCTCGGCCAGGGTCGCCTCCTCCCCCGCCTGCGGATCCAGGGCGCCCAGTTCCTCCACGGCGTGGCGCAGGAAATCGGCCTCCTTCCGCGCGGCCTCGACCCGCTCGCGCTGCTCGGTGAGGGCGGAGCGCGCGGCGCGTACGCGCTTGGCCGCGGCCGCGACCTGGGCGAGCGGCCCCTGGAGTCCGCCGAAGGCGTCGAGGATGGCGCGGTGGGTGGTGGGATCGGCCAGCGCCCGGTCGTCGTGCTGACCATGGATCTCGACCAGAGCCGTGCCGATCGCCCGCATGGTCTGAACGCCGACCGGCTGGTCGTTGACGAAGGCGCGGGTGCGCCCGTCGGCGAATTGCGTGCGGCGCAGGATCAGGTCGCCGTCGGTGTCGATCTCCGCGGCAGCGGCGATGGTGCGGGCGGGGTGATCGGCACCGACGTCGAACACGGCGGTGACGCCGCCCTGGGCCTCGCCATGGCGCACGAGCCCGCCGTCGCCGCGCCCGCCCAGCGCGAGGGCGAAGGCGTCGAGCAGGATCGATTTTCCCGCACCGGTCTCACCGGTGAGGACGGTCAGCCCCCCGGAGAAGGTCAACTCGAGCTTGTCGATCAGAACGATGTCGCGGATCGCGAGCTGGACGAGCATGAAGCGGCGCCAGGGCCCTGTGCTGGATTGCGCGCCGGTTTAGCCGCAAGCGGCGGAGAGTTCACCCGGAAAGTGGAGAACGGCCGGTGCGGGTAAACAGCCGCGCCATTCGGGCTGCGGCCGGAGGCGGTCCGATCGAGGCCGGAGGACTCAGGGGCCCAACTGAGATAGGAGCGTGCGCATTCGGCTGCGGCCGGCCGGAGGCAGGCGCAGGCCGCCCGGGCCGGTGAGGCATCCGCCGATCGAGAGCGTGCTCCGAGAAACCTGTCGCGACGGGGATCGGGATGACGCCAATTCGTGCGCCTCGGTTCGTGTTCGAGGGCGATGCTTGGGAGAGCGGTCTATGCGGGTCGTCGCGGTCAGCCGGATACTCGACGAGGTCGATATCATCGAGGCTTTCATCCGGCACGCCGCGACCTTCGTCGATCACCACGTCATCCTCGACAACGGAAGCCGTGACGGCACGCTCGACGTCCTGCGGCGCCTCGCCGAAGAGGGAGTGTCGCTGACCGTCTATCAGTCGCCGTCGATCTGCTTCTCGGAGCGGGATATGAACAACTGGCTCTATCAAGAAGCCATACGACACCACGACGCCGATTGGGTCGCCTGTCTCGATGGCGACGAATTCTATGACCAGCGCCATCTGCCCGGGGGCTTGCGGAGCTATCTCCACGAGTTGGAGAACTCACGCGAAAACGTCGTAGCCGTGCGTTTCCCCTGGGTTCACTACAATTACACGACGCACGACGATGCCGCACAGAACCTCGTGCCGCAGCGCATGACCCACCGCACGGATGTGACCGACGACTACAAGATCATTGCGAGTTGGCGGCTCTCAAAGGAGAAGGGCCTCGTGACGGAGGGGCAGCACGATGTGCACTTGCCCCCGCAGAGCACCGGCAAGGTGGTGACGGAGTCGCGTCTGCGGATCGCCCATTTCTCGGAGCGAAATCCGGCTCAGTACGTGACCAAGTTCGTGAGAGGGTGGGCGAAGATCCTCACGGCGGGAGAAGCGTATCAAAGCCGCGGCTATTCGAGCCACTATCGTGGGCCCTTCGAACTTCTTCGCGAGCGGCCCGAACTGCTGCTGAGGTCGGAGGCGTTTCTCAAGACGAAGAACGAGGAACGCTGCCTCGTGAACGATCCGATGGATTACCGGGGCGGCGCGCTGCGCTACACCCCTCCCAACGACCCCGAGATGCAATCGGTCAGGGCGCTGATCGGATTTCTGTCCGAAGTGTCCTCGCGCTACGGCCAGCTCCTGGATGCGGTGCCGGAGGCGCGGGAGCACTCGGAGCGCATCGAGAGGCGGATCGACCGGATTCTCTGATCCGGCTTCTCAGCCCGCCGGGGCAGGCTTCTCGCCCGCAGAGCCGTCGTTCCATGTCGCACGAGCGACTGCGGGCCTCATCGTGATGGCCGATGGGGCGATGCCTCGTCACCGGGCATCGCCGCCGGTGCTTACTCCGCCGCGGCGGTCCGTCCGATCACGCCGCGGTAGATCTTGCTGAGCCAGGAGCCCTTCTCCTCGCGCGGCTCGAGGCCACCGGTCTGCAGGAGCGCGTAGGCGTCCTTGTACCAGGGGCTGTCCGGGAAGTTGTGGCCGAGTACGGCCGCGGCCGTCTGCGCCTCGGCGGTGAGGCCGAGCGCCATGTAGGCCTCGACCAGACGCTCCAGCGCCTCCTCGGCGTGGCGGGTCGTCTGATACTTGCTGACCACGTCGCGGAAGCGGTTGATCGCCGCCGGGAAGGCGCGCTTCTCGAGGTAGAAGCGGCCGACCGCCATCTCCTTGCCGGCGAGCTGGTCGCGGGTGATCTGGATCTTGGCCTTGGCGTCGGCGGCGTATTCGGAGGTCGGATACTTCTGCACCAGTTCCTGAAGAGCCACGAGGGCGCGCTCCGAGCGCTCCTGATCGCGGGTCACGTCCGGGATCTGCTTATATTGCGACATCGCCATCAGGTACTGGGCGTAGGCCGCGTCCTTGCTCGCCGGGTGGCGCTGGAGGTAGCGCTTCGAGGCGTTGATCGCGTCGTCGTACTTCGCGCCCTCGTAATTCGCGTAGGCCGTCATCAGCAGGCCTTTCCGCGACCAGTCGGAATAGGTGTACTGCTTGTCGAGCTGGTCGAAGGACTTGGAGGCGGCCTCGTAGTCCCGGTCCTCCATCTTCGCCAGGCCCTGGCTGTAGAGCTTGTCGGCCGGCGTGTCCGGGATGGCTTCGGGCTTGTACTTCTCGTTGAACAGGCCCGTCGGGTCGAGGGCGTCGCAGCCGCCGAGCCCCAGGCCCAGGCTCAGGAGCACGGCCACCATCGCGCCACGGGTCGGGAAGGTCAGAGGCATCGCGGTCAAATCCCTGTCAGGCCCGACCGCTTCGACGGCGGCGCGGCCTACGCGCAGGCTGTACGGTTGGAGGCCGATTCGGGCACGAAGACGGCAGGTGCGAACGAACCGTTCATGCCATCCGCCCGTCGTGCAGTTGAGGCGCCGATGTGGCCTGCCGGTTACAGTTCGGCGGCGAAGGCGGCGATGCCGAGACCGGCGCCGAACTCGGCCCGGGCGGTTTCGCGGCGGGTGCCCTGGCCCTCGACGATGGCGTAGTTCGCGCGGTCGGCGAACAGGGCTTCGAGGATGCCGACATTCATGCGGTGGCCGCCGCAATAGGAGCGGTAGGCGCTTTGGATCGGCAGCCCGGCCAGCGCGAGATCGCCGACCGCATCGAGGAACTTGTGGCGGACGAACTCGTCCGCGTAGCGCAGGCCTTCCGGGTTGACGACCGCGGTCTCGCCGACGGCGACCGTGTTGTCGAGGGAGGCGCCCAGCGCGAAGCCGGCTTTCCAGTAGCGCTCCACGTCCTTCATCATGCCGAAGGTGCGGGCGCCCGCGATCTCGCGGCGGTAGGCGGCCGGGGTGAGGTCCATCGCCTTGCGCGAGCGGCCGATCACCGGGGATTCGAAGTCGATCTCCACGTCGAGGCGGAAGCCGCGGTCGATCGGGCGGAGTTCGGCGAAGGCGCGGCCGGCCTCGATGCGGACCGGCTGGAGCACCTTGATCCAGCGGCGCGCGGCGCCGCAGGTGGAGAGGCCGACGCTGTCGATCGCCTGGACGAAGGGACGGGCGCTGCCGTCGAGGATCGGCATTTCGGGGCCGTCGATCTCGACCAGAGCGTTGTCGACGCCGAGCCCGTAGAGGGCCGACATCAGGTGCTCGATGGTGGCGACGGCACCGGTCTCGACATCACCGATGACGGTGCAGAGTTCGGTGGCGGAGACGCAGGCGTAGTGGGCCTTGATCAGCCGGTCGTTGCCGGTCGTGGTGCCCGTTCGGAGGAACGCGATACCGTGGTTGGCTGGAGCGGGGTGGATCGTGATCTCTGCCGGGTTTCCGGAGTGAACTCCGATTCCGGTGAGGGTCACGGACGTTTTGAGCGTTGTTTGTTGGTTCGTCCGCATACCTTAGCCCTCGGCCAGGATCCTGCCCGCGCACCCCCGTTTCGGGGGCACGGTGTGGGGAAGTCCGTCCGCTGCTTGAAGCCTCTGCGAGCGCTGTCGGGTCGAGCGACCGTCCGCGCCTTCTGTCGTTCCGGAAGCGTGTATAGCTGTGGCAATCAGGGCGGCCAAATCACGGATTCTTACGATCTGTTACAGCCACGGTTTCGCCACGATTTCTGAAAACCAATTTGAATTCAGTACGTTAACAAACAGATAAACCCGGGACCTTGCGGTCCCGGGCCTGTGGCTGAAATATCCCAGTGCGGTCCGATAGGGGCCCGGTTGCCCCCACCGATCCACAGGCAATCCGTGCTCAGTTCGCCTGACGGCGAAGGAAAGCGGGGATTTCGAGCTGGTCGTCTTCCATCATCCGGGGCGGCAGGGCGCGGCCCTGCGCGTCCAGATTGCCCTGAGCCGGGCGGTATTGCGGCGCCTGGGGCGCCGGAGCGCGCAGGGCCGGCTCGACGCGCGGCGCCGCGACCGGGGCCGGAGCGGGGGCGCGGGCGGCCGGGACCGGGGCGGTCTCGGCCTCCTCGCGGCGACCGCCGAAGCCGACGGTGGCCAGGCGGCGCAGCAGGGTCATGCGCTTGGAATCCTGGCTCGGCTCGGCCTGAGGCTCCTCGCCGCGGCTCTTGAGGATCTGCGCCTGGGTGTGGGGCGGCAGGTCCGAGATCTGCGGCATGCGCGGCGCGCGGGCGATCTGCGGGCGCGGCGGCACGTAGGGGCCGTTCGCCTGGGCGACGGGCTCCGGCGCGCTCATCGGAGCCGGCGGCTCGTAGGCGGGCACGGCGGCCCGGGCGGGCGCGTGGGTCAGGACGACATCGTGGTGATGCGCCATCGGGGCGGGCTCGGCGCGCAGGGGCTCGGCACGAAGGGGTTCCGGCGCGGCGGGCTCGGCGAGAAGCGGCCGGGACGCGGGGGCGGATTGCGGCTCGGGCGACGCGGCGCGGGCCGCGGGCTGATGAACCGGCTGGTGCGTCGAGGCGGGGCTCAGCGCGGCGGAGGCGCGGGCCCGGGCCTCCGAGCGCAGGCGCTCGGCCACCTCGGCGATGCGCTGCTCGGTCTGGGCGATCTCCGGGTTGTTCGGGGAATCGGCCGAGATCAGCGCCGGCTCGATGCCGGTGGCGACCACGGAGACGCGGATGATGCCGTCGAGGCTCTCGTCGAAGGTGGCGCCGAGGATGATGTTGGCATCCGAATCGACTTCCTCGCGAATCCGCGTCGCGGCCTCGTCGAGTTCGTACAGGGTGAGGTCCGAGCCGCCGGTGATCGAGATCAGCAGGCCGCGCGCGCCCTTCATCGACACGTCGTCGAGGAGCGGGTTGGCGATGGCGGCTTCCGCGGCGCGGTTGGCGCGGTTCTCGCCGGAGGCCTCGCCCGTGCCCATCATCGCTTTGCCCATGCCGCGCATGATCGCGCGCACGTCGGCGAAGTCGAGGTTGATCAGGCCTTCCTTGACCATCAGGTCGGTGATGCAGGCCACGCCCGAGTAGAGCACCTGGTCGGCCATCGCGAAGGCGTCGGCGAAGGTGGTCTTCTCGTTGGCGACCCGGAACAGGTTCTGGTTCGGGATCACGATCAGGGTGTCGACCGCCGCCTGAAGCTCCTGGATGCCGGCTTCCGCCGTGCGCATCCGGCGCATGCCCTCGAACTGGAAGGGCTTGGTGACGACGCCGACCGTGAGGATGCCCATGTCACGCGCCGCGCGGGCGATGACGGGGGCCGCGCCCGTGCCGGTGCCGCCGCCCATGCCGGCGGTGATGAAGGCCATGTGCGCGCCCGAGAGCTGGTCGCGGATCTCGTCGATCACCTCCTCGGCCGCCGCCGAGCCGACTTCCGGGTGCGAGCCGGCGCCGAGGCCCTGCGTGACGCCGATGCCCATCTGGATGACCCGCTCGGCCTTCGAGGAGGTGAGCGCCTGGGCGTCGGTGTTGGCCACGACGAACTCGCAGCCCAGCAGGCCCGACTCGATCATGTTGTTGACGGCGTTGCCGCCCGCGCCGCCGACACCGAAGACGGTGATACGGGGCTTGAGTTCCCGGATGTCCGGAGCCTGAAGAGAGATGGCCATGTGGTCGTGCCCTTCGTGACTTTCGATTGCCTGGTTCGACGCCGTGTTCGACGCCTGCCCTGTCTTGCTTGTCCCGCGCTGGCCTCGCTCCGGCGCGGGTCGTCCTTCAGAAGCTTTCCCGGATCCAGCGACCGACCCGGGAGAAGTATCCGTCCGTTCCCGTGCCGGCGAAGGCGCCCTGCCCCCGCGGCTCGAAATGCTCCGCATGCGCCACCTGCGGGTAGACCAGCAGGCCGACGGCGGCCGAGAAGGCGGGCCCCTTGGCCGCCTCGGGCAGGCCGCGGATGCCAAGCGGGCGCCCGATCCGAACCTGTCCCTGGAGGATGCGGCGGGCCGTTTCCGGCAGGCCGACGAGCTGGCTGGCGCCGCCCGTGAGCACCACCCGGCGCCCGGCCTGGGCACCGAAGCCCGCCCCGCGCAGGCGGTCGCGCACGAGTTCGAGCACCTCCTCGACCCGCGGCTTGACGATGCGCACGAGCTGCGAGCGCGGCACGTGGCCGGGAGCCTCGCCCTCGTCCTCGCCGACGCCGTGCACGGCGATCATGTCCCGCTCGTCGGAGGCCGTGGCGATGGCCGAGCCGTAGAGGGTCTTGAGCCGCTCGGCGACGGAGACGCGGGTGGAGAGGCCGCGGGCGATGTCCATGGTGACGTGGTGCCCGCCGACCGCGATCGCGTCGCAATGGACGAGGTGCCCGCCCATGAAGACGCCGACGCTGGTGGTGCCCCCGCCCATATCGACCACGGCGCAGCCGAGTTCCGCCTCGTCGTCCACGAGGGCGGAGAGGCCGGCCGCGTAGGGCGTGGCGATCACCGCGTCGACCCCGAGATGGCAGTGCTCGACCGCCAGCATCAGGTTGCGCGCGGCGGCCGCTTCCGCGGTGACGACGTGCAGATCGACGCCGAGCGCGCTGCCGATCATGCCCGACGGATCGATCACCGCGCCCTGCCCGTCGAGCGCGTAGCCGATCGGCAGGGCGTGCAGCACGGCCCGGCCGGGGCTGACGCCGTGGGCGCTCGCGGTCTCCAGCACGCGCTCCACGTCGGCGCCGGTGACGGTGCCGGAGCGGACGTTCACCCGCGCCTCGAAATGCTGCGAGGCGAGGCGCCCGCCGGAGATGTTGACGATGACCGACTGGACCTCGGCCTTGGCCATCCGCTCGGCGGCGTGGACCGCCTGACGGATCGCGCCCTCGGCCGCCTCCAGATCGACGATGGCGCCGCCCTTCAGACCCAGCGAGCGCTGGTGGCCGATGCCGATGATGCGGGCGAGATGGGTGCGCCCGCGTAAGGTCGACATCGCCTCGGCCGGCTGCAGCTCGGCAATGAGGCAGACGACCTTGCTGGTTCCGATATCGAGCACCGAGAGCGTCGCGCTCCGGCGGGCGGAGAGCGGCTTCAGGCGCGGCGTGAGGCCGTGATGGGTCTGCATCGGACGCTACCGGAACTCGCGGCGAAGGGCTCGGGACGGTACGGAGAGGCGGGCGGTTCGGGACGGGCTCATGTCGCCGTCCCCTTCTTCGGCTTCTTGCGGCTCTCGGCCCGGGCGGCCGCGGCCTCCTCGGTCAGGCGCACCACGACGCGGTCGGCCATGCGCAGATCGACGGCGATGATGTCCTTCTCCAGAATCCGGTTCTCCCGCTCCAGGCGGACGAGCCGGGCCAGAGCCGCGGCGGGTTCGGATTCGGGCAGGCGGATGTCGACGCCGTCGAGCTTGAGCGTCCAGCGCCGGCCGGAGACGTAGGTACCGGCGCGGATGCGCGCGCCGAGCGGCCCAGCGGCCTCGATCAGGCCGAGATATTCCTGAAGGCGCTCGTTGGCGCCCGCGCCCACCACGAGGGGCAGGTTGACGTAGCGCTCGTCGCGCAGGTCGTCGACGACCTTGCCGTCGGCGGCGATCACCTGAATCTCGCCGTTCTGCTGCCAGAGGGCGGCGGGCTCGCGCTCGACCTGATTGATGACGATCTCGTTGGGGTAGAGCTTGCGCACGGAGACGCTGGCGATCAGCTTCTCGGCGAGCAGGCGCTCACGGGTGCGATCCACGTCGAGGAAGGGCACGGAGGAGCGCCAGTCGATGCCGGCGGCCTGCAGCACCTCGCGCTCGTACATCCGCGAGAGACCGGTGATGGTGACGCGCTCGACGCCGAAGCCGGCGAGCCGGGCGAGGATGTCGACGGGCCGGCCGTTCTCGGCCACGAAGCCGTCGTAGCGCCCGCTCACGACGAAGCCGGCGAGAGCGATGCCGCCGGCGAGCCCGGCGATCAGCGCCGTGCCCGCGAGCCGCGGCACGCGCGCCTCGATCGGCACCGCCGGCCGGAGGCGGCGTGCCGACGAGAACCGCCTGAGGATCCTCGGGAGCCGCAGGCCCGCGAGGAGTCCGCCGCTGCCGGGGGTGCCGGCGGCGTTCAGCGGTTGAGAGAAGCGTCCTCCACCATCCATCGGACGAGTTCACCGAAACTCAGGCCTGCGTGGGCCGCGATCTCCGGCACAAGGCTCGTCTGGGTCATCCCTGGCTGCGTGTTGACCTCCAGGACGACGAGGGCGCCGGTTCCCCCCGGCGTGTCGTCGTAACGAAGGTCGGCACGGCTGACGCCACGGCATCCCAGTGCTTGATGCGCCGTTAACGCCAACTCTTGGACACGCTGGTAAAGATTTAGTTTAAGATCGGCCGGAAGGACGTGGATCGACCCCCCTCCGGCGTACTTCGCATCGAAGTCGTACCACTCCCCCGAGACGGGCTTGATCTCGGTCACCCCGAGCGCCCGGTCGCCCAGCACCGCGCAGGTCAGCTCGCGGCCGGCAACGTAAGTCTCCGCAAGGACTTCCTCGCCGTAGACCCACGCGTCGGAGGCCAGGATCCGGGGCGATTCCGAGGCCGCGTCGCGCACGATGATGACCCCCATGGAGGAGCCCTCGGCGATCGGCTTCACGACATAGGGAGGGGTTAACGGGTGTGACTTCGCCGCATCATGACGGTTAACGACCCGGCCCTCGGGAACGCTGACTCCGGCCGCGCGCATGACCGTTTTGGCACGCTCCTTGTGCATCGCCAGTGCCGAGGCCAGCACGCCGGAATGGGTGTAGGGGATCTTCAGGATCTCCAGGAGGCCCTGGATCGTGCCGTCCTCGCCGGCCGGGCCGTGGAGCGCGTTGAGCGCCGCGTCGGGCGCCAGCTCGGTCAGCACCGTCGCGATGTCGGGCCCGACATCGACGCGGGTGACGCGGTACCCCTCCCCTTCCAGCGCCCCGGCGCAGGCATGGCCGGAGCGAAGCGAGATTTCCCGCTCGGAAGACCAGCCGCCCATCAGGACGGCGACGTGCTTGGACATCGGCTAGAGCCTTTCAGGGCTGCTTGGGCGCCACGGGCGCACGATGGTGGGGCAAGACGATCAGGCCTCCTCGCCGAGGAGCCGGCTGCCGCGCAATGCGACGCCGTCCTCGACGGTGACGCCGTGCCGCCGCAGCCCGGCGAAGAAGCCGGCGAAGTCGGGGCGGCGGAAGGTGATGCGGCCGGGGCCGCCATCCGGCGAGACGGCGTCGAACAGCACCACGGACGGTTCAGAGGCCGCGTCCGCGTAGTCGAGGCAGAGCCAGAAGTCGGAGCCGTGGTTGCTGAGCGCGATCAGGCGATCGATCCCGTGCAAGGCGGCGCGCCAGGACGCCTCCTCGCTGCCGAAATCGATGCCGTCACCGATCGCGCCGAGGCTCTCCAGCCGTTCCAGGGCGGCCAGATCGAAACCGGGCAGCACCGTCCGCCAGAGGTCGTCGGCCTCGCGCAAAGCCGCGTCACCCTCGAATTCGAGGGGAGCATCGGGGGAATCCGTGGCCAGGAAGAAGTCCGTCGCTCCGCCGTTCCGCCGCCGGTAGAGCGCCTTGAGCGCTTCGGGCAGCCTCACCCCGAGGCGGGCTTCGGCCGCGCCGATCGCGGCCTCGGCCCCGGCCGTCCAATCGCCGGCCCGCCCATCCGCCTCGAAGAACGAATCGACGGTCGGGCCGTCGGGATCGATGAGAAGGCGCGGCTCCGGCTGCGGGGTGGAATCCCTGAGGCTGACGAAGCGCTCGGTGAGGCGGGCATGCGCGGCCTCGCAGCGAAGCCGCAGGGCCGCGTAGGCGTCCGCAGAGAGGTGGGCACCGGGCTTCGCGCCGTCCCACTCGCGGTTGAGCCGGTCGCGAAGGCGCAGGATGTCGCCGCCCGTCCGGGCCCGATCGGCCCCGGCGGCGATGTCGTCGACAAGCCTGCCGAGATGTTCGGTCAGGGCTGTGGGGTCGGTGGAAGCCATGGGCGATGCGTCCTCCGGTCTCGACGCGGGCGGAGGGTCAGGCGGGTGCGGTCTCGACGCCGATGCGCTTGATCTCCCAGTGCAGCTCGAAGCCCGAATGGTCGCGCACCCGGCGGCGCACCTCCTCGCCGAGCCCCTCGATGTCGGCCGCGGTGGCGCCGCCGCGGTTGATCAGGAAGTTGCAGTGCATCTCCGAGACCTGGGCCCCGCCCCGAGTCAGTCCGCGGCAGCCGGCGGCGTCGATGAGCTGCCAAGCCTTGCCGCCCTCGGGGTTCTTGAAGGTCGAGCCGCCGGTGCGCTCGCGGATCGGCTGGGCGGCCTCTCGCGCCGCGGTCACCCGCTCCATCTCCGCCTCGATCTCTTCGCGGTTCCCGGGTCGGCCCTGGAAGGTCGCGCTCGTGAAGATCACGTCGTCCGGCGCCGAGGCGTGGCGGTAGCGGAAGCCCATCTCGGCATGGGTGAAGCGGCGGACCGCGCCCTTGCGGTCGATGCCGCGGGCTTCGATCAGCACGTCGGTGGTCTCGCCGCCATGCGCCCCGGCATTCATGCGCAGCGCGCCGCCGACGGAGCCGGGAATGCCGCGGAAGAAGGCGAGCCCGTCAAGGGAAGCCTCGGCTGCCGCCTTGGCGAGCCGCATGTCCGGCACGGCGGTGCCGGATCGGATGGTTTCGCCGTCGATCTCGACCGAGCCGAAGGCCTTGCCGCCGAGCCGGATCGTCACGCCGGGAATGCCGCCGTCGCGCACGATCAGGTTAGAGCCCAGCCCGATCACCGTGACCGGCACGGAGGGATCGAGGGCGGCGAGGAACTGCGACAGATCCTCCTCGTCGGCCGGGCTGAACAGCACCTGGGCCGGACCGCCGACGCGAAACCACGTCAGGTCGGCGAGCGACTGGTTCTCGAGAAGGCGCCCGCGGAGGCCGGGCGCGGCGGCGCGGATCGCGTCGATGAGGCTGTGCGCGGTCATATCCGTTTCCCCCCTCTCCCCGCAGGCGGGGAGAGGGCTTTGCCGACCTCGTCGTCGGCAAAGCGAGGCGGCAGCCGAGGGTGAGGGGGCGGATCAGGAGGAGGCTCCACGTGAGGAGCCCCCTCACCATCGCCCTGCGGGCTTGTCGCGCCGACGACGAGGTCGTCGCGACCCTCTCCCCGCGAGCGGGGAGAGGGGGGAAGCGCGGCGAGGATCGTGTCGAGCACACCAAGGGTGTTGGTCATGACCTCGGCATTCCAGAAGCGCAAGACGCGGTAGCCACGCTCGACCAGCCACGCATCTCTTGCGGCGTCGTAGCCGCTCTGCGCATGCTGACCGCCGTCGAGCTCGACGATCAGCCTTGCCTCGCGGCAACAGAAATCCGCCACGTAGCGGCCGACGCTTTCCTGCCGGACGAACTTGAACCCGGCGAGACGACGGTCACGCAAACGAAGCCACAGCCGGCGCTCGGCCTCGGTCTGGTCGTGCCGAAGCCGCTTGCGAAACCGTCTCCGCTCATCGTCCGCGGAGCGCAACCCCGCTCACCCCTTCAGAGCCGCCAGCTCTCCCGGCAACGCGTAGGCCCATTGAGTGATGGTGCCGGCGCCCAGGCAGACCACATAGTCGCCGGTCTGCGCGCGGCTGCCGACGAGGCGGGCCAGATCCTCCGGGCGCTCCAGGGCGACGGCGTCGCGGTGGCCGCGGGCCTTCAGGCCAGCGATCAGCGAGTCGCGGTCGATGCCCTCGATCGGCGCCTCGCCCGCCGCGTAGACGGGGGCGACGATCACCGTGTCGGCGTCGTTGAAGCAGGTGCAGAAATCCTCGAACAGCGATTGAAGCCGGGTGTAGCGATGGGGCTGCACCACGGCGATCACGTTGCCGTCGGTCGAGGCGCGGGCCGCGCGCAGCACCGCCTGAATCTCCACCGGGTGGTGGCCGTAATCGTCGAAGATCGTCGCGCCGTTCCACGCGCCCGTGCGGGTGAAGCGGCGCTTGACCCCGCCGAAGCCCGCCAGAGCCTTGCGGATCGCGTCCGCCGGAACGCCGAGTTCGTGGGCCACCGCCAAAGCCGCGGTGGCGTTGAGGGCGTTGTGGCGGCCGGGCATGGGCAGGACGAGATCCTCGATCTCCATGCGGAAGCCGGGCCGGCGGTCGCGGATCATCACCCGGAAGCGGCTCTGACCGCCCTTCAGGTCGATGTCGATGAGGCGCACGTCGGCCTGCGGATTCTCGCCGTAGGTGATGATGCGCCGGTCCTCGATATGCCCGACCAGATCCTGGACGATCGGGTGGTCGATGCACATCACGGCGAAGCCGTAGAACGGGATGTTGTCGATGAAGCGCCGGAAGGCGTCCTTGATCGCCTCGAACGAGCCGAAATGGTCGAGATGCTCGGGGTCGATGTTGGTGACGATGGCGACATCGGCCGGCAGTTTGAGGAAGGTGCCGTCGGACTCGTCGGCCTCCACCACCATCCAGTCGCCCCCGCCCATGCGGGCATTGGTGCCGTAGGCGTTGATGATGCCGCCGTTGATCACCGTCGGGTCGAGGTTGCCGGCGTCGAGCAGCGTCGCGACCAGCGAGGTCGTCGTGGTCTTGCCGTGGGTGCCGGCCACCGCGACGCAGGACTTGAAGCGCATCAGCTCGGCCAGCATCTCGGCGCGGCGCACCACCGGCAGGCGGCGCTCGCGGGCCTCGATCAGCTCCGGGTTGTCGCGGCGGATCGCGGTCGAGACCACCACCAGCGCGGCCTCCGCGACGTTCTCCGCCTTGTGACCGACGAAGGTGCGGATGCCGTTCTCGGCCAAGCGCCGGACGTTGGCGTTGTCGTTCGCGTCCGAGCCCTGCACGGTGTAGCCGAGATTGGCCATCACCTCGGCGATGCCGGACATGCCGATGCCGCCGATGCCGATGAAGTGGATGGGGCCGAGCTTTTCGGGCAGCTTCATATCGAAAACCTTTTGAGTCCGGGGCGCTGACGAACCCAGGCTGTCTCGTTCCGGGCTTCGACGATCCTGCATCGTCGAAACCCGCCCCCGCGACTGCGGGGCGGCGGTCGTCCGCCGGACGCGGCAAGCCTTTTCGGGCTTGTCGCAGATTTCAAGCGGCGGCCGCGGTCTCGGCGACGAGCGCGGCGAGGCGGTCGGCCGCGTCGAGGATGCGGGCGGTTTTGGCCGCAGCCGCCGCCTGGGTCAATTTCCGGGGCGCCTCGAACAGGTCCACGAGTTCGGCGGCGAGCCGGTCGGGGGTGAAGGCGCTCTGCGGAATCGAGAGGGCGGCGCCGATCTGCGCCAGCGTCGCGGCGTTGGCCGCCTGATCCTGATCGAGCGCGCCGGGCAGCGGCACGAGGATGGCGGGCCGGCCGATGGCGGCGAGTTCCGAGACCGTCGAGGCGCCCGAGCGCGCCACCACGAGATGGGCGGCGGCCATGCGGCCGGGCAGGTCCTTGAAGAAGGGCGCCGCCTCGATCCCGCCGAGCCCCATGGCCAGGGTGCGGTTCTGCACCGCCGTCAGGTCCTCGGGCCGCGCCTGCTGGACGAGGTGGAGCCGGGCGCGCAGATCCGCGGGCAGCTTCTCCAGCGCCGCCGGCACCACCTCGCTCATCACGCGGGCGCCCTGGCTGCCACCGAACACGAGGAGGCGCAGCGGCGCGTCCCCATCCAGTGGAGGATAGGGCGTCTCGGCCACGGCGAGCACGGCCGGGCGGATCGGGTTGCCGGTATGGACGCGGCGCGCGGTGGCCTTCTCCGGCACGCCGCGCACGGCCTCGAAGCCGGTGGCGATCACCCGCGCGCCCTTGGCGAGGAAGCCGTTGGCCCGGCCCATCACCGCGTTCTGCTCGTGCAGGATGGTCGGCACCCGCAGCAGCTGCGCGGCCAGCATCGGCGGCACGGTCGGGTAGCCGCCGAAGCCGACGACCGCCGCCGGGTTCAGGCGCCGGACGGCGCGGGCGGCCTGCCCAAAGCCGCGCCCGAGCGTGACCACGGCGCCGGCCCGGCGCAGCGCCGAGCGGCCCGAGGGCGTGGCCGAGGCGATGGTGACGATCTCCTCCGCCGGGAAGTCGCCCGCGATCGAATCGACCCGGGCATCGGTCGCGAGCGCCACGCGGATGCCGCGCTCCCTCAGGGCGTAGGCGAGACTCTGAGCCGGGAAGAGGTGGCCGCCGGTGCCGCCCGCGCAGACCAGCACGAGGGGGGTGAAGACGGTCACTGCATCATTCCCGGGACGGCGGAGGGCAGCGTGCCGGGCGGGCGCTGTTTCAGGGCGGTGGTGCGCGGGCGCTTGCGGGTCAGCGCCACGAGGAAGCCCATGCCGAGCGAGAGCGAGATCAGCGAGGAGCCGCCGTAGGAGACGAAGGGCAGGGTCATGCCCTTGGCCGGCATGAGCTGGGTGTTCACCGCCATGTTGATGCAGGCCTGGAGGCCGAAGAGCGTGGTCAGTCCGGTGATGGCGAGCCTCGTGAAGGTGTCGTCGGTGCGGCGGGCCAGCTTCAGGCCGCGCATGACGATGTAGGCGAACAGCGCGACGAGACAGAGGCAGACCAGCACGCCGAATTCCTCGCCGGTGACGGAGAAGATGAAGTCGGTATGCGCGTCGGGCAGGTGACGCTTAGCCACACCCTCGCCGGGTCCGGTGCCGAACCAGCCTCCCGAATTGAACGATTCCCGCGACCAGAACTCCTGGAAGCTGTCGCCCGAATCGCGGTCCATGAAACGGTTGATGCGCTCGCGCACGTGGTGGAGGAAGGTGTAGGCGGCGAACACGCCCGTGAGGCCGAGCACCCCGAGGCCCGCCACCCAGAACCAGTGCAGGCCGGCGACGAAGAACAGCGCGCACCACACCATCGTGATCAGCATGGTCTGCCCGAAATCGGGCTGGAGGATCAGCGGCACGATGGTCAACGGCAGGAGCAGGATCGCCAGCAGGCCACCGGGCATGTCGCGGCGCTGCGCCCCTTCCGAGAAGGCCCAAGCCGCCACCACCACGAAGGCGGGCTTCACGAATTCCGAGGGCTGGAGACCGAAGGAGCCGATCTGGATCCAGCGGTGCGCGCCCTTGATCTCCGGGCCGAACTTGCCGGCCAGGATGCAGAGCGTCACGCCGACGAGCCAAGTGACGAGGGCGAAGCGCCGGATGTGGCGCACCGACAGGAACGAGACCGCGATGATGAGCAGGATCGTCGGGGCGAGATACATCGCCTGCCGGTTCAGGAAGTAGAAGGTCGGCAGGCCGATGCGCTCGGCCACCGGCGGGCCGCCGCCCATCAGGAAGACGAGGCCGGCCACCATCAGGCAGCCGAGCCCCGCGAGCAGGCCGCGATCGACCGTCCACCACCAATCCGCCAGGGGACTGCGTTCGGCGCGCGACATCATGGCGAGGGCTCGTCTCCAGCCGGCCGGTCCCGCATAAGACACGCGGACGGTCCGCCGTGATGGTGGATCGTAAGGGTTAATGGTGTCTTGCCGCGAGCGCGCTGGTGCGCGCCGAACGCCGGATTTGCCGGTCAGCCATGCACGGGCCATGCACCGCCAAGCGCCGCGGCGGCTTTGCGCGGCGCTTGCGCCCGTGATACTGGCCCCTGCCAACCCGATCCCGCTGGCCGTACCCTTCCGGCCCGGCGCAACACCCGTCTTTCGGAGTTGGTTTCCATGGCCCGTATCAGCGCTGACACGATCATCGAGGGCCTTACCTTCGACGACGTGCTGCTGCGCCCCGCCGCCTCCTCGGTGATGCCCACCGAGGTCGACGTCGCGACCCGCCTCACCCGCACGATCAAGCTCAACCTGCCGATCATCGCCTCGGCCATGGACACCGTGACCGAGGCGCGGATGGCCATCGCCATGGCGCAGAACGGCGGGCTCGGCGTGATCCACCGCAACCTGGAGCCGGCCGAGCAGGCCGAGCAGGTCCGCCTCGTGAAGAAGTACGAGTCGGGCATGGTGCTCAATCCCATCACCATCCATCCCGACGAGACGCTGGCCGACGCCTTCGACGTGATGAAGAAGAACCGGATCTCCGGCATTCCGGTGGTCGAGCGCGGCCCCAACGGCTCGCGCGGCAAGCTCGTCGGCATCCTGACGAACCGCGACGTGCGCTTCGCCACCAATACCGGCCAGCCCGTGGCCGAACTCATGACCCGCGACCGGCTCATCACCGTGCGCGAGGGCGTGACGCAGGACGAGGCCAAGCGCCTGCTGCACCAGTTCCGCATCGAGAAGCTGCTCGTCGTCGACGACCACTATCGCTGCATCGGCCTGATCACGGTCAAGGACATCGAGAAGCAGGTCGCCTATCCCAACGCGGTCAAGGACGAGCAGGGCCGCCTGCGGGTCGCCGCCGCCACGACGACGGGCGATTCCGGCTTCGAGCGCGCCGAGCGCCTGATCGATGCCGGCTGCGACGTGGTGGTGGTCGACACCGCCCACGGCCATTCCCGCAAGGTGCTCGACAGCGTCGCTCGGGTGAAGCAGCTCTCGAACGCCGTGCAGATCATCGCCGGCAACGTCGCCACTTCCGAGGGCGCCCGCGCGCTCATCGATGCGGGCGCGGACGCGATCAAGGTCGGTATCGGCCCGGGCTCGATCTGCACCACCCGCATCGTCGCGGGCGTCGGCGTGCCCCAGCTGACCGCGCTGATGGAGGCGGTCGAGGCGGCTCAGGGCGCGGACGTGCCGGTGATCGCCGACGGCGGCATCAAGTTCTCGGGCGATCTCGCCAAGGCGATCGCGGCCGGCGCCTCCGTGGCGATGCTGGGCTCGCTGCTCGCCGGCACCGACGAGGCCCCGGGCGAGGTCTTTCTGTACCAAGGCCGCTCGTACAAGAGCTACCGCGGCATGGGCTCGGTGGGCGCCATGGCTCGCGGCTCCGCCGACCGCTACTTCCAGGCGGAGGTCAGCGACACCCACAAGCTCGTGCCGGAAGGTATCGAAGGCCAGGTGCCCTACAAGGGCCCGGTCGCGGCGGTGCTGCACCAGCTCGCGGGCGGCCTGCGCGCGGCGATGGGCTATGTCGGCGCGGCCACCGTGCCGGATTTCCAGGAGCGGGCGCAGTTCGTGCGCATCACCAATGCGGGCCTGCGCGAGAGCCACGTCCACGACGTGACCATCACCCGCGAGAGCCCGAACTACCCGAGCCGCTGACCGTCGTCCGATATGTCGCCCCGGGGTCGTGCCCGGGGCGATGGTCTCGCCTTGAAACGGGTCCGCCGTCTCGCCGGGTTCTGCGCTTCCCTCGGGATTGCCTGCTTCCGGCCGCAGCCCGGCCTCAGAGCCAGATCAGGCTCGCCAGCAGCATCAATCCTTCGAGGGTGATCATCACGCAGATCGTGTAGCCGACGACGCGGTCCCGCACGGGAGTGAGGGCCGTCGAAGGGGAGCGAATCATGGTCGGCCTCCGGAACGGGGCGAACCTAGATCCCGGCTGCGACCTGTACTTTGCTATATTTTAAGATGCGCGCCGAAAAAGGCGCGAAAACGAAAAAAATCGATCGTCGCTGCGGCGAAATCCCGGCGAGCCCAGCGCAGACGGCCTTTCATATGCGAGGCCGATCCGCGGATACTCTGAACGCGTTGGCCGAATTCGATGGGGCAGGCGCGAAGGTCTCGCCGTCCCCCTTCCAGCGGGCGCCCGATGACTTGAATGGCATCAGGGCTTGGTGACCGGCATGTCCGGCGCGGCGTGGGCCTGCCGGTCGATGACGGCGGCGAACTCGTCCGGGCTCAGCTCGATGAAGCGGCGCATCGCCTCCCGGAACTCGGGCTCCTTCTCGACGCTCGGGCAGGCAAAGCCGCGCGATTGCGTCACCTGTGCCCGGATCGCGGCCTCGAAGGCTGCCATCTCCGGCCGGAGGGCGGCCATCTTGGCCTCGACGGCGGCGCGCTCGCGATCCGTGGCCGTGACGGGGCAGGCCCGCAGCACGCCCTCGACCGCCAGCCCGACGGTGTAGGAGGCCAATCGCGCCCGCGCGGGCAGGTTCGGCGCGGCGGCGACCGACGGCGGCTCGGCGCGAGCGGCCTCGCAGCGCTGCAGCGAGGCGTAGGCGGCGGCGATGTCCGGGATGTCGAAGGCCGCCTCGCCGTCCTCGAAGCGCAGGCTGAGCCGTCGTGCCGCCAGCAGGTCCGGCACGAGCGTGTCCGGCAAGGCCGCGCGCAGGATCTGGCCGTCGCCGGTCCAGATCGTCCTTGGGCCCGCCGGCCTGCCGTCGAGCAGGAGCGGCGCCGTCAGCCGTTCGCCCGCGGAAAAATCCCAGTTCCGGTCGGCGAGGGCCAGGGCGAGGCCCGCATGATCGCGCGAGACGATCACGAGGCTGGCGGTGTCGCCCTGCGCATCCTCGGCGGTGCGGGTCATCGAGCAGGAGCCGGCATCCGGTCCGCCGGTCCGGCGCTCAACCGCCCAGCCCTGCACGCTCTCGAAGGGCTCGCGGCGGGGTGCCGCCTCGGCCCCGAGCCCGGCGAGGAGCGCCGTCAGCGTCACCGCCGAGATCGCCGCCAGGACGGGTGAGAGGCGCACGCGACATCTCCGCGACGACGGTCGGGCTCCGCCGCCCGCGAAATTGCGAGGCGGCCGGTCGGACCGGTTCAGCTTAGCCTTTCCTTGCCGGCTCAACCAGCGTGCGGGGCGAATCCCTCACAGCGCAATCGGGCACGCGAGCGTCGCGGAGGCGAGCCCGCATCTCAGAATTTCGGGGCGGGTGACGGGGTCGCCTTCCGGTTCGCGGAGTCCTGTTCCAGGGAGGCGGCCAGCTCTTCCGGGCTCAAGGCGGTGAACTTGCGCAGGATCTCTTGGAAGGCCCCCTGCTTCTCCGCGGCGGGGCACGGGGTTCCGCGCCGCTGCAGTTCGCTGCGCAGGGACGCGTCCAGCGGAGCCATCTCCGGCTGGAGCGCGGCCATCCTGGCATCGACCGAACGGCGCTGATCGTCCGTCGCGGGGATCGCGCATTCCTTGAGCGCGCGCTGCAGCGAGAGGCCGATCACGTAGGCGGCCAGCCGCGGCGTGGAGGGCTCGGCCGAGGGGCCGGTGGGCACCGGGGCCGGTGCGGCCGCCTGGGGCGCGGCGGCTGCGGGCGTCGCGTCGCAGCGCTTGAGCGCCTCGTAGCCGGCCGCGAAATCCGGGATCCTGAAGTCCGCATCCCCGTTCGCGAAGCGCAGGATCACCGTCCCGGCCGCGAGCAGATCCGGCAGGATGCTCTCGGGCAGGAGGGCGCGCGCGGTCTTTTCGTCGCCGATCCAGGCGATCTTCCCCTTGATCGGCTTCTTGTCGAGAACGAGCGCCGCCTTGATCGCCTCGTCCTTGCCGAAGGCCCAGCCCTGGTAGACCAGCACGAGAGCAAGCGAGCTGCCATTGCGGGCGAACACCACCACGTTGGCGGCGTTGCCGTCGTCCTTGTCCTCGTAGGCATGCGTCATCAGGCAGGGATTGCCGCCGGTCTCGCCGACGGTCCGCTCGATCTCCCAGCCCTTGACCACCGCGAAGGGCTGGCGGTCCGCGGCCGCGACCGGGGGCGGGACGAGGCCGGGAAGAAGACTGGCAGCCAGAGCGGCCAGGCTCGGAAGAGCGCGCATGAACGAAGTCCGCGAGGGCCCGCGTGCCGGCGCGGGGTGCAGGGATCGACCGGAGGGGTCACGCTTAGCCGCTGGCGGTGCCGGATTCCAGGCGCTCGGCGGTCGGACGCGACCGGCTGCAACGGATCAGGTGCGGCGCTTGCGGCTTCGCGGTATGCAGGGCCGGACGATAGGGGAACACGATGCGGATACTCGTGGTCGGGGCCGGCGCGACCGGCGGCTACTTCGGAGCGCGGCTGGCGGAAGCCGGGCGGGACGTGACCTTCCTGGTGCGCCCGGCCCGCGCGGAAAAGCTCGCGACGCAGGGCCTGCGGGTCCGCAGCCCCGTGGGCGATCTGACGATCGACGCGCCGCAGACCGTGACCGCCGACCGTCTCGCCGGGGCCGGTCCGTTCGATCTCGTGCTCCTCTCGTCCAAGGCCTACGACCTCGACGCGGCGATCGCCGACGTGGCGCCCGCCGTCGGTGCGGGCACGGCGGTGCTGCCGATCCTCAACGGCATGCGCCACCTCGACATCCTGGACGCGGCCTTCGGCGCGGAGCGGGTGCTCGGCGGCAGCTGCGGCATCGTCGCCACGCTGACGAAGGACGGCGAGATCCGCCAGATGACCGACCTGCACACGCTGACCTACGGCGAGCGCGACGGCGCGCGCTCCGAGCGGTTCGGCCGCATCGAGGCGCAGATGGAAGGCGTGCGCTTCCAGGCCCGCGGCAGCGACCGGATCCTGCTCGAGATGTGGGAGAAGTGGGTCTTCCTCGCGACGCTTGCGGGCTCCACCACGCTGATGCGCGCGGCCATCGGCGACATCGTCGCCGCGCCCAGCGGCCGGGCCTTCATCGAGGGACTGCACGACGAGTGCCAGCGGGTGGCGGAAGCCCACGGCAATGGCGCCCGGGAGAAGGTGATGGCCGGCGCCCGCAAGATGCTGACGAGCGAAGGCTCGGCGATGACCGCCTCCATGCTGCGCGACATCGAGGGCGGCGCCCGCATCGAGGCCGACCACATCGTCGGCGACTTGATCGCGCGCGGGCAGGCCAAGGGCGTCGAGACGCCGGGGCTCGCCCGCGTGCTGACCCATCTCAAGGCCTACGAGAACCGTCGCGCCCGCGATGCGGCCTGAGCCGCCTCCGGAAGCGACGCCGGTCGGTTCAGTAGCGGCCGGGCGGCGGCGGGGGCGGGCTGCCGTATTCGAGCTGCGTCTTGGCATCGGGCCGGCGGGCCGGCGGCGGCACCGGATCGAGCCCGGGCGCGGCCGGCGCGGTGGAGCAGGCGGCGAGCGTCAGCGCGACGAGGCTCGCACCGATGAGGGGCTTCAGGGACGGCATGGCGTCCTCTCTTCCTGGGGTCCTTGACGGACGGGGCCATCGTGCCGTTCTGAACGGCGAAAGGGCCGGAAGCTCGGCCGCATCGTGTCGGGCCGCAGGTCCAAGCGTGGCCGCACGGCGGCAGGTTTAACGAAACGTTTCCGGAGCCCATCCTGACCCCCTCCGCCCGCCTCTCCGCCGCCATCGAGATCCTCGACGACATCCTCGCGCGCCGCCGCCCGGCCGCGGACGCGATCAAGGATTGGGGTCTCGCCCACCGCTTCGCCGGCTCCGGCGACCGGGCGGCCATCGCCAGCCTCGTCTATGACGGGCTGCGCCGCCGGGCGTCTTCCGCCTGGATCATGGGCGAGGAGACGGGCCGCGCCATCCTCATCGGCACCCTGCGCCTTCAGCGCGGCCTCGCCGAGCCGAGCATCGCCTCCCTGTTCGACGGCGCCCGCTTCGCGCCCCCTCCCCTCACCGAGGCCGAGCGGACACGCCTCCTGGAGGGCAGCCTCGCCGAGGCGCCGCCGGAGGTGGCGGGCGACGCGCCGGCCTTCGTGCTGCCCTCGCTCGCCGCCCTGTTCGGCGACGATCTGCTGCCCGAATTGCGGGTGCTCGCCCGCCGCGCACCCCTCGATATCCGCGTCAACACGCTCAAGCAGAGCCGTGCGGCGGCGGCCGAGGCGCTGGCCGACCTCTCCCCGGAGGAAACGCCGCTCTCGGCCCTGGGCCTGCGCGTTCCGCTCGGCGAGGACGGACGCGGCCCGGCGCTTCACGTCGATCCGCTCTTCCTGGAGGGCGGGTTCGAGATCCAAGACGAGGGCTCGCAGATCGCGAGCCTGCTCGCCGGTGCAAGGCCGGGCGAGACCATCGTCGATCTCTGCGCGGGCGGGGGCGGCAAGTCGCTGGCGCTCGCCGCGATCACCGGCAACGCCGCTCGGCTCATCGCCACCGACGCCGATCCGCGCCGGCTCGCGCCGATCCACGAGCGCCTGCGCCGCTCGGGCGCCGCGGTCGAGGTGCGCACGCCCCGCACCGGCAAGGCGCGGGCCGACGTGCTGGCCGATCTCGACGGCAGCGTCGACCGGGTGCTGGTCGATGCGCCCTGCACCGGCACCGGCACGTGGCGGCGCAACCCCGACGCCAAGTGGCGCCTGCGGCCGGGAAGCCTCTCGGGCCGGATCGCCGAGCAGGCCGAGGTGCTCGACCGGGCGGCGCGGCTGCTGCGGCCGGGCGGCACCCTCGTCTACGTCACCTGCTCACTCCTGCCCGAGGAGAATGACGCGGCGGTGGACGGCCTGCTGAAGCGCGACCGCGCGATCCGGGCCGTGGCGACCAATCTCGCCGTCGTTCCCGGCCTCGACGAGAAGGTCCGCCGGACGCAGCGCGGCATCCAGATGAGCCCGGCACTCACCGGCACCGACGGTTTCTATGTCGCGACCATGACACGCAAATCGGGTTGAGGCCGGGATCGGGAGGCCGCCTTCCTCGTTGAACCCCGGACCTAGGCCCTCGCCCCGGACTGTTTCCCGCGCGGCGTCGCGACGGGAGATGCGATGACGAGGCGGATGTCATGACGCTGCATCGGCGGGCTCTGCTCGCGGGGACGGCGGCGATGCTGAGCGGGTCCGAGGCGGCGCGGGCGCAGCAGCCGGCGCCTCGGCTTCCGGTGCGGCCGCAGACGGGCGAGACCGTCCAGCCCCTGCCGCAAGCGGCACCGGGCGCCGAGCTCGAGGTCATCGACCTGTGGCCGGAGCTGCCGCCGGGCGGGGGCGGTCCGTTCCGCTCCGAGTACCGCTTCGACGAAACGTTGACCGGGGTCGTGACTGGCGTGGTGCGGCCCTGCCTGCTCGTGATCCGGCCGCAGCGCCCGAACGGGGCCGGAATCGTCATCGCGGCCGGCGGCGGCTACCTGCGCATCGATATCGGCAACGAGGGCCTGCCCGTCGGCCATTGGCTGGCCCGGGCGGGCATCACCGCCTTCGTGCTGATCTACCGCCTGCCGAGCGAGGAGTGGCGCGACGGCCCGGACGCGCCCCGGCAGGACGCGCAGCGGGCCATGCGGCTCGTGCGCTGGCGGGCCGAGGAGTTCGGCCTCGATCCCGACCGGATCGGCGTGCTCGGCTTCTCGGCGGGCGGCCACCTGATGGGCGTGACCGCGACCGATGCCGAGCAGGATCTCTACGACGACCTCGACGATGCGGACGGGCTGAGCGCCCGCCCCTCCTTCGCCGGATTGATCTACCCCATCGTCACCATGCGCGCGCCCTTCGATCGCACCATGACGAGCCGCCGGGTCCTCGTCGGCGACGATCCGCCCGACGCGCGGCGGCGGGCCTATTCCGTCGAGGTGCAGGTCAACGCGCGCACCCCGCCGGTCTTCATGGTCCAGGCCTCCGACGATAGAATCGCGGTGACCGACCATCCGCTCCTGATGTACGCGGCCCTGCGGGCAGCGAAGGTGCCGACGGAGATGCACCTGTTCGAGCGCGGCGGCCACGGCTTCGGCCTCGGCGTGCCCGGCAGCCCGGCGGCGGCCTGGCCCGCCCTGTTCATGGCCTGGATGCGCGGCCACGGGCTGCTGAAGTCCTGACGGGCGCGGGCTCCGCCGCTCGGCCAGCAGTGTCGTGTCAGGACACGTTTGCCGGGGATTTCGGCCGGCAGGCGCGATAGGCCGAGACCAAACCCCGGACCTGCCGCTCCGCTTCCGGCCTATGCGCGACGAACAGGTCGATGTGACCGACGCGTTCCGCTGCAATACCATCCCGCCGCGCCAGCATCGCGGGCAGCAGGGCCACGCCGAGCCCGGCCGCCACGCAGCCGAGGATGGCTTCCACCGAACCGAGTTCGACGATGCGGGCTCCGATCCTGCGTTCCCGCAGCAGCAGATCCAACCGCTCGCGGCAGACGCAGCCCGCTGCGAAGGTGAACGCCTGGTCGGCCCTCTCCGCCGGAAGCTCCAACGGATGCAGGAGGGCGAGAGGGACGCTGTCGAGCGGATGCGAGACGATCGCCGAATGGCCGGAGCGGTGGCCGAGGATGGCTGCGTCGAGGGCTCCATGGGCCAGAGCGGCGTCGAGATCGCGCGAAATGCCCGTCGCCATCTGCAGGTCGAGCCCGTCGTCGTCCGCCAGAAGTCGGGCGAGGACCGGGGGAAGCAGTGTCGCCGCCACGACGGCAATTGCTCCGAGGCGGAACGGGCCTCGGATCTCCCTGCCCCGCGCCGCATTCACGGCTTCGGCGGCCAGCGCCTCCATCCGCTCCGCGTAGGGCAGCAGCCGCGCGCCCGCCGCCGTCAAGCGTACCCCGCGCGGCAACCGTTCGAACAGCCGCGTTCCGATCGCGGCCTCTAACTGGCCGATGCGTGCCGACAGCGCAGACTGCACGGTCCCGAGCCGCTCGGCCGCCGCCGTCATAGAGGCGGTCTCCGCAACGATCCGGAAGGCATGCAGTCCGCGTAGATCCATGTGCCATCGTAAATCGCGATCGATGCTCCCGCAAGGCAGCGTTGGTCGCGATCGCTGGTCACGGGCATACCGGCGCCATGACCACCAGACTCCTGACCGCCACGACCCCCGTTCTCGACATCGGCTACGAGGCGGGCGGCCCGCCCGACGGCTTCCCCGTGGTGCTGCTGCATGGCTGGCCGGACGATGTCCGAACCTGGGACGCCATCGTCCCCGCTCTTCGAGCCGCCGGCTTCCGTACGCTCGTGCCGTATCTGCGGGGCTTCGGACCGACCCGTTTTCGCGGAGCAGAGATTCCCCGCTCCGGCCAACTCGCCGCATTCGGTGCGGACGTGCTGCAGTTCGCCGATGCCCTGGGCCTTCGACGCTTCGCCGTCATCGGCCATGACTGGGGGGCGCGGGCGGCCTACATCGCGGCCTGTGCGGCGCCCGAACGCGTCGCCGCCTGCGTTGCTCTCTCCGTCGGCTGGGGGACGAACGACCCGGCTCAGCCCCTGCCGCTGAACCAGGCACAGAACTACTGGTATCATTGGCTGATGGCACTGCCGCGGGGCGAGGCGCTGGTGCGGGATGAGCGGCGTCGCTTCACGCGGCACATCTGGACGATCTGGAATCCCGGTTGGCCGGTGTCCGATGCCAGCTTCGCCGCCACGGCGGCCGCCTTCGACAACCCGGACTGGGCGCAGATCACGCTGCATTCCTACCGTGTGCGCTGGGGCCTCGCCGAGCCGACGCCCTGCTACGGTGCCCTCGATGCGCGTCTCGCGGCCGACCCGGTCATCCGCGTTCCCACTCTGACGCTGCACGGCGGCGGGGACCCCTGCAACGATCCGGCGACCTCGGAGAATCGAGACATGCTCTTCGCGGGCTTCTACCGCCGCGTCGTCCTGCCGGGGCTCGGCCACTTCCCGCAGCGTCAAGCACCGGAGGCGGTCTTGAGGGAGATCGGTCCCTTTCTGAGGCGGATGATCGATCGAGACTACGCGGCCAGGGCTGTCGGGCGCTCCGGCTCAGGCGCGCCGGGCACGCCGTCGAGCGGGCCAGACCCGTCGCTCCTGCGATCCTTCGCGCGTCTGGTGAGCGCGAAGCCTCCGTCCCTGACCATGCTCGGTCGTCGGGGATGGTTCGATCGCGGCGCGGCGGAAGCGGATTGATCGTCGCCGGTTGGAAGGCGATGCCGTGAAGGGCGCTTGACACGAAAACGGCCCCCGTCTCCGGGGGCCGCTCGCGTTCTCCGATCGGGCGACCGGGATCAGAAGCAGCGCTTCTCGCGGGTCACGACCGTGCGGCCGAAGGGGCCGCGGCGCTTGGTGATGATGGTCTTGCAGCGCGGGCCGCGGATGACGCGGCGGCTGCGGTACTGCGCTTCCTGATAGAGGCCGTTCGAGAGCGGGGCGGCGCCCGCCAGGGGAAGAGCCTGAGCCGGCGCGGCGGCGCCGAAACCTGCGATCGTGACGGCGATTCCGAAGAGGGCAGCTCTCATGGTCGGATAATTCCTGTCCGTTTCGAGGGGCGTGCCGTGTCGCAAGGGAACGGTGAACGTCAGGTTAATGGCAGCGATCTGAGGGCCGCGGCATGAGGGCTCAGCGACGCGGCGCGTTGCACCGCCCCGAGGCCTCGTCTAACCGATATCGCAGAAGGCCCGAGGCAGCATGACCATCGACACCTCCCACCACGACAAGATCCTGATCGTCGATTTCGGCTCCCAGGTGACCCAGCTCATCGCCCGCCGGGTGCGCGAGGAGGGGGTCTATTGCGAGATCGTGCCCTTCACAAAGGCCGAGGCCGCCTTCGACGAGCATCGGCCCAAGGGTGTGATCCTGTCCGGCGGCCCGGAATCGGTGACCACCGATCTCTCGCCCCGCGCCCCGCAAAAGATCTTCGAGGCGGGCGTGCCGGTCTTCGGCATCTGCTACGGCCAGCAGACCATGGCGGCCCAGCTCGGCGGCGAGGTCGAGGGCGGCCACCACGCCGAGTTCGGCCGGGCCGAGGTCGAGATCGTTTCCGAGTCGCCGCTCTTCAAGGGCGTCTGGCACACGGGCGAGACCTATCCGGTCTGGATGAGCCACGGCGACCGGGTCACCAAGCTGCCGGACGGGTTCGGCACGATCGCGATGTCGCGCAACGCGCCCTTCGCCGCGGTCGCCGACGAGGCGCGAAAGTATTACGCGGTGCAGTTCCACCCGGAAGTGCATCACACCCCGCACGGCGCGCTGCTGATCCGCAACTTCGTGCGCGACATCGCCGGCTGCTCCGGCGACTGGACCATGGGCACCTATCGCGAGGAGGCGATCGCCAAGATCCGCGAGCAGGTCGGCAAGGAGCGGGTGATCTGCGGCCTGTCCGGCGGCGTCGATTCCTCGGTCGCGGCGGTGCTGATCCACGAGGCGATCGGCGACCAGCTCACCTGCGTCTTCGTCGATCACGGCCTGATGCGCCTCGGCGAGGGCGACGAGGTGGTCCGCCTCTTCCGCGACCACTACAACATCCCCCTCGTCCACGTTCAGGCGCAGGACCTGTTCATCGGCGCGCTCGAAGGCGTCGACGACCCGGAGGTGAAGCGCAAGACGATCGGGCGCCTGTTCATCGACGTGTTCGAGGCCGAGGCGAAGAAGATCGGCGGCGCCGCCTTCCTGGCGCAGGGCACGCTCTACCCGGACGTGATCGAGAGCGTGTCGTTCTCCGGCGGCCCCTCGGTGACCATCAAGAGCCACCACAACGTGGGCGGCCTGCCCGAGCGGATGAACATGCGGCTCGTGGAGCCGCTGCGTGAGCTGTTCAAGGACGAGGTGCGCCTGCTGGGCAAGGAACTCGGCCTGCCCGAGGCCTTCGTCGGCCGCCACCCCTTCCCCGGCCCCGGCCTCGCCATCCGCTGTCCCGGCGTCATCACCCGCGAGAAGCTGGAGGCCCTGCGCAAGGCCGACGCGATCTATCTCGACGAGATCCGGCAGGCCGGGCTCTACGATACGATCTGGCAGGCCTTCGCGGTGATCCTGCCGGTGAAGACGGTGGGCGTGATGGGCGACGGGCGCACCTACGATCACGTCTGTGCTCTCCGCGCCGTCACCTCGGTCGACGGCATGACCGCCGACTTCTACCCCTTCGACATGGCCTTCCTCGGCCGCGTCGCCACGCGGATCATCAACGAGGTGAAGGGCATCAACCGGGTGACCTACGACATCACCTCGAAGCCGCCCGGCACGATCGAGTGGGAGTGAGGGATGTCGCTGCCGTGGCCGTCGGCTTCCGAGCCGTCGTGTGCGGCGTCAGGCGAGCAGATGCGTCGGGACGCCGAGGACGGGACCAGCTTCGGCGAGGCGTCGATCAAGCGTGGTGACGGTCGCCCCATGCGCCGACGCGGTCGCGAGGTGTAGGGCGTCCCCGGCGCGAAGACCGAGCGCATGCTGATCGACGAACGTCGCTGCCGTTCGGAAATGGCTGCCTTCGATCGGCAACACGCGCAAGCTCTCGGCGACCAGCCTGTTGAACATCGCGAGTGCTGCTGCGCGCTGGCCCAGGTCGATCTGGCTTGTGCGGAGCTTGATCGCGAAGGCGGAGGAAATCTCGGTGAGGGTCCATTCGCTGATGGCAAGGCCCTCGGGATCTTGCTCCCCGAGCCATTGTTGCGCGCGGGCCGTCGAGATCTCGTTGGACAGGCTGGCGACGATCAGCGAGGTGTCGAGATAAAGCATCAGGAACGATCGCCGTCCCGCATCGAACGGACGAGATCGACGGCACTCTCGTCTTGTGGCGGCATCGTCGCCGTCAGGGCCCGGAGCATGGCCGCTTCGATCCGCTTCCGAGGTCTCGCGACGGAGGTCAGCCGCGCCACCGGCCGGCCGCGCCGGGTGATGTCGATTGATTCCCCGGCCTCGGCCCGATCGACCAACTCGCTCAAGCGGCCTTCGGCCTCCGTCAGATTGACCGTATCCATCGCCAGGCTCCTGACCACGTCAGCGGTCGTATGATGGTTCGCGCTCGAGACTTCCAGCAAACGCCGAAACAGGCAATGGCCGACGCGTGGCATCAGCGGTGAGCCGCGATGCGATCGGATTGGGAAAATTAAGCAGGGCCGACGACAGGCCCGCCGGCGTGCCCGGCCGATCGGATGGGCGGTGACGCAGAAGAGTGATGGAGCCCTTGCCCACGGCGTCAGAGATCGAAGCGCTCCTGCGCAACGCGCTGGCCGACCCCGATACCACTTGGAGTCTTGGCAGCTTCGGTGCCCTGGCCGAATTCGTGCACGATGCCGACGAGCCGTCGCGCGCCCTGCCGGACGAGCGGATCGGGCTTGCCACGGATCGCGGCGCGCTCGTCCTCGAGCTCGCGCCCGGCCTGCGGCCGGTCGCCTACGAGACGGGTTTCTCCGACGGCTACAATCACGCCGTGGCGCTCTGCCTGCCCGAGGCCGCTTGCGCCATGGCCGGGCGTCCCGTGCTGACCGAACTCGGGCCAGACCGGGACGCCGCGCGGGAGGAGGATCGAGCGGCGATCCTGTTCGATCTCGGTCTGGGCCTGCGGGCGGTCGATGCCTGCGTTCGGGCGAGCGATCGGGAGATCCTCGCCTGTCTGCGCGCTGGCGCCGGGCGGCCGCTCTTCGCGGGCGACGATCCGGTCGGCCCGAACCTCGCGGCGATGAGCCCGCACCGCGTCTTCCGCGCCCGCCTCGGACGCATTGAGGTCTATACGCCGATCCCCCGTGCCGATCAGGCGAGACCCGAGGGGCCGCGCACGCTCGTCCTTCCGGCGATCCTGCGTGCCGGCCGCACCCACGCGGCGACGACGCCGATCCCGGCTGGCCTCGTGCCCTGCGCGAGCCTCCACCCGCCGCATCCCGGCAAGGATCGGACGGGCCGCCGGACGGCCTTCGATCCCGCCCGCCACGCGGCCTTCCAGGCCCTGCTCGAACGCTGGGGCGATCCCGGCCTTCTGGCCGTCAAGCGCGGAGCGGGCGGAGCGCTGCCGGAGGGCGTCTCGCCCCGGCACGCGCGTTCGGCTCGCCGCGCCGCCGAGTGCCAGGCCCGCCTCGTTCGCGAAGCCGGTCGTTCGCCCGCCGCGGGTCACGAGGCCGAGCCGAGTTGAACGCTCTGCCGAAGCGATGCGTCGGACGCGCGGCCTGAGCCTGACACCGCGACGGCCCGGAACGAGCCAAGCCCCTCAGAACGACAGCTTCATTCCCGCCACGAAGGTCCGCGGCGGGCCGGCGAAGATCGAGCCCGTCGTGCCTGCAAGGACGGCGCGGCCGTTCTGCGCGCCGGTGGCGGGGTCGATGGTGTTGGCGAGCGGATTGGCCGAGCCGATCGTGGTCGCGTCGAAGACGTTGCGCAACTCGCCGTAGAGATCGATGCGCCGGGCGTAGCCGTTCGGCAGCAGCGCGGAATAGTGGATGTTGAGGTTCAGGATCGCGAAACCCGGCACCTTCAGGAGGTTCGCGTTGTCGAGGTAGGAGCCGTCCTGCGCCACGACCTCGGCGAAGCCGCCGACCCCGGCCAGCGGGCCGGCGGGCACGTCGTAGCCGATCCGGGCGAGGAGCTGATGCGCGGGCACGCCGGGAATGCGGTTGCCCGCCCGGTCGAAGCGGGCGGTGAGGCTGCCGGCGCTGATCTGCTCGATATAGTCGGTGTAGACCTGATCGTCGAAGGTGTAGGCGAGCCTGCCGCGCCAGCCCGGCGCGAAGGTCCAGTCGGCCCCGACCTCGATGCCCCGATGCTCGGAAGCCGGCGCGTTGAAGCTGTAGCTCAAGAGGCCCGCGCCCGGCGATTGCGTGACCAGCTCGTTGCGGAAGAACTCGTAGAAGCCGGTGAGGCTCAGCTTCAATCCCTCGAAGGGGATGAAGTCGGTCCCGAGATCGAAGCCGAGATTCTCCTGCGTCTTCAGGTCGGCATTGTTGCCGGGAAGCCCGGCCGAGGTGACGAACAGGCTCGAGAAGCCGGGCGTGGAGTAGCCCGTCGCGACCCGGCCGCGCAGGGCCCAGTCCGGAGCCGCCCGGTAGACCAGGGCGAGTTCCGGCGCGACGTTGAAGAAGCGGCGGTCGGCCTGCGCCAACGTCGCGGTCGTGCCCGCTTGCGTGGTCGCGAAGGTGCGGTTGCGCCCGGTGATGCTCGTCTCCTCCGCGCTGATTCCGGCGACTGCTGCCCAGTCCGGGGAAAGTTCGAGTTCGAGCCGCGCCCGGCCGCCGAGATTGGACTGCAGCGCGTCCTGAAGCCCGATCAGCGCGCCGAGCCGGCGGCCGCCATAGGGGGCGCGGTTGTAGGTGGAGGCCACGATGTCCACCGCGCTGTACGCGAGCGCGACGGTGCCGACGGCGGGCAGGCCGAACAGCTCCCCGCGCCGGGTCAGGTCGGTCTGCACGAAGTACGAGGGCAGGCTGCCGCTGCCCGAGGTGGTGTAGAACGGCTGGTTGTAGTTGCGCTCGTCGAAGCCGACCTGCACGCGCCATGCCGTCTGCGCATCGAAATCGTGCTCCCAGCGGCCCGCGACGATCGTGCGCCGATCGTTGCGGCGGAAAGCGCCCTCGGCGGCGGTCACCGGCACGCGCGGTCCGAAGGCCCCGTTCGCCAGGAGCCCGAAGGTGGTGCAGCCCGGCGCCGCTTCCGCCGCCGTGGCGCAGCCGCGCTGGTAGGGATTGATGCGGAACTGGTCCAGCGAGGCGCGGGCGGGGATGTTGGCGCTGATCTCGTTGTTGATCACCTTCAGCGTGAAGCGGTTGTCCGGGCTCGGCGTGTAGCTCGCGAGCAGGTTGACCGTCTGCGTGTCGTAGGAGGCGTGCTCCTGGTAGCCGTTGGCGCGCAGGTCGCTCGCGAACAGGCTGATCTCGAACGGGCCGCTCACACCGCCGACGGTGAAGTAGTGGCTGAGATATCCGTCGCTGCCGGCATCGACGCCTACCTCGTAGCCGTCGATCTCCCGGCCGGTGCGGGTGCGGAAGGCGAGCGCGCCGCCGGTGGCGTAGTTGCCGAACAGCGCCGATTGCGGGCCGCGGAACACGTCGATGCGGGCATAGGCCCGCGGATCGACCAGATCGAAGCGGGAGGCTCCGTCGGGCTGGGTGAGGGGAAAGCCGTCCTCCAGCACCACCATGTTGCGCGTCACGCCGGTCGAGCGGGCGTTGTTGCCGCGGATCGAGATCACCACGTCGCGCCCGCCATTGCCCTGGCGCAGGGTGACGCCGGGGCTGTCGAGCAGCACCGTGCCGACGCTCGTCGCCGGGCGATTCGCGATGGTGCCCTCCCGCCCGACCGCCGTGACCACCTGCCCGACCGGGCGCTCGATGGCGGGCAGAGCGGCGCCGGGCGGGGCGGCGACGCCGAAGCCGGAGGCGCTGGAACCCGCTTTCGGGCGGGCGTCGCCTTCGCCGGTCACGGAGAGCTCTTCGAGGGTGACGGTCTCGCCCGCGGCCGGGACGGCGGCCAGGACCAGCGGGGGCAAGGCGAGGAGCCACGCGGCGCGGCGCGCACGAGTGTGGTGGGACATAGGGCGGCTCGTGGGGCGTGAGATCGGAGCGCGCGGGCCGACCGGCCCGCGAAGGCGAGGCGTCAGGCGCGCGCGGCGGCCCGCAGGGCCTGGGCGGCGAGGTCGAGGCCGAGCAGGGCGAGGATCGCGAGGCCGGTCAGCGGAAACAGGGCACCGAGGCCGAGCAGGAGCGCGGTCACGCACGCGACGACCCGACGGTCCCGCGGCCAGGGCGGCGTGCCGAGGCCTCCGGCCGGGCGGCGCTTCCACCACATCACGGCGGCGCTCACGCAGAGCAGGATCGTGCCGAGGCAGAAGGCCAGCATCACGAGCTGGTTCGCCCGTCCCCAGTACTCGCCCTTGTGGATGCCGATGCCGAGCTGGATCGCCCGCGCCACCGGCCCGAGATCGGCAAAGCGCAGGTCGAGGATCGGCTGGCCGCTGTAGCGGTCGAGGGAGACCATGCGCTGGCGGGTGACGTCGCGGGGATAGGCCGAGGCCGCGAAGACGCCCGTCTCGCCCACCGGAAGGGCCAGTTCGAAGCCCGCGGGCATGCCCATCTCCCGCAGGGTCGCGACCGCCCGGTCGATGCCGATGGAGGGGGCCGTCGCCGCCCCGGAGCGCGGCAGCGGCGCATCCGCGAGCGCCCAGCCCGCGCTTTCCAGCCGCTCGCCCATCCGCAGGGTGAAGACGGGCTTGGCCGACCAGAGCGCGCTCGGTTGCCCGAGACCGGCCCGGTTCGACCACGCGCGCAGCTCCTGCCCCCACCAGACCGACCAGGGAAGGCCTGTCAGGGCGAGGAAGAGCAGGCCGGCGCCCGCGAACAGCCCGGTCGCCGCGTGCAGGTCGCGCCACCAGACCCGGCGGCGCGGCGTCTCGCGCAAGGTCACGAGGCGATCCGCCCTCCCCCGCGGCCACCAGAGATAGGCGCCGGTGACGACGAGGATGATCGCGAGACCGGCGATGATCTCGACGAGGGCGTTCGCCGCCGTGCCGAACAGGGTGAGGCTATGCAGGCGCCGCACGATCCCCATCGGGTCGCGCTCGGCGGAGACCCGGTCGAGCACGTCGCCGGTATAGGGGTTCAGAAAGACCAGCGTCCGGCGCGCGCCCTCGGTCAGGATGACGAGGGCCGAGTCCGTGAGGCCGGCGGGCTCGGTGTAGGAGACCGGATCGCCGCCGGGAATTGCCTGCATGGCGTTGAAGACGAGGCGGTCCGGCCCGATGGGCGCCTGGGCCGAGGGCACCACGACGGCGCGATGAGCCAGGGCGTTCCGCTCGATCTCGCCCTTGAACAGGTAGATCGCCCCGGTGGCCGAGAGCAGGATCAGGAAGGGCAGGCAGATGAGGCCCGCATAGAAGTGCCAGCGCCAGACGGCGCGGTAGACCGCGTCGCGCGCGGTGCGCGCGGCGGCCACGGCCGCGGGGCCGGCCGAAATCGAGCGATTCATGGAAGGGAGGTCCGCGTCTGAGGGATCGGTGGATCGACTCAGACGGTGGGCGGACCTCTTGGACCGAATCCCTGGTCCGGCGGCGCGCGAGCCTGGACCGCCTCGGCGGCGCGCCAGAGCGCGGGGGTCGCGCGCGGCGGCCGAACCGCCGGAGCGGAGGCCGCGGGGACCGGCGCGTGGTGGTCCAGGGCCTGGACCTGGGTGCAGCAGGCGGCGTGCGCGCAGGCGCGGCCGTCCTCGTCGGGTGCATCCGGGGCGCCGTGCTCGGCGCAGATCACCCCGCCCACCACACGCGGCGGCGCCGGCGCGAGGGCGGTAAGGAAGGTCTGGAGCACGAGCGCGTAGAGCGCGATCACACCGATGATCGCGCGGCCGTGCACAGTTCGGTGCGGGCGCTCGCGCAGCATGGCTTCGGCGCTTACGGGGTGAGGCGGCGCGCGGTCAATGGCCCCGCTCCGCACTCGATGCGGTCGCGAGGATCACCCGGCGCCGCACCCGGAAGCACGATCAGGCCGGCATGCCGGCGGGCTCGAACAGGAAGTCGTCGACGGAGGGGATGGTCACGGCCAGGCTCGCGCCGTAGCCGGCCTTCGAGAGGCGCCAGGGCCGTTCGGAACGGGCGCGGATCGCCTCGGAGGGGCGCAGGCGGCGCAGGGAGCCGTCCTCGCCCATCTCCTCGATCGTCAGGAAGCCGTAGACCTGAAGGCGCGAGGCGATCAGCTTGGTCTCGCGGTCGCCCGCCGGGACCCGCAGGCTGCCGGTGGCGTAGACCGCATCCATCAGGCTGCGCTGGTCGGCCCGCGCCCGGCTGCGCGGGGCCGGCACCGGCCCGAATCCGCCGTCGCGGGCACCCTGCCCCGGCACCGACGGCCGGCGGAAGGGGATGACGTTGTCCGTTCCCGGAACGCTACGCATACACAGCACCTTACGTATCGCTAAAAGCTCCCGGACCGGTGCGCTCTCACGGCGCCGTCCCGGTCGATGCGAAGCTTTCGACGATCCCGATTAATGCCGGCTTAGCCATACCCGGCCGGAGGCGGGAAAAGGCGTCCCGAAACGGGCCGCCCTTCCCCGCGCCGCGCCGGTTCAGGCGAGGGCGACCTTGAACGCCCCTTCGGTCTTGGCGCGAATCTCGTCCTCGGTGACGCCGTCGGCGAGTTCGACCAGCGTCATGCCGCCCTCGCCCTTCTTGTCGATGGTGAAGACGCCGAGATCGGTGATGACCATGTCGACCACGGCGGTGCCGGTCAGCGGCAGGTCGCAGGATTTCAGGAGCTTGGGCGCCTCGGAGCCATCCTTGCCCTTGGCGACGTGCTCCATCACCACGACGACCTTCTTCACGCCGGCCACGAGGTCCATCGCCCCGCCCATCCCCTTCACCATCTTGCCGGGGATCATCCAGTTGGCGAGGTCGCCGTTCTGCGCGACCTGCATCGCGCCGAGGATCGACAGGTCGATATGCCCGCCCCGGATCATCCCGAAGGAATCGGCCGAGGAGAAGTAGCTCGTGGTCGGCAGCGCGGTGATGGTCTGCTTGCCGGCGTTGATGAGGTCGGGGTCCTCCTCGCCCTCGTAGGGGAAGGGGCCCATGCCGAGCATGCCGTTCTCGGATTGCAGCTGCACCGACATGCCGTCGGGGATGTAGTTCGACACCAGCGTCGGGATGCCGATGCCGAGATTCACGTAGAAGCCGTCCTCCAGCTCCCGGGCGGCGCGCTCCGCCATCTGCTCACGGGTCCAGGCCATTGTCTCTTCCTCGTTTGGCGCATCGTCGGAGCGACGATGCGCCGTCCGCCGCAGGGGCGGCGACGCGCCGTCGCGCTCGCGGCCTCGCGGCCGGCTGTTCGGATCAGATCTGGCCGCCGCCGGCGGCCGCGGCTTCCGGCTGCTTGCGCTGGCGCACGGTGCGCTGCTCGATGCGCTTCTCGCGCACCGGCACGTGGATCATGCGGCCGATGAAGATGCCCGGCGTGTGGATGTGGTCGGCGTCGATCTCGCCCGGCTGCACCAGATGCTCGACCTGGGCGACCGTGACTTCGGCGGCGGTGGCCATCATCGGATTGAAGTTGCGCGCCGTCTTCCGGTAGACGAGGTTGCCCTCGGTATCGCCCTTCCAGGCGTGGACGATGGCCAGATCCGCGAACAGCCCACGCTCCATGACGTAGCTCTCGCCGTCGAACTCGCGCACCTCCTTGCCCTCGGCGACCTTGGTGCCGACGCCGGTCTTGGTGAAGAAGGCCGGGATGCCCGCGCCGCCCGCGCGGATGCGCTCGGCCAGCGTCCCTTGCGGGTTGAACTCGATCTCCAGCTCGCCGCCGAGATACTGGCGGGCGAATTCCTTGTTCTCGCCGACGTAGGACGAGATCATCTTGGCGACCTGACGGGTGTCGAGCAGCTTGCCGAGACCCACGCCGTCGATGCCGGCATTGTTGGAGATGACCGTCAGGCCCTTGACGCCCGAGGCCTGGATGGCGTCGATCAGCTCGTCCGGGATGCCGCACAGACCGAAGCCGCCGGCCATGATCGTCATGCCGTCGCGCAGGAGTCCGGCCAGCGCCGCCGTCGGATCCGGATAGACCTTCTTCATCGAAACCGTCCCTCCCTCGTCGTCGTTCGCTCCCGGGCACGGCCGTGACTCGGCGGCCGGGTTCACCCGCTCTCGACGATGCCCGGGTGTGCAACGCGGTAGGGCGTTCGTCAAACCGCGGACGCATTTGTGCGCGATGCAAAAGTCCCGCGCCGTTACAGGTGCCGGTCACTCTCGCGGTTCGACGAGGCGCAAGCCGAGGATGGGCCGGTCGTCGGCGGTTCGGTCGCGGGACAGGGAGATCGCAACCGGCTAAGCATCGGTTCTTGGCGGAACGCCGCTCCGGCCCGCCCCGGTCGCCTCGTCCTCACGGAGTGAAATGTCGCTGCGCCGCACCCTTCCCGCCCTCGGCTTCGGGCTGGTCGCCGCCGGACTGGTCGCCGCCTGCCTGCCCTGGTCGGTCGAGGCGCCCGGCGTGTCCCAGTTCGTGAGCCGGGGATTGCAGCAGGGCTGGGGCGTGGCCCTCACCGCCAGGGGGCGCACCGAGATCGTTCTGCTCCCAGTCCCTCGGGTGGTGTTCGAGGACATCCGCCTGAACGAGGGCGACGGGGCCGGCCCCCTCCTCGCTGTCGGCGGCCGCCTCTCGCTCCAACTCGACCTTACCGCCCTGATCACGGGCCGCGTAGAGGTCGATTCGCTCAGCCTCGACGGGGCCGAGGTGCATCTGCCGCAGCAAGCCGGCGATACGCGCTGGGCCGGCGCGACCGAGCGCCTGCTGCACAGCATCGCCGACGAGTCGAGCGAGCATCCCCGGCGCATCATCCTGGCCCGCGCGACGGTGACGGGCCGCGACCCCCGCGACGGGGCGCTCCGGAGCGCCCGCGACGTCAACATGACGCTGTCCTGGCCGACTTGGAGCGAGAGCCTCGCCCTGGCAGGTTCCCTGCGCTGGAATGACCAGGCCGCCCAACTCACCCTCACGGACCTGCGCCCGCACGCGCTCCTGTCCGGCGAAACGAGTCCGTTCGCGGCCTCCCTCGCTTGGCCGTCCGGATCGCTCAGCGCGGAGGGGAGCGGCAGCCTGCGGGAAGGCTTCAAGGCCTCGGGCAGCGGCAGCCTCCAGACCCGGTCCCTGCCGGGCACCCTGGCCCTGACCGGCGGCGATCTTGCTCTCTCCCCCTTCGTGCAGGATCTCTCGGTCGAGGGCAGTTTCGAAGCCGCCGCGGGCCAGATTCAGTTCCCGAACGTCACGGTGCGCACCGGCGGGAACATCCTGGAGGGGGCGGGCTCGGCCAGCTTCGGGCCGCGGCGCAACGCGGTGCAGGCGACGCTCGCCGCCGACAGCCTCAACCTGTCGCCCCTGCTTGCCGACCTCCTGAGCCTGACCGGTCTGGACGATGCCTCCGACGCGGCCTGGCGCCGCCGTCCCCTCGATCTGCGTCCGCTGACGGGGGGCGACCTCGATCTGCGGATCTCCGCCGGAAGCGCCCGGATCGGCCCGGTTCAGATGAGCGACCTCGCTTCCAGCGTGCTCGTGCGCGAGGACGGGATCGAGGCCTCGCTCGGCCGCGCGACCGTGCAGGGCGGCGTGATCAAGGGACGTGCCATCCTCTCCAGCGTCGAGGGCGATCCGACGCGGACCCGCGTCAAGGCGCAGGGGAGCTTCGACCGGCTCGACCTCGGCGCCCTGCTGACCGATCTCGGGCAGGATCGCTGGATGCTCGGTGCGAGCCAGGGCAGCCTCGCGCTGGAGGGGGCGGGCCGCGACACGGAAGGGATGATCCGCGCCCTGACCGGCCGCCTCGCCTTGGCCAGCAACGACGGCGCGCTCAGCGGGCTCGACCTCGCCGACGTGGTGCAGCGCGGGGGGGCTCCGGCGCCGGGCTCCCTCGCCCGCCGCAACGGCCGCACCGCGTTCGAGAGGGCCGCGATCTCGGTCCTGTTCGCCGACGGCGTCGGCGAAATCGTCGAGGGCGCGCTGACCGCCCGCGGCGTCCGGGCCTCACTCAGCGGTCGGATTGGCCTGATGGACCGCCGGCTCCAGGCCCGGGCCGAGTTGCGGCCGCCGACGCCTGCTTCCGGCGACGGCGCGGCGCATCCCGCCACCCTCTTCGAGATCACCGGCCCCTGGATGTTGCTCAGCGTGCGCGGCGGAGCGGACGAGGCCGCGCCGACGAATGCCGGCGACGCGTTCCAGCGCCCGGGCGCCGACCTTCCCCTCGGAATCCGCGCCTACGTCCCCGCCAACACGACCGAGGCGCCCTGACGCCCGAGCGGAGGCCGGTCCCGCCTCAGGAATTTCCGCTGGCGGCGCCGGCCGGCTGCGCGTTGCCGCCCTTGGCCTTCTCGAAGGCGCGGCGGATCAGGTCGGTCCCGACCTCCATGGCCGCGTCCAGTGCCCGCTGCGAGAGCGTGCCCGCCTCCACGCTCTCCCCGGCATAGAGCGGCTGCTCCAGTGCGACCGCGTCGCCGCGGGTCACGCGCAGGCGGGCCACTTCCCGACCCTGCACGATCGGCGCCGCGACCGGACCCTGATAGACGACCTTGGCCGAGACCCGGTCCGAGGCGCCGCGGGGCACCAGCAGGCGCACGGGCTTCTTGGCGACGACCGGCACGGAACCCTTCTCGCCGCCGAAGACCGAGATTTCGGCCACCGGCTCGTTGGCCGCGAAGATCTGCCGGGGCTCGAAGGCGCGAAAGCCCCATTCCATCAGCTTGCGCGCTTCCGCCGCCCGGTCCCGGGCGGTCTTGAGGCCCGAGATCACCATGATCAGCCGCTGGTCGTTCTGAACCGCCGAGGCGGTCAGCGCGTAGCCCGATTCTTCGAGATAGCCGGTCTTCAGGCCGTCGGCGCCGATGTCGAGGGTCAGGAGCGGGTTGCGGTTCTGCTGCTTGATCTTGTTCCAGGTGAACTCGCGCTCGGAGTAGATCTTGTAGAATTCGGGGTAGGTCTGGACGATGTGCTCGGCGAGCCGGGCCATGTCGCGGGCGGTGACCTTCTGGTCGGGGGCCGCGTAGCCGGTGGCGTTGCGGAAGGTCGAGCGCGTCAGCCCGATCTCCTTGGCCCGCTGGTTCATCATGCCGGCGAAGCCTTCCTCGCTTCCCGCCATGTTCTCCGCGATGGTGATCGCCGCGTCGTTGCCCGACTGCACGATGAGCCCGCGCAGCAGGTCGGAGAGCTTGATGCGGCTGTTCACCTGCGCGAACATCGAGGAGCCGCCGCCCCCGGCCCCGCCGCGGCGCCACGCGTCCTCGGTGACCGTGAACTCGGTGTCGAGGTTGAGCCGCCCCTCCTTGATCGCGCGGAACACGATCTCCGCCGTCATCAGCTTGGCCATGCTGGCGGGCGAGAACAGCTCGTCGGCGGCCTTTTCGAACAGCACCGAGCCGGATTCGGCGTCGATGAGGATCGCGTGGGGGGCCGCCGTCTGGAATGTCTGAGCGCCCGCGGGCGCCGGAGAAAGCGCCGCGGCCAGCGTCATCGCCAGCCCTGCCGCAACCGCAAGGGATGCCGTCCGAAACCTACGCCACTGCATTGTCGCCTCTCCGGGAACCTATCCTGCCCGCCCGCGCCAAGCGTGACCTTAGCCTGTATCTAACGCGATTTCGAATGCAGACAATCCTGGTGCGCCGCGGCACGAGCGCGCCGGACGGGGTGCGAATCCCTTGTGGAAAACAGGGGCAAATCCCATATCAACCCCATGGATTTCCATGATTTTCTCCGAGACGAAGCGCCCGTTTCGCGGGGACGGGCGGACGCCCGCCGCGACCCGGACGAGCGTGCCGGCGGCGCTTGGCGCACCCTGCCGCTGGAGGGAGCGTTCGAGGTCGTCTACGAGGACGCCCGCGGCGCCTGGACCACCCGCACCCTGGACGCGCGTGAGTTGAAGCTCGGCCCCGGCCGCACGCTGCTCGGCGGCACGGACCGCGCCCACGGCCTCTACCGCGGCCTGCGGGCCGACCGCATCCGCCGACTGACCGAGCCGGCCTCGGGCACGCGCATCGAGACCGGGATTCTCGACTGGCTGCTCGCCCGTGCCGAGGCTCAGCGTAGACGCCGCGGCGGGCGCCCCCCGCGGCGGGCGGCCTGAGCCGCCGAAGTTTTCCCGTCCGGGATGCAATCCCGTGGGGACAATTGGCCTTCCGTCGTCTCGCGGCGCCCGGCGACCTTCGGTATAGCCAGTTCCATGGAACTGATCTCCGAAACGCAGGCCCTGTCCGACGCCTGTTCCCGTCTCTCCGCGCAGCCGTTCGTGACCGTCGATACGGAGTTCATGCGCGAGACGACCTATTATCCGAAACTCTGCCTGATCCAGATGGCAGGGCCGGACGGATTCGCCTGCCTCGTCGATCCGCTCGCCAAGGGGCTCGACCTCACACCCTTCTTCGACCTGATGGCGCATGAGGGCACCGTGAAGGTGTTCCACTCGGCCCGGCAGGACCTGGAGATCGTCTGGCTGCTGGGCGGGCTGCTGCCCCAGCCCTTCTTCGACACGCAGGTCGCGGCCATGGTCTGCGGCTACGGCGACTCGGTCTCCTACGAGCAGCTCGTCAACGACGTCGCCAAGGCGCGCATCGACAAGTCCTCCCGCTTCACCGACTGGTCGCGCCGCCCCCTCTCCGAGGCGCAACTCGCCTACGCGCTCTCCGACGTCACCCATCTCGTGACGATCTATCAGGTGCTCGCGGCCGAACTCGTGCGCACCGATCGCGGGCTCTGGCTCGACGAGGAGATGGCGGTCCTCACCTCGCCCGAGACCTATCAAGCCGATCCCGCCTTCGCTTGGCGCCGTCTGGCGGGCCGCATGCGCAAGCCCCGGGAGATCGCGGTGCTGATGGAAGTCGCCGGCTGGCGCGAGGCCGAGGCGCAGAGCCGCAACGTGCCCCGCGGTCGCATCCTCAAGGACGAGGCGGTGATCGACATCGCCACCTCGGGTCCGCGCAGCGTCGAGGCGCTCGGACGGCTGCGCACCATCCCCGCCGGCTTCGAGCGTTCGCGCACCGGTTCGGAGATCCTGGCGGCGGTCGAGCGCGGCTTTGCCCGCGATTTGTCCGAGATCGCCGCGCCCGAGCGCAGCCGCTCGCGGGGGGGCGGCAGCGGGGCCCTCGTCGATCTCCTGAAGGTGCTCCTCAAGGCGGTGGCCGAGGCGGAGGGCGTCGCGCCCAAGATCATCGCCACCGTGGACGATCTGGAGGCTTTGGCCGAGGACGACGCGGCGGACGTTCCGGTGCTGCAGGGCTGGCGCCGCAGCCTGTTCGGCGAGCGTGCGCTCGCGCTCAAGCACGGGCGCGTGGCGCTCTCGGTCGAGCGCGGCCGGGTTGTCGTGCGCGACCTGCCCTGAACCGTCCGGCTCCGGCGGAGCCCTCAGCGGGGCGAGATCGGTTGAACAAGGGAAAAGCGGCGGTGCGGACCGGGAACAAGTGGCAATGTCGTTGCCTTCTATTCCCGCTCCTGCGTATCCTGACCTCCCATGTTCGAACCAAACCAAGTCCTGAAGGTCGTGAATGGTCGCGGGGCCGTGTCCGCGGAAGGGCTTGAGCCAATCAAGATCCGCTACAAGGTGGTGGTCGAGCGCCGCGACGGTGCCGTGATCGCCCATGGCAGCATTACCGGCAGCCACGCCGCCCTGCGCCCGTTCTGGCTGACGCCGGACGCGACGCTCCACCTGCAGGACGGGCGGCAGATCGAGGTCTCGCTGACCGACCTCATGGACGACACGGCGGAGTTCGAGAGCACGGGACGGGTTGCGCCGCTCTGACGCCTGTCCGACAGGAGAGGCATCTCTTCCAACGATCCCTCCCCTGGAAACGATGGCACGCGCTTGCGCGAACGAAGTGGACGAGGCGCTTTCCTTCCGCCCGCCCTACGATTGGGACCATCTCGAGCGATTCTTCGCCGACCATGCCAGCCCCGGCGTCGAGCGTGTCGGGCCGGGCCGCTACGCCCGCAGCTTCAGCCTCGACGGGCAACGCGGCACGCTTCGCGTCCGGCCGGCGGTCGACGGGCTGCGCGTGCGCATCCACGGGCCCGTTTCGTCCAGTGGCCGCGCGACGATCCTGGCGCGGCTGCGCCGGATGTTCGATCTCGACGCCGATCCGGCCGCGATCGCCGCCGGGCTCGCCCGGGATCCCTTCACCGCCGATCTCGCCTCGCGGCGGCCGGGCCTGCGCATGCCGGGGGCCTTCGACGGGTTCGAACTCGCGGTGCGCGCGATCCTGGGTCAGCAGGTCTCCGTCGCCGCCGCGACGCGCCTCGCCGGCCGTCTCGTCGCGGCCTTCGGCACGCCGCTGACGCCGGCGGAACGGGGTGACGAGCCCGGCCTCACCCACCTCTTCCCGGCCCCGGAACAACTCGTGGAGGCGGAGGTGTCGCGGGTGCTCAACATGCCCCGCGCCCGCGGCCGGGCGATCCAGGGTCTCGCGGCGGCGATGATGGCCACGCCCGATCTCTTCGCGCCGGCCACGGATCTCGATGCGGCGGTGGCGCGGCTGAAAGCCCTGCCGGGCATCGGCGAGTGGACGGCGCATTACGTCGCCATGCGCGCCCTGGGGCAGAGCGACGCGCTGCCGGCCGGCGATGTCGGCCTGATGCGCGCCCTCGACGACGGAAGCGGGCGGCCGAATCGAGCTCAGCTTCTCGCCCGGTCGGCGGCCTGGCGGCCCTGGCGAGCCTATGCGGCCATCCATCTCTGGGCCGAGGATGCGGCGCGACGGTCGGGCTGAGGACCGGCCTCGCGCCGCGTCGTCCACCGGCATGAGCCCGCGCGGAACCTGCCGGGGCCAAAGGAAACGCTTCCTGCCGTTAACGCCTCGTTTACCATGATCGACCACCGTCGGCCCGAGGGGAGAGAGCCATGAACCGACGAGTCGGCCGTAGTTTCGATGTCCTGAGCGAGGCGCAGCTCGTGGCCGGGCGCACCTCCGCCCGCCGGGTCGCCCCGGACGCCCTGGCCCCGGCCCCGAGCCCGCGGCCGATCACCCAGCTCCTCGACACGATCCAGCACGTCGCCGAGGCCGCGACCGGGGAGCGCAGCTTCCTGCATGTCGGCCGCGCCGCCGCGCGCAAGGGCTGATCCGCGAGGGCTCATCCGCAAGGGCCGGTCCGGGAGAGACGGGGAAGGCCGTCAGGCGGAGGGGGCGCCCTCGCTCAGTTCGAGCAGCACGATCTCCGGCGGAACCCCGAGCCGCACGCCCACCCGGCTGACGCCGAGGCCGCCGGACACGATGAGGTGTCGCCCTTCCTCGACGATGTGGCCGTAGGCGAAGCGCTGGCCGTAACGGGAATGCAGGACCGGCGAGTAGCCCAGCAGACGGATCTGTCCGCCGTGGGTGTGGCCGGAGAGCGTGAGCGACACGCGTCGCGGCACCTCGACGAAGATGTCGGGCTCGTGCGCCATCAGCAGCACCGGCGCGTCGTCGCTCACCTGCGCCAAAGTCGCCGGAATGTCGGCGAGGCTGCGGCGGCTGCCGATCGGCAGGAACGGCTCCTGATCCGCGAGCCCCGCCAGCCAGAAGGGCCGGCCCCCGTGGACGAGCCGGACCGCGTCGTTCTCCAGAACCGGAATACCCCGGGCCTCCAGGAGCCGGCGCACCTCGACAGGCCCCCGCCCCGCCCGCATCGCCGCGTGGTCGTCCCACCAATCGTGATTGCCGAGCACGGCGTAGGTGCCGAGCGGCGCGCGCAGCTCCGCCGCGAGGCGGGCGAAGTCGGGCAGCGGCACGGGCCGCCACGTCACCTTGCGGCCGGCCGGATAGTCGCCGAGCAGGAGGATCAGATCGGGCGCGAGCGCATTGGCCGCCGCCACGATCTCCGCCACCCGGTCGAGCGGCATGTAGGGCTCGCAGACATGGATGTCGGCGATCACCGCGATGCGCAGGCGCAGGCCCGGCGTCCAGCCGGGCGGCGTCAGGGCGTAGCGGGTGAGCGCGAGCCGGAACCGGGGCTCGACGACGAAGGCGTAGCCCCCTCCGACGCTCAGCGTGGTGGCGCCGAGGCCGCCCAGAACCTGCCTGCGTGTGGGGAGGATGACCATGCCGCCAGAGCCACCGCCGCGACCGCGGCGTCAAGCCTCGTCAGCTCAACATCCCGTCGGAACGCGCTCAGTCGACCGGCTGGTCCTCGTGGACGAAGCGGATGGCATTCCGGGCCTGCGCCTTGGCCCGCGCCGCCTTCAGGGAAGCGGTGTTGACGTGGACGGCGGCGGCCAGCGCCGGCAGGGCGACGGGGCGGAAGTTCTCGCGATCCCCGGCCACGGTCACCCGGGCGGCGCTGCCCGGTTCTGCCGCGAAGGTCGAGGTTCGGCTGGGGGCGTACATGGTTCCTGTCCTGTTTGCGCTTCGGGACGGTCCGATCCCGGCCGCGGCGCCCGGGCTCGCGCACCGAAAGCACCGGAACCGCCGATCGGCCCGACATGGGCGGCGAGATCGAGAAGATGCCGCGCTTCCCTTGATCGTTCCGTTCACATGAACGGAAGCTTAAGGCGGGCGTGAAGCCTGCATTTCAGGCACGCTCCGAAACCAAGCAGGCTACGGCATCAGTTTTTGCACTGCGCGATAGTGCATTGCAGTGCACCGTATCTTGTCACGCACCGGCCCGATTTACGCCCGAATTGCCGGAATTGCGCTCCCGCCGGTTCAGGGGACCGGCGCGAGCGCCACGCCCTCCCGCGAGATCCATCCGGCGGTCGCGTCGAGGGCGCGGGTCAGGCGCTCGAACAGGGTGTCGATCTCGTCCGGCTGGATCACGAGCGGGGGGCAGACGGCGATGCGGTCGCCGGCCAGGAATCGAACGATCAGCCCCTCGGCCTGGGCGAAGGCGACGCAACGCGCCGCGACACCCGCCTTCGGATCGAATTGCCGCTTGCTGGCCTTGTCGGCCACGATCTCGATCCCGCCGATCAGCCCCATGCCCCGCGCCTCGCCGACGAGGGGATGGTCGGCGAGACGGGCGAGCGCCGCCTGGAAATGCGGTGCCCGCTCGGCGGCGCACTCGACGATGCGGTCGCGCCGGTAGATGTGCAGCGCCCGGTTGGCGACGGCGCAGGCGACGGGGTGGCCGGAATAGGTCGTGCCGTGGCCGAAGCCGCCGAGCTTGGCGCTCTCGTCGAGCATGGCCCGGTAGAGCGGCTCGTCGATGCTGATGCCGCCGAGCGGCAGGTATCCGGAGGTCAGCGCCTTGGCGAAGGAGAGGGTGTGCGGGCGCATGCCCAGGGCCTGCCCGCCGAACCACGTTCCGAGCCGGCCAAAGCCGCAGATCACCTCGTCGGCGATCAGGCGCACGTCGTAGCGGTCAAGGACGGCCTGGATTGCGGGAAAGTAGCCCGCCGGCGGCACGATCGCGCCGCCCGCGCCCATCACCGGCTCGGCGAAGAAGGCGGCGACCGTGTCGGGATCCTCGGCAAGGATCTGCGCCTCCAGCTCCGCGGCGAGGCGCTGCGAATAGGCCTCCTCGCTCTCGCCGGGCTCGGCCCCGCGGTAATGGTGCGGGCAGGCCGCGTGCAGGAAGCCGGCGATCGGCAGGTCCCAGTCGGTGTGGTTGGCGGGCAAGCCCGTCAGCGAGGCGGTCGCGACCGTCACCCCGTGATAGCCCTTCCGGCGGCCGATGATCTTCTTCTTGCGCGGGCGCCCGAGGGCATTGTTCATGTACCAGACGAGCTTCACCTGCGCGTCGTTGGCCTCCGAGCCCGACGAGGTGAAGAAGATCTTCGAGGTCGGAACCGGCATCAGCTCTTTGAGCGTCTCGGCCAGTTCGATCGCCGGATCGTGGCTGCGCCCGGAGAACAGGTGTGCGAAGGGCAGCCGGCCCATCTGCTCGGCCGCCGCCTCGACCAGTTCCTCGTTGCCGTACCCCAGCGCCGTGCACCAGAGCCCGGCCATCCCTTCGAGGTAGGGGCGCCCGTCGGTGTCGTAGACCCAGACGCCGTGGCCGCGCTCCAGCACCAGCGGGCCGGTGTCCCGGAAGGTGGCGAGGTTGGTGTAGGGGTGGATCAGGGTCTCGACGTCGCGGGCGGCGATGTTCGACAACATGATGCGGGGCAGCCGGAGATGTGGCCGACGGGACGCGCCGGCAGCGCCGCCACACTAACGGCCGCAATCGCCGTCAGGAAGGCGCAGTCCCGACACTCTCGAAGACTTGCCGCTGCCCGCGATGCTCGATCCCGCCTCCATCGTCGCCGTGCCCGCCGAGGGCCGCAGCTGCGGACCCTGCACGCTCTGCTGCAAGGTCTACGACGTGCCGGCGGTGGAAAGCCCGGCCGGGCGCTGGTGCCGGCATGTCCGCTCCGGCGGCGGCTGCGGCATCCACGCCGAGCGGCCCGACCATTGCCGGGCCTTTCACTGCCTCTGGATGACGGAGAGCTGGATCGGCCCCGAGTGGCGGCCGGACCGGGCGAAGATGGTGCTGAGCCTCGATCCCGTCACGCGCTTCCTGAACGTTCAGGTCGATCCGGGGCAGGCGGGGGCCTGGAAGCGGGCGCCGTACCACGATCAGTTGCGGCGCTGGGCCGTCGCCTCGTTGCCGCTGCGGCGCTACGTGCTCGTCCACGTCAACACGATGACGACGGTGGTGCTGCCCGACCGGGACGTGCCGCTGGGCAGCTTCGGTCCCGGCGACCGCCTCGTCACCCGAGAGCGGATGACGCCGGCCGGTCCGACGGCGGATGTCGAGAAGGTGAGCCGTCCAACTTAGAAATCCGGGGTCTGCAGCCCGGCTTCAGGTCATGCAGCGGCCGGGGACCATGCGGCGGGCCTCCGGGCCGGCCAGCGCGCTGATCGGCGTCTCGCAGCCCTCGCGGGTCAGGCGCCGCGGCTTGACCGGCAGCTCCTCCTGCGCCGAGCGGCTCGGCGCCGTCTCCGTGCGGGCCGACGGATGGGGCGCGGCCGCGACGTGGATCGGGCTGATCGCGGTGGAGTAGGGGCGCATGCCCGGCAGCGGCGAGGCGGGCGCCTCGTAGGCGACGCGGGCGCTGGCGGGGGTCGAGGCCGCCATCGCGTCGGCCTCTTGCCGGACGACCGGCAGCAGAAGCACGGTGAGGATCGCAGCGGGGCCAGTCACACCGAGGATGAAGCCGGGCCGAAGCATCTTCGCGATCTCCGATGGGAGCTTGACAGGTTGTCGTCACAACGCTGCTTTCCGATCTCCGGTTCCTTCACTGTCCCGCTTCGGATCAAATCAGTATTCTGACCTCCCTCGAAGATGATTCTGGCGCACCGCGGTAGGAGGATAAGCCGCGTCCGGCGTGGCAAAAAAGCCTCTGTGGAGTGAAAAGGATCGTTCCAGTTCGATTGTCCGGAACTGTTTCAGGGCTGCATCGTTGATCGAGCACCCGGCCACCTGGTCCTCCCCGCATTCCCCTTGTGCATCGGCCGGAACCTTTCGACGGGTCGGACAATGGTCCGGCCCGTTTTTTCTTGCGCGCCTTCCGGATTGGGCCGCCCAAGGCTGCAGCAGGGATAATGCTGCGCCAAAGAAAAAGGCGCCGGCCTCAACGGCCGGCGCCCTCGGTCGGGAGCCGCGAAGGTCGGATGGATCAGGCGCTGCGCGCCTCGCGACGACGGGCGCTCTGCTGGAAGAACAGCGCCTGGCTGATCACCGCCGAGACGTTGGCGGGCTGGAATGGCTTGGCGATGAGGAAGGCCGGCTCCGGCCGCTCGCCCGTGAGGAAGCGCTCCGGGTAGGCCGTGATGAAGATCACCGGCACCTCGAAGGTCTTCAGCAGGTCGTTGACCGCGTCGAGGCCGGAGGAGCCGTCGGCGAGCTGGATGTCGGCCAGGATCAGGCCCGGCCGCTTGCCCTCGGAGGCGATCTTGACCGCCTCGCTACGGGTGCGGGCCACGCCGATGACGTTGTGGCCGAGGCCTTCGACCAGGGCCTCCAGATCCATGGCGATCAGCGGCTCGTCCTCGATGATGAGGATTTCGGTCGCCATGTCGGCGGCTAGTTCGCGGCCCGCTTCGTCGACGAGGTCGCGCACCTTGGCCACGTCCACGTCGAGGATGACGCCGGCATCCTCCTCTGAGAAGCCTTCGAGGCAGGAGAGCAGGAAGGCCTGCCGGGGCAGCGGCGTGATCTGGCCCAGCCGAACCTCGGCGGGAAGATCGTGCTGCACCTGATCGCTGTGGCCGTTGACCGAGAGCGAATTCCAGATGCGCGTGAAGACGCGGAAGAGGTCGGCCTTGACGTTGGTGCTGCGGCCGAGGGTCTCGGGCTCGTTGACCAGCGTCTCCAGCGTCGCGGCCACGTAGGCATCGCCGGCGACCTGGCTTCCCGTGAGCGCCCGCGCGTAACGGCGCAGGTACGGCAGATGCTGCACGACCAATTGTGCTGTGGACATGAGTTCCCCTGAGCCTCTTCGCTCTTCGTTGTCGCTGCGCCCCTAACGCGGCGGCTGGACGTCCGTTCCTGGCAGCCGCGGAACCGAAACCGCATGCCGGCGTTGCTGATGCAGCCATGACTCATGTCAAGCTGCAAGACAATCGCAGCAGATGTGGCGCCAAGGGGATCTTGAAAGCATGAACGAGGACGAGCCGGCCGGCGCGTCTCCTTCCGGAGACCGGCCCACTCGGGCGCGTGGTGAAAGCGGGTTGAACGACCAAAGCCAGAGGCGCATCGGCAACCATCTGCGCGCTCTTTACGATTCCGTCGTGCAGCAACCGATCCCGGATCGCTTCCGCGACCTCATCGCCCGTCTCGACGACGGGCCGGCGCCGGACGATCCCGCGGAGGCCTGAGAACAAGATTGCATGTGATGCAGGCCGAGCCGCTCCCGCAATCCGGGGGCGGCTCCATTCGTGTGACGCACGAGGCTCCGGTCTTCTGGAGCCCTCCCCCGGCGCCTCGGCCGAGGGACGTTGCGTGAAGGCGGCGTGCGCGCCCGCTACAGGGTCGGCGAACGACCGCGCATCAGGCCGATGACGGCCGAGATCGCGAACAGGACGATCGCGATGAAGAAGACGAGCTTGGCAGCCTCCATGGCCGTGCCGGCGATGCCGCCGAAGCCCAGCAGGGCCGCGACGAGGGCAACCACCAGGAACGTAACAGCCCAACCGAGCATTTCGAAGTTCCTTCCAAAGACTGGCGCGGCCCGTGCCGCAGCCTCTTGGGTTCAATAACGCTAAGTTTTCGGCCGAAGTTCCTTTTCGGTTCCGACTTGTCCCGCGCCTTGATCGTCCGCCACTGCGCGTTTTCGCCCGATGTGGGACCGGGCCGGAACCGACTAGCGAAACCGACCGTTCGTCACCATCTCATCTTCAACGCTCAGACTGAGATCGCGAAGGAGGCGTTCGGCGTGCCTGCACAGAGAAAGCCCGCAGCCCTCGGTACCGCCCTGGTGAAAGCCGTTCTCGCCGCCGCGGAGCGGCTCGCTTCGGCGCTGTCGCCGCAGCCGGTGCTGCAACCCATTCCCGTCCGCGTGAAGACGGCCCGCCGCCGCTGAGCGGCGATCCCCGAAAATCCCATATTGGTCGAGGCCGAGCGCCGTCCGCGAGGACGGCGCTTTTTTCGTGGTGTCCGCCGTTCTCCACAGCCCTGTCGATGGCGGGCTCGATCAAGCGATCGTCCGACGTTCGGGAATGCGCCGGCTCCAGAACGACTTGCGCCGACGGGTCTCGAGCCCGCGCAGGGCGGCGGCGCCTGCGTCGGTCTCTGCGTGGTTTCTACGAAGTTGCCGCCCCCGCGTGCCGCCGCCTAGCTCGGCGCCGTACAGGACATCCGGCCCGCGCCGGATCGACGGAGCGGCGGAGATGACGTTCGGCAAGCGCGCGCCCGGACCATGGCGGGCGAGACCTGTCGCGCCCAGGCGGCGGACACTGACGCTTCGGCGCGCGGCGGGCATCCTCCTGCTCGCGCTGCTCGGTTTCGGCTGCACGGCCTCCGCGACGAGGGTCCGCGCCGCCGAGCAAGATGTGTTGACCAGGTTGTTCGGGTCGCTGTTCGGTGCCTCGCCGCCGGCACCCGCCCCGATCGTTCGGGCCGAGCCGCCTGCCTATCCCCGGCGCTACGCCTCCCTGCCCGATCCCCGGCGCTCCGCCGAGACCCGGCTCGTGCAGCGCACGCCGCGCATCGAGGCGCGTCGCGACGCCGTTGGCCGCAGGAGTGCGGCGTCGCACGCCGTCTCCCCGGCTTCGTTCGCGGCCGGGACGCGGACCGTCTGCGTGCGGCTGTGCGACGGATACGTCTTTCCGATCGGCCGCCTGCGGGCGCGGAGCGACCTTCCGGTCCATGCCGCGGCCTGCGCGGCCGCCTGCCCGAACGCGTCGAGCGAGCTTTTCACCCTGGCCCCCGGCCGGTCCGAGATGCAGGAGGCGGTCGGCCTCGGCGGCCTGCCCTATCGCCGCCTCGCGCGGGCCAACCTGTTCCGTCGCGAGCGGGTCGAAGGCTGCTCCTGCCAGCCCGCCGGGCAGGCCGGCCCCCTCATGGATCTCGGCCGGGACCGGACCCTGCGCGCGGGCGACGTGATCGCCTCCGAGGACGGCGCCGATCTGGTGACGCACCTCTCCCGCAGCGGCCCGGTGCTGGCCGATTACCGCACGGCACCGTCCGGCCGGCCTCTTCGAGAGGCGATCGAGGGGCGCGTCGGCGCCCTTCGCCGGGATGCCGCGGCGTCGGCGTTCCGCCGCAGCCTGCAGGTCGCGGAGGCCCGCACCCGCCGGGTCCGCGTGGCGGAAGCGCAGGTCGCGCGTCTGCGCATGGATGTCGGCACCGACGTTGCGCCCGCGGGCTTCGCCGAGGTGATGCCGCCGGCCGGCACCGGTTTCGCGCCGATCCGGGTGGTCGCGCCCTCCCCCTTCGGACATTGAGCCGTCGCGGTCCGGGAGTTGGCGAAACCGCCGCGCTGTCGTAGGCGGGCGAAACCGCCCCCTGCTTGAAGCGGACCAGCATGAGCGAACCCTCCGCGGGCGCCCCAGACGCCGCCACCGGCCTCGAGAGCGCCCTGCCCCCGGCCGGACGCATGGAGGCGGTGAGCCCGCTCGTGCGGCGACGGATCTGCCCCAATGGCGGTCCCTTCACCGCGAGCGGAACCTGCAGCTACGTGGTCGGACACGGCCGGGTCGCCGTGATCGATCCGGGGCCGGCGGATGCCGAGCATGTGGAGGCGCTTCTGGCCGCACTGGGAAGCGAGCGGGTCGAGGCCATCGTCGTCACCCACACCCACCGCGACCATTCTCCCGGAGCCCGCCTGCTCCAGGCGCGCACGGGTGCGCCGATCGTCGGTTGCGGCCCGCACCGGGCGGCCCGCAGCCTCGCCGAGAACGAGCTGCTGATCCTCGACGCCAGCGCCGACCGCGAGCACCGGCCCGACCGGGAGCTGGCCGACGGCGAGAGCCTGACGGGCGAGGGCTGGACCCTGACCGCCCTGGCGACCCCGGGCCACACCATGAACCACCTCGCCTTCGCTCTGGCGGAGGAGAACGTGCTGTTCTCCGGCGATCACGTGATGGCGTGGTCGACCTCCATCGTCGCCCCGCCGGACGGCTCGATGCGGGCCTACATGGCTTCCCTGGAGCGGCTGCGGCAGCGCGGCGAGACGCTGTACTGGCCGGGTCATGGCGGCCCCGTGCGCGATCCACGCCGCTTCGTGCGGGGGCTCGCGGCCCATCGCCGCCAGCGCGAGGCGGCGATCCGCGCCCGGCTCGAAGCGGGCGACCGCGACATCCGCACGATCGTCGGCGCGGTCTACCAGGGGCTCGCGCCTCACCTGCTCGGCGCCGCGGCGCTTTCGGTCTTCGCCCATCTGGAGGATCTGGTGGAGCGCGGGCTGGCCATCACGGACGGTCCGCCCCTGCTCGACGGCCACTTCCGCCCGGTGTGAGACGGTTTCCGTTTGATCGCTTCGGTCTCGTCCGTCGTCCTTGCGAGGCTCAGCGAAAGCAATCCAGGGCTCCGCACTCTCCGGAGAGGTCGCGCCCTGGGTCGCTTCGGCTCCGCCTCGCGATGACGGTGCAGGGCAAAAGCCGAGGCGATGGACCGGAGACGATATGAGACGATGTCCGGCCGGTTCTTCCAGCCTCTGCCCGTCATGGCGAGGCGAAGCCGAAGCCATCCAGGGCTCCGCACTCTCCGGCGAGGTCGCGCTGTGGGTCGCGTCGGCCCCGCCTCGCGATGACGAGAGCGGGCCAAACCCGAGGCGTTCGATCGGACACTTCGTGAGGCGCTACTTCAGCGCGATGGCGAGGTTGGCCACCTCGTCGAGGTAGGAGCGGATGCGATCCGCATTGTCGCCGAAGTCACGGTCGCCGATGCGCGAGGCGGAGCGCACGTCGATGCGCGCGCCGTCCGCCCGCGGATGGACCCGCACGGTGATGTCCGCCGGCAGGTTCAGGATGCGGGTATGCGCCACCGCCTCGATGCGACCGTTGCCGATCCGCCCCCCGGGACGGATCGCTTCCACGATCTGCCACTTGCGGTTCACCGCGGCCTTGCGCGCCAGCTCGAATGCCTCGTCGGCGCCCACGTCGAGGGTGAGCGGGGCGATCTGCGGATAGGCCGCCCGCTGCGCCTCCCGCGTCGCCGGGCCGGGATCGGGCGGGTAGCGGCCCTCGCGGGCGGCGAAGGCGAGGCGCGAGCGCGAGAAGGCCGGCGGACGCTCGATATCCGTGGTCACGTCGGTCAGCGCCGGAAGGCGCACGCCCTTCAGGGCGGCGTAGGCCGGATAGGCCAGGACCAGGCTCGCCACGAACAGGCCCCCCAGGGCGGCACCGAGACCGCCCGCGCCCTCGCGCCAGACCCGCACCATGGCGAAGACCGCGAGGGCCACGGCGAGCAGTGAGAGCGCGATGCCGCTGCCGAGCACGGCGAGAGCGGGCGCGGCCTCGGCGGAGGGGCTGCGCACGATCAGGACGGCCATGCCGGTGACGATCAGGGAGAACAGGGCGAGCGTCCGGGCATAGCGCCCGGCCCGCGTCACCGGTTCGTCGAGTAGCTGACGGCGCATGGCCTCGGGGAGGAAATGGAAAGCTGGACGGTCAGTCTACAGGCTGGGGCACCCCCGCGCCACTCGCGCCTCGGGCTGCGACGGCCCGGCGCGCGAATGATGCGCGTGCGGGCAGAGAATACGAGGGCATGCCGTCCGCATCCAGCTCTGCTACAAGCCGGACGAAGATGTCCGAGCGTCCCGATCCGAGCACCGAGCCTGCCGATGCCCTGCGGGTATGGTTTCGATTCATCCGCCTCAACCGGCGCGTCATTGCCGCCGTAGCCGCGGAGCTGCGCGAGCTCGGCCTGTCGATCCCGCAATTCGACGTGCTCTCGACCTTGAGCGAGTGGGAGGGCCTGACCCAGCAGGATCTCGCTGCCCGGTTGTACGTGACCAAGGGCAACGTCTCCGGCCTGATCGACCGGCTGGTGGAGGCGGGGCTCGTCGAGCGGCGCGCGATTCCGGGTGATCGCCGCTCACATGCCCTGCATCTGACGCCAGCGGGCGCGGATCTCGCCGCACGCGGGATCGCGGCGCAGGCGGCCTACGTCTCGCGCACACTCGGGCGCCTCGAGGTGCCGGACCTCCAGGTTCTAGAGGATCTCGTCCTCAAATGGCGTGAACTGGCCCGAGCGGACGCGGCTTCCTGACAGCGAGATAGGCCCCGGCGCGGCAGAAAGCCCCAGCCGCCGAGGACGAACAATAATTCTACCTCATGAGAACCGGGGCGGTCGGGCGCCAAGGGTGCGCCCGGTCCCGCCTCGATCGCGTTACGCTTCGCCGGTGCGCCCGGTCGATTGCCCACCCTTGCGGCCGGCCGATGATGCGAGCTCGCGATCCTGGGAGAAGGAGCGCTTTTCCGCGGGAACGGAGCGGCCGCCCTTGCTGGCGATTTCACGCTGCCGTTCGATATTCATCGACGCGAAACCTCGCTTCGAAGTCGAATTACCAGATGCCATTCGCGCCTCCTCAGGCTTAGTTTGTACACACTCCTCAACCTTCAGCGCACTCGATTGTTCCTTGGCCGTATCAACCGGGAGAGCCGGGAAACTCCTGTTCGCACCATGCGTTAGCTGCGCTCAGGCCGAGATTTTACGCGAAGTTGTGAACAGGCCCCAATGGGGCGGCCACATCCGAGAGGAGCCGGATATGACCAATCGCCATATGGTAAAGGCGGCCGCCCTGGCCAAGTCCGGGGCCGGGTCCGTCGGCCTGCCCGAGCCCAACCCGACGCCGCTGCCGCCGATGCCGGCGCCCGAAGACAGCCGGACGCCGGCCACGCGCGAGGAGCCGATCGACTCGCCGCATCCCCACGCCACCACCAAGCACCCGCCGCGGCCGGGTGAGATCGGGCTCAGCACGGGCCGGGAGGGGTGAGGGTCGGCATTATGATGCCGGGGTTCGCGCCGGTCGGTGGGATGGAACGCCCGCCGCTTTGACAGGGCCGGCCGGCGCGTCTACCCGCGGGCTTTGTCCGCCCGCCGTCCCGGACGGCGCTTCGGAGTGAACCCATGACCCTCGATACCGAGGTGATGTCCCTGCGGCAGGTGCCCCTGTTCCGCGAGGTGGAGCCGTCGCGGCTCAAGCTGCTCGCCTTCACCAGCGAGCGGGTGCATTTCGAGGCGGGTCAGGACTTCTTCGTCCGCGGCGAGGCGGCGGATGCGGCCTATCTCATCCTCGAAGGGTCGGCCGCCGTCTCGATCGATGGGCCCTTCGGCCCCGTCCGTCTCGCGCTGCTGGGCGCCAACGCCCTCGTCGGGGAGATGGGTATTCTCGCCGACCAGCCGCGCTCGGCCACCGTCACCGCCGACGCGCCGACGACCGCGCTGCGGATCGACCGCGACGTCTTCCTCGAACTGCTCGCCCAGTTTCCGCAGATCGGCATCGCCGTGATGCGCGACCTCGCGCTGCGCCTCGAACAGACCAACCAGCGGCTGGCGGAGCGAGTCGGCAACGCCTGACCCGGTGAAGCCGGTCGGATCAGCGGTACTTCCAGCCCCACTCGCCGTAGATCGGATAGCCCCGGCGCCACGCCTCGTAGCGCGCGCCCGGGTCGTTGCGGCGATAGCCGTTGCGGTAGGCGTAGGGGCTCGGCTCGACGTAGCCGGGGTTCTGCAATTGCTGGCGCAGATAGCCGTCGCCCTCGCCCGACGAGCCGCCGGTGCCGAAGGCCCAGGCCGGAGCCGCGGAAAGGGTCAGTGCGGCGGCCAGGACCGCGCCGCCGAGCATCCTGGGTGTCATGGGTCATCTCCGTCGATGCATGACGGATCAACCCGCCGGGCCTGAGACCGGTTGCGGCCGATCGGCGAGGCCGGGAGCCCCAGTGTCTTTCACAAAACTCCCGCTGCGCTGTCGTCTCCGGAGCGAGAACGGCCTGTGATCGGGAGTTTCGTGAGGCACTCTCACGGCGTCGGGTAAGTGATGAATTCCATGAGCGATCCGTCGGGGTCGCGGAAATAGACGCTGATCCCGAGGCCGGCCGCGCCGTTGCGCTCGACGGGCCCGAGTTCGACCGGAATGCCGTGGGCGGCCAGATGCGCCACCGCGTCCTCGATCGGGCCGGACTAGCGGAAGCAGAGGTCGCTTCCGCCCGGCATCACGGGCTCGCGCGCCCGCGGGGAGCCGATCTGGCCGGGCCCGTGGACGTTGAGCTGCACGCCGCCGAAACGGAACACCACGCCCCGGCCGAACGGGATCACCTCCGCGCGCAGCACGTCCCGGTAGAAGGCGGTCGAACGCTCCCAGTCGGAGACGTGGATGACGCAGTGATCGAGATGGATGGCCGGGGCGAGCGCCGCCGTCGCCGCGCCGCCCGCCTCTGCGAGTTCGGTCTCGGTCTCGGGCATCCGGTCTCTCCTCCGCAATCGCAGCGTGGGCTGAGATATGGCGGTGAACGCGAGGGTCGAGCCGGCATCACGGCGACGTTCCTGGGCGGCTGCGGCCCCGAAGTCACACCGTATCCCCGCCGGGCCGGGTAGTGATGGCGCATGACGTGCCACTCGAACCCGATCCCGGGAGCGCCGACAGGAGCCGCCATGGCCGCCCGCCACACCATCCGCAGGGCGATGCTCGTCGCGCTCTGCCTCGTGCCGCTCGCCGCCTGCAAATCCTCCAAGCCCGGGCTCCTCGCGGGAGGCGAGGACGATGCGGCCTGGTACATTGGAACGATGCCGGACAAGCCCTTCGACGTGCCGCTCGTCGATCGCTCGCGCATCGATCCGAAGTACCGCCGCCAGGAAGTCGCCTATGCCGGCCCCGAGGCGCCGGGCACCATCGTCGTCGATATCGACAAGCGTCAGCTCGCCCTCGTGCAGGAGGGCGGCACCGCGCTCCAGTACGGCGTCGGCGTCGGCAAGGCCGGCTTCTCGTGGAAGGGCGACGCCCGCATCGGCCGCAAGGGCGTCTGGCCCGATTGGAGCCCGACCACGACGATGGTCTCGCTCAATCCCGGTATCGAGCGCTCGCGCAAGGGCGGCATCGACAACCCGCTCGGCGCCCGCGCGCTCTACCTCTACCAGGGCAACCGCGACACCCTGTTCCGCATCCACGGCACCAACGAGCCCTGGAGCATCGGCGAGCAGATGTCCTCGGGCTGCGTGCGCATGCTCAACGAGGATATCGTCGATCTCTACGAGCGTGTCCCGACCGGAGCGCGGGTGATCGTGAAGCGCAGCGGCAAGTACCGCGCCTGAGACCGATCGCGGGCGCGTGACGGCCGGTGCGGGGGAACCCACCGGCCCTCGCCGCCGTTCGTCACTTGGCGGTCAAGCTTGGCCGCCGACATAGGCGTGACCGAACTCGTCCGATGACCATCACCGTTTCGAACCTGCAGCCGATCATCGCGATCCTGGCCGGGATCCTGATCCTGATCGCGCCACGGCTGCTGAACTACATCGTGGCGGTCTACCTCATCGTCGTCGGATTGATCGGCCTCGGCGTGCTGCGCCACCTGACGTAGGGCCGAGCCCGCGCCGGCCGAGACAGTTTAGCGCCGCGGCCATCCCCGTTCGCGGGATGCACGCCAAGCTCTGACAGAGCGCCCGCTTCGTCACTCCTCGCGGTGGAGCGATCCGAAGCTTATCCTTGCACTGCGACATGAGATGCGCCACGCCCGCGGGAACGGCGCTTTACGGTCGCCACATCCGTCCAGCGGAGAGCCTGATGACGAAATGGGTCTATTCCTTCGGTGACGGCAAGGCCGAGGGCGAGGCGTCGATGCGCAACCTGCTCGGCGGCAAGGGCGCGAACCTCGCCGAGATGTCCAATCTCGGCCTGCCGGTGCCCCCCGGCTTCACGATCACGACGGAAGTCTGCACCTATTACTACCAGAACGGCGAGAGCTTCCCGGCGGAACTCGCCGACGAGGTGAAAGCCGCCCTGGAGAAGGTCGGCGCGCTGACCGGCCGCCGCTTCGGCGATGCCGACAAGCCGCTGCTCGTCTCGGTCCGCTCGGGCGCCCGCGCCTCCATGCCGGGCATGATGGACACGGTGCTCAATCTCGGCCTCAACGACGCGACGGTCGAGGCCCTGGCCAAGGACGCGGACGACGAGCGCTTCGCCTACGATTCCTACCGCCGCTTCATCACGATGTACTCGAACGTCGTGCTCGGCGTGGAGCACCACGCCTTCGAGGAGGCGTTGGAGCACTACAAGGACGAAAAGGGCCTCACCCTCGACACCGAGCTGAAGGCCGACGACTGGCGGCACCTGATCGGCGTCTACAAGAAGATCGTTCGCGACGAGCACGGCTCGGACTTCCCGCAGAAGTCCGAGGACCAGCTCTGGGGCGCGATCGGCGCCGTGTTCGCTTCCTGGATGATCCCGCGGGCCAAGAAGTACCGCGAGCTGAACCAGATCCCCGAGAGCTGGGGCACGGCCGTCAACGTCCAGGCCATGGTGTTCGGCAACATGGGCGATACCTCGGCCACGGGCGTGGCCTTCACCCGCAATCCCTCCACGGGCGAGAGCGCGCTCTACGGCGAGTTCCTCATCAACGCCCAGGGCGAGGACGTGGTGGCGGGCATCCGCACCCCGCAGGACATCACCGAGAAGGCCCGCATCGAGGCCAAGTCCGACAAGCCGTCGATGGAAAAGGCGATGCCCGAGAGCTTCGCCGAGCTGACGCGGATCTACGGGATCCTCGAGAAGCACTACCGCGACATGCAGGACATGGAGTTCACCATCGAGCGGGGTAAGCTCTGGATGCTCCAGACCCGCAACGGCAAGCGCACCGCCAAGGCGGCCCTGCGCATCGCCGTCGAACTCGCGGGCGAGGGCCTGATCTCTAGGCAAGAGGCGATCAAGCGCATCGAGCCGGGCGCGCTCGATCAGCTCCTGCACCCGACCATCGACCCGGATGCCGAGCGCAAGGTCATCGCCACCGGCCTGCCTGCCTCGCCGGGCGCCGCCGTCGGCGAGATCGTGTTCAACTCGGAGGCCGCGGAGGCCGCCAAGAAGGCCGAGCGCCGCTGCATCCTCGTGCGCATCGAGACCTCGCCCGAGGACATCCACGGCATGCACGCGGCCGAAGGCATCCTCACCACCCGCGGCGGCATGACCAGCCACGCGGCGGTAGTCGCCCGCGGCATGGGCAAGCCCTGCGTCTCCGGCGTCGGCTCGATCCGGATCGACTACAAGGCGCAGACGCTCACCGTCGGCGGCGTGACGCTGAAGGCGGGCGACGTCATCACCATCGACGGCTCGACCGGTCAGGTGATCCAGGGCGAGGTCAAGATGCTCCAGCCGGAGCTGTCGGGCGACTTCGCCGCCCTGATGGAGTGGGCGGATGCGGTCCGCACCATGAAGGTGCGCACCAACGCCGACACCCCGGCCGACGCCCGCGCCGCCCGCAAGTTCGGCGCGGAAGGCATCGGCCTGTGCCGCACCGAGCACATGTTCTTCGAGGGCGACCGCATCGTCGCGGTGCGCGAGATGATCCTCTCGGACGACGCCGAGGGCCGCCGCGGCGCGCTCGCCAAGATCCTCCCCTACCAGCGTCAGGACTTCGTGGAGCTGTTCACGATCATGTCGGGCCTGCCCGTCACGATCCGCCTGCTCGACCCGCCGCTGCACGAGTTCCTGCCGCACACGGACGAGGAGATTCAGGAGGTCCAGTCCGCCACCGGTATTCCGGAGGACAAGATCCGCAACCGCATCCGCGAGCTGTCCGAGCACAACCCGATGCTCGGCTTCCGCGGCTGCCGCCTCGCCATCGCCTTCCCCGAGATCGCTGAGATGCAGGCCCGCGCGATCTTCGAGGCCGCGGTGCAGGCCGCCAAGGATACCGGCGCCCCGGTGACCTCGGAGGTGATGGTGCCGCTGGTCTTCACGCGCATGGAGTTCGACATCGTCAAGGCTCGCATCGACGCGATGGCCAAGGCGGTCGCGGAGGAGACGGGCGAGACCCTGGACTATCAGGTCGGCACCATGATCGAGCTGCCGCGCGCGGCGCTCAAGGCCGGCGAGATCGCCGAGACGGCGGAGTTCTTCTCCTTCGGCACCAACGATCTCACCCAGACCGCGCTCGGCATCTCCCGCGACGACGCCGCGACCTTCCTCGGGCCCTATACCCAGAAGGGCATCCTCTCGGTCGATCCGTTCGTGTCGATCGATCAGGAGGGCGTGGGCGAACTGGTGAAGATCGGCGTCGAGCGCGGACGCGCCACCCGCGCCGGGCTCAAGCTCGGCATCTGCGGCGAGCATGGGGGTGACCCGGCCTCGATCGGCTTCTGCCAGGACGTCGGCCTCGATTACGTCTCCTGCTCGCCCTTCCGCGTGCCGATCGCCCGCCTCGCCGCGGCCCAGGCGGCCCTCGGCAAGGACGCCTGAGGCCACACGGCATCGTCCGCGCGGACCGGCACCACCGGTCCGCGCGGGCCGCCCCGCGCCAGGGGCGACAAGCGTTGCAATAATTTTGCGGATCACGGGCTGAACCCGTGTTGCGGCGGCACGTTACCTGCTAGCGGACAACCGATGCGCGGGCAGCGCCGATCGGCCGGTCCGGCCAGGGCTCCCGCGGGACGTGCAGACATGTCGAATCCCGACTCGCCTTCCGCTGTTCTCGACCATCGCACCATCGTTTCCGGCCATCGCGCGATGCAGGCCGCCTATCTCTGGATCCTCGCCAGTCTCGTGACGGCTTTCGGGATCACGGGATTGATCTACCTCGTCTCCGAGCGCAGCGAGCGCGAGGCGGGCCGGATGATCATCACCGCGCAGAACGGCACCGGCTACGTCGCCGTCATCGTCGGCGGACTGGCCCAGCGCCACGGACGCCCGGCCCCTTAACCGTCCGGCAACCACGTTCGCGATTAAACTCGCCTCCGTCAGGCACGTTCGACCCGCCATGCTCTAGGCTGGGCCGTCCGGCCGCTCGTGAGCGTGGAGTAACGGCATTGCGTGCGAGACGCGTTCGGGGGCTGGGACTCGGTCCGCGCTGGATCGTCTCGGCGGTGGTGCCGTGGATGCTGGCCAGCGGCCTGCTGGTCTCCTTCACCGCCACGGCGGGCACCGACGCGACCCTGCGCCTCGACCGGCTCGCGCCGCAGGACGTTGCCGCGACTGGCTCGCTCGCCGCCTCCACCGCCTGGAACCCGGACGTGATCGATGCCGGTTTCGTCGCGGTGCCGGGCTCGAACCACGGGGCCGAGCCGGGCGAGGACGGACTTCCCTCCCTCGCGGATTCGGACGGCGCCACGCCCTCGACGCCCCGTGCCGTCGCCCTCTCCTCGGTGACGCCCGCTCCCGCCGACGCCACTCCGATCGAAGTCGCGGCGGCGAGCCTCGTGCTTCCCGGCTTCTCCGCGCGACTGGACCGCGGCCCCTCGCCTCTCGACCCGCCGGCCTCCGCACCGGAGGCGGCGCATCGCTACGCCGACCTGATCGAGCCCGATGCGATGGACCGCGAGCAGCGCTGCCTCGCCGAGGCCGTCTACTTCGAGGCCCGCAGCGAGCCGGAAGAAGGACAGGCCGCCGTCGCCCAGGTCGTGCTGAACCGCGTCAAGAGCGGGCTCTACCCGTCGAGCGTCTGCGGCGTGGTCTATCAGAACCGCCACCGCTTCATGGGCTGCCAGTTCTCCTTCGCCTGCGAGGGCAAGTCGCTGCGCATCACCGACGGGGATTCCTGGCGCAGCGCGACCCGCGTCGCCAGCGCCGTGATCCAGGGCAAGACCTATCTCAGCGAGGTCGGCGGCGCGACGCACTACCATGCCGATTACGTGAAGCCCGGCTGGTCGCGCCGGCTCAAGCGCAAGGACATGATCGGCCGGCACATCTTCTATCAGCTCAAGCCGAACCAGACCTGAGGTCGTCAGGGGGCCGTTCGACCTCCGGCCGGCCGCTCCGAACCGTGCCTCATCTCGTCCCCGGTCCATCGCCTCGGCCTTCACCCCGTTCCGTCATCGCGAGGCGGAGCCGAAGCGACCCAGAGCGCGACCCCTCCGGAGCGTGCGGAGCCCTGGATTGCCACGGCTACGCCTCGCAATGACGGCGGAAGAGATCGAAGCGATCACCCCGAAACCGTATTGGGTCGTCGTCGCGAGCTTGAGCGAAGCCATCCGGCGGTGCGAGCCTTTCTGGCCCGTACGGAGCACCGGATCGCTTCGGCTCCGCCTCGCGATGACGACGGACCGAGCGACCGGCAGCCCGCCCGCTCACCGTCCTTGCTTGAGGTAGTTCGACCCGCCGATCACCAGAAGCTTGTCCCCGTCGCGGTCCGGCGCGAACAGGCTGAGCGATTCCGTCCCGCCCGCCTCGTCGGTGAGGGTGATCCGGAAACCCGAGACCACGTAGCGCCCGCTCAGCACCGGCCGGCGGCTGTGCCCCGCGACCGTGGTGCCGCCGTCGACCGCGCCGCCGGTCGAGGAGAAGCCCGTGCTGCCCTCGCGGGTGAAGCGGCCGTCCGGGGTGAGCGTCAGCGTGCGCGCCCCGCCGACCGAGCCCGTCGGGCCGCTCGATCCGAAGGTGTGGCTCCAAGTGCCGGAGAAGCGGTGGCCGTCGGCGAAGGGCGGCATCCGGGCGTAGCTCTTGTCGCCGATCGTCACCCCGTCCTTCGCGCGAGCGAACGCCTCGCTGGAGCGTGTCGCGAGGCCGAACTTGCCCTCGATCTCGACCCGGTCGATGCGGTTGGCCGAGAGCCACCCGCCTTTCAGCGCATAGGTGCCGCAAGTCTCGAGCGCGGTCCGGCAATGGGCGGCGATGTCGCCCTCGCGGGGCAGTTCGGTGGTGTAGAGGCCGCCCTTGTCGAACAGCAGCGTCGCCTGATCGGCGGTGAAATCCATCCCCCCGAAGGCGTTCGGCATCAGCCGGGTCTCGGTGCGCGAGAAGAGCCCTTCCATGCCCCCGTCGCCCGGCTTCGGCTCCAGGACGAAGCCGCGATCCTCCTTCGTTGGGCGGTAGGAGCGCACCAGCGCTTCGAAGGCCTCGTGGACCGGCTTCTCGGCCTCGCGTTCGAGCTGGAGCGTGAGGAGCATGAGGTAGTGCTCGCTCGCCCCGGCCGCGATCCCGACCAGCCATGCGTTCATGCGCAGTCCCTCGCTCGAGCGGCAGCAGCGCTGCTCGATGCGGATGCGGTGTCCGTCGAGGGTCTCGCCGGCCCGCGCGGTCAGCGGCTTGCCCTCGGTCGGGATCTGCTTGAAGCCGCGGACGAACTGCGCGAAGGCCGCGTCGAAGGCGCCGGAGGCGGGCCTGGGCTTGGCGACCAGCAGGATCGCCATGCCCTTGCGTCCGCGTGGAGCGGTCGGCTCGTAGACGCGCTGGAACAGGAGGCCGTCGCTCGCGTCCCGCCGGGTCCACGCCTCGAACGCCGCGGGCAGGTCGAAGCGGGCGCTGCCGATCCCCGTTTCGTCGGCTCGGGTCGGTCCTCCCGCCGCGAGCAGGAGGACCAGCGCCGCCGAGGCCCGCACGGTGTGCGGGCGCGACCGTCCGCGCCTCACGTCACGACGCTCGGCTCCGCGCGGCCGGTGAGCCGCTCGATGTCGGCCAGTTCCCGGGCCACGGCGACGACGGGCGCCAGAACCTCGGCCACCGGCAGTTCCAGCCTGTCCCGCGCCGCCTCGTAGCGCTCGATGTAGACCCGCAGCGTCGCTCCGGCGGTGCCGGTGCCGGAGAGGCGGTAGACGATGCGCGCATCCTCCGCGAAGGTGATCCGCACGCCCTGCGCCTCCGTCACCGAGCCGTCCACGGGATCGACGTATTGGAAATCGTCCGCCGCCTCGACGGTGAGGCCGCCGATCTTCGTGCCCGGCAGCGCGCCGATCCTGGCACGCAGGCCCTCCATCAGCCGGTTGGCGGCGCTCGTCTCGATCTCCTCGTAGTCGTGGCGGGTGTAGTAGTCGCGCCCGAACTCGGCCCAGTGCGCCCGCACGAGTTCCTGCGCCGGCTTGCCGGTCGCGGCCAGGATGTTGAGCCAGAGCAGCACCGCCCAGAGCCCGTCCTTCTCGCGCACGTGGTTCGATCCTGTGCCGGCGCTCTCCTCGCCGCACAGGGTGATGCGGCCGGCATCCAGCAGGTTGCCGAAGAACTTCCAGCCGGTCGGCGTCTCGAAGGCCTCGATGCCGAGCGAGGCGGCGACGCGGTCAACCGCCCGGCTCGTCGGCATGGAGCGCGCGACGCCCGCGAGGCCCCCGGCATAGCCCGGCGCCCGCTGGGCATGGGCGGCGAGGATGGCGAGGCTGTCGCTCGGCGTGACGAACAGGCCCGGCGCCACGATCATGTTGCGGTCGCCGTCGCCATCGGAGGCCGCGCCGAAATCCGGCGCGTCGGGCCCATGCATCAGCTCGAACAGCTCGTGGGCGTGAACCGGGTTCGGATCGGGGTGGTGGCCGCCGAAATCGGGCTTGGGCTCGCCGTTGACCACGGTTCCGGGCGCCGCACCCAGGGCGCCTTCGAGGATCGCCTTGGCGTAGGGACCGGTCACCGCCGAGAGCGCGTCGAAGCGCATGCGGAAGCCCGAAGCGAACATCTTGGCGAGCGCGTCGAAGTCGAACAGCGTGCGCATCAGCTCGGCGTAGTCGGCGACCGGGTCGATCACCTCCACCAGCATCCCGTCGATCTCGGACGTGCCGATCTGGCCGAGGTCGAGGTCGGGCTCGTCGGAGATGCGGTAGTCGCCGATGACCTTGGTGCGCTCGAAGATCGCCGCCGTGACGCTCTCGGGGGCCGGGCCGCCGTTGCTGCCGTTGTACTTGATGCCGAAATCGCCCTCCGGCCCGCCGGGATTGTGGCTCGCCGAGAGGACGATGCCGCCGACCGCGCCGTGCTTGCGGATGACGCAGGAGGCGGCCGGCGTCGAGAGCAGGCCGCCCTGCCCCACCAGCACCCGCCCGAACCCGTTGGCCGCGGCGATCTTGAGGGCGATCTGCACCACCTCGCGATTGTAGAAGCGCCCGTCCCCGCCGATCACGAGGGTCGCGCCCTTGCGGTCCGGGATGCAGTCGATGATCGCCTGCACGAAGTTCTGGACGTAGTGCGGCTGCCGGAAGACGGGCACCTTCTTGCGCAGGCCCGACGTGCCGGGCTTCTGGTCCGGATAGGGACTCGTGGGGACCCGCTTCGACACCATGGTTCGCTCGATTCTTCCCAGAGAGTTGCGTTCGCACGTCGTAGTGCGGCCAGGCTCCGCCGAGTAGGGTGGCGACGCGGAAATTCGCGCGGTCCCGCTCACGCCTCGGGACCGGAGCGGATGTTCACCACGGCCGGATTCTCCTTGAGCCGGCGGGCGATGTCGTCGACGCTCGCCTGTGAGAGGCGCACGAAGGCGATGGTGACGACTTCGAGCCCTTCCCCCTCGCCCGGGCGCACCACGAACTGTCGGATGCGCGAGCTTCGCTCCCCGGTCACCTCCTGCAGGGTGTCGATCGACAGGCTGCCCGCCTTCACGGTCAGGTGGAGTTCCCGCGTCCGCATCCGGTCGCGCCAGCGCTCCTCGATCGGCTTCACGCCCGCGAGGATGCCCACCACGAGGATCGTCGCGGCGATTCCCGGGACGTAGAGGCCGCCGCCGACCGCGAGCCCGATCGCCGCCACGGCCCAGAGGCTCGCGGCGGTGGTGAGGCCCTTCACCACCTCGCCCCGCAGGAGGATCGTGCCCGCGCCGAGGAAGCCGATGCCGGACACCACCTGCGCCGCCACGCGGGAGGGATCGAGGGTGACGTTCCGCTGTCCCAGCACGTCGGCGAAGCCGTAGGCCGAGACCAGCATGGCGAGGCAGGCGCCGACGCAGACCAGCATGTGCGTGCGCAGGCCCGCCGCCCAGAGCAGCCGCTCGCGCTCGAAGCCGATCACGCTGCCCATGATGCCGGCCAGCACCAGCCGCGCGACCATTTCCGCGTTGCCAAGCATCGCTCCGCCTCCCGCAGGACCCGAGAGGCCGAAGATTGCGCCCGCAGGAGCACCGGGCGCAACGGTCGGCCCGGCCGCCTTGACCTCGCGCGCCGCGCGGGTCCAATGCGCCGCCTTCGTCCGATAAGCCGCCCATGGGCCGTCGATGCCGCCGCTTCTCGCCCTGCCCTTCCCGGCCATCGATCCGGTCGCGGTCTCGATCGGACCCGTCGAGATCAAGTGGTACGCGCTCTCCTACATTGCCGGGCTTCTCGGCGGCTGGTTCTACGCGCGCCGGCTGGTCGCCGCCGATTCCCTCTGGGGCGTGGTGAAGCGCCCGACCCAGACGGATGTCGACGACCTGATCGTTTGGGTGGCGCTCGGCGTCGTGCTCGGCGGACGGATCGGCTACGTGCTGTTCTACAACCTGCCGCTCTATCTCGATCAGCCGCTGGAGATCCTGGCGATCCGCAACGGCGGCATGTCGTTCCACGGCGGCTTCCTCGGTGCGATCCTGGCGATCCTGCTGTTTGCCAGGGCGCGGGGCCTCAACGGCTACACGATGCTGGATCTGGCGGCCGTGGTGGTGCCGATCGGTCTGTTCTTCGGTCGCATCGCCAACTTCGTGAACGGTGAATTGTGGGGCCGGCCCGCCCCGGACTTCGCTTACGCCGTCGTCTTCCCCACCGGGGGCGACGTGCCGCGCTATCCGAGCCAGCTCTTCGAGGCGGTCACCGAGGGGCTGCTGCTCTTCGTCGTCATGGCCTGGGCCGTGCGCCGCTTCGGCTTCCGCAAGCCGGGCCTGCTCGGCGGCATCTTCGTGCTGGGCTACGCGCTGGCGCGCACCTTCTGCGAGTTCTTCCGCGAGCCGGACCGGCAGCTCGGCTTCCTGTTCGGGCAGGACGTCAACGCGCTCGGCGGCGGCGTGACCATGGGCATGCTGCTCTGCGTGCCGATGGCGCTGGTCGGACTTCTCTACATCGTGCTCGCCGCCCGCGGCGTGACGCGGCCCCGATCGACGGGGCCGGAGATCCGCCCGGAAGCCGGGCAGATTTGACGGTGGAGGCCGAGCCCACGCCGCTTCTCGCGCTGCTCGCGCGGGAGATCCGGGCGGGCGGGCCGATCGGCCTCGACCGCTACATGGCGCTCTGCCTCGGCCATCCGCGCCACGGCTACTACGCCACCCGCGATCCCCTCGGCCGGTCCGGCGACTTCGTCACCGCGCCGGAGATCAGCCAGATGTTCGGCGAGCTGATCGGCGCCTGGGCCGCCGCGATTCTCCCCGCCCTGTCCGCGGCCGCGCCGGATGCGCGGCCCTGCCTCGTGGAACTCGGCCCCGGCCGGGGGACGCTGATGGCCGATGCGCTCCGGGCGCTGCGCGCGGCCGGCGCCGACTTCGACCTGCATCTCGTCGAGACGAGCCCGGTCCTGCGCCGAATCCAGGCCGAGCGGCTGTCCGAGGCCGCACCGACCTTCCACGATTCGGTCGCGAGCCTGCCCGAGGCGCCGCTCCTCGTGCTCGCCAACGAGTTCTTCGACGCCCTTCCGGCCCGCCAGTTCGTGCGCACGGGGCGCGGCTGGTGCGAGCGCCGGGTCGGCCTCGCGCCCGAGGGCGAGAGGTTGGCCTTCGGCCTCGATCCGGAGCCCGACGCCCGGATCGCGGCGGAGGCGCCCGAGGGCGCTGTGCTGACCCTGCCGAGCCAAGCGCTCATGGTGACCCGCGACCTCTGCCGGCGCCTCGTCGCCCGGGGCGGCGCCCTGCTCGCCGTCGATTACGGCCACGACCGGCCGGGCTTCGGCGACACCTTCCAGGCGTTGGCGGGCCACCGGTTCGCCGATCCGCTCGCCCGCCCCGGCGAGGCCGATCTCACCGTCCACGTCGATTTCGCGGCCCTCGCCCGCGCCGCCGCGGCCGAGGGCGCCGCCGTGCATGGGCCGGTGGCGCAGCGCGACTTCCTTCTGGCGCTCGGCCTCGACCAGCGTGCCGAGCGGCTGAAGACCCGTGCGAGGCCGGACCAGGCCGCGGCGATCGAGGCCGCACGAGCCCGCCTGACCGATCCGGACCCGCGCGGTATGGGCGCCCTGTTCAAGGTGCTCGGCGCGAGCCACCCCGCCCTGGGGCCGTTGCCGGCCTTCCCGCCTCCCCCGTGAGAGCCCGCACAGCATGTTCATCGAAGCGCCCGAACTCAGCTCGCACTCCTATGTCCGGCACGCCTTCTTCACCCGTCAGGGCGGCGTCTCGGAGGGGCTCTACGCCTCGTTGAACGGAGGGATCGGATCGCGGGACGAGCCGGCCAGAATCGCCGAGAACCGGGCGCGGATGTGCGCGCAGCTCGCGCTGCCCGAGGGCAACCTCGTCAGTCTCTACCAAGTGCATTCGGCGGAGGTCGTGACCGTCGAGGCGCCGTTCCCGCTGGACGACCGCCCGAAGGCGGATGCGATGGTCACGCGCGTGCCCGGCCTCGCGCTCGGCATCGCCACGGCCGATTGCGGCCCGATCCTCTTCGCGGACCCGGAGAACCGCGTCGTCGGCGCGGCGCATGCGGGCTGGAAGGGAGCGCTCGGCGGCGTGGTCGAGGCGACGGTCGCGGCCATGGAGCGCCTCGGCGCCGGGCGCGAGACCATCGTCGCCGTTCTGGGGCCGACGATCTCTCAGGCCTCCTACGAGGTCGGCGAGGAGTTCGTGGAACGCTTCCGCACCGAGGTGCCGGAGGCCGAACGCTTCTTCGCCCCCGGACGGCCGGGCCACGCCCAGTTCGATCTGCCGGCCTTCATCTTGGGCCGTCTGGAGCAGGCCGGCATCGGCGAAGCCGCCGCGCTCGGCCTGTGCACCTATGCCGATCCCGACCGGTTCTACAGCTTCCGCCGCACGACCCACCGCAACGAGCCCGACTACGGTCGTCTCATCTCGGCGATCGCTCTGACGCCATGAGGTGTTGTGCGGCGCGGCGAGGCATGATGCGTTGCATCATTACAACAAGCTCCGCGACGGTACCTTCAGCTTAGCTTTTGTGCGTTGGAACACTCGAAAGCCCGGCCGCGCCGTCGTATCCCTCCGTCGTCGCGGAACGCCGTGGTTGCACCCTGCGACAATCTGTCCGGAAGCGTCACCAAAAAAAGCTCGGCCGTACGTGAACCTTGGCCGTTCGGCGACGTTTCCTGGTTGGAACGACGGTAGACCAAAGACCACTGCCACAAAGGGGCCGCCTTCTGGACGGTCGGCGTGGTCAAGCCGCAACAGCATCTTCCGGGATGCTGGCATAGATACGGGGCACCGTGCCGCTGCGCTTCCGAGTGAGGCCTCGGCACAGTCAAAGAGGACCAGAGTGATGAAATCCTTCCTTCGCGCCGGCACGGCCATCGCCGGCATCGCCTTCGCCGGTTCGGCGCTCGCTGCCGACCTTCCGCGCCGCGCGGCTCCCCCGCCGGTGTTCCAGCCGGTGCCGGTCTTCACCTGGACGGGCTTCTACGCCGGTTTCAACGCTGGTTACGGCTTCGGCACCGGTGACAACAACAACGCCCCGACCGTTCTCGGTGTGAACGGCGCCTCCGGCCTCGTTGCCCCGGGCACGACCGCTGTCGTCGCCTTCGGCAACCGTCGCAGCGACGAAGGCTTCGTCGGCGGTGGTCAGATCGGCTACAACTACCAGTTCACCCCGGGCTCCGGTGTCGTGATCGGTATCGAAGCCGACGCCCAGTACGTCGATTTCGGTCGTGACCGGAACCGCTTCGCCCTCGCCGGCGGCCCGCTCCTGGCCGGCACCCAGGTGTTCAACCCGAACGGCCTATCGGGCCTCGACTTCTTCGGCACCGTCCGCGGCCGTCTCGGCTACGCCTTCGACCGCACCCTCGTGTACGGCACCGGCGGCTTCGCCTACGGCTCCGGCGGCGGTCGTGAGTTCGGCACCGGCGTGTCGAGCGACGACTTCCAGACCGGCTGGGCCGCGGGTGGTGGTATCGAGTACGCTCTCCCGACCGACTCGTTCCTGAACTTCTTCAAGTCCTCGGCCGTGACCCTCAAGGTCGAAGGTCTGTACGTGAACCTCGACCGCGGCAACGGCGGCCGTGGCGCCTTCGGTTCCACCCCCGCCGGTGGTCTCGTCTTCACGAACAGCCCGGGCGTGGTGCTGGCTTCGGGCAACGTCGCCCGTCAGCGCGACACCGAGTTCGCCGTCGTCCGCGCCGGCCTGAACTACAAGTTCGGCTCGTACTAAGACCCCGACGCTCTCCGGCGGCTCGCAAGCGAGCCGCCGGACCGCCTGAGAAGCCCGGCTCGATGCCGGGCTTTTTCGTTTCGAGACGGCGTTCGCCTGCCGCGATCCTGTGCGCGAACGCGCATGCGGCGGCGCCCGGGCGCCGACAATCGTCGCTCCGCCCCCTGACAAAAGCTCGACCGGTCCCCATCTCGTAGCCGCCGCGCGGTGACGATGCCGTCGGCGCCTGAGGGAGACGGCTCCATGAACAGCGAAGAACGCGACATCATCAACGGCATCTTCCAGCGGCTCGAACAAGCATCCGGCCAGCAACGCGACGCCGATGCCGAGCGCTTCATCGCCGAGAAGCTGCGCAACCAGCCCTACGCGCCCTACGCGATGGCGCAGCTCATCTACGTTCAGGAAGAGGCGATCAAGAGCCTCAACCAGCAGCTCGAGCAGGCCCGGCAGCAGGCCCAGGCACAGCCCTCCGGCGGCGGTGGCGGTTTCTTGTCGAGCATCTTCGGCGGCGGCCAGCGCTCAGAGCCGCAGCGTCCGGCCGGCCAGTGGGGTCAGCAGCCGGGCTACGGCCAGCAGCCCGGCTATGGCGGCCCGCAGCAGGGCGGCTACGGCCAGCAGCCCGGTTACGGCGGCCCGCAGCAGGGTGGTCCCTGGGGCGGACAGGCCCAGCAGCCGGCCCGCGGCGGCGGCTTCCTCGCGACCGCGCTGCCCATGGCGGCAGGCGCGGCGGGCGGCATGCTGCTCGGCAGCGCCCTCTCCAACGCCTTCGCCGGCGGACATTCCCAGCTCGGCAGCGCATCGGCCGCGGGTCTGGCCGGCCCGGCCGGCGGTGAGCAGGATCTCGGCTCGGCTCTCGGCGGCGGCGACGGCGGCTTCCAGGACGCGGCCTTCGGCGGCGGCGATACCGGTGGGGATTTCGGCGGCGACCTGGGCGACGGCGGCGACGACGACTGGGCCTGATCAGCCCGCAGGAACGGACCGCGCCCGGTCGCGACATCGGGGCGGCCCGACCCATCGCGTGCGGATGGACGAAGAAGCCCGTCGCCGGTCTCCCGGCGGCGGGCTTCGCGTTTGAACGGGAGGCTTGGATCTCAGATCACGTCGACGCGGGTGCCGACCGGCGTGCGCTCGTAGAGGTCGATCACGTCCTCGTTCATCATGCGGATGCAGCCGGAGGAGACGTTCTGCCCGATCGTATGCGGCTCGTTGGTGCCGTGGATGCGGTAGAGCGAGGTGCCGAGATACATCGCCCGGGCGCCCAGCGGGTTCTCTGGCCCGCCCACCATGTGCCGCGGCAGGTCGGGGCGCCGCCGCAGCATCTCGGCCGGCGGCGTCCAGTCCGGCCATTCCCGCTTGGCGGTGATCGTCTTCGCCCCGGTCCAGACGAAGCCCGGCCGGCCGACGCCGATGCCGTAGCGGATCGCCTGACCGCCCGGCTGGATCAAATAGAGATACTTGGCACCCGTATCGATCACGATCTGGCCCGGCCGTCCCGGGCCGTCATAGCCGATGACCTGCCGCGCGTAGCGGGGATCGACGGCGCGAGCGATGGCGCCCTCCTCCGGCGGGGCGCGGTTCGGCAGGGCCGCGAACCGGGTCCGCGGCTCGACGGCGACGGGTGCCCGAGCGGGCCCGAGGCTGCCGTAGCCGTCCACGCCCGAGGCGCGGGGCTGGCCGGCAGCGCTGCCGGTCATCAGATACTCGATGAAGCCGCCGCCGTAGCGGCCCGGCTCCGCCTGCGCCACTTGGCTCGACATCGCGACGGCGATCGCCGCCGCTGCGCACCGTTTCACACGCATCCCTCGCTCCCGCCCTTGCTCGCGTGAGGGGAATGGTCACGGGGATCGCGCCTGCGGACGGTGAACGAACGTGGTGAATCCTGCGGGACGGAGGCCGGGCTCCCGCCCATCCCCGATTCATCGTCAACGGCCGGTGAAGACCCGCATCGAGCGTTCACCTCCACGGACCCATCGCGAAGCCGGCGCATGATGCGCGTGTTCTTGCAAAAAACTTCAGCAATTGGAAACCGCTGCGGGAGATTGTGACGGACCTGACCGACCCCGAAGGCCTGCCCGACCGATGATGACCAAGCGCTACCGCATCGAGGAAAGCCTGGGCCTTCCCGCTCCGGCGGCGGTCGCCGCTGCGGCCGATCGGACGGGCGTGCCGAACCCGCGTCTCGACGAGATCCTGTCGGCGATCAACGATCTGCGCCGCGTCACGGCCGCGAGCGCCGGCGAAACCGTGGAGGCCTGCCGCCGCGAACTCGGCGAGGCCTTCGCCATGCGCCACGAACTGGAGGTGATGAAGGAGGCGATCACGCGGACCAAGTCCGAGATCGCGAGCCTCCACCGCTCTGAGAGCACGGGCAAGGGGATGCGGCGCGTGGCGGGCGAGCTCGACGCCGTGGTCGAATCCACCGAGCAGGCCACCTCGACCATCCTCGGCAGCATCGAGCGGATCGAGACCAACGCCAACATGATGCGCGGCCTGCGCCTGCCCAAGGCCGCCCAAGAGAACGTCGACGGCATCCTCGACAGCGTGATCAGCGCCTACGAAGCCTGCAACTTCCAGGACCTGACCGGACAGCGCATCAACAAGATCGTCAACGTGCTGAAGTTCGTCGAGGAGCATCTCGACCGCGTCATCGAAGCCTGGAGCGGGCTCGAAGGCTTCCGCGATCTGCTGGCGGTCGACACGGCGGAGCCCGCCGCGGACGACGAGAGTTCGCTCCTCAACGGCCCCAAGCTCCAGGACGATCCCGGCCACGTCGATCAGTCCGACATCGACGCGCTGTTCGACTGATCGGCCGCAGCGAAACGGCCCTTTCAACCGGAATCGTCGCGGCCTACATCGGGACCATGAGCCGCGCGACCCGATCCGACTTCGAGGACGTCCCGCCCGACGGGCTCGACGAGGACGAGAGCGAGGCGCCCTCCCTCGACGAGGCGCCCGAGATCGACTTCGATTTCGAGCCCGGCGCGGTGCAGGCCGGCACCGAGATCATTCGCCGTTTCTGGACGACGCTGCCGACGTCGCCGGGCGTCTACCGGATGTTCGACGCCAAGGGCGATGTCCTTTACGTCGGCAAGGCCAAGAACCTGAAGAACCGCGTCGGCTCCTACGCCCGCGGACAGGCGCATTCCAACCGCATCGCCCGCATGATCGCCCAGACGGCGGCGATGGAGTTCGTCACCACGGCGACGGAGACGGAGGCGCTTCTTCTCGAGGCCAACCTCATCAAGCAGCTGAAGCCCCGCTTCAACGTGCTGATGCGCGACGACAAGTCGTTTCCCTACATCCTGCTCACCGGCGACGGGCCCGCGCCGCAGATCGTCAAGCATCGCGGCGCGCGCCGCCGCAAGGGCAATTACTACGGTCCCTTCGCCAGCGTCTGGGCGGTCAACCGCACGGTCAACGCGCTCCAGCGCGCCTTCCTGCTGCGCACCTGCACGGACAGCTACTACGAGAACCGCACCCGGCCCTGCCTGCTCTTCCAGATCAAGCGCTGCTCCGGCCCCTGCACCGGCGAGATCGCGCAGGAGGATTATGCCGGCCTCGCCGACAGCGCGCGCGCCTTCCTCTCGGGCAAGTCGAATGCAGTGAAGGATCGGATGCGCGAGGAGATGCAGCGCGCCTCCGAGGCGCTGGAATTCGAGCGCGCCGCGCGCTTCCGCGACCGCATCGCCGCGCTCTCGGCGATCCAGGGGACGCAAGGGGTGAACACGCAGGGCGTCGAGGAGGCGGACGTGTTCGCCCTCGACGAGCAGGCGGGTCAGTTCTGCATCGAGGTATTCTTCTTCCGCAACTTCCAGAACTGGGGCAACCGCGCCTATTTCCCCAAGGCTGACCGCTCCATGAGTGCGGACGAGGTGCTGGCCTCGTTCATTTCGCAGTTCTACGACGACAAGCCCGCCCCCAAGCTCGTCCTCGTCAGTCACACGATCGAGGATGCCGAGCTCATGGCTGCGGCCCTGTCGAGCCGTGTCGAGCACCGGGTCGAGGTTCACCAGCCGCAGCGGGGGGAACGCAAGAACCTCGTCGAGTACGCCCAGCGCAACGCCAAGGAGGCTCTGGGACGCCGGCTCGCCGACACTGCCTCCCAGGGCAAGCTGCTGACCGCGCTCGGTCAGGCCTTCGGCCTCGACAAGCCGCCGCGGCGGGTCGAGGTCTACGATAACTCGCACATCTCCGGCACGGCCGCGGTCGGCGGCATGATCGTCGCCGGCCCGACCGGCTTCATGAAGACGCATTATCGCACCTTCAACATCAAGTCGGAGGAGCTGACCCCCGGCGACGATTTCGGGATGATGCGCGAGGTGCTGACCCGCCGCTTCAAGCGGCTGGCCAAGGAGGCGCCGCGCACGCCCCGCGAGGCGGAGGCCGGTGAGCCGCGGGCTGCCGCCGAGGCGCAGGCCGTGCCGGCGCCGACCGACCCGGTTTCGGACGATCCCGACGCTTTCCCCACCTGGCCCGACCTCGTGCTGATCGACGGCGGCGCCGGCCAGCTGGAGGCGGCCCGCGCTTCGCTCGCCGAGATCGGCGTGACCGACGTGCCGCTGGTGGGCATCGCCAAGGGCCGCGACCGCGATGCCGGCCGCGAGACCTTCTTCGTGTCCGGCCGCAGCCCCTTCAAGCTGCCGCCGCGCGATCCCGTGCTCTACTTCGTGCAACGGCTGCGCGACGAGGCGCACCGTTTCGCCATCGGCACCCACCGCGCGCGGCGCAAGCGCGAGATGACGAGGAACCCCCTCGACGAGATCGCCGGCATCGGCCCCACTCGCAAACGCGCGCTCCTGCACCATTTCGGCACGGTGAAGGCGATCGAGCGGGCGGCTCTCGAGGATCTCGCCAAGGCGCCGGGCGTGAATGCCGCCACCGCCCGGGCGGTCTACGATTTCTTCCACGCCAATGCCTGAGCCGAGCCCCGTGTCGACCGAGCCCCTGGCCGATCCTTTGGCAGCCCCCCCTCCCACGCGGTTGACGCCCCATGCGGCCCATGATTTCACCCCGTCGATGAACGCCGTCCTCCCCCGACGCCGGTCGCAGGCCTGGACGCTCGCGAACTGCCTCACCTACGGCCGCCTCGTCGCGGTCCCGGTCGTCGTCATCCTGCTGTTCTGGCCGGACGAGGTCGGTGCGCGCTGGACCGCCTTCGGCGTGTTCGTGGCCGCGGCGATCACCGATTATCTCGACGGCTACGTGGCGCGGGCCTGGGCGCAGAGTTCGGCGCTGGGGCGGATGCTCGATCCGATCGCCGACAAGCTGCTCGTCGCCGCCTGCCTGCTGATGCTCGCTGCCGACCGCACCATCGAGGGCATGTCGCTCTGGGCGGCCATCGTCATCCTCTGCCGCGAGGTGCTGGTCTCGGGGCTTCGCGAGTACCTCGCGGAGCTGAAGGTCGGCCTGCCCGTCAGCCGGATCGCCAAGTGGAAGACGACGGTGCAGCTCATCGCCCTCGGCGTCCTCGTCGCCGGCCCGGCGGGGGAGAGCCTGATCCCCGGCAGCCTCGCGGCGGGCATCGTCCTGCTGTGGCTCGCGGCCGCCCTCACGCTCTATACCGGCTGGGACTACATGAGGGCCGGGATCCGGCACGTGATCGACGATCCGCGCTAACGCATCCGTCATCGCGAGCGAATGCGAAGCAATCCAGGGCGTGGCCAGTCCGGAGAGGATGGGGCTCTGGATTGCGTCAGCTCCGCCGCGCAAGGACGGATTTGGAAGTGGATGTGAGATGAAGCTCGTCTATTTCGCCTGGGTGCGCGAGCGCGTCGGCAAGCCCGAGGAGGTCGTGACTCCGCCCGAGGGCGTCGTCACGGTCACCGACCTGATCGGCTGGCTGAAGACGCGGGGCGAGGAGTACGACTACGCTTTCGAGAACGAGGGCGTGGTGCGCACGGCCATCGACCGGGTCCACGTCAAGCCCGGCACGCCGATCGCGGGCGCCCGGGAGATCGCCTTCTTCCCGCCGATGACCGGCGGCTGAGCAACCAGGTCAGCTCAGCGCCTCGCGGAACGCGTTGAGGTTGGAGCGCATCATCTCCAGATAGCCCGGTGCCGGCCCGCCGGGGCCGCTCAGCGCGTCGGAGTAGATCCGCCCGCCGACCTTGGCGCCGCTCTCGCGGGCGATCTGCTGCATCAGCCGCGGATCGGCGATGCTCTCCACGAACACGGCCGGCACCTTGTCCTTGCGGATCTGGCGGATGATGCGGGCGACGTCCTTCGGCCCCGCCTCGCTGTCGGTCGAGATCCCCTGCGGCGCGAGGAAGCGCATGCCGTAGGCATCGCTGAAATAGCCGAAGGAATCGTGCGTGGTGATGATGCGGCGGCGCGCCTCCGGGATCGCCTGCAGCGTCGCACGGATCTCGGCGTCCAGCGCGTCGAGCTTCTGCGTGTAGGCGGCGGCGTTGGCGGCGTAGAGTGCGGCGTTTCCCGGGTCGGCGGCGCTGAGGCCGTCGCGGATGTTGGCGACATAGAGCTTCACGTTCGCGACACTCTGCCAAGCATGCGGGTCGGCGTGATCGCCGTGATCGTGCCCGTGGTCGTCGTGGTCGTGGCGCCCGGCGATGGTCCGCACGTCCTTCGAGGCGACGACGACCGGCGCCTTGGTACCGGAGGCCTTGATCAGCCGCTCGATCCAGCCCTCGAAGCCGAGACCGTTGACGACGACGAGACCCGCCTCGGCGACCCGGCGGGCGTCGCCCGGTGCCGGGGAATAGCCGTGAGCGTCGGCGTCGGGCCCGACGAGGCTGGTCACCGCCACTCGCTCGCCGCCGACCTGACCGACGAGGTCGGCCAGGATCGAGAAGGTCGCCACCGCCTTCAGCGGCGCTTCGGCGGCGACAGCAGGCGCGAGTCCGAGCAGGACCAGACCGATCGCCGCCAGCGCGCGCCGCGATCCCCGTGCGAAACCTCGTCCAACGCCCCGTGCCACGCCCCTTGCCACGCCCCTTGCCATGCCGACCGCTCCTCCGCTCGGCTCGCGTCATAATGTAACATTATCACATCGCCAAGGGGCGGGCCGGAACATGGACAAGCTTTCATCTTCCGGACACATGCCAGAGACGTCGCTCTGCGCATCCTCGCGAGACCTCGGGGCCGGCGGTCCCGATGCGGTGGAGGCTTCCCATGATCGAGCGACGGGTGAAGGGTCTTCTTCTGGTGGGGCTGGTGGGCCTGGGTGCCGCCGGTCTCGGCACCGCGGCGGTGCGGGCGGGCGACCGTGCCGACCCCTTCGCGGACGGCGGCCGGCATCGGCACGGCCGCTGGGCCGCGTTCTCGCCCGAGGATCGGGCTGCCTTCACCGATGCGCGCATCGCCGGGCTGCATGCGGGCCTGAAGCTCAATCCCGATCAGGAAAAGCTGTGGCCGCCGGTGGAGGCCGCGATCCGCGACCTGTCCAAGCAGCGGGATGCGCGGCGCGAGGCCCGGCGCGAGCGCGGCCGGATGGTGGACGACGCGCCCGGCGCCCTGCGCGCCATGGCGGATGCGGCGAGTGCCCGGGGCGACGCCCTGCGCAAGCTCGCCGATGCGACCGCCCCGCTCTTCGCGACTCTCGACGAGGGGCAGAAACGCCGCGCCATGGTGCTCGCCCGGCCCCTGCGGATGCATGGCGGTCCTCACGGCGGCCCTCACGGCGGACCGCACCGCGGCTGGCATCGGCACGGCGGCGAGCGGGACTGACCGCGTCCCGCGCTTGATCCGGCGGGCCCGGAGCGGCAAACACCGCGGGCCCCGGCGTTCCCGCCGGGGTCAGCATCGACACGGTACAGCATGGCGCGCCGGCCGCTCCTGAGGGGCGACACCCTTCCCCTGCTCCGGCGGCTCTGGCGGGAATGGCTCTCCCCCCACCGGGCGACGCTGGCGGTGGTGCTCGTGCTCATCACCATCGTCGGCGCGGCGACGGGCCTCTATCCCGCCCTCATCAAGGCCGCCTTCGACGCCTTCGACAGCAAGGACACGGCCGCGCTGGCCTACGGCCCGCTCGTCGTCATCGCCGTCACCTCTGTGCGCGGCTTCGCGCTGTTCGGCCAGACCGTGCTGACGAACCGGGTCGTGACGCGGGTCGAGGCCGACATGCAGGCCGCGCTCTACGGCCACCTGATCGACGCGGATCTGGCCCAGCTCGGCCGGGAGAGCCCGGCCGCCTTCACCCAGCGCTTCACCACCGACTTCGCTTTCATCAAGGAGGCGCTGACCCGCATTTCCACGGTGCTCCTGCGCGACGTCGCCATGCTAGTCGCGCTGGTGATCGCGCTGGTCTGGATGGATCCGCTGCTGACCCTCGCCGCCGCGGTGACGGTGCCGCTGGTGGCCGGGCCGGTCAACCGCATCGGCAGGAAGCTGCGCCAGGTCTCGACCACGACGCAGGAGCAGATGGGCCTAACCGCGAGCCTCATCACCGAGAGCCTGCAGGGCGCCCGCGTCGCCAAGACCTACGCGCTGGAAGGCTACCTGAAGGGCCGCGCCGCCCAGGCCTTGGACGAGGTGCGCCGCCTCAAGATGAAGGCGGCCAATGCCCGTGGGCGGCTCGACCCGCTGATGGAGATCGGCGGCGGCCTGGCGGTCGCGGGCGTGCTGGTGCTGGTGGGCCAGCGGGTGATGTCGGGCGACCGTACGGTGGGCGACTTCACCGGCTACGTCGCCGCGCTCCTGCTCGCCGCGCAGCCGGCCCGGGCGCTGGGCACCCTCAACGCCATCCTGCAGGAGGCCGCCGCCGCGCTGACGCGCTACTTCGCCTTGATGGACGAGCGCCCCACCATCCGCGAGGCGCCCGATGCCCGGCCTCTGACCGTGACCCGGGGCGAGATCCGCTTCGAGGGCGTGCATTTCCGCTACCGGCCCGACGCGCCGGCCCTGGAGGGCATCGACCTCGTGGTGCCGGCCGGATCGCGGACGGCGCTCGTCGGCCGCTCGGGCTCGGGCAAGTCCTCGCTGCTCAACCTCGTGCCGCGCCTCCAGGACGTCACGGCGGGCCGCGTGCTGATCGACGGCACGGATGTGCGCGACGCCACCATCGCCTCCCTGCGGGCCGCCGTGGCGGTGGTCTCGCAGGAGGTCGTGCTGTTCGACGACACCATCGCGGCCAATATCGGCTTCGGCCGCCCCGGCGCCTCCCGGGCCGAGATCGAGGCGGCCGCGCAGGCCGCGGCGGCCCACGGCTTCATCAGCCGGCTCGGCGAGGGCTACGACTTCCAAGTGGGCCCGAGCGGCGGCCGCCTCTCCGGCGGCGAGCGCCAGCGCATCTCGCTGGCCCGCGCCTTCCTCAAGAACGCGCCGATCCTGCTCCTCGACGAGGCGACCTCCGCCCTCGATTCCGAGTCGGAGCACCTCGTGCAGGAGGCTCTGGAGCGGCTGATGCGCGGCCGCACCACCCTCGTGATCGCCCACCGCCTCTCGACCGTGCGTGAGGCCGACCGCATCGCCGTGATGGAGGCCGGCCGGGTGATCGAACTCGGCCGGCACGACGAGTTGCTGGCGACCGGCGGCACCTATGCCCGGCTGCACCGGCTCCAGCTGTCGGACGATACGCAGAGCGCCCGGCCCGACGTCGCATCGGTGTAGAAGACCGGCGCGTCGCGGGTATTTCTGACAGCCGCTGCCACCCCTCCCCCGTTCGCGCGTAGACGCTGCGACGGCGGTGGGAGCGGCGCGTGATCGAGGAACGATTCGGAACCACGGCTGAGGGCGAAGCGGTCACCCGCTACACGCTGACCCGCGAAGACCTGCGCGTTCAGGTCATCGATTACGGGGCGATCGTCACCGCCATTGAGGTGCCCGACCGGCAGGGCCTCGCCGCCAACGTCGTGCTCGCCCTCGACACGGTGGAGGGCTACGAGACCGTGAGCCCGCATTTCGGCGCGATCGCCGGGCGCTACGCCAACCGCATCGCGGGCGGGCGCTTCACCCTGGACGGGCAGACCTACCGGCTTCCGATCAACGAGCCGCCCAACACGATGCACGGCGGACCCGCGGGTTTCGCCAAGCGCCTCTGGCGCGTCACGGCCGCCGACGCGATGCGTCTGGCGCTCACGCGGCGCAGCCCCGACGGCGAGGAGGGCTTTCCCGGCACGCTCGACGTGGAGGTGCGCTACAGCCTGCCCGCGACCGGCACGCTGCGCATCGATTACCGCGCCGCGACCGACCGGCCGACGGTCTTGAATCTCACCAATCACAGCTACTTCAACCTCGCCGGCGAGGGCAGCGGCGACGTGATGGACCACGAGGCACGGATCTTCGCCGAGGGCTACGCGCCGACCGACGCGACCCAGATTCCGACCGGCGCGATCACCCCGGTCGTGGGCACGCCCTTGGATTTCCGCGAGCCCGTGCGGCTCGGCGCGCGCATCCGGCAGGGCCACCCGCAGATCGTCACGGCCAAGGGCTACGACCACGCCTTCGCGCTGGACGGGCCGACCGGGACGCTGCGCCCGGCGGCCTCCTGCCGCTGCCCGGCCAGCGGGCGCCGGCTCGACATCGCCACGACGGAGCCGGCGCTCCAACTCTACAGCGGCAACAACCTCGACGGCACGCTGGTGGGCCCATCGGGCCGGACCTACCGCTCCGGCGACGGCGTCTGCTTCGAGACACAAGCCTTTCCCGACGCGCCGAACCATCCGGGCTTTCCAAGCACCGTCCTGCGGCCGGGGGAGGTGTTCACCTCGACTACCACCTACCGCTTCTCGGTGGCCTGAACCGGTCGAGCGGAACCGACCCAGCAACGATCCCGGCCTGTCCCCGCATCTCCACTTGACATTCGGCCACTTTGGTCTGAAATTTCTGTCATGACAGAAATTTCAGACCAGCCGGAAAAACTTGCCCCCGCGGTGGAGCGCTTCATCCTGCATTGGGGCGATCTCGGCGGCCAGTGGGGCGTGAACCGCTCGGTGGCGCAGATCCACGCCCTGCTCTACCTCTCCGACAAGCCGCTCGCGGCCGAGGAGATCGCCGGCACCCTCGGCATCGCCCGGTCCAACGTCTCGACTTCGCTCAAGGAACTGGCCGGCTGGAATCTGATCCGGCGCGTGCCGGTGATGGGCGAGCGGCGGGACTTCTTCGTCGCGGAGACCGATCTCTGGGAGATGGTCACCCGCATCGCGGCGGGCCGCAAGGAGCGGGAGATCGATCCCGCCCTCAAGGCCCTGCGCGAATGCGTGGCGGAGGCCGAGGGCGACCCGCGCATCGGCGCCGTCGCCTCGCGGCGCCTCAAGGCGATGCTCGACTTCACCGAGACGCTGGACGGCTGGTACGTGCAGATGCTGCGCGTGCCCCACAACACCCTGGCCAAGCTGATCCGGCTCGGCGGGCGGATCGTCCGCTACCTGCCCGTCAAGAGCGAGACCTGACCCTCCCCCTCCCCGGGCAACGCTCCGGGTCCGAGGGGACGCTTGAGGAGGCATCATGCGCAACGCCGCCGAGATGGCCGCTCCGGCCCCTGTCGCTCCGAAGGCGCCGGCGGATCTGCTCGACCTGCGCTTTCGCGCGCTGGTGCCGGAGGCCGATTGGGCGCAGCTCCCGCCGGCCGTGCAGCGCCGCTTCTCGAAGCGTCTGGGCAACGACGAGAGCGCCGTCTATGCCGGCCGGGTGATCGAGACGCGGCTGAGCCGGCTCGGCTGGCTGCTGGCGCAGCTGCTGCGGGTGGTCGGTGCACCGCTTCCGACGGCCCGCGTCGCCGACGTGCCGAGCGTCGTCGCGGTCACGCAGGACGGGGCCGGCGGCGGTCAGATCTGGACGCGGCTCTACGCCCGCGGCTCGGGCTTTCCCCAGGCGATCCACTCCGCCAAGCGCTTCCGCGGCCCGACGGGGCTCGAGGAACGGGTCGGCGGCGGCCTCGGCATGAGCCTGCGGGTGCTGGTGGAGGATCGCGCCCTCGTCTTCCGCAGCGAGCGCTACTTCATCGATCTACCGGGATTCCGCCTGACCCTGCCGGGCTGGCTGACGCCGGGCATTCTCACGGTCAGCCACGGGGCCACCGGGCCCCATCGCTTCCGCTTCGTGCTGGAGATCCGGCACGCGCGGTTCGGTCGCCTCGTGCGCCAGGAAGCGGAGTTCGCCGATCAGTTCGAGCGGCCGGAACGGGGAAGCGTCTCCCCGCTTCCTTGAGCCTCAGCCGGCGAGAAGCGCCCCGCTCGGGCGGTCGGCGCCCCAGATCTTCTCGAGATTGTAGAAGCCGCGCACCTCGGGACGGAAGATGTGGACCAGCACGTCGCCCGCATCGATCAAGACCCAGTCGCAGGCCGGCATTCCCTCGACGCGGGCATTGCCGAAGCCCTTGGCCTTCATCTCCTGAATGATCTTGTCGGCGATGGAGCCGACATGGCGCTGCGAGCGGCCCGAGGCGATGATCATGGTGTCGGCGAGCGAGGTCTTGCCCGCGAGATCGATCTCGACGGTCTCCTCGGCCTTCATTTCGTCGAGGCAGCCGAGGGCAAGGGCCTTCAGGGCGTCGGAGGAAGCAGGCTCGGCGGCGGAGCCGGCGGTTTCCGGGTGGAGGTGTGCGGACAGGGGTTCGGTTCCCGGCGATCGGATCGTGGCGACACCGCCACGGGACGAAATTGGCGGCTTTCTGCCCGCTTTTCAAGCGGGCGAATCGCCCTATGGACCATAGCAGAGCCCCCCGGCAAGCCGGCGACACGCAAAGTCCCCGTCCGCGTTCATCCCGGCCGAGCGATCCGTGCGACCCGTCTCCCCGGGATCGGGAAGGGCTGAAGGCGTTGTCGCCTCCAGCCCCTATCGAGCCGGGATTTGCGCCGCGATGCAGGATCAGCCGTTTGATCTCAGCAACGGCGCGCTTTCGTCAGTTCTTCTTCTTGGAATATTCGAACTTCGGAGCGTTCTTGAGCGTGTCCTTGTCCGTGTCGACGTAGACGGACCACTTTCCATCCTGATTGTGGATCGCGACGCTGGACGGATCGACGGCGACGTAGCTCTCGCCGAGGCCGAGGAAGCCGCCGACGCCTACGATGATGCCGGTGACCGTCTTGCCGTTCTCGATCACGAGATCCTCGACTTCACCGACCGTTTCTTTCTTGTTGTTGTAGACCGTCGTGCCGACAAGCTTCGACGACATGATATCGGCCGGCTTGACGGTGGCATACTTCAGCTTGATCGTTGCCGTTTCGGCCATCTTCATGCCCGCATCGGTGCCGGCGGCGGGAGCGGCCGTCTCCTGCGCCAGGGCGGGTACGGCGACGCAAGCGAGCGCGAGGGCAGCGATCATGGGGAAGCGCATCGAGAAACTCCGGAATGGTGAGGATGATCGAAGAACGAAGCAGGCAAAACACTGTTCATGATCCGAGAGCGACAAGTCTCTCTCGGGACCGACCTTGCGGCTGCTTCGCCGTCCGCACCGCCCCAACGGCCTGATCTGCAGGAGGTTCAGTTTTTTCTCGATCAGCCGGGAATTTTCTCGATTCGATCGGATCTGAGGAACGTTGGTTCGGGCCGGCTATTGATGGAGCCAAACTCAGCTTCGCCCATAGCTCCGGGAGGGACAGACTGTGATTGCTCAAATGTCGAGTTCGGGACGAACGACCGTCGCGGCGATGACGCTGATCCTGATGACGGCGACCGCTCCGGCCCTCGCCCAATCGGCCGCCAGCCGGATCGACCAGCCGACGCCCGGCACCCTCCCGTCGGGCGTCTCGACGGTTCCGGGCGGCGACACGCCGGCTGCAGACAGGAAGACCGGTGGGGTCGCCCCTCCGACTGCGATCCAGTCCACGACGGACGTGATGGAGTCGCCCGGGTCCGTCCAGGGCGCCGACGGCGCCAACCGGACCAACCGCTCCAGCATCTCCCCAAGGATATGCGCTGATCGGGGCAGGCGACGGCCGAGAATCGCTGCCGGCCCCGAGCGGGAAGGCCTGAGCGGGCGGTGCCGGTCAGGGCATCGCCGCCGTAGGCGCGCCGGCCGCGCCCGAGCGCAGGGCGGTCGAGGAAAGATCCGAGCGCGGGCCGTGCAGGAAGGTCCAGGCCGGCGGATGTCGTCCCGGGAGCGAAAGCGCGTCGCTTTCCGGGACCCGGGCGCGGGCGAAGGCCCGGGCCGCCCGTGCGCCCGGGGCGGAGAGTGTGTGGCCGGGCCGGTCGATGACCGCGACGGGCACGAGATCGAGGATATCCTCGAAGCGGTGCCAGCGGTGAAAGCTGCCGAGGGAATCCGCGCCCATGATCCAGACGAAGCGCAGGCCCGGGCGGCGCCGGACGAGCCAGCGCAGGGTATCGACGGTGTAGCGGGTGCCGATCACCGCCTCGAAGGCCGTGACCGCGATGCGCGGGTCGGCGGCGATCGTCCGCGCCCGCGCCACCCGTTCCTCCGGCGAGGCGAGGAGACGCCGGTCCTTCAGCGGGTTGCCGGGCGTGACGAGCCACCAGACACGGTCGAGACGCAGCCGCCGCAGGGCGGTGCGGCTGACATGAAGGTGCCCCGCATGGGCCGGGTTGAACGAGCCCCCGTAGAGGCCGATCCGCATGCCCGGAGCGGCCGGCGGCAGAGAGGTCTCGCGCAGGCTCCGTCTCCCGCTACGGACGCGTCTGGCCGCTGCCGTGGACCCGGTACTTGAAGGTGGTGAGCTGCTCGACGCCGACCGGCCCGCGGGCATGCATCCGGCCGGTGGCGATGCCGATCTCGGCGCCGAAGCCGAACTCGCCGCCATCGGCGAACTGGGTCGAGGCGTTGTGGGTCACGATGGCGGAGTCGACCTCGGCGAGGAAACGTCCGGCGGCCTCGTTGTCGTCGGTGATGATCGCGTCGGTGTGGTGCGAGCCGTTGGCCTCGATATGCGCGATGGCCGCGTCGAGCCCGTCCACCACCTTCGCGGAGATGATCGCGTCGAGATACTCGGTGCGCCAATCGGCCTCGTCGGCGGCCGTCACCCGCGCATCGGCGGCCTGGAAAGCCGCGTCACCGCGCACGGCGCAGCCCGCGTCGAGCAGGGCCTCGACCAGCGGCTTGAGATGGCTCTCCGCCACCGCGGCATCGACCAGCAGCGTCTCGGCGGCGCCGCAGATGCCGGTGCGGCGCATCTTGCTGTTGACGAGGACCGTGCGGGCCATGGCGAGATCGGCGCCCGCCGCCACGTAGACGTGGCAGATGCCATCGAGATGGGCGAAGACCGGCACCTTGGCCTCGGATTGAACGCGTTCCACGAGGCTGCGTCCGCCGCGGGGCACGATCACGTCGACGCAGCCGGAGAGACCCGTCAGCATCAGGCCCACGGCCGCCCGGTCGCGGGTCGGCACGAGCTGGATCGCGTCCGCCGGCAGGCCGGTCCGGGACAGGCCCTCGCTCATCGCCGCGGCGATCGCCGTCGCCGTGCGGTGCGAATCCGAGCCGGCGCGCAGGATCGCCGCATTGCCGGCCTTGAGGCAGAGGGCGCCGGCATCCGCCGTGACGTTGGGACGGCTCTCGAAGATGACGCCGACCACGCCGAGCGGCACCGAGATGCGCTCGATCAGGAGGCCGTTCGGCCGCTCGAAGGCGGCGAGCTGGCGTCCGACCGGGTCGGGCAGGGTCGCGACCTTCTCGACAGCCTCGGCGATGGCGGCGACCCGACCCTCGTCCAGGGTGAGCCGGTCGATGATCGCCTTGGTCAGGCCGGCGGCCTGCGCCGCGGCGACGTCCCGCGCGTTCTCGCGCAGGATGGCCGGGGCGCCGGCGCGGATCTGCTCGGCGATCGCGCGCAGCGCCAGATCCTTGGTCTGGGCCGGCGCGAGCGCCATGGCCCGCCCGGCGGCGCGGGCGCGCCGACCGATTCCGGCCATCAGGGTTTCGAGGTCGTCGGAATCCGCGAAATCGGACTTGAGATTCAGGACAGGCACGTTCCCGCTTCCCGTCATGCGCCGAGGGACGGCGCGATTGAAGGCAAATGCACTTTCCCGCCCCTTTGCACGTCGCGCGGGGGTTGAACAAGCACGGTTGTTGCATTGTTCCGTTTGGGACGATGCCCCGTCGGCCTGCGCCCGCGTCAGGGATCGATCATCGCGAGGTCGTCGCGGTGGATCATCTCGGTCCGCCCCGCCTGGATCGAGGCGGCGGCGATCTCGCGGCTGGAGCGGCCGATGATGGCGGCGGCATCCGCGCTGTCGTAGGCCACCAGACCTCGACCGAGGATGCGCCCGTCCGGCCCCCGGATCAGAACGGCGTCACCCTTGGCGAAGCTGCCCTCGATCCCCGTGACGCCGACCGGCAGCAGGCTCGCCCCGCCCTCCAGGGCGCGGGCGGCCCCGGCATCGACGACGAGGGTGCCGGAGGTCTCCAGCGATCCGGCGATCCAGGTCTTGCGCGCGGCGGTCGGGGTCGAGCCCGAGAGGAACCAACTGCAGCGCCCGCCCTCGCGCACGGTGCGCAGCGGGTTCTTTCCGCGGCCGTCGGCGATGACCATGTGGGTGCCGCCGCTGGCGGCGATCTTGGCCGCCTCGACCTTGGTGCGCATGCCGCCGCGGGAGAGTTCCGAGGCCGGGCCGCCGGCCATCGCCTCGATCTCCGGCGTCACCCGCTCGATCACCGGCAGGTGGCGGGCCTGCGGGTCGCTGTGGGGCGGCGCGGTGTAGAGGCCGTCGATGTCGGAGAACAGCACCAGCACGTCGGCGCTGATCATGGTGGCGACGCGGGCGGCCAGCCGGTCGTTGTCGCCGTAGCGGATCTCGGCGGTCGCCACGGTGTCGTTCTCGTTGACGACCGGGACGGCGCGCACCTCCAGGAGCTTCTGCACCGTCGCGCGGGCATTGAGGTAGCGGCGGCGCTCCTCCGTATCCTTGGGCGTCACCAGCACCTGCCCCGCGACGATGTCGTGGTGGCCCAGGGCCTCGGTCCAGTGGCGGGCGAGCGCGATCTGGCCAACGGCCGCCGAGGCCTGGCTCTCCTCCAGGCGCAGAACGCCGGGGGCGAGCCCGAGCACCGTCCGGCCGAGGGCGATGGCGCCGGACGAGACCACCACCACGTCGACGCCACGGGCGTGCAGGTCGGCGATGTCCTCGGCCAGAGCCGCGAGCCAGGCGTGGCGCAGGCGTCCCCGTCCCCTGTCCACGAGGAGGGCGGAGCCGACCTTCACCACGACGCGGCGAAAGTCTTCGAGGGCGGGCGGGCGAACCACGGTCATGCGGCAGTCGGTCGAGCGGTCGGGACGAGGGCTGAGCGAGACCGGTTGCTGTGCATGAAGTGGCGGGACTTTGCCAGATCCTCGCCACGCATAGCGGCCTTGAACCCGCTTGCAAATGCAACCTCAGCGTGCTTTTTTCGCGAATGAATTTAGCCCAAGATAACTTGGCGCCTGTTAATCGATCGCTCCGGATCGTTTCCTTCCAGCCCGTGCCTGCGCGGGGACCGGTGACATCCCTCCTCGTTGAATCGTCAGGGAGAAACGCTTTGACGTGGACCGCCGTGCCGGGGCGTCGCCTGCTGGTGATCGAGGACGATTACTTCTGGGCCGACGAGGTGCGACGGGCGCTTCAGGACGCGGGCGCGATCGTGCTCGGGCCTGTCGCCTCGGTCGAGGCGGCGATGGCGCTGCTGCGTTCGGAGCCCGATCCGGATGCGGCGATCCTCGATCTCGGCCTCAGGGGCGTGCAGGCCTACGGCGTGGCCGATTGGCTCCTCGCCCGGCGGGTGCCGATCCTCGTCATCACCGGCTACGAGGCCGAGGCCCTGCCGGCCGCCTACGCCGCCCTGCCCCGGCTCGAGAAGCCGGCCTCCACGGCGACGGTGCTGACGGCGGTCGAAGCCCTGTTTCCGGTCCCCTGAGCCGGGTTGCGGACGGCCGCGTCAATGGGGCTGCGGTCGCTCCGTCTCGCGCAGCAGGTGCTCGGCGACCACCTTCACCGGCTGGCGGCGCCCGATCAGGACGGCGAAGCGCGACTGCTCGGGGTCCGACTCGACGCGCGTGCGCGCCCAGGCAACGAGGAACTTGAGGTATTCGGCACCGAGCAGGCGCGTCGCAGCCGGATCCGCCCACCAGCGGCCGAGATCGAGGCCGTCCGAGACGACGGGATAGGGAATGATCGTCTCGCCGTCGTTCAGGGCGTGTCGCAGTTCCACCAGGGTGCGCGGCATGTGGTAGTTCGAGGTCACCACGGCGATCGTGCCGAACCGGTGACGGCGCATCCAGCGCCGGGTCTCGATGGCGTTGCCGATGGTGTTGCGGGCGCGGTAGTCGAGATCGACGCAGCAGGCGATCCAGTGCTCCTGGGCCGGATTGAGCCGGGCGATCTCGTCGCGGGTGGTGCGCTCATTGACGCCGGAGATCAGCAACCGCTTGCCGTGCCCGCCCGCGAGCAGGTCGATGGCGTCGCCGATGCGCTGCGAGCCGCCGGTCATCGCGACGATGCCGTCGGCCCCCTCCAGGCTCGGGCGGTCCGCGCGCTCGACCTCCGCGACGAAGGCGAGGAAGCCGCCGGTCAGCACCAGCATCCCGGCCAGAGCGAGGCCGAGGAGCAGCCTCAGGACCAGGGCTGTGCGCTTCGGGTTGGTCCGCGCCTCAGGCATTCGACGCGGGGCTGCCGGCGGTGGGGCGGGGTCGCGCATCGACAGAGCGGCCCAGGACCATCCCAGCGCCTCCGCGGGGACACCGCACGAAACCGGGCCGGCCGCCTGCCGACGTGGCGCTCGCAGGAACATGGCGGAGGGGACTGAGGCTCATGACGGTTGTGTGGTGACGAAGTCTCGGTCCGCAATGGTTGACGAAAGATGAACGCGCCGCTCGCCCCGGCCTCACCGCAGGAAGCGGCGCACGGTGAAGCGCGAGACCGCGGCCGTGACGAGCGAGGCGATCACGCCGATCAGTACGATGAGCGCGTAGCCCCGCCAGCCGATCTGGAAAGTGCCGAACAGCGCCTCGATCTCCTCGCCCGCGGGGCCCGAGCGCCACATCCGGGCGAGCAGGCCGGCCAAGGCACAGGTGACGAGGGCGGCACCCGCCCCGAGCGCCCCGCCCCGCAGCCCGAGGCGGAAGAAGCGGCTCTGGAAGGCCTTGGCGATGTAGTCGTCGTCGGCGCCCACGAAGTGCAGCACCTCGACCACCTCTCGGTTGCCGGCCATGGCCCCGCGGGTCGCGAAGACCACGGCGAGGCCGGTGGCGAGCAGCACCAGGGCGACGACGCCGATGCCGATCGCGGCCAGGGTGTTGGCCATGGTCGAGAGCCGCTGGAGCCAGAGCGCGTGATCGTCGAGGCTCGCCACGCCCGGCAAGGCCTCCGCCAGCGTCGTGCGCAGGGCCTTGAGGTCGGGTCGAGCGTCGTTCGAGAGCGTCAGCGCGATCAGCCGCGGCACCGGCAGGTCGGACAGGTCGAGGCCGCTGCCGAGCCAGGGCTCCAGCAGCCGCTCGGCCTCCGCCTTGGAGAAGACGCGCGCGCCGACGATGCCCGGAGCGGCCCGGGCGAGCGCTTCCGCCTGCCGCACGTCGGCCTCGATGTCGCGCCCGGCGCTCGGGCGGATCTGCACCGTGATTTCCTGCGCCACGCTGCCCTGCCACTGGCCGGCGCTGGAGACGGCGATCTCGGCCGCGCCCGCGCAGAGCGCGGCGAGGAAGGTGAGGATGGCGATCACCGCGGCCAGGGCTTGGCTCGCCGCGGAATCGGTCGGCACCAGGGGCGCGTTGCGGCGCAGATTGGCCGGCAGCGGCGGCTCGGATGCGGCCCGTGCGGCGGACGGGCGGCCCTGCCCGGCGCTCTGCGTGACGCCCTGATCGGGGGAGCGCACCTCGCTCATCAGCCTTCCACCCGCAAGCGACCCTCGGAGAGCACCATGCGGCGCGCCTCGACGAGGTCCATCAGGCCGTAATCGTGGGTGGCGATCAGCACCGAAGTGCCGAGCCGGTTCAACTCCATGAAGAGCCGCAGCAGGCGGCGCGCGAGGCTCGGATCGACGTTGCCGGTGGGCTCGTCGGCGAGCAGCAGTTCCGGCCGCGCGATCAGCGCCCGGGCGATGGCGGCGCGCTGCTTCTCTCCGCCCGAGAGCAGCGGCGGCAGGACGTGCATGCGCTCGCCCAGGCCGACCCAGCGCAGGAGTTCGACCACCTCCGCCCGGTAGCTCGTCTCCGCCCGCTCCTGCACGCGCAGGGGCAGCGCCACGTTCTCGTAGGTGGTGAGGTGATCGAGCAGGCGGAAATCCTGGAACACCACGCCCATGCGGCGGCGCAGGCCCGTCAGCGCATTGTTGGAGATGCCGCTCACCTCCTCGCCGAAGACCGAGACGAGCCCGCGGGTGGGCCGCACCGAGAGCAGGATCAGGCGCAGCAGCGTCGTCTTGCCCGCTCCCGAGGGACCGGTGAGGAACTGGAAGGAGTGCGGCGCGATCTCGAAGCTCACGTCGGACAGCACCTCCGGCCCGAGGCCGTAGCGCATGCCCACGCTCTCGAAACGGACGACGGGCTCCTCCGCGCCGGACAGCAGGCTGCCCGTGTTCATCCCAGCCGACAACGCCCGCTCACTCCACGCTTTCCTGCCGACGCTTTCCCGCAAGGCAGGGACCGACCCTGTACCCGGCCGGCTTCACGGCCGGTTAACCCTACTCGGGGAGAACGTTTGTGTCCTTTTCGAGTGCGCGGCAACCCGCTGCGGGGACCCTACCCAACCCGGCGCCACCTCGCCATGCTGATCGTCTGTCCGGCCTGCGCCAGCGAGTACCGCATCGATGCCGAGCGCGTCGGCACCTCCGGCCGCTCGGTGCGCTGCGCGGCCTGCCGCGAGACTTGGTTCATCTCGGCCGACGACGTGGTCGCCGCGATGTTCGAGGAGATGTCGGCCGCCGAGGAGGCCGCCCCCGAACCGCCTCCCGCGCCCCCGGAGCCGCCGGCCGCCACGACGGTGGAGGAGGCTCCGCCGCCCACCGCCCGCTCGGCCAAGCGCGGCAGGACGAAGCCGAAAACCGCCCGGCGCCTCTCGCCCGCCCTCGCCGCGGGCCTTGCCGTCGCCGCCGTGCTGCCGCTGATGCTGCTCGGCCGGGCCAGCGTGGTGCGGGCGATGCCGCAGACGGCCGGCCTCTTCGCCCAGGTCGGCCTGCCGGTGAACCTGCGCGGCGTCGACCTTGCCGACATCGCCGCCTTCCAGCTCCCGGCCGAGGGCACGAATCCCGCCCGTCTCGTCGTCGAGGGCGACGTGGTCGGCGTCGCCCGCGCCCGTGTCGCGGTGCCCGCCATCGAGGTCGAGGTGCGCGACGCCGCCGGACAATCGCTCTATCGCTGGAGCGTGCCGGGCCCGCGCCCCTCCCTGGAGCCGGGCGAGCGGGCGCGCTTCAGGGCAAGCCTCTCAGCCCCGCCCGAGAAGGGCCGGCAGATCGAGGTGCGCTTCGCCGCCGACGGCGCCGCGGCCGCGGCCCGGGAGGACGAAAGCCGCTAGAGCCTCGTCCCGAAAGGTGGCCGCCGGCTTTCGGACAAAGACGATGTTCTCGTCTGCGCCGATCCCGTCCGCTCTCGACGGGAACGATCTTCGCATGACCCCGCGGACGCTCGGCCCTGGCGGAGCGGGGCGCGCATGGTATGGTGCCCGAGGAGGCGCCGGGGCGCCCCGTGCCGCCGGCAAAATCTTCGAATCAAACGAGTCGCATGAGCACCGCATCCAAACGCGTCCGCGTCCTGTTCGACGAGGCGGCCATCGCCAAGCGCAACGACGAGCTGGCGGCCCAGATCGTCGCGGCGAACCCCGAGAACCTGCTCGTGGTCGCGGTGCTCAAGGGTAGCTTCATGTTCGCCGCCGACCTGCTGCGCTCGCTGCACCGGGCCGGGCTCTCGCCGCAGGTCGAGTTCGTGCACCTGTCGAGCTACCGCAACTCCACCGTTTCCTCGGGACAGGTGGAGATCCTGCGCGACGTGCAGAGCGAGGTGCGCGGGCGCGACGTGCTCCTGATCGACGACATCCTCGAATCCGGCCGCACCGTCGTCTTCGCCAAGGACCTGCTGATGGCCCGCGGCGCCAAGCGCGTCCTCACCGCCGTCCTGCTGGAGAAGCCGGGCAAGCGGGCCGTGACGATCGATGCGGATTTCGTCGGCTTCACCTGCCCGGACGTGTTCGTGGTGGGCTACGGCATGGATGCGGCCCACGCCTTCCGGCAGCTGCCCTTCGTCGGCCTCGTCGATTACGAGAGCGGCGACGCGGACCTGTTCGGCGGCGCCTGAGGCCGCCCTCTGGCCCGGTGAATTTCCGGTATAGCGGTAAGACTTGCGCTGAAATGACGAGGCAGGGAACTCTGTCGCCGTCCGGTGCTTGACAGGCCACGCTTGCGCGCGATCACTCGGGCGACGCGATCCATTTCGAAGGATTGGTAGAGGAACGGCCTGTCATGGCGCGCATCCTGCTCGTGGATGACGAGGAGACGGTTCGCGGCTTCCTGAAACGGGGCCTCGAACTCGACGGCCACAGCGTTACCACCGCCATCGACGGCAGCGACGGTCTCGACCGGCTGTCGGAGGCCGGCGGCGGCTTCGACCTGATGCTGACCGACATCCGCATGCCGCTGATGGACGGCATCGCGCTCTCGCTCGCGGCCAAGCGCGACTACCCCGACCTGACCATCCTGCTGATGACGGGCTTCGCCGACCAGCGCGAGCGCGCCCGCGGCCTCGATGCCATCGTCACCGACGTGCTGACGAAGCCCTTCTCGCTGGCCGACCTGCGCTCGACGGTGACGCGCGCGCTAGCCGCGTGAGATTCGCTGCAGCGAGTCTCATGGCGCCCGGCCGTTCCACGATCTAAGCTGCTTGCATGGAATCAGACGTTGTCGGCACCCACGCCGGCGCTGTGCCGCTCGGCATCGGCTATTACACGGTCCCGGAAGCGGCGCGGTTGCTGCGCGTGCCGGCGCGAAACATCAACCGCTGGCTCGGAGGCTATGCCACCCGCTCTGGCGATGGGGAGACGCGTCAGCCGCCGCTCTGGGAGCCGGAACTGCCGCGGGCCGGTATGCGGATCGAAATGGGTTTCCGTGACCTGATCGAGCTGCGGTTCGTCGCCGCCTTTCTGGCTGCGGGGCTCGGCCTTCGCACGATCCGCAGCTGCTTGGATCACGCCCGCGCATGCGTCGAGGACGACCGTCCCTTCTCCACCCGGCGCTTCCGCACCGATGGACGCACCATCTTCTTGGACAGCCTGCGGCGTTCGGGCGAAAGCGAGCTTCTGGATCTGAAGAAACACCAATTCGCCTTCAAGAGCATCGTCGAGCAAACCTTCCGCGATCTTGATATCGAGGCGGATGCCGTCAGCCGCTGGCGTCCTTATCACGGCAAGCCGTCGATCGTGGTCGATCCTCAGCGTGCGTTCGGTCAGCCGGTTGCGACCGAATCCGGTGTGCCGACAGTGGCCCTGGCCGAGGCCGTTAAGGCAGAAGGCTCGATGGAGCGCGTAGCCTACCTTTACGAAGTCCCCGTTCCGGTCGTTCGCGACGCCGTGAAGTTCGAAGCTTCACTCAAGGCGGCGTGAAAATCTTCTTCGATCACAACATGTCACCGGCCCTCGCGCGGGCTACTCGGGAACTGTTCCGTGATCGCCATGAGGTCGCGATGCTCCGCGAGAAGTTCCGAAGCGACGCGTCCGATGTCGAATGGATCAGCGGCCTGAGCCGAGAAGGCCGCTGGCTCGTGATCTCGGAAGATCGCCGAATCACGCGCAACCACGCCGAATACGCGGCCTTCAGAGCCTCACGCCTCGTCGGGGTGTTCCTCGCCAGCGCCGTCCACAAGGCACCAGTCGTGAAGAAGATGGAGCGCATTCTGGCGGTGTGGTCCGCGCTTGAAGCGCTCTCCGAGACAGTCGAGGGCGGGGCGATGTTCGAACTGCCCATCTCCGGCACCCGCTTGCGGCAGTTCAGACTGTAAAGACGGCCTGAACCGCCTCAGTTCATCTGCCAGATGGTCCCGTTCAGCAGGCAGGCGAAGCTGACCCAGGCGGCGTAGGGCACCAGAAGCCACGCCGCCGGCCGATCGAAGCGCCAGGAGAGGCGGATCGTCCAGAGGATCATCACCAGCATGGCGATCGCGACGATCAGCGCGAGGCCGAGTTCGTGGGCGGCGAAGAAGACCGGCGTCCAGGCCGCGTTGAGGGCGAGCTGCGCGGCGAAGGCGGCGAGCGCCAGCCACCACGCCCGGCGGGCCGGGCCGGCCACCGGCCGGGCGCCGAGCAGGCGCCAGAGCGAGAACGCGATCAGGGTGTAGAGCAGCGTCCAGGCGAGCGGAAACACCCAGTTCGGCGGGTTGAAGGCCGGCTTGCGGATCGTCGTGTACCAGCCCTCGATGTTGCTGCCGGTCGAGAGCGAGCCCACCGCCGTCACCAGCACGACCGGCAGGATCGCGGCGGCGAGGCGCGGAATCGGAGGCAGGGCCGGCCGTTCGGGGATGTCCAGGGCACTCATGCGCTGCGCAATGCTCCGTCGCTCGTTCGCCCGCCTTGCCCGACCCGGCGGATTCGCTCAAGCCGCTCCCGACACGCGAGAGCGGACGAGGTAGCCCATGAGCCGGTCCAACGCACCCGATGGCGATCCGGATGCGGTGCACCCGCAGGCCGGTTTGTCGCCCGCGGACTGGAGCCCGCGCACGCTGGCCGCGCAGGCGCTCGGGCGGATCGATCCGGTGACCCAAGCGGTGGTGCCGCCGCTCCACCTCTCGACCACCTATCTGCGCGATCCCGACAACGCCTACCGCTCCGGCTTCTCCTACGCCCGGCCCGACAACGCCACGACGCGGGAGACGGAGGACGTGATCGCCGCCCTCGAAGGTGCCGGCGCCGGCGCCCTGCTGTTCGGCTCCGGCATGGCCGCCGCGGCGGCGGTGTTCTGCGCGCTCGAGCGGGGCGACCACGTGGTGGCGCCCGAAGTCATGTACTGGGGCCTTCGCCGCTGGCTGCGCCAGGAGGCGCCCCGGCTCGACCTCGCCGTCGACTTCGTGGCGATGGAGGACCCGGAGACCGTGCGGGCGGCGATCCGGCCGGGCCGGACCCGGCTCGTCTGGGTCGAGACGCCGGGCAATCCCCTCTGCACGGTCACCGACATCGCCCGCGTCGCCGCCATCGCCCGGGAGGCCGGCGCCCGCGTCGCGGTGGATTCGACCGCCGCGAGCCCGATCCTAACCCGGCCGCTGGAGATCGGGGCCGACATCGTGATGCACTCGGCCACCAAGATCCTGAACGGGCATTCCGACGTGGTGGCCGGCGTCCTGGCGGGTGCCCGCAAGGACGCGTTCTGGGAGCGCCTCGTGGCGATCCGCGGGGGCTGGGGCGCGATCCTCGGGCCCTTCGAGGCCTATCTGCTGATGCGGGGCCTGCGCACGCTGCCCCTACGCGCCGCGGCCCAGAGCGCCGGGGCATTGCGGCTCGCCACCCGGCTCGCCGCCCATCCGCTGGTGAGCGCCGTGCTCTATCCGGGCCTGCCCGACCATCCCGGCCACGCGGTGGCGGCGCGCCAGATGGAGGGCGGCTTCGGCTACATGCTCTCGATCCGCGTTGCCGGGGGTGAGACCGCGGCGATCGACACCGCGGCACGGGTGGCCCTGTGGAAGCGGGCGACCTCGCTCGGCGGCGTGGAAAGCCTCATCGAGCACCGCGCCTCGGTCGAGGGGGCGGGCACGCCCTGCCCGCCCGACCTGCTGCGCCTCTCGACCGGAATCGAGGAGCCGGACGACCTCTTCCGCGATCTCGAGGCGGCCCTGCGCGGGGCGCACGGGGGGGCCGGCTGGGGGCGCCGCTGATTTTTCGGCGAACGGGAGCGCGCTCGGCCTCGTCCGCGCGTTGTCCGGGCACCGTTCCCCGAACCGCGACGAATCGAGCCATGACGATCCCTGCCATGACGAACCGTGCCTCCCTCCTCCTCGCCGTCCTGTCGCTGGGGGGTTTGAGCGTCCTTGCGGGCCACGGCATGGCGCGTGCCGATGACGGTCCGCCGAAGCTCGATGTCGAGGGCACCTGCAAGTCCGCCGAGCGGGTTCAGCGGACGCTGAGCGACAACGCCGACAAGAACGCCTGCCTGAATTCCGAGCGCAGTGCGGAGGCCGACCTGAAGAAGCGCTGGGGCGAGTTTCCGGCCGCGGCCAAGCGGCAATGCACCGCCCAGTTCCAGGCCGGCGGCTTCCCGTCCTACGTCGAACTGATCACCTGCCTGGAACTCGCGAGCGGCGCCGTCCCGACCCAACCGTCCCAGGATCCCGGTTCCGATGTCGGCGGCAAGACGAACCCGGGCAGGACGAACCCGGTGAAGGAGGGCAGCTCCCTCACCCGCGAGCCCGCCCCGACCCAGCGCACCAACCCGATCGAGACGCTCGAGCAGAAGTGAGCGCGCTCAATGCGAGGTCGGTGCGCCGGCCTCGTCGATGGGCGCTCGCAGCCACGCGGCGGCCTCGCCGGCATTGGAGACCGCCCCGGCGGCCCGGCCCTGGTGCAGCTCGACCAGTTCGGGGGCGGGCCGAGTGTCGTCCTCGGTCAGGAAGAGGCCGCGCGCCTTCGAGCCGAGACCGAGACGGGTGCTGCTGGTGAGCACACTCTGGGCCGGGCTCGTCAGCAGGGCGAGGGCGACCGGCGCCATCCACAGGGCGAGAAGGGCATCGCCGGCGAAAGCGAGCAGAACCGCGAGCGCAAAGCCCGCCGCCACCGCATCGCTCTGAAGGCGGAAGGCCTCCGCCCAGGGAACGCTGCGGTCGTCGCGGGCCTGGGAATCCCAGCGCACCACCCGGCCGAACAGCGTGGTGACCACGGCACCCGCCGCGAACAGGGCCATGACCGGCCAGAGCAGCACCCAGATCGCCTGTTCCAGGGCGGCGCTGACAAGCAGCGAGCCGGTGCCGCCGAAGGCGGCGCGGCGCTCGGGCGAGGCCAGCACGTAGCCGAGGCTCAGGAGCTTCGGCAGGGCCATGCTGGCGACGACGAGGGCGGCCAGCGCCCAGGCCGCCGGGCCGCGCCCGTCGAGCCCGTAGCCGAGCAGCCCGAGTTCGCCCAGGCGCGCCGCCTGCCAGGTGCCGAGAGCCAGGAAGGCGATCCAGAGCGGGTAGACCCCGTAGCCCAGGATGCCGACGCCGAGATGCCAGCGGCTGGCGCCGAGCAGCCCTTTCCAGGGCAGCACGCGGATGTGCTGCAGGTTGCCCTGGCACCAGCGCCGCTCGCGGCCGAGCAGGTCGATGAGGTTGGTGGGCATCTCCTCCCAGGTGCCACCCATCTCCGGCAGCAGGCGCACCTCCCAGCCGGCGCGGCGCAGGAGCGCGCCCTCGACGATGTCGTGGCAGAGGATCTCGCCGCCCAGCGGCGGGCGCCCGGAGAGCACGGGCAGTTCGGCGTTGCCGGCGAAGGCCTCGATGCGCAGGATCGCGTTGTGGCCCCAGTACGACCCGTCCGGCCCCTGCCACGTCTCAAGGCAGCGCAAGCTCAGCGGCGCGTAGAGCCGCACGGCGAATTGCTGGATGCGGGCGAACAGAGTGTCGCGGCCGGCGGCGTAGGAAACGGTCTGGATCAGGCCGACGCGCGGGTTCTCCTCCATCAGCCGGGCGAGGCGGCGCATGGCGGCGCCGGTCATCAGGCTGTCGGCGTCGAGCACGATCATGAAATCGTACTCGTGAGCGTGGTTGCGGCAGAACTCGGCGATGTTGCCGGCCTTGCGGCCGGTATTCTCGGTCCGGCGCCGGTAGCGGATGCGCGGCATGCCGCGGCCCTCCCGCTGGGCCCAGGCCTGGATGCGGGCGAATTCGTGCTCCTCGACCGCGCTGATCGCACCCTCGCGGGTGTCGGAGAGGACAAAGATGTCGAGGTCCGAGCCGTCGCCGCCCTCGCGCTGGAGCGAGCGGGCCATGACGCGGATGGCGGAAAAGACCGCGATCGGGTCCTCGGCGTGGATCGCCACCACCGCAGCGGTGCGGCTGAGACCCGTGGGACGGGTGGAGATCGTGGCGGCGCGCCGCTCCAGGGTCGAGAGCGCCCGCTCGCCCATCAGGGCGGCGGCGAGTCCGTAGAGGTACTGCCAGGCGGTGAAGGACTGCCACGCCATCAGCACGACGAAGAGCCCCAGCACCGCGCCCCCGAGCCACGTCTCCGGCACGCCGTAGGCCGCGAGCGCCAGGGCGGCGATGGCGGCCGCGGTGGCCAGCGTCGGCAGGGCGAGCGCGAGGCGGCGGACGAGGAAGGAGGCCGGCCGCGGTGCCGGACCCGCTCCCCTCGCGCGGGCCTGGACACCGGCCCCCGTCTCGACGGAGAGGTCCGCCTGCGGCAAGTCTGGGCTGGACATGATCGGCGTCGACACTCGCGGGAGGGGTGAACGGATGGAAGAGCCGTCGGACGCGGGCGACGAAGCGCCCGGGGAGAGAGACGTTTCGCGTCGCGACATCGTTCGTGCCGCTCTCGCCGGTTCGGCCGGCCTGTGTGTGCCTAGCTTTCTCGACCTGAATGCCGCCCGAACAATGGCTCAAACGTTGCAATCCGCTCAAGTCCCCGGCCGACCGATGACTTTCGAGGACGTGGCCGAGCGGGCCGAGGGTTTGGCGCGGCAACCCTACCGCCCGCCGGCCGACGTCCTCCCACCGGAACTGGCCGGCCTCAGCTACGACGGGTTCCAAGCGATCCGCGTCCGTCCCGAGGCGACGGTGCCGCTCGGGCCGCGCTTCTCGCTCCAGCCCTTCCACCGCGGCGGCCTGCACGCCCGGCGCGTCGAGATCTTCTTCCAGGCGCCGGGACAGGCGCCCCGGCCCTTCGGCTACGATCCCGGATTGTTCGATCTCGGTCCAAGCCTCCGGGGCCGCACCTATCCGCCAGCGCTGGGCTATGCGGGCTTTCGCATCGCCCACGGCTTCGATGCCGCCCGGCCCGGTGAGCAGGAGGAGTTCCTCGTCTTTCTGGGGGCCTCCTACTTCCGCGTCCGCGGCCGAGGGCAGATCTACGGCCTCTCCGCCCGCGGCGTGGCCGTGAACACCGGCTTGCCGGAGGGGGAGGAGTTTCCCGACTTCACGACCTTCTGGATCGAGGAGCCGCGAGGCGACGCCGCATCGATCACGGTCCTGGCGCTCCTCGACGGGCCGAGCCTGACCGGTGCCTACCGCTTCGGCGTGACGCCGGGCGACCCTTCCACGATCGCGGTCGAGGCGGCTCTGTTCCCCCGCCGGGCGATCACGGCCCTCGGGCTGGCGCCGCTCACCAGCATGTTCCTGCACGGCGAGAACGGACCGGGTGCGCGGGGTGCGGAACCCTTCGATGATTTCCGCCCGCGGGTGCACGATTCGGATGGGCTGCTGGTGCAGACGCCGGGAGACCGGCTCTGGCGCCCCCTCGTCAACGGGCGGGCGGTGCCGCAAATCTCGTCCTTCCGCGCGGCGCCCCTCGAGGGCTTCGGGCTGATGCAGCGGGAGCGGCACTTTTCGGCCTTCCTCGACGTGCAGGCCCGGCACGAGGACCGGCCCGGCCTCTGGGTCGCGCCCCGGGGCGACGGCTTCGGCGCGGGATCAGTGCGGTTGTTCGAGATTCCCTCGCGGACCGAGGCGACCGACAACATCGTGGCCGCCTTCGTGCCGGAGGCGCCCGTCACCCCCGGCCGGCCCCTGCGGCTCGCCTATTCGCTCGTCACGGTGGGGGCCGAACCGGTGCCGGCCATCGCGCCGCCACTCGCCCGCGTTGTCTCGACCCGCGTCGGCTCGGCCGAGCGGCTGCGGCCCACGAACCCGCCCTCTCCTCAGCGGCGCCTCTACGCCATCGATTTCGAGGGGCCGGGCCTGCCCGACGATCCGCGGGCAGCCATCGAGGTCGCCCTCTCGGCGAGTGCCGGCGCCTTCGTCGAGCCCTACGCGGAGCGGGTGCCGCAGACGGGGGGCTGGCGCCTCTACGCCGAGTTCCGGCCGCCCGAGCCGTGGCCGGCGGGCGACGTGGTGCTGCGCGCCCGGCTCTCCCATGCCGGCCGGGTGCTGACCGAAACCTGGGACGGAGTGGCCTGAGACGGCGTTCAACCGTCTGAACTGTGGGGCCTTCCGGCCGTTAACGGGGCGAACGTCGCGACCGAAAACCCGGAGTCAGGGATGCGTCCCACCCTCATCAGCGTCCCGCTCGCCCTCACCCTCGCGCTCGGGGGCTTCAGCCTGCCCGCTGCCCCGGCCCTGGCCGAGGCGGCGCCCCCCGGGGCCTCGGCCCCGCGCTTCCTCGAGCGGCCCGAGGCCGGCGCCCTGCGCGGCTCCAAGGTCATCGGCGTCACCGTGGTCGGGGCGGACCACGTGCGGGTCGGCAAGATCGAGGACGTTCTTCTGGATGGCACGGGCCGCATCCACGCCGTGGTGATCGGCGTCGGCGGCTTTCTCGGCGTCGGCGAGAAATACGTCGCGGTGCCCTTCGATCAGCTCGCCTGGAACTTCGCCGACGTGCCGCTGACGAGCGGGGCGAGTTCGGTCGTCACCGTCGATGCCGCGCCGAGCGCGAAGGCCTCCGAGCGGGCCGGCCCCGAGACGATGCCGGGTTCCCAGACCTCGCCGGAGGTGCTCGGCGCCGTGCAGAACCAGCACAGCGACCGGGCCACGCCCGCGACCGGCTCGGTCGAGCCGAAGCGCGACACGGGGCCTGCCACGGTGCTCGTGGGCAGCGACCTGATCCACGCCGAAGTGCGCCTGACCAAGGCGCAGCTCAACGACGCCCCCGCCTTCCGGTTCGAGAAGGACGGCAAGTGAGTTCGCGCGTGGATTTGCAAGTGATCCGGCCGCTTCCGGCCACCGGAGTTCGCGTCTCATGAGACACGCCGCCCTCACCGCCGGCCTCTGGCTTGCCGGGCTGACCCATGCGCTCGCCCAGGCGACCAAACCCGCTCCGCCGATCCCCGAATCCGGCCCGTCGGGCTCCAGTTCGGCGGCGGCGACCGGCGCGGCGATGGACTTCAACTGGGTCTGGGCGAGCGTGCTCGTCGCCCTCGCGGTGCTGGCGATCTGGATGATCGCGCGGCGGCGCCAGTCCGGGCCGCCGCCCCGCTAGGTCGTGGTCTGACGCTCGGCCGGCCTTTTCGTCATGGCGAGGCGGTGCCGTGGCAATCCAGGGCGCGACCTCTCGGGAGACGTCGCGCCCTAGATCGCTTCGCTGCCGCTCGCGATGAGCGGGGCCGATCCCGAAGCGTTCGAACGGAAGCGGAATCAGCCCTTCTTCGCGCTGGGGAAGAACAGTTGCTCGCCGCCGATCTTGTAATCGGCGATGGCGGCCTGCCCCTCCGGCGAGACCAGCCAGTCGATGAAGGCCTTCCCCTCCTTCACCTTCACGGTCGGGTGCTTGTCCGGGTTCACCAGCATCACGCCGTAGGGGTTGAACAGCCGCGGATCGCCCTCGACGAGGATGGTGAGGTCGCCGCGGTTCTTGAACGAGAGCCAAGTGCCGCGATCGGCCAGGATGTAGGCGCCGAGGGCCGAGGCGGTGTTCAGCGCCGGGCCCATGCCCTGGCCGACATCGCGGTACCAGTCGCCCCGCGCGCTCGCGAGATCGACCCCGGCCTCCTTCCAGCTCCGCAGCTCGGCGCTGTGCGTGCCGGAGCGGTCGCCCCGCGAGACGAAGGGCGCCTTGGCGGCGGCGAGCTTGCGGAAGGCCTCCTCGACGCTTGCGCCCTTGATGCCGGCGGGGTCGGCCTTCGGCCCGATCACCACGAAGTCGTTGTACATCACGTCCTGCCGCGCCTTGGCGAAGCCCTCCGCGACGAACTTCTCCTCCGCCGGCCGGTCGTGGACCAGCACCACGTCGGCATCGCCCCGGCGGGCGGCGTCGAGGGCCTGGCCGGTGCCGAGCGCCACGACCTTCACCTCGATGCCGCTCTTGGCCTTGAACAGGGGCAGGATGTGCTTGAACAGGCCCGATTGCTCGGTGGAGGTCGTCGAGGCGACGACGATCGAGGCGGGTTCGGCCCGGACAGGGCTCGAGACCGCGCCGAGGGCGGCCAGGAGGCCGAGTGTCAGGAAGCCGCGGCGAAGGAGGTCCAAGGCAGTTCTCCGGTCAGGTAGGCCCGCGCCTCGATGGTGCGGGGTGAGAAGAGGACGGTGCGGGTCGGGCCGGTCTCGACGACGCGGCCGGCGGCGAGCACCACGGTCTCGTCGGCGAGCCGGGCGACCTGCCCGAGATTGTGCGAGACGAGGAGCACGGCGGTGCCCGCCCGCGCCATCTCGGCGATCAGGCTCTCGATGGTCTCCGTCGCGGCCGGATCGAGGCTCGCCGTCGGCTCGTCGAGGAGCAGCAGGTCGGGCCGCATCGCCCAGGCGCGCGCCAGCACGAGGCGCTGTTGCTCGCCGCCGGAGAAGCGCGTCGCCGCGTCGTCCGCCCGCTCCGACAGGCCGACCCGCGCCAGCGCGGCCTCGATCCGCTCGGCGCGCGCGCGGCGGGAGAGCTTGAGGGGAGCCAGCCCCAGCGCGAGGTTGGCCCGGGCGCTCGCCCGCACCAGGGCCGGGCGCTGGAACACGAAGGCACGGCGGCCGGGCGCGAGGCGCACGGAGCCGGAATCCGGCCGCAGCAGGCCGTCGATCACGCGCAGGCTGACGCTCTTGCCCGCCCCGTTCGGGCCGATGAGAGCGGTGATGCCCTGCCCGGCGACGGTGAGGCTGAGACGGTCGAGGATCGGGCGCCCGTCGCGGGTCAGGCCGACATTCTCCAGCGCGATGGCGTGCGGGACGCTCATCCGTAGGCCCGGACGGCATGGCCGCGCAGGATCGCGGCGGCGGCGTTCACCGCCAGCACCAGGGCCATCAGCACCACGCCGAGCGCCAGGGCGAGGCTGAGATCGCCCTTCTGCGTCTCCAGGGAGATCGCCGTGGTCATGGTGCGGGTATGCCCGTCGATGTTGCCGCCGACCACGAGCACCGCGCCGATCTCCGAGATCGCCCGGCCGAAGGCGGCGAGCGCGGCGGTCACCAGCGAGAAGCGCGCGTCGTAGATGAGCACGCCCGCTCGCCGGGGCGCCGAGAGGCGCAGGGAGCGCAGCTGCTCGCCCAGATGCGCCTCGGCATCGGCGATGACCTGCCGGGTCAGCGCGGCCACCAGCGGCGTGGCGAGTAGCGCCTGCGCCGCCACCATGGCGGATGGCGTGAACAGCAGGCCGAGCGCGCCGAAGGGCCCGGAGCGGGAGAGCAGCAGGTAGAGCACCAGCCCGACGATGACGGGCGGCAGGCCCATGAAGGCGTTGAGCAGCCCGACCAGAACGCCGCGGCCCGGGAACCGGGCCACCGCGATCAGCGCTCCGAGAGGAATGCCGAGGAGAAGCCCGATGCCCACCGCCGTGAGGCTCACGCGCAGGGACAGCCACGCGATCGACAGGACATCCCGGTCGAGCGTCCACAGGCGGGAAAACGTCTCCTGAAACGTCTGGCTCAAGCGGCTCGCTCGCACCGCGGGGGCTGCGCGGAATACGTCCGGATGCTACGCAGCGACGAGCGAGATCAATAGGAAAGACGTTGCATATGGCTCTCGCCGACAGTGCGCATGCCTCCCTGCCGGTCGTTCCGCCCGCAAGGCGGGAATTCGGCGTGTGCCTCGCGCTGGACGGGCGCTGCGAGGGGGCTTCCGCCTTTCCCTTCGCTGGCGCCCTCGCGCTTCTCGAAGCGCTCGCCGGAACGGGCTCGCTCCAGGGGGCGGCGCAGGCGCTGGCGATGTCGTACCGCTCCGCCTGGGGCCAAGTCGCGGCCCTGGAGCAGGCGCTGGGTCAGCCGGTCGTGGTGAAGACCAAGGGGCACGGTACCAGCCTCACCCCGCTCGGCGCCGCGCTGCTGGCGCTGCTGCAAGGCTCCCGCACGCGTCTCGCCCCGGCGCTGGCCGCCGAGGAGATGGCCCTCTCGGACGGCCTGCGCCGGTTGCTGGAACCGGCCGATGCCCGTCTGCGCCTCGCGGCGAGCCACGATCCGCTCCTCCTGGAAACCGTCGAGGGGCGCCGCGACGTCGACCTGATGGTGGCGGGCAGCCTCGATGCCCTGGCGCGGCTGCGCGAGGGCGCGGTCGATGCGGCGGGCTTCCATTATGGCTCGGACGGCACCGCGCCGCCGCCCTTCGACCGCTTGTTCCGGGATCCGAACCTCGTCGTCGTCCGGTTGTTTCGCCGCGAGCAGGGCCTGATGCTGGCCGCCGGCAACCCGCTCGGCCTCGCGGGCGTGGCGGATATCGCCGCCCGGCAGGCCCGCTTCGTCAACCGGCAGCGCGGGGCCGGCACGCGGATCTGGTTCGAGCGGCTCTGCGCCGAGGCCGGGATCGCGCCGGAGACGATCGTCGGGCACCACACGGAGGAGTTCACCCATCAAGCGGTGGCGGCGCTGATCGCCACGGGGGCGGCCGATGTCGGCATGGGCACCCGCGCGGTGGCCGAGCGCTTCGCCCTCGATTACCGGCCACTGGGCTGGGAGACTTACTATCTCGCCGCCCGCACGAGCCTGGATGCGACGCGGACCGCCGCCTTCCGCGAGGATGTCCGCCGCCGTGCGGGCGCGGCCTCGGGCTACGCGCCGCCGAACGACGGTCCGACCTGATCGAGATCCGCGGCCGGACCGCGCACGGCACCGGCCGCAGCGGGCGAGGCGGATTCTACGCCGCTTGGGACGCCGTCCCGATCTGGTCGAGTTCCGCCATCACCGCGTCCGACAGGGACAGCTCGGCCGCCTTCAGGTTCTCGTGGAGATGCTCGACCGACGAGGTGCCGGGGATCAGCAGGATGTTGGGCGCGCGGCGCAGGAGCCAGGCGAGCGCCACCTGCATCGGTGTCGCCCCGAGCCGCGCGGCCACCTCAAACAGCGTCGTCGATTGCAGCGGGCTGAAGCCGCCGAGCGGGAAGAACGGCACGTAGGCGATGCCGTCGGCGGCCAGTTCGTCGATGAGCGCGTCGTCGGCCCGGTGCGCGAGGTTGTACGCGTTCTGCACGCAGACGATCTCGGCGATCGAGCGCCCCTCGGCGACCTGTCGGGCCGTCACGTTGCTGAGCCCGATATGACGCACGAGCCCCTGGCGCTGAAGCTCCGCCAGGGCGGTCAGCGGCGCCTCGATCGAGCCCTCGGCCGGGCCGTGCACGTCGAGCATGATGCGCAGGTTGACCACGTCGAGCACGTCGAGGCCGAGATTGCGCAGGTTGTCGTGGACCGCCTGCGTCAGCTCCATGTCCGAGAAGGCCGGCTTCCACGAGGCGTCCGGCCCTCGCACCGCGCCGATCTTGGTGACGATAACGAGGTCGTCCGGATAGGGCTGAAGCGCCTCGCGGATGAGCTGGTTGGTGACGTGCGGGCCGTAGAAGTCGCTGGTGTCGATGTGGTTCACGCCGCCAGCGACCGCCGCGCGCAGGACGGCGAGGGCGCGCTCGCGGTCCCTGGGTGGGCCGAAGGCGTGCGGACCGGCCAGCTGCATCGCTCCGTAGCCGAGCCGCCTCACCGTGCGGTCGCCCAGCGTGTAGGCGCCGGCCTTGTCGAGATCGTTCATCGGGTCTCTCCTGCGTGAGGCTCCGGATCTAGACGCCGCCGTACTGCGCGATAAGACGGTTCAATCCGCACGACGTGTGCGAAAGGATGGACAATGGCGGCTGACCTCGGTGACTTGGCCGCCTTCGTCGCCGTCGCGGAGGCGGGCGGCTTCCGCGACGGGGCGCGGGCCAGCGGCATGAGCGCGTCGGGCCTGAGCGAGGCCGTCCGCCGGCTGGAGCGGAGGCTCGGCGTGCGGCTGCTCAACCGCACCACGCGCAGCGTCGCCCCGACCGAGGCCGGCCTGCGTCTCCTGGAGCGTCTGACGCCCGCCCTCGGCGAGGTCGAGGCGGCGCTCGACGTGGTCAACGGCTTCCGCGACCGTCCGGCCGGCACGCTGCGGCTCAACGTGCCGGTCAGCGCGGCCCGGCTGGTGCTGCCGACGATCGTGCCGCCGTTCCTGGCGGCCTACCCGGAGATCCGCCTCGACATCATCGCCGAGGACAGCTTCGTCGACGTGCTGGCCGCGGGCTGCGATGCCGGCATCCGCTACGACGAGCGGCTCGAACAGGACATGATCGCCGTGCCGATCGGTCCACGGGAGCAGCGCTTCGCCACGGCCGCGGCACCGGCCTATCTCGAACGCCATGGTCGCCCGGACCACCCGCGGGCCCTGCTCGACCATGCCTGCATCGGCGGCCGCTTCGCCAGCGGCGCGGTCACGGTCTGGGAGTTCGAACGGGACGGGGAGACCGTGCGGATCGATCCGAACGGACCGCTGATCGTGCGCGTCGGCACCGCCACGGATCTCGCGATCGAGGCGGCCATGGCCGGCATCGGCATCATCACCCTGTTCGAGGATTGGCTGCAGCCGCATCTCGACAGCGGCACCCTGGAGCCGGTGCTGGAGCCCTGGTGGCCGCGCTTCTCGGGCCCGTTCCTGTACTATCCCGGCCGCCGCTACCTTCCCGCGCCGCTACGGGCCTTCGTCGACTTCATCGGACGCCAGCGCCGCGCAGCCTGACAGCGCCCGCGCGGTATTCCGCCGAGGCGCGCGGAACCGCCGCAATTCGAACCGCCCGCGCTTGCCTCGGATGGGAGGTGTTCCCGTTCGCGGTGGGGCGGCCGATCATACGGTCTCCGTTTAATCGCTTCGGTCTCTTCCGTCGTCCTTGCGAGGCTCAGCGAAAGCAATCCAGGGCTCCGCATTGTCCGGACAGGTCGCGTTCTGGGTCGCGTCGGCTCCGCCTCGCGATGACGGAGAGGGGCGAAGGCCGAGGCGATCAACCGAAGACAATATGAGAAATGTTGCCCCGAGGAAAATCGCGCGTTCCGGTATGCTCATGCTGGCTCCACTCCCGATCGCCATCGACTCGTTGCGGGACCAGCGAGAGGCCGTCGGCAGCGTTCCAGGGGCTCGCGGTGGCCTGCTCGGCGGTGAGCGTCCGCCCAGGGGCAGGACGGAGAAGACCGGTCGCCGCCCCGGGCCGACTCTCATCCGTGGCAGGCCGAAAGATTGACGGGAGTCTGCGAGCGGAAGCCGGCTCTCGGCGATGGCCGTCTACCAGAGCAGGGCGTGGGGATAGTAGGAGAGCGTGTCGCCGGGGGCGATGCCGGTCGCGTCGTCGGGCAGTTCGACGAGGCCGTCGCTCTCGGTGAGCGAGGTCAGCACGCCCGCCCCGTCGCGGGGGAATTTATGGGCCTCCAGGCCGCCGTCGCCCGAGTGGGCGAGGCTGACGCGGACGAATTCCCGCCGGCCCGCCTTCTTGCGATAGGGAAAGCCCGCTCGCACCGGCCAGGAGAGCGGCGGCGCGTAGAGCGCGCCGCCGAGTCGGGCGAGCAGCGGGCGCACCACGAAGAGCAGCGTGACGTAGACCGCGACCGGGTTGCCCGGCAGGCCGATGAAGGGCGTGCCGGCCACCAGACCCGCCGCGACCGGGCGTCCCGGCTTGATCGCGAGGCGCCAGAGCATCAGCCGCCCCTGCGCCTCCACCGCCGCCTTCACGTGGTCCTCCTCCCCCGTCGAGACGCCGCCGGAGGTGAGGATCAGGTCGTGGTCCCGCGCAGCTTGCCCGAGCCGGGCCGAGACCGCGGCGGGGTCGTCGCGCAGGATGCCGAGATCGCTCACCGTCACGCCGAGTCGGGTCAGGAGGCTCGCGAGCAGCACCCGGTTCGAATCGTGGATCGCGCCCGGTCGCAGGGGCGCGCCGGGTTCGGTCAACTCGTCGCCGGTCGAGAACAGCGCCACCCGCAGGCGGCGCCGCACGAGGAGATCGGCATGTCCGGTCGCGGCGGCCAGCGCCAGATCCTGCGGGCGCAGGCGGCGCCCGGCGGGGATCGCGAGGCCGCCCCGGTCCAGATCCTCGCCCGCGGGCCGGGCGTTGGCACCGGGCTTCAGCCCCGGCGGCAGGTGGACGCGCTCGCCGTCCCGGCGCACGTCCTCCTGCATGAACACCGTGTCGGCGTCCGGCGGCATCGGCGCGCCGGTGAAGATGCGGATCGCGCCGCCCGCCGGCACCTCGTCGGCCGCGGCGCCGGCGGCGAGCCGTCCGCGTACGGGCAGCACCGTCTCGGCCCCCTGCGTGAGGTCGGCGAAGCGCACGGCGTAGCCGTCGACCGCCGCGTTGGCGAAGGGCGGCAGGTCGTGCCGCGCGAACACGTCCTCGGCGGCGATGCGTCCGTCGGCCCGGGCGAGCGGCACGGTCTCGGTGCCGGCGATGGGGGGGAAGCGCTCGGCGATCAGCGCCACCGCCTCCTCGACCCGCATCGCCTTGCCGCCGAAGGCGAAGCAATCGTCGGTGAGCTGCGCCATGGCTCAGGCTCCCTCCAGCCGGGCGAGCACGGTGCCAAGCGGTTCGGCGCGGTCGAGCACGAGGTCGGCGATGGCCCCGATGTCGTCGAGGCCGACGACCGGGACGCGGGCCTCCGGGAAGGCGACGTCGCTGGCGATGCCGACGATGCGCGGGTCTTCCCCGTGCAGCGGAGGACGGCCGTTGGCGGCGCGAAACACTTCGAGCTTGGGATGCGGCTCGCGCTTGTAACCCTCGACCAGGGCGAGCCCGGTCGGCGTCAGCCGCCGCAGCAACTCGGACAGGGTCGCCTCGCTGCCCTCTCCGACCTCGCGGATCTGCGCCCAGCGCCGGGCGGAGGCGACGATCACCTCGCTCGCCCCCGCCTGCCGATGGACGTGGGAATCCTTGCCCGGATGATCGATGTCGAAGGCGTGATGCGCGTGCTTGAGCGTCGCCACCCGCACGCCGCGCTGCACCAAGACGGGGATCAGCCGGGCGAGCAGGGTGGTCTTGCCCGCCCCGCTCCAGCCGGCGAGACCGATGACGCGCAGGCCGCTCACGCCGCGTCTCCCGCCGGTTCGAACCCGAGTTCGGTGAGGGCGGCGTCCGTCTCCGGCCGTCCGAGCAGGGAGAGGAAGGCGGCGAGCGCCGGCTTCATGCGATCCTCCAGGCGATAGGCGAAATCGTAGTGCTCCTGGGCGAGCGGCAGGAAACCGAGACCGTAGGCGCGAGCCACGCTCTCGATCGCCACGCCCCAATCGGCCCGGCCCTGCGCCACCGCCGCCGCGACCGCGTTGTGCGAGCGGGGCTGGTTCCAGAAGCCGGGCGGCCGCGCGGTGCCGATGAGGCCGTCCACGAGAAGCCGCGTGCCCGAGCCGGCGTTGCGGTTGACCATGACCGAGTCCGGCTCGGCCAGGGCGGCGGAGACCGCCGCCTCCGCCGTCCTTCCCTCGAAGCGCGGATCGCCGGCGCGGAACACCACGCCTTGCAACCGGCGCCAGCCCGGGCCAAGCGCCATGCCGGCTTCGAGGAAGGGCGCGTTGTAGCGGCCGGTCTCGGGGTCGAGCAGGTGCATCGCGGCCAGATCGCATTCGCCCCGCCGCAGGGCCGCGAGCCCGCCGGCCGATCCGACCCAGACCGTGCGCGCACGAAAGCCGCGCTCGGCCAGGAGCCCGACCACCCGGTCGAGCCCGACGCAGTGGCTGCCGATGATGGTCAGGTCCGGCGGCTGCACCCCGGCGCCGAGGCGCACCACCGAGACGCTCTCGCCCGCCTCAAGGCCCGCGCGGGCGGCGGGCACGGCGAAGAAGCCGTCGGCCTGGGAAAAGGCGGTGACCGAGCCCGAGCCCTTCGGCAGCGGCAGGGCGACGAGCCCGTCCGGGCCGCGGGCGAGCGAGGCCATCACGAACTCGGTTCGGCCGAGTTCGGAGGCCAGGCGCTGCGGCAGGCGGGCGGTCACCGCCTCCTCCTCCCGCGGGGGCAGGCCGGCCAGCGCACGCACCAGCGGCACCACGAAATCGTGGAAGGTGAACATCGCCGAGGTGGGAAAGCCGGGCAGCACCACGACGGCCTTGCCCTCGGCGACCGCGAGGCAGAGCGGCTTGCCGGGCTTGAGCGCCACGCCGTGGACGAGGATGCCGGGTTCGCCCAGCCGCGACAGGATGCGGTGCGAGACGTCGCCCGCCCCCTTCGAGGTCCCGCCGGAGAGCACGACGAGGTCGCTATGCGTGAGCGCGTCGCGCAGGGCGCCTTCGAGGGCGGCCTCGTCGTCGCGCACGATGCCGAGCGGCAGCGGCGCGCCGCCGTTCTCGGCGACGGAGGCGGTGACGATGGCGCCGTTGGAATCGTAGATCGCGCCGGGGCGCAGCGCCTCGCCCGGCGCCACCAGCTCGTCGCCCGTGGAGAGCACGGCGACCCGGGGCCGGCGCACGACCGCGATCTCGGCGAGCCCGCAGGCGGCCAGCATCCCGATCTCGCGCGCGGTCACGGCCGTGCCCCGGCGCAGGACGGTCTCGCCGGAGGCCATGTCGGCCCCGGCATAGCCCACGAACTGGCCCGGGCGGACCGGGGCGGACACCTCGATGGCGAGGCCTTCTTCGAGAAACTCGGTCTGCTCGACCATGATCACCGCGTCCGCCCCGCGCGGCATCACTCCGCCCGTGGCGATCGGGGTCGCGGTGCCGGCCGCCACGGTGAACGCGGGCGCGACCCCGCAGGCGAGAATCTCGCGGTTGAGGGCGAGCGAGCGGGGCCGGTCGGCATTGGCGCCCTCGGTGTCGGCGGCGCGCAGGGCGAAGCCGTCCACGAGCGCGCGGTCGAAGGGCGGCACGTCGATGGGCGACGCGATGTCCTGGGCGAGCACGCGGCCGAGAGCGTGGGCCAACGGCACGGTCTCGGGCGGCAGGGCGGCGTGGCGCACGGCCGCGCGGAAGGCGGCCTGCGCCTCCTCCCGGCTCATCACCGTGAGGAACTGCTCCTGCCGGGCGGCGGCGGCGAGCCGCCGGGCGAACTCCGTCTCGCGATTTCCGCTCACAGCGGCAGCACCTCGATCTCCGTCCCCTCCGGATACCCCTCCCGCTCCGGCGGCACCAGCACGGCGCCGTCCGCCCCGGCGAGGCGCCGCAGCGGCAGATCCGCCCCGCCCAGCGGCTCGACCCCATTCGCGCGGCGGCGCAGGTAGACGATCTCGGACAAGCCGATGCCCGAGGTGATCTTGCGCAGGAGCGGCGCTCGCGGAGACGGTGGCGCAAGCACGCCCGCCAGGGCCGCGAGCAGCGGCCGGCCCAGGGCCAGGAAGACCGCCAGCGCCGCGTCCGGCCGCCCCGGCAGGAGCAGGACCGGGCGCCCCTCGGACTCCCCGATCCCCGCCGTCTCGCCCGGCCGCAGCGCCAGGCCGTGAGCATGGACGCGGCCGGCGCGGGCGAGCCCTTCCGCGCTGCAATCGCTGCGCCCGTATCCGGTGCCGCCGAGCACGAGCACGGCGTCGGCGCTCCCGGATCGGATTGCTGCGGCGATCGCCTCCGGCTCGTCCGGTGCCGCGATCGTCTCCGTCTCGGCGCCCGCCTCCCCGATCAGGGCCGTCAGCATCGGCGACAGGGCATCCCGCTCGGGCGATCCCGTCACCACGAGACGCAGCCGCGGCCGCCGGATCGCGACGGCGCCGAGGCCCGCGGCGGCGAGCGCGAGCAGGTGCAGGGGCGTGATCCGCTCGCCCGCTTCCACGATGGCGTCGCCCCGCGAAAAATCCTCGCCCCGGCCCCGGATGCCGTCGCCCGCGCCGGCTTCGGCCACGGCGCTACGGCCTTCCAGCCCTTCCGCGGGAAGCAGCGCATCCGCGCCCTCGGGAAGGCGCGCGCCCGCCTCGATCCAGGCCGGGCTCCCGAACAGCATCACCGGCGCGTAGGGCGAGGCGCCGGCAATCGCCGCGGCCTCCACGGCGAAGCCGTCGCGCAGGGCCGTCGCAGCCCGCGGGCAATCCTCGGGCGCGAGAATCGTCGCGGCCGCGATCCGCCCGTCCGCGGCGGCGAGCGGAATCGTCTGCGGCGCCACCGGCCGGGCGAAGCCGCGCAGCAGGTCCCGCGCTTCCGAGAGGGGCGTCAGCGCCGCCGACGGCGTGCGCATCATCGGCGATCCCGCGCGGCCCGGAGGGCGGGGCGCGGCGCGAAGACGGTCCGTGAGGCGCCTTGCTGTCTCATCGGATCGAGCGATGCGCCATCGCCGGGCGCGGATCAAGCGCCCGCGCCGCCCTCGCCCGTGCATGACACAAGCCTGAGACACAAACCCTCACCCGCCCGCGGGGACAGCGGCGCGGGCGCTCGCGTATGGTCCGCCGCCGTGAATGGGAGACACGCCGCCATGCCGATGCGCGGTCCGCGGATCTTGAGCCTGATCGCCGCCCTGCTGCTCGCCGCGCCCGCGACGGCGCAGATGCGCGGCCATGGCGGACCGGTCCGGGCGCTCGCCGTGACCGGGGACGGACGGCTCGCGATCTCCGGCGGCTTCGATCAGGCGGCGATCGTCTGGGGGCTTGAGACGGGCACGGCGCTCAGCGTCCTGCGCTTCCACGACGGGGCGGTGAACGCCGTGGCCGCCCTGCCCGACGGGCGCTTCGCCACGGCGTCCGAGGATGGGCGCATCGCCCTGTGGCGGCTCGGCGGTTCCGAGCCCGAGCGGGTCCTCGAAGGGCATGCGGGGCCGGTGGCCGGGCTTGCGCTGGCCCCGGACGGCGCGGCCCTGGCCTCCGCCGCCTGGGACGGGACCGCGCGGATCTGGCCGCTGGCGGGCGGCCCGGCGCGGGTTCTCGAAGGGCACAGGGGCAACGTCAACGCCGTCGCCTTCCTGCCCGACGGACGCCCGGTCACCGCCGGGGCCGACGCGACCCTGCGAATCTGGACGCAGCAGGGCGAGACCGCCGCGAGCGTGACGCTGCCGAGCGCGCTCTCCGCGCTGGCGGTGACGGGCGACGGCGAGATCGCCGCCGCGGGTGCGGATGCCACGGTGCGGTTCCTCTCCGCCGACGGGAGCCCGCGCGCGGAACTCGAACTCGGTCCCGCCCCGGTCATCGCCCTGGCGCCCTCGCCGGACGGCAGCCGGATCGCCGCCGCGAGTGCGGGGGGCGCCGTCGCGGTGATCGATCGCAAGTCCGCAAAGACGCTATTTACCCTGGTCGGGCCGGGCCTGCCGGTCTGGTCGGTGGCGTGGCGGCCGGACGGGAGCGAACTCGTCACCGGCGGGGGCGACCGCCTCGTGCGGCGCTGGAACGGGGCCACGGGCGAGCCGATCGGTCCGCTCGCGATGCCGCGGCCGGCGGATGCGCTCGCCGCCTTCCAGGGGGATCGCGGCGCCGAGGTGTTCCGCGCCTGCGTGGCCTGTCACAGCCTGACGCCCGACGACGCGCCCCGCGCCGGCCCGACGCTCGCCGGGATCTTCGGGCGGCGCATCGCCAGCGTGTCGGGCTATCGCTACTCGGATTCGCTGAAGGGAATGGACATCGTCTGGACCCCGGAGACGGTTTCCCGCCTCTTCGAGGTCGGCCCCGCGCGCTACACTCCGGGCACGCGCATGCCCGAGCAGACCATCACCAGCGCCGAGGATCGCGACGCGCTGATGCGGTTCCTCGCCAAGGCGACGGCAGCGGGCGGCGGAGAGGCGGCCGGCGCGCATTGAGGCGCGCCCGGCCGGTGGTCGAGAATCGTCAGCCGTGGCAGGAGCAGCCGGCGTGGTCGCAGCCGGCATGGTCCGGGTGACCCTCGGCGCACTCGTCGCAGCAGAAGGCCTTGTCGTCGCGGGTCACCGCCTTCGTGAGCGAGACCACGCAGACGCAGTCCGGGCAGGCGCACTTCACCATCTCGACATCGACGCTGGCCATCGGGGTCATCCTTATCGGAGAAAAATCATCCCGCGCCGAAGCAGGCCGGCGCACGAACCATCTTCCTCCGGCCCCGAACGGAGCGCAATCCTTGCGCGCAGTTCCCCAAGCGACGTGACCCGGAAGCCTCGCTCGCGCGGGACCGTCCGACTGGGCTCATGCCGACAGGCGTTCCGATGCCTGCGGGGACGCGATCAGGCCCCGTTATCCAGAAGCTGCGACACCCGCGCGGCGAGTTCGGCGGAGGCGAAGGGCTTCGTCATCACCGGCAGGTCCTCCGGGATCTGCACGGCCTCCGCATGGCCCGTCAGCAGCAGCACCGGTACGCCGGAGAAGCGCTGCCGAATCGCGGCTGCCAGCTCCACCCCGGTCATACCCGGCATGGCGAGGTCGGCCACCACGAGGTCGAAGCCGTGGCCCTGCTCCATCAGGGCGAGCGCGGTGCGCCCGTCGGCGGCCTCGGTCTCGGTGTAGCCGAAATCGCTGAGGAAGGAGGCGGTGACGTGCCGGACCTCCTCGTCGTCGTCGACCACGAGGATGCGGGCGGGGTTCGCCGCGGTGGGCACGACCGGTGCGACCTCCGTCTCCGCGCCCTCGGCGGCGCCGTCGGCCCGCGGCAGGGCGAGTTCGATCCGCGTGCCCCGGCCGACCTCGCTGGTGATGCGCAGACGCCCGCCCGCCTGCTGGGCGAGCCCGAACACCATGGCCAGACCCAACCCGGTGCCCTGCCCCACCGCCTTGGTGGTGAAGAACGGCTCGCAGACCCGCTCCAGGATCTCGGGCGGGATGCCGGTGCCCTCGTCGGCGACCGTCACGACCGCGTAGGTGCCGGGCGTGAGGTCGGGGTCGTCGGCGATCTCGGCGCGGCGCGTCGAGATGGTCACGGTGCCGCCCTCCGGCATCGCGTCGCGGGCGTTGATGCAGAGGTTGAGGATCGCGAGTTCGAGCTGATCGGGATCGACCAGCGCGAAGGGCATGCCGGGTTCGAGATCGCGCTCGACCCGCACGAGGCTGCCGAGGCTCGAGCCGAACAGGGCGCTCATTCCCTCGATCAGCGCGTTCGGGTCCACCGGTCGGGCATGGGCATCGTTGGAGCGGCTGAAGCTCAGGAGCCGCTTGGTCAGGGCCGAACCGCGCTGGGCTGCGCCGGTGGCATTGTCCACGAGGCGCTTGACCCGTGGCTGGTCGGCGATCTTGGGGCCGACCAGTTCGAGGCTGCCGAGGATCGCGGTCAGGAGGTTGTTGAAGTCGTGGGCGATGCCGCCGGCGAGCGTGCCGAGTGCCTGCATCTTGTCCGATTGGCGCAGGCGCGCCTCCAGGCTCTTCTGCTCGGTGACGTCCCGCTCGATCGTGGCCAGATGGGTGATCTCGCCCGTGCCGCCCCGGATCGGCACACGGATGACGTGCGACCAGCGCTCGGCGCCGAGCGCCCCGCGGGCGATCACGGTCGAGCCCGCCTCGCCGGCCTCGACGGCGCGCCGGTCGGCGGCCTCCGCCTCGCGCGTTTCGAGCGTATCGGTGATCGCGGTCTCGGTGCGGCCCAGGCAGGCCTCGATGTCGCCGCCGCCCAGCAGCGCCGCCTTGCGCGCGTTGAGGCGCACGAACCGGCCCGCGGCGTCCTTGAAGGAGATCGCCTCCTCGGCATGGTCGAGCAGGCCGCGCAGCAGCGCGCGCTCGGTGGCCAGATCGCGGCCGAGGCGGTGGCGCTCGTAGGCGTTGCGCACGGTGGCGCGTAGCAGGGTCGGGTCCCAGGGCTTAGCGACGTAGCCGATGATGCCGCCGCGGTTGAGCGCGGCGATCACGGCCGAGATGTCGGCGTAGCCGGTGAGCAGGATCGCCTGCGCCTCGTGGAAGCCCCGCGCCTCGGCCAGCAGGGCGTCGCCGGTCATGCCCGGCATGCGCTGATCCGAGACCACGACGGCGATGTCGGGGTCCGCGCGCAGGATGGCGAGCGCCTCCTCGGGCTTGGCCGAGGTGAGCACCCGGTACTCGTCCTCGAACAGATCCTCCAGAGCGATCAGGATGTCCGGCTCGTCATCGACGGCCAGGATCGTGCCTTTGCTCATACCGGTGCCGGTTGCCTCGGAATGCCGATGAGAAAGCTCGCGCCGCCGCCCGGCGCCGTCTCCACGGTCAGCGAGCCGCTATGCGCCTGAACGACGCTGTACGCAATCGCCAAGCCGAGCCCGGTGCCGGACCCGACGGGCTTGGTGGTGAAGAACGGCTCGAAGATCTTCTCGCGCAGATCTTCGGGGATACCGGGACCGGTGTCGCTGATGCGGATCAGATCGGTCTCCGCGTCCGAATAGGTCGCGACGGTGATCTTGCCCTCGCCTGAAATCGCGTCGGCGGCATTGCCGAGGATGTTCATGACGACCTGATTCAGCAGGGCCGGCGTGCAGGAGATCTCCGTCCGGCCGCTGAAATCGCGCTCGACTGCGATTCGCGTGCCGAGTTTATGCTGGATCAGAGCCAGCACCGTCTCGATCGCCTCCGGCACGTTGACGAGGCCGCGCTCGCCCTCGTCGAGGCGTGAGAACTTGCGCAGGTTCAGCACCAGCTCCTGGATACGGGTGAGGCCGAGGCGCATGGAGCCGACGCGGTCGCGGGCCTTGCCTAGCGCCCGCTGGCCCTCGGGTGCCTCCGGCGGCGGCAACTCGCCGAGAAGGCGCTCCACCGTGCCCTGGTGGGCCAGGATGAAGGCGAGCGGGTTGTTGATCTCGTGGGCGATGCCGGCCACGAGTTCGCCGAGCGAGGCCATCTTGGCGGCCTGGACGAGCTTGGCCTGCGCCTCGGTCAGCTTGCGGTTGGCGTCCTCCAGGTCGCGGTTGGCCTGTTCCAGCGCGTCGGCGAGCGCCGCGCGGGCGGCCGCCGCCTCGGCTTCCGCCCGGGCGCGCTCCACGGCGCGCTCGCGGTCGCCGAATTCGCCGGAGATGCGGCGGTTGTCCTCCTCCAGCAGGCGGCGGCGCACGAGGCCGCGCACCCGCATCGCCAGCAACTCGCCGTCGGCCTTCGAGACCACGTCGTCGGCGCCGGCCGCGAAGGCGGCCACCAGCAGGCTCTTGTCCGGCTTGGCGCCGGCCATGCCCACGAGGGGGAAGGCCTGGCCCCCCGCTTCCGCCGCCTTGATGCGGCGCTCGGCGATCTCGGCGCAGAGAGCCAGGCCGTCATAGGCGCTGCCGACGAGGTCGAGGGTCACGCAATCGAAGCCCGAGCCCGGCTCGTCGAGGGCGGCGAGCGCCGCCGAGGGGTCGGCGGCGGCCACCACGCCGTGGCCCTCCTGGGTCAGCAGGCCGGTGAAGAAGGCGCGGTAGGTGGCGCTGCCGTCGACGATCAGGACCCGGCCGCGCCGGAAGGCGGCGCCGGAGGGCCCTTCGGCCGCCGCGCCCCGGCGCTCGCGCAGGAGGGCGCGGATGCGCAGCACGAGCAGGTCGCGGTCGGCGGATTTCTCGACATAGGCGTCGGCGCCGCTCTCGAAGCCGTGGCGCTCGCCGTCGCGGGCGCTGGTGAGCATCACCACGGGCAGGGCGCGGGTCCGCAGCGACAGGCGCATCTGCCGGGTGAACTCGTCGCCGTTCATGCCGGGCAGGTGATGGTCGGCGACGACGAGATCCGGCAGGTCGGTGTTGAGGAGGTCGAGTGCGGCCTCCGCCGTGGCGCAGCGCTGCACGGAAAAACCCTGCGCTTCGAGCTGAAGCCGGAGTTCCAGCGCCTGGGTCTCCGAATCCTCCACCAGCAGCAGGCGATGGCCCTGCCCGACGGCCGGCGATGCGCTCGCGGTCATGACGGCTTCCTCTGAGCCAGCCGCACGAGGTGGGGCGCCACCTGTTCGAGGGGCAGCACCCGCGCGGCGGCGTTGAGGCGCACCGCCGCCGCCGGCATGCCGTAGACCACGGCGCTGCTCTCGTGCTCGGCCACGGTGGCGCCGCCGGACTTGCGCATGTCGAGTAGCCCCTGCGCCCCGTCCTCGCCCATGCCCGTAAGCAGCACGCCGATGCCCTGTGCCCCGGCGTGACGGGCGACGGAGCGGAACAGAACGGTCGCCGCCGGACGCTGGCCGCCGACGGGCGCGCCGTCGCTGACGCGCAGGAGGCCGCCCGCCCCGAGTTCGAGATGGCGGTCGCCGGGTGCCACGTAGACGTGGCCGGCCAGCATGCTCTGCCCGTCGCGTGCGATGCTCACCGAGAGCGGCACCACGCCGTCGAGCCAGCTGGCGAAACCGTCCATGAAGGCCGCGCCCATGTGCTGGACGAGGAGGACGGGCAGCGGGAACTCCGCCGTCAGCCCGCCGATCACCTTGGCGAGCGCGGGCGGGCCGCCGGTCGAGGCGGCCACCGCGAGCACGCTCGGCGCCGCATCGGGTTCGGGAGATGCCAGGGGTTCGAAGGCGGGTGCGGCCCGGCGCGCGCCCCATTCCGAGCCGATCGGCCGGCGGCGGATCACGGGCACCGCGGCCATGATGCGCAGCTGCGTGCAGATCTCGCCGGCCACGGCCTCGTAGCCGTCATTCGTCGTCGCGACCGGCTTCTCGACGACGGAGAGCGCGCCGGCCCGCAGGGCGTTCATCGAGATCTTGAGCGAGGAATCCTCGACCGAATCGGCGATCACCACGATCGGCGTCGGCCGGGTCGCCATGATCCGGCGGGTGGTCTCCAGCCCGTCGATGCCGGGCAGGCGGATATCCATGGAGATGACGTCGGGGCGCAGGGTCTCGATGGCCGAGAGCGCCGCCTCGCCGCTCTCCACCGCGCCGGCCAGCTCCAGGCGCGGGTCGCGGGCGATGATATGGGTCAGGAGGATCCGCACCACGAGCGAATCCTCGACCACCAGCACCCGCACCCGCGGCGAAGGCTCCCTCCCCGCGCTCACAGCAATTGACCGATGGTGTCCAGGAGCTCGCGCTGATCGAACTTCTGCTTCGTCAGATAGGCGTCGGCGCCGAGTTCGAGGCCGCGGGCCACGTCGCTCTCGTCGCCCCGCGAGGTCATCAGCACGATGGGCAGGCGGGCGAAGTCCTCCTCCGCCCGCAGGGCCTCCACGAGGCCGAAGCCGGTCAGGCGCGGCATTTCCACGTCGGCCACCACCAGATCCACCGGTTCGATACGCGCGCGCAGCCGGTCGAGCGCCTCCTGCCCGTCGACGCAGACGATCACGCGGTAGCCCGCCGCTTCCAAAATGCTCTTCTCCAGCGTGCGGGTGGTGATCGAGTCGTCCACAACGAGAATCGTCGAACGTCGTTTTTCCGGCATCGTTCCGTTGCCCGACGCCGCGGCGGAGGCTGCGGAACGAACCGCCCGGGGCCCGGCCCGGCCGAGCCGGTCGATCAGGCCGTCGGGATCGAGAACGAGCGCCGGCGTGTCCGTACCGAGGATCACCGTTCCCGTGACGAGGGCCGGGTCGGTGCCGACGGGTGGGGCCGGGAGGACGAGGAGCGTGCGGACCTCGTCCAGACGATCGACCGCGAGCAGGAAGCGCCCCCGGGCACCGCGCAGGCGCACGGCGGGAATCGTCGTCCGCTCGGCCTGACCGCGACCGAGCCCGAGAAGGGCGCCCAGGTCGGCAACCGGCAGGGTCAGCGTCTGGCCGCCCTCCCCTGCGACCTGTGCGACCGGCCGGCCGGCCACGGTCGTGAGCGCGGCCGGATCGAGCCGCAGCAGCGCCTCGGCGGCACCGCTCGGCAGGGCGTAGCGGGAGCCGCCGGCCTCGACGATCAGCACCGGACGCCGGGCGGCGGAGAGGGGCAAGGTGAGGATCAGCGAGGTGCCGTGCGGCTGCCGGCGGGCGAGCCGCACGGTTCCATGCAGGGAGCGGGCGACCTCGGCCACCACCGATAGGCCCATGCCGCGCCCCGAGAGGGCGTCGACCGCACCCGCTGTCGAGAAGCCCGGCTCGAAGGGCAGCGCCAGCAGCGCCTCCGCGTCGAGACGCTCGCCCGGCTCGATTAGGCCTCGGACGCGCCCCGTCTCCTCGATGGCAGCAAGGTCGGGGCCGCGTCCGTCGTCGTGGATGCCGAGAACGAGGCGTCCGCCCTGCGCCTCGACGGTGAGCTGGATCGCGAGCGCGGCGGGCTTGCCGGCGCGCTGGCGCGCCTCCGGGCTCTCGGCGCCGTGGCTCAGCGCGTTGCGCAGGGCATGCAGCACCGGGTCCTTGAGCGATTGCAGCATCGCCCGGTCGACGGGCAGGTCAAGGCCGCGGGTGCCGACCTCGACCTCCCGGCCCTCGGCGCGGGCCATGTCGCGCACCGCGCGGGCGAGACCGCCGAACACGGTCTCGGCGGGCACCAGGGCGAGGCGCTCGGTCTCCTCCCGCAGGCGGCGGGCCGCGGTCTCGACGCCGATCTGCGCCGCCTTGTGGCCCTGCACGAGGTCGGAGGCCTCGCGCGACAGGGCGGCGAGGCTGCTCTCGATCTCGGCAAAAGCCCGGCGCAGGGCGATGGTCTCCGGCGCCGCCTCGCCGCCTCCGGCGCCCGCGGCCCGGCGCGCGGCTTCCATGCGACGGCGGATCTCGCCCGCATGGGTGGAGAGCTTGGCGACGCGTCCGGCCATCGCGGCCTGCCCCGGCAGCGCCGCCCAGAGGCCGTGGCTGGCCCGCGACAGCGCCTCGACCGCGGCCGCGGGCACGCGCAGGACGGCCTGGGACGGTTCGGCCGTCTCCCCGGCCGGGGCCGGTGCGGGAGGAGCCGGGGGTGCGGGCGCGGGTTCCGGGGGCGCGGCGGGCGCCGGCGCGGCGCCGGGATCGAGGCAGGCGTCCAGCGCCGCCAGCGCATCCTCCGGCATGGTGGCCTGACCCGTCGCGCTCGCCGCGACGTAGGCCTCGATCCGGTCGAGGGCGAGGTGGGTCGCGGCCCGCGCCGCCCGGTCCAGCGGACGCTGCCCGGTGCTGATGCGCTCGAACAGGGTCTCGAGATGGTGCGAGACCGCTTCGACCGGCGGCAGGTCGACGGCGCGGGCGGCGCCCTTCAGGCTGTGGGCGCGGCGGAACACGTCCTGCCAATCGACCGGGCCTTCCGCCGCGAGCGCGGCGCGGATCGCGTCGAGATGCTCCCGGTGCTCGACCTCGAAGGCGGCGAGAAGCTGCTGGCGGATATCCATGCCGCGGCCCCGCCCGTCAGGTCCGCGCGCGGCGGCGCCGGACCGGGCGCGGGTCCGACAGGCTGTTCGGGCGCGACTGTCCCACGCACACCGTTCCCACTGCGCTCGCCGCTCCCTCTCGTGTCAGAGCCGGTAGCGCTCGGCGAGCGCCATCAGCCCCTGGGCCAGTTCGGTGAGGTTGGCGGAGGCCGTCTCCACCTCGCGGGTGCCGGCCGCGGTCTGCTGGCTCGCCTGCCGGATGTTCTGCAGGGCGCCCATCACCTGCTCGATGCCGAGCTGCTGCTGGTTGGTGGAGGCTACGATCTGCTGGAAGGTCTGCACCCCCTCCTCCACCCGCGCGGCCATCTCCTCTATGGTGCGAACGGTCGCATCGGTGCGGGTCTTGCCCGCGCCGGCCCGCTTGACCGCCTCCTCCGTCAGCATCACCGACGAGTTGATGCCCCGCTGGATCTCGCCGAGGATGCCGCGCACCTGCGTGGTCGCGGATTTGGCCTGATCGGCCAGGAGCTTCATCTCGGCGGCGACGATGGCGAAGCTGCGCCCGCTCTCGCCGGCCGCCGCCGCCTCGATGGCGGCGTTGAGCGCGAGCAGGTGGGTGCGCTCGGAGATGTCGTTGACGGTGACGATGATCTCGCCGATCGCCTGCGTCTTCTCGCTCAGCGCCACGATGTTGCCGGCCACCGCCTCGCCCTGCTCGCGGATCGCCTCCATGGCCTTGGCCGTGTCGGTGGCCGCGCGCAGGCCCGAGCGGGCCGTCTGCGCCGCGGCCTGGGCGGTGGCGATGACCTCGGTGGCCCGCTTCGAGATCTGCGCGCCCGAATGGGTGATCTCGTCCACCGTCGCCGCGGTCTCCTGCACGGCCGCGAACTGCTCCTCGACGCTGGCCGCCTGCTCCTGGGCCGAGGCGCGGATCTCGGCCGCGGCGGCGTTGAGGTCGGCGGTGGCGGCGCGGTTGGTGCGGGCAAGGTCGGCGAGCCCCGCCACCATCCTGTTGAGGGTGGCGCCGAGGCGTCCGATCTCGTCGTCGCCCGTGCGCTCCAGCCGTCCGGTCAGGTCGCCCGCGCCGATCCGCGCGACGAAGCCCATCACGTCCTCCAGCGGGCGCACCACCGCCCGGCTGATCAGCAGCGTCACCAGAATCGAGAGAAGGATCGAGGCGCCGACCGTGATCGCCACGGAGAGGCGGCTGTTGTCGTAGATGTCGCTCACGCTGCGCTGGCCCGCCGTGATCACGCCGTCGAGGGCCGTGCGGGCGTTGGAGATGCTGCGCAGGAGCCCTTCGTGCAGGCGGTTGACCTCGTCGTTCTTGGCCTCGACCGCGGCGACGTCGCGGGCATCGACGGCCAGGAGTTGCGCCTCGCTCGAAGCGCGGACCTGGCGCAGGGCGTCGTTCACCTCCTCGACGACGGCGCCCAGCCGCGTCCAGGCGGTCAGGCGCTCGGCGGACAGGGCGCCCGCCTTGTACTCCTTCACCTCCGCACCGATCAGGTTGAGCAGCCGTTCGATCTCGGTGACGTTCTGCCGCCAGCTTCCCAGGAAGTCCTCCTGCCGCCCCTGCGGACGGGCGGGCGCCGTGGCCGGTTGGCCCGCCTGCGGCTGGATCAGCACCGCGATCACCGCGTTGCGGCGCACGAGGCCCATGTTGCGGGCGATGTTGCCGAGATCGTCGAGCTGGCGCAGCACGCCGATGTCGCGAGAGACGATCAGGTCGGTCATGTCGCGCACGCTGCCGATCTGGCGCAGGGCGTAGGCCCCGAGCGCCGCCACGATCAGGCTCGCCGCGATGAAGCCGAGGAGGATGCGTTTTCCGATCGAGAGCGACACGGGCGGCAGGGCTCCGGCAGGGGCGGGAAGAGCGGGCGAGACCCGTTGCTCAGGCGAGCGTGCGGGCGAGCAGGGCCGGCAGATCGATGAGGGAGAAACCCTCGACGAGTTCGCCGGTCCGGTCCGAGCCGGGCGGTGCATAGCCCAGAAGCGGGCCGCGTCCCAGGCTTTCCGGATCGGCCGAGCGCTGTCCGATCGCGGCATCGATCCGCGCGATGCCGAGCACCCGGTCGACCACCAGCGCCACCGGCGGCTCCTGGGCGCGCAGGCGTAGGAGATGCCCTCGGGCTTCCCCGCGCTCCGACGTCCCGTCGAGACCGAGGCAGGCGGCGAGATCGAGCACGCTGACGATGGCTCCCGACAACGCCGTGATGCCGCGCAGGGCCGGCGGCGCGTCCGGGAGTTCCGTGCAGGCCGGCTCGGGACCGACGCCCGCGACCGCCGTCAGCGGCACGCCGTAGCGCTCCGCCCCGCAGGCGCAGACGAGGTAGTCGGCCGTGGCCTTCGCCTGCTCCTGCTCGGCGGAGCGGGCCGCGAGCGCCGCCGCGCGAGTGTCGAGCAGGGCGGCCGTGCGCGCCTTCGGGTCGGCGGCGGTGAGGCCGATCTTCATGCGTCGCTCCCGCTAAAGGCCGGCGAGCGTGCGGCGTGCCGCATCCACCAAGCGTGCCGCGCTCACCCCGTCGCCCTCCGGCAGAACCGTCTCGGGGGCCAGTCCTTGCGCGAGGCGCAGCGCGTTGTCGAGAGCGCGGGCGGCCTCCGCCCGGCGTCCGCCGCGGGCCAGCAGCAGGCCGAGCTGGAAATGGGCCATGACGAAGCCGCGATCGAGGAACAGCGCCCCCCGCAGCGCCCGCTCCGCCTCCCGCTCCCGCCCGAGATCGAGGGCGAGCAGCCCCTCGTAGTAGCGCAGTGCCGGATCGGTGGCGCAGCCGCCGATCTCCTCCTGCAGCCGGCGCCAGGCCCGGGCGGTCTCCCCGGCATCGGCGAGCACGCGGATCTCGGCGAGCAGGTCGCCCGGCGACAGGGGCAGTTCGCTGGCGGGTGCTGGCGGCGGCGGAAGCGGCGCCGGTGCCGACGGGGGCGGAAGGATCGGCTCCGCCGGCGGGAGGACGGCCGGTGCCGCGGGCAGGAACACGGGCACGGGGACAGGGATGGGTGGCGCTGCCGGCACCGCGCTTCCCGCCGGCCGGTAGGCGACCGTGCCCGGCAGGGCGACCGGGCTCAGCCATTGCGCGAAGGCGGGATTGGGCTCGGCATGGCCGAGCAGCAGCCATCCTTCCGGGGTCAGGCGCTCCGACAGAGCCCGCACGATGCGGTTCACGTGCTCGGCGCTGAAGTAGATCAGCACGTTGCGGCACAGGATCAGGTCGAAGCCGCCGGGCATCCGCTCCGATCCGTCGATCAGGCTCATCAGGTTCTGCCGCTCGAAGCGCACCATGGGGCGGAAGGCTTGGCGCAGGGCGTAGCCTCCCTGCGGCAGGCCCGGCCGGGCGGGGGTGCGGCGGAACCAGCGGGCGCGCTCTTCCGTGTCGAGGGTGCGCAGGGCCCAGGGGCCGTATTCCGCGGCGCGGGCGGTCGCCAGCGCCGCAGCGCTGATGTCGGTGCCGAGGATCGTCACGGTCCAGTCGCCGAGCGCCTCGCCCAGAAGGTCGCGCACGAGGATGGCGATGGAATAGGGCTCCGCTCCGGTCGAGCAGCCCGCGCTCCAGATCCGCAGGGTGCGGGTGGAGCGCCGCGCGGCGATCAGGTCCGGCAGGATCGTCCGGCGCAGGGCCGCGAACTGCTCGGCGTAGCGGAAGAAGAAGGTCTCACCGATGGTGATCTCGGCTTCGAGCGCCGCCCATTCCTCCCGGCCCGCGGCCCCGTTCAGAAGCGTAAGATAGGCGGCGCAATCGGCGACCGCGCGGGCCCGCATGCGCTTGCGCAGGCGGTCGTAGAGCAGGTCGTCCTTGTCCTCATAGTAATTGTGGCCGGTGCGCGCGATCACCCGCTGCTTCAGGGCCGGAAAGTCCGGATCGGCCAGGGTCCCTTTCGGGCGCCGGCTCCGCTCGGCGGGGCTGGTCACGGGGAGGAGCCCTAGACGGCGCGCGCCTCGTCCTGCCCGAACCGGGACAGCCGGGTCTTCGCCTGCCGCGTCAGCGCCTCGAGCCGCACCCGCTCCTCAAGGGTCAGGATGCGGTCCAGCGAGAGGAGGTGCACGAGCCGTTCGCCCCGGGCGAACTCGCCGACGACGCAGCCGTTGAGACTGCGCGCGGCTTCGACCGGCCGCAGGGCGTCCTCCTCGACCTGCACGAGGTCGAGGGCGCGGTCCACGAGAAGCGCGATGTCGCCCGCGCGGGCGAGAATGAGGTGACGGTAGGGATCCTCGCTCCCGGCCTCCCGCAGCGCGAACAGGGCGGCCAGATCGACGACGGGGACCGGCTCGCCGGCGAGGTTGAGAAAGCCGGCGAGCGGGCCGCCCGCGGCCGGCGGCGCATGCAGGCGCGGCAGCGGGAGGATCTCGCGGATCTCACCCCGCGGCAGCGCGCAGGTCGTGCCGGCGATGTCCAGAAGAAGGGTGGCCAGACGCGCCATCGCATGTCCTTCGGGCGGCGCGCCGCGGGGGCGGGCGCAGAAACACCGCTCGTCACTCGATCATGCGGTTGACGCCCGCCGAAGGCAAAGGTTGCGCATATCGACGCGAACGGCCGGTCCGGCCGTCCCGCGCGACGGGCCTTTCAGGCGACCTTCTGGCGGGAGCGGGACTTCGGAGCCGGCTCCGGCTCGGGCGCCGCCTCTTCCGCACGACCGCCGGGACGGCCGAGGCCGATCGACTTGGCCAGCGCCGAGCGCTGCGCGGCGTAGTTCGGGGCGACCATCGGATAGTCGTTCGGCAGGCTGTAGCGCTGACGGTACGAATACGGGTCGAGCCCGTGCGTGCCCAGATGGCGCTTGAGCGTCTTGTAGGGCTTGCCGTCGATGAAGCTGATGATCGCGTCCGGCGTGACGGACTTGCGGATCTGGGCGCCGGACGGCTTCTCGACCGCTTCCTCGACGGGCGTGGCCGCTGCGGTGGGACCGCTCAGACCGGTCAAGGCGGCGTGGACGTTCACGATCAGAGCCGGCAATTCGGAAGCGGGCACTGAATTGTTCGACACGTAGGACGAGACGATGTCGCTCGCCAACTCTACGAAATCGTTGAACGATCTTTGATTTTCTTCTGTCATTCTGCTTGTCCGTTCCGAGGGCCCCCGCGGCGCAAGATCATACGCGTTGCGCAAAGATGCAAGGCGTGAAACGTAAAAACTACGTATGCGTTGTGGGTATTGAGCGGGAAACACTCAAGTCCAACCCGTGCAGCCAAGCGTACAAGGTTAAATGCAGCGCAAGCTCGCACGGTCCAGTCGTGAAGCAGAGTGGGAACTCGCCTCTCGCGCGCCACCGGGAAGCCGAATCGCCGCTGGCTGAACACGGTCTCGTGAACGCTGCACCTCGTCCCCCATCGCGGTCAGGAAAGGGGCCTACTGGAGAGGGGGTGGGATGAAGGCATGGAGCAACACGTCGCGACCCCAGCGCCACCTCTGTTTGTCGCGGGCGCGGCGTGCTATGCGTCCTCCACCATGAAGCCCGCCCGCTCCCTCGCGCTTTGGCTCGCGACGGTGATCGTGATGATCGCCGCGACGCTGATGTCATCGGGCGCGCAGGCGCATGAGGGTCACGCCCATGACGGGCCGACCGCTGCCGTGACGGACATCGCTTCCCCGCCGACGCCGGATCTCGGGGCGTCCCTCGAGCGGCGTCTATCGGCCGATCTTTCGGCCCATGCGGTGTCGGCCGTTTCGCCCGTCCTCGATGCGTCCCGTCTCGCTTGCGCCTGTCCGGCCTGTGCCTCCGGCGGCGCCTGCGGGCATGGCCCCTCCTCCTGCTGCGCGACGGGGCTCCCTCCCGCTGCCGCTCCCGGCCTGATGCTGCCGGCCCGCTGCGACCGGGCTCCAGCCCGCGACGGGCCGCTCTTCTCCGGCATCGTGCCCGAGGCGCAGACCGAGCCCCCCAAACCCTTCGCCTGACGCGCGAACCCGCCCGGTGCTCTGTCTGCGCCGAGCGATCTCGATGCTCTGCGGGCGAAGGTCGTCTCCCCATGTCCAAGTCATTCTCGGCGGCGCTCCGGGCGCTGGCCGTCCGGCTCGCGCTCGCCGCCGCGGCGTTCGGTGCCGGCCCGTCCCTCGCTCATGACGGCCACGATCACGCCGCCGCCCCGGTGGCCCCGCCCTCGCAGGCGGCGCCGCGGGCCGAGGCCGCCTCGTCCGCCTTCGAACTCGTCGCCGTGGCGGGGCGCGAGACGGTCCGGCTCTACCTCGATCGCTTCGCCACGAACGCCCCGGTGAACGGCGCCTCGGTCCTGGTCGAGACGCCCGACGGCCCGGTCGAGGCCATGGCGGCGGGTGACGGCATCTACGATCTCGCGGCGCCCTGGCTCGCCCGGAGTCGCCGGCACGACCTGCTCGCCACCGTGACCGCGGAGGGCGAGACGGACGTGCTCGCCCTCGACCTGCACCTGCCGGAACCGTCCGCGGCGGCTGCCGCCGGCGCTGCGTCTCCCTCGTCGGCCGAGACGCCTGCATGGCTCGCCAACATGCGCCGTCACCTGACCCATCAGGGGCCGGTGGGCGCTGCCGCCGGCGGGTTCCTGCTGGGTCTGGCCGTCATCATGCTCCTGCGCGCTCGGCGGGCCGTGCCGGCCCTTGCCGTCCTCGCCGTCACCCTGACCCTGATCCTGGGGGGGGCCGCTCTGGCCCACGAGGGGCACGCTCCGGGGGCCGCGCCGGTGCAGGGCGCGGCGCTGACGCCGGCCGCCCTCCCGGGCGCCGAGCACGCCCGACGCTTGCCGGACGGAGCGGTGTTCGTGCCGAAATCGACCCAGCGCCTGCTGGCCCTGCGCACCGGCGTGACCGGCCTCGCCGAGCATCGCCGCACGGTCGAGCTGCCCGGCCGCGTCATCGCCGATCCGAACGCCAGCGGCGTCGTGCAATCCTCCGTCGGCGGACGCCTCGCCCCGCCGACGGGCGGCTTCCCGAATCTCGGCACCCGCGTGCGGCGCGGGGACGTGCTCGCCACGGTGACGCCGCCGGTCCAGGCGGTCGATCAGTCCGACATGCGCCAGACCCAAGGGGATCTCGACCAGCAGATCGCCATCGTCGCGCGCAAGGTCGGCCGCTACGAGCGGCTGGCCGCGACCGGCGCGGTCGCCCAGACGGCGCTCGACGACGCGCGGGCCGAACTCACCGGCCTCAAGGACCGGCGCGCCGCCCTGGACACGATCCGCCGGGCGCCGGAGGAGCTGATCGCCCCCGTGGACGGCGTGGTCGCCGAGCGCGCGGCGGTCGCCGGCCAGATGGCGGCTCCCGGCACGATGGTGTTTCGCATCGTCGATCCCGACCGTCTCTACGTCGAGGCGCTGAGCTTCGCGAGCCTGGAGCCCGGCGCCGCCGCCACGGCCCGGCTGCCCGACGGGCGCAGCTTGGCGCTCGCCTATCGCGGCGCGGGTCTGGCCGACCGCAATCAAGCGGTGCCGGTGCAGTTCGCGGTCACCGGCGGCAGTCAGGGCGTGCGGCTCGGCCAGTTCGTCACCGTGCTGGCACCGACCGGCGAGGCGGCCGCGGGCCTCGCCGTGCCCCGCTCCGGCGTCGTTCGCTCCGAGGGCGGCGCGATCGTCTACGAGCACGTCTCGGCCGAGCGCTTCGAGCCGCGCCTGGTGCGGGTCGAGCCCTTGGATGCCGAGCGCGTCATCGTGGCGGGCGGCCTCTCGCCGGGCCGGCGCGTGGTGGTGCAGGGCGCCGAACTGCTCGATCAGGTCCGCTGAGGGAGCCGGCTCGTGTTCGCACTCCTCGTCCGCGGCGCCCTGCTCAACCGGGTGCTGGTCCTGGCCCTCTGCCTCGCCCTCGTCCTCGCGGGCGGGCTCGCCCTCACCCGGCTGCCCGTCGACGTGCTGCCCGATCTCAACCGCCCCACCGTCACGGTGATGACCGAGGCCGAGGGTTACGCCCCGCCGGAGGTCGAGCAACTCGTCACCTACCCGATCGAGACACGGATGAACGGCCTGCCCGGCGTCACCCGCGTGCGCTCGGTGTCGAGCGCCGGCCTGTCCATCGTCACCGTCGAGTTCGCCTGGGAGACCGACCTCTACCGCGACCGCCAGTTCGTGGCCGAGCGCCTCGCCCTGGTCCGCTCGGAATTGCCGGCGGGGATCACCCCGCAGATGGGGCCGGTCGCCTCGATCATGGGCGGCATCCTCCTCGTCGCGGTGACGGGCGAGGCGTCGAGCCCGATGCAGCTGCGCGAGACGGCCGACTTCACCCTTCGGCCGCGCCTTCTCTCCATTCCCGGCGTGGCTCAGGTGATCCCGATTGGCGGCGAGGTGCGGCAGTTCCGGGTCAGCCCGAACCCGGCCGCGATGCGCGCGCTCGGCGTCAGCACCGAGGCGCTGACCAACGCGCTCTCCGGCTTCGGCACCAATGCCGGCGGAGGGTTCAGCGACGCCAATGCCCGCGAGATCCTGATCCGCAATATCGGCCGGACCCTGAGCCTGGAGGATCTGCGCAACCTCGTGATCCCGGCGGGTCCCCAGGGTGCCACCGCGGCGGCCGATCTGCTCGGCACCGGTAACCCGGCGATCGAGGGCCGGGTCTACCTGCGCCAGATCGCGCAGGTCGATTTCGCCCCCCGGCCCAAGCGCGGCGACGGCGGTTATCGCGGCGAGGCGGCGGTCATCCTCTCGGTCGAGAAGCAGCCCGGCATCGACACGGTGCGGCTCACGCAATCCGTCGAGGCCGCGCTCGAGGAGATCGCGCCGAGCCTGCCCGCGGGCGTGGACGCCCGGAAGATCCTGTTCCGTCAGGCCGATTTCATCGAGGCCTCGCTCGCCAACGTGGAGCGGGTTCTGCTGGAGGCCGTCGCCGTCGTGGCGCTGGTGCTGTTCGCCTTCCTGATGAACGCGCGCACCACCCTGATCTCGCTGACCGCGATCCCCGTCTCGATCCTCGCGACCGCGGTGGTGTTCTGGCTGCTCGGCTTCTCGATCAACACGATGACCTTGGGGGGACTCGCCATCGCCATCGGCGAGTTGGTCGATGACGCCGTGGTCGACGTCGAGAACATCTTTCGCAGATTGCGCGAGAACCGGGCCGAGGGCTCGCCGCGAAGCGTGTTCGATGTCGTGGTGTCGGCCTCCGCCGAGGTGCGGTCGGGCATCGTCTACGCCACCGCGATCATCGTGCTCGTCTTCGTGCCGCTCTTCGCCCTCTCCGGCATCGAGGGGCGGCTCTTCGCGCCGCTGGGGCAGGCCTACATCGTCGCCATCCTGGCCAGCCTGCTCGTCTCCGTGACGCTGACGCCCGTGCTCGCCTCCTACCTCCTGCCCGGCATGACGTCGCTCGCCGAGCACGAGCCCGCCCTGGTGCGTCGGCTCAAGGCCGGCAACGCGCTGCTCCTCAAGCGCGCGCTGGCCCATCCGCGGGTGCTGGTCACCGTCGTCGTCCTCGGCGTCGTCGGCGCGGGTCTGGCGGCGGCGCGATTGCCCCGCGCCTTCCTGCCGTCCTTCAACGAGGGCTCGCTGACGATCAACGCGACCTTCCGGCCCGGCATCTCGCTCGCCGAGAGCAGCCGCGTCGGCGCCATCGCCGAGCGGCTACTCCTCGACCTGCCGGAAGTCGTCACCGTCGGCCGCCGCACGGGCCGGGCGGAACTCGACGAGCATGCCGAGGGCGTCCACTCCTCCGATCTCGAAGTGCGGCTGAGGCCGGGGCGCCCCCGCGAGGCGGTGATCGCCGAGATTCGCGAGAGGCTGGCGGTCCTGCCGCTGACGGTGAATGTCGGCCAGCCGATCTCGCACCGGCTCGACCACATGCTCTCGGGCGTGCGCGCCGAGATCGCCCTGAAGCTGTTCGGCGACGACCTCGACGCCCTGCGCTCCGCCGCCGAGGGCCTTCGCGAAAGAATCGCGGCGGAGGTGCCCGGCGTCACCGACCTCCAGGTCGAGCGGCAGGTGCGCATCCCGCAGCTCGACATCCGGGTCGATCACGGCCGCGCCGCGCTCTACGGCGTCTCGCCGGCCGGCGTCGTCGAGACGATCGCGCGGCTCGCCAACGGGCGCACCCTCTCGACCATCGCCGACGGGCCGCGCCGCTTCGACGTGACCCTGCGCCTGCCGGAGGCCCGGCGCAGCCCGCAGGCGCTCGGTGACCTGCTGATCGAGACGCCCTCGGGCTGGGTCCCGGCCCGCGAGATCACCGACATCCGCGAGACCGACGGGCCGAACCAGATCCTGCGCGAGAACGGCCGGCGGCGCATCGTCGTCCAGGCCAATTCCGATGGCCGCACGGACATGGGCACGATCGTCGCCGGCATTCGCCGCGTCATCGACGGGACGCGTCTGCCCGACGGCGTCAGCGCGCGGCTCGAGGGCACCTACGAGGCGCAGGGCGAGGCGGCGCGCACGATCGGGCTGCTCAGCCTCGTCTCGCTCACGCTCGTCTTCGCCCTGCTGCACGGGCGCTACCGCTCGGTGCCGCTGGCGCTCATCGTGATGGGCAACGTGCCGCTCGCGCTGATCGGCAGCGTCGCCGCGCTCTGGATCGCGGGCCTGCCGCTCTCGGTCGCCTCAATGATCGGCTTCGTGACGCTCACCGGCATCGTCGCACGCAACGGCATCCTCAAGATCAGCCACATGCTGAATCTGAGCCTCGGCGAGGGGCTGCCGCTCGGGCCGGCCCTCGTGATCCGGGCGAGCCTGGAGCGGATGACCCCGGTGCTGATGACCGCGCTCTCGGCCGGCATCGCCCTGGTGCCGCTGCTCGTCGACGGCACGGCGCCGGGCAAGGAGATCCTGCACCCGGTCGCGGTGACGATCTTCGGCGGCCTGATGAGCGCGACCCTGCTCGACGCGGTGCTGACCCCGGTCCTCGTGCTGATGTTCGGCGGCCGTGCCTTCGCCCGGCTGCACGCGCCCGCCACCCCCGACAGCCTGCGCGCGCCCGTGCGCGAGGCCTTCTGACCCTACTGACGGAGACGATCGATGATCCGCGCGACACGCAGCGGCCTGTTCCTGGCCCTGACCCTGCTCGCAACCCCGGCCGTCGCCCAGCACGACGGCCACGACCACGCACCGGGTCCCAATGGCGGCCGGATCGAGGGAGCCGGCGCGTGGCATGCCGAGCTCGTGACGAAGGGCGAGGCCGTCGCGGTCTATCTCAGCGACGGAAACGGCAAGCCGCTGCCGGTCGAGGGTTTCAAGGCCGTGGCGATTCTCAAATCCGGCGCCAAGGCCGCGCGGGTGCCCCTCGCCCCCGAAGGCGGCCGGCTCGTCGGCCGGGCGGAGGCGGCCCTTGGCGAGCAGCCCTCCGGCGCCGTGCGGATCACCGCCCCGGACGGCACCACGGCCAATGCCCGCTTCGATTGATCGCATTTATTCAAGGACACCGCCGATGACGACGACCCTCCGCACCGCCCTTCTCGCCTGCCTGCTCGCCGTCCCGGCGCTCGCCCAGGACGCGCATCGCCACGACCATCACGGGCACGGCCGAAGCACCGTCGCGCCCGGCGACACGCCCGCGACCAAGGCCTTCCGCGATGCCGATGCGCGCATGCACCGCGAGATGGACATCCGCTACTCCAACGACGTTGATCTCGATTTCGTGCGCGGGATGATCCCGCACCATCGCGGCGCCGTCGCCATGGCGAGGGTCGCCCTCGAACATTCGAAGGACCCCGAGATCCGGAAGCTCGCCGAAGACATCATCAAGGCGCAGGACACCGAGATCGCGCAGATGCAGACTTTCCTGAAGAGGAAGGAAGCTGCGAAGGCGAAGTGACGCCGCTTACGGTCGCACTGTTCGACTCGTCATGGCGAGGCGGAGCCGAAGGCATCCGGCGGCGCATGGACTTGCGATGTCCCTCGACCCGCCGCGAACGCTTCGATCCGTCACGAAGTGGCGAGCTGACGGCGCGGGGCCGGGACCGCCCATCATTCGCTCAAGCGGTCGCACTGGCCGAGCCAAAAGGCCGGGCTAATTGAAACGCTTCCAGACAGGAAGCGAGTCCATGAGCTTGAGCCTGACGCTCACCGTCAACGGTGAGACCCGCGCCATCGACCTCGACGATCCGCGCGTCACCCTCCTCGACCTGTTGCGCGAGCGCCTCGGTCTCACCGGCTCCAAGAAGGGCTGCGACCGGGGGCAGTGCGGCGCCTGCACGGTGCTGGTGAATGGGCGGCGGGTGAATGCCTGCCTCTCGCTCGCGATCAGCCTCGACGGGGCCGAGGTGCTGACCATCGAGGGGTTGGCGCGGGGCGACGCGCTGCATCCGGTCCAGGCCGCCTTCATCGAGCACGACGGCTTCCAGTGCGGCTTCTGCACCCCCGGCCAGATCATGAGCGCCGTCGGCCTGATCCGGGAGGGCCATGCGGGCGACGATCCCGAGCGGGTGCGCGAGGGCATGAGCGGCAATCTCTGCCGCTGCGGCGCCTATATTGGCATCACCCAGGCCGTCCTCGACGCGCAGGCGCGCTTCGCCGCGTCCGAACAGGGAGAGGCCGCGTGAACCGCTTCGACTACCTGCGCCCCGGCAGCGTCGCCGAGGCCGTCGCCGCGGCCGCCGAGCCGGGCTCGGCCTATCTCGCGGCCGGCACCAATCTCCTCGATCTGATGAAGGGCGGGATCAGCCGCCCCACCCGCCTCGTGGACGTGACGCATCTCTCAGGGCTCGACCGGATCGAGCACCGGCCCGACGGAGGGTTCCGCGTCGGCGCGCTCGTGCGCAACAGCGACCTCGCCTACGATGCCGGCTTCGCCGAGGCCCATCCGTCGGTGGCCGAAGCGCTCCTGTCGGGCGCCTCGGCGCAGTTGCGCAACGCCGCGACGGTGGCCGGCAACCTGATGCAGCGCACCCGCTGCCCGTACTTCTACGACCCGGCCAGCGCCTGCAACAAGCGCGACCCCGGGGCCGGCTGCGAGGCGCGGGGCGGCGAGACGCGGCTTCACGCCGTGCTCGGCTGGAGCGAGCACTGCATCGCCACTCACCCCTCGGACTTCTGCGTGCCGCTGGTGGCGCTCGATGCCACCGTCGAGATCGCGGGCAAGGCCGGCGCCCGCACGGTGCCGCTCGAGGCCTTCCACCGCCTTCCCGGGGATGCGCCCGAGCGGGAAACGGTGCTGGAGCCGGGCGATCTCGTCGTCGCCCTGAACCTGCCCGCGGAGGCTGCCGCCTTCGCCCGCCATTCCCGCTACCTCAAGGTCCGCGACCGCACCTCCTACGCCTTTGCCGTGGTCTCGGCGTCGGCCGCCCTGCGGCTCGACGGCGGGCGGATCGCCGAGGCCCGCCTCGCGCTCGGCGGCGTCGCGCTGAAGCCCTGGCGGGCGCGGGAGGCCGAAGCCGTCCTGTCCGGCGCCGAGCCCACCGAGGCGCGGTTTCGCGAGGCGGCCGACGCGGCGCTGGCCGCGGCGCGACCGTCGGGCGACAACGCCTTCAAGATCGAACTGGCCCGCCGCCTGATCGTGCGGACCCTCGGCCTTGCCGCCGCCGGCACGCCCGCGCGCATGCCGGCGCTTCCGGCCTCCGCCTTTGCATCGGGAGATGCGCTTCATGCCTGATATCGCTTACGAGCAGGCCCGGCACGGGTCGAGCATCGGCCAGCCGCTGACGCGCCGCGACGGCCTCCTGAAGGTGACGGGAGCGGCGACCTACGCCGCCGACAACAAGCCCGAGGGGCTTCTCCACGCGGTTGTCGCGGTCAGCCGCATCGCCCGTGGCCGGGTGGCGAGCCTCGACGTGGCTGCGGCCAAGGCCCATCCCGGCGTGGTCGAGGTGATGACGGGCGCCAACGCGCCGCGGCTCGCCCAGGACCCGGACGCGAAGGACAACCCCTTCGTGTTCCGGCTCGACCTGCTGCAGAGCGATCGGGTCCGCTACGCGCACCAGCCCATCGCGGTGGTGATCGCCGAGACTCTGGAAGCCGCCACCGAGGGCGCCGAACTGCTGGCGCCCCGCTACGAGGTGGAATCGGCCCGGATTGGCCTGGATGTGGCCGAACCGCACGAGCCGCCCGTTGTCGGCGCGGGCGACAAGACCGCTGCCTCCCACGGCGATATCGAGGCCGGGCTGGCCGGGGCCGAGCGCCGGGTCGAGGCGGTCTACGAGACGGCGGCGCAGTACCACAACGCGCTGGAGCCCCACGCCGTCGTCGCGCGCTGGGAGGGCGACCGCCTTGTCGTCGATACGCCGAGCCAGGGGCTCGCCATGGCGAAGCTGCGTCTGGCCGGGCTGTTCGGCATCGATCCGAAGAACATTTTGGTCCGCTCGCCCTTCCTCGGCGGCGGCTTCGGCTCGAAGGGCTTCCTGTCCGGGCCGCAGGTGCTCGGCGTGATGGCAGCCAAGCTCGTCGGTCGTCCGGTGAAGCTGGTGCTGCGCCGGGAGCAGATGTTCGGCCCCGTCGGCCACCGCGCCGAGACCCGCCAGACCTTGCGGCTCGGGACCGATGGATCGGGCGCGCTCACCGCCCTCGATCATCACACCCTGACGGCCACCAGCAGCTTCGATGAGTTCTACGAGCCGGCCAGCGCCCTCTCGCGCTACCTCTACGCCGCGCCCGCCCTCGCCACGGGGCATTCGGGCGTGCGGGTCGATATCGGCACGCCGCTGTTCATGCGGGCGCCCGGCGAGGCCTCGGGCAGCGTGGCGCTGGAGGGCGCCATCGACGAGATGGCGGAGGCCTGCGGCCTCGACCCGCTGGACTTCCGCCTGAGGAACTACGCCGAAGCCGAGCCGATCTCGGGCCGGCCCTTCTCCTCGAAGGCCTTGCGGGACTGCTACGCGCAAGGAGCGGCCCGCTTCGGCTGGGACAAGCGCGCGCCGACGCCCCGCTCCATGCGCGATGCTGCCGGACGGCTCGTCGGCTACGGCGTCGGCACCGCCCTGTTCCCGGCCCTGATGATGCAGGCCGAAGCACGGGCCGAGATCCGCGCCGACGGCACCGGCACCATGGCGCTCGGCGCCCACGACATGGGTCAGGGTGCCTGGACCGCCCTGGCCCAGATTGCCGCCGACGGGCTCGGGATTGATCTCGACCGGCTCGATTTCCAGAGCGGGACCTCCGACCTGCCGAATGCCGGCATCGCCGGCGGCTCGGCCCACACGGCGACCGCCGGCTCGGCGATCCACGCGGCGGCGGCGGCCGTGCTGGCGCAACTGTCGGACCTCGCCACGGGCGACGAGCGCTCGGCCCTCTACGGCGCCGGCAATGCGGGCGTCTACGCCCGGGGCGGCCGGCTGGTGCGCCGGGACGACGAGGGCCGCAGCGAATCCTTCTCCGAGATCCTGTCTCGCGCCGGCCGTGCCTCCGTCTCGGCGCAGGGTCAGGCCTCGGCCGATCCGGCGGCGCGCGAGGCCTACGCCATGCACGCCCACGGCGCGGTCTTCGCCGAGGTCAGCGTCGACCCCGATCTCGGGCAGATCCGTGTGACGCGCCTCGTCGGCGCCTTCGCCGCGGGGCGGATCGTCAATCCGCGCCTCGTCCAGAGCCAATATTACGGCGGGATGATCTGGGGCGTGTCCTTCGCCCTGCACGAGCACGCCGTCGTCGATCCCCGCTCGGGCCGGGTGATGAACGCCAATCTCGGCGAGTACCATGTGCCGGTGAACGCCGACGTGCCCTCCATCGAGGCGATTCTCGTGGAGGAGCACGATCCGCACGTGAACCCGCTCGGCATCAAGGGCGTGGGCGAGATCGGCATCACCGGCACGGCGGGCGCGATCGCCAACGCGGTCTATCACGCGACGGGTGTTCGGGTGCGCAGGACGCCGATCACGCTCGACCGGCTGCTGGGCTGACGAGGACGGTCGGCCTCCTCTCGTCGTCGCGAGGCGGGGCCGAAGCGGTCCAGCGCGCCGCACTATCTTGGGATGTCGCGCTCCTGGATCGCTTCGCCTGAGGGCTCGCGCTGATGGGACGTCCCAAGCGCCTCGTCGAGAAGGCCTAACGCCTCCGCCACCGACAGCCGCCGGATCTCCGCCCGGCCCGGATCGCCGAAGCGCCGCTCGACGTGGCGGGTCGGCGCGTTCCGTGCGGCGAGTCCGAAATGCACCAGGCCGACCGGCTTCCCGGCGCTGCCGCCGCCCGGCCCGGCGATTCCGGTGATCGAGACCGCCACGTCGGCCCGCGAGGCCGCGAGCGCGCCCTCCACCATGGCGCGGGCGACCGGTTCGCTCACCGCGCCGTGCTCCGCGATCAGGGCCATGGGCACGCCGATGGATTCGGCCTTGGCCTCGTTGGAATAGGTGACGAAGCCGCGCTCGACCACCGCCGAGGAGCCGGGCACGGCGGTGAGCCATCCGGCCACGAGACCGCCGGTGCAGGATTCGGCGGTCGCGATTCTCTTGCCGGCCGCCGCGTAGGCCCGCACCAGCGCCTCGGCGCGGGCGAGCAACGCGGCGTCGGCGATCACGAGCGGCGCTCGGCAGTCTCGGCCTCGGTCTCCAGCTCGGCGCAGACCTCCGGCAGCCGCACCGTGGCGGCGGCCTGGGCGGCGAGGCCCTCGGCACGGCCGACGAAGCCGAGTTTTTCCGTGGTCGTCGCCTTGATGGACACCGAGGAGAGCGGCACGCCCGCCACCTCGGCGATGCGGGCGCGGATCGCCTCGCGATGCTGGCCGATGCGCGGCGCCTCCGCCAGCACGGTCACGTCGAGATGGTCGATCTTGCCGCCCCGCGCGCGCACCAGCGCGCAGGCATGGGCGAGGAACTGGTCGGAGGCCGCCCCGCGCCACTTCTCGTCGGAGGGCGGGAAGTGGGTGCCGATGTCGCCGTCGGCGATCGCGCCGAGCAGCGCGTCGGTGAGCGCGTGCAGTGCCACGTCGCCGTCGGAATGGGCGAGCACGCCCCGGTCGGCCGGGATCTTCACGCCGCCGAGCCAGACATGGTCGCCCTCCGTGAAGGCGTGAACGTCGAAGCCGGTGCCGAGGCGGGTCACGTAGGTCGTCATGGGTTCCTCAGATATCGCGGCGGCGCTGTCGGCGGAAGCCCGGCCGGAGAAAGCCCGGTCCGCCTCGATCAGGTCGGCAGCCTGGGTGATCTTCCGGTTGCGGGCATCGCCCTCGAACACCACGACCGACAGCCCTGCCCATTCGGCCAGCGCCCCGTCATCGGTGAAGCCGTCCTGCTCCGCGTCCACGGCCCGGCGGTGGGCGTCGAGCAGGGCGCCGAAGCGGAAGCTCTGCGGCGTCTGCACGGCGCGCAGGGCCTCGCGGGCCGGCGTCTCGTGGACGCGGCCGATTCCCGGCGCGATCGCCTCGACCCGCTTGATCGTGTCGGTGACGGCCACGCCCGGCACCGCCGCCCCGTGGGCATCGCCGGCCGCCACGGCGCGGGCGATCAACCCCTCGTCGACGAAGGGCCGGGCGGCGTCGTGGACCAGCACGAGGTCGGGCACTTGCTCACGCGCCAGACCTTCGAGGCCGGCCCGCACCGATTGCTGGCGGGTCGCCCCGCCCGGCACCGGCTCGGCCAGCTTCGCCCGCAGGGCTGGTTCGAGCTCGGCGAGGCATTCGCGGTAGAAGTCCTGCGCGTCGGCCGCGATCACGGGCTGGATGCGAGCGATCTGCGCCGAGCCCGCCAGGGCGGCGAGCGTCCGGGTCAGCACCGCCCGGCCGCCGACGCGGCGGTACTGCTTGGGCAGGTCGCCGCCGACGCGCAGGCCCTTGCCGGCCGCCACCACCACGGCGGCCACGATTCGGCTGCCCGGCTCAAGCGCGGTGGGATCGGACATGCTCGGGCCTCGAACTGCAGACACGGGAGAGGGATGGCGGGTTTCGCGCTCTTAGTGCGGTTCCCGCGCGCGAGGCAAACGCCGAACGGCCGCCGACCCCCATGACCCATCCGATCTTCGCGGCCATCGCGGCCGAATGCTCGGAACGCATGGGGGATTGCGCGAAAGCAACGCTTGCGTCCTTCCGTCTTTTGGCTACTTATTGTGCACAATGACACCTGACCATTATTTGAGCTCTCTGCGCGTAGGGGCTGATCGGGAGGCGGCGGGCCCGCCCGTCCTGCTGGCGCCCCTGTCGGGCGTCACCGATCTCCACATGCGCCGCCTCGCGCAGAGGCTCGGAGCGAGCGCCGTCGTCTCCGAGATGGTCGCGGCGGCCGAACTCGCGAAGGGCGACGCCGAATCCCGGGTGCGGGCGGAGGGCGCCGGGGTGAACCCGCACGTCGTCCAGCTCGCCGGCTGCGCCCCCGAGCCGATGGCCGAGGCCGCGCGCATCGCCGTGGCGAACGGGGCGGACGCCATCGACGTCAACATGGGCTGCCCGGCCAAGACCGTGACGGGGGGCGAATCCGGCTCGGCCCTGATGCGCGACCTCGATCACGCCGCCCGCCTGCTCGCCGCCGTGCGCGGGGCCGTCGCCGTCCCGGTGACGGTGAAGATGCGCCTGGGCTGGGATCACGCCAGCCTCAACGCGCCCGAACTCGCCCGCCGGGCCGAAGCGCTCGGGCTGAACGGCGTCACCGTCCACGGCCGCACCCGCCAGCAATTCTACAAGGGCCGGGCCGATTGGTCGGCGATCCGGCCGGTGGTCGAGGCGGTGGGCATCCCCGTGATCGCCAACGGCGACGTCACCTCCCTGGAGGAGGCCCGCGCCTGCCTCGCGCAATCGGGCGCGGCCGGCGTGATGGTCGGGCGCGCCGCGGTGGGCCGGCCCTGGCTCGTCGGCGAGATCGCCGCCGGGCTTGCCGGCCGCGCCGTGGTGCCGCTCTCCCGCGCGGCGCGGGCAGAGGTCGCGGCCGCGCATTACCAGGGGCTGATCGCGCTCTACGGCGCGGCGATGGGCGTGCGCCACGCCCGCAAGCATCTTGCGGCCTATGCCGACGCGGCCGGCGCGGGTGCCCTCACCCCCGAGGACCGGCGGCGCCTTGTCACCACCTCCGATCCGGCGGAGGCGCTGCGCCTCCTGCGGCGCGCATTCCTCGAACCGGCCAGGGCGGACGCGTCCCTCGGCGAGGCGGCCTGATGCCCTTTTCCGACGAGCCCGCCCCCGAAGCCCTGCCGCCGACCGAGGCGGTGCTGAACTCCCTGCCGCTGCCGGTGCTCACCATCGGGCCAGACGAGCGCATCCTGCGGGTCAACCACGCCGCCGAACTGTTCTTCGACGCCTCCGCCCGGCTGATGCTGCGCGGCCGCCTGCGCGACATCATTCCCTTCTCCTCGCCGATCATCGCCCTCGTCACCGAGGTGCGGCGGCGCCGATCCTCCGTCTCGGAATACCGGGTCGAGCTGGTCCAGCCCCGCTCGGGCCAGGAGCGCAGCGTCGACGTCTTCGCCACGCCCCTGCGCGACGAGGACGACTCGGTGGTGCTGATGCTCCAGGAGCGCACCATCGCCGACAAGATGAACCGGCAGCTGACCCATCGCGGCGCCGCCCGCTCGATGATCGCGCTCGGTGCCATGCTCGCCCACGAGATCAAGAACCCGCTCGCCGGAATCCGCGGCGCGGCGCAGCTGCTGGAGCAGGAGAGCGACGAGGAGGATCGGCTCCTCACCCGCCTGATCTGCGACGAATCCGACCGGATCGTGCGCATCGTCGAGCGCATGGAGCTGTTCGGCGACGAGCGTCCGGTCGAGCGCGGCCCCGTCAACGTCCACGGCGTGCTGGATCAGGTGAAGCGCTCGGCGCAATCCGGTTTCGCCCGGCACATCCGCTTCATCGAGAATTACGACCCGTCCCTGCCGCCCGTGCTCGGCAACCGGGACCAGCTGATCCAAGTGATCCTCAACCTCGTGAAGAACGCGGCGGAGGCGATCGGCACGGACACGGTCGAGGGCGAGATCACCCTTTCCACCGCGTTCCGCACCGGCCTGCGCCTGCAGATCCCCGGCTCGCGCGAGCGCGTCAGCCTGCCCATCGAGGTCGCGGTGCGCGACAACGGGCCGGGCATCCCGCCCGACATGCTGTCCGACCTGTTCGACCCCTTCGTCACCACCAAGGCGCAGGGGTCCGGCCTCGGACTTGCATTGGTGGCCAAGATCGTCGGCGACCATGGGGGCATCGTCGAATGCGATCCCGTTCCCCGCCGCACCGCCTTCCGGATCCTGCTGCCGATGTCGAGCGCCCGCGACGGGCGTGAATCGGCCGCGGAGCGCTGAGTCGAGAGCCATGCCCAACGGCCACATCATCGTCGCGGACGACGACGCCGCCATCCGCACCGTGCTGAACCAGGCCCTGTCCAGGGCCGGGTACGAGGTGCGCACCACGTCGAATTGCTCGACGCTCTGGCGCTGGGTCGCCCAGGGCGAGGGCGATCTCGTCATCACCGACGTGGTGATGCCCGACGAGAACGTCTTCGACCTGCTGCCCCGCATCAAGCGGGTGCGGCCGGAACTGCCGATCATCGTGATGAGCGCGCAGAACACCTTCATGACCGCGATCCGCGCCTCGGAGCGGGGCGCCTACGAGTACCTGCCCAAGCCCTTCGACCTGAAGGAGCTGACCGCCATCGTCGGCCGCGCCCTGTCGCGGCCCCGCGGGGCGCCCGCCCCCGGTGCGGGCCCCGAGAACGAGGACATTCCGCTGGTCGGCCGCTCGCCCGCCATGCAGGAGATCTACCGGGCGCTCGCCCGCCTGATGCCCACCGACCTCACCGTGATGATCACGGGCGAGTCGGGAACCGGCAAGGAGCTCGTCGCCCGCGCGCTGCACGATTACGGACGCCGCCGCACCGGCCCGTTCGTGCCCGTCAACATGGCGGCGATCCCGCGCGACCTGATCGAATCCGAACTCTTCGGCCACGAGAAGGGCGCCTTCACCGGGGCGCTCTCCCGCTCGGCCGGGCGCTTCGAGCAGGCGGAGGGCGGCACGCTCTTCCTCGACGAGATCGGCGACATGCCGATGGAGGCGCAGACCCGCCTGCTGCGCGTGCTTCAGCAGGGCGAGTACACCACCGTCGGCGGGCGCGTGCCGATCAAGACCAACGTGCGCATCATCGCCGCGACCAACAAGGATCTGCGCGTCTCGATCCAGCAGGGCATCTTCCGCGAGGATCTGTTCTTCCGCCTCAACGTCGTTCCCTTGCGCCTTCCGGCCCTGCGCGAGCGCGCCGAGGACGTGCCGGACCTGATCCGCCACTTCTTCGTGCTGGTGGAGCGCGAGGGCCTGACCCGGAAAACCCTCGACGCCGACGCCATGGAGCGGCTCAAGCGCTACCGCTGGCCCGGCAACGTGCGCGAGTTAGAAAACCTCGTCCGCCGGCTGGCGGCGCTCTACCCGCAGGAGACCATCACCGGCCCGGTGATCGAGGCGGAACTCGACACCCTGCCGCTGGCCCAGCCCAGCGCCGCCAACGGCAGCGGCGCAGCCCGCAAAAACGCAAACGGGGCCTCCGACAGCGAAACGCTGTCCGGCGCGGTCGAGCGGCACCTCGCCGACTATTTTTCCGGCTACCGCGACACCCTGCCCCCGCCCGGGCTCTACCACCGCATCCTGCGCGAGATCGAAGGCCCGCTGATCGGGGCGGCTCTGGCCGCCACCCGCGGCAACCAGATCCGCGCGGCGGAGCTGCTGGGCGTCAACCGCAACACCCTGCGCAAGAAGGTGCGCGATCTCGACCTGCAGGTGTTCCGCACCTCCCGGTGAGGCCACCTGCATCGTCGCTGGGATCGCGAGGTGGCATTCGACTTCCGGCTGATCCGTTCAGCCTGTGTCGTCATTGCGAGGCGAAGCCGTGGCAATCCAGGGCGCGACGTCTCTGGACATGTCGCGCCCTGGATCGCTTCGGCTTCCGCCTCGAGATGACGAAAGCAGGCCAGACCCAAGGCGTTCAATCCAAAAAAGGCATCGGTTGAGGCGATCCGGCAGCCCTGCGTGACCCGTCACCACCGCATTCTCCCTCTGTTCTCCACGGCCGCGCTTCGCTAAAGGCGCGCCATGCTGCGCCTCCGAGAGTACCAGCGCGCCGCCCTCGACGCGCTCGACCGGCATTGGGATCAGGGCGGCGGGCCCGGTCTCGTCGTGCTTCCGACCGGCGCGGGCAAGGCGCTCGTCATCGCCGCCCTGATCCGCGAATGGCTGGACCGGGCGCCGAATGCACGCATCTGCGTGCTCACCCATGTGCGCGAACTCGTGGTGCAGAACCACGGCGCGTTGCTGGCCTACTGGCCGGGAGCGCCCGCCGGCATCTTCTCCGCGGGCGTCGGGCGGCGCGAGGCCCGGGCGCAGGTCGTGTTCTGCTCGATCCAGTCGGTGCGCGACCGGGCCGAGCTGTTCGGCGCGATCGATCTCATCGTCATCGACGAGGCCCATCTCGTGCCCCGCTCGGGGGAGACCGGCTACGGCCGCTTCCTTGCCGCCGCACGGGCGGGCAACCCGGATCTCAAGGTCGCGGGCTTCACCGCCACGCCCTACCGGCTCGATTCGGGCCGGCTCGACGAGGGCGAGGGCCGCGTCTTCGAACGGATCGTCTACGAATCCCTCGTCGGCGACCTGATCCACCAGGGTTACCTCGCGCCGCTGATCTGCAAGGCGACCGCGCTCGCCCTCGACGTGTCGGGCGTGCCCAAGCGCGGCGGCGACTACGTGCCCTCGGCCCTCGAAGCCGCGGTCAACCGCGAATGGATCACCCGCGCCGCGGTCGAGGAGATGATCGGCTACGGCCGGGAGCGGCGGGCCTGGCTCGCCTTCTGCGCCGGGGTGAGCCACGCCGGCGCCGTGCGCGACGCGATCCGGGCGGAGGGCGTCGTCTGCGAAACCGTGACCGGCGAGATGGGCAAGCGCGAGCGCGACCGCATCGTGCGCGACTTCCGCGCAGGCAAGATCCGCTGCCTCACCTCGGTCGGCGTGCTCTCGACCGGCTTCAACGTGCCGGAGGTCGACCTGATCGCGCTGCTGCGCCCGACCCAGTCGGCCGGTCTCTACGTGCAGCAGGTCGGGCGCGCCCTGCGCCGCGCTTCGGGCAAGGCCGACGCGATCGTGCTCGACTACGCCGGGCTGGTGCGGATGCACGGGCCGGTCGATGCCGTCACCGCCCGCAGCGTCGCCCTCGGCCCGGCCATGGCGGGAATGGCGCGGGCCAAGCCCTGCCCCGGCTGCGGGGCGCTGATCGCCCTGAATGCCAGCACCTGCGAGGCTTGCTGGGTCGAACCCGAGACGGAGGACGCGGAGGCGCCCCACGCCGCGAGCGCGGAGGATGCGCTGCCGATCCTGTCCGAGGCGATCTCGGTTTGGCGGGAGGTCGTGTCCTGGCGGCTCGGGCGCGGCCCCGGCGGGTCCGGGCCGGACCGTCTCGAGGTCTCGCTGCGCTGGCTCGGCGGCGGCTGCCGCGTCGAGGTCTGCCTGGAGCATTCCGGTCATGCCCGGGAGAAGGCGGTGCTGTGGTGGCGCGCCTTCGGAGGGGCCGAGCCGGTGCCGATGAGCGTCGCCGCCGCCCTGGAGCGCGCGGACGAGCTGGAGCGCCCGGAAGCGCTGAAGATCGACGCGGCGGGACGCCTGAGCGAGAGTGTGACCGTGCGCTTTTCCGACGGAAGACGGTTTCGCGATCTGCGCCGCTGGGGCAGCCTCGCTGCCTGACGGCCGCCGCCCGCGGTGGCGATTCGTATTAATTTCGCCACACTGTTGTGGCCCCGCATCAGCCATGCCGCTCCTGTCGCGACGTAACCCACCCGCGCCGTCCGATGCCCCTTCCGAGGACGGCGTGGCGGACGCGGCGCGCCGGTTCGAATCGCCGCCCCGCGGTCCCGGCTGGATCGGCGCAGCGGTGGTCATCGTCGCCCTGATCTCGGCGAGCATCACCTTCCTGATCCTGGCGGGCCTCATCAAGGTCACCCCGACGCCGACGGTCGGCGTCACCCTGCTCGCGGTCAACGCGGTGTTCGTGCTCGGCCTCGTCGTGGTGATCGCCTGGGAGGCACGGGTCTTCCTGCACGCAAGGCGGGCGCATGCGGCGGTGGCGCGGCTGCACACGCGCATCGTCGGCCTGTTCAGCCTGATCGCGATCCTGCCGACGATCCTGCTCGCCGTCGTCGCCTCGGTCACGATCGACCGCGGCCTCTCGCTCGGTTTCACCGACCGAGTGCGCGACGTGGTGCTCAAATCCGTGCAGGTCGCGGACGCCTACCAGGAGAACCAGTGCCAGTCGCTGGCCCGCGAGATCCGCGTGCTGAACGACGACCTCACCCGGGCACGGCCGAACTTCGACGTGAACCGCGAGTGGTTCGAGGGCTTCCTGACCACCCGCGCCCAGGCGCTCGGCCTGCCGATCGCCAAGATCATGCGCGGACCCAACGACGTGGTGGCGCGCGCCAACATCGACATCCTGAAGCAGACCCGCCTGCCCTCCGCGGCGGCCTTCGAGGACGCGGCGAAGTCGAGCGATCCGATCTGCCTGCTGCCCAACGAGGGCCGCGTCTTCGCCGCACTCCTGCGGATGCCGGCCTACGACGACGCCGTGCTGCTGGTGCAGCGCGAGGTGAGCCAGCTCGCCATCGACTTCCCGGGCGTGTCGCGCGCCGCAGCCGCCGAGTATCTCACCTACGATTCGCTGCGCCGCTCGATCCAGGTCGCCTTCGCCTCGGTCTTCATCCTGATCGCGCTGATCACCCTGCTCTCGGCGGTCTGGTTCGGCCTCAACTTCGCCAACCGCTTCGTCGCGCCGATCCGCCGCCTCATCAACGCCGCCGACGAGGTCGCGGCGGGCAACTTCTACGCCCGCGTCCCGGCGCGGAAGTCGGACGGCGACCTCGCTCATCTGGGCGAGAGCTTCAACACCATGACGCAGGAGCTGCGCCGCCAGCACGACGGGTTGCGCGCGGCCAACGACCTGATCGACCGCCGCCGCCGCTTCACCGAAGCCGTGCTCTCGGGCGTCTCGCCGGGCGTGCTCGGCGTCGATGCCGGCGGGGTCATCACCATCGCCAACCCGAGCGCGGAGCGCACCCTCGGGCTCAGCGCCGGCGAGCTCGTCGGCATGCCGCTGACCCAGGCGGTGCCGGAGATCGCCGCGCTCTTCCCCGAGGCGGAAGGGCGTCAGCGCGCCCTGCAGCAGCAGATCCAGCTGGTGCGCGGGGGCCGCGAGCGCACCATCGCCGTGCGGGTCACCAGCGAGCAGGCGAAGGGCGAGGCCCGCGGCTACGTGGTGACGCTCGACGACATCACCGATCTCGTGGCCGCCCAGCGCACCTCGGCCTGGGCCGACGTGGCCCGGCGCATCGCCCACGAGATCAAGAACCCGCTCACCCCGATCCAGCTCTCGGCCGAGCGTATCCGGCGCAAATACGGAAAAGTGATCACGACCGACAAGGACGTGTTCGAGCAATGCACCGCCACGATCGTGCGGCAGGTCGATGAGATCAAGCGGATGGTGGACGAGTTCTCCTCCTTCGCCCGCATGCCCAAGCCCGCGATCACGCAGCAGGATCTGGCCGAGATCGCGCGCCAGAACCTGTTCATGCTGCGCATGGCCCACCCCGAGATCGATTTTCCGTTCGAGACCGAGGGCGCCGACGAGCGGGGCCGGGTGGTGGCGGCCTTCGACGTGCGGCTGTTCTCCCAGGCGCTGACGAACATCCTCAAGAACGCCGTCGAGGCGGTCCAGGCCGTGCCCGAGGAGGTCTTGACCGCCGGGGGCGATCAGGGGCGGGTCCGCCTGCGGCTTCTCGTCGAGGAGCCCTTCGTGGTGATCGAGGTCACCGACAACGGAAAAGGCTTTCCGGCGGAGGGGCGCCAGCGCCTTCTCGAACCCTATATGACCACCCGCGAGGGGGGGACCGGCCTCGGTCTCGCGATCGTCTCCAAGGTGCTCGAAGAGCATGGTGGGGGAATCGAGCTGAACGACAACCCGCAGGGACGCGGCGGACAGGTCCGCCTGCGGCTGCCCCGGGAGGTCGGGGAGGCCGGGTCGAATTCCGAGCCGGGTGCCGGAGGGGAGCGGAACCGCTCCGCGGCATCGGGCGCGCGTGACAGGACAACGATGGACAAGAACACGGAGGGCGCCATGGAAGCGCGACGCGTCGCGGAGATGCAGCCATGAGCGCCGACATCCTGATCGTCGACGACGAGGCCGACATCCGCGATCTGGTCGCGGGCATCCTGGACGACGAGGGGCATCGCACCCGAACGGCGGCGGGCTCCGACGAGGCGCTGGCGGCGATCGAATCGCGCCGGCCCCACCTCGTCTTCCTCGACATCTGGCTCCAGGGCTCGCGGCTCGACGGGCTGCAGGTGCTCGACCTGATCAAGGCCGGCCACCCCGACCTGCCCGTGGTGATGATCTCGGGCCACGGCAACATCGAGACCGCCGTGGCGGCGATCAAGTCGGGCGCCTACGACTTCATCGAGAAACCGTTCAAGGCCGACCGCCTGATCCTCGTCGCCGAGCGGGCGCTCGAAGCCTCGCGCCTCAAGCGAGAGGTGCGCGATCTCAAGGTCCGCTCAGGGCAGGCGAGCCGGATCGTCGGCGCCTCGGTGGCCGTCAACCAGCTGCGCCAGACCATCGAGCGCGTGGCGCCGACCAATGCCCGCGTGATGATCTCGGGTGCGCCCGGCGCCGGCAAGGAGCTTTCCGCCCGCACCCTGCACGCGGCTTCGTCGCGGGCGAGCGGCCCCTTCGTCGTCATCAACGCGGCCACCATCACGCCCGACACGATGGAGGCCGAGCTGTTCGGCGTCGAGAGCGGCGAGGGCCGGGTCCGGCGCGTCGGCGCGCTGGAGGAGGCCCATGGCGGCTCCCTCTACATCGACGAAGTCGCCGACATGCCCAAGGAGACGCAGAGCCGGATTCTGCGCGTCCTCGTCGATCAGAACTTTCAGCGCGTCGGCGGCACGGCGAGAGTGCACGTCGATGTGCGCATCATCTCCTCCTCCTCCCGCGACCTGACGGAGGAGATCGCCGCCGGGCGCTTCCGCGAGGATCTGTTCCACCGCCTCTCGGTGGTGCCGATCCGCATTCCCTCCCTGGCCGAGCGCCGCGAGGACGTGCCCGAGCTGATCTCGTTCTTCATGGAGCAGATTTCGGCGGCCACCGGCCTGCCGCGGCGGCGCATCGCCGAGGACGCCATGGCGGTGCTCCAGTCGCATGACTGGCCCGGCAACGTCCGACAGCTGCGCAACAACGTCGAGCGGCTGATGATCCTGACCCAGAGCGATCCGGAACAGGAGGTGACCTCGGAGATGCTGCCGACCGAGATCGGCGCCCTGGTCCCGACGACACCGACGGGTGCGGGCGGCGAGAAGCTGATGAGCTTGGCGCTGCGCGAGGCCCGCGAGATCTTCGAGCGGGAATACCTGATCGCGCAGATCGCCCGCTTCTCCGGCAACATCTCCCGCACGGCCGAATTCATCGGCATGGAGCGCTCGGCCCTGCACCGGAAGCTGAAATCCCTCGGCATCGGTCCTTGAGCCGCTTCTCCCGATCCGGACTGGGTCGGGCGACGCAACTGGGCATCAGGCCGGCACCGAAGCGTAGGATACGGTTGCAAGGGGTGGATATTGACGCATTGCGACGCGAGGAGCCTCTTGCGTCGCGGCAAGCTTCGCCCTGTAATATGCACGTGGGATAGCGGTCTCGAACCATCGCGCCGAAGCGATCGGCCCGCGATGCCGATGCGTGACGCCGAACATCGCGGTTTCGGTGTCGAAACAAGGATAAGAAGAAATGGCGGGCGAGCGCGCTCAGAACCTCCAGGACACGTTCCTCAACCATGTCCGCAAGAACAAGATCCCGCTGACGATCTTTCTGGTCAACGGCGTCAAGCTTCAAGGTGTCGTGACTTGGTTCGACAATTTCTGCGTCCTGCTGCGCCGGGACGGGCATTCGCAGCTCGTCTACAAGCACGCCATCTCGACGATCATGCCCGGTCATCCGGTCCAGCTCTTCGAGCCGGACGAGACGGCGCCCGAGAAGGCGTAAGAATCCGGCAGTGATCGCTGCTCGGGCCGGGTCGGCCCGGGCGTGCCCATCGTCTGTGGCGCGCTAGGCAGGAGACTGTTCGGTTTCAGTCATTTGCGTGGGCCGACGCTGTAAAATGGCGTCATCGTTCCGACATAAGGGAGCGATGACACGGAGACGCCATGACTGAACTCCTTCCGCCCGGCGAAGCCCGCCTGCAGGCGAAGGCCGCCCCCGAGGGCGAGATTGCCGCCGCGACCCGGACGCTGGTTCTCGGCCCCTACCTCACCCGATCCGCGCAGCGTTTGGCGCCGGGACAGGCGGATTCCGCGCGATCCGACGAGGCGCGGCTCGACGAGGCCGTGGGTCTCGCCGCGGCGATCGACCTCGACGTCGTCCATGCGATCTCGGTGCATCTCCAGCGGCCGCGTCCCTCGACCTATCTCGGCAAGGGCCGGGTCGAGGAGGTTGCCGGGATGATCAAGGCCGAGGAGATCGGCCTCGTCGTGATGGATTGCGCCCTCTCGCCGGTGCAGCAGCGCAACCTCGAAAAGGCCTGGGGCGCCAAGGTCATCGACCGCACCGGCTTGATCCTCGAAATCTTCGGGCGGCGCGCCTCGACCCGCGAGGGCACGCTTCAAGTCGAGCACGCCCACCTCGCCTATCAGAAGTCCCGGCTCGTCCGCTCCTGGACCCACCTGGAGCGGCAGCGCGGCGGCTTCGGCTTCCTCGGCGGCCCCGGCGAGACGCAGATCGAGGCCGACCGGCGCATGATCCAGGAGCGGATGACCCGGATCGAGCGCGATCTCGATGCGGTCACGCGCACCCGCGGCCTGCACCGCAAGAGCCGGGCGCGGGTGCCCTACCCGATCGTCGCGCTCGTCGGCTACACGAACGCGGGCAAGTCGACCCTGTTCAACGCCCTGACCAAGGCCGAGGTGCGGGCGCAGGACATGCTGTTCGCGACCCTCGACCCGACGGCGCGAGCGACCAAGCTGCCGCACGGCGAGACGGTGATTCTGTCCGACACGGTGGGCTTCATCTCCGACCTGCCGACCTCGCTGATCGCCGCCTTCCGCGCCACGCTGGAGGACGTGATCGAGGCCGATATCCTGCTCCACGTTCGCGACGTCTCGCACGGCGACACCCAGGCCCAGGCCGAGGATGTCGAGGGCGTGCTGCGCGAACTCGGCATCGAGCCCGATGCCGAGCGGATCATCGAGGTGTGGAACAAGGCCGACCTCCTCGACGAGGGCGAGCGCACCCGGCTCCTCAACCTCAGCGCGGCCCATCGCGGGGCCGGGCCGGCGCCGATCCTCGTCTCTGCGCTGACCGGCGAGGGACTGCCCGACCTGACCGGGCGGATCGAGGCGCAGGTCGCCCGCGCCCGCTCCACCTTCGCGGTGACCCTGCCGCCCGAGGACGGCGCCGCCCTCAATTGGCTCTATGAAAATGCCGAGGTGCTCGACCGGCACTCCGAAACCGGCGGCGCCATCGCGCTGACCATTCGGATCGCGCCGGAGAAGGAGCCGCGCTTCCTCAACCGCTTCGTGGCGGCGCAGCGGATCGGCGGGCCGCAAGGCGCGGCGGTCGTCTGATCTCGTCTTCGGTTGATCGCCTCGGCCTCTGCCTCTTTCCGTTATCGCGAGGCGCAGCCGAAGCGACCCCGGAGCGCGACCTGTCCGGAAGGTACGAAGCCCTGGAGTACCACGGCTTCGCCTCGCAAGGACGACGGGAGAGACCGAAGCGATCAACCGGAAAATCGTCTGAGGTCCTGCCTTCGCTGGCCCGGTCGCCGGCTTTCGGGGATCGGCCGCGACAAAAAAGAAGGGCCGGTGCCGCTCTCCGCGGCACCGGCCCTTTTCTGTGTCCGCTCCGCGCGGAAGCTTAGTCCTTCGGTGCCGCGTGGGCGACCATGGCGAGGCTGTGCTGGAGACCGCTCCGTCCGCCGCCAACGACCTCGATCCGTGACCCGGATCGTGTCCGCCGCGCCGCCCATTCCCGGATCATCTCCAGGCAGGTGTGGTCGACGTGGCGCAGGTCCTCCGCTGCCAGCCGGACCGGCCGGCCTTCCGGGGTGCGCTCCAGCGCCTCGGTGAGGTGCGGCAGCTGCAGGAAGGTCGCCGATCCCGAGAGCCGCAGCTCCGGCACCGCCTGCACCGCTCCGCCCTGCACGGTCTCCGTCGCGCCGCCCTCGATCTTGAGCGGGCCGCGGACGAAGTGCGGGATCACCTGCAGAAGGCTGAGCGCGAGGCCGGTCAGCACGCCGGTGAGCAGGTCGGTGGCGACGACCATCACCATGGTCGCGAGCCAGATCGCCGCCGTGGCGAGGCCGTAGCGCTCGTGCAGGTGGACCGCGTGGGCCGGGCTGACGAGGCGCCAGCCCGTCACCACCAGGATGCCCGCGAGGGCGGCCGTCGGCACGAGCTTGAGCACCATCGGCAGGACCAGCAGGAAGGCCAGGATCCAGGTCCCGTGCAGGATCGTCGAGGCGCGGGTGGCCGCTCCGGACTGCACGTTGGCGGAGGAGCGGACGATGACGCCGGTCATCGGCAGGCCGCCGGCCAATCCGCAGAGCACGTTGCCGACGCCCTGGGCCCCGAGCTCCCGGTTGTACTTCGTGCGCGGGCCGTCGTGCATCCGGTCGACCGCCGCCGCCGAGAGAAGGCTCTCAGCGCTGGCGATGACCGCCAGCGTGATCGCCATGACGATCATCGCGGGCTCCGTCAGGCGGCTCCAATCGCCCATCGCCGGAACGGTGACGGCCGAGAAGATGTTCTCCGGCACCTCGACGCGCTTCACCGCCATGTCGCCCAGCACCGCGGCGAGGGTGCCCGCGACGACGCCCATCAGGGCACCCGGCAACTGCTTCAGCCGGGCCGGACGGATCTTCTCCCAGCCGATCATCGCCGCGATCGTGACGAGGCCGACGATGACGGCACCGGGACGGTTGCCCTCGGGGCCCGAGACGAAGTTGAAGAAGGCGGCGGGGATGGCGACGAGGTTGTCGATGCCGCTGGCCTTGGGCAGCGCGTCGGTCAGTACATGGATCTGTGCCAGCACGATCAGGATGCCGATGCCGGCGAGCATGCCGTGGACGACTGCGGGCGAGATCGCCCGGAACCAGCCGCCAACCCGCAGCGCGCCGGCCAGGAGCTGGATGGCGCCCGCAGCGACGAGGACGGGGCCCAGCGCGTCGATGCCGTGCTCACGCACGAACTCGAAGACGATCACGGCGAGGCCCGCGGCCGGGCCGCTGACCTGAAGCGGCGAGCCGGCCAGGAAGCCGACGACGATGCCGCCGATGATTCCGGTGATCAGGCCGCGCTCGGGCGGTACACCGGAGGCCATGGCGATGCCCATGCAGAGAGGCATCGCCACAAGGAAGACGACGAACGATGCGGGAAGGTCCCGTGCCAGGGTCGGCGGGATCAGTCGGGTCAGGGAGGCGCGCATGGCAATCTTCCCTACTCCGCGGCGGCGGCGTGAGAGCCGGCGAAGGTCGGCGCGGCGACCCGGGCGGCCGAGGTCTGGGCCACGGGCACGAACTCGGCGTCGTCGATCGCCACGAAGCGGCCGCGTTCGCCGCAATAGGCCAGCACCTGCCCGCTCTCGATCTCGAAGAACCAGCCGTGCAAGCGCAGCTCGCCCTTGGCGAGGCCGGCGGCCACGCTCGGATGGGTGCGCAGGTTGTTGAGCTGGACCACGACGTTCTCGAGGGCGAGGGCGTGGTGACGGTCCTTCGGGCTCATGCCCTCGGGATAGGCCTCGCAGACGATCTGGCTCGCCGCGTGGCTGTGGCGCAGCCAAGCGGCCACGTTGGGCATGCTGCTCAGCGCCTCGGGATTCATGAGGCCCTTCATGGCGCCGCAATCCGAGTGGCCGCAGATGACGATGTCGCGTACGCCCAGCGCCACGACCGCGTATTCGATCGCCGAGGAGACGCCGCCGTTCTGCTGCGAGAAGGGCGGGACGATGTTGCCGGCGTTGCGGCAGACGAAGAGATCGCCCGGACCCGACTGGGTGATGTGTTCCGGCGATACGCGGGAATCCGCGCAGGCGATGATGAGTGCCTGCGGCTGCTGCCCGTCGCGGACGAGCCGCTGGTACATCTGCTGCTGGCCCGGGAAGACCCTGCCCCGAAAGTTCGAGATACCTTGGATGATATCGTCCATGCGACCCTCGCTGTCAGCCATCGCGCGCGAGCCGACGCGTCGCGACGTGTGAGATGCTTGCTGGATGTGACGGGCGCCGTTGCCGGCCGTCCGCCTTCGACGGCCCGAGGGCGGTCGGTTCGGTGGGGCGCAGGGCGCAAAAGCCCACCTTCGCCGCCGCAACGAGTGCAGCCGCGTGTGAGCGGGTCCGAGTGGTCCGGTGCGCACGGCCGCCGATGGCGGGCCGTGCGCCGATGGGTCGGGGCGCGGGGCCGGCGGCGCGGGCTCAGCCCGGCCGACGGGCTCCGGCGCTTAGCGGGCCTGACGGCGCGGCGCGGTGCCGGCCGCCCAGTGCGGCTGCACCGTCCCGCGGCGCACGGCGGTGCGGGCCTCGCTCGGCCGCGCGCCGGCATTCTCGCTCAGCATCGGCTGGCCGAGGATCTGGCCGCTGCCGCTGCGCTGCGAATGCAGCGAACGCGGGTCGTGGTAGGGGCTGTCGACGTAGCTGCTCATGAAGCCGCCGCCCGCCGCCTGCCGGCTGCCATCGGCACCTTCGGCCTGAGCCGCCACCGGGAAGGCGACCGCGGCGGTCATGAAAGCGATTGCGATAATCCGGTTCATTTCTGACTTCCTCTCGTAATCCCTGGACCGCGAAGTTTTTTTCAGGTCTTGTCTCGCACAATCACAGTAATCCCTGAATCGAAGGATTGGAAGTGCGTTTTATCACTGGAATATACTTCTGATTTAATCCCGTAATTAATGTCTCTTTGTGTGTTATGACACCTGTCGAGAAGAAGTTTGACTGGATGAGGGATGAAAATCGAGTGGCTGAACTTTCGGAGCGATCATCAGCAAGCCGTGTCGCGAGCGGTCGCGCCGCCGGCCTCGTGAGGCCGCGCAGAACACGTCATCCTTCTTGGAGACGGGCATGCGAGCGCGTCGGGGATCCGCGGTGCGGCGATGGTCGGCGGCGCGATCGGGCGCCCGCACCGGTTCAGCCCTCGGGATGGGGCGGTTGCGCGCTCAAGGCGAGCAGCGCCGCGATGAGCGGCCGTGTTGAATCCGCCACCGTGCAATTCGCGGTCGCGAGTGCGAGATCAGGCGCCTCCGGTGCCTCGTAGGGCGCCGAGATACCGGTGAAGTCGGTGATCGCGCCGGCCCGGGCGCGCGCGTAGAGGCCCTTCGGATCGCGCGCCTCGCAGAGCGACAGCGGCGTATCGACGTGGATTTCGAGGAAGGGGATGTCGCCCGCGATGGTCCGCGCCGCCGCGCGGTCGGCCCGGAAGGGCGCGATCAGCGAGACGATCACCACCAGCCCGGCTTCCGCCATCAGCCGGGCGGTTTCGGCGGCCCGCCGGATGTTCTCCGCCCGCTCGACGGCCGTGAAGCCGAGATCGCGGCTGAGCCCGTGACGCAGGTTGTTGCCGTCGAGCACCATGCTGCTGCGGCCGGCTTCGGTCAGCGCCCGGTCGGCGGCGTCGGCGATCGTCGATTTTCCCGATCCGGACAGCCCGGTCAGCCACGCGATGGCCGGACGCTGCCCTATGCGCTGCCATCGCCGCTCCCGCGGCTGCAGGGTCTGCCACGTCAGGTTCGGCTCGCCCACCCCGTCCTCCCCCGGGCGATCACCGGCCGGCGCATCGCGACGCGCGGCTGCAACCGGAGGGTTGTGGGCGGCCGGGCCCGAAGTCAACGACGAGGAATGGGGCAGGCCCGGCCGGGCACGCTTCCGATACGGTTCAGGCCGCCCGCTCGCTGCCGATGTCCGCCGTGAAGACCGATCCGAAGAGATCCTTCGGATCGTCCGGCATCGGCACGAGATCGAGATCCGGCCCGTTCCCAGCCAGGTCCAGGAGACAGCGCAGGGCCGAGAAATCCTCCATGGCGAAGCCGACCGAATCGAACAGGGTGATGTCCTCCGCGCACTCGCGGCCCGGCGCCTCGCCGCGCAGCACCCGCCAGAGTTCGGTGACGGGGTAATCGGCGGGCATCTGCTGAATCTCGCCCTCGATGCGCGTCTGCGGCGCGTACTCGACCACGGTGCGGGCACGGGCCAGGATGTCCCGCTGCAGCTCCGTCTTGCCGGGGCAGTCTCCGCCGATCGCGTTGAGGTGCTGGCCCGATTCGACGAGATCGGCGCTGAGGATCGTGGCCCGCGCCTTGTCGGCGGTGGCCGTGGTGACGATGTCGGCTCCCGCCACCGCCTCGGCGACGGTCCCGGCGCAGACCAGCCACAGGCCCCGGCCCTCGAGGTTGGCCCGTGCCTTTGCGACCGCCCGCGCATCGATGTCGAACAGTCGGATCTCGGTGATTCCGAGGATCGCCTTGAAGGCGAGAGCCTGGAATTCCGCCTGCGCGCCCGTGCCGATCAGCGCCATGGAGCGGCTGCCGGGCCGGGCGAGGAACGAGGCCGCCAGCGCCGAGGTCGCCGCCGTGCGCAGCGCCGTCAGCACCGTCATCTCGGAGACGAGAACGGGATAGCCCGTCGCCACGTCGGCGAGCGCTCCGAACGCGACCACCGTCTGCCGGCCCGTGCGCGGATTGCCGGGATGGCCGTTGACGAACTTGAAGGCGTAAAGCTGCCCGTCGCAGACCGGCATCAGTTCGATCACGCCGTGGGTGAAGTGGCTGGCGAGGCGCGGAGCGAGGTCGAATTCGGGCCAGCGCAGAAAGTCCGCATGCAAGCAGGCGGCGAACCGGCGCAGGACCGTGTCCGGGCCGAGCCTGCGCAGAAGCTGCGCCATCTCGACGGTTCCGACGTAGCGCGTCATGCCGGCCTCCCCGAAGCGGTCCGGTCCAGCATGGCGGAACGAAGCGGTCGAACGACAGGCCGAGAAGTGCGCGATCGGGTTATGCTGTTGCGCAGGATGCTCGGCTCGGCTGCACGGAGTGCGCACCATGCTCGATGAGACGGATCGACGCCTGATCGCGCTCCTGCGCACCGATGCGCGGATGCCGGTGGCCAAGCTCGCCGCTTCCCTGCGGGTGACGCGGGCGACGGCGCGGGCGCGGCTCGACCGCCTGATCGCCGCCGGTATCATCACCGGCTTCACTGTCACGGTCCGGGAGAGCGAGCCGGCCGGCGTGCGGGCGGTGACGCTGATCGAAGTAGACGGCCGCCACGCCGAATCGGTGATCCGGCGGCTGGCGGGGTTGCCGGAGATTCGCGCGGTTCACACCACCAACGGCCGCTGGGATCTCGTGGCCGAGATCGAGGCGCCGACGCTCGGGGCCTTCGACGCCTTGTTGCGAAGTCTGCGCCAGATCGAGGGTATCGCCAATTCGGAGACGAGCATCCTGCTCGCGGCCCGCAAGGGCGGGGCTCAGGCGGGCGCGCCGTAGATCGCCGTGGCTCGGCCCTCGAAGGCGTCGGTGAACTTGCCGAAGGCGCGATCGAACATCGAGCCCATCAGCAGGCCCAGCGTGCGGCTCTTGAACTCGTAGGTGATGAAGAAATCGACCTCGCAGCCGCCATTCGCGGCCTCGCGGAAGGACCAGCGATTCTCGAGATGCCGGAACGGCCCGTCGATATACTCGGCGGTGATCTTGCGATTCTGCGGATCGAGCGTCACCCGCGTGGTGAAGCGCTCGCGGATCGCCTTGTAGCCGACGCCCATCTCCGCGACCCGGATCGTCGTCCCGTTCGGTCCCTCGGCGTCGCGCAGCACGCGCAGCGATTCGCACAGCGGCAGGAACTCGGGGTAGCGCTCGATATCGGCCACGAGATCGTACATCTGCGTGGCCGTGTGGCGGACCGTCCTCGTGATGCGGAAGGAGGGCATGGGGGCTCAAGCGTTGAGGGCGACCGGGGTTGGCCCGAGCTTGGCGAGCCGTGCCGCCTTCAACCGCGCGAAGTCCTCGCCGGCGTGATGCGACGAGCGCGTCAGCGGCGTGGCCGAGACCAGAAGGAAGCCCTTGGCATAGGCGGTGGTCTCGTAGGCCTTGAACTCGTCCGGCGGCACGAAGCGCACGACCTCATGGTGCTTGCGGGTCGGTTGCAAGTACTGGCCGATGGTGAGGAAGTCGACCTCCGCCGAGCGCAGATCGTCCATGAGCTGAACGACTTCGTTCCGCTCCTCGCCCAGGCCGACCATGATGCCGGATTTCGTGAAGATGGTCGGGTCGAGTTCCTTCACCCGCTGGAGCAGGCGCACCGAGTGGAAGTAACGGGCGCCGGGCCGCACGGTCACGTACTTGCCGGGCACGGTCTCGAGATTGTGGTTGAACACGTCGGGCTTGGCCGCGATCACCACTTCGAGTGCGCCGGGCTTGCGCAGGAAGTCGGGCGTCAGGATCTCGACGGTGGTGCCGGGGCTCGCCCGGCGGATCGCGGCGATGGTGCGCGAGAAATGCTCGGCGCCGCCATCCTTGAGGTCGTCGCGGTCGACCGAGGTGACGACGACGTGGTGCAGCCCCAGCTTGGCCACCGCTTCGGCCACCTTCTCCGGCTCCGCCCCGTCGAGCGCCGACGGCAGGCCCGTGCGCACGTTGCAGAACGAGCAGGCGCGGGTGCAGGTGTCCCCCATGATCATGAAGGTGGCGTGGCGCTTCTCCCAGCACTCGCCGATATTGGGGCAGCCCGCCTCCTCGCAGACGGTGACGAGGTTGTTGGCGCGGACGATGTCCTTGGTCTCGGCCCAGAGCTTCGAGCCCGGCGCCTTCACCCGGATCCAGTCGGGCTTGCGCTGGATCGCCGTATCCGGCCGATGCGCCTTCTCGGGGTGGCGCGGGCGCGCGGGCGCAGCCTCGGCCGCCGGCAACTTGGGCCGGGTGTCGTTGTTCAGGAGATCGAGGACGACGGCCATGGGGATGCGGGGTGCGCCTGAGGGGAGCCGGGCTGGGCGGCCCGGCCGCGCCTTTGACTTAAGGCCTTGCGGCGTCTGCGCATAGGGAGGGGGCGACAACCCGCCCCGGCCGTAACCCGCCCGCCGGGCCCTTAGCGTTCGCCCCGTCCGGGGGACGAGGCGTAGCGGGCGGGGCCGGGGATCTTCAGTTCGGGCGCGGTGTACTCGGCGGTCAGCGTTGCCGGCACGCGGCCGGTCAGCGGCAGGCCGATCATGCCGGAATGGGCGGCGGCGACCTGGAGCGGCAGCAGCTTGCCGGTGGGCGCCTGCACCACCGCCGGGGGGCGGATGGCCGGCAGGTAACCCTCGCGGTCGCTCTTCTCGTAGAACACGTTGCCGCCGGCCGCGACGACGTAGTGCATGTTCTTGTAGGGGAAGCTGTAGCCCGCGGTGTGGAAGTGCAGCGCCTGGCCCACGCCATCATGGCGCTTGCCCGAGAGGAGCGCGTCGGCGACCCGCTCCAGGCGGGGGCGGTCCTGTTCGCGCACGGGCTTCGTCAGGACACCGTTGGCGAACTGGCGCTTCTGCCCGACGACCTCGCAGATGCGACCGGGATAGGCGGGGGCATCGAGGCGGTTCAACACCACCGTGCCCACGGCGAGCAGCCCGTCCTCGTCGGTGCGATTGGATTCGAAGTACATCGCCCGGGCGAGGCACTCCTTGTCGGCGGGCGTCGGCGCCTGCACGACCTTGGCGTTTGCTGCGATGGAGCCGGTGGTCAGCTCTGCCTGGGGCCCGACCAGACCGCATCCCCCGAGGCCGGAACCGGTCAGAGCCAGTCCGAAAAGGCAGAGAAGGCGGGTGGTCCGGTCGGCTCGCATGCAGGCTCCTGAAGGCTGACGACGCTGGGTGGCCAAGCTGAACCATACGGAGCACAGGTGCAAAGGAACTGTTAAGCCTCGGCCTCGAATCCGGGTCGGTGTGTCGTTTGGCACACGCCCCGTGCGGACCCTCCCGTCCCAGCCGCATTGAACGGGAGGCGAGCTTGGGCGTTGCCTTCGCTGGACCCCTGCCAGCGGAGAGCCATCCATGTCGGATACGAGCGTTGAATCGCCTTCCGTCTTCGACGAGCGGATGCGCGAGGAAGCGGCCGCCGCCGGCCGCGTCGCCCTGGAGACCGCGCTCACCCGCTTCACGGTCGAGCAGCGCGACGCCTTCTGGAACGCGATCGGGCTCTACTACTCGACGCGCCGCCATCCCGGTGCCGGCGAGGCGGTCGCGCCCGCCACGGCGCCGGCCGTCTGACCCGTCATCCCGCGAGAGCCCCGATGCGTACCTCCGCCAAAGTCGGCCTCGCCGCGTTTGCCGTCGTGCTGCTCGGAGGAGCGGCCTTCCTGCGCTTCATCGTCTATCCGGAATCGGCTGCGCTCGACCTTGCCGCGAGCAGCGGAACGAACCCGACCCTGCCGGCGCCGAACCCGACGCTGATGCCGACGGTCAACATCGCCCGCGTGGTGCGCTGGAGCGACGGCGCGAAGCCGCAGGCGGCGCAGGGCCTCGCGGTGAACGCCTTCGCGACCGGACTCGACCATCCGCGCTGGCCCACCGTCCTGCCCAACGGGGACGTGCTGGTCGCCGAGAGCCAAGCCCCGAAATCCGGCGACAAATCCACCAGCGCGACCGACTGGGTCGCCGACAAAGTGAAGAGCCTCGCGGGTGCGGGCGGCGAGAGCGCCAACCGCATCGTGCTCCTGCGCGACCGGGACGGGGACGGAATCGCCGAGGAACGCCACGTCTTCCTGAAGGGGCTCACCTCGCCCTTCGGCATGGCCCTCGTCGGCTCGGACCTCTACGTCGCCAATGCCGACGCGCTGGTGCGCGTACCCTATTCAGAGGGCCAGACCGAGATCACGGCCCTCCCCGAGAAGGTCGTGGACCTGCCCTCCGGCATCAACCACCACTGGACCAAGAACGTCGTCGCCAGCCCCGACGGGAGCCGGCTCTTCATCACCGTCGGCTCGAACAGCAATGTCGGCGAGAACGGCCTCGACCTCGAGAAGGGCCGCGCCGCGATCTGGGAATACACCATCGCGACCAAGGGGATGCGCGAATACGCCACGGGCCTGCGCAACCCCAACGGCCTCGCCTTCGAGCCCGCGACCGGCACCCTCTGGACCGCCGTCAACGAGCGCGACGAGATTGGCAGCGATCTCGTGCCGGACTACGTCACCAGCGTGCGGGAGGGCGCCTTCTACGGCTGGCCCTGGAGCTATTGGGGACACCACGTGGACGAGCGGGTCAAGCCGCCGCGGCCCGAACTGGTGGCAAAGGCCACGGCACCCGACTACGCCGTCGGCACGCACACGGCCTCCCTCGGGATCGCCTTCTCGATGGGCTCGAACCTGCCGGAGGCCTGGAAGAGCGGCCTGTTCGTCGCCCAGCATGGCTCTTGGAACCGGCGCCCGAAGAGCGGCTACAAGGTCATCTACGTGCCGTTCAAGGACGGCAAGCCCGCGGGCGCTCCGATCGATGCGCTGACGGGCTTCCTCAACGCCGACGAGAAGGCTCAAGGGAGGCCCGTGGGCGTCGCCATCGACAAGGGCGGTGCGCTGCTCGTCACGGACGATGTCGGCAACACGGTCTGGCGCGTGAGCGGCTCCCCTGCCTCGCAGTGAACCGGCCGCCCGGCGCCTCCCGCCGGGCCGCATGCCTCAATAGAGGTCGCCGTAGCCGACATTCGGCCCGTAGCCGCCGTCGAACGGATCAGGAGAGCGCCAGCGCCGCCGAACCGGCGCATCGTAGAAGTCGTCCTCCGCCCAGGCGCGTCCCCGGGAGCGCACGGCGACGACGCCCTCGTCGGCACCGGTACGGCGCGCGGTCCGCGCCGGGGCGGGCCGGTGCACATCGGCGACCGGCGCCTCGCCGACGCTTCCCTCGATCACGACCCGCGTGTTGGCCATCTTCTGCTGCTTGACCAGAGCAAACAGCGTGGCGGCGTTACGCTGGGAGAGGCGTACGCAGCCGTGCGACGCAGCCCGGCCCAGGCGGCGTGTGTGGGTGGTGCCGTGGATCGCGTGCCCCACCTGGGTGAAGAAGATCGCGTGCGGCATCGGCGCGTTGTCCCACTCACGGGAGAAGTGCGTCTTCTCCATGCGGAACGGGCGGTGGCTGCCGTTCGGTGTGTCGTGGCCCGGAACCCCCGTCGAGACCGGCCAGGTATGGCGGACCTGCCCATCCACCGCGACGCTCATGCGCTGCGCATCCTTGTCGACGGCAATCAGCAGGTCGGCCCGTGCTGCGGGCGCGGCGGCCGCCAGGATGGCGCCCGCGAAGAACACGTGAAGGGGCAGGCGCATGGACCAATCCTCGGTTTCGATCCCATCAACATGCTCCCGTCCGGTTGTCCTTCAAGCGCTGCGGAGTGCGCAGCCGGCGCTCAACCGTCGAAGGGGCGATTGCGCACGTAGCCGCGGGAGATCAGGCGGCTGTTCTCGCGCGCCCGGCGCTCGGCCTCCATCAAGTCGGACAGGGCATCGGTGATGGCGCAGCGCAGGGCGATTCCCGCATCGCCCTGCGTGCTGGTGAGATAGGCCTGGGCGATGTCCTCCACGGGGCACGAGGCCACTCCCCGCTTCGCGACCGAAGGCGCGGCGGCGTGGCTCCGCGCGACCGGCTGCGGCGAGGGCTGAGGCTTGGGCATGGTCTCTCTCCGACTCGGTGTGAGAACGAAGATAGAACATACCGAAATGGTTAACGAGACCTTACCGGCCTTGCCCGCGCCTGTGGACAGCCCGGACGGAGCGCCGGCCGCGCGCGCTCAGCGGAAGCCGGAGCCGACGAGCGGATCGAAATAGGCGTCGGTCGGGCGTCGGGAGGCGCCCGCCCCGGCGATGCCGGCGCCCGCGGGGGCACCCCCTCCCCCGCCTGATCCGATGCTCCCGGTGACGTCGTCCAGCGGCCGGCGAAGGGCAGTGCCGGCCCCGCCTCCCGCACCCGAGCCGGCACCACTGGAGGCGGTCCCCGTGCTGGCGCCGCCGAAGCGCAACCCGCCGGCCGTGCTGCCGAGGCCCGGCCCGACCGCACCGGAGCCGGACGCGCCACCGAAGCTCAAGCCGCCGGGATTGGCGATCGCCATCGTCGGAGTGGGCGACGCAACCGTCGACACCGTCGAGGTGGGACCGAAGGGCAGCCCGGGCGCCGTGAAGCCGGAGGGCAGGCCCGTGCCGGAACTCGTCTGCGCGTCGGCGCCTGCCCCGCCGAGCCCGAAACACACGGCAACGAGGCCGACCGGGACCGTCCGCATCATCCGCATCGCGCTTCCTCCACTGCCGTCAATCGCGTGAAGGGCCAACGTCGCGCGCGGGACGCGGTTGCCGTCCGTCCGCGGAACCAACGGCCACAAGCTGACGCTGCTGCCGGTGGCCCGTTCCGATCCACGCGTGCAGGCGCAGGCAACCTTCGCGGATCGGCGGTGTTAGCGGGAAGCGCCGGCGTTGCCTTATGCCGCGCGCTGCATGGCCGACGAAGCAACCGGGAGAAATCATGTCCGTATCGCGACGCCGTGAGGAGCGGCTGCTGGATGCCGGCGAGACCGAGCTGGTGAAGCGAACGCACTATCCGGAGCTGGATGCGGAGGACGACAAGGCCTTACCGGAGCTGATCCGCTTGCTGCGCGAGCGTCGAGACCGCGCCCGCGACGTGTCCCGCCGCCAGCGCCGCGAGCTGCGCGGCAAAGCCTCTCCCGCCGGAGCGAGCCCGGCCGCCGACAACACCGGCACCCGCGAGAAGGCAGCTTTGCTGGCCGCGGCGGTGAAGCGTGTCAGCAAGGAGCACGAACGCCGCCGCGCCGCCGGTGGCCGCGAGCGCACCGTCTCCGGTGCCCGCCGCGCCCTCGCGCTCAAGCGCGCGGCCGGCGATCCGGCTGCGGGCCGTCCCCCCTCCCGCAAATCCGACGAGGGCATGAACCCCGTGCCCAACCCACGGGACGCACCCTCGGGGGCGGTGAATCAGGAGGGCCAGGAAATCGCCATGCGTCGCGGCGGCGGTCCGCGCTGATCCAGCCGTTGCAGGATGGATGACGAAGGGGGGACCGCCGGGCGGTCACCCCCTTCTTATTTTGGCCGAACAGTTCGATCCCGTCAGCCGCCTATTCAGGCTCCTCGCGGAAGACGACGTAGCTCAGAGGACCGGCGCAGAGGAACAACAACAGCAGGATGACGTAGAGGTGAACCCGCAGCATCGTCAGCGAGACGTAGACGGCGGCGAGGCCGATCACGAGCAGAACGACACGAATGACCATGATGGGTTCGAAGGCCTCGGCATCCAGAGCGCAGGACCTCTGCTATGCGCGACGGCACGGACCGTGAAATTCAACCACAGCGTATCCGAGCTGCGGCATCACCAGCATCCACCGTAAAATCGCCGTCGCGGCCCGGGAACGGCACGAGGCAGGACGAGGCTGGCTCAAAGCACAAAAAGAAAGGGCGCGCTTGACCATGGCGCCGAGCCTGGTCCTGCACGCCCCTCGAACCCTTTGGGTTGCCGCTCAGGTGTGGATCACCCGTCCATAGGCGTCCAGCACGCTCTCGTGCATCATCTCGGAGAGCGTCGGGTGCGGGAAGACCGTGTGCATCAGCTCTTCCTCGGTCGTCTCCAGCGTCATGGCGACGACGTAGCCCTGGATCAGCTCGGTCACCTCGGCACCGACCATGTGGGCGCCAAGCAGCTGGCCGGTCTTGGCATCGAAGATCGTCTTGATGAGGCCGTCCGGCTCACCCAGCGCGATCGCCTTGCCGTTGCCCGCGAAGGGGAAACGGCCGACCTTGACCTGGAAGCCGAGCTCCTTCGCCTTCCCCTCGGTGAGACCGACGGAGGCGATCTGCGGGTGGCAGTAGGTGCAGCCGGGGATCTTGCCCTTGTCCATCGGGTGGGTGTGCAGGCCCTTGATGGTCTCGATGCAAATCACGCCCTCGTGCTCGGCCTTGTGGGCGAGCATGGGGGGACCGGCCACGTCGCCGATCGCGTAGACGCCCGGCACGTTGGTGCGGCCGAGACCGTCGGTGACGACGACGCCCCGCTCGATCTTCACGCCGACCTTCTCAAGGCCGAGATTCTCGAGGTTGCCGACGACGCCGACGGCGGAGATCAGCTTCTCGGCGGTCAGCTGCTGCGTCTTGCCCTTGTCGTCCTCGATCGTGGCGGTGACCGAGTCGGCGCCCTTCTCGACCTTGGTCACCTTGGCGCTGGTGAGGATCTTGATGCCCTGCTTCTCGAAGCGCTTGCGGGCGATGCCGGCGATCTCCGCGTCCTCCACCGGGAGAATCTGCGGCAGCAGTTCGATCACCGTCACCTCGGCACCCATGGTGCGGTAGAACGAGGCGAACTCGATGCCGATGGCGCCCGAGCCCATGACCAGCAGGCTCTTGGGCATCTTTTCGGGGACCATGGCCTCGTAATAGGTCCAGATCAGCTTCTTGTCGGGCTCGATGCCGGGAAGCACACGCGGCCGTGCGCCGGTGGCGACGATGATGTGCTTGGCGGAGTAGCTGCCCGCACCCTTGGCGCCCTTCGGAGCTTCCGCGCGCTTGGTCTCCTTGACCGTGACCTTGCCGGGCTCGTTGCCCTTGGCGGCCGAGTCGATCGAGGCCTCACCCCAGATCACGTCGACCTTGTTCTTCTTGAGCAGCATGCCGACGCCGCCGTTGAGCCGGCCCGACACGCCGCGGGAGCGCTTGACGATCGCGGCGGCGTCGAAGCTGACCTCCTTGGCTGACAGACCGTAATCGGAGGCGTGTTGCATGTAGTGATAGATCTCGGCCGAGCGCAGCAGGGCCTTGGTCGGGATGCAGCCCCAGTTCAGGCAGATGCCGCCGAGATGTTCGCGATCGACCACGGCGGTCTTGAACCCGAGCTGGGCCGCGCGGATCGCGGTCACGTAGCCGCCGGGCCCCGCGCCGATGATGAGGACGTCGTAGGTTTCGGACATTCAGCTCTCCGCGCGTTCCCCTTCCCCTCGGGGCGGGGTGGTGTGGGGGCGGCACGGGAGGGTCCGTGCCACTCTGTCCTGTCCGTTTCCGATCCGTCGGCCTATCGCGAGGAGAGGCGTCGGGACCCGGAAAACGTCACACCAGCATTCCCATCGGGTTCTCGATCAGGCCCTTGAAGGCCGCGATCAGTTCGGCACCCAGCGCACCGTCGAGGACGCGGTGGTCGCAGGAGAGGGTCGCCGTCATCACCTGGGCGACCGTCGGCTGCCCATCCTTGACCACGACGCGCTTCTCGCCGGCACCGACCGCGAGGATGCTCGATTGCGGCGGGTTGATCACGGCGGTGAAGTGCTTGATGCCGAACATGCCGAGGTTCGACACTGAGGTGACGCCGCCCTGATACTCCTCGGGCTTCAGCTTCTTGGCGCGCGCGCGGCCCGCGAAATCCTTCATCTCGTTGGAGATGGCGGAGAGCGTCTTCTGGTCGGCCTTGCGGATGACCGGTGTGAACAGGCCGCCGTCGATCGCCACCGCGACGCCGACCTCGGCATGCTTGAAGCGCAGGATACGGTCTTCCGCCCACACGGCGTTGGCGGCGGGCACGCGGGTGAGCGCGAGGCCCAGCGCCTTGATGACGAAGTCGTTCACGGACAGCTTGAACAGCGGCTTGCCGTCCTTGTCCTTGCCGGCGGAGCCGTTCAGCGTCTCGCGCAGCTTCATCAGCGCGTCGAGCTCGCAATCGACGGTGAGGTAGAAGTGCGGCGCCACCTGCATCGCCTCCGTGAGGCGCTTGGCGATGGTCTTGCGCATGCCGTCGAGCGGCACTTCCTCGAAGCTGCCCTTCTCGTAGAAGCCCTTGACCTGATCGAGGCTGAGGCCGGCCGGCGCTCCGCCGGCGGGCGCGGCCTTCGGGGCCGGCTTGTCCGCCGCGGGCGCAGCGGCGGCCTTGGCCTCGGGCTTGGCCGAGGCGCCGGCCTTGGCGCTGCCGCTCTCGATGGCCGCCTGCACGTCGCGCTGGATCACGCGACCGTGCGGACCCGAGCCCTTCACGGCAGCGATGTCGACGCCTTCCTGCTTGGCGATGCGGCGGGCGAGCGGCGAGGCGAAGACGCGCCCGGACGCTTCCGACGGCTGCGCCGAGCCACCCGGCTTGGCACCTTCCGGCGCGGTGTCGACCCGGGCGTAGGAGGCGTGGCTGCCGTCCGGCGCGGCGTTCTCGTCGGGCGTGCCCTTGGGCTCGACCGGCGCGGTCTTCGCCTCGGCGCCGCCCTTCGGCGCCTGGACGGTGGCCGGATCCTCGCCCTCCTCCGCGATCAGCGCGATCAGCTCGTTGACCGGCACGTCGGCCGTGCCCTCGGAGACGAGGATCTTGGCGAGCACGCCCTCATCGACCGCCTCGACCTCCATGGTCGCCTTGTCGGTCTCGATCTCGGCGATCACGTCGCCGGACTTGATCGCGTCGCCTTCCTTCTTGAGCCACTTGGCGAGGTTGCCCTTCTCCATCGTCGGCGAGAGGGCGGGCATCAGGACGTTGATCGGCATCGTGTCGTTCCCGAGCGGCCTTGTGAGGAAGGGTCAGTTGAGGGGATTGGCGGGGTCGAGGCCCTCGGCCTCCCACCCCGCACGGATGCGGTCAAAGGCCTCGTCCTCCGAGATCTCCGTCTCGGCCGCGTAGGCGCGGGCGGCCTGGCGGGCGAGATCGAGAAGGAGACGGCCCCAGGTGGCCGGATCGTCGAAGGCGCGCCGAAGAGCGACGCTCACGGCACCGTCGACGATGGAGGCACGCACGATCTCGATCCCGCCCTGTTCCAGGGCGTCGGGCGGAATGTCGAGTTCTTCGAACGTGTCGCTCATTTACTTGTAGCAGACAGCCTTGGCGGCCTCGACGACTTCGGCGACGTTGGGAAGCGCCAGCTTCTCGAGGTTCGCGGCGTAGGGCATCGGAACATCCTTGCCCGTCACTCGCAGCACCGGCGCGTCGAGATAATCGAAGGCATCGACCATCAGGCGCGCCGCGATCTCGGCGCCGACGCCCGATTGCGGGAAGCCCTCTTCCACGCAGACGCAGCGGCCGGTCTTCTTGACCGATTCCACCACCGTGGCGCTGTCCATGGGGCGGATCGTGCGAAGGTCGATGACTTCCGCCTCGATGCCCTGCTCGGCGAGCGCCTGGGCCGCCTTAAGGGCGTAGGTCATGCCGATGGAGAAGGAGACGATGGTGACGTCCTTGCCGGGGCGGTGGATGCGCGCCTTGCCGATCGGCAGGACCAGATCCTCGATCTCCGGTACCGGGAAGGACTGGCCGTAGAGGATCTCGTTCTCGAGGAAGATGACAGGGTTGGGATCGCGGATCGCGGCCTTGAGCAGACCCTTGGAGTCGGACGCCGTGTAGGGCGCGATCACCTTGAGACCCGGCACGTTGGAGTACCACGCGGCGTAGTCGTGGCTGTGCTGGGCACCGACGCGGGCGGCGGCGCCGTTCGGGCCGCGGAACACGATCGGACAACCGAGCTGGCCGCCGGACATGTAGAGCGTCTTGGCCGCCGAGTTGATGATGTGGTCGATCGCCTGCATGGCGAAGTTGAAGGTCATGAACTCGACGATGGGCTTGAGGCCCATGAAGGCCGCGCCGACGCCGATGCCGGCGAAGCCGTGCTCGGTGATCGGGGTATCGACCACGCGGCGCGCGCCGAACTCCTGCAGGAGGCCCTGGGTGATCTTGTAGGCGCCCTGATACTCGGCGACCTCCTCGCCCATCACCAGGACCTTGTCGTCCCGGCGCATCTCCTCGGCCATGGCGTCGCGCAGGGCCTCGCGCACGGTCGTGGTCTTCATCGGCGAGTCGGCCGGGAACTCCTCCATCACCGGGTCCGGCGCCTTGTTGGTGACGACCGCCGGCGAGGCGGGCGCCCGCTGGGCGTCATCGCCGCTCTTGGCGGAGGCGGCCGGCTTGTCGGCCATACCCTCGGCAGCCATGTCGGGCGTCGGGGACGGCGCGCCGTCTCCGGCGCCGTTCGGCTTACCCTTGCCACCGCTGGAAGCGGCCGCCGAGACGTCCTCGCCCTCCTCGGCGATGATCGCGATCGGCGTGTTGACGGCCACGTTCTCCGTACCGTCCGGGACGAGGATCTTGGCGAGGATGCCCTCGTCGATCGCCTCGACCTCCATCGTCGCCTTGTCGGTCTCGATCTCGGCCAGAACGTCGCCGGATTTGACCGGATCGCCCTCCTTCTTGAGCCACTTGGCGAGCTTGCCTTCCTCCATGGTCGGAGAGAGGGCGGGCATCAGAATGTCGGTCGCCATTTGCGCTGCTCTATCGATCCGGGTGCGTCGACGGTCGGGCGCCTCAGGCGCGGGCTTCGAGAAGGATGTCGGTCCAGAGTTCCGACGGATCCGGCTCGGGGTCGTGGGTGGCGAAGTCGGCCGATTCGTTGACGACTTCGCGGATCTTGGCATCGATGCCCTTGAGGTCGGCCTCGGGCACCGCGTGCGCCTCGAGCAGGCGCTTGCGCACCATTTCGATCGGATCGTGCTCGTCCCGCATCTTCGAGACTTCGTCCTTCGTCCGGTACTTGGCCGGGTCGGACATCGAGTGGCCGCGGTAGCGGTAGGTCTGCATCTCGAGGATGTAGGGTCCCTCGCCGGAGCGGGCGTGGTTGATGGCGCGTGCGGCGGCCTCGCGGACCGTGCGCACGTCCATGCCGTCGACCTGCTCGCCGGGGATGCCGAAGGAGAGGCCGCGCTTGGAGAAGTCGGTCTGCGCCGAGGCGCGGGCGACCGAGGTGCCCATGGCGTAGCGGTTGTTCTCGATGACGTAGACGACCGGCAGCTTCCACAGAGCCGCCATGTTGAAGCTCTCGTAGACCTGGCCCTGGTTGGCCGCACCGTCACCCATATAGGTGAAGCTGACCTTGCCGTTCTCGAGGTAGGCGTCGGCGAAGGCGAGACCGGTGCCGAGCGAGACCTGGGCGCCGACGATGCCGTGGCCGCCGAAGAACTGCTTCTCGCGGCTGAACATGTGCATCGAGCCGCCCTTGCCGCGGCTGTAGCCGCCGCGGCGGCCGGTCAGCTCGGCCATGACGCCCTTGGGATCCATGCCGCAGGCGAGCATGTGGCCGTGGTCGCGGTAGCCGGTGATGTTCTGGTCGCCATCCTCGCCGGCCATCTGCATGCCGACGACCACCGCTTCCTGGCCGATATAGAGGTGGCAGAAGCCGCCGATCAGGCCCATGCCGTAGAGCTGGCCCGCCTTCTCCTCGAAGCGGCGGATCAGCAGCATCTCGCGGTAGGCGTGGAGATCCTCGTCCCGGGTGAACTGAGGAATATTCGGGGCGGGCTGATGCTGCGGCGCATCCGTTCCCTTCGCAGGTTTCCCTGCCTCGCTGCCCGCACCCATCGGCGTCTCTCCCGAAAACTTCTGTTGGGAGGGGTTCTAGGACAGCGTTTTACGGAAATCGAGGGGCGAGCTGACACCCATCAAATGCTGTTACTGCTACGTCTGCAACAACGGCTCAGCTTCAGACGTCGAGCGAATAATTCTTTGAACAGATCAATCTAGGCGGCATAAAAATTCAGGGGTCGATGATCACGAGGTCGTTGGCATGGACGCGGCCCAGCACGACGCGGGCGCGCTCCTCCAAGAGGTCGCGGTCGATCTGCTCGCTGCGCAGGAGGGAGACCCGGTGCTCCCAGGTCGCGCGCTCCGCCTTGGCGGCGTTCAGCTCCTGGGTCAGGCCGTAGGCCTCGACCTTGAGCGCGCGCTTGGCCTCGAGACCGCGATTGCCGCTCTCCGCCTGATGCACGAAGTAGCCGACGACGAGAGCCGACACCGTCCAAAGGACGGCGGGGACGACGATGGCGCGGACGCGGCGACGAATGACCATGGCGGAGAGAGGATCACTCGATCAGGGTGAAGAAAGTGTTTCCGCGGGGCCGATCCGCCCCCCGGGATGGCCGAAAGAAAAGGGCGTGGCGGGCCATGCCGGCCCGCCACGCCCCGATCCGGGTCAGATGTCGGGAATTAGCGACCGGCGAGCTGCCGGATCGCGCTGCGGCCCGCGTAGAGCGCCTGAGCGCCGAGGCCTTCCTCGATGCGGATGAGCTGGTTGTACTTGGCCAGTCTGTCCGAGCGAGCCAGCGAGCCGGTCTTGATCTGCCCGCAATTGGTGGCGACCGCCAGGTCGGCGATGGTGGCGTCCTCGGTCTCGCCGGAACGGTGCGACATCACCGCGGTGTAGCCGGCGCGCTGGGCCATATCGACCGCGGCCAGAGTCTCGGTGAGCGAGCCGATCTGGTTGACCTTCACGAGGATCGAGTTGGCGGTGCCGCTCTCGATGCCGCGGGCGAGCCGATCCACGTTGGTCACGAACAGGTCGTCGCCGACGAGCTGAACCCGGCTGCCGATCCGGTCGGTCAGCAGCTTCCAGCCCTCCCAATCGTCCTCGGACATGCCGTCCTCGATCGAGAGGATGGGGTAATCCTGCGTGAGCTTGGCGAGGTAATCGACCTGCTGCTCGATCGAGCGGGTCTGGCCCTCGCCCTCGTAGCGGTAGGCGCCGTCCTTGAAGAACTCGGTCGCCGCGCAGTCGAGCGCCAGCACCACGTCGCTGCCGGGCTTGAAGCCGGCGGCGTTGATCGATTCCATCACGAAGTCGAGCGCGGCCTCCGCCGAGGGAAGGTTCGGGGCGAAGCCGCCCTCGTCGCCGACATTCGTGTTGTGGCCGGCCTTCTTGAGGGCGCTCTTCAGAGTGTGGAAGATCTCGGCGCCCATCCGCACGGCATCGGAGAGCGAGGTGGCGCCGACCGGCATCACCATGAATTCCTGGAAGTCGATCGGGTTGTCGGCATGGGCGCCGCCGTTGACGATGTTCATCATCGGCACCGGAAGCACCCGGCCCTGGACGCCGCCGACGTAGCGGTAGAGCGGCAGGCCGGCGGTCTCGGCGGCGGCCTTGGCCACGGCGAGCGAGACGCCGAGGATGGCGTTGGCACCCAGCCGAGCTTTGTTCGGCGTGCCGTCGAGGGCGATCATCGCCTCGTCGACCGCGACCTGATCCTCGGCATCCATGCCGCCGATCGCGTCGAGAATCTCGTTCTGCACCGCCTCGACGGCCTTGAGCACGCCCTTGCCGTTGTAGCGGCTCTTGTCGCCGTCACGCAGCTCGACCGCCTCGTGGGCGCCGGTCGAGGCGCCGGAGGGCACGGCGGCGCGGCCGAACGAGCCGTCCTCGAGAAGGACATCGACCTCGACGGTGGGGTTGCCGCGGCTGTCGAGAATCTCGCGGGCGGCGATGTTGGTGATCGCGGTCATGGGCGCTCCTGCGGTTGCGTCGCAGCGGGGTCGTCTCGCGGATGCCGTCGAGGCCCGCGCGTCCTGCGACGCTGTCCGAGGCGGGCTTATCCGCCAAGCGTGGGGTGTCGGCAAGCACCCGGCCGGTCCGAAACCCTCGGCGGCCTTCACAAAACTTGCCGGATGCCTTGCCTTTTCGCGCAGTTGCGCCGCCGCCGGCCGCGAAGCCCTGATCTTCGCCGGCGGCGATAGGCGCGTGACGCGGCTGCCTATATAGGCCGGCCATGGACCCGATCGAACAACACGCCCAGCAACTCGGCCGCCAGACACCGCTGCCGGCCTCGCCCGAGGCCGCCGTCCTGGACCGCGTGCCCAATCCGCACGCCGACACGGATTACCTCGCGCGCTTCACCGCGCCGGAATTCACCTCGCTCTGCCCGGTCACCGGCCAGCCGGACTTCGCCACGCTCGTCATCGATTACGTGCCGGATCGCTGGCTCGTGGAGTCGAAGTCGCTCAAACTCTATCTCGGCGCCTTCCGCAACCACGGCGCCTTCCACGAGGATTGCACGGTCGGCATCGGCCGCCGGCTCACGGCCCTGCTCGAGCCGCGCTGGCTGCGGATCGGCGGCTACTGGTATCCCCGCGGCGGCATTCCCATCGACGTGTTCTGGCAGACGGGCGAGCCTCCGAAATCTGTCTGGCTACCGGACCAGGGCGTCGCGCCCTATCGCGGCCGGGGCTGACGGTTCCGCCGCTCTGCTCAATGCTGCCCGCTTCAATGCTGCTCGGCCAGCACGCGAACAGTGCGGGCGATCAGCGTCTCCTGCGCTTCGATCGGCCCGCCATGGATGATCGCGACGGCCTCCAGCATCTGCTCCAGCTCGTCGCGCTCGGCAGCGTCGAGCTTTTCCCGGAGCAGCGGCGCGAGGTGATCGACCGCGGTCGCGGCATCGGAGGCCTGCGTGGCGGCGTGGCGCAGATACGCCATGCGCGTCGCGTGATCGTCGTCCGGATGCGTGACCTTGCGCATCTCCGCCTCGATCGCCGCCTCCTGCTCGGGCGTCGGCGTGCCGCGGGCGAGCGCCACCAGCATCATCAGCACGCCGGCGGCATCGGCGGGATCGCGGATCGCCCGCAGGGGAGCGGCCCGGAAGGCCGCTTCGCTCCTGGCCCTGATCTTGGCGCTGCGACGGTCGCCGAGATAGCGATCGAGCTGCTCCATGCCATTGCCGTAGAGAAAGTAATAGACGAGCCCGGTCATGAAGGCTCCGACGATGGCCGCGATGACGGGCATGGCGTCCCCAGCATTGTTGCAATGCCGAAGAGCTGTCTCAACGCGCCCGCAAACGCAACCCTTGCGGGCGTTTCATAGCCGGCAAGTCGTACCGTGCCTAACATCTTCTCGTCACGGCGCACGAAAAGGGCGGCCGGTCGCCCGGCCGCCTCTTACACTCGACTGAGGCGCGGGCCTCAGTAACCGTAATCGTAATAGCCGTAGGCGGGGCGGCCGTAGTAGCGGTCGCGGGCATAGGCGTCGCGCGCCGCACCCGCCGCGATCGCTCCCGCCGCGAGGCCGGCAATGCCGAGGCCCACCGCCGCACCGGTGCCGATGCCGCGACGACGGCCGCCGTAATAGGCCCGGGGGCCGTAACCGCCATGGTAATGGCCGTGATGGTGGCCGTAGCCGCGGCCATAGGGGCGCGCCTCGGCGGAGGTGGTGGCCAGCGTGCCCACCGAAATCAGGGCTGCGGTGACGAGTGCGAGCTTTCGCATGGGATCCTCTCCAATCCTGTGGAATCTTGGCGAAGAAACATCGAGCTTGGCCGGATGTTCCCACGAGCGGCGATCGCCACGGAAACGGTATCGGACGCTTCCGTTGTTCGGGTTGGAGGCTCGATAATCTGAGCCGCATGAACGAGACCTGAAACCGGTCTCGCGGAGAGCCTTCAGGCTTTGGCGAGCCGGTCGAAGGCCATCAGCCGCGCCACCAGATCGGGCAGATCGGAGAGCGCCACCATGTTCGGCCCGTCGGAGGGCGCGCGGTCGGGATCGGGATGGGTTTCGATGAAGACGCCCGCCACGCCGACCGCCACGGCGGCGCGGGCGAGCACCCCCACGAATTCCCGCTGGCCGCCGGAGGTGGCACCCTGCCCGCCGGGCTGCTGGACCGAGTGGGTGGCATCGAACACCACCGGCGCGCCGCCCGTGACCCGCGCCATGATCGGCAGCGCGCGCATGTCGGAGACCAGCGTGTTGTAGCCGAAGGAGGCGCCGCGCTCGGTGACGATGACGTCGGGATTGCCGGCCTCGGTGATCTTGGCGGCGACGTGAGCCATGTCCCAGGGCGCGAGGAACTGGCCCTTCTTGACGTTCACCGCCCGCCCCGTGGCGGCGGCGGCGAGCAGCAGGTCGGTCTGGCGGCAGAGGAAGGCCGGGATCTGGAGGATGTCGACGGCCTCGGCCGCGCGGGCGCATTGCTCCGCCGCGTGCACGTCGGTGAGGATCGGCAGCCCCAGGCTCTCGCGGATCTCGGCGAAGACCGGCAGGGCCTCTTCGAGCCCGACGCCGCGGGCGGTGCGGCCGGAGGTGCGGTTGGCCTTGTCGAAGGAGGACTTGAAGACGAGCCCGATGCCGAGGCCCTGGGCCATCTCCTTCAGGGCGGCGGCGATTTCGAGGGCATGGTTGCGCCCTTCGAGCTGGCAGGGGCCGGCGATCAGCGCCAGCGGCAGGTGATTGGCGAAGGCGACGCCGCCGACACGGACGACGGAACCGGCGGGGGATGCGGTCTCGGACATGGAGCCGGCTCTAACCCGGGCCCGCCTTCCGGGAAAGGGCGGCCGGGCGGCGAGGACGGTCCGATGCGAGCCGGCAGAGGCTGCCGACGCCGAACCCGTCCGGCCGGTCGGCGGGATCGCAGCGCAGCACCGCCCCGCCGGTCCGGCCGATCTGGGGCGCGCCGGTGAGCAGGCTGTCCTGGTGCAGGCGCAGCGCCAGGGTCTCGACGGCCTCGGCCGGGGCGCCGGCCAGCGTGCGGCCCGCGAGGCCGATGAGGGTGAAGAAGGCGCGCGGCGGTTCGCGCTCGGCGGAGCGGAACAGGAGGCGCCGGGGTGCGGCGCAGTCGAGGCTCATCCGCTCGGCATCCGCCGCGCGGAACACCATGATCGGCCCGCTGCGCCCGGCCAGCGCGGCGCCCGTGCCGCGGATCAATCGGACCGTCAGGCCGTCGCAGGAATCGGCCCTGGCCGGCGCGCCGAGGGCGAGGGTGATGGCGAGGCCGGCGAGAAGGGCGCGCAGGATCATGCCGGCCGCCATAGCACGTGCCCGCCGCTCACGCCGCCTCCCCGAGCACAGCCCGGCGCTGGCGGTCGAGTTCCTCGCTGTAGCGCTTGAGCGTGTGGCTCTCCGTCAGGAGCCCGATGACCCGGCGGCTCTCGGCCCCGTCGAGCACGGCCAGCGCCTCGCTCTCGGCTTCGTCGAAGGCCTCGGCCGCCTGCTTGACGCTCATATCGGGGAGGAGGAACGCGCCCGGATAGCGGGCCACGTCGGCAAGCCGCGGTGGGGTGCCGCCATCCTCGCCGGCGAGCGCGTGGGCTTCCGGCACCAGGACGATGCCGGCGTAGCGATCGTGCTCGTCCACCACGACGACGCGGGAGGGCGAACCCAGGGGATGCGCGCGCAGGAAGGTGGCCATCGGTGTGTCGAGCGGGACCGGCCGGATGTCCTTGCGCATCATCCGCCCCACCGTCAGGCTCCGCATCCAGCCGACATCGTGGGCCGAGCGGATGGTCTCGCCGCGCAGGTGGAAGCGCCAGGTCGCGAAGGAGTAGCCGAAGGTCTTTCGCACCGCGAGCGAGGAAGCGATCACCGAGACGAGAACCAGGGCGGTCATGGGGAAGCTGCCTGTCATCTCCAGCGCGAGGAAGGTCATGGTGAGCGGCCCGCCGACCGTGGCCGCGGCGAAGGCGCTCATGCCGACCACGGCGTAGCCGACCGGCGCGAGGCCGAAGCTCTCGAAGCCCGGCCAGATCATCGGCGCGAGGCCGGCGAACAGGCGCCCGACCAGCGCGCCGAGGAACAGCGAGGCGAAGAACAGCCCGCCGCGGAAGCCCGACCCGATCGATATCGCGGAGGCCGCCGCCTTGGCGGCCAGAAGTCCGGCGAGCGCGCCGAGCCCGGCGGCAGCCTCGGGCGCGAGATGGACGTGAAGCGCGCCGTGCCCCGCCGAGAGCACCTGAGGCGTGGTCGCCACGGCGAGCCCGCCGACGCAGAGCCCGCCGAGAGTCGGGCGCAGGAGCGCCGGAAGCCGCGAGGCGCGAAAGCCCTGCTCCACGAGCGTGACGCCGCGCATGAGCAGCACCGCCAGCCCGGCGCAGACGAGCCCGAGGGCAAGGCAGGGCAGCGTGTCGCCCGCCCCCACGGGCGCGTTCTTGGCAAGCGCCAGCGCGCCGACATCGACGAGGGCCGCCTGGGGCGCCAGCGCCCGCGCCACGAGGCTGCCGCACAAGGCCGCGACCACGACGGGGGCGAGCGTGGCGATGGTGTAGGTGCCGATGATGAGTTCGAAGGCGTAGAAGGCACCGGTGAGCGGCGAGCCGAAAGCGGCCGCGATCGCGGCGGCCGAGCCGCAGCCGACCAGTGTGCGCAGGTCCGAGCGGCGCATCTCGAAGGCGATGCCGAGCCGGGAGGCGATTCCCGCCGCGACCTGCGTGTAGCCCGCCTCCAATCCGACGGAGGCGCCGCAGCCGTTCGAGACGACGTTCTGGGCCGCCACGTCGAGGGAATCGCGCACGGACATCCGTCCCCCGTGCAGAGCATTCGCCTCGATGGGATCGACCATGCTGCGCCGGCCCCGGCGGCGGCGTCGGGCCGAGACGAAGAGGATCATGCCGAGCACCGCCCCGCCCAGCGCCGGCGCCAGGAAGGGGAGGCCCAGCAGCCCATCGGCCGGAAGGCGCTCGAGGCTGCTGAGCCGCTGCCCTGGGGGCAAGCGGTAGAGCCATTCGCGCAGCAGCTGCGTGGCGCCGCTCATGGCCGCGACGGCGAGCCCGCCGATGCAGCCCGTGATCGCGGCGAGCAGCACCAGCGCGACCTCGTTCGCCCGAACCCAGGCCCTAAGCTGCACCGGCACCTGAATCAGGGGAGCGGTCGCGGACGGGGTTGGAGACGGGCTCATCGCACTCGCGGGTCGGCGGGGGACGCGGAAGATTCGGCCGGCGGACCCGGCTCCGCGGTCTATCATCCGTGGATCGGCGGCGCGATCCGTGCGGCGCTGCGTCGAAGGCGCTTGAAATGCCGCCGGCCACGGGATAAGTCCCCCCTCACGGGCCGCCGTAGCTCAGTTGGTTAGAGCACTAGATTGTGGATCTAGGGGTCCCCCGTTCGAGCCGGGGCGGTGGTACCATATCATTCAGTGACGCAAGCCGGGGTTCGAGCCAACGCTCGGGCTCCGCTTTGCGTTTTGCTTTGTAAGATGCAGGCGAGCAGCGTTCGATCTCCGTTTCCAACGCCACGCCCAGCCCCACCGACGCTCATACTGTTCCGCCTCCCTCCGGCGAGGTGCGCGTCGGGCGAGAGGGGGAAGTCTGCGTTTCGAGCGCCGTGACGTACCCACTCAACGTCGGAAGTGGTGCCTGAGCCGTGGCCAGCTGTCAGCACGATGCATTGGCGATGGACCCGCAAGGAGCTAGCCGTTTATTCCGTGGCCTAGAAGCACTTTCCCGTCAAATTGCCGGCTGATTGACCAATAGTTTGGCGGCTGATCCAGAGACTGGCTATTTCATGAGTTGCCACTCGGTCGAAACTTAAGTCGAATCTCTATTGTATATCGCGAATGCTGGCAGCATTAGAGCCTGCCTGGCCATTCCATCGAAAGAACATCTCCAGGATCTCGAATTCATTCTGCATGCCTCGCGGCTGTTCAAAAGCGGATAACCCTCGGACGCGCCGTGACTGCGCGGGAAGCGATGTGCAGCGGGCGCATCACCCTGTCATCTCGCTGCGACACGGCCGAAGAGCCGACTGACACAGATCTAATTCGACCTCGTATGCTGGCTTCGGGCCTGTATTGTCGTACCGCATCAATTTTCGTCGAGGGCAGAACAGGACGGGTAGAGTGGCCTCGCCTCCCTTCGTCACCTTGATGAGCAGTTGATCCTCAGCTTCCTTGGCGCGACCATCAACATCCACGTCGAGCATGGCAACATCTTCGGGTCGGCCCTTGCAATAGAGGCCCCGCACGAGACCCTGCAACTGAACCCGCGCTGCGCGGGCGGGAGACCCTTCCAAACCTCGACGACGCAGGAGGGGGCGGAGATCGTCATGCGCCGTTTTCCGCACTCTCGAAGTTCGACATGACGTCAGTGTTTTGATGGGCGCAGTTGCCGCCGGCATTCCGACGCACAGCATCGGTCTGTGAGATAGGGCGAAGCATGATTATGCGCGTACCTCCAGTGAATCGCGGATCCCTGTGACCACCCCGTCGACAAATGCCCGTCCACACGCCAAAGGTTTGCCGCCTGCATCAAGGAGATTGAGGGTGGCTGGTGAAGTTCGATCAGGTTTGCCGATGGTGCTGCCGGACGCCGTGAGCGAGGTAGACATCCTCAAGTCCCGCCTTGCGGTGGCCGAACAGCGCGAAGAGGCGGTGCGCATTGTGCTTCGTGCGCTGATCACGAGCCTCCGTCCCTTCGGCTTCAAACGACAGCAGTTCCTTCGGTGTGTTCGTGAGGAAGGGCAGGATGCACCGAGTGAAGGTCCAGCCTCAATTCGGCACACGGTGCTGCAGCAAGAGGCGCGACGCGTTCTGAGAGAGGCGCGCTGAAGGCGACGGTTGGAGAGCCAGTTCACTGCCTCTCTACCTCCGCTTATGAAAGCTGATAGCTCCCGCTCTGCCGCCCACATCCATGCCTTCGTGAAAGACTCGGGTGTTGGAAGCTTCTCAGCCGCGTCGATGAGCGCCTTGCGCGGGCCGGGGCGAGGCCGTTCGTCCGCTGCGCCGCAACGGGCCGATCCGCCTCGAGGTGCCGGATTTAGCCGAGAATTTTGGCCAAGGGATCTGGTCTCACGCCGCTCCGGCTTTTCGACGATTTGCAGGGGGCGAGTTTGCCTGCGGCGCAGATGGCCTGGATTGTCGCACTCGGGGCGCTTTCGATGATGGCGGCGGTGCTGCACGTAACCGCCACGGGATCAATCGAGGGCAAGGTGCCGTAGCGCTGCCGGATCGCGCTCGGGATCTGCATCGGTGCCGCCGTGCTGAGAGTTAGCGCCCTCGTCGCGACCCGGCCGGACATCGCGCCGGCGATGGAGCGAATGCGGCCCTGGATCGGTGATGGGCGGCGGACGGGCGCGCTTGAGATGGGCGGGCCGGCGCCGGGCAGAGCACGAATCTTGGGGCCGCGACCTTCGCTATCCGGCTACGTGTCGTCCGAAAGGCTGATGGAACGACGACATGATCCGCGCGTCTAATCCTGGGATACGCAGCAGGGGACGCATCGATGCCGATTTTCCAGATACGCCAGGGCGGAACGGGCGCTGTCCTCTGGACCGGCGCCGCCGCCAATGAGATCCAGGCCATGGACGCCATGGCGCACGATGCCGGGTACTACGACCATTCCGATTTGCCAGAGAACATGCGCGGAAGGCTGAAGGTCGAAGTGCTGTCGTTCGCGATGCCCCAGCGTCAGGGATCGACCGGCAGGACGCTCGGTGGCCGAACCGGGCAATTCGTGATGGGCACGGCGATCAACGACCGCAACCTTGGCCGGGCGACCAGCTAACACGAGAAAGCGGGATGCCGGGCGGCTTGTCTACTCGGAGGATGTCGCTGGAGCCTGTCGCATGAACCCGCGGGAGACGGCTCGCTCAGCCGCCTCAAGCTTCCGCTGGCACTCGACCGCATCCGCGAGGGCATCCGAAATGGCTTGCCGAAGGGCGACGACGGCGTTCCCACGCGACCCTTCGAGATAATGCTCGACGAGCAGGTCGACTTCATCCGCTCGCGCCGCTGCTACTGCGCACACCATACCCAACCTTTTGCTCCGACGCGAAGCGGCGTCTGATCCAGCACTGTGGCCCTGTTGAGGCCCCGCCCACCACCGCGAACCGTTGCTCTGGCATCCTGGTTCTTTGGTCATCACAGCCGGCACCGGTTGCCGCCTCGCGCTCGACGAGCGTGTGAATTCCTCGTACGGTCGCCTCCTCCAAGCCTGAGGGTAACGCCGCGCTGATGGCGCAACCCGGCAGCGGAGCGGTCGGCGGCTTCGGATTCGGGCGACTCACATCGCGACCTCGCACGCGCCACATGCCTTATGCGGTCGCCAGCAGGATCGCGGTGTAGAAGGCCTCATGCTTCGAGCCCGGGCTCGATTCGGGGTCGATGACGACTGGGCTCGCCCGTCGATAGCCTGCGGTGGTTGCCGCGAGGTCAGCGTCGACCGCTGTGTTCGTCTGCCCGTCATGGATGGCTCTGGTCTTGAAAGAATTCGCAAACGGTCGAGACGAATTCGTCCCGCGGTAGATAATGTCGCGGCCTTCTGGCTGACGAATCGTCTTTGCAGTTCACGACGAAGTGATGAATTCCTCAGGCCGGCAGTTTTCGTGGCTTTTGCAGGAAAGGTGTTATTTCCTGGAGAAACAGGCCGGGCCCTGAAGTCAGGTCTCCGGGCCGGTCCGGCCGGTGGTACATCACATTCGATCGCTCGCTCGAGGGGTTGGCCATGGGCCAACCCCTTTTTTGTTTTCGGGCACCGCTGACGGCGCCTATGCGCGGTTCTCGACGGGGCTCAGCGGCTGGGGGCGCCTGTTCCCGAGCCCGAGGCGCCGGGCGAGGCACCCGAACCGGCATCGTTCGGGCCGGTGCTGTTGGTGGTGCCGGAGCGGCTCGTGCCGCCCGTTGACGGCCCGCTTCCTGCCGCACCCGGCGAGGCGCCGGAGCCGGCATCGTTCGGGCCGGTGCTGTTGGCGGTACCGGAACGGCTCGTACCGGACGATCCCGAACCGCCCTCGGCCGCCTGGACGGCGGGTGCGAGAAGAAGCGAGCCGGCAAGAGCGAGGGCGAGGGCCTTCATGGACTTCCTCCACTGGCCAGACATCTGGCTGCCGGGGAAACCAGCCCCCTCACGGCCTGTTCCGGAATGTCGCAGGGCGTTCGGCCCGGAAGGCGCTCACATGACGGGCTTCGGCACCGGGGCCGGCGAGCGGGTCAGGCTCTGAATCTCCCGTGCCGGCCGTCCTGCCTTTTGGGCGATATCGCGTTCCTGCTTGGCGATGAGGTCACGGGCCGGCTCGTCGCCGTCCAGCCCGCCCAGGATCTCCATCGGGACGCGACGGTTCGAGGCGCGGCTGCCATCCTCGTAGACGACATCGAACAGGACGAAGCCGCGCTGCTGCGGGAGAGATTTGATGCGCTTGGACATGAGCGCTGATAGACGCGGCCGGGCGGATCGAGCAACGGCGGCCGAGGCGGGCAGGGTTGCGCCCGGCGCTCGGTTCGGAAAGGCGGCGATGAACGACTGGGTCCATCTCGACACCGGCCTCGTGCCCAGTGGCGGCAAAAGCCTCGCTCTGATGCAGCGCGGCCAGGAATTCTCGATCGTCGTGGGCACCATCGAGCTGATGAACAGCACCCGCGGCACCTCGGAAGAGGCGCTGGCCTCGCTGACCTGCGCCCGCCTCGCCGGCCGGCCGGCCCCCCGGGTGCTGATCGGCGGCCTCGGAATGGGCTTCACGCTCCGGGCGGCGCTGCGGGGGCTCGGGCCCGACGCGCGGATCGTCGTGGCGGAACTCGTCCCCTCGGTGACGGCCTGGGCGCGGGGGCCGCTCGCGCCCGTCTTCGGCGGTTGCCTGGAGGATCGGCGCGTGGAGCTGCGGGAGGCCGACGTCAACCGCCTGATCCAGTCCCAAGCCGGTGGCTGGGACGCCATTCTGCTCGACGTGGACAATGGGCCCGAGGGTTTGATGCGCCGCGGCAACGACCGGCTCTACGACGAATGGGGTCTGAAGCGGGCCGAATGGGCGCTCAAGCCCGGCGGCACGCTCGCGGTCTGGTCGGGCACGCCGGATCGAAAGTTCAAGGCGCGGCTGCAGCGGCGCGGCTTCGCGGTCGAAGAGATCCGCATGCCGGCCAACGGATCGAGCGGCCCGCGGCACGTGATCTGGCTGGCGACCCGACCGGAGGCGCCAGCTTCGGCATTCGCTCCGATCTGACCGGAGCCGGGAGGCGCGGCAACTCGATTGCCGAAGCGCCCTCTCCTCGCAGCCCGTTAAGACGATTGCGCCATGACATGTGTCGCGCCCATCGATCAAAGTTGGGATTGTGCGCGATGAGCACTTTCGTGGATGTTGTCATTGCGCCACAATAAAGACGCGCTGTGCATCCGCGATGGAAAATATCTTCGCGTTTCGCGGCGAGTGTTTCGGAAAGAACCTTTCGTTTTCCGCCTATGGCTCAAGCGCATTAATTCGCCGATCAAAGTCTCGCACAACACTGAATGCGGGGCAGACATGGCTGAGACCTTTGCAACAACGTTCGGCGCTGGACAGTCTTCGACGGGCGCTCTGACGACCCTGCCGCTCGTGGGGACGTCCTACATCGGGACGGGTCTTCTGAGCGGTGCGGAAACGATTACGATCACCGGCGCAATCAACCAGCCCGGCAGCACCGTGAGCGTGGACGCCAATGCTCTCGGTCTCGTCGGCGTCGGCCTGACCGGAACCTACACTGGATTCTCTCTGCCGCAGGGTGCGACGGAGCCGGTCTATTACTTCAACGTCACCGGCGGAAACCTCGTGACGCCCGTGGCGATCGCGGTGTCGAACGGCTCGGTTCCTGCGCTGAACCTCGCGTCCTCGGTCAATGCGAGCGCCATAACGGCGCCCGACAGCCCGACCATCGTCTGCTTCGCGACCGGCACTCAGATTCGCACGACCCGCGGGGACGTGGCGGTCGAGGATCTGCGGGTCGGTGACCGCGCCGTCACGGCATCCGGCGCCCTGCGCCCCATCACCTGGATCGGACACCGTGAGATGGCGGCCAAGAGCGGCTCGCTCTCGTTCAATCAGCAGCCGGTCCGTGTTCGCGCCGGTGCCTTCGGCCACGACCTGCCGGCCCGCGACCTCTTCCTCTCGCCGGGTCACCCGGTACTGGTCGGAGCCGATGCCGACAACGAGGGCGGCGCGCTGGTGCCCGTGATGTGCCTCATCAACGGCACCACGATCACCCGCGAGCCGGTCGCCAGCGTCACCTACTGGCACATCGAACTCGACGCCCACGATATCTTGCTCGCCGAAGGCCTTCCGGCGGAGAGCTACATCGACGGCGGCGACCGGACCTTCTTCTCGGAAGCCTCCGACCACGCCCTGCACAACCCGGACTTCGTCGCGCCGGGCTGGGACGGCCGCTGCCGCCCGGTGGCGGTGGACGGTCCGCTCGTCGAGGCTGAGCGCCTGCGGCTGGACGCGGTGTTCGCCGGTACGCTCGCCGCACCCTGCGCCTGGGACGCGGCCGAGCGCGGCGATTGGATGGCCGCCTGAGGCATTAAGACCATCGGTGCCGGTTCCCTCGCGGAATCGGCACCGATCTCCATCGACCGAGCATCGGTCCGGTTCTTCCGGGCCGATGCTCGGTTTCGTCGTGGTCGGCACGCGGGCGAAGGCTTTCACCGCGACATCATCGGCGCGGTGACGTTGCGGGAATCAGCGGTCCGCCTTCTCGCCCGCGACCGTCAGTTCGACGTAGCGCTTCGTCGTCGGACCGATCAGATCGCGCACGCGGCGCGCCATCGCCTCCTCCTCCTGAAGCGATTGCCGGAAGCCGCTGAGGCTTCCGCCCTGCCCCGCCGCCTCGCCGATGGTCAGCAGCGACTCGTAGGCGGCGATCTCGAAATTCTCGAAGGCGTGGTTGGCGTAGGTGTTCTTCAAGATTTCGTCCTGCGCCGGCGTATGGCCCAGAGCCATCATGTTGCCGACGAAGCCGAGAATGCCCTCCTTGATCGTCGAGGGGCCGCTGCCGAGGGATTGCAGGGCCTCTTCGAGGCGGGTCCTCTGGCCATGCGTTTCCTCGATGTGGCGGCGCAGGGCCTCCTCCATCTCCGGGTAGCGGGTGAGCCGCTCCACTTGGCGCTCCATGATCTGAAGCGCCTGCATTTCGAGCGCGTGGGTGTTTTTGAGAGCGGTGACGTAGATTTCGCGAGTGTCGATCGCCACGGTCGGTCCCTCCAGTCCTGATGATAGGGAATGCGCGAAAAAAGCCCGCCCGGCCGCCGGGCGGGCGAACGTTCGGTCAGCCCATCTGCTGCGTTTCGGCGCCGCTATCGGGCCGTGCCGGGCCGAGTACCGGCTCCTGGCCCATGGGCTCGTTCTGGAAGACGGTGAAGTTGCCCTTCCCATCGAGGGAAGGACCGGCGGTCCAACGGCCCTCGGGAGGCGGGACGCCGTCGCGGTTGGTGGCGAAGAAGCTGTAGTTGAACTTCTGGTTCTCTTCCGATTGCGGGAAGCTGTTGGGGATCGGCAGTGCGCCCTCCATGCCGCCGAGCTCTTCGATCACCGCGAGCCACTGCTGCTGATGCATGGTGTCGCGCGCGATCAAAAAGCTCCACATGTCCTTCATGCCGGGATCGTTCGTGGCGTTCGACAGACGCACCGCGAGAGTACGGCCGGTCGCCTCGGCGGCGACGTTGCAGTACATGTCCGCCGCGATGTTTCCGCTGGCGTAGATGTGGTTCATGTCGAACGGGACGCCATCCGAATTGCCGGGGAAGGCGGCCATGCCTGAGGAGAGAAGGTGCTTGTGCAGCATGCCCTCGGCGATGTGGCGCGGGTTCTCGCCGCCCATGACGGCGCCGACGATGGCATCGGCCGCGCCCGCTTCCTGAACCTTGGTCGGAGCATTCTCGAGGTTCATCGCCACGGCGGTGGCGAGCATCTCGATATGGCCGATCTCCTCGGTCGCGGTGTGGAGGAGCATGTCGCGAAACTTGGTGTTGGGCGCGCGGTTGCCCCAGGCCTGGAAGAAGTACTGCATACAGACGCGGATCTCGCCCTCGACGCCGCCGATGGCCTGCTGCAGCATCCGGGCATAGATCGGATCGGGGCTCTCGACCTTCACCGGGTATTGGAGCCGCTTGTCGTGATAGTACATGTATTGGTTCCTCGGCTGAGCGAGGCACAAGCCTGCCTGCAGCGCGCGGCCAAGTTCGGGGGCCGGCCTGTGTCCTCGCTGGAGATGCCTTGGAAATCAGCCGGGCAGAGGTTTGTTCAGCAAAAACTTCTACGGTTTTGAAGCATATCATATGTTATGCCAGTATAGCACATGGCATAACTTCGAGACGTATCGATTAGACCTTGCGATGCGAGTCCCGTCGCGCTGCCGCCTCACGGGGCGCTTCGGCCCGCTTCTTCGATGATCTGGCGATGCGGCGAAGGTTCGGCCCTCAGGCGGCGTTGCGCCCGAGGGTGGACACGAGTTCGCGGATTCGGGCGGAGGGTACGGGGCGGCTGAACAGGTAGCCCTGGCCCTGGTCGCATCCCTCCATGCGCAGCTGTTCGAGCTGGGCTTCCGTCTCGATTCCCTCCGCCGTCGTGGTGATACCGAGGCTGCGGCCGAGGCCGACCACCGAGCGCACGATCAGGCGCGCATTGCCCGTCACGTCGAGGTTGCGCACGAAGGACTGGTCGATCTTGATCTTGTCGAAGGGGAAGCTCTGCAGATAGCTCAGGCTCGAGAAGCCGGTGCCGAAATCGTCCATGGCGACCCGGACGCCGAGGCGCTTCAGGGTGTGAAGCGTCGCCAGCGTGCCGACATTGTCGGTGAGCAGCACGGATTCCGTGATCTCGAGTTCGAGCCGCTGCGCCGGCAATCCGCTCGCGGTCAGGGCGTCCATGGTCGAGCGGACGACGGCGGCGTTCTTGAACTGCGCGGCCGAAACGTTGACCGCGACACCGATGTCGCTCGGCCAGGTCGCGGCCTCGGCGCAGGCCTTGCGCATCACCCAGTCGCCAATCTCGCCGATGGCGCCGGTCTCCTCGGCGAGTGGAATGAACTCGGCCGGGGAGACGTAGCCGCGGGTCGGATGGCGCCAGCGCAGCAGCGCCTCGCAGCAGGCGATCCGCTGACGGTCGAGCTTGACGATCGGCTGGAAGACGAGCTCGAACTCGCCGTTGGCCACCGCCACCTTGAGGTCGCTTTCCAGGGCGCGGCGGTTGCGCAACTCGAGGTCCATCTCCTCGTCGAAGAACGACCAGCCGCCGCGCCCCGCCGCCTTGGCGCGGTAGAGGGCGAGGTCCGCGCTCTTGAGAAGCTTCTCGGGGGTGGTCCCGTGCTCCGGGGCGAGCGAGATGCCGATGCTGAGCCCGACGGTCACCGACTGCCCGTCGAGCAGGAAGGGTGCCTCGAAGGCGGCGATCAGGCGCTTGGCCAGGGCGATCGCGTCGTCGCGCACTTGCGAGCCGGATTGGACGATGGCGAACTCGTCGCCGCCGAGGCGCGCGACGAGGTCGGTCTCGCGCAGGCAGCCGTGCAGCCGCTCCGCCGCGCCGCGCAGGAGACAGTCGCCGACGGGGTGCCCGAGGGTGTCGTTGACCTCCTTGAAACGGTCGAGGTCGAGGCAGAGCGTGGCGAAGCCGATGCCCTCGGCCAGGCGCGCGGAGGCCTCCTCCAGGCGCTCGCCGAAGACCATGCGGTTGGCCAGTCCCGTCAGCGCGTCGCGGCGCGCCATGGTGATGATGCGCTCCTCGGCCTCGTAGCGCTGCGTCACGTCCTCGTAGGTGGCGATCCAGCCGCCTTCGGCCGTCGCCTGCTGCTTGAGCGAGACGATGCAATCGGTGCGGATCGGGCAGCAGAGCGACCCGCTCGCCCGCTGCTGCATCAGAGCCTCCTGCTCCAGGAGCAGGTCGACCGCACGGTCGTCATTCGAGGTCGAGGCGACGACGTGGGCGACGTCGCGCAGGGTCATCCCCGGCTGCAGCGCGCTCGCCTCGATGCCGAGCATGTCGCAGAAGCGGCGGTTGTAGACGAGCAGGCCGCCGCGGGAATCGTAGAGGCACAGGCCCTGGAGCATGTTGCTCAGCGCCGCATCGAGCTGCGAGTTGCTACGCTTGAGCTGGTCCTCCTGCTCCTTGAGCAGGGTGACGTCGCTGCACACGGCGACGAAGCCGCCGTCCCGGGTCGGGCTCCGGCTGATGCGCAGCCAGCGCCCGTCGGCGGCCCGGGTCTCGGCGGTCGCGGTGCCGGTGCCGGGCATGGCCAGCAGCGCATCGGCGGTGGCCGAGCCGCGCGCCTCCGCGAGCGAGTGCTGACCCGTCTGCGCGGGATCGAGGCCGAGCAGCGCTGCCGCCCTGGCATTGGCCAGCACGATCCGTCCCGCCGGGTCGGCGACCACGATGCCCTCGATGGAGGCCTGGACCGCGTCGGCGAGCAGGGCCTGCGCCGAGCGGCGCTGCGCGACCTCCTCCTGCATCATCGCCGCGATGTTGCCGCGCATCACCGCCATCGCGCGCAGGAGCGCGCCGAACTCGTCGTCCCCGCCCTCGGGCACCTTCACGGTCAGCTCGCCCGCCGCGATGCGGCTCGCCACCGTCGAGGCATCGGCGACCGGGCGCACGATCTGCCGTGACAGAAGCAGGGCCACGACGCCCGACAGCACGATCGCCACCAGGGTCGCGATGACGCTCAACCGCACGTCGCGGGCCACGATCGCCCGGGCGGCCTGCCGATAGGAGAAGCCGTCGCCGGCGGTGAAATTGATGAACAGGTCGAGATGCTGCTCGGCCGCGGTCGCGTGGGCGTCGAGCGCCTGCCAGACATCGACGGTCTGCCGGTCGGGGCCGAATTCCCGCCGCGCCGCGAGCCACTGGGCCACCGCGTCCTTGGCGGCGGCGGCCTCCTTGGCGGCCCGCTCCGATTGCGCCCTCTCGGCCGCGACCTCGATATCCTCTTCGAAGGATTGCGTCAGAGCCTCGATCCGCGCTTCGAGGGCGCGCCGCTCGTCCGCATCGCCGGCCAAGCGCGCCCGCGCCACCGCGGCCTGCAGGGCGGCGAGATCGGCCGCCGCGGCGCGTGCGTAATTGATGGACATCAGCGAGCGGTCGTAGGTCTTATCGACCAGGGCGCCCGTGGTCATGATGCCGAGCGCCGCGTATCCGCCGAGGAGCGTCGTGATGGCGCTCAGCATCAGGAAGGCGAGAAAGATTCGGCCGCGAATGGTGCGACCGCCGCGCAAGACGGCATCGATGGCTGTGCGCCACCGGAGCATTCCTGTCTTGAGGCGGGACAATGTCATCGACGCGCGTTTCCCTTCGCAGGGCGAGTGTCGCACGCAATCGTTAAGGTAATACCCATCCATCACGCTGCGTGAAAAGTTTGAGCGGATCATCCCTGCGTTGTTAAGCCGAACGCAACCTCAACAGTGCTTTCCTCCACGTCGAGCGCGGGGGCGCCCTTACGGGGAGCGGAAACGGACATGTGCCAAGCGAGACGAACGGCCGGCATCGCATCGCCCCGGGCGGGCACCGCTCTGTTTCTCGCGGCCCTGGCCTGTTCGGGAACGGCACTTGCCCTGACAGGCGACGCCGCCCCGAGCCGGATCACCCAGAAGGGACGGGCTTTCGCCCCCGGCAGCATCGCGATGATCTCCGGGCAGGCGATCGAGATCGTCAACGACGATGGCGAACTCGTTCACCACGCCTATCTCGAGAGCCCGGATTTCAGCTTCGACACCGGTGAGCAGGCGCCCGGCAGCAAGACGATCGTGGTCTTCCCGCGTTCGGGAAGGTTCACCGTCATGTGCGGCATCCATCCCAAGATGAAGTTGCACGTCTGGGTGAAATAACAGCGTTCGGATCCAACTTAACGAACGCTTAAGCTCAAGCCTGCAAACTCGCCGCTGAACGAGGTTGGAATGGCTCGGATATTCGTGGGGGCGGCGGCAGCCCTCGTGACGATTATGGTCGGAGGGTGGGCCGTCGCGACAACCGGCGAACCCGATCGCACGGCTCACCTCGCCGAGTACCGGCGCCCGAACGCGATTCCGTTTCCCGAGGACAATCCCTACGCGGCGCAAAAGGCCGAACTCGGCCGTGCCCTGTTCTTCGAACCGGTCCTCTCCCGCGACGGCGACCGCACCTGCGCGACCTGTCATGTCCCCGGCCAGGATTGGACCGATTCGACGCCGCTGGCCCCGCGCAACGACGGCGGCTTCATGGATGTGCGCACGCCGACGCTGCTGAACATCGCCTGGATCGAGGACATCCTCGGCTGGGACGGCAAGTTTCGCGGCCTCGAAGCCGTCGCCCGCACCCCGCTGACGGCGCCGGGCAACATGAATATGCCGCCCGAGGAGATGGTGCGCCGCCTCTCGGCCGATCCGGCCTATGTCGAGGCCTTCGCCGGGGCGTTTCCGGAGCCCGTCCCGGACGGCAACCCGATCACGCAGGAGCGCATCGAGCAGGCGCTCGCCACGTTCCAGCGCCTGATCGTTTCCGGCGAGGCGCCGTTCGACCGCTGGGTCGAGGGCGATGCGCGCGCGGTGAGCGGCGCGGCCCGGCGCGGATTCGACCTGTTCCATGGCAAGGCCAACTGCGCCGCCTGCCATTCCGGCTGGAACTTCACCGACGGCTCCTTCCACGACATCGGCGTCGCCAAGGACGGCAATATCGGCCGCGGCCGCTTCTTCCCGGGTTCGACGGCCCTGCGCTACGCCTTCAAGACGCCGACCCTGCGCAACGTCGCCCGGCGCCCGCCCTACATGCACGACGGATCGCTCGCCACGCTCGCCGAGGTGATCGACCTCTACGACCGCGGCGGCATCGACCGCCCGAGCCGATCCCGCGACATCCGTCCGCTGCACCTTTCCGAGCGGGAGAAGGCGGATCTGATCGCCTTCATGGAAACGCTGAGCGATGCCGGCGCCGCCGAGGCCGCCACCCAGCCGATCACCGCGACGCCTCCGCGGCCCTGAGGGACGGAGCGCCCGGCGGTCAGTAGTTGATGGTCGCCCGGAGCCCGAGCACCGTGGCGTTGCGAAGGCGCCGTCCGCTGCCGTCCGACAGGCCGCCGCCGGGCCGCATCACGTACTGGACGTCCGGCTGGAGGGTGAAACCGGACACGATCTCCGCCTGATAGGTCGCCTCGATCACGGTCTCGCTGCTGCGCAGGCGGCTCGGGCTCGTTCCGAACCGGAGGCTGTCGCGATCGAAGGCGCGCGCCTCCGGGCTGATGCGCGAGTGGATCACGCCGAGGCCGAGCGTGTCGTTGGGGCGGCCCGGGATCAGCCCCCGGTAGGCGAGGCCGGCATCCGCGTAGAGGTCGATCAGGTTGCGGTCGCCCGGCACAGCGGAGACGCGCAGGAAGGCCGAGGCGCCTTCGTTCTCCGTCTTCGGCTCGCGGTAGATCGTCTGGTCGAGGATCGCGTAGAGGCCGGCATTGCCGCGAAAGCGCCGGGAGATCCCGCTCGCCTCCGGATCGGCGAGGAGGCGCCCCCGCACGCTGTCGAGGCGCGGGCTGTCGAACCGGCCGAAATGGTACCAGCCGCCGAGGGTCGCGGTGCCGGGCAGCCGCTCCGTGCCCGGAAAGCTGGGATAGGCGTAGGCCGCCTCGCCGATCAGCAGGGCCGGGTCGTTGACGCGGAAATTCGTGCCGGTGCGGTTGCGGCGCTCCGGGTCGGTCTCGTCGCCGGGCGGCGGCGTGCCGGCCGGGTCGCCGTTGAACAGGCCGCCCTGGAAAGAGAGCAGCGGGGTCGGCTCGTACTTCACGCGGATGGCGGGGGTCGCCAGCGGATAGATCGGCCCGCCGCTCGGCATCACCACGGCGCCGACATTGGGCCAGCCGAAGCCCGCGTTGACGAACACGACGCCGGTCTGCGCGATGGCGAACTCGGTGTCGGCCGAGACCTGCCCTACCTTGACCGAGAGACGGTCGTTCAGGAAGCGTTGCTCGACCCACAGCTCGAACAGGCGTGTCGACGGCAGGGCCTCGATGCCGCTCACCGTCGTCAGGTTGTCGACGAATCGGCGCGACATGCCATGTCCGTGGATCACGAAGAAGTCGGTGTGGAAGCGTGCGCCGCTCCAGCCGGCGAGCTTGTCGAGATCGATGTCGAGGGAGGTGTCGAGGCGCCCGCCGAAGGTCGTCCCCCGTCGCAGGCCGCCGGAGACGCTGGTCAGGCCCTCACCGATATAGGTGAGGACGTAGGTGATCCCCCGCTCGGCGAGGGCCGCGCGCAGCCCGAACGGGTCGCCGTAGGGGCCGAGCACGTCCTGGATCGAGCCCTCGTTGGTCACGGAGACCTGATCCGAGGTGCGCGACTGCGCGATGGCGGTCTGCGGGTCGCCGCCCGCGCCGGTCAGGGGCAAGGCAAGTGGCAGGGGAAACGACGCCTGCGCCCATGCCGGCACGGCGGTCAACGACAGGAGGCCCGTCAGCGCGAGGGTGAGCGTGGCGCCGAACCGTCCCGTTCGAGGCGGCCGGCTCTGGCTCGGCCCGTGCTTGGGGCAGGGTTCGGGTCTCAACGATCGCTCGGTTGCGGCTCATCGACGGTACGGCGCGCGACAGCCCATCGGCGGGCCCCGCGCGATCGAACTCTCTTCAGCCTACCGAAGCAGGAGCGGATGACAGCTCTGCGAAGAGAACGGCTCATCTCGCAAGAAACGTCCGTCGCGGCAGGGTTTCATGCGGGCAAAGGTGGCGCAAGCGATTTCCGATCCCCGGCCCTGTCCGCGCCAGCACCCGGCCGGCTCATGGTCGCGCGACGCCGAGCACCTTCATACGCGACATCAGCGTGGTCGGCTTGAGGCCGAGGAGTTCCGCCGCGCCGCCCGCGCCGAATACCTTGCCGCCGCTGATGCGCAGGGCCGCTTCGATCTCGGCCCGGGCGCGCACGCGCCGCCCCTCCTCGCTCAGCGGACGTTGATCGTCCGTCGCCGTCTGAGCTGGAGCGGCCGCCGGCCCGGAGGGGCGCGACTCGGGCAGGTCGAAGCGCAGGCGTCCGCGCTCGGCCAGGATCGCGGCGCGCTCGATCACGTTCTCCAACTCGCGCACGTTGCCCGGCCACTCGTAGCGCGCGAGCCGGCGGGCATCGGCCTCCGTGAGGCGCAGATCCGGCCGGTTCAGGCGCCGTGCCGCACCCTTGAGGAAGTGCCCCGCAATCAGCGGCACATCTTCCCGCCGTTCCCGCAGCGGGACGGAGGTGAGGGGAAAGACGTTGAGGCGGAAGTAGAGATCCTCGCGAAACCGTCCCCTGCGCACCTCCTCCCTGAGGTCGCGGTTCGTCGCGGCGATCAGGCGGACATCCACGCTGCGGGTGCGCGCCTCACCGACCCGTTCGAACTGGCGCTCCTGAAGCACCCGCAGCAGCTTGCCCTGGAGATCGAGCGGGATCTCGCCGACCTCGTCGAGGAACAGCGTGCCGCCCTCGGCCAGTTCGAAGCGCCCGACCCGGTCGCGCAGGGCGCCGGTGAAGGCACCCCGGGCATGGCCGAAGAACTCGCTCTCGAACAGCTCCCGCGGGATCGCGGCGCAGTTGACGCGGATGAGCGGCCGGTCGCGGCGCCGGCTCGCCTCGTGGATCGCGCGGGCGATCAGCTCCTTGCCGGTGCCGGATTCACCGGTGACGAGCACGGTCGCGTCGGTGCCGGCCACCACGTCGATCTGGCGGAGAACCGCCTCGATCGCCGGGCTGCGGCCGATGATGCCCTGGTGGTGGCTCTCGGCCCGGATCTCCTCCTTGAGGTAGGCATTCTCCTGCTCCAGGCGCTCGCGCAGGGAATCGACCTCGGCCAAGGCCGCCTTCAGCCGCGCCTCCGCCTCGCGGCGCTGGCTGACGTCGCGGAACACGATCACGGCGCCCAGCAGCCGGCCCCGGTCGCGGATCGGCGTCGAGGTGTACTCGACGGGAAAACAGGTGCCGTCCCTGCGCCAGAAGACCTCGTCCTCGACCTGATGCACGGCACCGTCGCGGAAGGCGGCATAGATCGGGCAGTCGCGGTGGGGATAAGGGCCGCCATCGGCGTGAGTATGGTGGACGGCGGCGTGCATGTCCTTTCCGACGAGGTCGGCGGAAGCCCAGCCCAGCATGCGCTCGGCGGCCGGATTGACGAAGGTGGTCAGGCCGTCGGCGTTGACGCCGTAGATCCCCTCCCCCGCCGCCCGCAGGATCAGCCGGTTCTCGCGCTCGATGTCGCGGAAGATGCGCTCCATGCGCTGCCATTCCGGAAGTCCGGCACGCATGTGCTCGTCCGCCTCCCGGTCGATCCGGCGGCGCTCGCGCTCGTCGAGGTCGAACAGCGTGACGAGGATTGTCGCCGTCTCCCCAGAGAGCGCGCTTCCCACGACTTCGAGCCGCAACGCCTTCTCAGCCCCGTGGCGGGGCTTGAGATCGTGCGTCCACCACTGCCCCTTGGCGAGCACGCCTTGGGTGAACACAACGAGCGCCGCCCGCTGCTTCGGGAACAGCGCGCTCGCCGGCGCCGCGCGTAGATCGGCGCGGGTCAGACCGAGCAATCTCTCTGTGGCAGCATTCGCGTCGGCGATCCGGTCGGCCAGAGATTCGATCACCAGCATGGGATCACGGTTGTGGTCGAAGGCCTGACCATAGGCCGAGGACGACGGAGGCTCGAATTCAGGGCCGTGCACGACGATATTCCGTATCTCAGCGACGAAATTTCGTCATACACGAAATTTCGTGGTTCCATACTCTCAGCGAAACCGACTGACTTGATTAGGGAATTTCTTTTGGGCGGTTCTGGCATAGCGATTGCCAACACCCGTCAAGACGATGCGGCGGCGGCGAGCCTCGCCCCGCACATCGAAACGGTTCCGTCTCCGGCCTCTCGAGGGGCCGGGAACGGAGCGGCCGTCCGGGCGCCGAGCCCCCAAGGCGTCCGGACGGCTCCACCCTTCCGCCAGCGGGAAGACGAACATGAAGCGCGAAGACCTCACCGAGAAGCTCCTCGACATCAAGCGCGAGAAGGGCTGGACCTGGAAATACATCCAGGACGAAATCGGCGGCATCTCGCCGATCCTGATCACCGCCGCCTGCATGGGGCAGATGAAGCTTCCCAAGGCGCAGGCGAAGAAGGCCGCCGACCTGTTCGGCCTGTCCGAGGCCGAGGAGCGGATGCTGAACGAGGCGCCCTATCGCGGCTCGATCCCGCAAATGCCGCCGACCGATCCGCTGATCTACCGCTTCTACGAACTGGTGATGGTCTACGGCACGACCTGGAAGGAGCTGATCCAAGAAGAGTTCGGCGACGGCATCATGTCGGCGATCGACTTCAACATGACAATGGAGCGCGAGGCCAACAACAAGGGCGACCGCGTGAAGCTCGCCATGTCGGGCAAGTTCCTGCCCTACAAGTACTACGGCAACGAGGACGGCGTGCCGGAATACGGCTTCAAGGAGCCGTAGGAGCGCTGTCCTTCAGTGAGGCCCGGTGCGGTGGCGGCGCCGGGCACGTCGGGGATATGCTGACGAAGATCGAGCGAGCGTTCCAAGGGCAAAGTTTGACCGCTTCGGCCCGACGGGGAACCGCGTGCGGCCCGCTGCACGTCGCTCCTGCAGCCTTGCGCAATCGGACATGTGTTGGACAGCGTGGCCCACTTATCGTGAGGGTGGTCGGGTGCCGTCGCGGATCGCGCGGAAAAGCGGCAGCGCGCCCGGCAGAGCCTGCTTCGTCGTCGCGCACACGACGTCCGTTCGGCCGATGACGCGGTCCATGACGGCCATGTAGATGCGGACGTTTCTGTGGTCCGGCCCGGTGGTCGGGATCGAGACGATCTCGAATCCGGCAAAGTCGGTGCTTGGGATCGGATCGACGGTCTCCGTCTCCAGACCCTGTGTGGCCAGAATCGTCCTGGCCTGGGCGGCCCTCTCTCGAATGCCCTCCCGACTGTTCAGCTCCGATTGCGAGGAAATGCTCCCCTCCGGATTGCGTCTGAACCCGGCGGCACAGAGCGCCTTGCTGCGACCTGCAACCGGTGGTTGCCCGGTGAGGCTGACGATGTCGACCAGGATCTCATGGTTGGCATCCTTGCGCGGAGATCCGACGGCGAAACCGTCCGGCACGGACACAGAGAAGCCCGTTCTCGGGTCTATGAAGTTGTCACCGGCCGCCGGGAGGCTGACGATTGCCAAGGCGATAGACAAACTGACAGCCCGGGTGCGTGTCTGCCTCATGCCTGACCCCCTCGACAACCGGAATTCCGGCAGGTGGTTCTATGCGAACCGCTACGCTGGCGCCTGCGACGCCCGCTTTTCGATGGATGCCCGAAAGCGCGCCTACCACTCCCACTCGGCACCGACGCCGACCGCGGTGCGGCCGTCGCTGCCGGCCTCGCCGTTGAGCTTGATCCGGCGGGTCACGTCGTAATTGATCGTCGCGGCGGTGTCGGCGGGCTTGGCGCCGGCCTTCACGCCGACGCTGATGCGGTCGTTGATGTAGCGCGAGGCGCCGACGGCCGGTCCGCCGCTTGCTCCCGTCGAGACGTCGAGGCTGTCGAGGCCGAGGCCCTTGCGGGCGGCTTCGAACACGTCCGGCCCGCCTGCCCCGCCGGAGAGCTGCGCCACGGCCTGGGCGAGCTGCAGCGCCTGGAACGGCGAGAGTCCGGCCGCCGCCTTCTTGAACAGGATGCGGGACAGGATTTCGTCCTGCGGCAGGCTCGGGTCGGAGGAGAGCACGAAGACGGGCTGCGCGGCGGGCCCGGTCACCGCCACGCGGGCGGTCACGTCGGCGGCTTTGGTCTCGGCGGCGAAGTCGAGATCGGGTTGGGCGAGATCGCCCGCGAAGAACACCCGGCCGCGGGTGAAGTCGAGGCGCTGACCGCCGAGGCTGAACACGCCGCGGCGCATGGAGAAGTCGCCGTTCGCCCGCGGATCGCGGGAGGAGCCGGTGACGTGCAACGCGCCGCCGAGTTCCGCGTCGATGCCGCGCCCGCGCACGAAGATGCGGCTGGGCGCGCTCACGATTACGTCGAGATTGGCATCGAACGGCGCGGCCGACTTCTTGCGCCGGCCGGCCGCCTCGATCTGGGCCCGGCGTTCGGCCCGCTTGGCGAGGCGCTCGCGCACCTCCGGCGTCACGTTCACGCGGCGGATGCCCGGCAGGGGCTGGACCGTCGCGGGCAGACGGTCGGGCACCGACACGTCGATCGAGACGACATCGACCCGGCCCTTGATCACGGGCGTGCGGGCGAGCGGCCCCGACAGGGCGAGGTCGAGGCTCGACACGGCCGTCATCAGCGGGTTCGAGACGAGTTCGGCCCGGTCGGCGGTGATGCGCAGGGTGCCGGGAAAGCCGGAGGCCGGCTCGACCGCGACGCGCCCGTCCACGGAAAGGCGCCCGCCGTTGCGGGTCGCCGCCGTCAGCCGCTCGATGACAATCGTGTCGCCCCGGCCCGTGACCCGGCCCTGGATGTCGGTGAGGCGGATGCCGTTGAGCGGGTCGGTGAGGCTGCCCCCTGAAAGGATCGCCGTGCCCTGCACCTTCGGTGCCGCGATCGTTCCGGTCACGCCCGCATCGAGCGCCACGCGGCCCGCGACCCGCTGGCCGCCGGTGCTCAGCATGGAATTGGCGAGCGCCGCGTCGAGCGTCCCGCGAGCGCGCACGTTCAGCCCGCCGCCGGCCTCGACCGGGACCGAGCCCGTGATCGTCACCTGCGCGCCGCGCCCGGCCGAGACGCGCCCGTCGATGCGGGCGGAGCCGTCCTCCAGGGTGCCGCTGGCCTGCGCGTCGATGGGCGGCAGGCCGGCCTTGCGGGTCTCGGGTGTGACCAGCCGGGCCACCTTCACCGCGTAACGGCCCTCGGGCCGGCCGGCGGGGCCGCGGATGTCGGCCTCGCCCTCCAGTGTGCCGGCGAGGGACAGGCTCGGGCTGGCGATCCGCGCCAGCGCGAGCGGCAGGGCGCGGACGCCGACCTTCAGGTCGAGTTCCGAGCCGGCGCGTCCCTGCACGCTGATCCGGCCGGAGCCGGCAGCGATCACGAGGCTGTCGATCAGCGCCGAGCCGTCGTCCAGGGTGATCGTCGCGGGGCCGGCGAGTGCGAGGCGGTCACCGCCGCGCTGCGCCGAGAAGCGGGCGATCTCGACCCGCGTGCGCTCGGCCGGGATCAGCCGGGCCGCCCCGTCGAGGGAAAAGCCGCGTGCCTGGGCGGTCAGCGCGATGTCGCTGGCGGTCGCCGTGCCGTTGGCCGTGAGGCGCACGGTGTCGATGGTCTGTCCTGCCGCGACCACCCGGTCGATGCTGGCGCGGCCATCGAGGACGGGATGCGCCCGCAGGTCCCGTCCGGTGAGATCCGCGTCGAGCTTGGCAAGCCCGAACTCGCCGAAGCGCAGGCTCGCCCCGGTGGCGCGGATCGCCGCGTCCTGCCGGCCGCCCTCGCGGGAGAGCGTCACGGTCGCGTCGAGGCGGCCACCCATCGTGGTAAGGGCGAGGGCCGAGAGGTCGTCGAGATCGCCCGCGCGTAGCGTCAGGGCGCCCTCGCCGAGACCCGTCTCGGCGTCGACCCGGGCATGCCCGTCCAGAGCCACCGAGCCCAGGGCGAAGGCGAGCCGGTCGAGAGCGTAGTCGGTCCGGGCCGGCCGGGCGACATGCGCCTCGGCCCGCATCGCATTGCCGGCGATGTCGCCGCTCAGGCGGACCGTCCCGTCGAGGGCGCCGCGCAGATCGTCGAAGGCGGCGTCGAGGCGCAGATCCCGGATCGGACGGCCGTTCGCGGTGGCGTTCGGCGCGCGCAGGGCGGCGGTGACGGCGGGCTTGATCAGCGAGCCGGTAAGCCGCGCGTCGGCGCTGGCGGCTCCGGCCAAGCGCTCGTCGAGGGCCGCGAGGCTCTTCAGGTCGATGCGGGCGGCGACATCCGCGGTCTTGGCGTTCGCCTGGCCCTGGAGGGTCGCGACCAGGCCGGCGCCCTCGAAGCGCAGGCGCTCGAAGCCGTAGCCGTCATAGGTTTGGGAGACGCGGCCGGTCAGGGCCGGAGCACGTCCGACGAGCCGGTCGGCCGCTGGCTCGCCGAGGACGAGACCGCCCCCGCGCAGGTCGAGATCGGCCGACAGCGCCTTGCGGGCCGGGTCGCCGCTCAAGGACGCCCGGGCGTCGAGGCGTCCCGCCAGCGTGCGGCCGGCAACGCCCGAGAAGGCACCGATATCGGCAAGCGCCGCCTCGAGCGTGCCGGTGAGCGTGTTCTGTCCGATCCGGCCGGCATAGGCGGCGCGGGCGGTGTCGGCGTCGAGCGTCAGGGTGGTGACGTCGACGACGCCGTCCGAGCCCGCGGCGGCGCGGAGGGTGAGTTTGGCGCGGCTGCCGACGGCGCGGCGCAGGGCCGGATCGGCGAGGCGCAAGCCCTCCATCGCGGCGTCGGCGCTGATGGCGAAACGCTGGGCCTTCAGGTCGGTCCCGGCCGGCTCGACGCTCAGCGCGGCCTCGATGCGATCGAGCGCGGAATCGCGGCTGCGCAGCCCGGCGGCCTTGAGGGTGCCCTTCACCCGCGGCGCGGTGAGCGGACCCTTGAGGCTGCCGTCGAAGACGAGCGTGTCCAGCTCGGCATCCGCCGCCTTCGTCACGCCGCCCTCGGTCGGCACGGCGCGGGCCTGGATCGTGAAATCCGCCACGCGATCGGCGCTCAGGGTGCCGCCGATTCCGAGACGCGCGGTGCGCGAGGTGAGATCGAGGCGGTAGATGCGGAAGCCGCCCGCGTCGGAGAAGGCCATGCCGCCGTCGAGCTTGGTCTCGCCGGAGAAGATCGCCGCCGCCGGTCCGGGCACGAGGCCCTCGATGCGCGAGGTGAGATCGAGGCTGAGGCGCCGGTCGCTGCCGATGCGGGAGATGCGCGCACCACCCCGGGCGCCGATCTCGGGGCCGGCATCGAAGTCGAGCCGCGCGTTCCAGGAATCGAGCGTGCCGCGCCCGTCGAGATCGAAGTTGATCGGCGGCGTACCGGGCAGGTTCGCCGCCTTCGAGAGCAGGCCGCCCTCCGGCTCCACGAGGCTCGCCTTCACCTCCAGCCGCTCGCCCTTGGGCACGAACAGGAGCCGGGCGATGAAGCGGCCGGCCGCGTCGAGGCGGCGGAAGTCGGTGCTGAGGTCGAGCCCTTCCGAGGGGTTGCCGAGCTTGGCCTTGCCCTCGGCGGCGAGCCGCGCCGGCTGGCCGGCGACGCTCTCGCCGAGCACCAGTTCGGCCAAGGTGAAGCCCTTGATTTCGACCTTCACCGGAAGCTCCGGCAGCAGGCTGCCATCGGGCTCGGCCTCCGCCGGGGCGGGGCCGGGCACGGGCCGGCGCAGCACTTCCAGCCGGCCGATCTCCAGGCTGTCGACTTCGAGCCGGCCGGAAAGCAGGGCGAGGCGGCGCCAAGCGAGCCGCGCGCGGTCGAGCTTGAGCCAGGGGCCGTCGGAATCGCTGATGACGACATCGCGGATCGTCGCGTCCGAGGACAGGGCGCCGTCGACGGCGCCGATCGAGACCTGGGACGAGGGGGTGGAGAGCGCTTTCGAGAGGATGCCGCCGAGCACCGTCTTCTCGCCGTCGGCCGCGCGCGTCATGGCCGTCGGCACGAGGGCGGCGAGGACGATCAGGCCGAGCAGGACGGCACTGGCCCACGCCGTTGCGGGACGGAACGGGCGGGCTTGGAACTGCGCGCGACGCGCAGACATCCTCGCGAGAAATCCCATTCAGAAGGCCTGTCCGAGGCTGATGTACAGGGCGACCGGAAGCTCGCGATTGCCCCTGATCCGGTCGAGCGGGAAGGCGAGGTCGGCACGGATCGGACCGATGCCGGTGTAGTAGCGGACGCCGATGCCCGCCGCCTTGCGGATACGCTCATCGAAATCCGGCAGGGACGAGGCGAAGGCGGTGCCCGCGTCGAAGAAGGGCACGACGCCGATCGTGTCGGTGACCTTGATGCGCGCCTCCACGGAGGCGTCCAGAAGGCTCCGCCCGCCGATCGGCAGGTTGAACGGCCCGCGGGGGCCGAGCGTGCGGAAGGCGTAGCCGCGCACCGAGCCGCCGCCGCCGGCGAAGAAGCGGAAATTGTCGGGGATCTCGTCGAGCCGGGCGCCCGAGACCGAGCCGAAGCCGACCCGCCCGGCCAGGACGTACTTCGCCTCGTCGTCCAGCGCGTAATAGGTCGAGCCCTGAGCCTTGGCGACGAAGATGCCCGGATCCGAGCCGAAGAAGCTGGGATAGGGCGCGGCGGAGGCGATGAAGCGGAAGCCCTCCGTCGGATCGAGCAGGCTGTCGGTGGAATCGTAGGTGACCGAGACCGGAACGCCGATCAGCCGGTAATCGACGGTGCCCAGGGCATCCTTCGAGCGGCCCACCTGTCCGTCGAGGCCGATCTGGGCCGAGAAGGTGTCGGAGAAGCGGTGGCGCAGGGCCACCGACGCACCGGCCGCGTCCACGAGATAGCTCTGCTGCACCTCGCGGGTGACGAAGAGGTTGGCCAGGAGGTCATAGCGGCTGCCGCCGAGCGCCGGCTTGACGAAGGTCGCCGAGAGGCGGCCACCGAGCCCCGTCGTGTCGATGCCCGCGAGCTTTCGCTGGGTCGCGAACGGGTCGTAGCCGAGGCCGAGATAGTAGATGTCGGCATCGAGCCGCAGCGTCTCGCCGCCGCCCCAGAGGTTGCGGTTGGCGTAGTAGGCACGCACGCCGGGGCCATCGACCGTGGAGTAGCGCGCCGAGACGCCGATCAGGTTGCGCTCGCGCTCGCTCACCTCGACGAAGATCGGCAGGTTGCCCTGCGCATCGAGACTTTCTCCTTCCCGCACCCGCACGGCGCCGAGGCCCTCAATGCGGGCCACCGAGCGGCGGATGTCGGCAACGGCCTTGGGCGAGTAGGGATCGCCCGGCTCCGAATAGATGAACGAGCGGATCACCGCCGGGTCGATGCCGTCGGTGGCCTTGACCGCCACCTCCCCCATCGCGGCTTTCGGTCCCGGATCGATGGTGAAGCTCACGTCCATGACGTGGGCGGCATCGTCCACCACGGGATCGCGCGTCACGGCCTTGGCGAAGGGGTGGCCGAGCGCGCGGAAGCGATCGACGATCCTGGCCTCGCGGGCGAGCACCGTCGCCGAGCGGGCGGGCACGTCGTCGCCGGTGCGGGTGAACCGCTCGGGCAGAACCTCTTCCGGGAAGGGACGGCCGCGCGGATCGAGGGCGCGCACCGTGCGCAGGGTGTAGGCGGGGCCGAGATCGATCGCGATCTTCACCGGGACGAGCGTGCGGGCGCGGGCGCCCTCCGCTGCGCGGGCTGCGGCGGCAAGAGAGGCTTCCCCGGCCACGGGCACGCCGTCGACGCGGATCGAGACGGTGCCCTGATAGTAGCCGTAACCCGAGAGCACGTCGGTGAGGCGGCGCAGGTCTGCCTCGGCGCGGCGCACCAGCCCCTCGCCGTCCGGCGGTGCTTCCTGGCGAAGCCGGTAGAGCGTCGAGGTGTCCTGCAGCGCCGTGAGAATATCCGAATCGTCGGTGCCGGTGATGCGCAGGCTGTAGGGCAGAGCCTCGGCACTCGGGGCGGGCGGCTCCTCGTCGCTGCCGAACAGGCCGAACAGGTCGAAGGCCTGGGCGGGCTGCGACAGGGCCGAAAAGGTCAGGACACTCAGGAGGACGCCACCGATGGCCGGCGAACGCAACAGGCAGTTCATCCGGACAAGCATGCGATGGGCGAGGTCCTTGATCCGTCTCCGGGCACTGCCCTCAGAAAAGCATCCAGATGTTAACTACCCGTCGACGCCGCGCAGGGCTACCCCGGCCACGCTTGTCCCATCGGCAAATCGAGACATGGTGATCCGCCGCGTGAGGGCCGGTCTGCTTGCGCGGGACGCGGCGCCTCAATCGTCCTCTTCGACGACGGTGATCTGCGGCGGCAGCGGCAGGCGGATCGTGCAGCGAAGCCCGTCCGGTTCGTAGGCGAGCTCGGTTTCGGCCTTCAGTTCGTAGCGGAGGCTGCGTTCCAGCACCTCCGTCCCGAAGCCGCGGCGGGCGGGTTCCGGCGGGAGAGCTTCGAGCCCGCTTTCCGTCCAAACGAAGGTGAGGATCGGCGGGCCCGCATCCGTCGGGGCTGTCAGAGTCCAGGCGATGCGAATGCCGCCCTGCGGCACGGTCAGGGCGCCGTGCTCGACGGCATTCACGACGAGCTCGTGGATCGCCATGGCGAAGACTTCGGCAGCGCCGGGCCTCAGGCGAAGGCTCGGGCCTGAGATCGTGACCTGTTCGCCCTCGCGGGCGAGGTGCACCAGCAGTTCGTCGGCGATGAGGGAATGCAGGCCGACGCCCTCCCGCACGTTGCGCATGAGCGCGTTGAGCACGCGGGCGACCGCGTCGAGCCGACCGTCGAGATGGGCGGCGTAGGTCTCGACCGACTCACTCGATTCGGCCGAGCGGCGGATGATCGCCCGCAGCATCGCCAGCGTGTTGCGCACCTGATGGCGCTGCTCGGCCGGCAAGCCCTTCTCGTCGAGGAAGCGGCGCAGGCGCAGATTCTCCGCCTCCAGTGCTTCGATGCGTGCGTCCCGCGGGTCCTGGTTCATGACGATGCCGTTTGCTGACGTAACAGGATGAACCGGCCCTCATGGTCCATCAATCGTCGTCGACTGCCGAAGGCGTGCGTTCGTAGTGCAAATAGGATGGATCGAAGAGAGAGGCGGCTTGGAGGGCAGCGAAATCCGGAATGGTCAATTGCCGGCCCCGCAGCCGGATCAGTCCGGCCGCCCGCAACTCCTTCAGCGTGCGGTTGATATGGACGGTCGAAAGTCCCATCGCGTCGCCCAGATCCGCCTGGGTGATCGGGAATTCGCAACTCGTCTCGTTCGTGAGCCGCACGGCACGAAGCCGCATGAACAGTTCGCAGAACAGATGCCCTAAGCGCTCGGTCGCTAGGCGCTGCCCGAGGCTCACCGTCCATTCCCGCTGGATCGCCGACGTGACCAGCATCTCCCACCACAACGCTTCCTGCAGACGCGGAAACTGCTGCGTCAAATCGCGGATCGCGGTCTCGGAGATCTCGGCGAGGACCACGGACGTCAGCGTGCCGAGCGAATGATCCGCTTTGCGCAGGACGAAGACGTGGGGATCGCACAGGTCTCCGGGAAGAAAGATCGAGATGACCTGACGGCGCCCGTCCTCGAGTTGCTTGTAGCGGCAGGCCCAGCCTTCGAGGACGACGTTGACGTGGCGCGGTCGGTCGCCGTCGCGGGTCACGTCCTCGCGCGCCCCGAGCCTTCGGGTCGGCTGGGCAACCCTCTCCAGGGCCTGCCTCTCTTCGGGAGACAAGCGGATGACGTTTTCCAGCTTACGGACGAGCGGGTTGACCACTGGGCTTCCTTAACCGAGGCGTCGCAACCTAGCGTCCTTGGCGGTGAACGAAATTCACAGAGGTTATTTTATGAAGCAGCATGCCCAGCTGCGTTTGCAAACGGTTGCAAAGGTCAAAAAACGCTGCACCCGCATTCGAGACCGTTAGAATGGTTATCGAATGCTGAAGCGATCAGGCCGAAAACGATCGATACCGTACAGAGCGCATCCAAAATCGGTGCCCGAGGCACGAAGCCGCATCATCCGCGGCCACAGTGTGGCTCACACGGAGACTTGCTGCAGAGTGTCGCTCTGGAAAAGTTTGGTGGGGGAAGTAGGACTCGAACCTACGAAGCTTACGCAGCGGATTTACAGTCCGCCCCCTTTGCCGCTCGGGACATTCCCCCAAACCGTGTCACCGCGTTTCTCTCGCGGCGGGCGAGGCCCTTATGGTGAGGCCGGGATCGGGTGTCAACCGATCCGTTTCACGAGTTTCTATCCACAGGCAGCGAGGTCGCAGATCCGGATCTGCGCCCGCTCCGCCCCGCGCCAGCGGTCACAGGACAGCGTTCCGGCCACGTGAAAGCTGCGGCCGATTCCGCCGAGCAGCGCCGCGCCGAGCGGACCCTGCGCAACGCGGAAGGCGATGCCGCCGATGGCCTGCCCATCGCCGCTGACGAGGCGCGCGCGGACGTGCCCGTTGCCGACCACGCCGGCATCGGCGAGGCGGTGGCGGGGCAGCGCCAGGACCGGCTCCGGCGCGCCCTGTCCGAAGGGGCCGGCCCGCTGGATCAGCCGGACCAGTTCCGCGGTCGCCCCGCCCGCGCTCACCGTGCCGTCGATGAGGAGGGCATCCGCCGCGCGCGCCCGGCCGACCGGGTCGGCGAGGTCGCGCGTCAGACCCTCCTCGAAGGCGGCGATCGCCCCCGGTGCGAGGGTGACGCCGGCGGCCATGGCGTGACCGCCCCCTTTGAGCGCGAGGCCCGCTTCGACGGCGGCGCGCACGGCGCTGCCGAGATCCGCGCCGGCGACCGAGCGGCCGGATCCGACGGCGCTGCCGTCCGGTTTGACCGCGAAGGCGAAGGCCGGCCGACCGAAGCGCTCCTTGAGACGGGCGGCGATGAGGCCGACGATGCCGGGATGCCACTCGGGCGAAGCGGCGACCAGAACCGGACGCTCGGGATCGCGGGCGAGGCGGCCGTCCATCTCGGCTTCGGCCTCCGCGACGGCCAGTGCCTCGATCGCCTGCCGTTCGCGGTTGAGCCGGTCGAGTTCCTCCGCGATCCGGCGCGCCTCCGCGGCGTCGGCCGTGGTCAGAAGCCGGGCTCCGAGACCGGAATCGCCGATGCGTCCCCCCGCATTGATGCGCGGTCCCAAAAGGAAGCCGAGATGCCACGCCTCCGGGGGCTCGGCGAGACCGGCGGCATCGAGCAAAGCGGCGAGGCCGGGGCGTCCGCGGCCGCGCATCACGGCCAGGCCCTGGACGACGAAGGCGCGGTTGAGCCCGACGAGCGGCACCACGTCGGCGACGGTGGCGAGCGCCACGAGGTCGAGGAAGTCGGTCAGGCGCGGTTCGTTGCTGGAAACGAAGGCCCCCTCCCCCCGAAGCCGCCGGGCCAGGGCGACGAGGGTCATGAAGACGACACCCGCCGCGCAGAGATGGCCGAGCCCGGAAAGGTCGTCGAGCCGGTTCGGATTGACCAGCGCCCGCGTGATCGGAAGCTCTTCCGGGGCGCCGTGATGGTCGAGGACGATCACGTCGAGGCCCAGAGCCGCGGCGGCGGCCAGGGGCTCGTGGCCGGCGGTGCCGCAATCGACGCAGACGAGCAGGCCGGCGCCCTCCTCCCGCAAGGCCGTCACCGCGCCGACATTGGGGCCGTAGCCCTCCGTGATCCGGTCGGGGATGTGGATGCGCACGGGCACGTCGAGCGCCCGCAGGTACGAGGCGAGTAGGGCGGCGCTGGAGGCCCCGTCCACGTCGTAATCGCCGAAGATCGCCACCGCCTCCCGCGCCCGCACGGCCCGGGCGAGACGGTCGACCGCCGCCTCCATGTCCACGAGGATGGCGGGATCGGGCATCAGGTCGCGCAGGCGGGGGTTGAGGTAGGCTTCGGCCTCCGTCGGCCGCACACCGCGCCCGACCAGCACGCGAGCGAGCAGGTCCGGCAGGCCGTAGCCCTGCGTCATCGCCGCCGCCAGCGCCTGCTGGCCGGGATCGCCGCAGCGCTCGCGCCAGGGTCGCCCGAGCGCCGAGGCGGCGACATCGAGGAACGGCCGGGGCAGGCCGGGGGATAGGTCGAGGGGCATGGCGGCGGACACGGGGCGAGCATAGCCGCTTCCACCCGCGCTGACTGCGCCCCGCAAACGACAGCGGGGCGGACGATTGCTCGTCCGCCCCGCCTCACGATCCGAGGATCGGCCGATCAGAGGTTCTTGAGGATTGAGTCCACGACCTTCTTGGCGTCACCGAACAGCATCATCGTGTTGTCGCGGAAGAACACCTCGTTCTCGACGCCCGCGTAGCCCGAGCCCATGCCGCGCTTGATGAAGAGGACCGTCTTGGCCTTCTCCACGTCGAGGATGGGCATGCCGTAGATCGGCGAGGCCTTGTCGGTCTTGGCGGCCGGGTTGGTGACGTCGTTGGCGCCGATCACGAAGGCCACGTCGGCCTGCGGGAACTCACCGTTGATGTCCTCCAGCTCGAACACCTCGTCGTAGGGCACGTTGGCTTCGGCCAGGAGCACGTTCATGTGCCCCGGCATACGGCCCGCCACCGGGTGGATGGCGTACTTCACGTCGACGCCCTCTTTCTTGAGCATATCCACCATCTCGCGAAGGCTATGCTGGGCCTGGGCGACCGCCATGCCGTAGCCCGGCACGATGATGACCTTCTCGGCATTCTTCATGATGTAGGCCGCGTCGTCGGCCGAGCCCTGCTTGACCGGGCGCGTCTCGACCTGACCGTTGCCGGCCGCCGCGGTGTCCCCGCCGAAGCCGCCGAGGATGACCGAGACGAACGACCGGTTCATCGCCTTGCACATGATGTAGGACAGGATCGCACCCGAGGAGCCGACCAGCGAGCCCGTGATGATGAGCGCGAGGTTGCCCAGGGTGAAGCCGATGCCGGCCGCGGCCCAACCCGAGTAGGAGTTCAGCATCGAGACGACGACGGGCATGTCGGCGCCGCCGATGGGGATGATGAGCAGCCCGCCGAGCGTGAAGGACAGCAGCACGATCAGCCAGAAGATCAGCTTGCTCTCGTTGCCGATGAAGATCGCGATCAGCACCACGAGGGCGATGCCCAGCGCGATGTTGATGGCGTGCCGCTGCGGCAGCATGATCGGCTTGCCGGACATCCGACCGTCGAGCTTGGCGAAGGCGATGACCGATCCGGTGAAGGTGACCGCGCCGATCGCCGCGCCCAGCGCCATCTCGAACAGCGATTCCTTATGGATATGGCCGTTCTCGAGGATGCCGACCGCCTGGGGAGCGTAGAGCGTCGCCGCCGCACCCGCCACGGCGGCGAGGCCGACGAGGGAGTGGAAGGCCGCGACGAGCTGGGGCATCGCCGTCATCGGCACGCGCTTGGCGATCACGGCACCGGCGCCGCCGCCGATTCCGAGGCCGAGCAGCACCAGGATCCAGGCGCCGATACCTGCCGGCGGATGGCCGATCAGGGTGGTGAGCACGGCGAGCGCCATGCCGATCATGCCGTACAGGTTGCCCTGTCGCGACGTGGTGGGGTGCGAGAGCCCCCGCAGCGCCATGATGAACAGGACGCCGGCGACGATGTAGAGAAGGGATGAGACGTTTTCCGACATCGCCTCAGGCCTTCTTCTTGTACATGCCGAGCATGCGCTGCGTGACGAGGAAGCCGCCGAAGATGTTCACGGAGGCGAGGACGATACCGATGAAGCCGAAGAAGCGGGCCCAGCCGGTGCCCTTCTCGATGAGCGGCACGCCGGCAGCCAGGAGCGCGCCGACGATGATGACCGACGAGATCGCGTTGGTCACCGACATCAGCGGCGTGTGCAGGGCCGGGGTCACCGACCAGACCACGTAGTAGCCGACGAAGATCGCGAGCACGAAGATCGCGAGTTGGAACACCGTGGGATCGACCGCGCCGTGGGTGGCGGCGGCGATGCCGTGACCGAGCGAGTCGGCGATCGACTGCGCCTGGACGGCGTTCTGGTGGGCGATCTCGGCCGCGGTGCGCGCGGCCGATGCGGCGGCCTGGGCCTGCTCAGCAGGCGAGACGGGCGGAAGGGGGGTTGCCATGGTGAGATCCTCCGCGACCGATCAGGCTTTGGGCTGAAAGTTGGGGTGGACCACCTGACCGTCGCGGGTGAGGTTGGTGGCCTTGACGAGCTCGTCGTCCCACTTCACCGCCAACGCCTTCGCTTCCTTGTCGATCAGGGTCTCGACGAAGGCGTAGAGGTTGCGGGCGTAGAGGCTCGATGCCGTGGCTGCGAGGCGGCCCGGCACGTTGACGTGGCCGACGATCTTCACGCCGTTGCCGACGGTGACGATCTCACCGGCCTTGGCACCGGCGACGTTGCCGCCGCGCTCGACCGCGAGGTCGACGAGCACCGAACCCGGCTTCATCGAAGCGACCATCTCCTCGGAGACAAGCTTCGGCGCGGGCCGGCCCGGAATCAGGGCCGTCGTGATGACGATGTCCTGCTTGGCGATGTGGCCCTTGACCAGCTCGGCCTGCTTCTTCTGGTACTCGGCCGACATCTCCTTGGCGTAGCCGCCCGAGGTCTCGGCCTGCTTGAACTCGTCGTCCTCGACGGCGACGAACTTGGCGCCGAGCGATTCGACCTGTTCCTTGGTCGCGGGCCGCACGTCGGTGGCGGTCACCACGGCGCCCATGCGGCGGGCGGTGGCGATGGCCTGGAGGCCGGCGACGCCGACGCCCATGATGAAGATGCGCGCGGCCGGCACGGTGCCGGCGGCGGTCATCATCATCGGCAGGGAGCGGCCGTACTCGGCAGCGCCGTCGACCACGGCGCGGTAGCCGGCGAGGTTGGCCTGCGAGGAGAGCACGTCCATCACCTGCGCGCGGGTGATGCGGGGCATCAGCTCCATCGCGAAGGTGTCGACGCCCGCCTCGGCCGCGGCCTTCAGCTCGTCCTCATGGCCGTAGGGGTCCATGATCGCGACGACCGTGGCCCCCTTCTGAATCTTGGCCAGCTCGTCCGCGTTGGGACGGCGGACCTTGAGGATGAGGTCGGTACCGGAGAGAGCCTCCTCGGCACTCCCCGCGATCTTGGCGCCGGCAGCTTCGTACTCGCCGTCGGGAACGCCGGCCTTGGCGCCGGCCCCCGACTGCACGACCACGTCGCAGCCTAAGCCTATGAACTTCTTGACCGTTTCTGGGACGGCCGCGACCCGTGGTTCTATCGGGTCCGTCTCCGTCAAGACGGCAATACGCATCAGTTGCTCCCGTTCTTACAGCCGCCTTTCGGCGTGCCGGTATCCGAGCTTGCTGGGAAGTTCAGATCTGGAAAAAGGCCGGCCCCGAGGGAGCCGGCCTGCAAAACTCGATCCGTCAGCCGAGCGCGAGGATCAGTAGAAGTGCGGCGAAGACGAAGGCCTGAGCCTTCCAGCCGATGGCCGGGACGAAGGCGCCGACGGCCGCGGCCACCCAGGATACGAGAACGGCGATGATGGCGGTGATCCAGGCCTCGCGCAGACCGCCGATGGCGAGAGCAAGGACCCAGCACAGAACCGTGACCGTGCCGATCTCCACGAAGCGCACGAAGCCGCGATAGGTCTGCTCGTGGGTCTTCTCGTCCATCGCCGGGCTGTAACTGATGCCGGTGAGGGTCTTCGTGTCCGCCATTGCGCGCCCGTTCCCTGGTATCGTTTTGCTTGTCACGCGCGGATTTAGCGCAAGGCTAGTCCGCTCGCAATCAGCTTGACGGTCCTGGCGGCGAGTCTTGAGCTGGCTTGTTAGACCGGAGCGGGCAATCCGGCCTGCGCAAGGACCGTCCCCTGGCGCTCGGTGAGCGTCTCGAGGGAGAAGCGCTCGATCTCGGCCTCGAACAGGCGATGGTAGTTCAGCTCCGAGCGCAGGTGCAGGAAGACGGCGCCGAGCCCGACCGCTGCCCGGTCCATGAACACGAATTCCTGTGGAATCGTGACCGGGCCCCGCTCCTTGAGCGCTTGATGCACGGAGAAGGCCTCGCGCCGCCCGTAGGCGCCCGGTTCGATCCCGTCGGCGACGGTGCGCGTGCGGTCTTCCAGTAGCGGCCCGTAGATGAAGCGCGCCCAGATGTTAAGAATGTCGACGGTTTCCCGGTCGAGCTTCTTGAAGCCCCAGACTTCGTAGGCATGCACCACGCGGTCGCGGTCGTTTTCCAGAAGACCACGGTAGAGATCGACCACGCCGCCGACGAAGCGCGGATGGAAGATGCGCACGCAACCGTAATCGAGCAGGTTGATGCCCTGCGCCTCGCCGCCCTCGGAGAAGACGGTGTAGTTGCCCAGATGCGGATCGCCGTGGATGACCGCGGCGCGGCTGAACGGATGCCACCACGCCCGGAACATGGCCTGGGCGATCCGGTTGCGAATCTCGATCGGGGCGTCGGCGAAGCTCAAGATCTTCTCGCCGTCGAGCCAGCCGAGGGTGAGAAGCCGCTTGGTCGAGAGTTCGGAATGCACCGTCGGCACCCGCACCGAATCGATGTCCTTGAGCACGCTGCCGTACAGAGCCGCGTGCTTGGCTTCGCGAACATAGTCGAGCTCCTCGCGCACCCGCGCGCCGATCTCCTTGGCGATCTCGGACGTGTCGAGCCAGGAATTCATGCGGCGATGAAGGGCGAAGACGACCTGAAGCTGCTTAAGGTCCGCCTCCACCGCCGACTGCATGTCGGGATACTGGAGCTTGCAGGCGAGTTTTTCGCCGTCGCGCGACTCGGCCCGGTGGACCTGCCCCAGCGAGGCGGCGGCGGCGGGCTTGAGGTCGAAGCCTCCGAAGCGGTCCTGCCAATCGGCGCCGAGTTCGGCCATCATCCGGCGCTTGACGAAGGCCGCGCCCATCGGGGGCGCATCTGCCTGAAGTTTTTGCAGTTCCGCCGCATATTCCGGCGGAAGAAGATCCGGCACGGTGGCGAGCAACTGCGCCACCTTCATGATCGGACCTTTCAGACCGCCGAGCGCCTGGGCCAGGGCCGCAGCGTTGGTCGGCGCCGCTCCGTCCTTGCCGCCGAACAGGCGCGCCGCCGCCATTCGCGCGGCCACTCCTCCGACATTGGCGCCGACGCTGGCATAGCGGCTGGCGCGGGCGGTGAAGCGGTTGGCTTCGCGGTCGGTCTCGGCCATGGTCTTGGGGATCTATCCTGATGGGGATGTGATCCGAGATAGGCGTCGCCTCACGCCTCGCCCAGGGCGCTGGGACGGCGCGCCGCGGTGGTTACGCGGTTGGCCAGTTATCGCGAATCCAGCGGGTGAGACCGGGCTCGTCGATTTCGCCCGCGGCGAGGCCGAGGATAATCGCCGTCGCTTCGGCTGGGTCCGGCTCGAACGCGACGTCATTCAGGAGCAGAAAGCCGAGCATGGCCATGAACCCGGCCCGCTTGTTCCCATCCATGAACGGATGGTTCTTCACGATGCCGAACGCGTAGGCTGCGGCCAGTTCGGCAAGCTCCGAACCTTCGTAACGCCAACGGTTGATCGGGCGGCCGGTAGCCGATTCCAGCGCACCGCGATCACGGATGCCTGGCGCTCCGCCGAAGATTTGGAGCTGACGAGCGTGGGCATTCTCGATGTCCTCGATCGTGAGCCACTCGGGCTCCGCGTCAGGGACATCCTCCGCCGGATCGTCACTCACTTCGCCAACTCGGCCAGCGTCGAGCGATAGCGGATCATGATGTCGTCCATGATCCTCGCGACCTTCTCGCTATGGGCGCTGTCGGGCTCAACGGGGAGTTCCCAAATCGTGCCCGACTTGACGAAGCGAGCCTTCCGCACGCGCCCCCGACGCTTCTCCCCTCGCGCGTCGCGGGCGATGCGAAAGCCGCGGGCCGTAAGGATTTCGCCGATCAGGGCGCCGGCGGACTGGATGGCGTGGTGTCTGATATCGGGGTCGAGTTTCTCTATGATCGGCTCGATCTCCCAAACGGCAGCCTGAACCGCCGGAATCTCCAAGCGGCTGAGCAGCTCGTATTGCGGCAGCATCTCTGAGCGCGTCAGCACTTCCTTCAGCGGAAGCGCATCCGGCCGTTCGAAAAAAGCGGCATGGCTCGGATTCATGTGGGCCTCCGGGATGTTGGCCCACATTTAGACACCCACGCGACCTATGTCAACGTTGCACAGTGCAACGTTGACTTCCCGTCATGCCGCTTCCATCGCCTCCAGCTCCGCGATCATGCCCTCGATCATGCTCAGCCCGATCTGCCAGAAGCCCGGGTCGCTGGCATCGAGGCCGAAGGGCTTGAGCAATTCGCCGTAGGGCTTCGAGCCGCCGGCCGAGAGCAGGGCGAAGTAGCGCTCGACGAAGCCGGGCTCGGCCCGGGCATAGACGCCGTAGAGCGAGTTCACGAGGCAGTCGCCGAAGGCGTAGGCGTAGACGTAGAACGGCGAATGGATGAAGTGCGGGATGTAGGCCCAGAACGGCTCGTAGCCCGCGTCGAGCGTGATCGCCGGCCCGAGACTCTCCGCCTGCACCGACATCCAGAGTTCGTTGATCTGCTCGGCCGTCAGCTCGCCCTTGGCGCGGGCCAGGTGGACCTTCCGCTCGAAAGAATAGAAGGCGATCTGGCGCACGACCGTGTTGATCATGTCCTCGACCTTGGCCGCGAGCATCGCCCGGCGCTGGGTCGGGTCGGTGGTCTGGCCCAGCAGCCGGCGGAAGGTCAGCATCTCGCCGAACACGCTCGCCGTCTCGGCCAGCGTCAGGGGGGTCGGCGCCATCAGCGCACCGTTGGGGGCGGCGAGCACTTGGTGCACGCCGTGTCCCAACTCGTGCGCGAGCGTCATCACGTCCCGCGGTTTGCCCTGATAGTTCACCAGCACGTAGGGGTGGGCGGAGGGCACGGTCGGGTGCGCGAAGGCGCCGGGGGCCTTGCCGGGCCGGGTCGGCGCGTCGATCCAGCCGCCGTCGAAGAATTTTTTGGCGATGCCGGCCATGTCCGGTGAGAAGCTGGCGTAGGCGTCGAGCACCGTGTCGCGGGCCTGCGCCCAGGGGATCGTGCGCTGCTCGACCTTCGGCAGCGGCGCGTTGCGGTCCCAGTAGGGCAGCGCATCGACGCCGAACCACTTGGCCTTCAGCCGGTAGTAGCGGTGCGACAGGCGCGGATAGGCCGCGCGCACGGCATCGACCAGGGCGGCGACCACCTCCGGCTCGACGCGGTTCGAGAGGTGGCGGGCATCGGCCACGTCCTGGAAGCCGCGCCAGCGGTCGGAGATCTCCTTGTCCTTGGCCAGCGTGTTGGTGATCAGCGTGAAGACGCGCAGATTCGCCCGCAGCGTCTCGCCGAGCGCCAGCGCCGCCTCCTTGCGCACGGCCCCGTCCGGGTCCTGAAGCTTGTTGAGGGTGGGCTCCAGCGTCAGGCGCTCGCCCTGGACCGAGAATCGCAGCGCGGCGATGGTCTCGTTGAACAGCCGGTCCCAGGCGGCGTTCGCGGTCACCGACTTTTCGAGGAACAGCTTCTCGGTGCGGTCGTCGAGTTGGTAGGGCTTCTCGCGCCGCAGATCCTCGATCCAGGGCCGGTAATGGGCGAGCGGGCCCTCCGCCATCGCCGCGTCGAGCACCGCGTCCTCGACCCGGTTCAGTTCGAGGCCGAAGAAGAGCAGATCGCCGGAGGCCGCGGTCAGCCGCTCGCGGGTGTCGCCGTAGAACTTGGCGCGGGTCTCGTCGGTGGTGTCGCCGGAATAGACGAGCCCGGCATAGGACATCAGCCGGCCCATCAGATCCTCGATCTGCTCGAAGGCGCGTACCGCCTCGCCGAGCCGGGCGGAAGCATCCGGGCCGGCGGCGATCGCGGCGATCCGGCCGGCATAGCGCTCGGCGAAGGCCCGGCTCTCGGAGACCGACCGGGCGAGATCATCCTGGAAGGCCGGCGAATCGATCCCCGGATAAAGGTCCGTGAGGTCCCATTCCGGCAGCGGGCCGAGATCGGCCGCCTGCACCGCGCTGCGGACGGCCGCAAGCTCTTCGATCCCCCTCGGCCATTCCGCGGAGAGGGCGGGGAAAGCGGCTCGGCTCGACATGGGTGTTGATTCCTCGGCGCGTCGGGCCGCGGGATCGAGGGCGGGACAGCCCCCTCGCGACCGGGTCCAGATATTGAGCGCCATGCCGCTACGATCAACCGAGCCCGGCAATCCCGGCGCTGAACTTTGCCCGTAACGCGAGCACAATCGCGCTGTGCAAGCCCGCGAAAGGCGAATCTCGCGGCGTCGTTAAGCGCCGCTTTACGCTCTTGGGCGACCCTGTGGCTCGAAACGAAACAGCCGACGCCCTGCGCCCCCGCCTCGCCGACGAGGCCGGGTCGGCCCGCGGTCGGTACGAGCGGACAGCGAGGCGCCCCGCATGTCGACCACCGTCCTGATCATCGACGACGATCCCGTGCAGCGTCGCCTCGCCGAGGCGATGGTGCGCCGCCTCGGCTTCGAGGCGCGGGTCGCGGAGAACGGTCAGGACGGGCTCAACCTGCTGCGGGCCGGCGAGCCGGTCGACGTCGTGCTACTCGACCTCGTGATGCCCGGCGGACTCGATGGCCTCTCGGTGCTGGCCGAGATGCGCAAGGGCGGCCTCGACACGCCGGTCATCGTCCAGACCTCGAACGGCTCCATCGATGCCGTCGTCAACGCCATGCGGGCGGGCGCGGTCGATTTCGTGGTGAAGCCCGCGGGCGCCGAACGCCTCCAGGTCTCGATCAAGAACGCCCTGCGGGTCGATCAGCTCGAGGAGGAGGTGCGCCGCATGCGCCGCCGGGCCTCCGGCGCGCTGGGCTTCAAGGACCTCGCCTCGAAGAGCCCGGACATGGACCGGGTGATCCGCCTCGCCGAGCGGGCGGCGAAATCGAACATCCCCGTCCTCATCGAGGGCGAGTCGGGCGTCGGCAAGGAGGTGCTGGCCCGGGCGATCCAGGGTTCGGGCGACCGTCGCGGCAAGGCCTTCGTCACGGTCAATTGCGGCGCAATCCCCGACAACCTCGTGGAATCGACCCTGTTCGGGCACGAGAAGGGCGCCTTCACCGGCGCCACCGAGCGCCATGTCGGCAAGTTCGTCGAGGCGTCCGGCGGCACCCTGTTCCTCGACGAGATCGGCGAGCTGCCTCTCGACGCGCAGGTGAAGTTGCTGCGCGCATTGCAGGAGGGCGAGGTCGATCCCGTGGGCGGCAAGCGCTCGGTCCGGGTCGACATCCGGCTCGTTTCCGCGACCAACCGCTCGCTGCTCGACCTCGTGAAGCAGGGCAAGTTCCGCGAGGATCTCTATTACCGCCTCAACGTCTTCCCGATGACGCTGCCGCCCCTGCGGGCGCGCCGCGAGGATATCCCGGACCTCGTGCGCTCGTTCTGCGCCCGGTTCGCGGCCGAGGAGGGCAAGCGGCTGCGGGGCATCGCCCCGGAGGCGATGGCGCTGCTGACGCGCTACGCCTGGCCCGGCAATGTCCGCCAACTCGAGAACGCCCTGTTCCGTGCCGTGGTGCTGGCCGACGGGGACGAGCTGACGGTCGCGGAATTCCCGCAGATCGCGGCGCAGGTCGATGGCTTCGACGTGCGCATCCCTCCCGCCCCCACGCAATCTTCCCTCCCGGCGGGCGCCCTGGAACCGGTGCGCGAGATCGTGCGGGTCGAGGTGCGCGATCCCCACGCCCTGTCGCTCGTCGTCGAGGAGACGGGTGAGATGAAGACGATGGAGGGCATCGAGGCGGAGGTGATCCGCTTCGCCCTGCAATTCTACCGCGGCCGAATGTCCGAAGTGTCCCGCCGCCTCGGAATCGGCCGATCCACCCTCTACCGCAAGCTCAAGGAACTCGGCCTCGACGAGGACGAGCGCTCCGAAGACGCCGCCTGAGCGTCGGTCGGTCGTGGAACGGTCGCCGGTCGGGCGCGGTTCGTCCGAGGGCTGAGCTTGACCGTTCGGCTCGGCCGTGTGGTTGCGCACGGTCGTGCTTGGGTCGATGATCTTTAAGCAGTGTCGCGGCAGTCTCGGCCGTATCCAGGGAGTTGCCGCCATGCCCGTCGCATCGCGATCCGGAACGAGCGCCGTGCGCACCCTGTCGGTCGCGCTGGCCGCGCTCCTCGTCTTCAGCCAGGTCCCGTCCCTTCGGGCGCAGGAAGCGGCGGGCGCCGAGCCGGTCATCCGCAAGGCGGCGGTCGATCCGGCCGCCGGGTCGGCGATCCTATCGGACGCCGCGCCGGAGACGGCCCCGGAGCCTGCGCCCGCCACCGAAGCCCCGGCACCGTCGGAGACGTCACCGCCTGTCGCAGAGGGGCCGCCCGCCCCCGTCGCGCCGAGCGAACCCCTGCCTGCGGCCGTCTACGCGCGGCTCAAGGATTCGGCCCCCCTCCTGCAGCGGCTGCCCGGCAAGGACCGGGAGGCGATGCAGGCCTTCTACGCCCTGGGGAACTTCAAGCCGGTCTGGATCGAGAACGGTGCCCTCACCCCCGCTGCCAAGGCGGCGATCGAGCGTCTGCGCGCCGCGGGGGAGGACGGGCTCGACCCGAACGCCTATCCGGTGCCGGCGATCGGCAAGCTCAGCCGTCCGGACACGGATGCGGAGATCGCCGAGGCCGATCTCAAGCTCTCCGCGGCGATCGCCCTCTACGCCCGCGACGCGCGGGGCGGACGCGTGAACCTCGCCGCGATCTCCAAGCTCATCACCCCGACTCTCGATCTGCCGCCCGCCGATACCGTGCTGACCCGCCTCGCCGTGGCGGGCGCCGGAGCCGGCGACGCACTGCAGGCCTACAATCCGCGCCAGCCGGGCTACCTTGCCCTCAAGAAGCGCCTCGCGGGCCTGCGGGCGGGCCGGACGCAGGGGGCGCCGAGCGTCAAGCTGCCGGACGGTCCGGTGCTCAAGCTCGGTATGAGCGATCCGCGGGTGCCGCTGCTGCGCAGCCGCTTCGGCTTGGAGAGCGCTTCCGCCGGCACCCTCGACGCCGCGCCGGGCACGCCGGACGTCTACGACCGCGCGGTGGCCGACGCCGTCAAGGGCTTCCAGCGCAGCCGCGGCCTTCCCGCCAACGGCACGCTGACCCAGGCCACCGTCGCGGCCTTGGCCAATCCGAGCCTGCCGAAGGCGAGCGCCAACGAGGCCGACCTCCTCGTCAACATGGAGCGCTGGCGCTGGCTGCCGTCCGAACTCGGGCCGGACTACGTCTTCGTGAACATCCCCGAGTTCAAGCTGAAGGTGTTTCGCGAGGGGCACTTGCGCGACGAGACCCGGGTGATCGTCGGCAAGCCGACGAGCCCCACGCCGACCTTCTCGGGGATGATGGAGTACGCCGTCGTCAACCCGTCCTGGTACGTGCCGCCCTCGATCCTCAAACAGATGCTCGCCTCGGGCAAGACCGCCGGCTTCGAGGTGGTGCGCCGTGGAAACGTGATCTCCCTGCGCCAACCGCCGGGTGAGCGGAACGCTCTGGGCTTCATCAAGTTCATGTTCCCCAACCAGCACGCGGTCTACCTGCACGACACGCCCAACCGCTCGCTGTTCTCGGCCTCGACCCGCGCCTTCAGCCACGGCTGCGTGCGCGTGGACGACCCCTTCCGCTTCGCCGACGCGGTGCTGCCGAACTGGACGCAGGAGCGCCTGAAGAAGCTGATCGGCAAGGGCGAGCGCACCCTGCGCCTGCCGGAGAAGCTGCCGGTGCATCTGGCCTACTTCACCGCAGAGGTGGACGATCTCGGCTCCTACCGCACTCTGCCCGACCTCTACGGCTATGACGGGCCGATGAAGGTGGCGCTCGGCCTCGCCGCGCGCTCGGACGCGGTGGCGCGGGCTCCCACGGCCGCCAAGCGCGCCGCGGCGGACGCCGCCGGAACACGGCCCGCGACGCGCGAGGCGTCCCGGCCCACCTCACGCCCGACGGCGACGCGCGAGGCCGTGCGCAGTGAGCGTCGCCCCGCCCCCCGTCGCGCGCCCGACATGTTCGGCGACCCCTGGGGCGCCGACGCCTACGGCGCGCAGCCGCGCAGCTTCTGGTAGGTCAGAGCCGCGGCGCCATCGCGCGAACATCAGGCTCGGAATGTCGTTGCGCGCGGGACAGCGTGCGGCGGCACTCTTGCGAGGCACGTTTTTGCCACGGTTGGCCCTTAGCCGTCGTCGCAGACGGCAAGCAGCACGGGCCCGACGACCCGCCTTTCCCGGTCCTCGAAACCCGCGCCACCGCGACATCGCCGATGTCGAGCCGTCCCGCGAGGGTTGAGGCTATGCTGCGCACGATCCGGGACCGCCTGCCCCCGAACCGTCCCGCACGTTCCCCGCGCCTGAAGCGCCTCTCCTCCGCCCTCGGCGCCGTGGCCGCCCTGTTGCTGGCCGGCACCGTCGAGACCCAGGATGCGGCGGCCAACGGCGACACCCGCAGCCTGTCGCTCGCGCACGAGCATACCGGCGAGACCCTGACGGTCACGTTCAAGCGCGACGGGCGTTTCGACCGCGCCGCCCTCGACCAGCTCAATTGGCTCCTGCGCGACTGGCGCGAGAACGAATCCATCAAGATGGACCCGCGCCTGTTCGACGTCGTCTGGGAGGCGCAGCGCTCCATCGGTTCGACTGCGCCGCTGCGCATCGTCTCCGGCTATCGCAGCCCGAAGACCAACGGGATGCTGCGCCGCCGCTCCTCGGGCGTGGCCGAGACTAGCCAGCACATGCTCGGCAAGGCCATGGACTTCTTCATCACCGACGCCTCGATCGATCAGATCCGCGCCGCCGGCATGCGGCTTCAGCGCGGCGGCGTCGGCTGGTATCCGCGCTCGGGCTCGCCCTTCGTGCACCTCGATGTCGGCTCGGTGCGCTCCTGGCCGCGCATGACCCAGGACCAGCTCGCCCGCCTCTTCCCGGACGGAAAGACCGTCCACCTGCCCGCCGACGGCAAGCCGCTGGCCCGCTACGAGGAGGCCCGCGCCGAGATCCTGGCCCGGGGCGGCACGGTGCTCGGCTACACCGCGCTCGCCAGTGCCGAGGAGATCGAGGACGGTCCGGGCCTGAAGGGCTTCTTCGCTTCGCTATTCGGCGGCGGCGCGACCGATGCGCCACCCGCCGCGCTCGCCAATGCGCCTGCCCCGTCGAAGGCGCGGGCCAAGCCCAGCATCGCGGTGGCGAGCGCCGACCCGACCGACGGTACCGGCACCGCGCAGGCCATGGCCTACGCCGCGCCGAACGCGACCGAAGCCTTGCGCGCGACGAGCCTGCGCCGGGACGGCGCCTCGGCGAAGGAATTGCTGACCGGCGAGACCGAGCAGGCGGTCGTCGCACCGCTGCCGCCGCGCCGGCCCTCGGAATTCGCCGTCGTCGCGACCGCCCTGACAATCCCGCTTCCGCCGCAGCGGCCGGTCCAGCTCGCCTCCCTCAACGGCGAGGGCCTCGGCAGCATGATCACCGTGGCGCAGGCGGGCACCGAGCCGCCCTCCCCGAGCGTCGAGACGGTCGCGCAGGTGCGGCTCGTTCCGGCGGATGCCGACCCGCGCGAGCAGCTGCGCGGCCTGTTCTTCGCCTCGATGCAGGGCGCCTCGGAGCCGGCAGCTCCCACAATCCCCGTCCGCGTGGCGCTCGCCCGCCCGCGTCACGACGAAGCGCTGCCGCCGGAGGCGCTGCGCCTCCCCTCCTCCGACACCGTGGCGGGCCGCTTCTCGATGCGAACCCGGGCGGAGACGCCGCCCGCCGGGCGCTTCACGGGCGCGGCAGCCCAGGGGCAGCCCCGCCTGTATTGACGGCAGCCGGGCTCGCGCCCCCTCGGGGAGCATCCCGAGGAGGTCCCCGATTCTGCTCCACGCGCACCCGCTCTCGGCCTGCCCCCAAAAGCTCGAGATCGCCCTGCGCGAGAAGGGCGTGCCCTTCACGGCCGAGCTCCCGCAGAGTTTCGGGACCCGCCGCCCGCGCCTTCGCCCGGCTGACCGAGGAGATCTGCTGTACGCAGGCTGGCGCGGCGGACTGTGGTTTCGGCGAAGTGCTGTGATTTCGCCGCGCCACCGGCGCCCTGGCCGATCATCTCCGGGCGTGGGCAACGGCCTGCGTGCGAAGCCCGGAATGGCGCTGGCCGGCTGGCACGCGAGAGACCGTCGGTGGCGCTCACCTCCGCCGAGTCATATCGTTTCCGGCTGATCGCCTCGGCCTTCGCCCCTCTCCGTCATCGCGAGGCGGAGCCGAAGCGACCCAGAGCGCGACCTGTCCTGACAGTGCGGAGCCCTGAGTTGCGATCGCTGAGCCTCGCAAGGACGAAGGAAGAGACCGAAGCGATCAGCCGAAAGCCGGTTTAGTTCTACGCCATGCCGAGGGCCTGGAGGTAGAGTTCGAGGATCGCTTCCTCCTCCTGGCGCTCGTCGTGGTCGCGCTTGCGCAGGGAGATGATCTTGCGCAGCACCTTCACGTCGAAACCGTTGGCCTTGGCCTCGGCATAGACGTCCTTGATGTCGCCCGCGATGCCGGCCTTCTCCTCTTCGAGACGTTCGATGCGCTCGATGATGCTCTTGAGCTGGTCGGCGGCGACCGAGGACGGGTCGACGGCGGGGGCAGGCGAGGCGGCCATGGCAGCGCTCCTTCACGCGAGGGAAGGCGTGTGCCCGATGGCGCACGCCGGATGTCCCGGGATTACGCGATCAACCTTACCCGCTCGTTGATACGCGCCCGCGCCGTCGGTGCCTCAGTGCCCGGCCTTCTGCGCGTCCGAGAAGCGGGCCTGCTGCTCCGGGCTGGCCTCCTGCTGGTGCTTCCGCTTCCACTCCTCGTAGGGCATGCCGTAGACGTGCTCGCGGCTCTGATCCTTGCTGAGATCGAGGCCGCGCTCGTCCGCCGCGTCCTTGAGCCAGTTCGACAGGCAGTTCCGGCAAAAGCCGGCCAGATTCATCAGGTCGATGTTCTGAACGTCGGTGCGATTGCGCAGGTGCGAGACGAGGCGGCGGAAAACGGCCGCCTCCAGTTCGGTCTGCGTAGCGGGATCGATGCCGGACATGGGAGGCTCCTTCGAGGGCGTGTTCGCCGTGAGATGGGGCCTGAGGTCGCCCCGCGCGGACCGCCCGTCAAGCGGCCGGGCGCAGCATCGGCCGCAGGAGGCGGGCGAAGCGCTGCGCCCATTCCTCCTGTCCCTCGGGTCCGCCGATCAGATCCTGGCGGATCTCGACCAGCGCGTTCGGCAATCCGCGGGCGGTGGCGTGGCGGTCGATTGTGTCGCCGGGCAGGCCGCCGCCGTAGGGCTCGTTGTCGCCGACGCAGAGCCCCGCCGGATCGGCCTTGAGCGCCTCGATCACCGGCCGGCTCAGGCGCTCGTCGCCATCATAGAGGATGCCGACCTGCCAGGGCCGGGCGATGGTGCGCCAGAACGGCGTGAAGCTGTGCATGGTCAGGAACATCGGGCTCGCCCCCGCCGCCTCGGCACGGGCGACCGCCTCGTCCACCGCCCGGTCGAAGGGCACGTAGAAGCGGCGGATGCGCTCGGCGATGCCGGCCGCGTCGATGCGGGCGTTGCCCGGAACGATCGCCCCGTCGGAGAGCCGCATCACCAGGGTCGGATCGAGGCGGCCCCGGTTCGGATCGATGATGAGTCGCGAGAACTGCGTCAGCACCGCCGGCACGCCGAGCAGGCGCGCCAGCCGCCGCGTCACCGCCGCGGCGCCGATGTCGTAGGCGATGTGACGGGAGAATTCCGCTTCCGGAACGCCGAGGCGATGCAGATCCTCCGGCACCGCGTTCGAGGCGTGCTCGCAGACGAGCAGCAAACCGCGGGAAGGATCGCCTTCGATGCACTCGACGGGATGTTCGGAAAGATTTCGGGTCTCGGGTTCGATCGACAGCATGGCGACTATTTGGGCCGGCGCGGCGAGATCGGAAGGGTGCAGCGTCTCAATGCAAGGCGGACATGCGGGAGAAGGCGGCGCGGGTCAAAAAGAATGCCTGGGATCGCGAAAGTTTTGTGAAACGGCGGAGGCTTGCCGACACGGCGAGGCTCGGGCAAGCACAGGCTCAAACAAGAACCGTGCGAGGACGCTCATGACCGCGACGCCCGTGTCCGCCCCTGCCCCGACCGATCCGGCGAACGCGGAGCGTCGTGCCCTCCTCTCGTCGATCTTCGACGAGGCGATCGCCGCCGCCCATCCGCGCAAGTGCCTCTTGGGGCACCTCCCGGCGCCGACGCCGGGGCGGCTCATCATCCTCGGCGCAGGCAAGGCGGGCGGCAGCATGGCCGCGGTGGCGAGCCGCTTCTACCGCCAGGAGCACGGCGTGCCGGAGGACCGCATCGTCGGTCTCGCGGTCGCCCGCCACGGCTACGGCGAGGAAGCGCCCGGCATCCGCATGGTCGAGGCGGGCCATCCCGTGCCCGACGCCGCCGGCATCGAGGCCACCCGCGCGGCGCTCGCCATCGCCGAGAGCGCCGGCCCGGAGGACGAGGTTCTTGTGCTGCTCTCCGGCGGCGGCTCGGCGAACTGGATTGCGCCGGCCGGCGCCCTGACGCTGGCGGAGAAGCAGGCGATCACCAAGGCGCTCTTACGCTCGGGCGCGCCGATCAACGAGATCAACGCGGTGCGCAAGCACCTCTCGCGTATCAAGGGCGGCCGGCTCGCGGTGGCCGCGCGCAACGCCAAGTCGATCCTGACGCTGGCGATTTCCGACGTGCCGCACGACGACCCGTCCGTGATCGCCTCCGGCCCCACCGTACCCGATCCCTCGACTCTGGCCGACGCCCTCGCGATCTGCGAGCGCCGCGGCATCAGCCTGCCCGAATCCGCGCTGTCCCTCTTGAACGATCCGACCAACGAGACCCCGAAGGCGGGCGACCCGGCCTTCGCCCGGGCCGAGTACCGCATCATTGCCCGACCGATCGACGCGCTCGAAGCGGCGGCCGAGGCCGCGCGGCGGGCCGGCTACGAGCCGGTGATGCTGGGGGCCGACCTCGAGGGCGAGGCCCGGGAGGTCGCGGCCGAGCACGCCCGGCTGGCGCTCGAGGCCCGGCAGGCGGGGCGGCGCGTGGCGCTCATCTCCGGCGGCGAACTCACCGTCACCATCCGCGGCGAGGGCGACGGCGGCCCGAATCAGGAGTATGCGCTGGCGCTTGCCATCGCGCTCGACGGAGCCGAGGGCATCGCCGGCATCGCCGCCGACACCGACGGCACCGATGGCGGGCGCGGCGCCGCCACCGATCCGGCGGGCGGCCTCGTCGATGCCACGACGCTGGTGCGCGCCCGCGCCGCGGGGCTCGACCCGCAAGCGATGCTGCTCGACAACGATTCGACGCGATTCTTCGCCACGATCGGCGATCTCGTTCAGCCCGGCCCCACTCGGACCAATGTCAACGACTGCCGCGTCATCCTCGTCGATTGAGTTTTTTCGGGTGCGCGCGCTGCGCAGGGCCGCCCTCCGGCTCTGCCTCGCGGCGCCTACGCTCCTCCCCCTGCCCGCCCTGGCCGATCTGCGCCTGTGCAACCAGACCGCCAGCAAGGTCGGCGTGACCCTGGGCTACCGGGACGCGCAGGGCTGGGTGACCGAGGGCTGGTGGGATCTGAAGCCGCGCAACTGCGAGACCCTGCTCAAGGGCTCGCTCGCGGCGCAGTTCTACTATCTCTACGCCGTCGACTACACGCGCGGCGGCGAGTGGAGCGGGCGTGCCATGATGTGCACCCGCGACACCGCCTTCACCATCCGCGGCGTCGAGGATTGCCTGGCCCGCGGCTTCGACCGCAACGGCTTCATCGAGGTCGATACCGGGCAGCAGCGGAACTGGACGATCCAGCTTTCCGATCCTGGTCAGCCCCTGGCGGGTGGCCCGTAAGCCATTGCGGGCAACGATTCGGGGCGACGGGCGGGCGGATCAGCTGTCCGGCACCCACCCGCAGGCCGCCAACCCCGCCCGCATATGCTCCGGCGCGGGGGCTTCCACCGTGATCGCCTCGCGCTTCGGATAGAGCGGCAGGCTCAAGGTGCGCGCGTGAAGTTGCAATCCCGGTCCGTCGCGCCCGGCGCCGCCGTAGATCGCGTCGCCCCGGATCGGCCAGCCCATCGCCGCGCAGTGGACGCGCAACTGATGCGTGCGGCCCGTGACCGGGTTGAGTTCGAGCCAGGCCACGCCCCGCACCCGGCCGAGCACCCGGTACAGCGTGAGCGAGGGCGCCCCGGCCGGATCGGTCTTCATCCACCAGCTGCGCGGATCGTCGGAGCGGCGCGCGAGCGGAAGGTCGATGCGCCCCTCGTCCTCCGCCGGACCGCCCTCGACCAGCGCCCAATAGCGCTTGTCGACCTTGCCGTCGGCGAACAGGCGGTTCAGACGGGCGAGCGCCTTGGCGTGGCGGCCGAGCACGAGGCAGCCCGAAGTGTCGCGGTCGAGCCGGTGCGCGGCCTCCGGGCGGCGCGGCAGGCCGAAGCGTAGGGAATCGAGATGGTCGGTCAGCGTCGGGCCGCCCTTCGGCCCCGGATGCACCGGCAGACCCGCCGGCTTGTCGATGACGAGCATCAGGGCATCGCGGTAGAGAAGGGAAAGACCTATCTCCGCTTGGGGGCGGCTCGGCGCGGTATCTGGCGGGCTCATGCCCCCCGGGCTAGAGCGCCGGGTCGCCCCGAGCAAGGTTCAGGCAGGTTCGAACAAGGGTCGAGGATGAGCGACGACGAGAAGCCCGGCTGGTTCGGACGCCTGTTCGGGCGAAAGGGCGCCCCCGAAACCAGGCCGCCCGAGGAGGCGGTGACGCCGCCGCCGACCTCGCCGGCCTCGGAATCCGAGGGGCTGCCGGACTTCACCACCGCGGCGGACGATGTCGCCCACGTACCGCCCCCCGTCAGCGAGCCCGCGCCCGAGGATCCGGACAAGAACCAGATCCCCGACGAGGTGGAGGGTGCCGACCTCCAGCCGGAGCCGCAGCCGCCCTCGGGCGAGGCGCCGCAGCCGGAGGAGGACGAAGCCGCTTTGCCGACCCCGGCCGCGGATGAGGCGGATGCCCCCGTCGAAGACGAGGCGGCCCCCACCGATGCGGGCGAGAAGCGGAATTGGTGGTCGCGCCTGACCGGGGGCGAGGCGGAGGAAACGCCGCCCCTGTCGGAGGCGCAGCCGCCGGCCGAGACCGACATTCAGCCGGTCGATTCCGCAGCCGCGCTGGCGAGCGACGCCGTGTCCGGCGCCGTCGTCGGTACGGAGAAGCGGGGCTGGTGGTCGCGGCTCACCGACGGGATGCGGCGCACGTCCTCGGCGCTGTCGGACCGGGTGACGGGCCTGTTCACCAAGCGCAAGCTCGACGCCACGACGCTGGAGGATCTGGAGGACGCGCTGATCCAGGCCGATTTCGGCATGGAGACCGCGATGCGCATGTCGGAGGCGGTCGGCAAGGGCCGCTACGAGAAGGGCATCTCCCCCGACGAGGTGCGCGCCATCCTCGCCACCGAGATCGAGCGGGCGCTGGAGCCCGTGGCCCTGCCGATCAGCATCGACTCGGCCAGGAAGCCCTACGTCATCCTGACGGTCGGCGTGAACGGCGCGGGCAAGACCACGACGATCGGCAAGCTCGCCCTGAAGTTCAAGGCCGAGGGGCGCAGCGTGATGCTGGCCGCCGGCGACACCTTCCGTGCCGCCGCGATCGAGCAGCTCCGGGTCTGGGGGGAACGCACCAACACCCCCGTCATCAGCCGCGCCCAGGGCTCGGACGCGGCGGGCCTCGCCTTCGACGCGCTGAAGGAGGCGCGGGAGGCCGGCACCGACGTGCTCCTGATCGACACCGCCGGCCGCCTGCAGAACAAGGCCGGGCTGATGGCGGAGCTGGAAAAGATCGTCCGCGTCATCCGCAAGCTCGACGGGGAAGCGCCGCACGCCACCCTGCTGGTACTCGACGCGACCGTGGGCCAGAACGCGCTCAGCCAAGTGGAGCTGTTCTCGCAGGCCGCACCGGTCTCGGGCCTCGTGATGACGAAGCTCGACGGAACGGCGCGGGGCGGTATTCTGGTGGCTCTGGCTGCCAAGTTCGGCCTGCCCGTGCACTTCATCGGCGTCGGCGAGGGCGTCGAGGATCTGGAACCCTTCGCCGCGCGGGATTTCGCCCGGGCGATCACCGGCCTTCCCAAGGCGTAAGCGGTGGCCCACCGCACCTCCGCAGCAGTGAGTCATCCGTCATGAAGGTCGAGAGCGTTCCGCCCAAACGGCACCTGCCGCCCCTGCTCAAGCTGGCGCTGGAGATGGGGCCTCTCGCGGTCTTCTTCTTCGGCAACGCCTATTCGGAGCGCCTCGGCGTGGCGCCGGAGGACAAGCTGTTCGTGGCGACCGGCGCTTTCATCGCCGCCACGACGGTGGCACTCGCGGTCCACTTCGCCCTGCTGCGGCGCCTCCCGATCATGCCGCTCGTCTCCGGCGTGGTCGTGCTGGTGTTCGGCGGCCTGACGCTCGCGCTTCAGGACAAGACCTTCATCATGATGAAGCCGACCATCGTGAACACGCTGTTCGGCCTTGTCCTCCTCGGTGGGCTGCTCTTCAACCGCTCGCTGCTCTCGGTCGTGCTCGACAGCATGTTCGCGCTCACCGAGGAGGGATGGCGCAAGCTCACCTTCCGCTGGGGCCTGTTCTTCCTCGCGCTGGCCGTCCTCAACGAAGTGGTCTGGCGGACCCAGACCGAGGATTTCTGGGTGAACTTCAAGGTGTTCGGCATCATGCCGCTCACCATCGCCTTCGCCCTGGCGCAGACCCCGCTGCTGCTGCGCCACGAGCGCAAGGGCGAGGCGGGCGCCGAGGTCGGCTGACCTTCAGCCGATCCGGCGCGGCATCCGGAACGGCAGCATCAGCCGCACCAGGGGGTTGCGGAAGCGGTCGAGCGACAGGCTCTCGTGGACTGGCCGCACGGCCTCGCCGTCCAGCGTCGAAGCGAGCAGCGAACGGGCGTAGAACGGCGTGTCCTCGAAGGTGCGGATCACGCTCGCCCGCCCGTCGTCGCTGCGGGTCGTGCGAGGCATCCGCCAGAGGCCGGTCGCCGGCAGGGCCGCCTCCAGCGGCGGGCGCATCTCGCGGCGCGCGCCGTCCGCTCCGAAGCGGAGCATGAGGTTCTGGCCGCTGCCGTCCCGGCGTCGCACGTCGTAGAGGATCGCCGACCCGTCCTTCAGCGGAGCACGGCACCAGGTCCAGTCCGTGAACGCGTCCTCCAGCGCGCCGTCGCCGTCGTTGGTGTCGTGGTAGCCGCTGCCCCGCCACGCCAGATCGGGGGCGGTGAACGCCGCCTCGACCTCGCAATCGGGCGCCATCGGCCACCAGCGGTGCAGCCCCTGCCCGTCGAGGGTGAAGGGCTGGGCCGTGAGCGCCCGTGGGCGGACCCGCACCGTCCCGCGCACCGCGTGGGGGATCGGTGCCGAGCGCTCGTCGAGGCGGATCGTCAGCACGCTGCCGTCCCATTCGAGCGAGGACGGCCCCAGGCTGAAGCTCGCCGCGTCGCGGGCGAGGGAGCGCGCGGTGCGCTCGGTCATGGCGAAGCGGTTGGCGCGCTCGCCGTAGAGCACGACGTTGATGGCGCAGTGGGCAAACGGGTCGCGGGCCGCGTCCCAGGCATAGTAGGGCGAGAACACGCTGCCGATGAAGGCGATGATGGTCAGGCCATGCCGGCCGTCCTCGCTCACCGCATCGACGTACCACCAGACATAGCCGCCCCGGGCGACCGCGCCGTCGAAGCGAGGTCCGCGCGCAGTGCCGCCGCCGCGAGCCGGCCCGACTGCGCCGCCATCGGCACTCCCGGTCCCGGATGCACGCTCCCCCCCGCGAGGTAGAGCCCCGGCACCCGCGTGCGCGCGCCCGGCCGCTTGAAGGTCGCCGTCCAGCCGTGCGACGCCCGCCCGTAGAGCGCGCCCCCCGTCCCCGGAAACAGGGCCGCGAAGTCGTTCGGCGTCGTCACCACCGCCGGGCCCGTCGGCTTCAGCGCGAGCCCGCAGGTCGAGAGCTTGCGGATCAGGTTCGTTTCGCATGCGGCGATCTCCCTGGCATCGAAGCGGCGCTCCCCGCCATCGGCCGGGGCGTTGACGAGCAGGAGCAGGCGCTCCGCTCCGTCGGGGCTGCCTCCGTCCGCGGCGCGGTCCTGCGCGCAGACGTAGACGGTCGGGTCCGGCGGCAGGCGCCGACCGCGCAGGATCGCGTCGAACTCCGCCCGGTAATCCGCCGAGAAGAACACCGTGTGGTGAGCAAGATCGAAGTCGCGCGCCCGCGCCGTGAGGCAGAGCGTCAGCGCCGAGAGCGAGCGCTCGCGGGCCGGCACCCGGTCGCCCGCTCCGGCCACGTCGGTCCCGAGGAGACCCGCGCCAAGGGCGGCGACGTCGGTGTTGGCGATGACCGCGTCGGCGGGCAGGCGCTCGCCGTCCGCCAGCTCTACCCCCGCGACGCGACCCCGCTCGGTCACGATCCGCGCGACGCTCGCGCCGAGGCGCAGGCGGGCGCCGCGCCGTTCCGCGAGTCCGGCCACCGCTTCCGCAAGCCGGCTCAGGCCGCCCTCGACGGTCCAGACGCCCGCCTGCTCCACGTGGGCGACCAGCATCAGCGTGGCCGGCGCCTCGAACGGCGAGGCCCCGCAATAGGTCGCGTAGCGCCCGAACAGCTGCCGCAGCCGCGGATCGCGAAAATACTCGCCGAGCGCCGACCACAGGGTGGCGAAGGGCTGGATCCGCCACAGGCTGCCGATGCCGGACAGCCCGACCCGCTGGGCCAGATCGACCGGGCTCGGCCGGTCGGCGCGGATGAACGGCCCCTCCAGCGTGCGGTAGACCTCCGCCGCGCGGGCGCAGAAGCGGCGGTAGCCCTCGGCTTCGCGGGCACCGGCGAAGGCGCCGATGGCATCCGCCGACGCCGCCACGTCAGCGAACAGGTCGAGCCGGTCGCGGGCGCTCCAGGCGTGCCGGGCGAGCAGGGAGGCCGGCCGCAGGATCACGTCCGAATCGAATGCCGCGCCGGCTTCCGCAAAAAGTTCGTCGAAGACCCAGCGCATGGTGAAGACCGTCGGACCCGCCTCGACGGGGACGCCGCCGACGGGCAGCGCGCGCATCTTTCCACCGACCGTGGCGGCGCGTTCCAGCACGGTCACGTCGAACCCGGTCGCGGCAAGGCTGGCCGCCGCCGAGAGCCCGCCGATGCCGGCACCGATCACGATGACGCGCTTCTCCGCCACGTCCGTCACGCTCCCTCGCGTATCGGCGTTGATCCCGACGCCCAACAGTGTCAATCATAACTGACACATGAGCAAGACAAGATGATTTAACACCGGGAGGGTGTCATGGATGTCGGCAGGCGGATCGAAACGGTCCTCGACGCGGCGGTCGCGCATGCGGAGGCCCCGGGGGCGCCGCCGCTCCTGGCCGAGGCGATCCGCTACGCGGTCTTCCCCGGCGGCCACCGTATCCGCCCGCGGCTCTGCCTCGCCGTGGCTCTGGCCTGCGGCGACGACGATCCGGCCGCTTCCGACGCGGCGGCGGCGGCGATCGAGCTGCTGCACTGCGCATCCCTCGTCCACGACGACCTGCCCTGCTTCGACGACGCGCCGACGCGGCGGCAGAAGCCTTCGGTCCACGCCGCCTTCGGCGTGCCGCTCGCCGTGCTGACCGGCGATGCGCTGATCGTCGCCGCCTTCGAGACGCTGGCGCGCGGCGCCGCCCGCTCCCCGGCGCGGCTCGCCGCCCTGGTCGGGCTGGTCGCCCGCGCCGTCGGCTCGCCCGCGGGCATCGTCGCGGGGCAGGCCTGGGAATCCGAGCCCTTCGTCGATCTCGTCGAGTACCAGCAGGCCAAGACCGGCGCGCTGTTCGCGGCGGCCACCGTCGCGGGCGCCGCCGCCGCCGGTGCCGCGCCGCTTCCCTGGCGACTGCTCGGCGAATGCCTCGGCGAGGCCTACCAAGTGGCCGACGACCTGCGCGACGTGGCCTGCCGCCAGGAGGAAATCGGCAAGCCGGCCGGGCGCGACGCCACCCTCGGGCGGCCGAACGCGGCGGCGCTTCTCGGCATGCAGGGTGCCCTCGATCGGCTGAAGCGGCTCGGCCGCGAGGCGGTCGAGGTGATTCCCGATTGCCCGGGCCAGGCCGGCTTGCGCGCCGAGATCGAGGCGCAGACCCGCCTGTTCCTGCCCGCCTCGCTGCGCGAAGTCGCCTGAGGCGTCCGGTGCCCGCCGCGATGTCGCAGACCGGGCCGGCGCCGCGGCGGCGCCAGGGCTGGCGCGAGCGCTGGCTCGCTTTCCGCAACGGCACGGTCGCCAACCCCGCCTTCCAGCGCTGGGCGGCCGGCTTCCCCTTCACCCGCCGCATCGCCCGGCGCAACACCCGGGCCTTGTTCGATCTCTGCGCCGGCTTCGTCTACGCGCAGGTGCTGTTCGCCTGCGTCCGGCTCGATCTGTTCGGCCTGCTGCAGAGCGGCCCGCTGCCGCCCGACACGATCGCCCGCCGCCTCGACCTGCCCCCGGACCGCGCCCTCACCCTGTTGAAGGCCGCCGCCGCGCTCGACCTGATCGCCCGGCTGCCGGACGGGCGCTTCGCCCTGGCCGATCTCGGGGCGGCCCTCGTCGGCAACCCCTCGGTCGCGGCGATGGTCGAGCACCACGCGATGCTCTACGCCGACCTCGCCGACCCGGTCGCCCTCCTGCGGGCACCGGCCGGCGCGACCCGGCTGGCGCGATACTGGCCCTATGCCGCGGCCGACGGGGCGGAACGGGTCGGCCCCGATTCGGTGACGGCCTATAGCGGCCTGATGGCCGCCTCGCAGGCGCTGATCGCCGGAGACGTGCTCGACGCCCTGCCGCTCGCCGACCGCGCCTGCCTGATGGATATCGGCGGCGGCGAAGGTGTCTTCCTGGCACAGGCCGGCCGCCGCCATCCGGCCCTGGCCCTGCGCCTTCTCGATCTGCCGCCCGTGGCCGAGCGGGCCGAGGCCCGGCTGGCCGCCGAAGGGCTGGGGGCGCGCGCGACCTGCATCGGCCGGAGCTTCGCCGACACGCCGTGGCCGCGCGGCGCCGACGCGATCACGCTGGTGCGGGTGGTGCACGATCACGACGACGCAACCGCCCTGATGCTGCTGCGGGCCGCTCACGAGGCGCTGCCGCCGGGGGGGCTGGTGGCGATCGCCGAGCCCTTCGCCGGCACGCCCGGCGCCGAGCCCGTCGGCGACGCGTATTTCGGCTTCTACCTGCTGGCCATGGGCAGCGGCCGGCCGCGCACGGCCTCGGAGCTGTCCGCCATGCTGGAAGCGGTCGGCTTCGTCGAGATCCGGGAAAGACGGACGCGACGGCCGCTTCTCGCACGCCTTCTCACGGCAAAGCGAGCGATCTGACGTAAAGATCTCTTGACGCAGAAAAGTGTCTATCTAGGATGACAGTCATCGGCTCCGCATTCGGTCGGAGTCGGAAACAGCGAGGGGGGCAGGGACATGAAGGCTTTGGCCGTCGTCCTTGAACAGCCGGAGCGATTGGCGCTGAACCGCCTCACGCTCTCCCCTGCCGCCGCGGGCGACGCGACCGTCGCCGTCTCTTGGAGCGGGATCAGCACCGGGACCGAGCGCCTGCTCTGGTCCGGCCGGATGCCGCCCTTTCCCGGCATGGGCTACCCGCTGGTGCCGGGCTACGAGTCGGTCGGCACCGTGGTCGAGGCCGGCCCCGAGACGGGCCTGCGCGTCGGTCAATCCGTCTTCGTGCCCGGCGCCCGCTGCTTCGGCGAGGTGCGCGGCTTGTTCGGCGGCGCGGCTTCCCATCTCGTCGCCCCGGCCTCCCGCCTCGTTCCCGTCGATGCCGCGTTGGGCGATCGCGCCTGCCTCATCGCGCTGGCCGCCACCGCCTACCATGCCCTTTCCGGCGTCGTGCCGGGCGGCCGCAGCCTGATCGTCGGACACGGCGTTCTCGGGCGGCTTCTGGCCCGCCTGACGGTTCTGGCCGGCGGCGAGCCGGTGGTGTGGGAGCGCGAGCCGCTCCGGGCCGGGGGCGATGTCGGCTATTCCGTTCTGTCGCCCGACGCCGACCCGGCGCGCGATTACGCCACCATCACCGATGTCAGCGGCGATGCCGGCCTCCTCGACGCATTGATCGGCCGTCTCGCGCCCGGCGGCGAGATCGTGCTCGCCGGTTTTTACGAGGCGCCGCTGGCCTTCGCCTTCCCGCCCGCCTTCCTGCGCGAGGCCCGCATCCGGGTCTCGGCCGAATGGCGGCCGGGCGACCTCGCGGCGGTCACGGCCCTCGTCGAGGCCGGACGCCTCTCGCTCGATGGGCTCATCACCCACCGCGCGCCCGCGCTGGAGGCGCAACAGGCCTACCGCACGGCCTTCGCCGACCCGGCCTGTCTCAAGATGATCCTCGATTGGAGGACCTGCTCGTGAACCTACAGCTCAACAAATCGGCGCTCAGCGCCGCCGCGAAGCTGCGGGAGGAAGCCGCGATCGAGCCCGATGCGGTCGCCACCGGGGACGTGAAGCGCGAGACGCAGATCATCGCGATCTACGGCAAGGGCGGAATCGGCAAGTCGTTCACCCTGGCCAATCTCAGCTACATGATGGCCCAGCAGGGCAAGAAGGTGCTGCTGATCGGCTGCGATCCGAAGAGCGACACCACCTCGCTCCTCTTCGGCGGCCGGGCCTGCCCGACCATCATCGAGACCTCGACCAAGAAGAAGCTCGCGGGCGAGCCGGTCGCCATCGGCGACGTCTGCTTCAAGCGCGACGGCGTCTACGCGATGGAGCTCGGCGGGCCCGAGGTCGGGCGCGGCTGCGGCGGACGGGGCATCATCCACGGCTTCGAGCTGCTCGAAAAGCTCGGCTTCCACGAATGGGGCTTCGACTTCGTCCTGCTCGACTTCCTCGGCGACGTGGTCTGCGGCGGCTTCGGTCTGCCGATCGCCCGGGACATGTGCCAGAAGGTCATCGTCGTCGGCTCGAACGACCTGCAGTCGCTCTACGTCGCCAACAACGTCTGCTCGGCGGTCGAATACTTCCGCAAGATGGGCGGCAATGTCGGCGTCGGCGGCCTCGTCATCAACAAGGATGACGGGACCGGCGAGGCGCAGGCCTTCGCGCAGGCGGCCGGCATCCCGGTGCTGGCCTCGATCCCGGCCGACGACGACATCCGCCGCAAGAGCGCGAATTACGAGATCATCGGCCGGCCCGACGGGCGCTGGGGCGCGCTCTTCGCCGACCTCGCGCAGAACGTGGCCGAGGCAGCACCTCACCGGCCGACACCGCTCACGCAGGACGGGCTGCTCGGCCTGTTCTCCAGCGCGGCGACCGGGCGCGACGTGGTGCTGGAGCCCGCCACGCTCGAAGACATGTGCGGGCGTACCGAGCTGTCCAAGCCGTCCCTCGAAATCGTCTACGACGAGGTTTGAGGCATGGCCGTCGCGCTCGACATCGCCGACCTTCGCGCCCGCCGCCCGGCGGAGCCGGTCAATCTCGCCGCCACCCAGGGCGACGGCCTCGGCTGCCACGCTGGCAAAGACGCGATGCGGGCCGCGGCCGAGGCCGCCGGGATGTCCGAGACGCTCGCGCAGCTGAAGGCGGACTATCCGGCCGGCCCCCACGACCAGCCGCAGAGCATGTGCCCCGCCTTCGGTTCGCTCCGCGTGGGCCTGCGCATGCGGCGCACGATGACGATCCTCTCGGGCTCCGCCTGCTGCGTCTACGGCCTGACCTTCACCTCGCATTTCTACGGCGCGCGCCGCAGCGTCGGCTACGTTCCATTCAATTCCGAGACCCTGGTCACCGGCAAGCTGTTCGAGGACATCCGCGAGGCGGTCCACGCCTCCGCCCGGCCCGAGGCCTACGACGCCATCGTCGTCATCAATCTCTGTGTTCCGACCGCCTCCGGCGTGCCGCTGCGGCTGCTGCCGAAGGAGATCGATGGGGTTCGCGTCATCGGCATCGACGTGCCGGGCTTCGGCGTGCCGACCCATGCCGAGGCCAAGGACGTGCTGGCCGGCGCCATGCTGGCCTTCGCCCGGCGCGAGGCCGAGCACGGCCCGGTCCAGGCGCCCCGCGGCGGACGCTCGGAGCGTCCGGCCGTGGCCCTGCTCGGCGAGATGTTCCCAGCCGACCCCGTGGTGATCGGCGGCCTGCTCGAACCGCTCGGCCTCGCCGCAGGCCCCGTGGTTCCGACGCGGGAATGGCGGGAACTCTACGGTGCACTCGACGCCGCGGCCGTGGCGGCGATCCACCCGTTCTACACCGCGAGCGTGCGCGAGTTCGAGGCGGCCGGGCGGCCGGTGGTGGGCTCCGCCCCCGTCGGCCACGACGGCACCGCCGACTGGCTCGCGGCGATCGGCAACGCCTGCGACGTGAAGCGGGAGACGGTCGCGGCAGCCCAGAACCGGCTGCTGCCGGCGATTCGCGGCGCCCTGGGCGCCGCGCCGATCCGCGGGCGCATCACGCTCTCCGGCTACGAGGGTTCGGAGCTTCTGGTCGCGCGCCTGCTCGTCGAGAGCGGCGCCGAAGTGGCCTATGTCGGCACCGCCTGTCCGCGCACGCCCTGGTCGGAGCCCGATCGGGTCTGGCTGGAGGAGCGCGGCGTTCCGATCCGCTACCGCGCCTCGCTCGAGGACGATCTGGCCGCCTTCCACGAATACCGGCCGGATCTCGCCATCGGCACCACGCCGGTGGTGCAGCGGGCCAAGGAAGCCGGTACGCCGGCCCTGTACTTCACCAACCTCATCTCGGCCCGGCCCCTGATGGGCGCGGCCGGGGCCGGTTCGCTGGCCCGGATCGTCAACGCCGCGCTCGCCAACCGCCCGCGCTTCGATGCGATGCGGGCCTTCTTCGAGGGCGTCGGCACCGGCCACGCCTCCGGAATCTGGCAGGAGGTGCCGCGTGCGAAGGCCGCGCCGAAAGTGCAGGCTCCCGAAAAACCGATCGGGGAGATGGCGTGATGCTCGTCCTCGATCACGATCGCGCCGGCGGCTACTGGGGGGCGGTCTACGTCTTCACGGCGATCAAGGGGCTGCAGGTCGTCATCGACGGCCCCGTCGGCTGCGAGAACCTGCCGGTCACCTCGGTCCTGCACTACACCGACGCGCTGCCGCCCCACGAACTGCCCATCGTGGTCACGGGGCTGGCGGAGGAGGAACTCGGCCGCCACGGCACCGAAGGCGCGATGAAGCGGGCGCACGGCACGCTTGATCCGGGCCAGCCGAGCGTCGTGGTGACGGGCTCCATCGCCGAGATGATCGGCGGTGGCGTCACGCCCGAGGGCACGGGGCTCCAGCGCTTCCTGCCGCGCACCATCGACGAGGACCAGTGGCAATCCGCCGACCGGGCGATGAGCTGGCTCTGGCAGGAATACGGCGCCCGGCGCTTCGCCAAGAAGGGCATTCCGGCCCGGCCCGAGCGCAAGCCGGGCGAGCGGCCGCGGGTCAACATCGTCGGCCCGGCCTACGGCACCTTCAACATGGCCTCGGATCTGGCCGAGATCCGCCGCCTCGTGGAGGGCATCGGGGCCGAGGTGAACCTCACCTTCCCGCTCGGCGCGCATCTGGCCGACGTGCCCAAGCTCGTGAACGCGGACGCGAATATCTGTCTCTACCGCGAGTTCGGACGTCTGCTCTGCGAGAGCCTGGAACGGCCCTATCTCCAGGCGCCGATCGGGCTGCTCTCGACCACCAAGTTCCTCCGCTCGCTCGGCGAGATCCTCGGTCTCGATCCCGAGCCCTTCATCGAGCGCGAGCGCCACACCACGATCAAGCCGGTCTGGGACCTCTGGCGCTCGGTGACGCAGGACTTCTTCGCGACCGCCAGCTTCGGCATCGTCGCGACCGAGACCTACGCCCGCGGCGTGCGCCACTTCCTCGAAGAGGAGATGGGCCTGCCCTGCCACTTCGCCTTCGCGCGAACCGCCGGCCAGAAGCCCGACAACACGGCCGTGCGCGAGGCGATCCGGGCCAACCCGCCGCTCGTGCTGTTCGGCTCCTTCAACGAGCGCATGTACCTCGCCGAGACCGGCGGCCGCGCGGCCTACGTCCCCGCCTCGTTCCCCGGGGCGATCATCCGGCGGCACACCGGCACGCCTTTCATGGGCTACGCGGGCGCGACCTACCTCGTTCAGGAAGTCTGCAACGCCCTGTTCGACATGCTCTTCCACATCCTGCCGCTCGCCCGCGACATGGATGCGGTGGAGGCCACCCCCGCCCGTACGCATCGCGAGCTGCCCTGGGACGAGGCCGCCCGCGCCCGCCTCGACAGCCTCGTCGAAGCGCATCCGGTTCTGACCCGCATCTCGGCCGCCAAGCGCCTGCGCGATGCCGCCGAGCGCGCGGCGCGGCGGGACACCGCGTCCCGCGTCGCCGCCGCCCATGTCGAGCGGGCGCAGGCCGATCTCAGCCTGGGAGCCGCGGCATGAGCGCGGCCCTCCATCCCCTTCACCCCTCGGTGCCCCTTCACCCCTCGGTGCCTCTTGGCCCCGGACAGCCTGCGGAGAGAGCCGTCATGAGAGTTGCCCTGCAACGATCGATGCCCGCGTCGTCGCGCCTGCACAGCGAGGCGCTTCAGTTCAGGATCATCCTGGCCGCGACCTACCCGTTCTTCCTGGCCGCCGCCCTGGCGCAGCGCCTGCTGCCGGCGGGGAGCGCGCCCCGGCGCGGCCTGCCGCCCGTGCGCCGCTCGGTCTTCGGCGAGGCCAAGGCGATGGCGGTGTCGGCGATCCCCTTCGCCTTCATGGGATAACGACCGGTTTCGCAGCGTCCCTTCCCAGTGGACGGCCACCGCCGTTCGGGACGAAGCGGCAACGTCTCAAGAACTTCCGTGCGGTGCCACGGGGGACCCTGCGCCGTGATGTCATCGAGTCACGGCGCCACCCGCCGCGCCAGCTGCGCGGCCTAACAGCGGAGGTTCGATCGATGGCCAACGGAGTGACAACCGAGAGACCGAGCAGCCTGTCCGGGCTGACGGAACCCGAAGCCAAGGAATTTCACGCGATCTTCCTGACGAGCTTCATCATCTTCACGGCAATCGCCGTGGTCGCCCACATCCTCGTCTGGCTGTGGCGGCCCTGGCTTCCCGGCGAGAAGGGCTACGCCCTGCTCGACGGCGTGACGAACGCGGCCACCGGCCTCGTCTCGATGATCGGCTGAGGAGACCCGCGATGCACAAGATCTGGCTTCTCTTCGATCCGCGGCGGACCCTCGTCGCGCTCTTCACCTTCCTGTTCGTCCTGGCGCTGCTGATCCACTTCATCCTGCTCAGCACCGACCGGTTCAACTGGCTGGAAGGCCCGAAGGACGCGCGCGGCGCCGCCGCCCACAGCCTCGTCCTGCCGACGATGCCGGGCTGACCGGCTCAGATCCGGTCTTGCCGCGGGCGGGCGCCCCTGTCCGCCCCCGGCAATCTTCCTCCTCCTCGCGGGAGCCTCCGCCATGGCGATGCTGAGCTTCGAGCGTAAATACCGGGTCCGCGGCGGCACCCTCATCGGCGGAGATCTGTTCGATTTCTGGGTGGGTCCGTTCTACGTCGGCTTCTTCGGTGTCACGACGATCTTCTTCTCGGTGCTGGGCACCGCGCTGATCCTCTACGGTGCCGCGATCGGCCCGACCTGGAACATCTGGCAGATCAACATCGCGCCCCCCGACCTCAAATACGGTCTGGCGCTCGCGCCCCTGAAGGAAGGGGGCCTGTGGCAGATCATCACCTTCTGCGCCGTCGGGGCCTTCTCGTCCTGGGCGCTGCGCGAGGTCGAGATCTGCCGCAAGCTCGGCATCGGCTACCACGTGCCCTTCGCGTTCTCGGTGGCGATCTTCGCCTACGTCGCGCTGGTGGTGATCCGGCCGTTCCTGATGGGCGCCTGGGGCTACGGCTTCCCCTACGGTATCCTCAGCCATCTCGATTGGGTGTCGAACACCGGCTACCAGTACCTGCACTTCCACTACAATCCCGCGCACATGCTCGCCGTGAGCTTCTTCTTCACGACGACCTTCGCGCTGGCGCTCCACGGCTCGCTGATCCTGGCCGCGACCAATCCGGCCATGGGCGAGACGGTGAAGACGCCCGAGCACGAGGACACCTATTTCCGCGACACGATCGGCTATTCGATCGGCACGCTGGGCATCCACCGGCTCGGCCTGTTCCTCGCCCTCTCGGCGGGCTTCTGGAGCGCGGTCTGCATCGTCATCTCGGGTCCGTTCTGGACGCAAGGCTGGCCGGAATGGTGGGGCTGGTGGCTCAACCTGCCGGTGTGGCGCTGACACGGAGCATCGGCCGACGGCAGCGCCGGCCGGATTGACGCGGATACTCGATCTCCGGTCGCGAGGGCCTGCGCAGGACGGCGCGAGCGACCTCGGGCAACCGCAGGTCCATGGAGGGAGACGCCGTGGCCTATTACCAGAACATCTTCACCCAGGTGCAGGTGCGCCCGGTCGAACCGGAACGCGGCATCCCTGTCGCGGTCGACAACCGCATCGGCCGGCCCTTCAACAGCTACCTGTTCGGTCTCATCGGCAACAGCCAGGTCGGTCCGATCTACGGCGGCTATCTCGGGGCCCTGTCCTTCGCCTGCGGCCTGATCGCCTTCGAGATCATCGGCCTCAACATGTGGGCGAGCGTGAACTGGGACCCGATCCAGTTCGTGCGCCAGCTCCCCTGGCTGGCGCTGGAGCCGCCCCTGCCGAAATACGGCCTCAAGGTGCTTCCGCCCCTCAACGAGGGCGGCTGGTGGCTGATCGCGGGCTTCTTCCTCACCGCCTCGATCCTGCTGTGGTGGGTGCGCATGTATCGCCGCGCCCGGGCGCTCGGCCTCGGCACCCACGTGCCCTGGGCCTTCGCCTCGGCGATCTGGCTCTACCTCGTGCTCGGCTTCATCCGCCCCCTGCTGATGGGCTCGTGGAGCGAGGCGGTGCCCTTCGGCCTCTTCCCCCACCTCGATTGGACCGCGGCCTTCTCGCTGCGCTACGGCAACCTGTTCTACAACCCGTTCCACATGCTCTCGATCGTCTTCCTCTACGGGTCGACGCTGCTGTTCGCGATGCACGGGGCCACGATCCTGGCCACCAGCCGCTACGGCGCCGAGCGTGAGATCGACCAGATCGTGGATCGCGGCACCGCCACCGAGCGCGCCGCCCTGTTCTGGCGCTGGACCATGGGCTTCAACGCCACGATGGAATCGGTCCACCGCTGGGCGTGGTGGTTCGCGGTGCTGACGACGCTGACCGGCGGGATCGGAATCCTGCTCACCGGTACGGTCGTCGACAACTGGTACCTCTGGGCGGTCAAGCACGGCGTGGCGCCGGCCTATCCGCAGATCTACGGACCGATCACCGATCCGCTGGCCGTGCCGGGCGGAACACCGGGGGGGACGCCATGAAGACCCTGCTCGTCGTCGCGGGCGCGGTCGTCGCCCTGTTCCTCACCATCGCCCAATTCGGCACGGCGGGCTGGACCAAGCCGCCGATTCTCGCCCAGCAGCACGGTTTCCGCGGCACGGGCATGGATCAGATCCAGACCAAGTCGGGCGCGGCGGCCCTGAAGGCCGCCAACGTTCCGCCCGCGCCGGCCGAGCCGGTCGAGGCCGGGACCGAGAAGGCCGGTGCGGTCTACGAGAACGTGAAAGTCCTCAAGGACGTCAGCGTCGAGGAGTTCAACCGCCTCATGGTCTCGATGACCGAGTGGGTCAGTCCGGAGCAGGGCTGCACCTACTGTCACAACACCGAGAACATGGCCGACGACAGCCTCTACCAGAAGAAGGTTGCCCGCCGGATGATCCAGATGGTGCAGCACATCAACACCGCCTGGAAGGACAACCACGTCGGCGAGGCGGGCGTGAACTGCTACACCTGCCACCGCGGCCAGCCGGTGCCCAAGCACGTCTGGTTCCAGAATCCGGGACCGAACTACAAGACCGGCTTCATCGCCCGCAACAACGGGCAGAACATGGCCTCGCCCGCGGTCGGTCTCGCCTCGCTGCCCTACGACACGCTGTCCGAGTTCTTCGGCAAGAAGGACGCCGACGAAAACCTGATCCGCGTGAACGCGACCACGGCTCTGCCCGAGAGCAAGGGCAAGCCGATCCAGGCGGCGGAGAAGACCTACGGCCTGATGATGCACATGTCCTCGTCGCTCGGCGTGAACTGCACCTACTGCCACAACACCCGGGCGATCTCGAACTGGGAGCAGAGCACGCCGCAGCGCACCCTGGCTTGGCACGCCATCCGGATGGTGCGCGACCTCAACGGCGACTACATCGAGCCGCTGACCACGACCTTCCCGGCCAACCGTCTCGGCCCCACCGGGGATGCGCCCAAGCTGAACTGCACCACCTGCCACAATGGGCAGAGCAAACCGCTGGCGGGGGCCCACGTCGTCGAGAGCTACCCGGAACTCACACGGGTGACCTCGGAACTGGCCGCACCTGCCGCGCCAACACCGGATGCGCCCGCCCCGGAGACACCGCCGCCGCAATAGACCGGGCGCCGGCCCGCCACACCACTTTCGAAAAAGGCCGTCGGGTCCCGCAACCCGGCGGCCTTTTCCGTTGACGGGCGATCGCAGAGGCCCGGGGATCGAATGTCTCGACCGAACGGGAGCCCGCCTTCGGATTGTTATGAAGCTCGGGAAAATATCGGGAGGGTCACAGGGTTTCCCCGCACGGCCAGGCGGGCTCGATCGGAGCATCGTGAAGAACGATGCCGGCTTAAGATTTTGATCATCGGGCACCGGCGCTGCGATGATCAGCTTTGCAAATGTCATGACAATCGGATGACAGGCTCAGAACCCCGTCGACGCAGCGCATGTGCTTAAACTCGGCCGCGTTTGCCGCTATGAGGAGGCCCGAAGAGCGGGCGGATGCAGGTTCGGGGGAGACGCGAGGGTGAGCGACGGGCGTGACCGGAACGAAATCGCCGCCGCACTAGCGCAGTGCAGGTCGGCTTTCCTCGGCGTCGCTCTGATGAGCGGCCTCGTGAACGTCCTCTACCTCACCGGCTCGTTCTTCATGCTCGAGGTCTACGACCGGGTGATCCCCAGCCGCTCCGTGCCGACCCTGATCGGCCTCTGCGCGCTCGCCCTCGTGCTCTACGCCTTCCAGGGCGTGCTGGAGACCATCCGCGCCCGCATCCTCGCCCGGATCGGCGCCGCGCTGGACGAGTCCCTGAGCGGGCGCGTCTTCGATCTCGTCGTGCGCGCGCCGCTGAAAGGCACGAGCCAGGGCGACGGCCTCCTGCCCCTGCGCGACCTCGACCAGATCCGCGCCTTCCTGGCCGGCACCGGCCCCTCCGCCTTCTTCGACCTGCCCTGGATGCCGGTCTATCTCGCGATCTGCTTCCTGTTCCATCCGCTCATCGGCGTCGCGGCCCTCCTCGGCCTTGCCGTGCTCGGCGCGCTCACCTTCCTCACCGACAGCGCCAGCAAGGGACCGACCCAGGCCGCCACCGGCCACGGCATGCGCCGCAACGGGCTCGCCGAGGCCGGCCGCCGCAACGCCGAGGTGCTCACGGCCATGGGCATGCAGCAGCGCCTCGCCGCCCGCTGGGCGCTGGCCAACCGCGACTACCGGGCGGCTCACCAGACCGTCTCCGATGTCGGCGGCGGCTACGGCGCGGGCTCCAAGGTCTTCCGCATGGCGCTGCAATCGGGGGTGCTGGCGCTCGGCGCCTGGCTGGTGATCCACAACGAGGCGACCGCCGGCGTCATCATCGCCAGCTCCATCCTCGTCTCGCGGGCGCTGGCCCCGGCGGAGATGACCATCGCCAACTGGAAGGGCTTCGTGGCCGCGCGCCAGAGCTGGCACCGCCTCTCGGGCCTGCTGGCGCGGATGCCGCCGGAGGCGCAGCCGCACGCCCTTCCGGCACCGCGCGACGCGATCACCGTGGAGGGGGCGAGCATCGCTCCGCCCGGTACGCCGCGCCTCGTGGTGCAGGACGTCAGCTTCGGCCTCAAGGCCGGACAGGGGCTCGGGATCATCGGCCCCTCGGCCTCGGGCAAGTCCTCGCTGGTGCGGGCGCTCGTCGGCGTCTGGCCGCCCGTGCGCGGAAAAGTCCGCTTCGACGGGGCGGCGCTCGATCAATGGTCGAGCACGGATCTGGGCGCGCATATCGGCTTCCTGCCGCAGGAGGTCGAGCTCTTCGCCGGCACGGTGGCCGAGAACATCGCCCGCTTCGAGCCGGGCGCCCCCTCCGAGGCGGTCATCGCCGCCGCCCGCGCGGCCGGCGTGCACGAGCTGATCCTGCGCCTGCCGGAAGGCTACGACACCCGAATCGGCGAGGGCGGCAGCGGGCTGTCGGCGGGCCAGCGCCAGCGCATCGGCCTTGCCCGCGCCCTCTACCGCGATCCCTTCCTGGTGGTGCTCGACGAGCCCAACGCCAACCTCGACAGCGAGGGCGAGAACGCGCTGACCCAGGCCATCGCCGGGGTGCGCCGCCGCGGCGGCATCTGCGTGGTCGTCGCCCACCGGCCGAGCGCCCTGGCCGCTCTCGACCTGATCCTGATGATGGCCGACGGGCGCGCCCAGGCCTTCGGACCCAAGGACGAGATCCTCAAGCGCGTGCTGCGCCCGGCGCCCGCTCCGGTCCCGGTGCCGGCACAGACGACGGCCGGAACGGCCCTGCAGGAGAGCGCGTGATGTCCTCGAGCCTCGCGCCCCTGTCCGCCCTCGAACCCGCCCTGCCGCGGCCCACCGCCCACGGCTCGATCCGGCGCCACCTCGCCCTGGCCGTCGGCCTCTCGGCCGCCCTCGTCCTCGGCGTCGGCGGCTGGGCCACCTTCACCGACATCGCGGCCGCCGTGATCGCCCCGGGCCAGCTCGTGGTCGAGACCGACGTGAAGAAGGTGCAGCACCCCACCGGCGGCGTCGTCGGCGAGTTGCTCGCCCGCGAGGGCCAGCGGGTCGCGGCCGGCGACGTGCTGATCCGCCTCGACGAGACCCAGACCCGGGCCAACCTCGACATCGTGCTGAAGGCCCTGGACGAACTCTCCGCGCGCCGCGCCCGCGACGAGGCCGAGCGCGACGGGCTGAAGGTCGTCACCTTCCCGCCCGAACTCGTCGCGCGCATCGACGACGACCCGTCGGTGGCACGGCTGATCGACGGCGAATCGCGCTTGTTCGCCGCCCGCGTCGCCAGCCGCGAGGGCCAGAAGGCGCAGCTGCGCGAGCGGGTCGAGCAGCTGCGCCAGGAGATCGCCGGCCTCTCCGAGCAGGCGGAGGCGAAGAATCGCGAGATCACCCTGATCGGGCACGAACTGAAGGGCGTGCGCGACCTCTACGCCAAGAACCTCGTGCCGCTCTCCCGCGTCACCGCCCTGGAGCGCGACGCCGCCCGGCTGGAGGGCGAGCGCGGCCAGCTCATCGCCTCCACCGCCTCGGCCCGGGGCAAGATCGCCGAGACCGAGCTGCAGATCATCCAGATCGACGGCGAGATGCGCAGCGAGGTCGGCAAGGATCTGGCCGAGATCCGGGCCAAGTGGTCGGAGCTGCGCGAGAAGCGCGTGGCGGCCGAGGATCAGCTCAAGCGGGTCGATCTGCGCGCGCCGCAGGACGGCTTCGTGCACCAGATGAGCGTGCACACGGTGGGCGGCCTCGTGACCCCGAGCGAGCCGGCCATGCTGATCGTGCCCGCGGCCGACCAGTTGCTGGTGGAAGTGCGGGTGCAGCCGCAGGACATCGACAACGTCCGGGTCGGCCAGAAGGCGGTCCTGCGCTTTCCCGCCTTCAACACCCGTACGACGCCGGAGATCGACGGGGAGGTGGTGCGGGTCTCGGCCGACGTGACCCAGGACGCCAAGACCGGCATGGCCTACTACACCGCGCGCATCCGCATCCGGGACGACGAGAAGAATCACCTGAAGGGTCTGCGCCTCGTGCCGGGCATGCCGGTGGAGGCCTACACCCAGATCGGCGAGCGCTCGGTGCTGTCCTACCTCACCAAGCCCCTGACCGATCAGATCGCCAAGGCCTGGAAGGAGCGCTGAGCCCGCGCGGCTTCTTGCCTCGGACGGGGGTTGTCTGATAAGGCGACCGCCTCCCCGCGATGTCATTGACGTCATCGCCGGAGTGCCCTCGCGGCGCTCCGTCCCTTCGAGACACCTTGAACAGCAGGCGGCCGGTCTCGACTCCGTGCCGATGTGAGACCGATGAAGATTCGCAACTCCCTCAAATCCCTGCGCGCCCGTCACCGCGACAACCAGCTCGTCCGCCGCAAGGGCCGCGTCTACGTCATCAACAAGACCCAGAAGCGCTTCAAGGCCCGCCAGGGCTGAAGCCTCGCCGGTGCCGCGCCCGCGCGGCACCGCGGCGCGTTGACGAGGGCCGGGTTCGGGGTGGAAGCTCCGAGGCATGGACGCTCGTCGATACCCCCTTCTGACCGCCCTGTGGCTCGGCCTCGCGTTCACCGGGGCTGCAGCGGGCGTCGCGCCGGCTCTGGCCGCCGGCAAGGAACGGACGGAGAAGGAGCGCAAGCCGCATCCGCCCGTTAGCCTCGATGAACTCTACACCCGCCTCAAGGGGGCGGGCGACGAGGCCGAGGCGAAGGCCATCGCGACCTTGATCGAGCGGCGTCTCGGCCGCTCCGGCAGCGCGACCGCCGACCTTCTCTCCGATCGTGCCCGGCAGGCGATGAGCGGCAACGAGCTTCCGCTCGCCGTCGAGCTGATGGATCGCGCGGTTGCCCTGGAGCCGAACTGGTCCGAGGGCTGGAGCCGGCGCGCTACCCTGTTCTGGCGGCTCTCCGACACGTCGAACGCCATCGCCGACCTGCAGCGGGCCCTGGTGCTGGAGCCGCGCCATTTCGAGGCCTGGGCCGCCTTGGGCAAGCTCTACCTCGCGCAGGACGACAAGGGCCGCGCCCTCGACGCCTTCCGCCGGGCCGAGGCGCTCTACCCGCAATGGGACGTGCTCAAGAAGGCGATCGAGCGCCTGAGGCCCGAGGTCGACGGTCGCGACCTCTGAGGTCGCTGCCGGTGTCCCTTCTCGCCGATCTCCTGAAGTTCTCCTTGGGCTTTCTCGCCGCCGCCGCGGGACTCGCCGCGTTGGCGCTCGTCGGCGCGGCGGTCGCGACGCGGCTGATCGCTTGGCGCGTCGAGGCGCGCTACCCGGGGGCCGACCGCAGCGTGGCGGTCGAGGGCGGCCGAATCGCCTATCTCGAGGACGGGCCGGGAGAGGGCGCGCGGGGGACGGTCGTCCTGCTCCACGGCGCGGGCGGCAATGCCTTCGATCCGATGGAGGGGTTCGGGCGGCATCTCGCCCGCGCGGGCTTTCGCGTCATCGCCTTCGACCGGCCGGGCTACGGCAACAGCGACAGGCTCGCCGGCGCGCAAGCCGCTACGCCGGCCTTCCAGGGCCGGGCGCTGGGGCAGGCTCTGGAGCGGATCGGCGCCGGTCGGGTAGTCCTCGCGGGCCATTCCTGGTCCGGTGCGCTCGCCCTACGCATGGGGCTCGACCGGCCGGAGCAGGTCGCGGGCCTCGTGCTGATCGCGCCGGTGGCGATGCCGCTCCCGCCCATGTCGCTGCCCTGGTGGGTGCGGTTTGCGCTCCATCCCCCCGTCACGTGGCTGCTGACCCGGACCGTCGCGGTGCCCGTCGGGCTCAGCGTCTTCCCGAATGTCGAGAAGCGCGTGTTCCGGCCCGAGCACCCGGTGGAGCACTATGCCGAGGCGAGTCGCGCGCCGCTGATCCTGCGGCCGGGGCCGGCGCTCGCCAACATCCAGGATCTGGCCGGATTGCCGGCGGCGCTGGCGGAGCAGGCGCCAAATTACGGGACGCTCCGGCTGCCGAGCGTGATCGTTGCGGGCGATGCCGACCCGATCGTCGTCACGAGGCTGCAGGCCGATCCGCTCAGCCGGGCGCTTCCCGAGGTCCGGCGCGTCGTGCTGCCGGGGCGGGGCCATATGCTGACCTACACCGCCCCCGACGCCCTCGTCCGCGAGATCGAGGCATTGTCGGAGACGGTGGCGAGGGCGGGAACACCCTCGCCGTAAAGCCCGACCTCAGGCCCGCTCGGCGTGCTCGCGGGTGATGAAGGCGATGCGCACCATGTTGGTGGCGCCCGGAATGCCGAAGGGCACGCCGGCCACGACGATGATCCGGTCCCCGATCTCGGCGAAGCGCTCGCGCACGGCGAATTTCCCGGCGCGGAAGGCCATGTCATCCACGTCGCTCGCATCCTTGGTGACGATCGGATGCGCCCCCCAGACCATGGTCAGCCGCCGCGCCGTCTCGCGCTTCGGCGTGAGGGCGATGACGCTGGCGTTGGGCCGCGCGCGGGCGAGGCGCTGCACCGTCGAGCCGGAATGGGTCCAGGCCATGATCGAGCGGAGCCCGAGGGCGTCGACGATCTGGTGGGCCGCCGCGGCGATGGCATCGGAGGCGGTCGGCTCCGGCTCGGAGCGCTGCGCCATCAGGATCGACCAGTAGAGCGCGTCGCGCTCCACCTGCTCGGCGATGCGGTTCATCGTGGCGATGGCCTCGGTCGGGAACTGACCGGCGGCGCTCTCGGCCGAGAGCATCACAGCGTCCGCGCCCTCGTAGACGGCGGTGGCCACGTCCGAGACCTCGGCGCGGGTCGGGACCGGCGCGGTGATCATCGATTCGAGCATCTGCGTCGCCACGACGACGGGCTTGCCGAGCCGGCGCGCGCTGCGGGTGATCCGCTTCTGCACGCCCGGCACCTGCTCCAGGGGCATCTCGACGCCCAGATCGCCGCGCGCGACCATGATGCCGTCCGAGATCTCGATGATCTCGTCGAGGCGCGACAGCGCTTGCGGCTTCTCGATCTTGGCCATGACCAGGGCGCGGCCGGCCGCGACCTTCTTCACCTCGGCCACGTCCTCCGGGCGCTGGACGAAGGAGACGGCGATCCAGTCGGCCCCGGCCGCGAGGCCGGCCTCCAGGTCGCCGCGGTCCTTCTCGGTCATGGCCGGCAGCGGCAGCACCGTATGGGGCAGGGACACGCCCTTGCGATTCGAGATGCGGCCGCCGACCTCGACGCGGGTGACCGCCCGGCCCTCGCTCACCTCCGTCACGACGAGGCGCAGCTTGCCGTCGTCGATCAGGATGTCGTGGTCGGGCTCCAGGGCGATCAGGATCTCGGGATGGGGCAGGTAGACGCGATCCGCGTTGCCCGGGGTCGGGTCCGAATCGAGCACGAAGGTCTGGCCGTTCTGCAGGATCGCCTGATCGCCCTCGAAGGTGCCGAGCCGCAGCTTCGGCCCCTGGAGATCGACGAGGATGCCGATGGGACGCTTGGCTTCGCGCTCGATGGTGCGGATCACCTCGATCCGCTCGGGAAGCTTCTCGCGGGCCAGATGGCTCATATTGATGCGGAACACGTCCGCACCGGCGTGGAACAGCTTCTCGATCATCTCCGGCGTGTCGGATGCCGGGCCGAGAGTGGCGACGATCTTGGTGCGGCGCGAGCGCTTCAATTCAGCCTCCATCACACCCGCTGGACCCGCATTGTCGCGAAGGGTCGCGGGCGGGAACGGCCCGGCAAATGAGCGGCGCGATCGGGCGCGCCGCTGGCCGGACGGGGGCTTGCGGGCCACAAGCATTCCCCGCACCGAGAGGTCAAGGCCGAAGCAGCGGCGCATTTCAACGCTCATCGGGAAATGGGAACTTTTCCTTTCGCTCCCGATTTTCTGCTGTTCAACTTTCCTTGATCTGAGCGTTTAAACGTTCACCAACGCAACTCAGACGTTATCCGAGGCGCGTGTTGCTGGAAAGTCATAGGCAGCTTGGCCTTACCGCTGGTAGCTTCGTCTTCGAAATCAGCGTTACCCGAAGGCGACCCCCATCGTGATCAGAGCTCTCCTCCTGGGCAGCACCGCGGCGCTCCTGAGCACCGCCGCGCTCGCTGCCGATCTGCCCCGCCGCGAGGCTCCGCCGATCGCCTTCGCACCCGTCCCGGTCTTCACCTGGACTGGCTTCTACGCCGGCCTGCACACGGGCTACGCGTTCACCGACAACCCGAACATCCAGACCCGCGGCAACGACGCCTTCACCGACAGCAACGTGCGGCTCGCCCGTCGCCCCGCCTCCCTCAAGAGCGAGGTCGATGGCTTCTCCCGCATCGGCGGCGGCTTCGGTTACAATCATCAGTTCACGCCGGGCGGCGGCTTCGTGGCCGGTCTGGCCTTCGACGCCACCTGGCTCGACCTCGACAAGCGCACGGGCTTCTACGGCGCGCCGAACCCCACCGTCGGCAATGCCAGCGTCTACACGCAGAACCTCGACTTCCTCGGCACCGTCAACGGCAAGCTCGGCTACGCCTTCGACCGGTTCTTCGTCTACGGCACCGGCGGTCTCGCCTTCGGCCACGTCAGCTACGGTGCGGACTTCTTCAACCCGGGCGCCACCGTCCTGCAGTACACCGGCGGCGGTCGCAAGATCTTCGAAACCGGCTACAACTACGGCGGCGGCATCGAGTACGCGATCCCGGTCGACAGCTTCCTGAACTACTTCTCGGTCGGCCGCTGGCTTGGCATCAAGTCCGACGTGACGATCAAGGCAGAGTACATCCGCTACGATCTCGGCAGCCGCAACGTGCTGGTCAACCAGACCGGTCCGACCCCGCCCGGCTCCTACACCTCGCGCTTCTCCACCGAGGGCAGCCTGATCCGCGCCGGCTTCAACTACAAGTTCAGCGGTCTCTGAGCCTCGGACACCGACCCGAGACGATCTGCGGGCGCCTCCTTGAGGCGCCCGTTTTCGTTTGCGCTCTCGGTCCGGCGAGGCGGGGCCGAGGTCAGGGGGACAAGGGTCGGAGGGTATCGAACGAAACCCCGATCACGCCGCGCGCAGGGCCTGCCCGTCATGGCCCGCGACGGTGATCTCCCGAATCTCACCCGCCGGCACCGGCTGCGAAAATCGGACCGGCGTGAACGTCTCGGTCCGCCCGGTCTCGCCCCGCTCGGTCAGGACGCGGCGGCGTGTGCCGACCTCGCCGTCGAGATGACGCGCGAGGGCCGCCGCGCCGGCTTCGCGCAGGCGCGCGGCACGCGCGCGGATCACCTCGCCCGGCACCATCGGCATCCGCGCGGCCGGCGTGCCGGGCCGTGGCGAGTAGGGGAAGACGTGGAGATGCGTCAGTCCACACTCCGCCACGAGGTCGAGGGAGCGGGCGAACTGCGCCTCGGTCTCGGTGGGGAAGCCGGCGATCAGGTCGGCACCGAAGACGAGGCCGGGGCGCAGGGCGCGCAAGGTCTGACAGATGCGGATCGCGTCGGCGCGGGAATGGCGGCGCTTCATCCGCTTGAGGATCAGGTCGTCGCCCGCCTGGAGTGAGAGGTGGACATGCGGCATCAGCCGCGGCTCCTCGGCGAAGGCGGCGATCAACTGCGCATCCGCCTCCACCGAATCGATCGAGGAGAGGCGCAGGCGCACCAGATCCGGCACCGCCGCCAGGATGGCACGCACGAGCCGGCCCAGGGTGAGGTCGGGATCGAGGTCGCGGCCGTAGGCGGTGAGATCGACGCCGGTCAGCACCACTTCGCGGCCACCATGCTCGACGATGCGGCGCACCTGCGCCACCACATCGGCCATGGCGACGGAGCGGGAGTTGCCGCGTCCGAACGGGATGACGCAGAAGGTGCAGCGGTGGTCGCAGCCGTTCTGAACCGGCACGAAGGCGCGGGTATGCCCGTTCATCGCAGCGATGCGGGTCGGGTCGGCCGCGCGCACCGCCATGATGTCCTCGGGCTCGGTCGTCGCGCCCGTCCGCCAGGTCTCCGGCCGCAGCTTGGCCGCGTTGCCGACGAGGCGCGTCACCTCCGGCATCGCGGCATAGGCCGCGCGCTCCACCTCGGCGCCGCAGCCCGTCACCACGATCTCGGTTCCTGAGCGCTCGCGGGCGAGTCGGCGGATCGCCTTGCGCGCCTGCCGCCCGGCCTCCGCGGTCACCGCGCAGGTGTTGACGACGACGAGGTCGCGCCCGCCGTCCGCGGCTTCCGCGTGGCCGCGCAGAACCTCCGACTCGACGGTGTTGAGGCGACAGCCGAAGGTGAGCGTCTCGACGCTCAACGCACGATCCCGGAAAAGATCTCGGCGGCGAAGCTGCCCTCCCCTTCGAGGTAGACCGGACCGGTCATCAGCACGTGGTCGTCGGCCCGCCACTCGATCGAGAGTTCGCCGCCGGGCAGCGCCACCCGGGCCGCACGGCCGATCAGGCGCAGGCGCGCGGCGGCGACCACCGTGGCGCAGGCCGCCGTGCCGCAGGCCAGCGTCAGGCCCGCGCCCCGCTCCCAGACCCGCAGCTTGATCGTGTCGCGGCTCGTCACCTGGGCGATGGAGATGTTGGCCCGCTCCGGGAAGATCGGGTGCGCTTCGAGCAGCGGCCCGATCCGGCCGAGGTCGTAGGCGTCGGGATCGCTCTCCGTGAAGAAGATCGCGTGCGGGTTACCCATGCTGACGGCGGCGGGCGAGTGCAGGATCGGATCGTCGATCGGCCCGACCTGCAGCTCGATGCGGCGGGTATCCGGGAAGGGTTCGGCCAGGGGAATCTCGTCCCAGCGCAGGCGCGGCTGGCCCATATCGACGGTGAAGGAGCGATCGGTCACCCGCTTCACGCCGACGAGCCCCGCCTTCGTCTCCAGCGTCAGCTGCCCGTTCTCGGAGGGACGCGCCATGGCCGGATCGTCGAACAGGGCGTAGGCGACGCAGCGTGTGCCGTTGCCGCAGGCGCCCGCCTCCGAGCCATCGGTGTTGTAGATGCGCATGAAGGCATCCGTGCCCGGGCTGACCGGATCGTGCACGACCATGAGCTGGTCGAACTGCGAATGCGGGTCCGCCGCGATGGCGCGGGCCTCCACCGGGGTGACGCGGAGGTCCGTGCCGCGCAGGTCGAGCACGACGATGGCATTTCCGGCGCCGTGCATCTTCAGGAAACGGCGATTGGCGAGAGGGCTCATCGGGCCTCTGACGACTTCTGTGCGACTTGTCGGGGATTGTGCGGCGTATATGGCAAAAGCCGCGGCAGCGCGCGAGTCCGGCTCGGATGACCGTTTCGTCGCGGCGCGTCCGGTCTCGCGCGGCGCAGCCATCGGCCCTACCTTCGCGGGGTCGGCCACTCGGAGCCTTATGCCTTGACCCGTCTGCCCTCCCTCGCCGCGGGCCTCCTGGCTCTCGCCCCCCTTCTCCCGATCGCCGCCGCCGGCCAGGGCGCGCCGCCGCCCACCAACGCCCCCTCCCCCGCCGAAACGAACCCGCTGCCGACGACGACGGTGCCGGACACGGCGAAGTCGGGCCCCGATCCGGCCGCGCCCGCGCCCCAGCAGGTGCCGATTCCCCGCCCGGCCCAGTCCGGTGCGGCTCCCTCGCTGACGCCGCCGCCCTCGACGCTGCCGACGCTCGTGCCCAATCCGGGCGAGGCCAACGACGTGGACGAAGTCACCCTGCCGGCCAAACCCGTCGCCATCCTGGCGGGCGAGACGAAGTGGGAGGAGGCGCGGGCCAACCTCCGGGCCTCGTACAAGACCATCGGCGAGACCCTGGCCAAGCTCGGCCTGAAGCCGGCGGGCCGTCCGATCGCGCTCTTCACCAAGACCGAGGATGACGGCTTCCAGTACGAGGCCATGATCCCGATCGAATCCGTCCCCGCGCAGGCGGTCGAGACGAACGGGGTGAAGTTCGGTTCCAGCCCCAGCGGCAAGGCCCTGCGCTTCAAGCACAGCGGCACCTACGAGGAGATCGACGGCACCTACGAGACCCTGATCGCCTATCTCGACGCCAAGGAGATCGCGGTGCAGGACCGCTTCCTGGAGGAATACGTCACCGACCTGGGCGAGGGGGCGGACGACAAGCTCGACATCAACATCTACGCCCTGCCGAAATAGCGGCACCGAGGTCGCGCCCGGGAACCGCCGAATCCCCTGGCGGATTCGGTTTCCATGTCTCTGTTTCCGGACCACCCCTCACCCGCGACGCGCCGGACCCGCCGCGTCGAGGAGCCCGCCGGCTCCGAGATGCTGCGAAAGAAGGCGCTGGAGATCCACCGCCGGCTCTGCGGCGTCTACGGATGCCCGATCCCGTACTTCCACAGCCTTGACCCGCTCTCGGAGCTGATCTCCTCCCTGCTCTCGCACCGGACGCGCAACGCCGATTCGGGCCGCGCCTTCGAGGCTCTGCGGGCGCGCTGGCCGGATTGGGCGGCGGTGGAGGAGGCGCCGGTCGAGGAGATCGAGGCGATCATCCGCGGCGTCACGTGGCCGGAGTTGAAGGCGCCGCGCATCAAGGCGGTGCTCGCCGCCATCCGTGAACGGGTGGGCGCGCTCGACCTCGACTTCCTGCGGGATCTCGGCGTCGACGCGGCGCGGTCCTGGCTCCAGGGTATTCCCGGCATCGGGCCGAAAACGAGCGCCGCGGTCCTCTCTTTTTCCACCCTGCGCATGCCGGCCCTGCCGGTCGACAGCCACCACCACCGCGTCGCCCAGCGCACCGGGTTGATCGGGCCCAAGATCGATGTCGGCCCGAGCCACGTGCTGCTGCGGGCGCAGTTGCCGGACGATTGGTCGGCGCAGGCGCTTTACGACAATCACGAGGTGCTGATGCTGCACGGGCAGCAGGTCTGCTTCCACCGCTCGCCGGCCTGCGGGCGCTGCGCGCTGCTCGACATCTGCCCCACGGGTCAGGCCCGCATGGCGAAGGGGTGATCGATCCGGAGCCGCGAGAGCATTCAGGTCCAGTAGAGAACCCGCGCCTCCGGCAGACGCGCCGCGACCCGCTCCGTGAGGAAGGCCCGCATCTCCCTCATCAGGTCGCTCGGAAAGACGTACTTCACCGAGCCAAACTTCGTGAACTTGCGCGTGCGCTCCGCCTCGCGCATCGGCAGGTCGGAGCCCGGATACCAGCCTTCCAGAACCGTCTTCGAGCCCGGCGTGAAGCGGTGCGTGATGAGTTCGACCGTTAGATCCGGCGCCGGTCCGTCGGTCAGCGCGTCGGCCGCATCGCGCAGGAGCGCGTCGTAGGCATCGCGCCAGCCCTCGACGGGCAGGATCGGCGCAATCGTCAGGCCGACGGGATAGCCGGCGCGGGCGACCGCCCCCATCGCGGCGAGCCGCTCGGCCAGCGGCGCGGTACCGCCCTCGTAGCGGGCGGCGGACGCGGCGTTGACCGAGAAGCGGATGCGGGTGCGGCCGCCATGCGGCAGGTCGAGCAATGGGCCGACGGCGGCGAACTTCGTAGTAAAGCGCAGCTGCACCGGCGCGTCCCAGGCGCCGAACCGGCGGATCGCTGCCGAGAGCGAGCCAGTGAGATGCTCGATCCCGAGCGGATCGGTGTAGCAGGAGGCCTCGAAGGTGGTGCCCTCCGCCGCCCGCGCCTCCGAGGCGCTGGTGACCCCGCCCTGGCCGAGATAGCCCCCGAGATTGCCGAGGATCGCGTCGAGGTTGGCGTAGACGCGTGTGACCGGCGGTCCCGAGAGCGAGCCGGCGAGGTAGCAGTACTGGCAATGGGCCGGGCAGCCCTCGGCGAGGTCGAAGCGCCAGTCGGCACTGGGCGGGATCGGCTGCAGCTTCAGCTTGGTCGGCGGCGCGGTGACCACGGCGAGCGTCGCCTTCGCCTCCCTGTAGGCGCGGCGCGGGTCCTCGTCGCGCAGCCCGGTGAGCCGGTTGCTCTTCAGGCGCTCGACCGGGAGGCCCAGGCGTTCGGCCCGCTCGACGATTTGCTGCCCATGAGCGTGTTCGAGCGCGGCCGGCGTCACCAGCACCCGGCGCGGGCGCCAGAGACGCGCGGAACGGGGCCGCTCCACCGGCCGTCTGTCGGTTTCCTCGTTCAGAATTAGGCTCATGCCGCACCAACCCGCGGCCTCCGCGGAAGGTCCGAGCAAAGGTCCGAGCCTGCGTCGCGACGGAACCGTGGAGGCGCTCGGGCGCTGTCCCCGCGCAATAAACTTTGCGGGGCGGCCGATGTCGGAACTGGAGACGAAACGCGCGGCGATCGCCGACCTTCTCGCGCGGATCGAAGGGCTCGACCCGCAGAACCGCGAACTCCTCGACCGCCGCGTCGAGACCGTGGTGGAGGGCTTCGATCCCGGCGCTCCCAAGCCCTCCGATCCGGCGCGGGTCGACCTTCATCGCCTGATCCGCGACTATCGTGACCTGAGGGATCTGCCCGCCGACCGCGCCAATGTGCGGCTCGCCGAGAAGGGCGAGGTGTTCGCCCCGGAGGACGACGCGTAGCGCGATCTCGATAAGATCGAACGGAAGATCGCCCTCTCCTTGCGGGGGAAGGGTTGGGGGTGGCGCGGACGAAACCGCTCCACCGCAACTTGGGGGCAAACCCCACTCAGCTCGACCATGTCGGGAACGGCTTGCGACCCGGCGCGGCCCCTGAAAAGGTCTGCCTGCGGCTATCGGTGAAGCCCAGGCCCACTCCGGATGGGGTCGAAGGTGGAACGTCCGTTTCGGGCGCGCGCGGAGCGGCGTGTTCCCGATCCGGTCAGCGATCGGGAGACAATGATGCGGCAGACCTTCTTCCTGGCAACGGCGCTCATGATCGCAACGCCTGCCGTCGCGCAGGATCTGCAGCCCGCCCTGGATCCGGGCATGATCGCGCAGGGTCAGGTTCTCTCCGGTATGGCACGGGGCTACGCTGAACGCGGGTACGCCGAGCGCAGGGGCACCCGGGCGCGACGCGCCGAGCCGAGCGACGCGAGAAGCCGGCAGACCTGCGCCAACGGGCGCGAGATGATCCGCCGCGGAAACCCCGACCCACGGCTTCGCTATCTCATCGCGCTGTGCCGCAGAGGGGGCTGGTAGGCCACGCGGGCGAGGGGATGGACGCAAGCTGAAGGTTGGCTTCCGGGCGGTGACCCGGTGAGTGCTGCCGACGCCTTGTGGACCCTCACGATGTTCGCTTAACCCACTCTGCAACATCGATTCTCAGCGGACGACCCTTGCGGCATCCGAAACAGATCGAAGACCATGATCTGTTGAAATCATACTTCATCCATACGGCGTTTGAAGCCTTGTTGTACGCCGGCGCAGGGAGCCCTGTGCAGGCTGTTCGACATCTTTCCCCCGATCCTGCTGCCTCACCTGAATGGAATGACGGCGGTAGCGATCGTCCACTCCGCGCCAGAAGGATTTGGGCATGACGACATTCGTCATTAGAACTGAAGATGAAGAAGATCTAGGGTTTATCTTATTCACAAAGCATTCAGGTGAATGGCCGCCACCAGGCTCGATCGACTGCGTTTTCATGGACGCGCCGCGTGATGCCGCGCTGCTGGATGATCCAAGAGCACGATTGATCGCCGAGCACAAAGGACAGGAATGGACCGCTGAAGTGATCTACACAAGCGCGCACATGATGGTTACGATTGACTTGAGCACAGAGTGGAGGTTCGAGGTCATCAGTGACGAAAGCGGCACTCGTTGGCAGGCGCGACAAAGGAACGAGCATCTTCAAGGACTAGGGATGTTTCTCTGATTTTTTGCGGCTGGCCGTGACCTTCAGCCGTGCCTTCGTCGTCTGACCGGCGGAGGCGACATCCAATCTGTCTAACGTATAATCAAGCGGAGCAAATTTTCGGCTTGAAGGTCTGGCTGCGGCGCTGCCGTGAGAGCCAGCCCTCAGCGGCCCTTGCACGGTCTCGTCGATTGAGTCTCAACCCTGAGCCCCCAGGTCCTCCGTCAAGGGGAGGAGAGGTCTGCGCCTCATCGAGCTTGATCACCGCGGCTTGGCAACACGCTCGGCCCGTTCCAAGCGTTGCCGATGACCAAGACCCTCCTCGCCTATTCCGGCGCAGCGCTCGCCGAGATTGCCGGCTGCTTTGCCTTCTGGGCTTGGCTTCGGCTGGAGCGGTCGGCCTGGTGGCTCGCGCCCGGCCTGCTCTCGTTGGCGCTCTTCGCCTACCTGCTGACGCTCGTGGAGAGCGAGGCCGCCGGCCGGACCTACGCGGCCTATGGCGGCATCTACATCGCCGCCTCGATCCTCTGGCTCTGGGGGATCGAAGGCCATCGGCCCGATCGCTGGGACTTGGCCGGCGGAGCGATCTGCCTCGTCGGCACAGCCGTGATCCTGTTCGGTCCCCGGAGCGGCTGAACCGCACCGGGGACGGGGCGCCTCAACCCTCGCGGATCAGGATCAGGGTCGCGAGCGGGGGCAGGGTCAGCCGCAGCGAGTACGGCTGCCCGTGGCTCGGCTCGGCCTCGGCCTGCACGCCGCCCATGTTGCCGACATTGGAGCCGCCGTAGCGCGCGGCATCCGAATTGATCGCCTCGCGGTAATAGCCCCCCGCCGGCACGCCAATACGGTAGCCCTCGCGGGGCACCGGCGTGAAGTTCGAGACGACGATGGCGACTTCGCCCTCGGCCTTGCCCTTGCGCGCCCAGGCGATGACCGAGTTGTCGGAATCGTCGGCCACCAACCACTGGAACCCGCCCGGCTCGACGTCGCGGGCGTAGAGCGCGGGCGTCGCGGTGTAGACGTGGTTGAGGTCGCGGATCAGGTCCTTCACGCCGCCATGCAGGGAGTCGTCGAGCAGGTGCCAGTCGAGCGACTGGTTGTGGTTCCACTCGCGCTCCTGACCGAACTCGCCGCCCATGAAGAGCAGCTTCTTGCCGGGATGCCCCCACATGAAGCCGAAATAGGCGCGCAGGTTGGCGAATTTCTGCCAGCGGTCGCCCGGCATCTTGCCGAGCAGCGAACCCTTCCCGTGCACCACCTCGTCGTGGGAGAGCGGCAGCACGAAGTTTTCCGAGAAGGCGTAGAGCAGGCCGAAGGTCAGGTTGTGGTGGTGGTAGCGCCGATGGATCGGATCCTCGGACATGTATTTCAGGGTGTCGTGCATCCACCCCATGTTCCACTTGAAGCCGAAGCCGAGGCCGCCCGTATAGGTCGGGTGCGAGACGCCGGGCCAGGAGGTGGATTCCTCGGCCACCGTGATCGTGCCGGGGGCGTGGCTGTAGGTCGCCTCGTTCGTCTTGCGCATGAAGTTGATGGCGTCGAGATTCTCGTTGCCACCGTACTGGTTCGGGATCCATTCGCCCGCGCGCCGCGAATAGTCGAGGTAGAGCATCGAGGCCACCGCATCCACGCGCAGGCCGTCGAGATGATAGTGCTCCAGCCAGAAGCGGGCATTGGCCGTGAGGAAGGCCGACACTTCCGTGCGGCCGAAATTGTAGATGTAGGTGCCCCAATCCTGGTGGAAGCCCTGGCGCGGGTCCGCATGCTCGTAGAGATGCGTGCCGTCGAACAGGCCGAGACCGTGCGCGTCGAGGGGGAAGTGGCCAGGCACCCAGTCGAGCAGGATGCCGATGCCCGCCTCGTGCGCGGCGTTGACGAAGGCGACGAAGTCGTCGGGCGTGCCGAAGCGGCTGGTCGGCGCGAAGAGCGAGACCGGCTGGTAGCCCCAGGAGCCGTCGAACGGGTACTCGGTGATCGGCAGTAGCTCGATATGGGTGAAGCCGAGTTCCTTGACGTAGGGGATCAGCCGCTCGGACAGCTCCTTGTAGGTCAGGTAGCGGTTGCCCTCGTCCGGCACCCGCGCCCACGAGCCGAGATGCACCTCGTAGACCGACATGGCGGCGTGGCGCGGGTCCTTCTCCCCGCGCGTGTCCATCCAGGCATTGTCGTGCCAGTGCGGCTCGTTGAGGCCGTGGAGCACGGAGGCCGTCTGCGGCGGGTGCTGGCCGCGGAAGGCGACCGGATCGGCCTTCAGCGGCAGGAGCGCCCCATCGGGGCCGCGAATCTCGAACTTGTAGTTCTGGCCGGCGTGCAAGCCCGGCACGAACAGCTCCCACACGCCGCCGTTCAGCCAGAGCCGCATCGGGTGGCGCCGGCCGTCCCAATCGTTGAAGTCGCCGACCACGCTGACGCGGCGGGCGTTCGGCGCCCAGACGGCGAAGCGGAAGCCGGCAATGCCGTCGAGTTCGCCGGGATGAGCGCCGAGCACGCGGTAGACGAGGTTGCTGCCGACCTGGCGCAGACCTTCGATCTCACTCTGCTCCAGGGAGGGCCCGAAGCCGTAGGGATCGTTGCGCCGGGCGCTGGTGCCATCCCAGAACTCGACCTCGATCTCGTAGAGCGGGCGGCCGTCGCTCTTCACGCTCGCGACGTAGAACCCGTCCGGATGCAGGCGCTCGAACGGAATGCTCTGGCCGGCCGTGATCAGCCGGGCGCCCTTGGCCTCTGGCAGGACCGCGCGGACCTCCCAGGAGCCGGGCTCGACCTGATGCGGGCCGAGAACGGAGAACGCATCGCCGTGGTCGGCCGCCATCACGGCCGCGATTGTATCGGGTTGGAGGTGCGTGTCGCGCGGCTGCGAGGCGGGGCGCCCCACGCGGGGCGCGCCCTGGTCTCCGCCGAGCCCATCCGCCGGCCGGGGCGCGCGGGGCGCCTCGGTCGAGCCTGACCTGTTCGGGACGTTTGCGGCCGCCTGCCCCTCGTTTCGAGCCGCGGCCTTGTCGTCCAGAGCCGTCATCCAGTCACCTCTCTTGAAACACGTCGGGCCGGCGCGGGATACGGATCGGCCCGAGCGCGTGCCGTTCAGGCCGCAGCGCGGTCGCGCTTGGCCTCGTCCAGTATGTTGAGAACACCGCGTGCCGGAATTTCGATCCAGTCGGGACGGTTATTGACCTCGTAATCGACCTCGTAGAGCGCCTTGGCGAGCAGGCTCAGACGCAACAGGCCGCGCTGCGTCTCGGCATCCTCCACCGCGGCGGGGCTGCCGGCCACGGTCTGTCCGTAGCCGTCGAGGAAGGCTGCATCGATCATGCCACGCCACGCGATCGCAGCGTTGCGGGCACGCTCCTCGCTGTCGGCGAAGCGGGCCGCGATCTCGCGCACCACGGTCTCGGCGCCGTAGGCGAAGGAGCGCAGCATGCCCGCCACGTCCCGCAACGGCGTCGCCTTTGCGCGGCGCTGCTCGACCGGCCGCGAGGGCTCGCCCTCGAAGTCGACGATGACCAGATCGCCCTCGGAGGCGAGCACCTGACCGAGATGGTAGTCGCCGTGGATTCGGGTCTTGCGGGCGCCGCGCAGGGGGCCGGCGGCCAGTTCGTCGATCAGCGCCTCGACCTCGCCGCGGCGGGTGGCCAGCGCCTCGCTCGCCGAGCCCGGCGACCAGGCGGTGATGGCGTCGAGCCCCTTGAAGGCCCGCGCGGCCTGATGACGGGCATCCTCTGCCAGCGCGGCGAGATCCGCCTCGCCGAACGGCTCGACCGCGAAGGCCGGATCGTCGGTGTCGATGGCGAAGGCCCGGTGCAGCTCGGCCGTGCGCTGGCCGAGAAGGACCGCCCACCGCAGATGCGCGTGGAAGGCTTCGTCCGGCTGCGGCGCCTCGCTCTCGGGGGCGAGCACCACCGTCTCGAAGTCGCGGCGCAGGCCTTCCAGCATCAGCGTCCAGGCATCGCCCTGGTTGAGGACGAAGCGCTGGAGCAGGGCGAGCGCCGTGCGGGTGCCGTCCTCGGAGACGTGCTCCACCACGCCGAGCAGGGCCGGCGTGTTGGGGAAATGCGCTTCTTCCGTCAGGAAGCGGCCGATCTCGATCTCCGGATGCGTGCCGGGCTGGAGGCGCCGCAGCAGCTTGAGCATCATCCGCGCGCCGATGGCGATCGAGGTGTTGCTCTGCTCGGCCGAGAGGCGGCGCACGTCGGCGGCCTCGAAGGGCACCTCAGGATCGTAGGCGCTCGTCGTCGAGAAGACGATGCTGCCGCGCTCGGACGGGATCGTCACGCCGTCGCGCATGGCCTCGATCAGGGCGATCGCGAAGGGCGCGGCGGCGGCGGCCTCGTAGAGCAGGCCGGTGCGGGGGCCGCGGCGCACGCGGGCGACCGCGTGGTCCATCAGCGCCTCGTCCTCGCGGCCCTCGTCGACCGCGAGCGGCACGAAGTAGTCCTGGCGCTCGCCGTTGGCGAGCGTCACCGCCACCCGCGGCAGCAGGAACTTGCCCTCGCCGGAGGCGTCCTTGACGATGGCGCTGTCATCGACCTGCACGGCCTTGATGCGCGAGCCCTTGGCGCCGAACCAGCGGCGCGAGCCGATGAAGGGCGGGGCCACCGTGCGCTCGAAGGCGGTGCGCTCGCGGCCCTTGATCAGCGTCTCGACGCCGCCGGTGAGCACCAGGGTGAACAGCTCGGGCGTGGCCGGCTGCGGGCCGATCTCGCCGGAATTCGCGACCGAGAGCGAGAACCAGTAGAAGCCGTAGGATGGCAGGGTCAGCAGGTAGGGCAGCTCGCCGATGGCCGGGAAGGCGCTGCCGCCGGTCAGCTCGATCGGGATCGCGCCGCGCAGGTCGGAGAGGTCGAGCTGCACCGCCTGCGGCGCGCGCGAGAGGTTGGCGACACAGAGGATGCGCTCGTTCTCATGCTCGCGCAGCCATGCCAGCACCTTGCGGTTGGTGGGGTAGAGGAACTGGATCGCGCCGCGCCCGAGCGCCACCGAGTTGTTGCGGATCGCGATCATGCGCCGCGTCCAGTTCAGCAGGCTCGTCTGTGCCTGGGTCTGCGCCTCGACGTTGATGGCGTCGTAGCCGTAGATCGGGTCCTGGATCGCGGGCAGGAACAGCTTCTGCGGATTGGCCCGCGAGAAGCCGCCGTTGCGGTCGGGCGACCACTGCATCGGCGTGCGCACGCCGTCGCGGTCGCCGAGATAGATGTTGTCGCCCATGCCGATCTCGTCGCCGTAGTAGAGCACCGGCGTGCCGGGCATCGACAGGACGAGGGACTTCATCAGCTCGATCTTGCGCCGGTCGTTCTCCAGGAGCGGCGCGAGGCGGCGGCGGATGCCGAGATTGATGCGGGCGCGCCGCTCGGCGGCGTAGAACGACCAGAGGTAATCACGCTCTTCCGCCGTGACCATTTCGAGCGTCAGCTCGTCGTGGTTGCGCAGGAAGATTGCCCACTGACAGCCCTCCGGGATTTCCGGGGTCTGGCGCATGATGTCGGTGATCGGGTGCCGGTCCTCCCGGGCGATCGCCATGTACATGCGCGGCATCAGCGGGAAGTGGAACGCCATGTGGCATTCGTCGCCCTCGCCGAAATACTGCGCCGTCTCCTCCGGCCACTGGTTGGCTTCCGCCAGCAGCATCCGGTCGGGATACTCGGCGTCGAGCGCGGCGCGGATCGCCTTGATGACGTCGTGTGTCTCGGACAGGTTCTCGCAGTTCGTGCCGTCGCGCTCGATCAGGTAGGGGATCGCGTCGAGGCGCAGGCCGTCCACGCCCATGTCGAGCCAGTAACGCATCACCTCGATCACGGCCTCGAGCACGGCCGGGTTGTCGAAGTTGAGATCGGGCTGGTGCGAGTAGAAGCGGTGCCAGAAATACTGCTTGGCAACCGGATCCCAAGTCCAGTTCGAGACCTCGGTGTCGAGGAAGATGATACGCGTATCGGAATACTTGTCGTCCGTGTCGGACCAGACGTAGAAGTCGCGCTCCGGGCTCCCGGCCGGCGCCTCGCGGGCGCGCTGGAACCAGGGATGCTGATCCGAGGTGTGGTTGATGACCAGCTCGGTGATGACGCGCAGGCCGCGCTCGTGGGCGGCCTCCACGAAATGCCGGAAATCCTCCATCGTCCCGTAGGAGGGATTGATGTCGCGGTAATCGGCGATGTCGTAGCCGTCGTCGCGCAGGGGCGAGGGATAGAACGGCATGATCCAGAGCGCCGTGACGCCGAGATCGCGGACGTAGTCGAGTTTTTGGGTCAGGCCCTCGAAATCGCCGATCCCGTCATTCGTCGAATCGAAGAACGACTTGACGTGAATCTGGTAGATGATGGCGTCACGGTACCACTGCGGATCGCTGCGATCGATCATCCCGTCGCTGCCTCACGTCACTTTCGAGAGCGGAACCGGGCCGTGCGGCGCCGGGCTGCGGGCTTCCTCGGCCCGCTTCTTGGCGAGAACACGACGGTGACCGCCGTTTCCCGCCCGATCTAGAGCCGCCTGCGCCGAAAGTGGAGGACACTTCGGCGCGAGGCAGCACAGAGGTCGGGGATTTCGTCAGGCATTCCGCCGCGGACGGATCCGCCAGAGGATGGCCGAGCGGTCGGCGGGGTCGAGCGCGATCCGGTGGCTCTTGCCGTAGAGCTCGAACTTGTAACCCAGCAGCAAATCCTCGACCTCGACCGCCCCGTCGTCCGGCAGGCCGAGCAGCCAGAGCGGAACCTCGTAGGTGCATTCCTGACGGTTCTTCGGGTCGAGGTTGACCATCACGAACACGCAGTTGTCGCGCTCGGGCGTCACCTTCGCATAGGCGATGATGCTGTCGTTCGAGGCTCCCGTGAAGTGGATGTTCCGGAAGTCCCACAGGGCCGGGTTGTCCCGCCGGGCCTGATTAAGCTTGATGATGTGCTCTCGGATGTTGCCGGGGCGGTCGTAATCCCAGGCCTTGAGCTCGTACTTCTCCGAGTTGAGATACTCCTCCTTGCCCGGATAGGGCGCGGCCTCACACAGCTCGAAGCCGTTATAGATGCCGTAGATCGAGGAGAGCGTCGCGGCCAGCGTCGCGCGCACGACGAAGCCCGCCCGTCCGCTGGTCTGGAGATAGTAGGGGTTGATGTCCGGTGTGTTGGCGAAGAAGTTCGGACGATAATACTCGCCCATCTCGCCGGCCAGTTCGAGAGCGTACTCGGTCAGCTCCTGCTTCGTGTTGCGCCACGTGAAGTAGGTGTAGCTCTGCTGATAGCCGGCCTTGGCGAGCTTCTTCATCATCTTCGGCCGGGTGAAGGCCTCCGCGAGGAAGATCGCGTCCGGGTACTGAGCGTTCACTTCCGCCAGCATCCACTCCCAGAACGGGATCGGCTTGGTGTGCGGGTTGTCGACCCGGAAGATGCGGGCGCCGTGCGCGCACCAGCCGAGAACGATGTCGCGCAGCTCGATCCAGAGCGAGGGCAGCGCGCCGCCGTAGAAGTGGACGTTGGAGATGTCCTCGTACTTCTTCGGCGGATTCTCGGCGAATTTCAGCGTGCCGTCGGGGCGCCACTCGAACCATTCGGGATGGTTCTTGATCCAGGGATGGTCCGGAGAGCACTGGATCGCGAAGTCGATCGCGACCTCCATGCCGTGGGCGTGCGAGGCCGCCACGAGCTGGCGGAAATCCTCCAGCGTGCCGAGTTCCGGGTGCACGGCCTCGTGGCCGCCCTCCTCCGAGCCCACCGCGTAGACGGACCCCACATCCCCGGGCTCGGCCTTCAAGGTGTTGTTCTTGCCCTTGCGGTTGGTCTTCCCGATCGGGTGGATCGGCGTGAAGTAGAGCACGTCGAAACCGAGTTCGCGGATCTCGGGCAGACGGCGGATCACGTCCGCGAAGGTACCGTGCCGGTTCGGATCGCCCGATTGCGAGCGCGGGAAGATCTCGTACCAGGCGGAGAATCGCGCCGCGAGACGGTCGGCGATGACCGGGATGTTCACCGGATAGCGCGTGGCGTTCACGCGCTCGGCGTTGCGCCGGATCAGTGCGGTCGATTCCGGCGCCAGGATCTTCTCAAGGATGGCGGGCGAACCCTCCGGCTCGGCGGCCAGCGATCGGATCAGCGCGTCGAGACGCTGCTTTTCCGCCCCGCTCGCCAGATCCTCGGCGATCTGGATCAGTTCGACGCCCTCGATGGTCTCGAGGCGGATATCGACGCCCGCATCGCGCTTCTTCAGCGTGTCGCGCATCCACGAGGAGAAGCCGTCACGCCACGCCTCGATGGTGAATTCGTAGCGGGCGTTCCGCTCGAGCGGGAAGTGACCGGCCCAGCGATCGTTGTCGACGAACACCATCGGGTCGCGGCGCCAGGTCTCCTCACCGACCACGCGAGAAAGAATCGCCGCGTTGATGATCTCGTGGCCGTCGGAGAAGATGTCGGCCTCGACGCGCACCTGCTCGCCGACGACACGTTTGGCCGCCGAGCGACCGCCGTCGATCTCCGGCGTCACCGCCTCGATGACGACGCGTCCCTTGCCGTCCGGGACGGTCGCGGGCGGCGGAGCCGCCACCTTCGCGCGCTCGGCGACGAGGATGCGCAGTTCGCCCGGCCGCAGGTCGATGCTGGCGCCGGGATGGAAGGCGATGGGCTCGGCCTCCGGCGTGCGGTCCACGAAGGCGGCGAGTTGGCCGCCGGTGCGCTCTATCAGGCGGCCGGCATCGACGGGCGCGGGGCTCTCGCCGGGATTGAACAGAACCAGCGTCGCCGAATGCGCCGAGGCCGGGTGGCCGGTGTCGGTGCGGAACAGGGCGGTGAAGGGCGCGTCCGGCGCCGACAGGCGCATCTGCGCACCCTCGACATTGGCGGCCGGGATCTCGGCCTTCAGCGCGTTGATCGCCTTCACGTAGCCCGAGATGTCGATGCCGGTATCGTGTTCGCGCGAAGCCGGGTCGGTCTCGACCACGTGCAGCGCGCGGCGGTAGCCCCACTCGTAGCCGATCGGCATCAGCACGCCGGCCGAGAAGAAGGCGGCGAGCGCGTAGCGCGTCTTCAGCCGCTCGGCGACCGCCTGCGCGTCGCCGGTCATCTCGGCGGCGAGGCGGGCCATGTCGTGATTCTCGGGGAAGGCGATGGAGGGCGCCACGACCCGGAGGCGCTCGTACTGCTCCAGGGCCCAGGGCGCCTTGAGGTTCCACCATGCGAAGGAGTTGAACAGGTAATCGAACCCCGCGCCCGCGGTGGCCTGCGCCTCCTCGAAGGTGCAGCCCAGCGTCTCGGCGGCGAACAGCGTCTCGGGCTCGCGCTGCTTGGCCGCCTGGATCAGGGCGCGCCAGACATCCGGCGGCACCTTGTAGGCGGCGTCGCAGCGGAAGCCGCGCACGCCGAGCCCCTGGAGCTTCGCGATGTAGCCGTCGAAGATCCGCGTCAGCTCGGTCCGGGCATGCTCGGAGTGGTAGTCGAGCTCGATCAGGTCGCCCCAGACGGTGCGCTTCGAGGGATCGTCCGGATCGATCGCCGCGGGGCTGACCGGCTTGCCCTCGCCGTCGCGCACGAACAGGTCCGGCCGCTCGCGGAAGAGCCGGGCGTTGTCGGCGGTGTGGTTGATGACGAGATCGCTCATCACCGCGACGCCGTGCGAGTCCGCCGCCCGGCAGAAGCGGGCGATCTGCTCGTCGTCGGGCGTGCCGTCACCGTCGCGGAAACGCTCGTCCAGCCGGTCGAGATCGGCCACCGCGTAGAGGCTGCGCGAGCCGCCGGTCTGATGGAACGGGTTCAGGTAGACCCAGTCGAAGCCCAGTTCCGCGATGCGCGGCAGCTCCGCCGTCCAAGCCGAGACCGTTCCGACGAGGAGCGGAAACAGGTTGTAGATGCGCGGCCCCTCCGCGCGGGGGGCGAAGGCGGCGGGCAGCGCCACCGTCCCCGCTTCGGTCCGCGTCGCGGGCGTCATCGCGGTGCTCGGTGCGTTCATGGCTCGCCTTCCGTCTTGTCGCATCAGGTCTCGCACGTTCCGATGAGCCGGACCGCCTCAGGCGGTCCGCCGCAGCACCAGATAGGGCAGCTCCGCAAAGAGCCGACCGAGATCGAGCCGATCATCCGCCGCATCGACCCTGCCGCCTCCGATCACGTCCTCCCACCGGCTGCCCGCCGGCACGGACAGGACGGTTCCGGCGAACGCCTCGCCCGTCCAACCCGATTCGGGCGTCAGCCGTGCGACGAGCCGGGGCACGGCGACGAGCAGATCGCCCTCGCCGGAGGTCGCCGCCGAGCGGGTGAAGGCCACGACATGGGCCGCGCGCTCGCCCTCGGCCGCGAGCGGCCGGTAATCGGCGTCGGCGTAGAAGGCCGGCCGCGCGGCCCGGTCCGCGAGGAGCCGGACCAGCGTCGCCTGCTTGACCCGGCCGTCTCGCCACGTGCCCATCAGCCCGGCCGGCGCCTCGCCGGCTTCCAGCGCCCGGCTCCGCTCCTCGTAATCGACCGGACGGCGGTTGTCGGGATCGACGAAGGAGAAGTCCCAGAACTCCGTGCCCTGGTAGGTGTCGGGGATGCCGGGCAGCGTGCATTTCAGCACCGTCCGCCCGAGCCCGGTGATCATGCCGAGATAGGCGAGCCGCCGCACCAGGGGCCGCAGCCGGGCGAGGCAGTCGGAGCCCGGCGCCACGAGTTCGGCGAAGAGCGCGTGGACCGCGCCCTCGTAGGCCTCGTCCACGTTGACCCAGCTCGAGCGACGCTTGCCCTCGCGCAGAGCCTTCTCGGAATAGGCGTCGAGCCGCTTGCGGAAATCCTCGACCGCCTCCGGATCGTCGCTGTCCAGAAGCTCCAGGGGCCACGCCCCGAGAATGGCCTGGAGGAACATCCACTGGTCGTTCGGGTCGGGCGCGGCTTCACCCTCGACCTTGCCGAGATACGGCTCGGACGCGCGCCGCCACGTATCCCAGGCCCGAGCCCATTCCTCCGGCAGTTCCGAGAGGGCGAGCTGGCGCGAGCGGGCATCCTCGCCGCGCTTGGTGTCGTGGGTCGCCGTGGTGATCATGGCGTTCGGCCAGTCGCGGGCACGGGCGGCCTGGAGGGCGTGGAAATGCTCCAGGTCGATTCCGTACTCGCCCGGATCGCCGCCGACCTCGTTGAGCGCCAGCAATTCCACGAAGCGGTAGAACAGCGTGTCTTCCAGGCTTTTCGCCATCACCGGGCCAGTGAGCTGCTGGAAGCGGCGGCGGAAGCGCAGCACCACCTGCGGATCGGGCTGTCCCGCACCGCCGACATCGATCCGGCCGAGGAGAGCGTCCGCGGCAAAATCGTGCACAGAGCGGTCCGGCAGGGCGCTCCAACGCTTGGCCTTGCGCACGGCGCCCTCGATCAGTCGCACGTCCTCCAGCTCGATCTCGGTCTCGTCGAGATCGCCCGGCAGGTAGGAGCGGTAGACGGGGAAGCGCGCCACGATCTCGATCAGCGCGCGGCGGATCGCGTTGGTGGAGAAATCGCGCGTACGCCGGTCGGAATCGGCGATCTGCTTGAGATCGCCGGTCATCACCTCAAGCTCCGAGGCGAAGCTGATCTCGAGGATTTCGGCCTTGGCGGCGCGGAACTGGAAGCCGTACGGCTCGTCCATATCGGTGGCCCACCGATAGAACTTCTCGATGCGCGGCTTCAGGGCCTGGTCGACCAGGATACCGTCGAGCTGGTTCAGCACGTCGTAGCCGGTGGTGCCGGCAACCGGCCAGTCGCGCAGCTTCTCGCCGGGCTCCAGGATCTTCTCGACCACGATGTAGAAGCCGGGACCGACCGCGGCCTGGAGGGCGCGGGCGTAGTTCAGCGGATCGGCCAACCCGTCGATGTGGTCGATGCGCAGGCCGTCGATCCGGCCCTCGCCGATGAGGCGGAACAGCAGGTCGTGGGATTTCGTGAAGACGTCCGACAACTCGACCCGCAGGCCGGCCAGCGAGTTCACGTCGAAGAAGCGGCGGTAGTTGATGTCGCTCGAGGCGATGCGCCAATGGGCGAGCCGGTAGGATTGCTGCTCCAGCAACCGGTGCAGCGGGCCGAAGGAATCGGGATAATCGCGGTTGCCGTTGAGCAGGTGCAGCGCCCGGTAGATCGAGGCGGCGATCTGGGGCGAGGCGCGCACCGCGCCGGCGAGCTGCCGCTTCAGGGCCTCGGCGGCCTCCGGCATGGCCCGGCGGCGCTCGGGGTTCGTCTCCTCGCCCATCATGCGCAGGCGCTCGGTGATCGAGAGCACCTCCGCCGACATGTCGTCGCCGACCTCGCCGAGGGCGGCCAGCGCCCGATTGAGGATGGTCGGGTATTGCAGCGGGCAGACGGGAAACTGATGCTCGTAGTGCCAGACGCTGAACGCGCCGGACGCCTCGTCGAACCGCAATTCCAGCGTGCCCTTCTCCAGCGCCTCGCCGTAGCGCTCGCCGAGGAAGGGGATGACCAGCTTGCCGTTGGCGCCCAGGCGCTCCCAATCGATGTCGAAGGCATTGGCGGCGGGCGACAGGCCGCCCCATTCGAGCACCGAGAGCCACCACGGATTGTCGGCCCCACCGACGCCCATGTGGTTGGGCACGATATCGAGCAGGAGTTTCAGGCTGTGCGCGTGAAGCGCGTCGGTGAAGCTGCGGAACCCCTCCTCGCCACCGATCTCCGGGTTGATCTGCGAGTGATCGACGATGTCGTAGCCGTGGGTCGAGCCGGGCCGCGCCCGCTGCAACGGCGAGGCGTAGACGTGGCTGATGCCGAGCTTTTGCAGGTAGGGGACGATCTTCTCCGCATCCGCGAAGGTGAAGCCCTCGTGGAATTGCAGGCGATAGGTCGCCCGCGGCGGGGCCGAGGCGAGGCGGGCGGCGCCCGAGCGCGGACCGCGCTCCTCCGCCGAGAGGGCGGCTGCGAGCTTGGCGAGCGGTCCCCCGGGGGCGGCGATGGCTTCGAGGTTGCGGTCGAGCTTGCGCCGCCAGTTCGGATAGCCCTCGGTCGAGCCGGGAACGTTGGCTTGGCTCAGCTCGCCGACCACGTCCTCGTACTGCACGGCGGTGAGGATCGAGGGCGCACGGGCGAGATAACGGGCGGCGGCCTCGAAGGGCGCGTGCTCGGGCGGCTCGGAGCTGGGAAGCAGTTGCTGGCTCGCCAGGGCTTCCGACAGGCGCCAGCGCTCCGCGACACGCTCCGTGCGCTCGGACTCGGCCCGCTCGGCGTCGTAGAGGCCGAGCGACTGGCGCGTGTCGGTGTCCACCCCCCGCCACCAGCCGACGAAGGTGGGCAGGTCGTGGGTGGTGATCGCGGTCAGCGCATCCTTCGGATAGGCCTCCGGCGCCTTAAAGGCGCCGCCCTGCTCGCGCTCGAAGGCGAGGATGCGGTAGCTGAGGATGCCCGAGGCCATCAACGCGTCGGAGAAGCCCTCCGGCGCGGTGCCGAGATCCTCGGCGATGACGAGGCATTTAGCGCGGTGGCTCTCCAGGCGCAGCACCGCAAGCATCGGCTCGAACGGCATCGCCACGTAGGCGCCCTCCCGGGCCGAATGCCCGAGCGGGATCAGGAAGAGGCGCGCGAGTTGGAAGGCGTGGTCGATGCGGATCGCGCCCGCGTGGCGCATATTCGCCTTCACCAGGGCCCGGAACGCCTTGAGGCCGTCGCGCTCCATCTCCAGCGGGTCGAAGGCGGGCAAGCCCCAATCCTGGCCCTTGGGCGCGAGCAGGTCCGGCGGCGCGCCGATGGAGACGCCGTTGGCGAAGCGCTCGGGATGCGACCAGATCTCGGAGCCGCCCCGATCGGCGCCCACCGCGAGGTCGCGGTAGAGCCCGAGCCGCATGCCGGACTCGAGAGCGAGTTCCGAAGAGGCCTTCAGCTGGCTGTCGGCGAGATATTGCAGGAAGAGGTGGTAGGCGATGCGCTCGGCGTGGGTCTCGGCGAAGGCATTGACGGCCTCGGTGCCGGCCCGGCGAACCTCCTCGGGCCAATCGCCCAACCAATGCGCACCCTGCGCCCGGAAATGCTCGGACAGGGCATCGAAGGTCGCGTGCGAGCGAAGGTTCTCGCCGCCCTCCTCGCGGAAGGCCTCGAAGCCGGCGTCCTTTCCGGCGCGTGCCGGCGAATCCGCCCAATAGGCTTCGAGAATCGGCGAGAGCACCTCCCAGACGCCGGCATGATCGACCAGCGAGGTGTCGCGCAGCGCTTCGATGCGGCTGCGGTGGCTCTCCAGCAATTCCGCCGCGCGGCTGCCGGAAAAGCCCGGGAGTGCACCCGGCTCGATGTAGAGCGTTTCGAGGAAGAGCCGCGAAGACGGGGAATAGGGCGAGATCTTCGCCCGATCCGAAGGGAACAGGGCGTGGGCCGGGCTCAAGCCCAGGAACGAGGCGCCGCGGAGTGCGGCGTCGCGAGCGGCCCGGCCGGCATCGGCGTAGGTGCCGATGCCGAGATTGCTCGGCGAACGCAGGCCGTAGAGCTGCGCGGCCAGCCCCCAGTCGCGGGCCCCGTCCTCGGCGTAGGCGCGCGGGCGCCAGCAGCGCTGCGGTGCGGCGACGATCCAGGCCTGAGCCTTGCGGTCTTCGACGCTCACCGTGAGCCGGTGGTAGCCGGGCGTCAGCGGCGGCAGATCGAAGCCGGCGCCCTCCTCCGAGAGCGTGAGCGTCGCCCGCCCCTCGCGGGAGCGCTCGTGCTCGTCAACGAGCCGCCACGCCACCGCGCCCGACGACGCGTCCGTCCGCAGCGGGACGCGCAGACCGCGCCGCGCTTCCGCCGCGATCAGCGGCGGGATCAGGTTGCCGCGGACCGCCTCGACCGCAGCGAGACTGTCGCGGATCGCCACGTCTTCGCCGGCGGTGAAGCCGAGGGCTTCGAGCATCAGGCGGCGGGTTTCGAGGGGCGTGTCGACCCTCTGCCCGAAGGCGTCGGTGAAACCGTCCGCGATTCCGACGAGATTTGCGAGACGTTCGAGGGCAGTCACGTCGGTGGAACTCACGTCTGCGGAACTCTGGTCTGGAACGCTCACGTGCCGCCCCCGATCAGGAAGACACCGGTCCAGGAGGGAAGCTGCATGAGCTGTCGCGAGGCTCCGTTCGACCAGATCACCTGGCCCTCCGCGGCGCTCGCCTCAAAATCCGCGTCGCCGACATTGGCGACGAAGCGCAGCCAGCCGCCCTCGTAGCGCCAGGTGCAGTCCACCACGCCCGGCGCCGGAATCTCCGCCTTGGCGCCGAGGTAGCGGGTCATGGTCAGCGGCACCACGCTCTGCCGACGGATCTGCAGCAGGTTGCGGGTGTCGGCCCAGACGGCACGGTGCGGCTCGGTCTCGGCCTCGTCCCAGTCGATCTTCGAATCCTCGAAGGTCTTGGCCTCCGTCGGGTCGGGGATCACCGAGGTGTCGTCGGCGAAGGCGGCAAAGCTCTTGAACTCACGGCGGCGTCCCTCGCGCACGGCCTTGTTCAGCTCCTCGTCCGGCGCGAAATCCACGAAGAACAGGAACGGTGCCGAGGCCGACCATTCCTCACCCATCCAGAGCATCGGGATCTGCGGCGCCAGCAGCAGCCCGGCACGGGCGAGGGCAAGCTTCCTGGGATCGGAAAGATGGCTCAGGCGCTCGCCGAGCGCGCGATTGCCGACCTGATCGTGGTTCTGCAGGAAGGTGACGAAGGCCGAGGGTGGAAGGTGGGCCGATGGCTCACCGCGGGGATGGTTGTCGAGGGTCGGGAAGGGCTCGCCCTGATAGGCGAAGCCCTCGGCGAGGCAGCGGGCCAGATGCTCGACCGGCTTGTCGGCGAAGCTCTCGTAGTAGCCGGCATCCTCGCCGGTCAGCAGCACGTGCCAGCAATGGTGCAGATCGTCGGCCCATTGCGCGCTGTGCAGGATCGGCTGCCCGCTGTCGTCCCGCTCCAGCCAGCGAGCCTGATTGGCCTCGTTCTCGAGGATCAGGTGGACGTGCCGATCCGGGAAGGCCTTTCGGATCGTCTCGCCGAGTTCGGCCAGGAAATGCTTCTCGGAATCGTCGAGGATCGCGTGCACCGCATCGAAGCGGATGCCGTCGAAATGATATTCCTTCAGCCAGTAGAGCGCGTTCTCGATGAAGTAGTCGCGCACGACCGGGCCGGATTCGCGCCCGTCGAAGTTGATCCCCGCGCCCCAGGGCGTCTGGTGCCGCTCGGTGAAGAAGGTCTTGGCGTAGGCGTGGAGATAGTTCCCGGCCGGGCCGAAGTGATTGTAGACGCAGTCGATCAGAACCATCAGGCCCTTGGCGTGGGCGCTGTCGATCAGGCGCTTGAGATCGTCGGGCCGACCGTAGGCCGCGTCCGGCGCGTAGGGCAGCACGCCGTCGTAGCCCCAGTTGCGCGTGCCCTTGAAGTCGGCCAGCGGCAACAGCTCGATCGCGGTGATGCCGAGATCGACCAGATCGTCCAGGCGCTTCTCCAGAGCCGCATAGGTCCCCTCGGGCGTCGCCGTGCCGACATGCAACTCGTAGACGATCGCCTCCTGCCAGGGCCGGCCGGTCCAGGCGCCGTCCGACCATGCGTAGGCGTTGGGATCGATCACCTCGGAGGGCTCGGAGACATCGTCCGGCTGGAAGCGGGAGGCGGGATCCGGCACCACGAGGCCGCCGTCGATGCGGAAGCCGTAGCGGGCTCCGGCCCGCACGCCCGGCAGCGTCGTGCGGCGCCAGCCCCCGCCGACCTCGGGGATCGGATGGTCGGTCCCGTCCACGACGAGGGACACGTCCTTGGCGGTCGGTGCCCAGAGGGCAAACCGCACACCATCCTCGGCAAACTCGCTGCCGAACCGCATCGCATGGGCGCGCCGCATCAGGCCACCGATCTCCACTGGAAAACGAACGTCGTTCGGGCTGGCGGGCGTCTCTCGTGTCTCACAAGGCGCCCGTGCGTCCGCTTGTTCCCAGAGACGGCAGTTATGGCGTCGCCGGCCCGCGGCAACCGCCGAGGGCGACGGAATCGCTGCACTGCAATCAAATCGTTCAGAACGGAGAAAGGGCGCCCCGCCGGCTGGCGGGGCGCCCTTCCTTGATCGCGCTGCTATCTGGGTTCGTGCCTTCGGATCAGGCCTCGATGGTCGGCCCACCGCCCTCGGAGCGACGCTTGGCCATGAAGGCGTCGAACTGCTCGCGGTCCTTGGCCCGCTTCAGCTCCTCGACGAAGTCGGCAAACGCCCGGCTTTCCTCCTGCAGGGCACGGCGGCGTGCCTCCAGGCGCTCCAGTTCGGCGCGGCGATACTCTTCGAAGGCCCAATTGCCGCTGGTCGCACCCGTGCCGGTCCGGGCCGTGGCGGCCTCGAAGGCGCGGGCGAAGCGGGACGAACCGTTGCCGCCCGCGAAGCTGAAGCTGCCGTTCCTGGCGAACTCCTTCATCTGGCCGAGGGCGGGGTAGCCCGCGATCTTCCAGGCGACGTAGGCGACGGCGATCGGCCACCAGTAGACGAAGCCGACGACGATCGCTCCGATTTCGAGCGAGCGCTTGGGAAAGGGGCCGCTGCGGTGAGACGCGCCGCAGGACCAGGGAGAGGTGGAGGACGTGTTCACGGCTTGAGGCTCCGAGGTGTGAATGTGAACAACATTCACATGCGGGCCCGCCTTGACGGTTTCAAGGGCTCAGGTCCCGCCCCTCGCGCGAATTCCGGCGCCATGAACGAGAGCGAGCACGCCCGCACGCAGCAACTCGTACTTGTCGGGCCCCGATTTGGGCAGCTGGCCGGCCGCTGCCAGCGTGGCGATGCCGTGCGACAGCGCCCAGACTTCGAGCGCCAGGAAGCGTGGATCGACGCCGTCGAAACCGTCGGGGAAGGTCGCGCGCAGGGCCTCGACCAGAAGGTCGAAGGGGTTGGGCCGGTCCGGCACGGGCATAGCGGATTGCCCGCGCACCTCGAAGATCGCCGCGTAGTAGCCCGGCTCCTCCTCGGCGAAGGCGAGATAGGCCTCACCCATGCGGGTGAAACGCTCCAAGGGCGTGCCGCGGCCGGTCAGTGCCCGCGCCAAGCGGTCGGCAAGATCGGCAAAGCCCCGGCCGGCCACCTCTTCCAGCAGGGCCTCGCGCCCGCGGAAATGGCGATAGAGTGCGGCGGGGGTGACGCCGACCAGGCGGGCCGCATCGACCAGGGTGAAGCCGCCGATCCCGCGCTCGGCGATGAAGCGGCGCGCAGCCTCGATCAGCGCTTCCTTCAGGTTGCCGTGGTGATAGCCACGCCGGTCACCCGGTCCCTCGCGCCAGGGTCGCACCCGAAACTCCTTAACTGTTTCAATGCCGCGCGGCCGCCGCCCTGAAGTTAGGGACGACGCGCGGCATCGGAGGCACGCTTCACTGCGGTCCTGCGTCAAGGCCTTTTCCCGCAGCTCGGTCTACGAGTCGACCATCGATTCCAGATTCTTTCGCTTGACGCAGCCCTGCGACTTGAATGTTATAATGTTACAAGTCGTAGGATCCCCGATGCCGCAAACCGATACCCGCCTTCCCGTCACCGTGCTGTCCGGCTTCCTGGGAGCGGGCAAGACCACCCTGCTCAATCACGTCCTGAACAATCGCGAGGGGCGGCGCGTCGCCGTGATCGTCAACGACATGAGCGAGGTGAACATCGACGCCGACCTCGTGCGCGACGGCGGCGCGAACCTCTCGCGGACCGACGAGCGGCTGGTGGAGATGACGAACGGCTGCATCTGCTGCACCCTTCGCGACGATCTCCTCGCCGAGGTGCGCCGCCTCGCCGCCGAGGGCCGTTTCGACTACCTGCTGATCGAGGGTACGGGGATCGCCGAGCCGCTGCCGGTGGCGAGCACGTTCTCCTTCCGCGACGAGGCCGGCCACGCACTCAGCGACGTGGCGCGGCTCGACACGATGGTGACCGTGGTCGATGCGGTGAACCTGCTGAAGGATTACGGCTCGAACGACTTCCTGCGCCAGCGCGGCGAGACCGCCGGAGCGGACGACACCCGCACGCTCGTGGATCTCCTCGTGGAGCAGATCGAGTTCGCCGACGTGGTGGTGATCAACAAGGCGGGCGATGTCCCGCCGGAGCGGCTCGACCTCGTTCGCGCCGTGGTGCGCGGCCTCAACGCGGATGCGCGCATCCTGGAAGCCGTCCGGAGTCGAGTGCCGCCGGATGCCATCCTCGATACCGGCCTGTTCGACGAGGAGAAGGCGCAGGAGCACCCGCTCTGGTTCAAGGAACTCTACGGCGCGCACGCCCACGTCCCCGAGACGGAGGAGTACGGGATCGGCTCCTTCGTCTACCGGGCGCGGCGCCCGTTCGATCCGGCCCGGTTCCAGGCCTTCGCGAACACGACCTGGCCGGGGCTGATCCGGGCCAAGGGCCATTTCTGGCTCGCGACCCGGCCCGAATGGGTCGGCGCCTTCTCGCTCGCCGGTGCGGTCGCCCATATCGGCGCGATGGGCTTCTGGTGGGCGGCCGTCCCGCGCAAGCGCTGGCCGGAGGAAGCGGTCTTCCGCGAGCGCCTCGACACCGTCTGGAGCGAGGTCTGGGGCGACCGGCGTCAGGAACTCGTCTTCATCGGCCGCGGCATGGACCGGGACGCGATCACCGCCAGCCTCGACGCCTGCCTCGTCGGGTCGGCCGACGCACGCCGCTTCGATCCGGAAGCCTATCGCCACCTGCCCGACCCCTTCCCGGCCTGGCGCCGGGCGGCGGCCTGACCGGCACCGAACCTTCGATGGGTTTCGTCAGCCTGAAGGATTGGCGCGCCCGCTCCGCCGGGCTCGCCCGTGCGGCGGCGCGGGCGAAGGCGCTGATCGGCCCGGCGCTCGGTCTCACCGAGGCGGACGCGCTCTCGGTCAACGAGATCGCCTGCTCCGATCCCGGCTGCCCGGATGTCGAGACGATCGTGCTGGTGATGCGGGCCGGGGAGCCGACCCGGGCTTTGCGCCTGGCCCGCCCGCTCGAGGCCGTGGACGCGGCCGCCGCCCGCGCCCTGGCCGTGGAGGAGGCGCGGCTCCGCGGCGTTCCGGAGCCGGCTTTCATCATTCCGTCTTGAACGGCGTGGGAGTAGGCCGGACCTTCAACGCGTTCACGCCCCGGCCGAGCACGGACATGAGTATCAAGCTGAGACCGCTGGAGCGCGAGGATCTCCTCTTCGTGCACCAGCTCAACAACAACGACAGCATCATGCGCTACTGGTTCGAAGAGGCCTACGAATCCTTCGCCGAACTGGCCCAGCTCTACGAGCGCAACATCCACAACCAGACCGAGCGGCGCTTCATCATCGCCAACGAACGCGGCGAGCCAGCGGGCATGGTCGAGCTGGTGGAGATCAACCATCTGCACCGCCGCTGCGAGTTCCAGATCGCGATCCACCCCGATTGCCAGGGGAAGGGCTACGCCAAGCGTGCGACCCGCATCGCCATCGACTACGCCTTCAAGGTGCTCAACATCCACAAGCTCTATCTGCACGTGGACAAGGACAACAAGCGCGCCGCCGGCATCTACGAGAGCTGCGGCTTCCGGCCCGAGGGCATCCTGAAGGACGAGTTCTTCGTCAACGGGCGCTACCGGGACGCGGTGCGCATGTGCCTGTTCCAGCCCCACTACCTTGCCGAGCGCGGCGCGGGCGACGTCGCCGAGCCGGTGCTCAAGACCTGATCGGGACCGGACATGAAAACGGGCCCCGAGGGGCCCGCGATCACGCCGTGAGAGGAACGATCCTACCGGTACGGGTTGCCGTAGCGCGCCACGTAGGAGGTCGGGTCGATCGCGTCGAAGGCCGAGAGGTCGACGTTGCGGATCGCCGAGGATCGGGCGCCGATGAACGGGCCGTTGGTGATCGGGTCGGGCAGCACGCCGGTGCCGTAGCGGTCGTTGCGGCCGTAGGGCGGGTTGAGCTGGGTCGAAGCGGCGATGAAGGCCGGGTTGGTGGCCGGGTTCGAGACGGAACCGTTGCCCGGCTCGACCACGTTGCCGGCATCGAGCCACGAGCGCGGACGGATGCGGATCGGCAGCGGCTGGCTCACGCGCACGTAGCCGGGGTTGCCGTAGGGGCCCTGCGCCTCCGCACTGGTGCCAAAGCCGATCGCGGTGAGGGTCATGGCGCCCAGAAGGGCAAGCTTGGTCGAGCGCATGGCGTACCTTGTCGAGTGAGAGGCGACTGTACGGGCCGTTCGTTAAGAATCCCGCTTGTTGCAGAGTAGACGTTCTGGCGTGGCTGTTGTTCCCGCAATATGGCAGCGCTTGGCTAATTTCGCCGCGATTTCGCCGCATTGTGTGGCGGCGCACCGGCCACGGCGATCGAGCCGGTCCGTTCGCCCGGCCCCGTGTCCGCCACCGTCTCCGGCTGGCAGGCGCTCGCGCCCGTGGCGATGTCGGCACCAAGATTCGCCGCGACCCGTCCCGCCAGGGCGATCCGGTCGATGGCGCAGGCCACGGCCCTGGTCTCGGGGGCCTGTCCGAGAATGCCGCAGAGCCAGCCGTCGACGCTGACGGCCTTCAGGGCGAGGCTGCGGAACCCTGTGCAGCTTCGCCGGCCCTCCCCCGCCAGGGTCGCCTCGACGGTCTCGAAGCTGCCGAGGCGCGTCGCGACGACGCCGCGCTCGCCCGTGCGGGTCACGGACAGGCCGCGCCCGTCCGCGGCCCGTCGCACCAGGGTGACGAACAGGCTCGGGGCCGCCTCGGTCCGCGCGCCGGCATCCGTGGCGGTCACGAGGAGATAGGGCGCCTCGATCGTGTCGAAGGCCCCCTGGCTCACGCTGTCCTCGCGCTGGCCGAGGCCGGCATTCCAGCGGGTGGGTTCGGCCTGGGGCGCCAGTTCGGCCGCATCCGCCCGAAGCGTGAGCAGCGGCTCCGTGGCCGCGACGGCCCGGCGCGCGCCCTCCTGCGCCCGCGGCGGTTCGCGCCAGGCTTGGGGCGGCTCCGGAGCGGCGGCCCGGTCCCGGGCGACGAGGGACAGGCCGGCGATCAGCGCCGCGCAGGCGGCGAGCTTGCCCGCGAGCCGTGCCCGGCGGAACGGGCGGGGCCGGGACAGCGCGTGGCCGTCCTCGTCCCTCTCGTGGTCCTCGTCGTGCGAGCGATCCGGGGCGTCGTCCTGTCGGGGGAGCATGCGCAGGCCTTTGTCGGGTCCGCGGGGCCGGAAGAGCCCTCGCCGTCGCGCCATCCCTGCCCGATCCGCTCCCACCGGCCGGTTGCGGGCGGGCGCCCCGTCCTCCGAATTCTCGGCCGATGGTGAATCGTCGGTTGCCGCCCGTCACCCGGCGACAGCCGGCGCCCCTTGACAGGCGCGCGCGCCGGGCATCTTGCTCGCGGCGCCTGAAGAGCCCACCTCGACCACGAATCGGGGCGGGCTCTTCAGCCTATGGGATCTTCCCGAAGGTTAAGGCCCGCGCGGTGCGTCCGCCGGCCACGGGAAGAAGCGGGCCGGTTGCATCCCGCCCGCGCAGCGGAGTTTGGTGAGATGGGTTACAAGGTCGCCGTCGTCGGAGCCACGGGCAATGTGGGCCGCGAGATGCTCGACATTCTGGCCGAGCGCGCCTTTCCGGCCGACGAGGTCGTGGCTTTGGCCTCGCGCCGCAGCCAGGGCCAGGAAGTCTCCTTCGGCGACAAGATTCTCAAGGTCAAAGTGCTCGACACCTACGACTTTTCCGACACCGACATCTGCCTGATGTCGGCGGGCGGGGAGGCGTCGAAAGAGTGGAGCCCCCGCATCGGTAGCCAAGGCTGCGTGGTGATCGATAACTCGTCGGCCTTCCGCTACGACGCCGACGTGCCGCTCATCGTGCCCGAGGTGAACGCCGACGCGGTGGTGGGCTTCACCAAGCGCAACATCATCGCCAACCCGAACTGCTCGACCGCGCAGCTCGTCGTGGCGCTGAAGCCGCTCCACGAGGCGGCCACCATCAAGCGCGTCGTGGTCTCGACCTACCAATCCGTCTCCGGCGCCGGCAAGGACGCCATGGACGAGTTGTTCAGCCAGACCCGCGCCGTCTTCACCGCCGGCGAAGTGGTCACGAAGAAGTTCACCAAGCGCATCGCCTTCAACGTCATCCCGCACATCGATGTGTTCATGGAGGACGGCTACACGAAGGAAGAGTGGAAGATGGTCGCCGAGACCAAGAAGATGCTCGATCCCAAGATCAAGCTCACGGCCACCGCGGTGCGGGTGCCGGTCTTCATCGGCCATGCCGAGGCGGTGAACATCGAGTTCGAGCGCCCGCTCTCCCCCGAGCAGGCCACGGAGATCCTGCGCGCCGCGCCCGGCGTGCTGGTGATCGATAAGCGCGAGAACGGCGGCTACATGACCCCGCACGAGGCGGCGGGCGAGGATGCCACCTACATCTCCCGCATCCGCGAGGACGCCACGGTCGAGAACGGCCTGAATTTCTGGTGCGTCTCGGACAACCTGCGCAAGGGCGCGGCGCTGAACGCCGTGCAGATCGCCGAGGTGCTGGTGAACCGCAAGCTGCTGAACAAGGCGCGTCAGGCGGCCTGATCTTCAAGCCCTCATCGATGACATTGCGAAGCGCCGCCCCTCAGGGCGGCGTTTTCGTTTGGGTGGCCGGGGGCGCCAGGAACGAAACGTAGCTGCTATAGGATAAAAGTCTTGTAATATTACTTAAGTCATAATATGCATATTTTCCTGTTTCGGTGGCAGGAGGATCGAGGCATGAACCAGCGCGGGAGTCGTCGCACCGAGGTTGCGGCCATACGGGGTCTGTTGGCAGGGGCAGCGCTCGATCTCGGGGCGGTCCGGCTCGAACGGACCCTGCGACGCAAATTTTCGGAGGATCAGCCGCGGGCGCCCGCGGGCCAGCCGGATGGCGGGCAATGGGTTCCGTCGGGCGGCGGCCAGGGCGTCGGCGGGCGATCCAACGACACCGACGGCGATGTCGCTCACCGCGAGCAGACGGTTCTGGACGATGGGACGCGCGTCCTCTCGCTGCGCATTCGGGCCGGTCGCCGCGACTACGACACACAGGACATCGTCACGGCGCCGGATGGCCAGAGCCGGATCTTCGAGACCTCGGGCCTGACGCAGACGATCCGCGACGGCGAGACCGGGGCGGTGCTCGGGCGCAGCACCTTCACGGCTGCCGGCGCGGAGCCGGAGGCCTTCGCGCAACCGGCGTTCCTGCCTGCGGCGCCGGTTGCGATTGCCACGGTCGAACTCGCCCTCGCCCTTTACGCCGTCCGGTCTGGACAAAACGACCCGTACAGCAGGACCGTGCTCGGTCTGTCGGCTCAAGAGTTCTGGCCGAACCCGCAGAGTGCCACCGCCCCCGCGATCTGGATCGGGCCCATCAGTCAGTCAGCCCTCGATGCCGCCTGCCAACGCAACGGTCAGGTCGAGGCCATCACCAACCAAATTGCGCGCCGCGTTCGTGCCAGTGGATTATACAGGACCGCGCAATCTTACGCGAACAGAGTTCATTTCGAGATCGATCAGCATGTCGAAGCGTTGGCCGATCCGAATTTCAAGTCGGAAATTTCGTTCGATGCCGGGACAAGGTTAGCAACATATGGGACTCCGGGCTCGGTTCGCTTGGATTTGCTGGAGAGAAGCGTCCCTCAGACGACCTGCATCTACGATTACAAGACAGGCAACGCCAAGCTCACTTTGGAGCGTGCCCGTACCCTTGCAACCATGGCGAATATGCATTTCCCTGGCACGATTCGGATCATTGTAACACAGGTGAAGCCACGCTGATGACGACCGCTCGACAGGTTCGGACGCTTCTTCGCCCACTGTTGGAGCGCAATCCTGATCTTAGGCTTGTTAACAATCATAGGCTCTGGCTGATGCCGGCTCATCATGTTGCAAGGGAAATCTGGATTGATCGAACTTCATCAGCTCTCCACTTCACGCCGCAATGGACATTGAACCCTCTCTTCCTTCCGAACGTTGGGGCAACCACCCATGCTGGCTTTTGTTGGGAATATATCCATCGGTCGGCTGCCATTGATGGGCGGGGAAGAAATTGGCGCTGGGACGATCCGGAGATGATGCAGGATTTTCTAGCAAAAACTGAGAAGGTGGTAAAACTTCTCCGAAGTGTCGATACGTTGTACGCTTGTCGCTCTTTGACTGAAGCAACCATGGAATACACCTGGGGAAAAGATTTCTTCGAAAATGTTGTTTACGATATTGCGCTGGGAAATCTAAATCTGGCACGCTGCTGGTGGCAGCAGGTCGAAGCGTCGCCCGAATTGCAGTATCCTCATCAAAATGAGTTCTGGCGAAGGTGGAGGCTGCGCATTCTCTCTTTGCGCGAGCCCCTTCTGGACGATGACCGCGCCGCACTCGCCGCGATTCTGCATCGATGGGAGCGGGAGAACGTCGCCGGTACCGCGGCCGAGGCGATTTGGGAGCCGGCCCCTTTCCCGCTGGAGGATATGGGCTGAGCGGTCGCATCATTGATGCGGCGGGGTCGGTCAGCCCTCTCGCGCAACCGCTTCCAGCGCCCCCACATCTCCCCCACTGATCAGTGGCAGGTGAGCGGTGATGCGCTCCACCGGCCAGTCCCACCACGCGATTCGCTGGAGCCGGGCTGCGTCGTTCTCCGAAAAGCGGCGGCGGACCACCCGGGCCGGGTTGCCGGCCACGATCGTGTAGGGCGGGACATCTGCGCTCACCACCGCGTGGGCGGCGATGACCGCTCCGTCGCCGACCGTGACGCCCGGCAGGATCGTGCTGTGGAAGCCGAGCCAGACATCGTTGCCGATGATCATGTCACCGCGATTCGGAAAGTTCAGCTCGCCCGCGAAGCGGCCGGTCCAGTCGCCGCCGAAGATCGGGAAGGGATAGGTCGAGAGGCCGCCGAGCCGGTGGTTGCCGCCGTTCATCAGGAAGCGCGTGCCCGCGGCGATGGCGCAGAACTTTCCGATGATCAGCCGGTCGCCGATGAAGGGGAAGTGGTAGAGAATCGCGTCGAGAAAGGCCCGCGGACCGGCCGGATCGTCGTAGTAGCTGTAGGCGCCGACCTCGACGTTCTCGGGCAGGTCGAGATTGCGGATGAAGGTGACCCGCTCCTGCCCCGGCATCGGGTGCAGCGCGTCGGGATCGGGTCCGGTGGCGATTCTCGGCATGGCTCTCTTCCTTGCAGGCGCGCCGCCGCGCGCGGTTCGATCGGCACCGGGCACCCCGTTTGCAGCCGCCCATGGCGGGTTTGGGACGCAGGATGGCGCGCGGAAGCGCTTGAATTCGCCGCGCGCCGGGGTTAAGTCACGGCTCAACATTTCTGGTGCAGTCGATAGGCTGCTTGCGGGAGTGGGCCCCCCGGGGTCCGCTCTTTTTTATTTCCGCAAGCGCGTCCTGAACCGGATTTGCCAAGCTTAACCCCCGATCGAGACTTTCGGAAAACGACAGCATGGCGGAGCCCACCGAGAAGCGTCTTGTCAGCGAGACCGGCGTCGCCGCGCGCGTCGCCCGGATCGTCGAGGGGCCGATCGAGGGACTCGGCTTCCGCCTGGTGCGGGTGAAGGTCTCGAACACGAACGGCTGCACCCTGCAGATCATGGCCGAGCGGCCCGACGGTACGATGGGCGTGGACGAGTGCGAGGCGGTGAGCCGCGCGATCTCGCCCATCCTCGATCTCGAGGACCCGGTCGGCGGCGCCTACTACCTCGAAGTCTCCTCGCCCGGCATCGACCGACCGCTGGTGCGGGTGTCCGATTTCGAGCGCTGGGCCGGCTACGAGGCCAAGGTGGAGCTTGCCGTGCCGATGGACGGGCGCAAGCGCTTCCGCGGCATCCTCGGCGTGCCGAGCCCGGACGGTGCCACGGTGCCGATCGACCTGCCCGACGTGAAGCCCGGCCTGCCGAGCCGCATCGACGTGCCGCTGCGCGATCTCGGCGAGGCGCATCTCGTGCTGACCGACGAGCTGATCCGCGAATCGCTGCGCCGGGGTTCCGCCCCGCCGCAGGACGGCGACGGCCTGGACGAGGAAGAAGGCGAGGAGGCGGAGGACGAGGCACCTCAGATCCGCTTCATCCCCCAGCCGAAGCGGCCCAAGCCGAAGGGGGCCGGCAAGGCGGACAAGCCGGTCAAGGCGAAGAAGCCCAAGCCCGGCGGCGGCATCGTCACCAAGGCCGCCCGCCTCAAGAATCGCGACACCCTGCACTGACCCCGGCGAGATGTCCCGAATGGCCGCATCGGCTTTTTCGGAGAGAGGCCAGGACACCCGGACACGAACCCGCTCCCGCAGCGGAAGGCACGACCGAAAGAAGGATCAGAACCATGGCCGTCGTCAGCGCCAACCGGCTCGAACTCCTGCAGATCGCCGACGCGGTGGCCCGCGAGAAGGTGATCGACCGCCAGATCGTCATCGAGGCGATGGAGGAGGCGATCGCCAAGGCCGCCCGCTCCCGTTACGGCGCCGAGACCGACGTTCACGCCGAGATCGATCCCAAGAGCGGGGCGCTGCGCCTGTCGCGCCACCTCCTCGTGGTCGATCAGGTCGAGAACGACGCCCGCGAGATCACGCTGGCCCAGGCCCAGCGCTACAATCCCGGCGCGCTCGTCGGCGACGTGATCTCCGACACCCTGCCGCCCTTCGATTTCGGCCGCGTCGCGGCGCAGTCGGCCAAGCAGGTCATCGTGCAGAAGGTGCGCGATGCCGAGCGCGCCCGCCAGTACGAGGAGTACAAGGACCGCATCGGCGAGATCCTCAACGGCGTGGTCAAGCGCGTCGAGTACGGCAACGTCATCGTCGATCTCGGCCGCGGCGAGGGCATCGTGCGGCGCGACGAGATGATCCCGCGCGAGACCTTCCGCCCCGGCGACCGCATCCGCTCCTACCTGTTCGACGTGCGCTCCGAGGTGCGCGGGCCGCAGATCTTCCTCAGCCGCTCGCACCCGCAATTCATGGCCAAGCTGTTCGGCCAGGAAGTCCCTGAGATCTACGACGGCATCGTCGAGGTGAAGGCGGTCGCCCGCGATCCGGGCTCGCGCGCCAAGATCGCGGTGATCTCCCGCGACTCCTCGATCGACCCGGTCGGCGCCTGCGTCGGCATGCGCGGCTCGCGCGTCCAGGCGGTGGTCGGCGAGCTGCAGGGCGAGAAGATCGACATCATCCCGTGGTCGGAGGATCAGGCCACCTTCATCGTCAATGCGCTGCAGCCGGCCGAAGTGGTCAAGGTGGTGCTCGACGAGGAGGCCGACCGCATCGAGGTCGTGGTGCCCGACGACCAGCTCTCGCTCGCCATCGGCCGCCGCGGCCAGAACGTGCGGCTCGCCTCGCAGCTCACCGGCTGGGACATCGACATCCTGACCGAGGCCGAGGAATCCGAGCGTCGCCAGAAGGAATTCGCCGAGCGCACCCAGTCCTTCATGGAAGCGCTCGACGTGGACGAGACCGTCGGCCAGCTGCTCGCGGCCGAAGGTTTCCGCAACGTGGAAGAGATCGCCTACGTCGACGTGGCCGAGCTCTCCGGCATCCAGGGCCTCGACGAGGAGACCGGTGCCGAGATCCAGGCCCGCGCCCAGGACTACCTCGCCCGCATCGAGCAGGAGCAGGACGACCGGCGCCGCGAACTCGGCGTCGAGGACGAGCTGCGCGAGATCGACGGCATCACCACCGCGATGATGGTGGCTCTGGGCGAGAACGAGGTGAAGTCGGTCGAGGATCTCGCCGGCTGCGCCACCGACGACCTCGTCGGCTACACGGAAGGCCGCGGCCCCGAGGCCGTGCGCCACGCGGGCTATCTCGACGGCTTCGAACTGTCGCGGGCCGAGGCCGAGGCCCTGATCATGGCCGCCCGCCTCAAGGCCGGCTGGATCGACGCCCTGCCCGAGACGGAGAGCGAGGGCGAGGCTGACGGAGAGGCCGAGGGCGAGCCCGCCGAGGATGGTGCCGAAGGCGAGGCGACCGAGCAGGCCGCGGCCGAGCCGCAGCAGGCCTGAGCCCGTCACCGGAAGCGACGAGGCAGGATATGATCGCGCAGGGCGAGACGGCCGAGGACGGCCCGATTCTCGACCGTGGCCCCGGCCGCGGCCGGGAGCCCGTGCGCACCTGCATCGTCACCCGCAAGGCGCAGTCGCCGGCGGCGATGATCCGCTTCGTGCTGGGTCCCGACGGCACGGTCGTGCCGGACCTGCGTGCCCGGCTGCCGGGCCGCGGCGCCTGGGTCACCGCCACCCGCGCGGCGGTCGAGACGGCGGTGAAGCGGCGCGCCTTCAACCGCGCCTTCAAGTCCGGCGACGCGACGATGCCGCCCGATCTCGTCGCTCAGGTCGCCGACGGTCTGCGCACGGATCTGCGCCAGTCGCTGGCGCTTGCCAACAAGGCCGGCTGCGTCGTGACGGGCTTCGGCAAGGTCGAGTCGGCCGTTCTCGGTGCGGAGGGCGTCAAGGCCCTGCTGCATGCCAGCGATGCCAGCCCCGACGGCCGTCGCAAGCTCGGCGCCGCCTTGCGGCGGCGCTACGGCGATGCCATATCTGTTATTCCCGTGATCGATGACCTGTCCAACGCCGAATTGGACATGGCCTTGGGGCGGGATCATGTGATACACGCTGCCCTCATCGCGGGAGCCGGCACAACCGGCTATCTCGCGCGTTGGCGTCGGTTCCGCACCTTCGAGGGTATGGCGTCGGCGTCCGAGGAGGACGCCCCGCTCGATGCTGGCGCGACCGCCTTCGATTTGCACGACGACGACATGAAATGATTATCGGCCGGGCATGCCCGCCGCCGGCCGACGGGACGATGGAAGCCCTCAGGGTTCAGACTGAATGAGCGATACGAACAATCCGGGTGACAAGACGCAGACCAGAGCCCCCTCGAAGCCGTTGACGCTGAAGCGCCCGGTCGAGCAGGGGACGGTCCGTCAGAGCTTCTCCCACGGGCGGTCGAAGTCCGTCGTGGTCGAGACGGTGAAGCGGCGCACGATCGGCGCCGCCCCCGGAGCGGTCGCGCCGCGTGAGCCCGTCGCCGCACCACCGCCGCGCCCCGCTTCCGTGGCGCCCGCCCCGTCCGCGGCGACGCGTCCGGCCGGCCGCAGCGCCTCGGGCGTCGTGCTTCGCACCCTGAGCGAGCAGGAGCGGGATGCCCGCGCCAGCGCTCTCGCCGATGCGCAGCGCCGCGAGGCCGAGGCCCGCGCCCGCGCCGAGGCCGAGGTGAAGGCCCGCCGCGACCGCGAGGAAGCCGAGCGCCGCGAGCGCGAGGCCGCCGAGGCGCGCCGCCGCGAGGAGGAGGATCGTCGCCGTCAGGAGGACGAACTCCGCCGCAAGGCCGCCGAGGATTCGCGCCGTCGCGCCGCGGAAGAGGAGGCCGCCCGCGCCGCCTCGAACGCGCCTGCCGATGCCCCGGAAGCGCCCGCCGCCGCTCCGACGGCAGCGGCCGATCCGGCAACTCCGGCGGCACCCCAGGCTCCGCGCCCGGCGGCGGCCGCGACCCGGCCGATGCAGCAGCGTCCGGCCAGCACCGCGCCGCAGCGTCCCGCCACGGCGCCGACCCGTCCGGGAGTGCCCGCCGGCCGGACCGGTGCGCCGACGGCCCGTCCGACGGTTGCCGCCCGTCCGATCGCGCCTCAGGCGCCGGCCGAGCCGCGCCGCACCCTGACCGCGGACGTGAAGAAGCCCCGCGACCTCAACTTCATGGCTCGTCCGGCTCCGGCTCCCGAGCCCGAGAAGGCACCGACCCCGACCACGGCCGCCCGTCCCGCCGGGGCGACGGCCGCGGCGCGTCCGGCCGGCCGTGCCGCCGGCGCGGCGATGGAGGACGAATCGGACACCAAGCGGGTGATCCGCCGTCCCGGCATGCCGCTCAAGATCATCACGCCGCCCAAGACGCCGAAATCGCCGGGCGGCGACCGTAACCGTGGCCGGCTGACCATCGCCAACGCCACGTCCGGCGAGGACGAGCGCACGCGCTCCGTCGCTTCGTTCCGGCGCCGCCAGCAGCGCATGAGCGGCCACCGGCACGAAGAGCCCAAGGAGAAGATCGCCCGCGACGTGATTATTCCCGAGACCATCACGATCCAGGAACTCGCCAACCGCATGTCGGAGCGGGCCGTGGACGTCATCCGTCTGCTGATGAAGCAGGGCCAGATCCACAAGATCACCGACGTGATCGATTCGGACACCGCCCAGCTCATCGCCGAGGAGCTCGGCCACACGGTCCGCCGCGTCGCCGAGTCGGATGTCGAGGAGGGTCTCACCTCCGACGAGCCGGATCTGGAGGAGGATCTGGAGCCGCGTCCCCCGGTCGTGACGATCATGGGTCACGTCGACCACGGCAAGACCTCGCTGCTCGACGCGATCCGTCAGGCGAACGTGGTCGAGGGCGAGGCCGGCGGCATCACCCAGCATATCGGCGCCTACCAGGTGTCGGCGCCGTCGGGTGATCTCATCACCTTCATCGACACCCCCGGCCACGCGGCCTTCACCTCCATGCGCGCCCGCGGCGCCAAGGTGACGGACATCGTCGTGATCGTGGTGGCGGCCGATGACGGCGTCATGCCGCAGACCATCGAGGCGATTCAGCACGCCAAGGCGGCCGGCGTGCCGATGATCATCGCGATCAACAAGATCGACAAGCCGGATGCCAACCCGCAGCGGGTCCGCACGGAGCTGCTGCAGCACGACATCCAGGTCGAGTCGATGGGCGGCGAGACGCTGGAATTCGAGGTTTCGGCCAAGACCGGCGAGGGCATTCCGGAGCTTCTGGAAGGCCTGCAGCTGCAGTCCGAGATCATGAACCTGCGCGCCAACGAGAAGCGCGACGGCGAGGGCACGGTGATCGAGGCTCAGCTCGACCGCGGTCGCGGCCCCGTGGCCACGATCCTCGTGCAGCGCGGCACGCTGTTCACCGGCGACATCGTCGTGGCCGGCGCCGAGTGGGGCCGCATCCGCGCCCTCATCGACGACACCGGCAAGCACGTGCCCTACGCGGGCCCGTCGGTTCCGGTCGAGGTTCTCGGCTTCAACGGCACCCCGGATGCCGGCGACCGCGTGATCGTGGTGCCCAACGAGGCCCGCGCCCGCGAGGTCACCGAGTACCGCGCCCGGATCAAGCGCGACCGCCTGACCGCCCGCACGGGTGGCGCCAACCGCTCGCTCATCGACATGATGCGCGAGGCCAAGGAAGGCGCCGGCCGCAAGGAACTGCCCGTCGTCATCAAGGGCGACGTGCAGGGTTCGGTCGAGGCGATCGTCGGCGCGCTCACGGCGCTCGGGACCGACGAGGTCGGTGTCCGCGTCCTGCTCTCGGGCGTGGGCGGCATCACCGAGTCGGACATCACGCTCGCCAACGCCTCGAAGGCGGTGGTGATCGGCTTCAACGTTCGCGCCCATAAGGAAGCGCGCAACGCGGCCGAGCGCGACGGTACCGAGATCCGCTACTACAGCATCATCTACGACCTCGTGGACGACATCAAAGCCACGCTGTCGGGGATGCTGCCGCCGACGCTTCGCGAGGAGCGGCTGGGCGAGGCGCAGATCCTGCAGATCTTCGACGTGTCGAAGGTCGGCAAGATCGCCGGTTGCCGGGTCATGGAGGGCGTGGTCCAGCGCGGCGCCCATGTCCGCCTGCTGCGCAACGACGTGGTGATCCACGAGGGCAAGCTGTCCCAGCTCAAGCGCCTCAAGGACGACGCCAAGGAAGTCACCGCCGGCTACGAGTGCGGCATGTCCTTCCAGAACTACCAGGACATGCGCGTGGGCGATTTCATCGAGTGCTTCAACGTCGAGGAAATCAAGCGCACGCTCTGAGCGGCCCTCCCCTACCGCTCTTCCTCAAGTGGGGCCGCGGCGAAAGCTGCGGCCCCCTTTGTTTCGTAGACGAGCCTTCGCGGCTCAGCGACGTGATCAGCCGATGGCCCAGAAGCAGACTCCCACCGGTCCCTCGCAGCGCCAGCAGCGCGTGGCCGAACTCGTGCGCCACGCCCTGGCGGAGGTGCTCCAGCGCGGCGACATCCAGGACCCGGTGCTCGGCTCGCACGTCGTCACCGTGCCGGAAGTGCGCATGTCGCCGGACCTCAAGCTCGCGACCGCCTACGTCATGCCGCTCGGCGGGCAGGACGAAGCCCCGGTGATCGCGGCGCTGGAGCGGCACAGGAAGGTCCTGCGCCAGGAGGTTGCCCGGCGCGTGAACCTGAAATACGCCCCGGAACTGCGCTTCCGCCGCGACGAGACCTTCGACGAGGCGGCCCGCATCGACCGGCTCCTGCGCAGCGAGAAGGTCCAGCGGGATCTCGAAAGCGCACCCCGCGGGGACGACGAGGCCGAACCGGATTCGCCCTCGCGCGATTGATCCCCATCAGGGCGCAGCCGCCGTGCCGCCCTCTCACCCCACGGGCTGCGTGATGGCCCCCTGACGGGCAGAGTCCCTTTAAAAACCCGTCGATCGAGGACAGGATGCAGGACGAGATTTCTTCCGAGCGCGCCGTCGAGGCGCCGCAGGGACCGCACGGCGATGCGCGACGCGAGAACGCGCCGCGCAGCGGCCGCCGCCCCCCGCGCGGGCGGCCGCGTCACGACCGCCCGAAGAAGAACGACGTGAGCGGCTGGGTCGTGCTCGACAAGGGCGTCGGCATCACCTCGACGCAGGCCGTCGCGGTGGTGAAGCGCCTGTTCAACGCCAAGAAGGCGGGCCATGCCGGCACGCTCGACCCGTTGGCCTCCGGCATCCTGCCGATCGCCCTGGGCGAGGCCACGAAGACCGTTCCCTTCGTGATGGACGGCCGCAAGGCGTACCGTTTCGAGGTGAGCTGGGGCGTCGAGACCGACACGGACGATGCCGAGGGGCGCCCGGTCGCCACGAGCGACGCCCGCCCGACCCGCGAGGCGGTCGAGGCCGCCCTCCCCTCCTTCGTCGGCGAGATCGAGCAGGTGCCGCCGCGCTTCTCCGCCATCAAGATCCAGGGTGAGCGCGCCTACGACCTCGCCCGCGACGGCGAGGTGGTGGAGCTCGTCGCCCGCGCCGTGCGCATCGATCACCTCTCGGTCATCGAGCATAGCGGCGACCGCACGGTGATCGCCGCCGAGTGCGGCAAGGGCACCTATGTCCGCGCGCTCGCCCGCGACCTCGGGCGCATGCTCGGCTGCTACGGCCACGTCTCGGCCCTGCGGCGCACCCGCGTCGGTCCCTTCGAGGAGGCGGGTGCCTGCAGCATCGCGAATCTCGAGGAAAGCACGGAGTCGCATCTCCACCCGGTCGAGACCGCGCTGGACGAGGTTCCCTCGGTCGCCGTCAGCCGCGACATGGGCCTGCGCCTGATGCGCGGCCAACCCGTGATCCTGCGCGGCCACGACGCGCCGATGGAGGGCAAGGCCTACGCGACCTGCGGCGGGGTGCTCGTCGCCGTCGGCGACGTGGAACGCGGCGAGCTGGTGCCGCACCGCGTCTTCCATCTCGGTGGAACCGCCCAGCCGCGCAACTGATCGTGCATCGAAGATGATCTGCGTACAGGATCGTCTTTCTCAAGAATAGCCGGCTTGATTTAACCCGAGATCAAACCGCCTCTTCCTAAAAGCCCGCCATCCTCAACGGATCGGCGGGCTTTTTCATGCGTGTTTCCCTCGGGCTGAAGCTGACGGTCGTCGTGGGTTTGCTTGGCCTTGTCGGCGCCGGCATCTCGGCTTTTGCCCTGCGGCAGGCCGCCGAGGAGCAGGCCCGCGCCGCGGTGACCGAGTCGTTCTGGAAGGCCGGGCTGCAGGCACGCGGCCTCGCCCAGGCGATCGAGCACGCCGTGGTCCAGGCGGGCGCCGTCTACACCGCGGCCGATACGGCCGAGGCGCGGGAGCGCCTGGCGGCCCTGCAGTCGGCCTTGGCCGAGGTGGAGGCCGGACGCGGCCCGTTTCTAGCGGCGATGGAGGGGCACCTTCCGCCCGAGCGCCGCCGCAAGATCGACCTCGGCGTCAAGGAGTTCATGGCCTACCAGACCGAGACGGCCGAACTCGGGCTGACGGTCTCGCCCCGCGCGGCCCTGATCCAGGCCAGCGACGAGGCGACGGTGAAGAATCGCGAGCGCATGGTCGCGGAGATCGGTGCGCTCGGACGCGACGTGCTGGCGCGCCTCGACGGGCAGCGGGAAGCGGCGGCCGAGGCACGGCGGACCGCCTTCCTGACCCTCGTGGCCGCACCGGCCGCAGCCCTGATTCTGGCGCTGCTGGCCGCCCTCTGGATCATCCGCACCCAGGTCCAGCGCCCGCTGCACCGCCTGAAGGTCACGATGCAGGCGCTCGCCGACGACCGCCTCGACGAGATGGTGCCGTTCACGCAGCGCCGCGACGAGATCGGGGAGATGGCCGGCGCCATCGCGCATTTCCGGGGTGCCCTCATCGAGAAGCGCCGTCTCGACGGGGCCGCGCGGGAGCGGCAGGCCGAGGACGGTGCCCGCGGGGCGCGCCTCGCCGCGGCCACCCGGGCCTTCGAGGAGGAGACGCGGCGCGCGGTTGCTGATCTCGCCGGTTCGGCTCACGCCATGCGCGCGGCCGCCGACCGGCTTCGCACGACCGCGACCGATACGACCCTGCGGGCCGAGCAGGTTGCGGGCGCCTCGGATCAGTCGGCGCAGGTGGTGGACAGCATCGCGGGTGCCGCGGAGGAACTGTCGGGTTCCGCGAGGGGCATCGGCGAGCGTGTCCGGCACGCGAGCCGGATCGCCGAAACGGCCCTTACCGACGCCCGGGGCCTAGAGAGCACGGTCGGAACCCTGTCCCGGGCGGCGGAGGAGGTCGGCGCCGTGGTGACGCTGATCCGCACGGTCGCCGACCAGACCAACCTTCTGGCCCTCAACGCCACCATCGAAGCGGCCCGCGCGGGCGAGGCGGGGCGCGGCTTCGCGGTGGTGGCGGGGGAGGTGAAGGCGCTCGCCGGCCAGACCGCGGCGGCGACCGACCGGATCGCGGCGCAGGTGGCGGCGATCCAGCTCGCCGCGGAAGGCACGACGGGCGCCATCGGCGGGATCGGCCGGACCATCGCGCAGCTCAGCCTGATCGCCGCCGAAGTGGCGACGGCGGCCGAGCAGCAGGGGCAGGCCAGCCACGAGATCGCCCGCTCCATCGCCGGCGCGGCGGCGGAGGCCCGCACGGTCTTGGAGAGCATCACCGGCGTCCGGGCGGCGGCGCTTTCGAACGAGGCGCGCTCGGACGAGGTCCGCTCCGGCGCCGAGCGCGTCGGCGAGGGCAGCGCGACACTTCAGGCCGCCATCGGCACGTTCCTCGAGCGGGTGCACGCGGCATGAGCCGCTGTCGGCGACGCATCTGGATGGGCCGGACCCGCTCCGTCATGGCGAGGCGGAGCCGACGCGATCCAGGGCGCGACCGCTCCGGATCGTTCGGAGCGCTGGATGGCTTCGACTCCGCCTCGCCATGTCGACCCGCGGCGGTCAGCCGGAAACGGTCTGAGGGGACGATCCGGGCGCCGGCAGTGCCGTCTCGATGAGGCGCGCCCACAGCGAGGCGCCGTAGGGGATCGCCGCATCGTTGAAGTCGTATTCGGGGTGGTGCAGGCCGGCCGAGTCGCCGTTGCCCATGAAGATGTAGGCGCCGGGCCGGTGGGCGAGCATGTAGGCGAAATCTTCCGCCGCCATCATCGGCGCGACATCGCGCTCGACCCGCGCCTCGCCGACGACCTGTGCGGCGACATCGGCCATGAACGCCGTCTCGGCCGGGTGATTCTCGGTGGCCGGGTAGCCGCTGGCGAAATCGACATCGGCCCGCGCGCCGAAGGCGGCGGCGACGTTCTCGGCGATGGCCTTGAGGCGCGTGCGCAGGAGAGCGCGCACGGCAGGGGCGAGCGCGCGCATGGTGCCGCGCAGCTCGGCCGTCTGCGGCAGAACGTTGAAGGCTTCGCCCGCATCCACCGCGCAGACCGAGACCACGCCCGATTCGAGCGGATCGAGGGAGCGCGCCACGATGGATTGCAGGGCCACCACGATGTGGCTGGCGACGAGCACCGTATCGACCGCCGCCTGGGGCATGGCCGCATGCCCGCCCCTGCCCTCGATCAGGATCGTGAAGCGATCGGTCGAGGCCATGATCGGGCCGGGGCGGATCGCGAAGGTGCCGAGGTCCTGGCCCGGGACGTTGTGCAGCCCGTAGACCGCCTCGACGCCGAAGCGCTCCATCATCCCGTCCTGCACCATCGCCTCGCCGCCGCCGCCGCCTTCCTCGGCCGGCTGGAAGATCAGCACCGCGCTTCCGTCGAAATCGCGGGTCTCGGCGAGGTAGCGGGCGGCGCCGAGCAGCATGGCGGTGTGCCCGTCGTGGCCGCAGGCGTGCATCCGGCCGGGCGCCTGGGAGCGGTAGGGAAGGGCGCGGACCTCCTGGATCGGCAGGGCGTCCATGTCGGCCCGCAGGCCGATGGCGCGGTTGGAACCGTGCGAACGGCCCCGGATCACGCCGACGACGCCGGTGCGGCCGATGCCGGTGGCGACCTCGTCGCAGCCGAACGCCCGCAGCTTCTCCGCGACGAAGGCGGCGGTGCGGTGCACGTCGTATTGAAGCTCCGGATGCGCGTGGAGATCGTGCCGCCAAGCGGTGACCTCCTCGGCGAATGCGGCGATGCGGTCGATGACGGGCATGGACCCAACCTTTCCGGATCAGACGAGATCCGATCGCGCCGCGACGCCGATCTCGGCCTCGCTCGGGGACCGGTCCCAGCAAGCAGAAGGCCAGCGGCGGGTCAACGGCCAAGCTTCGATCGCCGCGTGCCCATCGGAGCGTCAATCGCGGCCGGAAGCCGTTCCGGCCAGATCGTCGAGGATCGGGCAGTCCGGGCGCTCGTCGCCGCAGCAGCGTTCCGCCAAGTGTTCGAGGGTGCGGGCCATCGCCTCCAGCTCGGCGATGCGGCGGCGCAAGTCCCGCACGTGGCCGAGCGCCACGCTCTTCACCGCGGCGCTCGCGCGGGAGCGATCCTGCCACAGGCCGAGGAGTTCGGCGATCTCCCGCATGGAGAAGCCGAGATCGCGGGCGCGGCGGACGAAGCGGAGCGCGTGGAGATCGGCCTCGCCGTAGAGGCGGTAGCCCGACGCCGTCCGCTCCGCCGGACCGAGCAAGCCGGTCTCCTCGTAGTAGCGGATCATCTTGGCCGAGACGCCCGTGGCCCGGGCGGCCTCGCCGATGGTGACGGATCGGGCGGAAGGCTCGCTCATGCGCGGCCCCCCGCCCGGCGCAGGCGCAGGGCGTTGCCGACGACGAAGACGCTCGAGAGTGCCATGGCGCCCGCCCCCAGCACCGGCGAGAGCAGCGGCCCGCCGAACAGGGCGAGCCCGCCCGCCGCGACGGGGATCAGGGCGGCGTTGTAGGCAAAGGCCCAGAACAGATTCTGGCGGATGTTGGCGAGCGTGGCCCGTGACAACTCCGCCGCCTCGACCAGACCGCTCAGCGCGCCCGACATCAGCACCACGTCGGCGCTCTCGACCGCGATGTCGGTGCCCGTGCCGATGGCGATGCCGATATCGGCCTCGGCCAGGGCGGGCGCATCGTTGATGCCGTCCCCGACGAAGGCGACCGGACCATGGGCCGCACGCAGACGGCGCAGGGCCGCCACCTTGCCCTCGGGCAGGATCTCGGCCTCGACCTCGGTGATCCCGAGGGTGCGGGCGACCGCCTCGGCGGTGGCGCGGGCATCCCCCGTCAGCATGGCGAGCGTGAGGCCGCGGGCGCGCAGGGCGTCCAGTGCCGCCCTCGCCTCCGGCTTGACCGGATCGGCCACCGCGATGAGCGCGGCGAGCCGGCCGTCGAGACCGACGAAGATCGGGCTCTTGCCCTCGGACGCGAGGCGGATCGCCTCGCCTTCGAGGGAGGCGACCGCGATGCCGAGCCGCTCCATGTAGCGCCGGTTGCCGAGCGCGACCGTCTCTCCGCCGACCCGCGCCGCGACGCCGTGACCGGGCAGCGCCTCGAAGGCCTCCGCCTCGGGAACGCGTCCGGCCTCCCGCGCCGCCTCGGCGACGGCGCGCGCCACCGGATGCTCGGAGCGGGCCTCGACCGCCCCGGCCAGCGCCAGCACCGTCTCGCGCGAGACGCCGGGCGCGGTGACGAGATCGGTCAGGCGCGGGCGGCCCTCGGTGAGGGTTCCGGTCTTGTCGAGGGCGATGACCCGGGCGTCCCGCAAGCCCTGGAGCGCCGCACCCTGGCGGAACAGCACGCCGCGCTCCGCCGCCCGTCCCGTGCCGACCATGATCGAGACCGGCGTCGCCAGCCCCATGGCGCAGGGGCAGGCGATGATAAGGACGGAGATCGCCGCGACCAGGGCGTGGCCGAGGCTCGGCGCGGGCCCGAAGGCGAGCCAGGCCAGAAAGGTGATGGCAGCCACTGCCATGACGGCCGGCACGAACCACAGCGTCACCCGATCGACCAGCGCCTGGATCGGCAGCTTGCCGCCCTGCGCCTCCTCGACCATGCGTACGATCCGCGCGAGCGCGGTGTCGGCCCCGGTGCGCTCGACGGTCAGGTCGAAGCTGCCGGTGGTGTTGAGCGTGCCGCCGATGACGGGGGCGCCCGAAACCTTCTCCACCGGCACGGGTTCCCCGGTGATCATGCTCTCATCGACGAAGGAGGCGCCCGCGCTCACGCTGCCGTCCGCGGGAACGCGCTCGCCCGGCCGCACCCGCACCCGGTCGCCGACCCGCAGCTCCGCGACCGGCACCTCGCGCTCGCCCGCCTCCGAGACGAGCCGGGCGGTCCTGGGTGAGAGGTCGATGAGCCGGGCGATCGCAGCACCGGCCCGGCCTCGGGCGCGCGCCTCCAGCAGGCGCCCGAGCAGGATCAGGGTGACGATGAGGACGCTCGCCTCGAAGTAGAGATGCGCCGCGCCCGCGGGCAGCAGCGAGGGGGCGGCGGTGGAGGCGAGCGAGTAGAGATAGGCGGCTCCCGCGCCCAGCGCCACGAGCGCGTTCATGTCGGGATGGAAGCGCAGCAGGTTCGGGATGCCGATGCGGAAGAAGCGGCGGCCCGGCCCCGCCAGCACGAGCGTCGCCAGGACCGCCTGCAGCCACGCGAGCGCGCTCCCGCCGATCCGATGCGTCAGGGCCTCGTGGAAACCCGGCACTATGTGCCCGCCCATGTCGAGGACGACGACCGGGGCGGAGAGAAGCGCGGCCACGACGAGGTCCCGGCGCAGGGTTGCAGCCTGCCGGTCCGCCGGCCTCGCCTCGGAGATCGAATCGAGCGAGTGCGCCTCGTAGCCCGCAGCTCGCATCGCCGCCTCGATATCACTCAAGGAGACGGCCCCGGCCGGATGGCGCAGCTCGGCCCGGCCGGTGGCGAGGTTGACGCTGGCCGACAGGACCCCGGGCAAGGCGGCGAGCGCCCGCTCGACGCGACCGACACAGGAGGCACAGCTCATGCCTTCGACCGCGACGACGGTGGTTGCCTCGGGCACCTCGTAGCCCGCCTCGCGGATCTTCTCCACGGCCCGAGCCGGCGGCGTCCCCTCCGGCAACACGAGACTCGCGCGACCGGTGGCAAGGTTCACGGCAACGTCCGCTGCACCGGGCAAGGCGGCGAGCGCCCGCTCGACGCGGCCGGTGCAGGAGGCGCAGCTCATGCCCTCGACGGGCAGAGTCAGCCGGATGCCGGCAGGCTCGGGGGCGGCCGGCGGCGACAGGGTGAGGGGGTTTGCGAAAGGTTTCATGCCGCCTCAGATGGGGCTTCCCATCATGGGAAGGTCAAGGCCCGGTCGGTGATGGCCTCATGCGGCCCTCTCGGCACGCCTGCGCAGGAAAGACAGGTCTCGATGTGGGCCTGCCTCACGGCGGAATGGCCGTTCCTGGCGATCGGCGCCGCTCACCGCGTCGCAACGTCGGCCTCCTTGCTGCAACCGACGCGGGAGGGCACTGTTCCCCTTCGCGCCCGCAACGGCGAGCGCTACTCCGCCACGCTCGGCACCTCGGCGGCCGGTCTTTGCGCCGGTTCGGGGCGATGCTCGGGCAGGCTCACCCGCACGGTCGTGCCCTGGCCCGGCTCGCTCTCGATGATGAGCTTGCCCCGGTGCCGGTTGAGCGTGTGCTTGACGATGGCGAGCCCGAGCCCGGTTCCGCCCTGCTGACGGCTTGATGCCGTATCGACCCGGTAGAAGCGCTCGGTGAGGCGGGGGATGTGCTCCGCGGCGATGCCCGGCCCCTCATCGCGGACCCGCAGCTCGATGCGGACCGGGCGCCCGTCCGGCGGCTCGACGCGATGGAGCGAGAGCGCGATCACGCCGCCGCTGGCGCCGTATTTCAGCGCGTTCTCGACCAGATTCTCGATGACACGCAGGAGCTCGTCCCGGTCCCCGAGCACCGGCAGCGGCATGTCCGGCCGCTCGACCGTGATTTCGACGCCGCGCTCGCGGGCGAGAGGAGCGTGCATCTCGACCAACTGTCGGGCAAGCCGGCCGAGATCGAGGGCCTTGGTCGGGGCGACGTGTTCGTGCAGCTCGATGCGCGAGAGCGAGAGCAGGTCGTCGATGAGCCGCGTCATGCGCTGCGCTTGGGTGCGCATGATTCCGAGGAACCGCTCGCGCGCGCCCGCATCCTCGCGGGCGGGCCCCTGGAGCGTCTCGATGAAGCCGAGCAGGGCGGCCAGCGGCGTGCGCAGCTCGTGGCTCGCATTGGCGACGAAATCGACCCGCATCGTTTCGAGGCGCCGCGCCTCGGTCAGGTCGCGCAGGAACAGCACCACGTTGGCCTCGCCGCCGCCGGGATGATCCGGCATCGGCAGGGCGCCGATCTGCACCTCGAAGGCACGTTCGGTGGGCACGCGGGTCGCGTACTCGGTCCTCACGGGATTGCCGCTGCGCAGAACCTCCTCAATGCCGTCGAGAACGTCGGGCGCACGCAGCGAGAACGAGAGCGGATGGCGCAGCTTGAGCCCCGGAAGGAGCCGCCGGGCCGCCGGGTTGGCCTCGATTACCACGACGCGCCGGTCGACCAGGATCACCGGATCGGGGATGTTGGCGAGCAAGGCCTCGGCGACGGCGTAGCGCTGGGGCGTCTCGGTCTCCCGCGGCTGCAGGACCGGCGCGCGCCCGCTGCGTCCCAGGAGGCTGCCGACGAGCAGGGCCAGGGCAGCCGAGATCATCAGCGCCATGTCGACGGTCCCGCCGACCGCCTCCGCGAAGACGATGACGGCAACCGCCACCGTCGCGCCGAGCCACGCGGGACGGGCCGGATTCATCGGCATGACTACCGGCCCGTCACGGGTCGTTCGCCGCCTGGTGGCGCCGCAGCCGCATCAGCCCCTCGTAGAACCCCAGCATCAGGAGCGCGAGGGCGAAGGGAACGACGTAGTAGCAGACCCGGAACAGCAGCAGCGAGCCCAAGACCGATTCGCGCGGCAGGTAGGACAGGGCGATGAGGATCGTCGCCTCGAACACACCGATGCCGCCGGGCGCGTTGGAGGCGATGCCGAGCATCGCGGCCAGCACGTAGATCGCCAGGAAGGTGGTGAAGCCGAGGTTCATCCCCTCCGGCATCAGCATGTAGAGCACCGCCGCCGCCGCGCAGACATCGCCGATGCCGACGACCATCTGGCTGAAGGAGACCGTGGCGCCGGGCAGTTCGAGCTGCCAATGGCGGACCTTGATGTAGCGCCGCTTCACCGAGACCCAGGCGAGGTAGCCCAGCACGAGGCCGAGGGCGCCGAAGCCGAGGATCTGGTTGAGGCGTACGCTCGAATTGACGCCGATGCTCTTGAAGGTGAGGCTCGCCAGTTGCCCGGCCTCGATGATGAGGCTGAAGCCGAGCACCACGCCCATGCCGAGCCAGAAGGTGAAGCCGGCGATGACGGTCAGTGCGGCGATCTTGGCCGCCGAGAGCCCGCGCTTCGAGTAGATCCAGTAGCGGATCGTGGCCGCGGTGATGAGCGGGAAGCCCAGGGTGAAGCTCACCGCGTAGCTCGTGAACGAGGCGAGCGCGGTGATGCGGTAGGGCACCTTCATCCGCAGCTGGCGCAGGGCCAGGGCGTCGTAGCAGGTCAGGAACAGGTAGCTGATGGCGACGAAGCCGAAGGCTTCGGCGAGCTGGCCGGTGGTGGCGGTGGTGAACGCCTTCTGCAGTTCGGCCCAGGTGATCTCTTCCGAGAGCTTCCACAGCACGAAGAGGGAAGCGACGACGAGGACGACGCTGGCCGCCGTGCCGATCCAGGCATAGCGCCCGCGCTTCGAGCCGCCCGCCGGTCCGGAGGCACCCTCGCGGTCCGCCTCGGCCGGCTCGGCCTCGGCGACCGTCCTGTGCTTCCCGGCAAAAGTCATGTGAGAACGGCGTCCGCCTCCGCTGGTCGCCCGCCTGAGCCTTCGGCGCGGGCCGCCCCGAGCGGCGTCCGGGACGATCCGCTGACGGGCATTTAGGGACTTCGCCCGCCGAAGGCCAGCGAGGTCGGGCGGCCGCAGCCCAGCCCTGCACCGGGATTGCGGCCGAAATCACGGTAGCTTGACCTCAGGCGACGCCCGAGAGCCGTGCGGCGGCCTCGCTCAGGCCGGCGCGGATTCGCTCCGCCACGCTCGGCGAGGTGCAGACATAGGTCGGGCTCGGATGCGGGATCGGCACCACCGGAAGGTCGGGCCGCAGGGCGGCGAGCGGCGCGGCGGCGCTCTGCGCGAAGCGCCCGGCCGGGACGACCACCCTGAGACGAGGCAGCAGGGCGAGCAGCGGCGCGAAAAAGGGCGCGGCCGCCGCGGCCTCCGAGCGGCGCGGCGCACGGTTGAGGGCGCCGGGGGCGTGGATCACCCAGGGGACCGCGTTCCAGATCAGCGTGTCGCGCCGCGCGATGCCGGCCTCCCTCAGGAAGCGGAACAGGTTGGCGGCGGTGCCGGTGGCGTTGTCGCGCGAGACGAAGCCGGTTCGGCCGATCGAGGGGCCGGGCGTTTCCAGCAGCAGGAGAAGCCGCGCCTCCACGCCGCCGTCGAGGGGGTCGGGATCGGGCACCGCAGCGCCGCGCTCGGCGGCGATGCGGTGCGCGAGGAGGCGCAGGGGCCGGATATGAGGTGCATCGGCCATCGCCCGGCGTGCCGCGACGGCGGCGGGGTCGCGCAGGCTTTTGGGCGCGTCAGGCGAATCCGGCATCGCGGAGGTCCGGCGGCAGCCGGCCCTGCAGGCGGAAGCGCTCGACGCCGTCCTCCGCCGCCAAGCGGGCGCGCAGGCCATCCGGGCCGCCGAACTGGAAGCCGAGCTGCGACGCGTAGGCGGCGCAGGCCTCGGCCTTGCGGTGCTCGGCCGCCCCGTCGAGGCGCACGACCTGCTCGGGCAGGCGCTCGAACAGCGCCCGCAGGGGCTCCTTCGGCTCGGCGGTGCGAACGGTGTAGGGAAAATCGCGCCACCACAGCATCGGCAGCGGCGGCTGCGCCCCGCGCAGCGCCCGCACGACCTGGATGTGATCGACATGGCCGCCCACGCCCTGCGGCGCGAGGATCAGGTCGGGACGGGTATCGGCCACCAGACGCTCGAAGGCGTCGGCGAGGTTGGCGCCGATGCGGTCGTCGGAGCGAAGCTCCGCGAAGAGTTCGGGCGGCGAGGCGTAGCCGCGGTGGGGTGCCTCGCGGAACGGCAGGTGGACGGGCTCCTCGATGCCGAGTGCGTCCGCCGCCGCCCGATCCTCGCCGCGCCGCAGGGCCATGTAGTCGATCTCGGGCGCCAATCCCTTGTCGGTCTGGCAGGCCAGCGCGAAGCCGCGCGGGTTCGGGACGGAGGCGGTGAAGACGGTCGCCATCACGACCTGCCAGCCCTGCGCGGCGAGCCGGGCCAGCGTGCCGCCGGCCGAGAAGGCGGCGTCGTCGAGATGGGGCGAGACGGCGAGCGCGGTTCGCGTCACAGCAGGTGCGGCTCCGTGCGGAAGCGGCAGTCCGGATCGAGGGGCAGCGTGTCGGAAAAGTCCGTATGCGGCCGCTCGCGGGCGACCTCGGCGTAGACGTCCATGATCTGGCGTCCCACCGCGGTCCAGGAATAGACGCGGCGGCACTCTTCGAGCCCGTCACGGGCGAGGCGACGGCGCAGGTCGTCGTCCTCGACCATCCGGCCCAGGGCCTTGGCGAGCGCCGGCACGTCGCCGGGCTGCACGAGCAGGCCGTTCTCGCCGTCGCGCAGGCAGTCCGAGACGCCGACGGAGTGGGTCGAGACGACGGCCAGCCCGGAGGCCATGGCCTCCAGGATCGTATTGGAGAACCCCTCGGCATAGGTCGGCGAGACGAACACGTCCGCCGCGCGATAGAGCTCCGGCACGGTGTCGTAATCGGCGTAGCCGGTGAAGCGGACCTGGGCGGAGGTGAAGCCGATGGCCTCGGCCCGCTCGCGAGCAGCCTCCACGTCCGGACCGATGCCGGAGATCACCGCGTCGAAGGGCATCCCGGCCTCCCACATCCGCTCGAGGGCGTCGAGGAAATCGAGCACGCCTTTCCGGCGGTCGACGCGGCCGTGATAGAGCAGCCGCACCGGCTCCTCGTCCTCACGCTCGGCCTCGAAGCGGGCACCGGGGGTGAAGCGGGCGGTGTCGACCGCACCGGGAACGATGGTGAAACGCGCCGGATCGGAACCGAGCCGGTCGCAGACCTCGCCGACGAAGGAGGGGCCGCCGATCAGCAGGGCGTTGGCGTGGGCCAGTACCTCGACCATCGCCACCCGGTGCGTCTCGCAGCAGGAGCCGACCCAGTGGCCGTCGCCGCCCTGGATCGAGACCACGGTCGGCACGCCGAGCCGTTTGCCCGCCAGCAGCACCGCCCAGCCGGTGGGGTAGCCGTACTGGGCGTGCAGCACGTCGAAGGGCTTTTTGGCGTGCTCGGCGCAGATCGTCTCGACCATCTCGTCGATGTCGCGCTCGAAGTCGCCGCTCTCCTGCTCGCCGCGCTGTTCGAGGCCGATGACCTGCACGCCGGGCACCGGCGGGGGCGGTCCGCCGCCATAGACGCGGGTGCCGAATTCGTCGCCGCGATACTGCGAGAGCATCGTCACGTCGTGGCCGGCGCCTGCCACCTCGCGCAGCAGATTCTGCGCGTAGACGCTCATGCCGGAGATCGCCGGGAAGTAGCGGCGGCTGACGAAGCAGATTCTCATGGGTTCAATAGTCCCGGAACGGCGGCCTCGCGCGGTGCGGTTTCCGGCCTCGGCAGGCCGGGGCCGGGACGGCGGCAGGTGTGCAGATATTCGAGCGCCTGGGCCACCATCAGGTCGGCGCGATGCGAGTCCCGCGACAGCTCCACGCAGACGAGTTTCTTGAAATCGATCGCGTCGAGGGCGTCGAGCACGGCGGGCACGTCCATGTCGCCCTCGCCGAAGGGCAGGTGGATGTGCTCGCCCCGCTTCATGTCCTCGATCGCCACGGTACCGATGCGGGGCGCGAACTCCCGCACGGCGTCGGCCGGGTCGCGCTCCTGCGTCACGAGGCAGTGACCGGTATCGAGGGCGAGCGACAGGCCGGGCAGATCGAGGGCGGCGAAGTCGTCGAGGGTCTCGATCAGCATGCCGGGCTCAGGCTCCAAAGCGGCGACCACGCCCTTCTCGGCGGCGAAATCGGCCACCTCGCGCAGACCCTCGACGAGCCAGCCCCGCGCCTCGTCGCGATCCACACCGGGCTTCGGGACGCCGGCCCAGAACGAGACCGCCTCGGAATCGAGGATCTTGCCGATTTCGATCGCGCGCTTGAGGAAGCCGACGCGCCGGGCGCGTCCCGCGGCATCGGCGGTGACCAGTGTCGGCTCGTGCTTGGCCGTCGGGTCGAGCAGGAAGCGGGCGCCGGTCTCGATCACCGAGCCGAGTTCGAGCCGGGCCAGGATGCTGGCGATGCGGTCGGCCTCGATCACCCAATTCTCGGCGAAGGGGTCGAGATGGTGGATGTCGAGGGTGAGCGCCACGCCGTCGTAGCCCGCATCCTTGATGAGGCGAATCGCGTCCTCGATGCGGTGATGGGCGGTGCCGTTGGTGTTGTAGGCAAAGCGCAGGCTCATGCCGTCCTCCGCTCGGCCCGGCGGCCCTGGCGCTCGTAGCGGAAGGGCGCGTGGTGCGATTCCGGCTCGCGATAGAGCGGGTAATGCGAGCCGACGATCTCTTCCGCCAGCGCCACGTCGAACAGGGGCTGTCCGCCGAAGCGCTCGATCGCCTCGGGCGTCAGGCGCACGGGAAGCAGCGTGTCGGTCGGCGTGCCGAAGCGGATCAGCGGATGGTCGCGCTCGATCAGCTTGCGCGTGTTGCGCTCGCCGATCCGGTAGTAGCTCATGGTCTCGACCTCGAGCCCGGGCACGATCGCCTTGACGACGCCGATTCCGCCGTCGGGGGGCGAGCAATCGACGTAGAGCACGTCGAAGCCCGCTTCCTCCAGCCGCTCGCGGGCGATGCGTCCGCGGGCATGGCCGTCGGGTGCCGGCGTGGTCGGCAGCTCCGAAAACGCCTTGGTGCTGCGCTCCGAATAGACCGTTTCGCTCAACACCTCGCGCAGCTCGGCCGAGGAGAGGTCGATCCAGGCGAGCATGGCTTGGAGCGCACGGCTCTCCTCCAGATCGAGGCTGGGCAGCGCCTTCTGGATGAAGGCCTCGACATAGCCGGGCGGCGCCACTGTGTCGGCGAGGGCCAGCGGGCCGTGCCCGAAGGTCTTTCGGACACGCGCGGCCTGGAACTCCAGGAGCGCCTTCCGGAGGGCACGCTCGCGGTCCGGGTCGCAGGCCTCGCCGCAGGCCGAGAGGGCGATCGGTGCCGGCGTGCGGGCGGGGTCCTCGTCGTAGCCCACGACGTAGAGGTTGGTCAGGCCGAACTGGTCGGTGGCGAATTTCGGCAGCGCCCGGATGCCGAGGCTTTCCAGCCGGTCGAGCATGCCGCGGGTCTCGGGGCCGATCCCGTCGAGGTCGAGCATCACGCCCTGGTCGAGGGCGCGGAACAGCAGGCCGTTGCCGTCGCGCTGGAGCAGTTCGAGCAGGCCGTGACCAAGGGCGAAGGCCACGTCCGGCCCGGCGCCGAGGCCGTTGGTGATGAGGTTGGTGAAGGGCTGGTAGCCCTGGCGCAGCTCGAAATAGTCGGTCGCGGCGATGTCGAGCGGCATCCAGACGGACTCGCCGGTGCGGGCGCGGATCGACTTCGTCCAGTCGAGCGGCGTGTCGCGGCCGACGGGCGAGCCGGCGGGCAGACAGAGCGTCAGCGGATCGGCGACGGAGGTCGCGCCGTAGACCCGCACGAGGTCATCGTAAGAGACGGCCGCCTGGTTCTCGCCCTTGCGCGGCAGCAGCGCGACCGACGGCATCAGGTTCTCGGCGATCTCGGCCACCGCACCGATCAGCGCCTCGTCGTCGGTGGCGCCGTAGCCGATGCCCGAGGGCATGGCGCCGACATAGAACGGATCGTCGAGGAACAGGGCAACGAACCAGACCGGGATGCCCGTGCGGTCGAGTCCGGCGAGGTTGAAGCCGACGACGCGGCCCTCGGGCAGCACGTCGAAATAGGCCTTCACCGCATCCGGCAGCCGCTCCGGCAGGCCCTCGATGCGCCGCTTGCCGCCCCGGCGATAGGGGCGCGGCGCCGCGAGGCTGGGGTGATGGGCGCGGTCGTCCCGGTCGAGGGCGTCGGTCGCTGTCATGCTCGTTCCATCCGCAGCGGCGGACCGGCTCACGTCCGAACCTCACCCTAACCCTGAGGCTCCGCTTCGCGGCGCATCTCAGGATCAGGAGTTAGGGTCGGTTCAGCCGGTCTCCTCCCAAAATCGTCAGGCCGCGTCGCGGCCGGCCTTGAGGCCCGCCGCCGCGTAGGCGCGGGCGATCAGGCGCATGGTGTGCAGGTCGCGCTCCGCGTCCCAGGCGGCCCGCTCGTCCTTCTGGCGCAGTGCGCGGCCGAAGGCGCGCACCTGTTCGAGGAAGGGCGAAGCCTCGCGGTCGAAAGCGATCTCTTCCGTGCGGCCGTCGGTGCCGTCGGTGAAGGTGACATGGCCGCCCGCGGTCTGGCCCATCGTGTTCGTCGCGCTCAGCATGCCGCGGGTGCCGATCACTTCCAGCCGGCGGCGGGGCAGCGCATCGGGGCAATTGTAGGCGACGTTGAGCTGCGCCAGCGCGCCCGATTCCGTCCGGCCGATCAGCAGGGCGCCGTCATCGACGGCGTAATCCTGCGCCCGCGCCTGGGTCATCGCGGCGATGTCGACGAGGGGTTCGCCTAGCAGGAAATCGACGAGATCGATGCCGTGGGGGGCAAGATCCATCAGGGCGCCGCCGCCGGCCTGGGCCGGGTCGATGCGCCAATTGTCCTGCCCCTCGAACGAGGTCCACGTCCGGTCGAGCCAGCAGGCGTAGACGATGCGGACCGCCGTCACCGTCCCGAGCCGGCCCTCGCCGATGAGCCTTCGCATGGCGCGGTGGCCGGGATGGTGGCGCTGGTCGAAGGCGGTGCCGTAGAAGGCGCCCGAACGGTGCACCGCCGCCGCCATCGCCTCGGCATCGGCAAGCGAGGCCGCCATCGGCTTCTCGCAGAGAACGGCCTTGCCGGCGGCGCAGAGCGCCTCGACGGCGCCGCGATGCAGGTGATTCGGTGTCGCGACGTAGACCGCCTCGATTTCGGGATCGGCCAGCAACCCGGCGAGATCGGCAGTGGCCCGCGCGCCCTCGGCTTCCGCCGCCGCGCGCGATCCGGCGCCCGGATCGGCCACGGCCACGAGGCGGTGCCCGGCGGCGCGGATGGCGGGCGCCATGTAGTCGCGGGCGACCCAGCCGTAGCCGACGATGCCCCAGCCGATGGGTCCGCTCATCACCAGCGCTCCGGCAGGTCGACGTATTCGCGGCGGCGCACCCGCTCCGCCTCCGGCGCGTCCGGCCTGCCCACCCAGTCGATGGCGGCCGGCCCGTTCGAATGCAGCGGGTAGGTCACTTGGCGTCCGTACTCCGCCTCGTAGCGCTCGGAGGGCCAGCGGATCGCGTAGCCGCCCTCCTGCGGTGCGTAGAGCGGATTGAGGTGCAGCGCCGCATCCGCCGGCGGCAGGGTGATGCCGTCGACGATGGCCCTCGGCGCCGGGCGCATGCCCGGCCCCGCCACCACGGAGAAGGCCTCGCAGGTCTTGATATCGCGCGGCTCGCGGGGCTGCGGGGCCCTGGCCTCCACCAGCGCCCGGGTCAGCTCGGCGTCGTCGTAGACGAGTCCGTCGGGAAACAGCTCCTCGATCTCGGCGGACGAGATGGCGCGGCCGGACGAAAAGCCCGGCTGGCCGCTGTTGTGGATGTGGCTGATGGCGAGCCACCCCTCCTCGCCGGCGGTGTGGCGCAGGCAGGCGAGCACGCCCGCCTTGTCGTCGAGGAAGTAGAAGGCGTCGTTGCAGATCACGAGATCGACCGGCGATTCCGGGATCGGCCAGTGCGGCGAGGTGGCGTCGAAACAGACGAGCTGCGCCTTCTCGCCCACCACCCAGTGCCGGGCGACCCAGAGCTTGGCGAAGACCACGTCGGCGCCAGCGACCTTCACGCCGCGCCGCTTGAGCTCGCGCAGGTAATGGCCGATGCCGCAGGCGAGTTCAAAAGCGCAGACCGGGCCGTTCCAGTGTGCCTCCAAGAGGCTGAGGCCGGCCAGGAAGGTCGGATCGGTCCACCGATTGACGAAATAATCGCCGACCCGGCCCCAGCCGAGCCATTCCACCGCCTGCCGCAGGGAAGCGCTGGCGCGCTCCCGCACCAGCCGGCGCAGGGCCTCGGGATCGGCGGGCGGGCCGGTCCACCAATCGTCCTGATCGGCGAGCAGAAGGACCAGCGCCTCCTCCACGCGATCGGCGTCGAGGTGATCGAGCGCTGCCGCGACGAGGCTCTCCCGGCCGGTGCGCAGATAGGGGATGCCGTCGATCACCGGCCAGCGCGCGCCGGTCTCGACGTCGCGCAGGGCGTGCGCTCCGTCGGCCTTGAGCGGGTGGCCGGTCTCCGGCGAGAGGAGATCGAAGGGGATCATGATCCTGGATTCTGCCGGACGGCGCGGGATGTCACGGGATGCGCATATCGGTCAGAACGCGATCCTGGAAAGCCTTCACCGGCCCGGCATGGACCAGTTCCATGTCGTCGAGCACGGTCTCCATCGTCAGCGAGGCCGCCCGCAGGTGCTGCGCGATCTGGAGCACCCGATCGATGGAATCGGCGGCGTGGAAGGCCCGGCCCTCGGCGGTCGCATCGTCCGGCAGGACGAGGCGGGCGGCGCGGACCGTCTCGCGCAGCGGCGGCTCCAATTCGTCGAGCGCCCAGTCCGAGCAGCGGGCCACGATCGGCCAGAGGTGGTCGCCGAGCAGCATCTCCCCGGTGAAGCCCGCATCGGGCATCGCCGCGTTGTGGAAATGATGCGCCATCGCCGCGAGGAAGACGGTCGTCGGGTCGGCCCGATAGAAGGGGCTCAGCAACACGCCGTAGACCGCCACGACGAGGCAGTGCTCGGCGTGGTTCTCCGGCGGCTCCAGCAGGATGCGCGGCTTGCCGGGGCAGGTCACCCCAGCCCGGGGCTGCTGCGCCAGCGCGGCGACGAAGCCGGGCACCGGCCCGGCCGGCAGGACGACAGGTCGGTGCAGGCAGGCCCGCAGGCGCTCCCGCAATCCGGCATCGAGCGGCTCGGCTACGGCTTCGAGCCCCGCCACCAGCACCGAGGCGGCCTGCGCCTCGTCGAGTCCGGCGGCGTTCAGGAAGGCGGCATCGAGATCGCAGAGGCGGGACGCGGCCAGGGCCTTGGCGGTGATGTCGAGGGCGACCGTCTCCGGCGAGCCCCCACCCGTGAGCGCCGACCAGCCCTGCGCGAACAGGCGCTGGGCGATCGATCCCTCACGACCCGCCGAGCGGACGCGCTTGAGGTCGCCGAGTTCGACCAGCAACTCCCGCAGGACGATCGGAGCGGCCGGTTCCGTGGCCGATTGGCCCGCCATGGCTTCAGCGCCTCACTGCACGCCCAGCCAGTCGAACAGCATCCGCTGCTGCTTGCCGAAATCGTGCTCCGGCCCGTGGCCGTTCTTCACCATCGGCGCCTTAAAGAAGGTCGAGAGCTGCTCCTGCACGCCGCCGTCGCCGCGGCTCTTGGCCAGGTCCAGCACGCGGGCAATCTCGATCACGAGGGGCGCGGCCAGAATCGAGTCCTTGCAGAGGAAGTTCACCTTGATCTGCATGCGCTGACCCATGAAGCCGGTGACGTCGATGTTGTCCCAGGCTTCCTTGTCGTCGCCGCGCGGGCGGTAATAGTGGATGTGCACGAGGTGATCCTCGACCGGGTAACCGAGGATCGAGTCGAGCACCGTGCCCTTGGTGTTGAGCTTCGACTGAAGCGAGTTCGGGTCGTTGAGGGCCAGACCATCGCGGTTGCCGAGGATGTTGGTCGAGAACCAGCCGTCCACGTGGAGCTGGCGGGCCTTGAGGGCGGGGGCGAGCACCGTCTTCATCATGGTCTGGCCGGTCTTGCCGTCCTTGCCGGCGACCGGGACGTTCAGCTCGCGGGCCAGTTCCATCAGGGCCGGCACGTCGGCGGCGACGGAGGGCGTGAAGTTGGCGTAGGGCACGCCGCTCTTGATGGCGGCGTAGGCGTAGAGCATGGCCGGCGAGATCGACTCGTCGCTGGCGTCCAACCCCTTCTCGAAGGCTTCCGCCGAGTTCAGGACCGGGTCTGCCAGATCGGGCCAGCGCTCGGTCGAGGCGAGGTTGATGACGACGACGTCGTCGAGGTTGCTCTCCTTGCGGAAGCGGTTGAGGTCGTTGGCGATGACCGAGACGGTCTCGCGATGATCCTTGGCGACGATGCGGTTGGCGCCGTCGATGTTCTTGCAGAACTTGGCCGAACCCACCGCCGGCCAGGGCGTGATGCCCTTGAGCGCCTGGGCGCCGTTCTCGATGTCCTCGCGGGTGAGGACGCCGTGACCGGTCGCGGCGGAGGCGAGGTCGTCGCCGTTCAGGTCCCAACCGCCGAAAACGAGATCCTTGTAATCGGCCATCCCGGAAACCGGCACGCCAGCGAGCGGCAGACCATCCAGACGGTTCGACCCCGACTTGATCGTTTCGATGCCGGCGATGGCTGTCGTCGCGACCGCCCCGCCCATGCCAACGAACGCCACTCCGACGCGTCGACCGGTCTGAATGCCCATGGGAACTCGATCTTTCTGCTGTGGTGGCGCTGACGCCTTAGGATGAGCCCTAACTGGCCGCCGCGCGGCCCATGACAACTATGACCGACCTGCCGCGTTCCCGCGTCCGAGCTGCCATCTTTGCCGCAGGCAAGCCTGCGCGGCGAAGGCGTGTATTGGTTAAAATATTGTAAACACAATGCCTTAACGCTGCATTAACGGGATCACGTTTGGATCACGGGGTGGTCCCATTGTGGTCACACCCGGCGGCGAAACCTCCGCCGGTCAAACGAAGCCCGGCCCCTAAGAACGCCGAGGCACCAACAAGGAAGACCGATGGGGGTTTACCCGGAGCCGGCGCTCTGCGCCGACGACGTGAGCCGATTCGTGCCTTGCGGGTCGGATGTCCACAAGGATTCCGTTTCGCGGCTGTCGCGTGCGGGCGTTTCGCGCCGCCCGGCTGCGACGATCCTCGCGCCTCTCGCCCGCGGCCTCGCCGCCGTGACCGCGACCGTGACGCTGCTGGTCGCCGCGCCGCAGACCGCTTCCTCCTACGAGCGCGGCGCGAGCGCCGCGTCGGCGATCCCGTCGATGGTGCGCGCCGACCTGCGCCCGGCCGGGGCCGAGGCGGAATGGGGCGGCACCGCCCTGCTCGGCCAGGACGACATGCTGACGGCAGCGCTCGATCGCATGCAGGCCTCGCTCGCCAATCCGCGCCAGGGCGGCGAGGACGAGATCCTGCGCTTCGGCGAGATGAGCGTGCGGCGCTCCCTCGTCGACACGATCCTGCGGGCCTCCGAGGTCACCGGCGTCGATCCCGTCTACATGATGGCGCTGGCCGACAAGGAGTCGAGCTTCGACACCAACGTGAAGTCCTCCGCCTCCTCGGCGCAGGGCCTGTTCCAGTTCGTCACCGGCACTTGGCTGGAGATGATCCGCCAGTACGGCGCCAAGCACGGCCTCGCCGACGAGGCGGCGGCGGTGAAGGGCCAAGGCGCCGGCATCACCATCGCCGACGCGGCCCTGCGCAAGCGGGTGCTCGATCTGCGCAACGATCCCTTCGTCTCCGGCCTGATGGCGGGCGAGCTGATCAAGCGCGACCGCAGCCGGATCGAGGCCCGGATCGGCCGCGAGCTGAAGACGACCGAACTCTATCTCGCGCATTTCCTGGGTACGGCGAGCGCCGGCAAGTTCCTCTCGCTGAGCGCCGAGGACCCGGAAAAGGTCGCCAAGGCGGCGTTCGGCCGGGCGGCGCGGGCCAACCGCAACATCTTCACCGCGAAGGACGGCGGAAAGCGCCGCAGCCTGACCGTGGCCGAGGTGCACGAGAAGCTCGACGGCATGATCGACCGGCGCCTCAGCCAGTATCAGGCCATCGCCGACCTCGCCGCGCAGCAGGCCGACGAGCCGGCGGAGCCGATCCTCGACGCCCGCCTGCGGGTGAACGAGGCGGTGGTGCCGCCGCTCGCGATCCGCTGGGTTCAGTAAGAGGCGATCTTCAGCCCCACAGCTCTGGCGGCGGCGGATAGACCGTGCTGCCCTCGTAGCGCAGGGCCGGTTCCCGGTCGCGGGCCAGCAGGAGCGGCCCGTCGAGATCGACATAGGCCGCGTGGTGGGCCAGCAGCATCGCCGGCGCCATGGCGAGCGACGATCCGACCATGCAGCCGACCATGATCTCGAAGCCGCGCGCCCGCGCCTCGTGGGCGAGCTTCAGCGCTTCCGTCAGCCCGCCGGCCTTGTCGAGCTTGATGTTGATGGCGTCGTAGCGCGCGGCCAGGGCATCGAGGCCGGCGCGGTCGTGCAGGCTCTCGTCGGCGCAGATCGGGATCGTGCGGTCGATCTCGGCCAGAATTTCGTCCTCGCCCGCCGGAAGCGGCTGCTCGATCAGGCCCACGCCCGCGGCGGCGCAGGCCATGAGGTTGTCGCGGATCGTCTCCGGGCGCCACGCCTCGTTGGCGTCGACGATCAGGCGAGAATCCGGTGCCCCGCGGCGCACGGCGGCGATGCGCTCGGGATCGCCCTCGCCGCCGAGCTTCACCTTGAGGAGCGGCCGGTGCGCCGCCGCGCGGGCGGCGGCCTCCATCGATTCGGGATCGCCGAGGCTCAGCGTGTAGGCCGTCGTCACCGGCCCCGGCGCGGGAAGCCCGGCGAGTTCGTGAGCCGGCTTGCCCGTGCGCTTGGCCTCGTGATCCCACAGGGCGCAGTCGAGCGCGTTGCGCGCGGCGCCCGGCTTCATCCGCCCGGCGAGATCGAAGCGCCCTCCGCCCTCGGCGATCCAGGCCGCCTGCGCTTCGAGGGCGGCGGCGACGCTCTCCACGCTCTCGCCGTAGCGAGCATAGGGCACGCACTCGCCCCAGCCCCGATGCTCGCCGTCCTCGACGCTGGCGACGACGACGACCGCCTCGGTCCGGCTGCCGCGGGAGATGGTGAAGGCCCCGGCGATGGGAAAGCGCTCGACGGCGACGGAAAGGCGGCGCGTCATCGGTGAAACCCCTCCCTCAGGCCGGAAATTCGGCGCTGAGCCGATCCACGATCCCCTCGACGCCGAAGCGCACGGGATCGGTGGCGGGCAGCCCGTGCGCGCTCTCGGTTTCGGCCAGGACGGCACGGGCCTCTGCCTCCGACAGGGCCTGGGTGTTCACGGCGATGCCGACCGGGCGGATGCCGGGATTGGTGAGCGAACCGCAGCGGATGGTCAGGTCGATGACCTCCCGGATCGTCGGCAGGCTCGCCTCGACGCCGCGCATGCGGGTGCGGGTCGGCTCGTGGCAGACGACGAAGGCATCGGCCTGCGCCCCGTGCAGCAGGCCGAGGCTGACCCCGGCAAAAGACGGGTGGAACAGCGAGCCCTGACCCTCGATCAGGTCCCAGTGGTTCGGCTCGGCGGCGGGCGCGACCCACTCGACGGCGCCGGAGATGAAATCGGCCACCACCGCGTCGATGGCCACGCCGCGCCCGGAGATGAACACGCCGGTCTGGCCGGTGGCGCGGAAATCCGCGTCGAAGCCGCGCTCGCGCATGCCGCGTTCGAGGGCCAGCGCAGTGTATTTCTTGCCGACGGAACAGTCGGTGCCGACGGTGAGCAGGCGCCGGCCGGGCCGTTTGGTGCCCTTGCCGGTCGGAAACGTCTCGGTGGTGTGACGCACGTCGTGCAGGGTGCGGCCGTTGCGCTCCGCGGCTTCGGCGATTGCCGGAACCGAGCCGAGCCGCACGTGCAGGCCGCTCGCCACGTCGAGCCCGACCTCGAGCGCGGCGGCGATCTCCTTCACCCAGTGCTCGGGCAGCACGCCGCCGGCATTGACCACGCCGACCACCAGGGTCCTGCAGCCCTTCGCGACGGCCTCTTCGAGGGTCAGGTCGGGGATGCCGAGATCGGCGGCACAGCCCTCCATCCGAAGCTGGCCGACGCACCATTCGGGACGCCAGTCATTGATGCCGTAGGCGGTCTTGGCGGCGAGCCGGTCCGGCACGTCGCCGAGAAACATCAGGTAGGGCGTGGCGATCTGCATGGGCGATGGTCCCGTCCGGAGCGAAGCTCCGCCTGAGAACGCGTCTATGCGCGATCCGTGCCCGATGCGCGAGGGAGGCGCACCGCATTCCTGCAACGCTTCGTCCGACCTCGTGCCGAGATGCCCGCGGGACGCGAGCCTCGCCGCACGCCGCACCGATTCCGCTATCGCCCGGCGCGAGCGCGATGGGGCCTGAAGCACCATGCGCCGGGCTTCGAGGCCCGCTTCGCAGGCCCCTCATCGTCGGGACGATCGACTGATCCCAGCCGGTGTCTTGCCTACGGCTCGATCCGCCGCACCGCGCCCTTGGCGGCGCTGGTCGCGAGCATGGCGTAGGCGCGCAAAGCCGTGCTGACCTTGCGCTTGCGGGGCGCGGCCGGGCGCCAGCCTTCCGCGTCGCGGGCGGCGCGGCGCTCGGCGAGCACCGCCTCGTCCACGGCGAGGTGGATGCGCCGGTTCGGGATGTCGATCTCGATCCGGTCGCCCTGCTCGACGAGGCCGATCAGCCCGCCCTCCGCGGCTTCCGGTGAGACGTGGCCGATGGACAGGCCCGAGGAGCCGCCGGAGAAGCGGCCGTCGGTGACCAGCGCGCAGGCTTTGCCGAGGCCCTTCGATTTCAGGTAGCTCGTGGGATAGAGCATCTCCTGCATGCCGGGGCCGCCGCGGGGGCCCTCGTAGCGGATCAGCACCACCTCGCCGGCCTTCACCCGCCCGTTCAGGATGGCATCCACCGACGCATCCTGGCTCTCGAAGACGTGGGCGGTGCCGGTGAAGCTCAGGATCGAGGCATCGACGCCCGCCGTCTTCACGATGCAGCCGTCCTCGGCGAGGTTGCCGTAGAGCACGGCCAGCCCGCCGTCCTTCGAGTAGGCGTGCTCGGCGTCGCGGATCACGCCCGCCGCGCGGTCGAGGTCGAGTTCGTCCCAGCGCGAGGCCTGGCTGAAGGCGACCTGGGTCGGCACGCCGCCGGGCGCGGCGCGGAAGAAGGTCTGGACCGACTCGCTCTGCGTCCTCTTCACGTCCCAGCGGTCGAGCGCCGCGCCGAGCGTGCCCGAGCCGACATTTCCGACGGTCCGGTCGATCAGACCGGCGCGGTCGAGTTCGCCGAGGATGCCCATGATGCCGCCGGCCCGGTGCACGTCCTCCATGTGGACGTTCGCAACCGCCGGGGCGACCTTGCATAGCACCGGCACACGCCGCGAGAGCCGGTCGATGTCGGCCATGGTGAACGGCACCTCGCCCTCGTGCGCGGCAGCGAGCAGGTGCAGCACCGTGTTGGTCGAGCCGCCCATGGCGATGTCGAGCGTCATCGCGTTCTCGAAGGCGGCCATGGTCGCGATGGAGCGCGGCAGCACGCTGGCGTCGTCCTGCTCGTAGTGGCGGCGGGCCAGATCGACGATCAGATGACCGGCCTCGACGAAGAGACGCTTGCGGTCGGCGTGCGTCGCGAGCGTCGAGCCGTTGCCGGGCAGCGAGAGGCCGAGCGCCTCGGTCAGGCAGTTCATGGAATTGGCGGTGAACATGCCCGAGCACGAGCCGCAGGTCGGACAGGCCGAGCGCTCGATGACGGCCACGTCCTCGTCCGACACCCGGTCGTCGGCCGCGGCCACCATCGCGTCGACGAGGTCGAACTTGCGGGTGACGCCGTTCATCACGACCTTGCCCGCCTCCATCGGCCCGCCGGAGACGAACACGGCCGGGATGTTGAGGCGCAGCGCCGCCATCAGCATGCCGGGGGTGATCTTGTCGCAATTCGAGATGCAGACCATGGCGTCGGCGCAATGCGCGTTGACCATGTACTCGACGCTGTCGGCGATCAGCTCGCGCGACGGCAGCGAGTAGAGCATCCCGTCATGGCCCATGGCGATGCCGTCATCGACCGCGATGGTGTTGAACTCCTTGGCCACACCGCCCGCCTGCTCGATCTCGCGCGCCACGAGCTGGCCGAGATCCTTCAGGTGGACGTGGCCGGGCACGAACTGCGTGAACGAGTTCACCACCGCGATGATCGGCTTGCCGAAATCGGAATCCTTCATGCCGGTGGCCCGCCACAGGCCGCGGGCACCGGCCATGTTGCGGCCGTGGGTGGTGGTGCGGGAGCGATAGGCGGGCATTCTTTTGGGACTTTTTTCGATCTCAGAATTCGAGCGGCGGTATCAATTCCCATTCCGTCAGTGCGAGGCGAAGCCGAAGCCATCCAGCGCTCCGAACTCTCCGGAGAGGTCGGCGCCGCTGGATGGCTTCGCTGTCGCTCGCAATGACGGTGGTCACACCACCGCGGCGTGCTGCGCGTGCAGCCTGACGGAGGCCGCGGAGAGCTTGTTGAGCGCCGAGAGATACGCCTTGGCCGAGGCCACCAGCGTGTCCGGGTCGGCGCCGCGCGCCGTCATCGAGCGCTCGCCGGCTTTGAGCCGGACGGAGACCTCCGCCTGCGCGTCGGTGCCCTCGGTCACGGCGTGGACCTGATAGAGTTCGAGCACCGCGTCGTGGGGCACGATGGCGTGGATGGCGTTGAACACCGCGTCCACGGGGCCGTTGCCGTCCGCCTCCTCGGTGAAGGTGCGGCCGTCCATCTCGATCTTCATCGTCGCGCGCTGCGGCCCCCGCGTGCCGGCGATCACCGAGAGCGACAGGAGCTTGATGCGGTCGTGGGCGGTGGCGAGGTTCTGATCGACCAGCGCCTCGATATCCTCGTCGTAGACGTGCTTCTTCCGGTCGGCCAGATCCTTGAAGCGCTCGAACACGTCCTGGAACTGGTTGTCGGACAACGAGATGCCGAGTTCGGCCAGCTTCGACTTGAACGCGGCCCGGCCCGAATGCTTGCCCATCACCAGCGAGGTCTTGGACAGGCCCACCGAGGCCGGGGTCATGATCTCGTAGGTCTCGGAATGCTTGAGCATCCCGTCCTGGTGGATGCCGCTCTCGTGGGCGAAGGCGTTCCGGCCGACGATGGCCTTGTTGTACTGGACGGGGAAGTTCGCCGCGTGGCTGACGAGCTTCGAGGCGCGGGTCAGCATCGTCGTGTCGATGCCGGTGTCGTAGGGCATCACGTCGGCGCGGGTGCGGATCGCCATGACGATCTCTTCGAGCGCGGCATTGCCGGCCCGCTCGCCGATGCCGTTGACCGTGCACTCGATCTGCCGGGCGCCGCCCTCCAGGCCGGCGAGCGAGTTCGCCACCGCCAGCCCGAGATCGTTGTGGCAGTGCACGGAGAAGATCGCCTTGTCGGCGTTCGGCACGCGCTCGCGGACAGAACGGAACATCGCGCCGTATTCCTGCGGCGTGGCGTAGCCCACCGTGTCGGGCAGGTTGATGGTGGTGGCGCCCGAGCGAATCGCCGCCTCCACGCAGCGGCAGAGATAGTCGATATCGGTGCGGGTCGCGTCCATGGCCGACCATTCCACGTCCTCGACGAGGTCGCGGGCCTGGGCCACGGTCTTGAGGATGATCTCGATCACCTCATCCTGCGTCTTGCGCATCTGGTGAGCGAGGTGGATCGCCGAGGTCGAGACGAAGGTGTGGATGCGGCCCCGCTCGGCGTGGCGCACCGCCTCGCCGGCACGGGCGATGTCGGCGGGGATGGCACGAGCCAAGCCGGCGACGGTCGCGCGCTTGGTGCGCCGGGCGATCTCGGCGACGGCCTCGAAATCGCCGTTGGAGGCGATCGGAAAGCCTGCCTCGATGATGTCGACGCCCATCCCGTCGAGCAGCTCGGCCACCGCCAGCTTCTCGTCGAGGGTCATGGTGGCGCCGGGGCATTGCTCGCCGTCGCGCAAAGTCGTGTCGAAGATGACGACGCGGTCCTTCGCGCTCTGAGTGGTGTTCGCCATGAGTCTTCGTTCCTCGCAGCCGGCGCGCTCGACTCCTCGGGAGCGGCGCCGGAAAAACCTGTCTTCCGGTGGACGAGCGGCATCCCCTGAGAGCCCAGGCGAATGCGCCCGGACGGCCCTCAGGGGCGGCTAAGAAGCAGGCCTACGAGAATGAGCGCGCAGGACGACGCGGCCGCGAAAGCGGCACCCTCGTTCGTCTGCACGGAGCGGCCAGGGGCCACGCTCGATTCTCCTCAGAGGCTGACTCGCCGGCGGACCGCCATCGGACCATCGCGCGACCAGGGTGGCGGTATGTACCGATTGCCGGGGATCGTGACAAGCACATGCCTGTCCCGCCCCCCTACGGCGATTGACCGGTGCAGCCGCCGGGGGCAAAACCCGCCGGCCAAGCTTGGCTGCAACGAACCTCCTCGCGCAACCGGAGAGACAAGTCGTGCCCGCGCCGCTTCCTCGTGCCGTCTCCCTCGCCCTCCTCGGCTGCGCCCTGAGCGCCTGCCAGTCGAGTGCGCCGCCCCCGGTGGCGCCCGTCGCCGCCGCCCCCGCGATCGCCGCCCTGCCGACGGGCAGCGGCTGCGGCCCGACCATCGCCCGCACGCAGGCCATCGTCGACGGCGACGTGAAGACCGGCGATCTCTCCGCCGCGGTCGGCACGCGCTTCGGCGCCGACCTCGACAAAGCGGCCCAGGCCTGCGCCGCCGGGCGCGAGGGTGAGGCGATGAGCCTGCTGGCAGCGGCCAAGACGCGTTACGGCTACCGTTGAGGAAAGGGCCGGGCGCCGCCCGTCCCTCTCACTCCGGGAAGATGCTCGCGAGATAGGCCTGGACGAAGCCCGGCATCCGAGCGGCGTCGATGTCGGCCCGCGAGCGGGCGACGACGCCGTGGGCCAGTTCCGGCTGGTCCTCGCGGGCGCGATGCGTCTCGATGCGCGCCTTCAACGCCTCCGCGTCGAGATCGAAGCGGACGGGGCGCAGGAAGGCGAGCTGACCGTCGCCGCGCAGCAGCGCCCATTCCTCCTCCGCCCCCTCGGGCAGGGTGAGGCCGGTCTCCTCTAGGAACTCCCGCGCCGCGCTGCCGGCGAGATCGACCGTGCCGTCCTCGCGCAGGTCCCCCTGATCCGGCGTGCCGCAGGGGAAGTAGATCTGCCCGGCATTGGCGGTGTGCGCCCCCATGACGCCGAGGATCACCGCCCCGTCGGTGCTGTGCGGGACGATGGCCGCAAAAGCGTTCGCCACCAGCGCGTCGGGCACGCCCGCATCGCGGAAGGCGATGAAGCGCGAGTAGGGCGCCTCGAACAGGGCCGCCTCGCAGGCGCCGTCCGCGATGGCGCAGCCGCTGGCGAGGAAGACCGTGCCGTCGAACAGGCCCGGCGTCTTCGCGAGGCGCCGCTCCCAGTTCTGGTCGATCGCCGCTTCATTGTCCCGGGCCCAGGCCCAGTCGTAGGCGACGCGCCGGGCCGAGATCCGCGACAGCGTCACGAGGGAGAAGCCCGGCGCGACCTCGCCCGCCCTCTTAATCGACACGCAGGGTCCCCTCGCTCACCACGACCGCATGCCCCCCGATCTCGACCGAGCGCAGGCCGCCCTCCGCGATGACGAGCTGGAGGTCGATGGTGCTCGGGCGGCCCATGGCGACGCCCTGGCGGATCAGCACGTCGTGCGTGCCCTCGCCGAGGGGCTCGAACTGCATCAGCACGCCCGCGAAGGCCGCCGCGGCGCTGCCCGTGGCGGGATCCTCCGCCACGCCGAGATGGGGCGCGAACATCCGCGCTTGGTAGCGATGGCCGATCCCCTCCGGATCGAGTGCGTAGAGGTAGAGCGCATCGGCCGTGCCGTCGGGGAACAGGCGCTCGAACCGGCCGGAATCGAGCCGCGCCCGGTCGAGGGCGTCGTGGGAGGCCAGCGGCACGAAGGTGAAGGAGGGGCCGGCGCCGTGGCGGCTCGGAAGATGGCGGTTGAAGCCGATCTCGGACGACCTGAGACCGAGGGCTTCGGTGATCGCGTCCCGCGCCGCGGCTTCGCCGAGATAGCGCGGCAGGACCGGAAGCTTGAAGCGGGCGCGTCCGCTGGCCCCGTCCGCCGCGCCCTCGACGGCGCAGGAGACGATGCCGATCTCTTCCTCCAGCCCGAAGGCGGCGGCGTCGGCCAGCGCGGCGGCCTGCCGCTCGGCGCGGTCGCGCAGGGCGAGCAGCACCGCCGTCCCGACCGTCGGGTGGCCGGCGAAGGGCAGTTCCCGCGCGGGCGTGAAGATGCGCAGCCGCGCCCGGTGGCGCGCCTCCTCCGGCGGCAGCACGAAGACGGTCTCCGAGAGGTTGAATTCGCGGGCGATGGCCTGCATCGCGGCTGCGTCCAACCCTTCGGAATCGAGCACCACCGCGAGCGGGTTTCCGGCGAGCGGCGTGTCCGTGAAGACATCGAGGGTGGCGAAGCGGCGTTGCGGCATGGAGCCTCCGGGATCACTCGGGCGGGCGGATCAGACGACCTCGACCGGGAAGGCCGAACTCGGGGCGACGAACTCGTCCTGCGCCGCGACGGTCAGCAGCTCCGCCGAGCCGGCCTCCGCCGTGCGGCGCAGCAGCCCGTGGATGGAGGCGGCGGCCATGCCCAGCGCCAACGCGGCCGAGCCCGTGCGCAGGTAGTGCACGAGATAGAGCGCGGCGACGGCGTCGCCCGCCCCGGAGACCGCCTTCAGGTCGAGCCGCGGCGTGCGCACCCGCCAGAACGAGCCGCCCTCCCCCGCCATCATATCGATGGCGTCGGGCGGGGTCTCGGCGGTGACGAGCGAGGTGACGAGCACGACCCGCGGGCCCAGTACCTGGACCGAGCCGAGTGCGGCCTTGGCCGCCTCCAGCGTGTCGCTGGGCTGCCCCGAGATCAGGTCGAGCTCGAACTGGTTGGGGGTGAGGATGTCGGCCGCCGGCACGGCCTGATCCCGCATGAAGTCGGCGATGCCGGGGCGCACGTAGACGCCGGAATAGGTGTCGCCGATGACCGGATCGCAACAGAACAGGGCCGCGCGGTTCGCGGCCCGCACGGCGGCGACCGTGCGCAGGATCGCCGTGCCGATATCGGCCGAGCCCATATATCCGGAGAGCACCGCGTCGCACGCCTTGAGCGCGCCGCGCTCGGCCACGCCCTGCACCACCTCCTCGACCGCCGGCCCGTCGAAGACGCGCCCGCGCCACTGGCCGTAGCCGGTATGGTTGGAGAACTGCACGGTGTGGACGGGCCAGACCTCGACGCCGAGCCGCTGCATCGGAAAGACGGCGGAGGAATTTCCCACATGGCCGTAGGCGACGTGCGACTGGATCGACAGGACCTTCATGACGCTCCGGTGTCCGCGTGCGGCCCTGGTGGTAGCTCAAGTGGCCGCAGGGCGCATCCTGCCGGCTTGCCCGAGCGTTGCGGCTCGGCCAGATGAAGCGTCACCGCGGCCGGAGAGAGCATGGATTTCGAGACGATCAAGCAATCCGTCGTGGCGTTCATCGAGGCGCACCGGGCCTGGGCACCGCTGGTGACGGGGGTCATCGCCTTCTGCGAATCGCTGGCGGTTCTCTCGCTGCTCGTCCCCGCGACCTTCATCCTGCTCGCGATCGGCGCGCTGATCGGCTCCAGCGATCTGCCGCTCTGGCCCATGGTGATCGGCGCCGGCATCGGCGCCGGCCTCGGGGACTGGGTCTCCTACGAGGTCGGCCGCTACTTCAAGGAAGACGTGAAGCGGATCTGGCCCATGAGCCGCCACCCGGAGATGACCCTGAAGGCCGAGGGCTTCATCCGGCGCTGGGGCTCGGGCGCGGTGGCGATCGGGCGCTTCATCGGTCCGGCCCGGGCCGTGGTGCCGCTGGTGGCCGGGAGCTTCGGCGTCAACCGCCTCCCGTTCCAGATCGCCAACTGGCTCTCCGCCTTCGTCTGGGCCTTCGTCATGCTCGCGCCCGGAGCGGGGCTGTTCGCGTGGCTCAAGCACTGAGATGCGCCGCTTCCCGCCCGAACGGATCGTCTGCCTGACGGAGGAGACCGTCGAGACGCTCTACCTGCTGGGCGAGGACCGACGCATCGTCGGCGTCTCGGGCTACGCCGTGCGCCCGCCGCAGGTGCGCCGCGAGAAGCCGCGGGTCTCCGCCTTCACCAGCGCGGACCTCCCGAAGATCCTCGCCCTCGAACCGGACCTCGTCCTCGCCTTCTCCGACCTCCAGGCGGAGATCGCCGCGAGCCTCGCCCGGGCGGGGGTGGCGGTCCACCTGTTCAACCAGCGCGACGTGGCGGGCTGCCTCGCGATGATCCGCACGCTCGGCGCCCTGGTCGGGGCCGGGGAGCGGGCCGAGGCGCTGGCCCGCTCCTACGAGGCGCGCCTCAGCGCCGCCGCGGCGGAGCGGGCGGAGGGTCCGCGGCTCAAGGTCTATTTCGAGGAATGGGACGCGCCGATGATCTCCGGCATCGGCTGGGTCTCCGACCTGATCGGCCATGCCGGCGGGCAGGACATCTTTTCGGATCTGAGCCGCGAGCCTGCGGCGAAGGACCGGATCGTCACCTCACATCAGGTGATCGCGGCGGCGCCCGACGTGATCCTCGCCTCCTGGTGCGGCAAGCGCGTCAACGTCGAGCGCATCCGCACGCGGCCGGGCTGGGCTTCGATCCCCGCGGTGGCGCAGGGGCGCATCCACGAGATCAAGTCGCCGCTGATCCTGCAGCCGGGTCCGGCGGCGCTGACGGATGGCTTCGAGGCGATCCGGGCGGCGCTCGGCGTGCGGCAAAGCGGCCCGTGACACCGGCCTGACGCCCCTGGCAGGATACGGGGACTCGATTCGGCCGCATCCGCAAGTCACCGCACCCGGCATGTCCACAGCCCTCGCGAACATCGTCCTGCCGCCCGACCGCCGCCAATCGCCGACCGCGCTCAACATCCAGCGCGGGGTGCGGCGGCTGCTCGCGGAGATGGGCTGCGTGAGCCTGCCCGAGTTCTCGCTCGCCAACGGGCGGCGGGCCGACGTGATCGCCCTGTGCGGGGCGGGGCGGCTCACCATCGTCGAGATCAAGTCGAGCGTGGCCGATTTCCGCGCCGACCGGAAATGGCCGGATTACCGCGACTATTGCGATCGCTTCTTCTTCGCGATCCCCGAGACCGTGCCCGAATCGCTGATCCCCGAGGAGTGCGGCCTCATCGTCGCCGATTCCTTCGGCGCCGCGATCCTGCGCGATCCGCCGGATCACCCCTTGAGCCCGGCCCGGCGCAAGGCCGTGACCCTACGCTTCGCCCATTCCGCCGCCGGCATCCTGCACGCGCTCGCCGATCCCGGCGCCATCCGCGAAGGCGCGCTCTAACGGACCCTGGCGCACCGCGCCGAGCACGAAGACCCTGAGGGCGGAGGAGAGGTTGCGCGCGCCGCGCGCGGAATCGACGGCGCCGACCAGCGCCTGCACCGATTGTCCGCGCGCCCGCGCGATCTCCTGGAGTGCCGACCAGAATTCCGCCTCCAGCGAGACGCTGGTGCGATGGCCCGCGATCATCACCGAGCGCTTGGCGACGCCCGGGATCGGCGGCCGCGTCATTCCTTGTCGGGTTCGGTGAGCCGGTGGCCTTCGTGGCGGGTCTGCTCGAGGGTCTTGCGCGTCTCGGCCAGCGTCTTCGCCTTCTTCGGCCGCCCGAACAGCACCCGGTTCTGGGCGGCCTTGGCCTCCTTGGCCGCCTTCTCGCGATCCTTGCGCACCTGACGCAGATTGATGATCTCGGCCACCATAGTCGCCTCCGGTCCACCCGGCGCGCACGCTCCGCGCCGGGTGGACGAATCTTGCGCTTATTCCGCGCTCGGCGCCAGCATGGTTTCGGGCCGAACGACGCGCTCGAACTCCTCCTCCGTGACGTAGCCGAGGCGCAGGGCCTCCTCCTTCAGGGTGGTGCCGTTCTTGTGCGCCGTCTTGGCGATCTCGGCGGCCTTGTCATAGCCGATGGAGGGCGCGAGCGCGGTCACCAGCATGAGCGAGCGGCTCATGAGGTCGCTGATCCGGTCGGTGTTGGCCTTGATGCCGACGACGCAATTGTCGGTGAAGCTGACGGAGGCGTCCGCGAGCAACCGCACCGATTGCAGCACCGCGTTGGCGATCACCGGCTTGAACACGTTGAGCTCGAAATGGCCCTGGCTGCCGGCGAAGCTCACCGTGGTGCCGTTGCCGATCACCTGGGCACAGACCATGGTCAGCGCCTCGCACTGGGTCGGGTTGACCTTGCCCGGCATGATCGAGGAGCCGGGCTCGTTCTCCGGCAGCGACAGCTCGCCGAGGCCCGAGCGCGGGCCCGAGCCGAGCAGGCGGATGTCGTTGGCGATCTTGAACAGGCCGGAAGCTAGGGCCGTGAGCGCGCCCTGAAGGAAGACCAGGGCGTCGTGGCTGGCCAGCGCCTCGAACTTGTTCTCGGCGGAGGTGAAGGGAAGCCCGGTCAGCTCGGCCACCTTGGCGGCGAAGCGATCGGCGAATTCGGGATGCGCGTTGAGCCCCGTGCCGACGGCGGTGCCGCCCTGGGCCAGGGCGAGGACGCCGGGAAGCGTGGCCGCGACGCGGGCGCCGCCGAGCGCCACCTGCGCGGCGTAGCCGGAGAATTCCTGGCCGAGCGAGACCGGGGTCGCATCCTGCAAGTGGGTGCGGCCGATCTTGACGATGGAGTCGAACGCCTTGGTCTTGGCGTCGAGCGCGGCGTGCAGGTGGGAGAGCGCCGGCAGCAGCCGCTCCTGCACCTCGCGGGCGACCGCGATGTGCATGGCGGTGGGGAAGGTGTCGTTCGAGGACTGGCCACGGTTGCAATGGTCATTCGGGTGGACCGGCGACTTGCCGCCGCGCTTGCCCCCGAGCCGCTCGTTGGCGAGGCTGGCGATGACCTCGTTGGCGTTCATGTTGGACTGCGTGCCCGAACCGGTCTGCCAGACCACGAGGGGAAACTCGTCGTCGTGCCGTCCGGCGACGACCTCGGCAGCGGATTCGGCGATCGCGTCGGCGATCCTGGGCTCGAGCCCGCCGAGATCCTTGTTCACCAGGGCGGCGGCCTGCTTGACGATGCCCAGCGCGTGCACGAGCGGCGCCGGCTGGCGCTCGGTGCCGATCTTAAAGTTCTGGATGGAGCGCTGCGTCTGCGCGCCCCAGTAGCGGTGGGCAGGCACCTCGATCGGGCCGAAGGTGTCGGACTCCGTGCGGGTTTCCACGGCGGGGGTCTCGTGCGGCGACATCGTGGCCTCTTCGTTGGCTCGGATGCGGCCCTACTTAACGAAGCACGGTGACAAGCGCGATGCCGGCCCGAAACCGGGGAATGACGCATCGCGGAATCCGTTACCGCCGAGTTTCCTCGCAAGGTTCTTCCCCTCGATGCTGGATCTGCCGTCCCTTCCGGCCCGCAGCGCGGATGCCGGGCCGTTCCGACCCAAGGTTCCGCCGCCGCTGACCCGGCCGCTCGGCCTGTTCGCCTTCCTCAAGGCCGTCCGGGAGAACCCGATCGCCACCTGGATGGACGCGCACTTCGAGGAGTTCGTCGTCGCCGGGGAGACGGCGATGGGGCGGGTCACCGTCGTCAGCGATCCGGCCCTGGTGCGCTATCTGCTGGTCGAGAACGCCGCCAACTACCGCAAGGACGACCTCCAGAAGCGCGTGCTGGCGCCGGGTCTGGGCAACGGCCTGCTCACGGCGGAGGGCGACGAGTGGCGCCTGCAGCGCCGCACGCTGGCCCCGATCTTCTCCGCCCGTCACGTCGCCGGCTTCGTGGCGCAGATGGATGCGGCGGGCGCGCGCCTCGCCCGCCGGCTGGCGCGCCGCGACGGCGCCACCGTCGACATCGCCCTGGAGATGACCCGCGCGACCCTCGACGTGCTGGAGCGGACGATCTTCACGCAGGGCCTGCCCGGCGATCCCGACGCGCTCGGCCGGGCCATCACCCGGCTCCTCGAATCGGTCGGGCCGATCGATCCGCTCGACGTGTTCGGTTTCCCCGCCTTCGTGCCGCGGCTCGGCCGCCTGCGGGCGCGGCCGGCCCTGCGCTTCTTCGCCGAGGTGGTCGATACCCTGCTCGACCAGCGCAAGGCGGCCCTGGCCCGGGGCGAGGCGCCCCACGACCTGATGACCCTGCTGCTCGCGGCCCAGGACCCGGAGACCGGCAAGGGTCTCTCCGACATCGAGGTGAAGGCCAACATCGTCACCTTCATCGCCGCCGGCCACGAGACCACCGCCAACGCCCTGACCTGGGCGCTCTACTGCCTCTCGCAGGATGCGGCCGCCCGCGAACGCGTCGAGGCGGAGGTCGATGACGCCGCCGGCCCCGATGGCGCCCTGCAGCTCGATCGATTGCCGTTCACGAAGGCGGTGATGGAGGAGACCATGCGGCTCTTCCCGCCGGTGCCGTTCCTGAGCCGGCAGGCCCTGCGCGAGGACCGGATCGGCCGCGTGAAGATCCCACGCAACTCCACCGTCATCATCGCCCCCTGGGTGATGCAGCGGCACCGCAAGCTCTGGGCGGAGCCCGACGCCTTCATCCCCGAGCGCTTCGTCGGTGCGCGCCGCGACGCGATCGAGCGCTACGCCTACCTGCCCTTCGGCGCGGGGCCGCGGGTCTGCATCGGTCAGAGCTTTTCGGTGCAGGAGGCGACGCTGGTGCTCGCTCACGTCGCGCGGGCGGTCCAGCTCACCCTGCCGCCGGGCCACCCACCGGTGACGCCGCTCCACCGAGTGACGCTGCGCCCCAAGGAGGGGCTGCGCATGGTCGCACGGCGACGGGGCTGACCGCACCGCGTCCGATCGGGGAGACGAGCCCACGCGGTCGGCACGAGGCCGGCGCAAGCGATCCAGGGCCGCTGCCCTCTCCGGACAGGTCGCGCCTTGGATCGCCTCGCGATGACGGTGATGCTTCGATCGAGAGGCGCGGCGTCAGTTCTTCTTGCGGAAAGCGTCGAGACTCACGACCTCGGCGGTGCCGTCGCGCTCGACCTTCTCGGCGGCCTCGGGCTGCGCCTCGGTGCCGTCCTCGGACTTGTCGTCCGGCTTCGCCTTGCCCGCGGCGGGCAGGGCCGGCACGATCTTGGGTCCGTTCGGCAGCGTGGCGATGCCGGTGCCCTTCGGCTTGATCTCGGCGGGCTCCGAGGCCGCGCCGCGCGGGCCGGTCTTTGCCGGCGCGCTCGGCTGCGATTCGTCGACGACCTCCGCCTCCTCGCCCTCGTTCAGATCGAACTTGAGGCCGAACTGAACCGATGGGTCGAAGAAGCCCGACAGGGCGTCGAAGGGAATCAGCAGCCGCTCGGGCACGCCGGAGAAGGACAGCCCCACCTCGAAGCTGTGCTCGGTCACGCCGAGATCCCAGAACTGGTGCTGCAGGACGATCGTCATGTCCTGCGGGTATTTTTCGCGGAGGCGCTGCGACATGCGCACGCCCGGCGCCTCGGTCCGGAACGAGATGTAGAAGTGGTGCTCGCCCGACAGGCCTTCCCGGGCCGCGTCGGTCAGCACCTTGCGCACGACGCCGCGCAGGGCGTCCTGAACCAGGAGATCGTAACGGATCAGATCTTCGGCCATCGGCGCTCGCTTCGCCGGTCACGGCCGGATGGCGGCTGCGCCGGGTCGTGGAAAGTGAGTGGAGGTTTCTGTTGCCAGGTACCTCCGAACCCCGCCTATGCGGTGCTACCCGCTAGGACTTTAGGTCGGTTTTTGGCACCGCTTACGCGGCGACAGCCACCGGAGCAAAGTTGTCGTTGGCAACTATTGCAAAGGCCCGATAACGGCGGAACCATGCCGAGCGAAAGCTCACCCTTTACGCCCTCGTCGATCCTATTTCGCCCCCGCCGGAACCCAACATCGCGGCCGTGCGGCCATCGGTCCTGGGTTCGGGTGGAGGCGCCGGGTACCGCCCCCGGGTCCGATAGGTTTATTGCGAAGAACGTTTATCGCCATAGCCGGCCTTGCGACCGGCAAAGCGAATATAGAGAGGCCGACGGCGGTTTTGAAGAGCGATCAGCGCTCAGACCCGCTCCGCGTTGCGAGCGTGGCCGATATGCCGCCCGCCCGCCTCGGCGCGCGCCGGCCCGCGCCCTCGAATTCACCCCTGCGGCGCGCCCTGACCTGGCTCGGACAGGTGCTGCTCCTCGTCGCGGTGCCGCTTCTGATTCTGCTCGTGGCGAGCGCTCTCGCCATCCTGCTCGTGCGGGTCGGCGGGGATCTGCGCCTCGGCATCGACCCGCTCCTGAGCACGGAGCGGCGCCCGCGCCTGCCGCTGGCCGAGATCGCCGGTCGGAGCGTCGCGGTGGACGCGATCCGGCAGGTCCTGATGGCGCTGCTCGTGATCGCGGGGGCCGTGTGGATGTCCGGCCGCGGCTGGCGCCAACGGCTCGGTCTCGCCGCGCCCGCCCAGCCGCGGGCGCCGATGCGGCGGCTCTGGCTGCTCCTGCCACTCTGGCCCCTGATCCACATCGCCTGGGTGACGACCACGGCGGCGGCCCTGCACATGAATTTCGGACAGGGGGTCCGTCTCTCGCCCTTCCTGAGTCCGACGATGCTGGCCCTCTGGCTGGCCTTCGTCGTGGTGCTCGCCCCGGTCGCCGAGGAGATGCTGCTGCGCGGCGAGACCTTCGCCCGGGCCAGCGCCTTCCTCGGTCCGGCGGGCACGATCGCGGCCACGGCGCTCCTGTTTTGCCTCGCCCACGTCTCGCTCGAGCCGGGCAAGACGAGTGCGCTGGCCCGGCCGCTCACCCTCCTGCCGCTGGCGCTGACCCTCGGCTGGCTGCGCTGGCGCACCGGCCGGCTCTGGCCCTGCATCCTGCTGCACGGCTGGAGCAATTTGTGCCTGATCGCCTATCAGCTCGGGCCACGGTTGCTCTGACGGCCTGAGGCGCGCGTAACCAAGCTCTCCGGAAAGCCGGGACGGCGCCGAAGCGCGACTCGACATCGGCGCGAGGGGGCGCCAGACCTTGAGGCGTCATGCGCGCCTATCACGATCTGCTCGACCGCATCCTGACCGAGGGCGTCCGCAAGGAGGACCGCACCGGCACGGGCACGCTCTCGGTCTTCGGCCACCAGATGCGCTTCGACCTGTCGCAGGGCTTTCCCCTCGTCACGACGAAGCAGCTGCATCTGCGTTCGATCGTCCACGAGCTGCTGTGGTTCCTGAAAGGCGACACCAACATCGCCTACCTGAAGGAGAACGGCGTCACGATCTGGGACGAGTGGGCGGACGCGAAGGGCGATCTCGGCCCCGTCTACGGCAAGCAGTGGCGCTCCTGGGAGAAGCCCGGCGGCGGCACCGTGGACCAGATCGCCTGGGTTCTGGACGAGATCGCCCGAAACCCGGATTCGCGCCGCCTCGTGGTCTCGGCCTGGAACCCGGCCGACCTCGACCGGATGGCGCTCGCACCCTGCCACTGCCTGTTCCAGTTCTACGTCGCGGACGGGCGGCTCTCCTGCCAGCTCTACCAGCGCTCGGCCGACGCCTTCCTCGGCGTGCCCTTCAACATCGCGAGCTACGCCCTGCTGACGGCGATGATGGCGCAGGTGACGGGCCACGCCCCGGGGGACTTCGTCCACACCTTCGGCGATGCCCATCTCTACGCCAACCATCTCGATCAGGCCCGGCTGCAGCTCTCCCGCGCGCCGCGCGCCCTGCCGCGCCTGCGGCTGAACCCCGAAATCCGTTCGCTCTTCGACTTCCGCTTCGAGGACATCGCCATCGAGGGCTACGAGCCGCATCCCGCCATCAAGGCCCCGGTGGCGATCTGATGCCGCGCCCCGTTATCGCCCTGATCGCCGCCATCGCCCGCAACGGCGTGATCGGCCGCGACAACAGCCTGATCTGGCGCCTGTCGAGCGACCTGAAGCGCTTCAAGGCGCTCACCATGGGCAAGCCCATTCTGATGGGTCGCAAGACCTGGGACTCGATCGGCCGACCGCTGCCGGGCCGCCGCAGCCTCGTCCTGACCCGTGACCGCAGCCTCGCGATCCCCGGCGCGACGGTCGTCCACGACTGGTCCGGCGCGCTCGAAGCCGCGGGCGGGGACGAACTTATGGTGGTGGGCGGCGCGGAGATCTACGCCTTGGCCCTGCCCCACGCCGACCGGCTGCACCTGACCGAGGTCGAGGCGGAGCCGCCGGGCGATGCGTATTTTCCGCCCTTCGACCGGGCGGATTTCCGTGAGACGTTTCGCGAGGCGCACGGGCCCGGCGAGCGCGACGAGTTCGCCTTCCGGTTCGTGGATTGGGAGCGCGTGGGCGTCGGTTGATGGTGCGAGGCGCATTGGCCGCAGGGGTCGGGCTCGGCATCGCGCCTTTCAGACCGTTGCGGTTGACGCGGGGCAGGCCCACCTGCCAGCCTTGACAGGACCGCATGGGGCCACTCAGGTGCGCAGCGTCCATGCGGCACCGCAAACGCGTTCTGGCGGTTGGCAAAACCGGCTTCACCCGCCTGAAGGTGGGTCGAGGGGATCGGGTTTCGGAACAGGGTCTTCCGCATCCGCGGAGATCGGCTTCAGCAGGAGATCACGTCGAGAATGCCTTGGAGCAATCAGAGCGGCGGCGGAGGTGGCCCCTGGGGCCGTCCCGGCGGCGGCAATGGCGGCGGTCCCTGGGGTGGCGGGGGCGGCGGCAAGACGCCCCCCGATCTCGAAGATCTGCTCCGGCGCGGACAGGATCGCCTCCGCGGCGTCATGCCGGGCGGCGGCTTCGGCGGCGGCAAGGGAATCCTGGTCGCGGCGGGCCTCGTGCTCGGCGCGTGGCTGCTGACCGGCTTCTACATCGTGAAGCCCAACGAGGTCGGCATCAACACGATCTTCGGGCGCTACACCGGCCAGTCCGGCGAGGGCCTGCGCTACAACTTCCCCTACCCGATCGGCGGCGTGCAGAAGCCCAATGTCGGCGTCGTGAACTCGATTCCGATCGGCTACGTCACCGGCGGCGGCACCGCCCGCCAGCGCGACGTGGCGGAAGAGAGCCTGATGCTCACCGCCGACGAGAACATCGTCGACCTCGACTTCGAGGTGCAGTGGCGCGTCAACCCGCTCAAGGCCGAGGATTACGTCTTCAACCTCGCCAACCCGGACGGCACCATCAAGGCCATCGCCGAAAGTGCGATGCGCGAGGTGATCGGCCGGCGCAACATCCAGGCGATCCTGACCAACGAGCAATCGAGCATCGCGCAGGAAGTCAAGGAGATCGTCCAGGCGGCGCTCGACGAGTACGGCGCGGGCGTGCGCATCGAGGTGGTGCAGCTCACCAGCGTCAACCCGCCCCCGGAAGTGCGTCCGGCCTTCATCGACGTGAACGCCGCCCAGCAATACGCCCAGCAGGTGCGCAACGAGGCCGAGACCTACTTGAGCCGCGTGGTGCCGGAAGCCCGGGGTAATGCGAGCAAGGTCGTGCAGGGCGCCGAGGCCTACGCCTCCCAGGCCACCGCCGAGGCGACCGGTCAAGCCGCGCGCTTCAAGCAGGTCTACGAATCGTACAAGGCCGCGCCCGAGATCAGCCGCGAGCGCATGTTCCTCGAAACCATGGAGAAGGTGCTCGGCTCCGTGCACAAGACCATCATCGACCAGAGCGGCGGCGTCTCCGGTGCCAACGCAGCGGGTGTCCTGCCCGTCCTGCCGCTGACCGATGGCGGCCGGAACCAGACGAGCGGAGGACAGGGCCGATGAATAATCCCGCCCTTCGCACCGGCCTCGTCGTCATCGCGGCGGCGATCGCGGTCGGCCTCTACGCCTCGGTCTTCACCGTCGGCCAGATGCAGCAGGCCCTCGTGCTCCAGCTCGGCCGCGTGCGCGACGTGCTGAACCCCGTCGGCCAGAACAAGCCGGGCCTCTACTTCAAGGTCCCGTTCGCCGACAGCATCGTGCTGTTCGACAAGCGGGTGCTCGACCTCGACCTGCCGGTGCAGACCCTGCTCACCGCGGACCGGCAGAACCTCGAAGTGGACGCCTTCGCGCGCTACCGCATCATCGATCCGCTGAAGTTCTACCAGTCGGTGGGCACCATCGCGCTTGCCAACCAGCGTCTGGCGAGCTTCACGAACTCGTCCCTGCGCAATGTGCTGGCCCGCTCCAGCCGTGACGCGATCGTCCGGACCGACCGCGCCAACCTGATGAACACGATCCAGGAGGACGTGAACAAGCAGGCCAAAGCGCTCGGCATCGAGATCGTCGATCTGCGCATGACCCGCGTCGACCTTCCCGCCAAGAACAGCCAGGCGGTCTACGACCGCATGACCTCGGAGCGGAAGAAGGAGGCCACCGACATCCGCGCCAACGGCGAGCAGGCCGCGACCCTGATCCGGGCCAAGGCCGACCGCGACGTGACCGTCATCCTGGCGGAAGCCACGCAGAAGGCGGACGAACTGCGCGGTCAGGGCGAGGCGGACCGCAACCGCATCCTGGCGGAAGCCTTCGGAGCGGATGCCGGCTTCTTCTCCTTCTATCGCTCGCTGCAGGCCTACGAGCATGCGCTGAAGGGCCAGGACACGCGGCTCGTCGTGAGCCCGAACTCCGACTTCTTCCGCTACTTCGGAGACCCGCAGGGCCGCAGCCCGAACGCGCGCAGCGGCGGCGCCGAGCCGACCGCCGGCGGTGCGGCGACGACCGGCTCGGTGCGCTGACGACCGAGCGGCCCTCCACACGCGACCGGCCGGCGCCCTTGATCGGGGCGCCGGCCGACGAATTTATAGGCATGCCTGACAATGCCGTCCGGAACCTGAGGAAACATCCATGAGAGTCGCCGCGAACGCCGCCCGGGGCCGACAGCCGTCGCTCGCCCGGCGCGCCTCCTCGGCCCTGGCCGCCGCGGTGCTGGGCCTCGCCGTCACGGCGACCGCCCTGCCCGTCCCGGCCTTCGCCCGCGGTCCAGAATCGCTCGCCGACCTCGCCGAGAAGGTGACGGACGCGGTCGTGAACATCTCGGCCTCCACCACCGTCGAGGCCAACAGCCGCAGCGGCCGGAGCCTGCCGCAGCTGCCCCAGGGCACACCCTTCGAGGATCTGTTCGAGGAATTCTTCAAGCGCCGCGGCCAGGGCAGCCCGCGCAGCGAGGACGACAGCCCGCGCGCACCCTCGCGCAAGTCGAACTCGCTCGGCTCCGGCTTCATCATCGACGCCGCGGGCGTGGTGGTGACGAACAACCACGTCATCGGCGACGCCAACGACATCCAGGTCATCCTGGCCGATGGCACCAAGCTGAAGGCCGAGATCATCGGCAAGGATCCGAAGATCGACCTCGCCCTGCTCCGGGTGAAGCCGACGGCCGAGCGTCCGCTCAAGGCGGTGCCCTTCGGCGATAGCGACAAGATGCGTCCGGGCGATTGGGTGATGGCGATCGGCAACCCGTTCGGGCTCGGCGGCTCGGTCTCCGCCGGCATCGTCTCGGCCCGGGGCCGCAACATCGAGTCCGGCCCCTACGACAACTACATCCAGACGGATGCGGCCATCAACAAGGGCAATTCCGGCGGACCGCTGTTCAACATGGACGGCGAGGTGATCGGCATCAACACCGCGATCCTGTCGCCGTCGGGCGGCTCGGTCGGCATCGGCTTCGCGGTGCCGTCCGGGACGGCGAGCCCGGTCATCGACCAGATCCGCGAGTTCGGCGAGGTTCGCCGCGGCTGGCTTGGCGTGCGCATCCAGAACGTCGACGACGCCACCGCCGAGGCGCTGGGCCTCAAGGGCGGGGCCAAGGGCGCGCTGGTGGCGGGCGTGGACGAGAAAGGGCCGGCCAAGACCGCCGGGCTCGAAGTCGGCGACGTCATCACCAAGTTCAATGGCGTGCCGGTGAAGTCCTCCAGCGAGTTGCCGCGCATCGTCGCCGCGACGCCGGTCGGCAAGACCGTGGACATCCAGGTGGTGCGCAAGGGCGAGGAGCAGACGAAGTCGGTCGTGCTCGGACGCCTGGAGGACGGCGAGAAGACGCAGGTCGCCAACGTCAAGCAGCCCGAGCCGGAAGCGGTCAACCGGCAGATCCTCGGCCTGAACCTCTCGGGTCTGACCGAGGAGGCGCGCCGCCGCTACGGCATCAAGGAGAGCGTGAAGACCGGCGTCGTCGTCACGAAGGTCGATCCCAATTCGACCGCCGCCGACAAGCGCATCCAGCCCGGCGAGGTCATCGTCGAGGTGGGTCAGGAAACGGTGGCGAGCCCGGCCGACGTGACCAAGCGGGTCGATGCCCTGAAGAAGGAGGGCCGCAAGTCCGTGCTTCTCCTCGTCGCCAGCGCCAGCGGCGACGTGCGCTTCGTCGCGATCGGGCTGGAGTAAGGGCCGCTCGTCGATCGAGGAGATCGGCGGCGCGACGCTGCAATTGTCGCGCCGCCTTCAACGAAGGGCGGCGGCCCGGCAGCGGACGAATACGATTTCCGGTTGATGGCTTCGGTCTCTTCCGTCGTCCTTGCGAGGCTCAGCCAAAGCAATCCAGGGCTCCGCATCGTCCGGACACGTCGCGCTCTGGATCGCTTCGGCTCCGCCTCGCGATGACGGAGAGGGGTGAAGGCCGAGGCGATCAACCGGAAACGGCATCAGCCGCGAATTCGGCCGCCGAGAAGCCCTGAAGGTAGAGAAGCGCGGTGAGATCACCGTGCTCGATGCGCACTCGGGCAGCCTGCGCCACCTTCGGCTTGGCCCGGAAGGCGACGCCGAGGCCGGCCTCGGCGAGCATCGGCAGGTCGTTGGCGCCGTCGCCGACCGCGAGGGTATCGGCCGGTGACAGCGAGAGCCGCTCGCGCAGGTCCAGCACGGTCGCGCGCTTGGCCTCCGCGCCGACGATCGGCTCCTCCACCGCGCCCGTCAGCTGCCCGTCCGCCACGGCGAGGCGGTTGGCGCGGGTCTCGTCGAAACCGAGCGTCGCTCCGATCGGACCGGTGAACAGCGTGAAGCCGCCGGAGACGAGGCAGGTGAAGGCGCCGTGCGCCCGCATCGTCGCCACGAGCGTCCGGCCGCCGGGGGTGAGCCGGATCGCATCGCGGATCAGCCCGTCGATGACGTGGACGGACAGCCCCTTCAGCAGGCGCACGCGCTCGCGCAGGGCCGGCTCGAAAGCGATCTCGCCACGCATGGCCCGCTCGGTGATCTCGGCGACCTGCGGCTTGAGACCGACCATGTCGGCCAATTCATCGATGCATTCCTGCTCGATCATGGTCGAGTCCATGTCGGCCAGGAACAGGCGCTTGCGGCGATGCTGATCGTGCGCGAGCACGGCCAGGTCGATCGGTTCGCCGGCTAGCGCCGCGCGCAGCGCCTCGGTGAGCGCAGGCACCGCCTCGGGCTCGCCCGGCACTAGCAGTTCGGCGGCCACCTCCCCGTGCAGGATTCGGGGCTGATGCTCGGTGCGCAGCACCCGTCGCGCTTCGGCGAGGACTGCGTCGGTGATGGCGGGCCGGGCGGGGTTTGCTATCAGCGTGGCGACGAGGGTCATGGAGAGAAAGCGCCGTGCAGGGTCCGGACGGGATGGATGCGGAGCGTCCGGCCGCAATTCTCATTGCAGGGCCCACCGCCTCGGGCAAGTCGGCCCTGGCCCTGCGGATCGCCCGCGCGTTTCAGGGCACGGTGATCAACACCGACTCCATGCAGGTCTACGCGGATCTGCGCGTCCTCTCGGCCCGGCCGGCCCCGGAGGAGGAGGCGCTGGCACCCCACCGGCTCTACGGCAGCGTGGACGGGGCGGTGAACTTTTCCGTCGGCCATTTCCAGCGAAGTGCCGCCGCTCTCCTGGCGGATGATGGGGCGGGCGGTCTGCCCATCTTCGTGGGCGGCACGGGCCTCTACTTCCGCTCGCTCGAGGACGGCATCTCGGACCTGCCGGAGGTGCCCGCCGCGATCCGGGACCGGGTTCGCGCCGAGGCGGAGGGACAGCCGACGCAAGCCCTCCACGCCCTGCTCGCCCGGCGCGATCCCGCGAGCGCGGAGCGCCTGCGCCCGTCGGATCGCATGCGGGTGATGCGAGCGCTGGAGATCGTCGAGGCCACGGGCCGCTCCATCCTCTCCTTTCAGGAGGCGCGGCGACCCGGCCCGCTGGCCGGCCGGCCGCTTCTGAGGATCTTTCTCGACATAGACCGGGACGAGCTGCGCCGACGCATCGATGCGCGCTTTCTCGCGATGATGGAGGCCGACGCCCTCGACGAGGTCGCCGCCTTGCGGGAGCGGCGACTCGATCCGCTCCTTCCGGTGATGCGCGCCCACGGCGTGCCGGGGCTGATCGCCCATCTCGACGGGGCGCTCTCCCGCGAGGAGGCGATCCGGCGCGGGCAGGCCGACACGCGCCGCTACGCCAAGCGTCAGTTCACCTGGTTCCGCCACCAGATGGGGACGGACTGGCTCTGGAGCGATGCGAAGGCGGCCTGGGCGCGGGCCGAGGCGCGCCTCAGCGCTCCAGCCGGGCGATGAGCGAGGAGGTGTCCCAGCGCTTGCCGCCCATCGCCTCGACCTCGGCGTAGAACTGATCGACCAGCGCCGTCACCGGCAGGCGGGCGCCGTTGCGGCGCGATTCGGCGAGCAGGATACCGAGATCCTTGCGCATCCACTCCACCGCGAAGCCGAAATCGAACGTGTCGGTATTCATGGTGCGGCCGCGATTCTCCATCTGCCAGGAGCCGGCCGCGCCCTTCGAGATCACTTCGAGCACCGATTCGACGTCGAGCCCGGCACGCTTGGCGAAGTGGATCGCCTCGGAGAGACCCTGGACCAGCCCGGCGATGGCGATCTGGTTGACCATCTTGGTGAGCTGGCCCGAGCCCGAGGGCCCGAGCAGGCGGCAGGACTTGGCGTAGGCCGCGATGACGGGCTCGACCCGCGCATAGGTCGCCTCGTCCCCGCCGCACATCACGGTGAGCACGCCGTTCTCGGCCCCCGCCTGACCGCCGGAGACCGGGGCATCGACGAAGTGCAGGCCGGCCGCATCGGCTTCCGCCGAGAGTTCGCGGGCCACTTCCGCCGAGGCGGTGGTGTGATCGACGAAGACCGCCCCCTTCTCCATGCCGGCAAAGGCGCCCTCCGCCCCCAGGACGACCGAGCGGAGATCGTCGTCGTTGCCGACGCAGGCGAACACGATCTCGCAGCCGGCCGCCGCCTCCCGCGGGGTCGAAGCGGCGCGCCCGCCATGGGCGGCGACCCAGGCATCGGCCTTGGCCCGGGTGCGGTTGTAGACCGTCACGGTGTGGCCCTTGCGCGCAAGGTGCCCGGCCATGGGCGAGCCCATCACTCCGAGGCCGAGGAAGGCGACGTTGGCCATGGGTTTCATCTCCGGTGTTCGATGGGGTGTGCTGGCGACATGCTCTAGCCTCGACCCGTCTGCATGCAAAATCCCATCGTCGGGAGACGCCATTGCCGGCCGCGGCCCCGTGATCTAGGGTCCGCCCGCCGATGCAGGACCGCGCGCAAAATCCCTATTCCGGTCTTGCCGACCATGCCTTCTGGGATCGCTCGGTCGGCTCGCTCCCCCTGTTCGCCCTCGATCCCATGGCCGGCCCGCCCCTGCCGCCGGAAGCGAGGCTGACCCGGCAGACCCGGATCGCGACGGCGGGAAGCTGCTTCGCCCAGCACATCGCCGACCGGCTGCAGGCGAGCGGCCACCACTACTTCGTCACCGAGGACGCGCCGGAGGACATGGCCCCGGAGGCGGCGCGGATGCGCGGCTACCGCCTGTTCTCGGCCCGCTACGGCAACGTCTACACCGCCCGCCAGCTGCGCCAGCTGATCGAGCGGGCCTATGGCCGCTTCGTCCCCGCAGACACCGCTTGGGAGCGGCGGGACGGACGCTTCGCCGACCCGTTCCGGCCCCGCATCGAGCCCGAGGGTTTTGCCGGCCCGGAAGCGGTCGAGGAGGAGCGACAGCGCCACTTCGCCGGCCTGCGCCGGCTCTTCGAGGAACTCGACGTCTTCGTCTTCACCCTCGGCCTCACCGAGGGCTGGCAGGCGGCCGCGGACGGTGCGGCCTTTCCGCTCTGTCCCGGCGTGGCCGCGGGCCGCTTCGACCCGGACGCCTATCGCTTCGTCAACCAGCCCGTCGAGGAGGTGATCGCCGATCTCACCGCCTTCGCCGAAGCCCTGAAGGCGGTGAACGGCCGGGCCCGCCTGATCCTCACGGTCTCCCCGGTGCCGCTCGTCGCGACCTACGAGCCGCGCCACGTCCTGCAATCGACCGTGCACAGCAAGGCCGTCCTGCGGGTCGCCGCGCAGCGCCTCGCCGACACCCGCGCGGACACGCTGTATTTCCCTTCCTTCGAGATCGTCACCTCGCCCGAGGGCGCCGCCCGCTACCTCGAGAGCGATCTCCGGTCCGTCAGCAAGGACGGTGTCGACCATGTCATGCGTGTGTTCTTCCGCCATCTCACCGAAGGCGGGGACAGCGACGCCCTCCCCGCTTCCAGCCGCAGCCTGCACGAGGCGCGGCAGGAATTCGCCCGGCAGGCGGCCGTGGTCTGCGACGAGGAATTGCTCGCCGCGGGAGGGACGCGGCCGTGGCTAGGCGCATCGTCGTCGTCGGCAACAACTGCCAAGTCGCCGTCCTGGGGGGATGCCTGGGCTTTCTTGCGCCGGAGGCTCAGGTCGCGGCGGTAGAGCCGGCGACCTTCGCACAGTTCGACGCGAGCCCGCAGCGCCTGCTGGAGGCCGTGGCGGAGGCGGACCTGACCGTCGGCATGCCGTTCGAGCGCGGCGCGCTCGGCGACCTGACACCGGCCCGGATCGCGCAGGCCGCGCTGACCTACGTGCCGGTCCCGACCATCGTCTTCCCCGCCTTCCATCCCGACATCATCTATATCGGCCACAAGGGCGGCCTGTTCGGCTCACCGATGGGCGACTACCACTCGGCGCTGATCGTCTACGGCTTCGCCCGCGGCTTCTCGGTGGACGCGATCGTCTCCCTGTTTCGCGCCGACGTCTTCGCCCGGCTCGGCTATCTCGACGGCTGGTTCGCGGCACGGGATTCGCTGCTCGCGATGAGCCGGGCGCATGGCTGCGACCTCGATCGGCTGTTCGCCGGCTGGATGCGCCGCGGTTGCTTCATGCACACGATCAACCACCCGAAGCTCTTCGTCCTGGGCGATCTCGCCCGCGACGCGCTTGGACGGGCCGGCATTCCGGCGCGGGCAGCGTCTTGTGAGGATTACCTGCCCGACCCGCTGAGCGGCAGCATCTGGCCGGTCTATCCCGAGATCGCCGCAAGGATCGGTGTCACCGGCAGCACCACCTTCAAGCCGCCGCTCGGCGGCCTGAACTTCCTCACCGATGCCGGGCGCTGCATCGAGCTGCGGGCGATGGTGGAAGGCTCGCTCGCGATCTACGCACACACGCCGAAGATCGCGCAGCACTGCGAGCGCGTCGGCAGCTGGCTCGACAACCGGGAGATCCGCGACGCGCTGCATCCGCTCGCGCTGAGCTGATCTTTAGAGCATCGGCCCGAAAGCCGGTTCCCACCTTTCGGGCCGATGCTTCACCCGCCGGTCACGCTCATGTGGCGCGGCACGGCGGCCGGGCGGGCCCGCTCGATGACGAAGTCGTGGCCCTTGGGCTTGCGGGAGATCGCCTCCACCACCGCCTGCGTCACCAGCGCGTTGTCCGGCGAGGCGCGCAGGGCCGCGCGCAGATCCGCCGCGTCCTCCTGGCCCAGGCACATGTAGAGCTTGCCCGTGCAGGTGAGGCGAACCCGGTTGCAGCTCTCGCAGAAATTATGCGTCAGCGGCGTGATGAAGCCGAGCCGTCCGCCTGTCTCCTCGATGCGGACGTAGCGGGCCGGGCCGCCGGTCCGGTCGGGCAGCGGGGTCAGCGTGAAGCGTTGCTCAAGGCGCTGGCGGGCGACCGAGAGCGGGAGGAACTGGTCGGTGCGGTCCCCCTCGATCTCGCCCAGCGGCATCACCTCGATCAGCGTCATGTCCATGCCGAGGCCGTGGGCCCAGGCGATCATGTCGGCGATCTCGTCCTCGTTGACGCCCTTGAGCGCCACCGCGTTGATCTTGACCTTGATCCCGGCCGCACGCGCCGCCTCGATGCCGGCGAGCACCACCGACAGGTCGCCCCGCCGGGTGATTTCGCGAAACTTCTGCGGGTCGAGCGTGTCGAGGGAAACGTTGATCCGGCGCACGCCGAGATCGGCCAACTCCGGCGCGAAGCGGGCGAGCTGCGAGCCGTTCGTCGTCAGCGTCAGCTCGTCCAGCGCGCCGCTCTTGAGGTGGCGGGAGAGCCGGCGGAACAGGTGCATGATGTCGCGCCGCACCAGCGGCTCACCGCCGGTGATGCGCAGCTTGCGCACGCCGCGATTGATGAACACGCCGCAGAGCCGGTCGAGTTCTTCGAGGGTCAGCAGGTCCCGCTTGGGGAGGAACTGCATGTCCTCCGCCATGCAATAGGCACAGCGGAAGTCGCAGCGATCCGTCACCGAGATGCGCAGATAGGTGATCGCCCGCTGGAAGGGATCGATCAGCGGCGCTGGGCGGATGACCGCGGGCAGGTCGTCGGCAGGACCCCACATGCGTGCCTCTGGACTCGACTCGTTCCGGCGATCGACGGTTTTGTCGGCTGACAGATCCAACATCGGCATCCATATGAGGGCAGAGGCATTTTCCGGCAAGCGCGCGGACGCAATGCCGGCATGAGAGCTTGGGACGGATGATGATGAGCGAGCGCTGGCCCACCGAAATCCGACTCTCCGGCGACAAGCGCACGCTGACCGTCGCCTTCGACGGTGGCGGCCGCTTCGAATTGCCTGCCGAATACCTGCGCGTGTCGAGCCCGTCGGCCGAGGTTCAGGGCCATTCGCCGGCCGAGCGCAAAGTTCTCGGCGGCAAGCGCGAGGTGGCGATCCTGTCGGTGGAGCCGGTCGGCAACTATGCCGTGAAGCTTTTCTTCGACGACATGCACGATACCGGCATTTTCGGCTGGGACTACCTGTTCGACCTCGGCCGCGAGTACCGGAACCGCTGGTCGACCTATCTGCGGGAGCTGAACGAGCGCGGCCTCAGCCGCGACCGGACCGCGAGCGCCCCGGCCGGCGGCACCCACAAGGCGGGGCATCATCACAGCGAAGGTGGCTGCGGGAGCGGAGGCTGCGGCTGCCACTGACGCGCCAGCCGGTCCGGGTGATCGTCAGGAGAGGCAGGCGGCGGCGTCTTTGCCGCCACCGTGGACGCGCTGCCTTCCAAAGCGGGCCGCCCGGACGTGACGTTCCGTGAGCGCCCGGCATCGACCGCCATGCCTGACGGCATCAGGCGGCGACGCAGGAACGGAGCCGGCTCAGCTCGGCTGCTCCTCCACCTCGTCGAGATCCTCGTCGGGGATCGCATCGGGCTTCTGCGGCGGCGGAGCGTCGCCGGACGGCGATTGCGGCGTATCGCCCACCGGCATCGGGTCGAGATCCGGCTTCGGGCTTTCGGTCTGCGTCATCGGGCGTTTCCCTCGTAGAAGAATCGATCGTGCAACGTCTCAAGGAGCGCCGGACGTGCTCCACTCCTTCTTCACTTCCTCCGCGCTGCGATCGAGGCGGACCTGTTCGCCCTCGACGGAGGCCACGAAGTCGAGCGGGATGTAATGGTGCAGGCCACCCGCGTCGGCGTCGCTCTTGGTGAGCTTGATCTCGCCTTTGCCGACATGATCGACCGTCCCGACATGGCCGCCGTCGGAGCCGACGACGGTGGCGTGTTCGCGGATCTGACTGGCATCGACCATGGGCGTCCTCCTCGTTGAGCCGGGCCAACCGATGCCGGGCGTGGAGGTTCCTCGCAGCCAAATGACGGAAGGGCGCGCGAAATGGGTCGGCGCGAAGCGGGGCCGAGGTTGAACCTTCCGCCTCCGGCATCGTTGCCGAGCGGAGTCAACAGGAGGTACGCGTGTCAGCCACGGACTATCAGCACCGCATCGGCCAGGACGTGAACACCGTCGATCAGGTCAGCAGCGTGGTCCTGCTCGGCCTCGCCCTCGCCGGTGCCGCCGCCGTCGTCATTCTCGAACTGCTTCTGGCCATCTGAGACTCGGGCACCCGCCGGTCGCGCACGAAAAAGGCCGGCATCGCTGCCGGCCTTTTCTTCGTTCCGAATGAGGGAGCGATCAGCGCTGGACGACGACGCGGGCGCCGACTTTGACGCGGCTGTAGAGGTCGGTCACGTCCTCGTTGGTCATGCGGATGCAGCCCGAGGAGACGGCGGTCCCGATCGTCTCCGGCTCGTTCGAGCCGTGGATGCGGTAGATCGTGTTGCCGAGATACATGGCGCGGGCGCCGAGCGGGTTCTCGATGCCGCCCTTCATGTAGCGCGGCAGGTCGGGCCGGCGGCGCAGCATCTCCGACGGGGGACGCCAATCCGGCCATTCGCGCTTCATCGTGACGGTCTGCGTGCCACCCCAGGTAAAGCCGGGCCGGCCGACGCCGACGCCGTAGCGCAGGGCCTCCCCGCCGGGTTGCACGAGATAGAGCCGGCGCTCGGCCGTCGAGACGATGATCGTACCGGGCGCGTGGGGCCCGCTATAGGGCACGGTCTCGCGGGCGATGGCGGTGGCCTGCGGCACGGCCGCGCCGGGCACGTCCGCCGGCAGGGCGGCGGAGGGGGCGACGGATTGCGGGCGCACCCGCACGGTCAGAACGTCGGTGAGCGGCTGCCGGGTGAGCGGGTCGATCTCATAGGCGGCGGCGGGGCTTGCGAGCGCGACCGTCGCGCAGGCAAGCCCGCCCAGGGCAATGACGAAACGGCGCATCAGGGCCTCTCGGGGGGCGGGCAAAAAACGGGAACGCGGTGGAAGAACCGCCGCACGATGCCGTGCGGACCCTCGCCAACGCGTAAACGTTGGGTGGGTAAAGCCAAGCTTGATTTGCGTTGCACCACCGCTTCGACCGGCCTCGTGACCGGGTGGCAACACTGTGGCAGCTTAGCCGTATCCGGGCGGATTACGAAGCCCTGACGACGCGGTTGGGGAACCGAATCCAGTGATCCCGTTCTGCATCCGCCCTCATGGTCCCGAGGAGCGCGAGACGATCCTGACCCTGTCTCAGCGCTCGATCCGGGAAGTCGCGTCGGCCGACGACGCTCCGGCCCGGATCGAGGCACGAGCGCGGATGGACCGGACAGTCTGTGCCGAACCTCGGGTTGCGTGACGCCGCTGAGTGGCGTGGGCCGATGGGCAGGCCGCGGGCTTCGTGGATCTCCGCCCCGGCGGGCGTCCGGACAAGCTCTGCGTCGATCCGGCTCATCGATGCCGGGGTGCGGCGGCGACCCTGCTCGGGACAGCGGAAGCCGAGGCCGTCACCCAGGGCGTCGAGGGGCTGCATACGGAAGCGGGCCTGACGGCCCGGCCGCTCGTCGAGGCGGCCGGCTTTCGCGTCGTCGCGCAGGAGAGCGCGATCCGCAACGGGCGGGCCCTGCACCGCTTCCGTATGCGAAAGGATGGGCTCGGGGTCTCGCCGAACCCGTCCCGACGGAAGCGCGGGAGGCTCAGGCGGCGTCGAGGCCGAGATCGATGATCGCCGAGCTGTGGGTGATCCAGCCGACCGAGATCAGATCGACGCCCGAGGCGGCGACCGCGCCGACCGTGTCACGGTTGATGCGGCCGGAGGCTTCAGTCACGGCGCGCCCGTCGACCATCGCCACCGCCTGACGCAGCGTCTCGGGGCTCATATTGTCGAGGAGCACGGCGTCGGCGCCGACCGAGAGCGCCTGTTCGAGCTGGGCCAGGGTGTCGACCTCGACCTCGATCTTCACGAGATGGCCGGTCCTGGCCCGCGCCCGCTCGATGGCCGGGACGATGCCGCCCGCGACCGCGACGTGGTTGTCCTTGATGAGCACCGCGTCGTCGAGCCCGAAGCGGTGGTTCGAACCGCCGCCCGCCCGCACCGCATGCTTTTCCAGGGCGCGCAGGCCCGGCGTGGTCTTGCGGGTGCAGACGATGCGCGCCTTGCCGTGGGGCCGTGCCGCCTCGACCAGGGAGGCGGTGGCGGTGGCGACACCGCTCAGGCGGCAGAGCAGGTTGAGGGCCACGCGCTCGGCGGTGAGGACGGCGCGGGCCGGACCCGAGAGGCGGATGACCACATCGCCGGGGACGACCCGGCTGCCGTCGCCGCGCTCGACCGAGACGGAGAGGCTCGGGTCGATCAGGTCGAAGGCGATGGCCGCGGCATCGGTGCCGGCGATCACGCCGTCCTGGCGCGAGGCGATGACCGCCTCCATGCGCTCGCCCGCGGGCACGATGGCATCGGTGGTGATGTCGCCCGCCCGACCGAGGTCTTCCAGCAGGGCGGCCCGTACCACCGGCTCCACGAGGAGCCGCGGCAGCGGCAGCAGGACGTCGTCAGGCATCGGTGAGTTCCTGAGGGGTGCGCGCGGCACCCGCTGCGGCGATGTTCGTCGCAGCGAGCGTCGTCACGGCGTGGCGGGGCGCGATCTGGCCCGGATAGTCGCTGCGCCAGTGGGCGCCACGGCTCTCGCGCCGGTCGAGGGCAGCGCGGGCGATCATCAGCCCGGTGAGGGCAGCGTCGCAGCCGCGCTCCGACAATTCGGAGAGGCGGGCGACGGCGGCGGCGAGGCCCGCCTCGTCCCGCACCACGCCGACGAAGCGCTCCATCACGGCCCGCACCTCGCTCAGGCTCCCGGCATCCGCCGGAGCGATCGTCGGCAGGCGCGTCGGGCAACCGGCCTCCGCGAATGCGGGCGTGTCGGCGATGGAGGCGGCGATGCGCGGCGCGAAGGCCAGCGCTTCGAGAAGCGAGTTGCTGGCCAACCGGTTCGCCCCGTGCAGGCCGGTCGAGGCGACTTCGCCGCAGGCCCACAGGCCGGGCACGGTGCTACGCCCGTCCGCATCCACGAGGATGCCGCCCATGTGATAGTGCACCGCCGGCCGGACCGGGATGGGCTGGACGGCGGGGTCGATGCCGGATTCGGCGCAGAGCGCCGCCACGGTGGGAAAGCGCGTCGGCATCCGGGCGCCGAGTTCGCCGCGGGTGTCGAGATAGACGCTGCGCCCCCGGGTCAGCGCCTGGAAGATGCCGCGTGCGACCACGTCCCGCGGGGCGAGATCGCCGCCCTCGACGCCGGCCATGACGGGCTCGCCGCGCTCGTCGATCAGGACCGCCCCCTCGCCGCGCAGGGCCTCGGTCGCCAGCGGCATCGGATCGCGCCCGGCGGCGATGGCGGTCGGGTGGAACTGCACGAACTCGATGTCGCGCAGGGCCGCCCCCGCCTGCGCGGCGGCGAGCAGGCCGCGGCCGAGCGCGCCGCGCGGGTTGGTGGTCGAGGCGTAGAGCGCGCCGAGTCCGCCGGTAGCGAGCACCACCGCACGAGCCGGCAGGCGGAAGGCCGAACCGTCGCGCTCGAGCACGACACCGCAGACGCGGCCGTCGCCCGCCCGCATCAGGCCGTGCAGGCCGGCCACGAGGATCTCGATGGAGGGCGTGGCGCGCACGGCCCGCACCAGGGCGTCGAGCACCGTGCGGCCGGTGGAATCGCCCCGCGCCCGGACGATGCGGCGACGGCAATGCGCGGCTTCCAGACCCAGCGCCAGGGCGCCGTCGGCATCGCGGTCGAAGCCGGTGCCGAGCCCGACGAGCCAGTCGATCAGGCCCGGCCCGGCCTCGGCCACGCGCAGGGCCACGTCCGGCTCGGTCAGGCCGGCGCCGGCGGCCTCCGTGTCGGCGGCGTGCAGGCGCGGCGTGTCGTCGGCGCCGACGGCGGCGGCGATGCCTCCTTGAGCCCAGCCCGTGGCGGTGCCGGCCCCGAGGGGCGCGGCCGTCACCAGCGTGACGGGGCGGGGCGCGAGCCGCAGGGCGGTGGCGAGGCCGGCAACGCCGGCGCCGACCACGACCACCCGGTCGGCCGGGCTGCGGGCGAAGTGGGTCATCAGGCGGCGACCGGCCGGGGGGCCACGGTCCGGGTCGGCTTGACCGCGAGCATCCGCTCGACGGCCTGACGCGCCCGGTCCGCGAGCGCCGGCTCGACGGTGACCTCGTGCGTCATCGTCTCCAGGGCGTGACGGATATTGGCAAGGGTGATCCGCTTCATGTGCGGGCACAGGTTGCAGGGCTTGATGAACTCGATGTCGGGATTGGCGACAGCGATGTTGTCGGCCATGGAGCACTCGGTCACGAGCACGACCTGGGCGGGCCGCTTCTCGGTGACGTAGTTCATCATCATCGCGGTCGAGCCGGAGAAGTCGGAGGCCTCCACCACCTCCGGCGGGCATTCCGGATGGGCGATCACGGTGATGCCGGGATAGCTGTCGCGGACCTCGGCGATGTCGGCGGGGGTGAAGCGCTCGTGCACCTCGCAATGCCCGGCCCAGGTCAGCATCTCGACCTCGGGCACCTGTTGCTGGACGTTGCGGGCCAGGAACTCGTCCGGGATCATCAGCACCCGCGGCACGCCGAGGGCCCGAACCACGTCGGCGGCGTTGCCGGAGGTGCAGCACACGTCCGACTCGGCCTTCACCGCGGCGGAGGTGTTGACGTAGGTCACCACCGGCACGCCCGGATACTTGGCCTTGAGCGCCCGCACGTCCGCGGCGGTGATCGAATCGGCCAGCGAGCAGCCGGCGCCCAGATCGGGGATCAGCACCGTCTTGCCGGGATTCAGCAGCTTGGCGGTCTCCGCCATGAAGTGGACGCCCGCCAGCACGATCACGTCGGCATCGACCGAGACGGCCTCGCGAGCCAGCGCGAGGCTGTCGCCGACGATGTCGGCCACCGTGTGGAAGATCTCCGGAGCCTGATAGTTGTGCGCCAGAACCACCGCGTTGCGCTCGCGTTTCAGGCGCAGGATGGCCTCCACGTCGGGGGCCAGCGCCGGCCACTCGATGGCGGGCACGTGGCGGCTGACGCGGGCGTAGAGGTCGGGCAGCGGAAGTGCCGGGCCGGCCGTCTCACGAAGCGCGGTACCTGCCTGGGACATCGCGGTCTCCTTTATGCTCAAAATGAGCATTGCGCCGCCTAACTTAGGGGTCGGCCCCTGCCTTGTCCAGATATGCTGAGACTGAGCATAACGATTTTGCGACGCACCAATTTATTGCAGGTGCAAAGTGGATGGCGCCGGCCGATCCAATTCACTCAGTATATCTGGACCGGTAAAATTAACATTTAATCGATTCGAGATGATCCAAAGTGCAGAGAGCCAACACTTCAATGCAATCTTAACGGATCTGAGGTCACCATCGGCACGAGCATCGGCGGGGACTGTGCCGCGGCAGCGACACAGCCACGGGCTGTATTTTGGAGCCTCGGCGAGTCCGCCCAGAATGCGGTGAACGATAAGAATTGCTGAGAAACGCCGGAGTCGATTTCAGATCATGTTGCCTCTCATGCTCCGCCGCGGCGCCGGCGCGTCCCCCACCCTCCGCATGGCCGGCTCCGACGAGGGGCGGCTGATGGAGGCCGCGGCCCGACTGGCCGGACAGGCCGAAGGAGAAGGCTCCGGCGCCTCGGGGGACGCCGCCCGCGCGCGCCTGGAGAGCGAGCATCGAAAGGCTCTGCGGACCGAGCGGGCGAACCTCGCCGCAATCGCGAGAGAAGCCTCGGAAGGCGCGATCAACATCGGCTGGACGACCTACGACGTCGGCGAGGTGGCGCAATCGACGCAGACCATCGCCAGCGCCATCGAAGAGATGGTCGCCTCGATCGCCGAAGTGGCGGAGACCTCGGCGACTGCCGGCACCAGCGCCGCCGCCGCCCGCGAGGCCATGACGGCCTGCATGTCGGATGTCGGCAACGCCCGTTCGGCCATGGACGCGATCCGCGACCGCACCCACCAGATCGACGAGCGCCTTCAGCTGCTCCAAAAGGCCATCGCCGAAATCGGCACCATGGCCGGCACCATCGCCACGATCTCGAGCCAGACCAACCTGCTGGCGCTCAACGCCACCATCGAGGCGGCCCGCGCCGGCGAGGCGGGACGCGGCTTCTCGGTCGTGGCCGCCGAGGTGAAGTCGCTCTCGGGGCAGACGGCGCGCTCCACCGAGCAGATCCGCACATGGCTCAACACGCTCCAGGGCGAGATGAGCCAGATCGCCCGCGCCGTCGAGGAGAGCCGGACGGCGGTGGCGGGCGGCAGCACGGTGGTCGACAGCCTCGGCAGCCGGGTCGAGCACGCGGCCGAGCGCATCGCGCAGACGAGCGAGATGAACGCGGCCCTGTCCGCGACGATCTCGCAGCAGCGCAGCGCCACCGCCGAGATCTCCGGCAGCGTCCAGAGCATCGCCGGCAAGGCGTCCAAGACCCGAACCGAGATCGACAGCATCACCAAACGCCTGGTGAAGGCGGAGACGCTGGCGCAGGCCGCCCTGGCCGATGCCGGGGACCTCGACGTCTACGAACTGGTGCGCCTGCCCGCCGATCTCGGCCTGTGGAAGCGGGGACTCGCCACGATCCTGCTGGGGGCGGCCCCCGCTCAGCCGGCCGCCGCCATCCTGCGCGACCGCTCCGCCCGTCGCGTCGCCGAGGCGCTGCGCTCCGATCCCGTGCGGCAAGACGCGGCGGAGGCGTTCCTGAAGGCCGAGGCGACCGCTCACAGCGAGGCGGAGCGCATGGTCCAGGCGATCGCCCAGGGCAACTGGGATGTCGGCACGCCGGCCTATCAGGCGGCGACCGCGGCGATGAAGGAGATGATGAAGGCGGCCGTCCGGATCGTCGAGGCGAACTGACGCTTCGCCTCCCCCGGCCCGGAACCGACCGACACGAACAAGGGCCGCGGATCGCGCGGCCCCGAACGTTTTTCAGGCGGCCTCGTCCTCGTCGGGGATCGGGTCCGCCGTCCAGGCGGTCGCGAAGGCGGCGAGATGACGGGCATCGCTGAAGGCGAGCACGGTCACCTGTCGCTCGGCCGGTGCGCCGCCGGGATAGGGCGCCAACAGCACCGTCTCCTGAGTCAGGCGCGCATCGGGGGCGTTGGCGTCGAGCCACGCCTGCGCCTCGGGCGTCAGCGTCGCCGGATCGGAGAGCGCCCGCGAATCGGAGCGCAGGACGATGATCGTCGTGCCGAGCCCCGGATTGGCGTTCTGAATCTGCTTGATGATGTCGATCATCCGCCCACCTTATCCGGCTCCGCGAAGTCGTTGAGCTGAACCGTCGCCTGGGTGTCGGTGAAGTTCGGGATATCCCCGAAGATCTCCGCGCCGTCCTCGGCCGCGGCGGCCTTGAAGGCCTCGGCCGAGGCGAAGCGCAGGAGCGCCATCACCTGGAAGGGCGGTTCGCCGCCGTCCGGCGTGCCGATGCCGGTGACGATCGTGTAATCGTGCAGGCCCTTCGCGGTCCAGCGCTCGCTGACCAGCGGCATGTGCTTGCCGAGATAGTAGTCCATATCGAAGCGGGTGCCGGCGCCGCTCGGATACATCACGGTGACGAGGATCATGGCGTCTCCTTCCACCGGCTCTCAACGCAGGCCGGCGGATCGGAAACATGTCGCGACGCGCCCACGGATCAAGCGGAAGCGGGCGCCCCGGGCGAAGATGCTTCGCCCGGGGCGCCCGATCAGTGCAGCTTCACCCGCGGCTCGGTGCGGCGCGTGAGCGCCCGGGCCAGAACGTCGAGGCTGGTCTTCCACCAGCCGTTCACCGCCGTCTCGTGCATCTTGTAGAGCGAGCGGTACATCAGCCGGGCGAACAGACCGGCGATGAACATGTTCTTCCCCTGGATGAAGCCCATCAGGTTGCCGACGGCGGTGTACTCGCCGAGGGAGACCAGCGAGCCGAAATCGCGGTACTTGAACGGCTTCAAAGGCCGGCCGGCGAGCCGGTTGGGAATCTGCCCGTAGAGGTGCGAGGCCTGCTGGTGGGCGGCCTGGGCGCGCGGCGGGATCGGCGTATCGGAGCCCTGCTCGACGAGATAGGCGCAATCGCCCATGGCGAAGATGTCCGGGTCCCGCGTCGTCTGCAGCGTCGGCGTGACGACGAGCTGATTGTTGCGGGTGCTCTCCAGGCCGCCGAGATCGTGCAGGAAGGCCGGCCCCTTCACGCCCGCGGCCCAGACCACGAGTTCGGACGGGATGAAGCCGCCATCGGCGAGTTGCACGCCGTCGGCGCGCACCTCCGTCACCCGCGCCTGTAGCCGCACCTCGACGCCGATCTTGGCGAGGTGCCCCATCACCTCCGCCGACAGGCGCTGCGGCACCGCCGGCAGGATGCGGTCGGCCGCCTCGACCAGGGTGATCTTGAGATCCTTGGCCGGGTCGATCCGGTCGAGGCCGGTGCTGGCGACCTCGCGGGTGGTGCGGTGAAGCTCCGCCGCCAGTTCGGTGCCGGTCGCGCCCGCGCCGATCACCGTGACGTGGAGCTGCCCGGGACGGACCGGTCCCTCCTGGGTGTGGGCGCGCAGCATGCCGTTGACGAGACGCTGGTGGAAGCGCACCGCCTGATCCTGCGTGTCGAGCGCGATCGCGTGCTCCTTCACGCCGGGCGTGCCGAAATCGTTGGTGGTGGAGCCCACCGCCATGATCAGCGTGTCGTAGGGGACCGTGCGCACGGGCGTCACCTCGCGCCCCTCGCTGTCCCGACTCGCAGCGAGCTGGATCACGCGCGTCTCGCGGTCCAGCCCGGTCATCTCGCCGATGCGGTAACGGAAGTGGTTGGCGTGGGCGTGATGCAGGTAATCGACCGCGTGGTGGCCGATATCGAGCGAGCCGGCGGCCACCTCGTGCAGCAGCGGCTTCCAGATATGGGTGCGGGCCCGGTCGACGAGCGTGACATGCGCCTTGCCGCGCTTGCCGTACTTGTTGCCGAGCTTGGTCACCAGCTCCAGGCCGGCGGCCCCACCCCCCACCACGACGATCTTGTGCTGATCCGTGATCGTTTCGCTCGGAACCATCCTCGCCCCACCTCGGTAGCCGGCCGCCTCGAATGGCGGCGCTTCCATTTGGAATGATCTTACATCAGCAACCGTGCAAGGCCTCAGACGTTCGACGCGCAGGTGGGGTGCAAGTTTCACAAGACAAAAGCGGCGACCTGTCAAATATTTCTTGAACGCCGCGAAACGCGGGCTTCAAGCCGCCGGTGCGCCGGGCTGCCGGAGGGGATGGGCACGGGCGACCGCGTCCAGGGCCAGAACCGCCTCGGCGATCCGCCGGACGGTCGGATAGGGATCGGTCTCGATGCCGAAGATGCCGGTGCCGACCCAGAGGCTGACGAGACAGAGGTCGGCATGGCTCACCGTGTCGCCCTGGCAGAAGCGTCCGGTGCCCTCCTCCGTGGAGAGACGGGTCTCCAGCGTCTTCAGACCGGTGGTGAAGGCGTTGCGCAGGAATTCCAGCATCCGCTCGCGCGGCAGACCGTAATTCTCCATCAGGAACGTGCGCACCCGCGGCACGTAGAGGGGGTGGGTGTCGCAGGCCACGACCTGGGCCAGCGAACGGGCGCGAGCCCGCGCCCGCGGCTCGGCGGGAAGCAGCTTCTCGCCGGCCTGCGTCTCCTCCAGGTAGTCGAGGATGGCGAGCGACTGCGTCAGCGGGGGGCCGTCGCCGTCGAACAGGGCGGGCACGGCGCCTTGCGGGTTGATCGCCAGGAACTCGGGCTTGAACTGGTCGCCGGCATCGAGGTCGAGGAAGATCTCCTCGTAGGCGATGCCCTTGAGGTTCATCGCGATGCGCACGCGGAAGGCCGCCGCCGAGCGCCAATTGCCGTACATCTTCATGGGATCGCCCTCTTTCCTGCGGCGGCTCAGAACGCCTTGAGCGTCAGCTCAGTGTGCTCGACCTGGGGCGGGCTCTCGAACGTGTCCGAGACCATCGCGCGATAGGTCTTCCACGCGTCCGAGCCGGTGAAGTCGCGGGTATGCGCTTCCAGCGTGTCCCACTCGATCAGCAGGCGGTAGCGCTGCGGCTTCTCGATCGACCGCCGCACCGCGAAGCTGCGGCATCCGGCGGCGGCGTGGAAGATCTCGGCGGCCCGGGCGATGTTGGCCTCGAACGTCGCCTCGGAGCCGGCCTTCACGTCGATCTGCGCGATTTCCAGAATCATGATTCCTGTCACCCACCGCCCGCCGAACCGGCATCGAACCGCCCTGCTATAGCGGTCCCGCTCGCGGCGTCACAGACAGATGCCGTCGTAATGCGCTTCGATCCGGCTGATTCGCCGGTCGTCGTCCGCCGTCCAGGCGACGCGCCAGGAGAGCCGGCAGACGAAGGCGTGCTGTTTGAGGACGGCACGGCGCGCGCCATCGGCCGGGCGCGTGAAACCCTGAGCGTCCAGCGTTCGGGTCAGGTCTGCCTCCGGCGAACCGATCGGGAAGGCCTTTTCGATCCGCGCGGAGAAGGCACGGTCCGCGTCCCGGAACGGGCGGGGCAGCCCGTCGGCGAGCGGCGGGAGCGTCGCCGGCCGCGGCGCGACCGCTCGCGACACGGCAATGAAGAGGACGCCGACAGACACGCCGACGGCCAGAGCGAACAAGCCCAGGACGATCAGGAGGCGCTTCGTCCGTCGCGTCATCGCCTTACCCGCGGCCACGGAGCACGCGCAAAAAAGCCCCTCCCTTTCGGGAGGGGCTGTCTCATCGTCGGGATCGATCCGTCCTTACGCCGCGAGCGAGCGCAGCACGTAGGGAAGGATGCCGCCGTTGCGGAAGTATTCCAGCTCGTCGAGGGTATCGATCCGGCAGGTCAGCGGAACCTCCCGCTTCGAGCCGTCCGCGGAGGTGATCTCGGCGGTGAGCGTCTGGCGCGGCTTCAGCTCGCCCGCCAGCCCCTTGATCGTCACGGTCTCGTCGCCCTTGAGGCCGAGCGACTGCCACGAGGTCTCACCCTGGAACACGAGCGGGACCACGCCCATTCCGACGAGGTTCGAGCGGTGGATGCGCTCGAAGCTCTCGGCGACCACGGCGCGCACGCCGAGGAGCTTGGTGCCCTTGGCCGCCCAGTCGCGGGACGAGCCGGTGCCGTATTCCTTGCCGGCGAAGACGACCAGCGGCGTGCCTTCCTCCGCGTATTTTTGCGCGGCGTCGTAGATGTACATCCGCTCGCCGTCGGGCTGATGCAGCGTGAGGCCGCCCTCGACGACGTTTCCGGCCTCGTCCCGCACCATCTGGTTCTTGATGCGGATGTTGGCGAAGGTGCCCCGCATCATCACCTCGTGGTTGCCGCGGCGCGTGCCGTACTGGTTGAAGTCCTGCACCCGCACCTGATGCTCCTGCAGGTACGCACCGGCGGGCGAGGCCGCGCGGATGTTGCCGGCGGGCGAGATGTGGTCGGTCGTGATCGAGTCGAGGAACAGGCCGAGGATGCGCGCGCCCTCGATGTCGGTGATCGGATCGGGGGTCTTGGTCATGCCCTCGAAGTAGGGCGGGTTCTGCACGTAGGTGGAGCCGCCATCCCAGGCGAAGGTCTCGGCCTCGGTGACCTCGACCGCCTTCCAGTTCTCGTCGCCGCCGAACACGTCGGCGTAGCGGCTCTTGAACAGGGCGGAGGTGATGTTCTCCTCAATGAAGCGGTTCACCTCCTCCGAGGACGGCCAGATGTCGGCGAGGTAGACGGGCTGGCCGTCCGAGCCCTGGCCGAGCGGCTCCCGGGTGATGTCGATCTGCATCGAGCCGGCGAGCGCGTAGGCCACCACGAGCGGCGGCGAGGCGAGGTAGTTCGCCCGCACGTCCGGGTTCACGCGGCCCTCGAAGTTGCGGTTGCCCGAGAGCACCGCCGCGGCGACGATGTCGTTGTCGTTGATCGCCTTGGAGATCGCGGGCGGCAGCGGGCCCGAATTGCCGATGCAGGTGGTGCAGCCGAAGCCGACGAGGTTGAAGCCCAGCGCGTCGAGGCTCTCCTGCAGGCCGGACTTGTCGAGATATTCGCCGACGACCTGGCTGCCCGGGGCGAGCGAGGTCTTCACCCATGGCTTCGAGCGCAGGCCCTTGGCGACCGCGTTGCGGGCCAGCAGGCCGGCACCGATCATCACGCTCGGGTTGGAGGTGTTGGTGCAGGAGGTGATCGCGGCGATCACCACGTCGCCGTGGCCGAGATCGAAATTCGTGCCCTGGACGGCGTAGCGGCTGGCGATGTCGGCGGCGCGCTTGAACTCCTTCTCCATGGACTCGGCAAAGCCCGGCTTGGCGGCGTCGAGCAGCACGCGATCCTGCGGGCGCTTCGGGCCGGCGAGCGAGGGCCGCACGGTGCCCATGTCGAGTTCGAGCGTGTCGGTGAAGACCGGGTCGGGGGTCTGCGCGTCGCGCCACATGCCCTGCGCCTTGGCGTAGGCCTCGACGAGCGCGATCCGGTCGTCGGCGCGGCCGGTGACCTTGAGGAAGTCGATGGTCTTCTGGTCGACGGGGAAGAAGCCGCAGGTCGCGCCATATTCGGGCGCCATGTTGGAGATCGTGGCGCGGTCGGCCACCGCCATGTCGTCGAGGCCGGGGCCGTAGAACTCCACGAACTTGCCGACCACACCCTTCTTACGCAGCATCTGCGTGACGGTGAGCACGAGATCGGTGGCGGTGGTGCCTTCCGGAAGCTTGCCGGACAGGCGGAAGCCGACGACCTCGGGGATCAGCATCGAGAGCGGCTGGCCGAGCATGGCCGCCTCGGCCTCAATGCCGCCCACGCCCCAGCCGAGCACGGCCAGACCGTTGACCATGGTGGTGTGCGAATCGGTGCCGACGAGCGAGTCGGGATAGGCGACCGGGAAGGAATCTCCGTCGCCGGTCCGCGTCCAGACCGTCTGCGACAGGTATTCGAGGTTGACCTGGTGGCAGATGCCGGTGCCCGGGGGCACCACGGAGAAGTTGCGGAAGGCCGACTGCCCCCATTTCAGGAAGGTGTAGCGCTCGCCGTTGCGGGCGTATTCGAGGGCGACGTTGTCGCCGAGCGCCTTCGGGGTGCCGAACTCGTCCACGATGACCGAGTGGTCGATGACGAGATCGACCGGCACCAGCGGGTTGATCTTCTGCGGATCACCACCGAGGGCGACCATGGCGTCGCGCATGGCGGCGAGGTCCACCACGGCGGGCACACCCGTGAAATCCTGCATCAGCACGCGCGAGGGGCGGAAGGCGATCTCGGTCTCGACCTTGCCCTGGTTGCCGAGCCACGCGACCGTGGCCTCGATGTCGGCCCGCTTGACCGAGCGGTCGTCCTCGAAGCGGAGGAGGTTCTCGAGGATCACCTTCATGGAGAAGGGGAGAGCGGCGGCGTCGGCCAAGCCGTTCTTCTGCGCCTCGGGAATCGAGTAGTAGGTGTAGGTCTTGCCCCCTGCCTCAAGGGTCTGGCGGGCTTTGAAACTGTCGAGCGATGCCACGGCGAGTCGAGTCCTGAGCTGGCGTTTGTCGAACACGGAGCAGGCACAACCTGCGCCACGAGAGGTGTTCGGCCGGATGCGCTCCAAGGAGCGCGCGCCGCCCCGGGGGCGCCCGGGTAGCGAGTGCTCTCGACGGAGCCCCGGCGCCGGGGCTTTCGCGAGAAACACTCAGGATGGTGCGCGAGGGGCGGTTTGGACGCCCTGAATGATCGCGCGGCGCAGCCTGGGCCGGTCTATAGAACGTTTCGAAATTGGCCGCTACTGGCCCGATGACACAGGCGCGTGCCTGACAGTGTGGGACGCCCGCCGGCGCCGTCACGCCTCCGGGCCGCGACGGTAACAGCGCCGCAGGGCCGCCCGGAACGCGGCGATCTGCTCGGGGCTCAGACGGGCGAGCCGAGCCTCCAACTGCGCCCGGCCGGCGAGCGCGGCCGGGTCGCGGGCCGCCTCGTCCTCGCTGAGCTGGGATGCCTCCCGACGACCGGTCCTGTTCTCCACGACCACGCCCTCTCGGCCCGCGCCGCCGGCCGGCGTCGAGAGATCAATGCGCGGACGGTGCGCGCGGTTCGCACCGCGTGCGGCGATGGTCTATAGCCCCGGCGCGGGACCACCTCCCCGTCGCCTCCCGCGACGCGCGGGGCCGCCCGCCAGCCCATCGCGCTCCGGGACGAAGGCGAACGTCGCGGACATCTCCCCCGTCGAAGGCCGAGCCGTGCGTCTGATCGTCGAGAATCTCGCCTGCCGCCGCTCGGGACGCCGGATCTTCTCCGGACTTTCCTTCGCCCTCGAACCGGGGCAAGGCCTCATGGTCACGGGGCGCAACGGCGCCGGCAAGTCGAGCCTGCTCGCGATGCTCTCCGGACGTCTCAAGCCCGATGCCGGCGCGATCCGCGCCGAGGGCATCGGCGAGGCGACGCTGGCCGAATGCCTTCACGTGGTCGGACATCGCGACGGCCTGAAATCCGCGCTGACGGCGGCGGAAAACCTCGAATTCGCCCGCGACCTTCTCGGCAACCCGGCCGCGGAGCCGGGGGCGGCCCTTGCGGCCATGGGATTGCCGCACGTGGCACGCCTGCCGGTCGGCTATCTCTCGGCCGGGCAGCGGCGCCGGGTGGCGCTGGCCCGCCTCTTGGTCTGCCGCCGGCCGCTCTGGCTCCTCGACGAGCCGACCGCCGCCCTCGACCTCGCCTCGCAGGGGGTGCTCGCCGCCATGATGGGCCGGCACAGGGCCGAAGGCGGCCTCGTCGTGGCGGCGACGCATCAGGCCCTCGGCCTGGAGGATGCCCGCGAATTGCGCATCGGCCCCGCCGCCCCGGAAACCGCCCCGGTGGAGGACTGGGCATGATCCGCGCCTTCTCGGCCCTGCTTGCCCGCGACCTGAAGCTCGCCGCCCGGGTCGGCGGATCGGGCGCGCTCTCGCTCGTCTTCTTCCTGATGATCGTGGTGCTGGTGCCGTTCGCGCTGGGGCCCGACCTGAACCTGCTATCGCGGATCGGCCCTGCCATCCTCTGGCTCGCGGCCGTGCTCGCGACGCTGATCGGCCTCGACCGTCTGTTTCAGTCCGACGAGGAGGACGGCTCGCTCGACCTGATGACCGGGGCCGCGGTGCCGTTGGAGGCGGTGGTACTCGCCAAGGTACTGGCCTCCTGGCTCACCACCGGCCTGCCGCTCGCACTCGCCTCGCCGTTGTTCGGGCTGCTGGTGGCGCTCTCGCCCAAGGCCATGGCCGCGACGGCCCTGACGCTCGCGCTGGGCACGCCGGCCCTGGCCTTCATCGGCGCCGTGGGCGCGGCGCTCACCGCCACGATCCGGCGGGGCGGGCTGATCCTGGCGATCATCGTGCTGCCGCTGATGATCCCGACCCTAATCTTCGGCGTCTCCGCGGCCGAGGCGGCTCTCGGCGGAACCGTGCCGCTCGCCACCCCGCTGACGGTGCTGGCCGCGCTGAGCCTGATCGCGGCGGTGGTCGGCACGCTCGCCGCCGCCGCCGCCCTGCGCTGGTCGGAGTGAAGCGTCCGCGGTTGCCTCAGTTGCAGCCGATGCAGATGCCGGTGTCGATCTTGTCGTTCTTCTTCTCCATCGACGTCTCCCGGTCGGGGTTGTCGGCGTCGCGGCGCGCCCCCCCGGCCCCGGCGGGCGGCATGGTGCGGCCGACGGGTGAGGTGTTGGGCGCGTAGATGGTGGAATGGGCGCCGCCGCCGGTACCCGTCTGAGCGGGCGACTCGGCCGACGCCGATGCGGTGAGCGCGGCCGTCAGGGCGGCAGCGGAGAGGATGCGTGCGATCATCGTCGAACTCCCTTGCGGTGCCAACGCGCTAGGGTGCCGTCGGTTCGCCGTCGCCCGCCCGCGATGTCGCGGTTTGACCCGTCGCAAGGCCCCGCCGAGCGCCCGACGAGGCCGGCGCCTTCGTCACTGCATGAGACATCGTCAGTTCGGCCAGCGGATGGTCGCCTCGCGCAGGCCGATGATCCGCGCCTCGTCGAGGCCGAAACGGGGGGAGGCATCGAAGACCTCGCCGGAAATGCTGACGTCGCAGGCGTCCCCCAATTCGCCGCTCTGGCAACGGGCAAGCGCCCGCGTGCGGCTCTCGGCATCCGCCTCGGCGACGTGGATCAGAAGCCGTCCCACGCTCGGCACGTCGGAAGCGCCGATCTCGGTCCTGATCCCGACGCAGGTCAGTTCCTCCGGCGTCGCGAACACGAGGTGGCAATGGTCGAGGACGACGCGCCGGCCGATATGGTGCCGCGCCCGCTCGATGAATCCGGCCGCATCCGCACGATCATCGACGGCCAGCGAAGCGAAGGGGGCCAGAGCGACGGACAGAGCCACCACGCAAAGAACCCGCATCATCGTCGGCTCTCGGTCGAAATCGTCGCCAATAGCCTAGCAAGCGTCGGGCCAGGGGGACGCGCACGATCGGTCGATTTCAGCGGGGCTGACCGGTCTCCCGGGCATGGGTGTTCTGGTTGGCGGTCGGGCCGGTGCGGTTGAACGCGAACACGATCACCGCCGCCAGCAGGATCAGGACGATGGGTAGGGCGAACATCCAGCGATGCATGGGAGTCATCCGAGCGCGAGAAACGGGAGTTTCGGAACCCGGGCTCCCGCCGATTGGCTCCGGCGCATGGGCCATGACGCCGAGCTTCATCCCGCGACCTCTCGTCCTATGCGCCGGATGCATGCCTCCAGTGAGAGCTTATCGGATTGCCTTGTGCAGTGCAGCGTGAGAGAAGACGTCATGCAGGGCGCGACGGCGTCGCACCTTGTTGCCCTTCTTGGGCGTTTCCTCCCTAGACTTCGGGCCGCCCCTCGGGGCGGCCTTTTTTCTGTCCGCTCATCCTCGAACAACCATTGCTTTGTTCTTCCATCCTACCGCTCCGTGGGAGAGTTTTCCGCGCGCGGCCCGGTGCGCTGCAGCAAAATTCCACCCTCCCCGAGTTGCCGCTCGCTCGCGTGGCCGCGCAGGCACAGCTTCACAGTTTCGTGGCGGACCCCGATTGACCGCTGGGAAGTCCGCCGCATAGCGTGGCCGTCGACGGTTCCCGCGAGGGATCAAAAGGGAATGCGGTGAGGGGCCCTGTGCCTTGATCCCGCAGCTGCCCCCGCAACTGTGAGCGGAGAGCCCTCCATCACCACGTCACTGGGCGCGTTTTAGCCTGGGAAGACGATGGAGGGCGACGACCCGCGAGCCAGGAGACCTGCCGTCAGCCGTGGTCACACGCGAAACATGCCGGGCGGGGTGCATCGGCAGGTGTTGGGATGTCGGAGGCCGCGAGGGCCCGGCGCCTCGGCCTCGTTCGCGGTGACGTGCCACCGTTGCCGTCCGAGGCTCTGCCAGTTCCATGTCGTCGATCGGATGCCGCCACCGCGGCCGTTCCCTCTTGCCCGCCCTCCTCACCCTGCCCCTCGCGCTCGCCGATTCGGCGCGGGCTCAAGGATCACCCCTCGAACCACCGCTTGCCCGTCTCGACGAGATCGCGGTGCAGGGCGGCACCGCGTCCGGCCTTCCGCCGAACGCCCCCGCCGATGCGGTCGGCGCGGAATCCTCCGCCGCCCTCCGGACACCGAGCCTGACGCGCGCCTCGCCAGTCGGGCTCAACCTGCGCACACCCTCGCGCTCGGCGAGCCGCCTCGGCCTGACGCCACTGGAGACGCCCGCGAGCCTCGACATCATCTCCGGCGAGACCGCGCGCCTGCGCGGCCAGACCAGCGTGCTGGAGGCGGTCTCGCAGAACGGCACCGGCATCACGGCCTACGGCTCGCCCGGTTTCGGGCTTGGCGCCTTCACCAGCCGGGGCTTTGCCGGACAGAACTCGATCCAGACGCTGTTCGACGGCACCCGCCTCTATGTCGGCGCCAACACCTTCACCTTCCCTTTCGACACCTGGAACGTCGAGCGCATCGAGGTGCTGCGCGGACCGGCCTCGGTCCTCTACGGGGACGGCGCCATCGGCGGTGTCGTCAACGTAGTCTCGAAGAAGCCGCTCTTCACGCCGCTCAACGTCGCCCGGGTTGGCCTCGGCGAGGACGGCGTCGCCCGCGCGGCGATCGACACGACCGGCCCCGTCGGCGAGTCGCTCGCCTACCGCCTCAACGTCAGCGGCAACAGGGCCGGGGGTTGGCTCACGCCGGAGGGTGATTTCCGCAATCTTGCGGTCTCGGGCGCCCTGACGCTGCAGGCGACCCCGGACCTCGCGGTCACGCTGAGCCACGATCTCGGCTACCAGGAGCCGACCCGCTACTGGGGCACGCCGCTCGTGAACGGGCGGGTGCCCGACCTGATCCGCTTCAACAACTACAACGTCCGCGATTCGAAGATCGCCTTCACCGACAACTGGACGCAGTTGCGGACGGAGTGGACGCCCACGGCCGACCTGACCGTACGCAACACGGCCTACCGTCTCCAGAGCCGGCGCCACTGGCGGGATGTCGAGCAGTACCGCTTCAATTCGGCCACCGGCCTCGTCGACCGCTCCGACTATCTCGAGATTTACCACCAGCAGGAGCAGATCGGGAACCGCTTCGACGCCACGTTCCGCGGCAGCCTCTTCGGCCTCGCGCATCAATTCTCGGCCGGCTTCGACGTCAACCACATCAACTTCCGGCACACCAACAACTTCTTCTTCGAGAAGTCTGATAGCGTGCCCCTGACGGGCTACGACCCCGGCTTCTTCCCCGCCGAGGGCCGCGCCACCCCCGCCTACGCCACGCGCACGAGCCAAGCCTCGGTCTTCGCCGAGGACCGGCTGTTCCTGACCGAGCGATTGTCGCTCCTGACCGGCGTGCGCTTCGACGCCCCGCGCCTCTACCGGGAGGATCTGCGCACTGGCGCCAGCTTCGAACGCTCGTTCCGCGCCCTCGGCTACCGCTTCGCGCTGCTCTACGAGCCGACGCCGGACACCTCGCTCTACGCCTCCTACGCGACCGCCACGGACCCGGTGAACAGCCTGATCACCCTGTCGCAATCGCTGGCGGGCTTCGAACTCTCGACGGGCCGTCAGGTCGAGGTCGGCGCCAAGGGGCTCGCCTTCGGCGGCGCCGTCGAATGGACGCTGGCGGGCTACCGCATCGTCAAGGACAACCTGATCTCCGCGGTGCCGGGACAGCCGACGGTCTCGACCCAGGTCGGCCAGCAATCCTCGCTCGGCGCGGAGGCCGCGCTGTCCTGGCTTCCCGCCCCGGGCTGGCGCATCGACGCCAACCTCTCCCTGCTGCACGCGCAGTACGACGACTTCTCCCAGAACGTCGGCGGGGTCGCCGTCTCCTATGCCGGCAATCAGCCGGTGAACGTGCCCGAGCGAGTCGCCAATCTCTGGGTCAACTGGGCGTTCGCCCGCGACTGGGAGGGGCGCATCGGCCTCCAGCATGTCGGCGAGGTGTTCAGCGATTTCGGCAACACCGCCCGGCGGCCCGCCTACACCTTGGTCAATCTCGGCCTCGACCATCAGGTCACGGCCGCCTCCCGCCTGTCGCTGCGCGTCTTCAACCTGTTCGACAAGACCTACGCGATCGACGGCAGCGCCGTGAACGGCGTCGGCACCGCCTGGCTCCTGGGACGCCCGCGCTCGTTCGAGGTCGCCTACACCGTGGCGTGGTGATCCTCCGCCGCCGATCGATGCCGTTTCGGTATCGATCGGCGGCCGGACCCGACGCGGCCGGCGAAGGGGCCGGCGAAGGAACCGGCTTGTCGCTGTGACGCAGAGGGCGCGGGAAACAACCGAACCCATTGCGGCATTTGCTCGGATGAAGATCGACGGTCACGGCCCACAGCCGATCCGCCGCTCCCCCGATTCGAGACCGATCCCATGAGCCGTCCCATGAGCCGTCCCCTTAGCCGAACCCTCGTCACCCTCATCGCCCTGGGCTGCCTCGGCTCGGGAGCGGCCAGCGCCCAAGGCCGGCCTCCGGGTCTGCCCAGCGGGCCGTTTCCGCCGGGAACGATCATTCAGCAGCAGAACAACATCACCGGCGGCGGCGTCGATTACCTGATCGCGCCCGGTCCCACCGGTGCCGACACCATCAGCAGCAATTCGGCCGCCGCCGGAAACGCCAACCAGCCCGAGCGCGCCATCCCTCAGGGAAGCGGCGGCGGCGGCGGTGGTGGCGGCAGCTCCCGATAGGGGCGCGAGCGCGCTGGGCCGGTCTGCGACGCGCCGACCGGCCCGCGCGCGGCGATCGTTCTGAGAAACAACTTAAGATCTTAGGCGTCCGCAACGACAGGGCGCGGACCGTGTTACGCTCTGCTGAACGATCAGCATCGGCCTGCGACAGCAAGGCCTGGTCACGGAGCGTGGGATGGAACGGGCGGCGGCACTCTGCATCCTGATGGCACTCGCCCTACCGGGTCCGGCGCAGGCGGCGGCCCGGCTGAAGATGGACGACAAGGCCTCGGTCTGGCCGCGGGCGGGGGCGAGCGAGAAGTTCGACTTCACGAACCGTGTCGGCAAATCGATGAGCACGCTCGCACCCGGCCTCGACAGCGGCTACTTCATGCGCTGCCTGGAGGAGATCGCCAATATCGGCGACACCAAGAACCTTACGCTCAGCGACATGGTGCGGACCTGCGTCTCGCTCCACGCCGGGCGCACGGGGGGCGGTGCCGAGTGACGGCCCATCTTCTACGAGACCATCGGTTTCGGCAGGGTACGGTGTAGCTGGCCCGGGGACGAACCGGAGCAGACCTCGCCTATCGAAAATCCGTCGGGAAAGAGGCCGCGAACCAACGCGCGATCTGCCAGCAGCCGTATATCAGGAGGCAGAGGATCAGGCCGCCGACCGTGAGCCTGAGCCAGAAGGCATCCTCCCCTCGATCGGGCTGCTCCGGCCGCTCCATGTCCGTCACCGTCCCTGCTGCGCTGCTCGCCCGACGGCCCGCACCGGTCCTTGCTCGCCGCGGACATCGACCATCCAGCCCGTCCCGGAAAGCCCCCTCCCCTGCTCACGCAGTCGGCAGCGACCGCGGATCAGGCCCGCACCCGACAAATGCTGGGGACGTGGCGGTCGTGCGGCAGGCACACCCGAGCATTGGCGAATTTTTTGAAAGCTATGCCCTAGAACGACGGCTTATTGCCAAGGCATTTGCAGCGCCTCGATTTCAGGATCCGGCAGCGACCGCTGCAACACTCGCGCGCGCTTCGTCCCATCCAACCATTGCCACGGCATTCGATATTCATGTCGCGCGTCGTCATGATCTGTCCCGGCCTGCTCATCGCCGCCGTCGCCGTATAGAGACTCATTCCCAGGAAGATCGCTGGAACGGCAGCGTAAATGGCAACGCTTCGCATGGCGTATCCTCCATGATCATTGCTTGATCGGTAGTCGACTGCCTGAGACGGCGAGCGAATGCTACCACACAATGCTTTACCCTCGAATATACAATTTCAAATTGCGTCGACGTTCAATTCAAGCGGAGGCGAAGGTTCGGGGCAGCCTGAACGCCGGTCGGAGGATGAAGGCTGACACCCCCGAACCAGCAAACCGGTTCGCGCCGAGCGCAGGTTTGCGAGCTTCCTGAGGACCTCACTTCGTCGCACGATCCGGATCGGCAGCCAGACCGATATCCGAACTCTTGTCCGGCCCCCTGCCCGCCCGGGCGAGGGTGCGCTCCAGCATCTCTCCATAGATCGGACGTCCGCCGAGCCATTGCGCCACGAGGCTGGCCGTAAGGCAGGCCGTCAGCATGGGCAGGACGAGCGCATAGGCGCTCGTGAGTTCAAGCACCAAGACCACGCCCACGGCCGGGGCGTGGACGGTTGCGCTGAAGAGCGCGGCCATCGCCACGATCCCGAAGGAGACCGGCGTCACCCCGAGGCCGGACAAGGCTTCGGGAAACGCCATGTGCGCGAGCAGGCCGAAGGCCAAGCCGATGCAGGTCGCGAGCGACAGGATCGGCGCGAAAATGCCGCCCGGCGTTCCGACGGAATAACTGGCAACCGAGGTGAAGAAGCGGGCGGCCGCCAGGATCAGGAGCACGCCCGCACTCGGGGTCAGGACGGCGAGCTGTGAAATGACCTGCTCCCCGCCCGTCACGGTGCGCGGAGCCAGGATCAGCAGGGGCCCACGAGCAGTCCGACCAGGGCGGGCCAGACATAGGGCGCGCGCTTCTGCCATGCGGCGGCACGGTCCTGCATCGCCAGGATGCATCGGTTGAAGAGCACCCCCACCGCACCCAGGATGATGCCCAGCACGGCGAAGGCCGGCAACGAAGCCAGCGCGGCTGCACCGGCGGAGAGCGGCAAGTCCGGCCGCGCGCCCGAGATGATCTGGGTCACCGCCGTTCCGGTGATCGCCGCAGCGAACACCCCCATGTAGTTCCGGAACGTGTAGGGGAACTGCTTGCGCGTTTCCTCGATGACGAAGAGCACGGCCGACATCGGGGCATTGAAGGCACAGGCGAGCCCCGCCCCCGCGCCGGCCGCCAGCAAGGCCTGCCGATCGGTGTGCCTCACCCGGAACATCCCGGAGGCGGCGAGCGCCGCCGAGCCGCCCATGTGGATGGTCGGCCCCTCGCGGCCGAGTACGAGGCCCGAGCCGATCGCCGCGATGCCGGCGATGAACTTCACCGGCAGCACGCGCTCCCAGCGCACATGCCGGATGCCGGCGATGGCCCCCTCGATCTCCGGAACCCCGCTCCCGCTCGCTTCAGGGGCGAAGCACCGGGTGATGAACACGGCAAAGACCGTGGCCGCCATGGTGATGGCGGCGCTCGCCGCGAGCAACCGCCAACCCGCGACATGGCCGGAGAGCCATGTCGGCCATTCGATGATGGTGTCGATGGCGAGGTGGAAGAGGCCGCCGAACACGCCCGTGAAAGCACCGACGATCAGGGCCACGGCGACGAAGCGTGCCTGTTGCAGGGGCGTCGCGGGTTGATCTGCCGGCTTCATCCTCGCCCCTTCCTCTCGCCGATAAACCCGAACGTCACGCGGTCCATCCCCGGAACGGATGTCTCGATGGGACTCGCCGGAGCCCCACCCAAGCGGTTTCGCAGGTGCCCGGACCACCGCGGGTCAGGCGGGCTGACCCTGTCTCGCCTTCCCGGGTCTCACGCGCTCCCGCAGGGTCTGGATCGTGACGTAGAGCATCGGCACGAGGAAGATGCCGATCGAACTTGCCGCGATCATCCCGCCGAAGACCGCGGTGCCGACGTCGCGACGGCTGATCTGGGCCGCACCGGTCGCGATCACGAGGGGGACAAGGCCGAGGATGAAGGCGATGGACGTCATCATCACGGCACGGAACCGCTGCTCAGCGCCGCGGATCGCGGCCTCCCGGATCGGCACGCCCGCCTCCCGCTGGTCCTTCGCGAACTCGACGATCAGGATGCCGTTCTTGGCCGCAAGCGCGATCAGCACCACGAGCCCGATCTCGCTGTAGAGGTCGAGCGAGAGGCCGGCGAGCTTGACGGCAAGGTAGGAGCCGAAGGCGCCGACCACGACGGACAGCAGGACCGGAATGGGGATCGTCCAGCTCTCGTAGAGGGCAACGAGAAACAGGTAGGCGAACAGGAAGGCGAGGCCGAGGACGATCCAGGTCTGCCCGGACGCCTGCTGCTCCTGGTAAGCGGTCCCGGTCCATTCGTAGCTGTAGCCTTCCGGCAGGGTCCGGTCCGAGATCTGCTCCATCGCGGCCATCGCGGCGCCGGAGGAGATGCCGGGCGCTGGGCTGCCGTTCACGCTCACGGCGCGGAAATTGTTGTAGCGGGTGAGCACCTGCGGCCCGAGCACGATGCGCTCGCTCGCGACCGAACGCAGCGGCACCATCTGGCCCGAGGCGCCGCGGACATAGATGTTCCAGAGGTCGCGGATGTCGCCCCGGCTGTCCGCCTCGCCCTCGACGTTCACCTGCCAGGTGCGGCCGTAGAGGTTGAAATTGTTGACGTAGACCCCGCCGAGCGTGGCCTGGAGCGAACTGAAGACGTCGCTCATCGCCAGTCCGAGCACCTGGGCCTTTGTGCGGTCGATGTCGAGGAAGATCGACGGGTTCGACGCCGTGAAGGTGGAGAAGACGCGGGCGAGCTGCGGGTCGCGGTTCGACGCCGCGACGAGGCCGCGCACGACCGCGTCGATCGCAGCCGGGTCCTGGCCCTCCCGTGCCTCGAGCACGTATTCGAAGCCGCCGCTCGTCGAGAGTCCGACGATGGGCGGAAGATTGAAGGGCCGCACCGTTGCCTGCCCGATCGTCGCGGCCGCCGCGTCAGCGCGCTCGATCAGGGCCTGGGCCGATTCCGCCGCGCTCCGGCGATCGGCGAAGGGTTTGAGCTGCGCCAGCAGGAACGCGGAATTCGGCTCGGCCGCCCCGTCCAGAAGCGAGAAGCCGATGACGGAAAGCACCTGATTGACGCCGGGCATGTCCTTCAGGAGCCTCTCGACCTCCGTCGCGACCGCACTCGTGCGGGCCACCGACGCGCCGTCGGGCAGTTGGACCGAGACGAAGAAGGCGCCCTGATCCTCCTCCGGGAGGAAACCGGCCGGCGTGATCCGCGCGAGGCCGACGATGCCGCCGGCGAACAGGAGAACCAGCCCGAGCGAGAGCGCGGAGACGCGCACGAGGCGGCGGACGCCCGCGGCATAGCGGTCCCGCACCCAGTCGATTCCGCCGAGCACCCGGCCCATGATGCCCCGCCGCGCGCGCGCGGGACGCAGGAACACGCCGCAGAGCGCGGGCGAAAGGGTCAGCGCGTTGATCGCCGAGATCAGCATCGCGGCGCTGATCGTGACGGCGAATTGTCGGAACAGCGTGCCCGATACGCCCGGGATGAAGGCGATCGGAACGAAGACGGACAGGAGGACGAGGGTGATGGCGATGATGGGCGCCGTGATCTGCGTCATCGCGAGCTTCGTCGCCTCGGCCGGCGACAGTTCCGGATGCTCCCCCATCACCCGCTCGACGTTCTCGACGACCACGATGGCGTCGTCGACCACGATGCCGATGGCAAGCACCATCGCCAGGAGCGACACGGTGTTGGCCGAGTAGCCGAGCACGTAGAGCACCGCGAAGGTGCCGATGAGGCTCACCGGCACGGCGATGGCGGGGATCACCGTCGCCCGCAGACTCCCGAGGAACAGATACACGACGATCACGACGAGGACGAAGGCTTCGGCCAGCGTCCGCAGCACCTCGGAGATGGTGTCCTTCACGAAGGTCGTGGAATCGTGCACGACCGCGTATCGCAATCCTGCCGGGAAGCGCGCCGAAAGTCGGTCCAGGGTGGCCTTCACGGCGGTCGCGGTCCGCACCGCGTTGGCACCGGGCACGAGATAGATGGCGACGGGGACGCCGGAGCGGCCGTCGAGCCGGGATTCGCTGTCGAAGCTCTGCGCGCTAAGCTCCACCCTGGCGACGTCGTGGATGCGCACCACGGAGCCGTCGGGATTCGTCCGCAGGACGATCGCGCCGAACTGTTCAGGCGTCGACAGGCGACCCTGCGTCTGCACGTTCATCTGGATCTGCTGCTCGCTCGTGATCGGCGGCGCACCGATGCGGCCGACCGGTGCCTGAACGCTTTGCGCCCGGATGGCATCCACCACGTCCGACGGCGCGAGATTCAGGCTCGTCAGGCGATCCGTGTCGAACCAGATGCGCATCGAGTAGTTCATCCGCGCGAACAGGTTGGCCTGACCCACTCCGGCCGTGCGCGAGATCTCGTCGAGCACGTTGATGATGGCGTAGTTCGTGATGAAGAGCGGGTCCTGCGCGCCGGTCTCGCTGTAGAGGACGGCGAACAGCAGGATCGCGGAGGACTTCTTCTGCACCTTGAGCCCCTGCAGCTGCACCTCGGACGGGAGCTGCGACAGGGCCGACTGGACGCGGTTGTTGACGCTGACCGTATTGATATCCGGGTCGGAGCCGAGGTCGAAACTCACCGCCAAGCTGTAGCTGCCGTCATTGGCGCTCGTGGACTTCATGTAGATCATGCGGTCGACGCCGATGACCTGCGCCTCGAGCGGCTGGGCGACGCTCGCCTCGACGACCTCGGCAGAGGCCCCCGGATACATCCCCGACACGCTCACCTGCGGCGGGACGATGTCCGGAAACTGCGCGACCGGGATCCGGAGCAGCGCGAGCCCGCCCGCGATCGTGATAATCAGCGCGATGACGATCGCGAGCCGGGGGCGGTCCACGAAGAGGGATGAGATCATGGCGCGCCTCGGGCTCGGTCGCCTGCGACAAACGAAGTTCGATCCGGGACGGGGAGCCGCGGAGCGGAAGACGGGACGGAGCAAGGGGTGGGACGTCGCATGCTGCGCTAGCGCCGGCTGGCCGGGCCGGCGCCGCTGGCCCCTCCGGTCGGAGGCCGTCCGGCCGGCGGCGAGACGGACGCGGCCGGGGCCGTGCGGCCGGCCGGCCCCGCGCCGTCCTCGTTCACGGCCGAATTCCGCATCATCCTCTGCAGAATGGCGTCGGCGGGTTTGGGCAGGACCGTCTCGCCCGCGCGGACCCGCTGCAGGCCTTCGGCGATGACCTGTTCTCCGACCTTGAGGCCGCCCGTCACCGCCGCGAGCGTCGTGCTCGACTGGCCAAGCTGAATCCGACGCTCCTCGGCCCGATTTCCCGGTCCGATCACGTAGACGTAGCTGCCCCGCTGGTCGGCCAGGACGGCGGCACGGGGAATCGCGACCACCTCGACCGGCTCGACGCCCTCAAGGAACACGGTCACGAACTCGCCATCCGTGAGTTCACGAAGGGTGACCGAGGTGCGGGTTTGACCGAAGATCGGAGGGTTCGGCAGCACGCCGCGAAGCAGGATCGTGTCCGTATTCGTCGCGATGGTGTTGTTGACGAAATCGAGCGTCCCGGTGTGCTCGTAGAAGCGGCCGTCCGGTAGTTGGGCCCGGATCAGCACGGCTCCGAAGCCGCCCTTCGGCGCATAGCGCGTTCGGAGATTGATCGCCTCACGGACCGGCACCGGAAACGTGACGAACATCGGGTCCTGGCTGATGATCGTCGTCAGCACCCCGGAACTCGGCCCGACCACGTTGCCGATCGTCAGGGACGTGCGCCCGATCTGGCCCGCAATCGGCGCCCAGATCTCCGTGTAGCCGAGATTGATCTGTGCCGTGTCGAGCTGGGCTTGAGCGGCTTGGAGTTGCGCCTCCAAGGCACGCTCGTTCGCGAGAGCCGCGTCGTAGGTCGATTGCTGCCCGGCGGGCCCGCCGAGCAGGATTCTAGCGCGCTGCGTCGTGAGTCGCGCGTTTCCCAACTGCGCTTCGACCTGCGCGATCTGCGCCTTCTGCGCGGCCACGGCTGCCTGGAACGGAGCCTGCTCGAGACGATAGAGGAGCGTTCCTTCCTCGACGTCCGTGCCCTCGACGAAGAGCCGCTTCTCGATGAACGCCGTCACCCGCGCGACGATGTCGACACGCTGCTTCGCCTCGATCCGGCCGATGAACTGCTCCGTCTGGGTGATCGGCTCCTTGCGCGCGGCGACGATGCCGACGACCGGGGGGGCCGTCGGTTCGGCCTGCGCGAACGCCGCCGGGATCGCGGGCAGGCACCATGCGTAGAGCGTTGCGGCGGCCACCCACGCTGGTAACTTGCCTGTGCCGGACATCGTCATGTCCACCTGCAGCTGTTGGAGTGACGACGCCCCGAAGAATGGGCGAGCGTTTCGTGTGATCGCGGCCCTGGCTTGGCCAGTGAACCGCGTCGAGTGCTCCGGCGCCTGCAGCGAGGCCGGGCGTGCCGCTGCACGAACGCCGTCGTCTGGGATCGCCCAGCCAATGCCGGTGCTCCCTCACGTCCTCAGAGCGACCGCGCCCTTCAGCCCGTCGGTCGCGCAGCGAGCCAAAGGGGTCGGTCCGCGCCCCCGCTCGAAGCGCCGATCAGGTCGATTTCAGCAGCCATCGAAGCGGGAGGGCGATGAGCGTCAGGCTCACGACACTCATCGTCCAGAGCAGAACGAACCAGGCGATCCGACGGAACGTGCCGGTGATCTTCACCCTGCGGATGCGTGCGGCGTCGAGCACGAGGGCAGGCTCCGCCGCCGGCTGATGAAGACCCATCAATGATACCCGGATTCCGGTGTGACCTTGCCGCGGAACAGCCAGTAGACGTAGGCCGTGTAGCCCAGCACCATCGGGACCAGGACCGCCGCGCCGGCGAGGAGAAAGGCTTGGCTGCTCGGATGCGTGGCCGCGGCCCAGATCGAGATGTCCGGCGGCACGATCATCGGCCAAAGGCTGATGCCGAGCCCGATATAGGAGAGCAGGAAGAAGCCGAGCGCGCAGAGGAAGGGCACGATCTCCTCCCGCCGCTCCAGCGAACGCTGGAAGCGCAGCGCCAGCAGCCCGACGAGCACGGGCACCGGCGCACCGACGAGAATGCCGGGGAACGAGAGCCAGCGCTCGCGGAAGGGAGCGCTGAGGACGAGCATCGTGAGCGAGACGATGGCGATCAGGAGCAAGGTCGCGAAGCCCAGAGGGCGGGCGAGGCGGTAAGCGCGGATCTGCAACTCGCCCCCCGTCTTCCAGACGAGCCAGCATGCGCCCAGGAGCGCGTAGCCCACCACCAGCGCCACGCCGGTCAGCAGAGAGAAGGGGGTGAGCCAGTCCCACCAGCCGCCGGCATAGGCCCGCCCCTCGACGCGGATGCCCTGGACGAGGGCGCCGAGTGCGATGCCCTGGCAAAAGGCCGCCACGTAGCTGCCCCAGGAGAAAGCCCGGTCCCACCAGAGCTGACTCCGGACCGTCACCATGCGAAAGCGCATCTCGAAGGCGACGCCCCGGAAGACGAGGGCGAGCAGCATCAGGATCAGCGGCATGTAGAGCGCCGGCAGGATCGTGACGTAGGCCAGCGGGAAGACCGCGAAGAGCCCGCCGTCGCCGAGGATCAGCCAAGTCTCGTTGCCGTCCCACACGGGGGCGACGGAGTTCACCATGACGTCCCGATCGGCCTTGGCGGACACGGCCGGGAACAGGATGCCGATGCCGAGATCGAACCCGTCCATCGCAACGTAGAGGAACACGGCGGTGGCGATCAGAACCGCCCAAATCAGCGTGAGGTCGAGAGACATCGAAACCCCTTCCTTCACTCAGCGGGTTGGGCATTCGAGCCGGCGGCAAGCGCCGGGGCCGGGGTAATGCCGGCGGTGCGCACCGGCTGACCGGCGGGCAGACCCGCCTCGTGCGGTCGCGGTGGCTGATTGAAGAGGTGCAGAAGGAACCAGATGCCGGCCCCGAACACGACGAAGTAGACCACGGCGAAGGCGGCGAGCGAGGCCGCGACCGCGGGGGCGGCGATGGGCGAGACGCTGTCGGCCGTGCGCAACAGCCCGTAGACCGTGAAGGGCTGACGCCCGGATTCCGTCACCACCCAGCCCGCCGTGACGGCGATGAGGCCGGACGGGCCCATCGCGACCGCGCAGCGGTGCAGCCATCGCGACGTGTAGAGCCGTCCTTTCCAGCGCAGATAGAGGGAGGCCACGCCCAAGGCGATCATCAGGAAGCCGAGCCCGACCATGACCCGGAAGGCCCAGAACACCAGGGGCAGGTTTGTCGGCCAGGTGTCGCGCGGCAGCGCCTTCAGCCCGCGCACCTCGGCGTTCAGGTCGTGGGCAAGATACAGGCTCGCGAGCCCCGGTATGCCGATCGCCCAACGCGTCGTCTCGGCCTGCGCGTCCGGCCAGCCGAACAGGATCGAGGGCGCGCGCCGCTCGCTGTCGAAATGGCCTTCCATCGCCGCGACCTTGGCGGGTTGGTAGTGGTAGGTGTTGGTCCCATGCAGGTCGCCCAGGACGAGTTGGACGGGGGCGACGATGGCCGCCATCCACATCGCCATCGAGAACATCAAGCGGGCGCGCGGGTTCGACCGGTCGCGCAGGAGATGCCACGCCCCCACCGCGCCCACGATCATCGCGGTGGTCAGGTAGGCGGCGGTGACGGTGTGGGCGAAACGGAAGGGGAAGGACGGGTTGAAGATCACGGCCCACCAATCCTGGGGCGCGAAATGGCCGTTGGCGTCGAGCACGTAGCCCGCCGGCGTCTGCATCCAGGAATTGGCCGACAGGATCCAGAAGGCCGAGGTCAGTGTGCCCAGCGCGACGAGGCAAGTGGCCAGGAAATGGAGGCGCGGGCCCACGCGCTCCAGCCCGAACAACATGACCCCGAGAAAGCCCGCCTCCAAGAAGAAGGCCGTCAACACCTCGTAGCCGAGAAGCGGGCCGAGAACCGGCGCCGTCTTGTCGGAGAAGACCGACCAGTTGGTGCCGAACTGGTAGCTCATGACGAGCCCCGAGACGACGCCCATGGCGAAGGCGATGGCGAAGATCTTGAGCCAGTACCGGTAGGAATCGAGATAGACGGCGCGTCCCGTGGCGAGCCAACATGCTTCGAGCACCGCAAGAAAGCTGGCCAGCCCGATGGTGAAGGCCGGGAACAGGAAATGCCAAACGACCGTAAAGGCGAATTGGCTTCGAGCCAGATCGAGGGCGCTGGGGAGGTAGTCGGCCAACATTCCTGACACTCGATTCACGAGAGTGACGAAGTACGGCTTGCGTTCGAACCAGAACGGGCGGCCCATGGCGGGCCACGTTGCGCGCAGGCATCTGCGACGATCCGACGACCATCGACGTCGCTACGGTGCCGAGCGTCGGGCATCGACCTCGGCGATAACGAGGCCCGGATCGGCCGTCTCGCCCGCAATGCCCGGCACTCGGACAAGTCGTCCGGTGGAGCGGACGGCCTTACACACAATTTCGCTTATCCAATGGAGGGTAGGCGATTCTCCTGCCCTCCCCTCCATTATCGATCTGGTATTTCCGAATATTTGTGCGCAACACCTTCATAAATAAGGAGGCTACGCCGGCATCAACGCCCGATGTTTCCGCCATTTCGGCTGATGTCGCCGGTCACGACCACCCCAACAGGGAAGCGCATCACGTCATGAAGCACATTGATATAGATCAGATGGGAGCAACGAGACGTGGATTGCGATCGGCACAACGCACCCTCGACGGTGTGCCGCCGCTACTGAGCCCGCAAGGGTTAGCTATCCATTCGGTCTCGATGGTCGCCCCTGCGAAACGTGACGGGTCTTCCGATGGCTCGCGGCGGCGGCCAGCGCCGAATCGTTACCCGTGACGCGGAGACCAATTTGGCATCAGGAGCATCGGGTAGGTCAGGGCGCCGGCATGAGAGACGCGCAGCGGCAGCCACACGGCGCAGCATCGGGAACAATGTTCGAACAGGGGGAGGACTCAGAGCTTGAAGAAGCTGGTGCCGCAAGAGGGATTCGAACCCCCGACCCCCTCATTACGAATGAGGTGCTCTACCAGCTGAGCTATTGCGGCGTCGCCTCCGGCCGGACGTGGCGCGGCCTGACGGAACGAGCCGGGTCTTAGACGCACACCCTCGCCTTGGCAAGCCTCGGACGGCTTGTCCGACCACCCACTGCGTTGCGGTGCCACCGGGCTTATGCGTAAGACCTTGCCAATGAACGATCTGCCTCACCTCAATGTCCCCGAGCCGCGGGAGCCCGGCCTGCGGACCCGGCCGCCCCTCGTGCTCGCATCGGCCTCGCCGCGCCGCCTCGCGCTGCTGCAGCAGGTCGGAATCGAGCCCGACGCGCTGTTGCCGGCCGATATCGACGAGACGCCGCGCAAGTCCGAATCGCCCCGCGATCTCGCGCGCCGATTGGCCCGCGAGAAGCTGGAGGCGGCCCAGGCCGCGGCGCGGCGCCGGGACGAGCTGCGCGAGGCCTATCTCGTCTCCGCCGACACGGTCGTGGCGGTCGGGCGCCGGGTGCTGCCCAAGGCCGAATTGCTCGACGAGGCGGCCGATTGCCTGCGCCTGCTCTCGGGGCGGGCGCACCGGGTCTACACGGCGGTCTGCATCCTCTCTCCCAAGGACCGCCGCCGCGAGCGCATGGTCGAGACCCGCATCCGCTTCAAGCGCCTCTCCAACCGCGAGATCGAGGGCTACCTGTCCTCCGGCGAGTGGCGGGGCAAGGCCGGCGGCTACGCGATCCAGGGCTTGGCGGCGGCCTTCGCGGTGAAGCTCGTCGGCTCTCACAGCGCGGTGGTCGGCCTGCCGCTTTACGAGACGATGAGTCTCCTGGAAGGCGAAGGCTTTCCCGTGCGCGGAGCCTGGGGAGCCGCCTCGTGAGCGCGGCGCCGGCACCCAAGCGTTTGCCGCCCTGCCCGATCTGCGGCAAGCCGGCCGAGCCCGAGACCAAGCCGTTTTGCTCGCCCCGCTGCGCCGACATCGACCTCGGTCGCTGGCTCGGCGAGCGCTACGTCATTCCCGGACCGGAGGATGAGGAGATTCCCTTTCCTCCAAGCCGGGAGGACGACGAGCGCTTCCATTGAGCGCCGAAACGGTGCCCGGCAAAAAAGCGTGGCCCCGCCCCAACAGGAGGCTGGACAGGCTCCGGGGCCTTCACTATACCCCCGCCTGCCGCTGACGCAGAGCGAAGCGGCCGATGCCCAGGTAGCTCAGTTGGTAGAGCATGCGACTGAAAATCGCAGTGTCGGCGGTTCGACTCCGTCCCTGGGCACCATCTGATTTCTGAAGCCGCACCAACGGCTCGATCCCTCGATCAGACCCACGCAATCGACGGATGGTCGCACTGCCGTCGCAGCCGACCGCTGGGCTCGGCGTGCGAGAGCACTCCTCTGACCAGAGGCGAGCGAGGAGACCGCTCCTTACGGATCGAGCGCGCACCGGAGTTGCGCCCATCGCGCCGCAGTCCGGCGTAAGAGGCCCCTACCACTCGAAGAACGAGTCGAGCCGGGGCATCAGGCAGATCAACGTTCCCGCCGCGCCGAAGACGCCCGCCATCATCACCATTGCCGCCACGAACCCGCCTCCGACCAACCCTGTCGAGTCACAACTCGAAAGCGGCCCTCTCAGTTCAGGCGGATCCGCATGCGCGCGGCATCAAATCGGCCCGGAGGATGGGCACGGGCTCGCGATGGAGGAGCCGGGACCGGCCTCACCACTTCAGAAAGCGGTCGGCGCTCGGCCTTGCGGCGAGGGTCAGAACGATGGCGCCGACGGCGCCGGCGAACATGATGGCGGTTGCGAGTAACACGGCGGTGATCTCCACGACGCAGTCCGGCGATGTCCTGAAGACCAACGAGCCGAAAAGGTGGCGTGTGCCGTGCGGCAGATTGGCGTGCCGAAGGCGCCGCCCTACGCGCGGACGATCTGAAGCACCGCCTGCCTCAGCTGTCCCGGCCGATGCCGAGACCTCTCAGGAGATCGCCGATGGGATCGATCCCGGCGGCCCGCTGCGGTTGGGGCGCCGAAGGCTGGTTCTGCGCCGGGACCTCGGCCGTCGGAACCCGCGCCGTCACGTCGAGACGGTTCCGGCTCGCGACCTTGGCGGCCCGATGGCGCCGGACGGCCTGAACCCGCTGGGCCGGCTCGGACGACGCGAAGGCGCTGCTCGCCGTCAGAAGCGCGGCCGTCTCAGGCGGCAGAAGGGTGAAGGAAGCCGGCCTCGGCGATCCGAGACCGTCGTCCTGTCCCTCCAGGGAAGTTGCCGTCGCTGTCGCGGTCGCGGCCGGATCGACCCGGCGCGGCGGATCGGACCACCCCTTACTGTCGGCGTTCTCAACGCCACTTGCCATGATCAGATTCGTCTTCGGCTGCGAGCCGGCCGAATCCTGCCGTTGCAAGAGCGGAGAGGTCGCGACGAGACCTAAAACAATGACGGCGGTGGTCGCGAAGACGGATCTGTAGTGTTCCATACTCGCAGAACGTACCGCCAAGGTTCCGGTTCCGCGGCTGCGAGCGGGCGAATACCTGCCGCAAGCTCGCTCGGCCGTCACCGCCGCCGATCCTCCGTGCGGTCGGCCATGGAGGGAGGCGGAAGACCATCCCGGCTTGAACGAAGCGCCCCCGCGAACGATCCGGCCTGCGGCCCCGCGCCGGACACGTCGTGAGGCCGCGACGCCCCGTGCCCCTGCCGCCCGCGCTTGACGCCCCCTCGTGGCAGCGTGCTAGAGACCCAATCCGGCAGGGCGGATCGGCCGACCGCTCTCTTTTGCCGTCAACCACTTAGCGGCATCACGGCGTCATCCGCCGCCCATCGGTCCGGCCCTTATCTCCCTTGCGCCCGGTGACCGTTTGAGGACGCTCCTCGATCTCCTGCGGGTGATGCGCCAGCGCGACAGGCGGCGCCTCGTTCTGCTCGGCCTCGGCCTCGGGATCGCCGCACTCCTCGAAGTCGTGGGCGTCGCCTCGGTTCTGCCCTTCCTCACCCTGGTCGGTGATCCGGGGGCGGCGGCGCGGGTTCCTTATCTCACGGGGCTGCGCGACGCCCTGGGGCTCACCGACGACCGCGCCTTCCTGCTCGCCACGGGGTTCGCCGCACTCGCCGCGATCCTGCTCACGAGCCTGGTGAATGCCGGCTTCGCCTTCGCGCAGCTCCTGTTCGCTCATCTGACCGGTTACGGCTTCGCCCGGCGCCTGCTCGCGCGATACGTCGACCGCGAGCGGCTGTTCTTCGCGCACGCCAACAGCGCGGAGCTGGCCAAGAACGTTCTGAGCGAAACCGACCGGCTCGTCGCCGGCGTGCTGACCCCGGCCATGGTGATCGCCTCCCGCGGCGCCTCGGCGCTCGCGGTGGTGATCTTCCTCATCGCCTACCAGCCTCGCCTCGCCCTGATCCTCGGGGGCGGCTTCGGGGGGCTCTACGTCGCGATCTACCTCGTGATGCGGGCACGGCTCTCGCGCCTGGGCGGCCGGGCGGTGGCGGGCAACGAGGGGCGCTACCGCGTGGTGCAGGAAACCTTCGGCGCGCTCACCGAACTCAAGCTCTACGGCCGGGCGTACACCTTCGCCGCGCGCTTCGACGCGCCGGCGCGCTCCTACGCCCACGCCCTGGCCGCCAGCCTCCTGACCGGACAGCTGCCGCGCTTCGTCATCGAATCGCTCGCCTTCGGCGGCGTCATCGCCGTGGTGCTGTACGCGCTCACCCAGGGCATCGACACCGCCGGCATGCTGCCCCTGCTCGGCCTGTTCGCCTTTGCCGGCTACCGGATGCTGCCGGCCTTCCAGAACATCTTCACCTCCGTCTCGCAGCTGCGCTTCCACCTGCCCGGCGTGCGCCTGATCGTGGATGCCCTGGAGGGCGAGCGCCCGCGCCGGGCGCGCACGGCCGCGCGGCTGCCCTTCGACGAGACGATCCGCCTGGAGGCCGTGAGCTTCGACTACGAAGCGGGCCGCTCCACGCTGCGGGGCATCGACCTGACGATCCCGGCCCACACCACCGTCGGGCTCGTCGGGCGAACGGGATCGGGCAAGTCCACCCTGGTCGGCCTGATCCTCGGCATCCTCACGCCGAGTTCGGGCCGTGTCCTGATCGACGGCACGCCGCTCGATGCCGGGAACCTGCCGGCTTGGCAGAACCGGATCGGCTACGTGCCGCAGGACGTTTTCCTGATCGACGGGAGCGTGGCGCAGAACATCGCCCTGGGCATCGAGCCCGACGCCCTCGACCGCGCGGCCCTGGAGCGCGCCGCCAGGCTCGCGGGTGCGCACGACTTCATCGCCGCCCTGCCCGACGGCTACGAGACGGGTGTGGGCGAGCGGGGCGCGCGCCTGAGCGGCGGCCAGCGCCAGCGCATCGGCATCGCGCGCGCGCTCTACCACGACCCCGACGTGATCGTGTTCGACGAGGCGACCAGCGCCCTCGACGGTGAGACCGAGGCCGCGGTGATGGGCGCGCTCGGGGCGCTCGGCGGCACGCGCACGATCATCATGATCGCCCACCGCCTCACTTCGCTGCGCCGGGCCGATACGGTCCATGTCCTCGAGGACGGGCGGATCGTCGCCTCCGGCCCCCCGCCGACGTGATTTCCGAGCCGATCGACGCGCCGCCGTTCGTGGCCGCCGCGCGCTAGCGTGACCGTTCGCCCCCGGCTATCGAGCCCAAGAGGACAGGGAGGCAGGCGTCAGCATGGCGACCGACGACACGATCGTGATCCGGGGGTCCGACGGCAGCCGCGCCCGCATCGCCCGGCACGGGGCCGAGCCGGTCTCCTGGCAGGTCGGGGGCCGGGAATACCTCTGGAGCGGCGATCCCGAGCACTGGAACCGGCATGCGCCCTGGCTCTTCCCGGTGGTCGGGGCCTCGGCCGGCGGAGCCGTGCGGGTGGCCGGGCAGAGCTACCCCATGGCGCAGCATGGTTTCGCCCGGGATCTGCCCTTCGATGTGGTGGCCCACGCCGAGGACTCGGTTGGCCTGCGGCTGACGGACGGCCCGGCGACCCGACCGCACTATCCCTTCCCGTTCCGGCTCGAGATCGACGCCCGCATCTCCGTGAACGGGCTCGCATTCGAGATCCGGGTCACCAATCCGGGACAGGCGCCCCTGCCCTACGCGCTCGGCTTCCACCCCGCCTTCCCCTGGCCCTTCGCCGACGGAGAGCGCCGCGCGGGGGGTGGCTACGCGGTCGTGTTCGAGGCGGCGGAGCGGCCCTTCGTGCCGGAGGTCGGGCCGGGCGGATTGCTGGTGCGCAGCGAGCGGGCGCTTGCCCTCGACGGAACGCGCCTCGACCTCGATCCCGAGCTCTTCACCGAGGCCCTGGTCTTCCTGAATGCCCGGAGCCGGGCGATGCGCTTCTCTGCACCGGGCGGCCGGGCCATCGCCCTTCGGATGCAGGACTTTCCGCACCTGGCCGTCTGGACCAAGCCGACGGCGCCGTTCCTGTCCCTCGAAGCCTGGACCGGCCATGCCGACTGGGCCGGCTTCGAGGGCGCGTTGGCCGAGCGGGATTCGCAGCGCCTGCTCGCACCGGGTGCGACCGCCCGGCACGGGATCGCGCTGGCGATCGAAGGGTGAGCCGCACCACGAAACGCCCGGCGTCGGGCGTTTCGTGGGAGACGCTCAATCGACGGCGATGATGACGTCGGAACTCTTGATCACCGCATAGGCCTCGCCGCCGACCTTGAGTCCGAGCGCATCCACCGACTCGTTGGTGATGGCGGAGGTCACCGTCTGCCCGCTGGCGATCTCGATCTTCACATGCGCCGTGGTCGCGCCCTTCTCGACCGCGACGATCTTGCCCTTGAGAACGTTGCGCGCGCTGAGCTTCATGGTGGAGGTTCCTATTGTGTGAGGGCACCCCTCTGCCTCAGCCGTGAAAGGCCGGCAAGCGGCGGCCTCTCTCCGCCTCAGAGCGCGGCGAGGTCGTCCGGCGGAAGCTCGTCCGTCTCAGGCATCTCATCCGAGACCTGACGGAGACAGCCCCACTCGGCCAGCACGGCGTTCATGTCGTCGAGGACGAAGTGGCGGGCGCTGTCGCGGTCGTAGCCCTCTTCCAGCAGGTCGTCGTAATCGGTGAAGGCGTGGCGCGCCAACGCCGTGAGCGCGAGCCATGCCGCCGTTTCCGGAGCGGCACCGCGCAGGCCCGGGCTGCGCAGGGCACGGTCGAGCGCCGCCTCCGCCTCGAAGTCCGGCAGGCGGGGCGCGAGGCGAGCGAGGGCTTGAGCGACGGCGGCGCGGCGGTCGCCCGTCGGCGCGGGGGCAACGGAGCGCCCGGGGCTTTCCCGTCCTGCCATGCGGCATTCTCCGACAGAGCCGTCACACACGAAAAAGGGCGGAGCCTCGCGGCCCCGCCCCCAATGGTTCGCTCGATCCGAAACGCCTTAGCGCTTCGAGAACTGGAAGCTGCGGCGGGCCTTCTTGCGGCCGTACTTCTTGCGCTCCACGACGCGCGGGTCGCGGGTCAGGAAGCCCTCGCGCTTGAGCGGCGAGCGCAGCTCCGGCTCGTAGTAGGTCAGGGCCTTGGACAGGCCGTGGCGCACGGCGCCGGCCTGACCGGAGAGACCGCCGCCCTTCACGGTGACGTTGATGTCGTACTGATCGACGCGGCCGACGATCTCCAGCGGCTGGCGCAGGATCATGCGCAGCACCGGGCGGGCGAAGTAGGTCTCGACCGGGCGGCCGTTGACCACGACGGTGCCGTTGCCGGGCTTGATCCAGACGCGGGCAACCGCGTCCTTGCGCTTGCCGGTGGCGTAGGCGCGGCCCTGCGCGTCCAGCTTCTGGACGTGGACGGGCGCCTCGTTCTCGGGGTTGCTCGTCTGGGTGTTCGCCCGATTGAGATCGGCGAGGGACTGAAGGGTCGCCATGATCAAGCGCTCACGTTCTTACGGTTGAGGGAGCCGACGTCGAGCGCCTGCGGCTGCTGGGCCTCGTGGGGATGCGCGGCACCCTTGTAGACGCGCAGGTGGCCGAGGATCTGGCGGAAGAGCGGGCCGCGCGGCAGCATGCGCTCCACGGCCTTCTCGACCACGCGCTCGGGGAACCGGCCCTCGAGGATGAACTTGGCCGAGCGCTCCTTGATGCCGCCCGGATAGCCCGTGTGGTGGTAGTAGACCTTCTGGTCGTACTTGCGGCCGGTGAACTTCACCTTGTCCGCATTGATGACGATGACGTGGTCGCCGCAATCGACGTGGGGCGTGTAGGCGGCCTTGTGCTTGCCGCGCAGGCGCATCGCCACGATCGAAGCGAGACGGCCCACGACGAGGCCCTCGGCGTCGATCACGACCCACTTCTTGTCGACGTCGGCGGGCTTCAGCGAAGTGGTCTTCATGGCCGATTCCCGTGCCGGTGACGTTTGAAACAAGGCGCCGCCGCGTCGGATGAGGACGCAGCGGCGTGTGGGAAGGGTCACTAGGGGGGATTCGCCGGGCCGTCAAGGCACGACCTTCGTGCTGCGCCGAGAAAACCGCAATGAAACGAACGCGTTTACCTTTGCGGTATTTGGATACCACACACGACCGGTCGCGTCGATCGGAAGGAAGGCCGTTCCGGGCGGGGTCTGCCGCGGACAAGAAAAGCCCGCCGCGGCCTGAACCGGGCGGGCGAAGTTGGAGATTCGTCCGGATCACCCGAACATCAAGACAGACGAACGATCCTGCCGGTTAATCCGCGCCTTTCGAAAAAATTCGAGATTTTTTTCATGCGGGCTCGGCCCGCTGTCGCCGGCGGCGGTCAGACCGCGCCGGCATGGGGTGCGGGCGCCTCGGTCGAGATCGCGTCGACGGTGCGCTGCGCGGGCTCGGGATCGCCGTCGGCCCGGTCGATGCGGATCTCCATACCGGTCGGCTCCATCGCGCCGAAGGGTGTCGAGAACGCGATCTCGGCCGCGTCCCGCCCGACGCCGATCCGCACGAGCCCGTCGAGATGGGCTTGGCGGGTCGCGTCGAACAGCCACCAGCGCCCGTCGAGATAGGCCTCGAACACGGCGTGGAAGTCGCGCGGCACGAGGCCGTAGGCGTAGCAGCTGACGAAGCGCGCCGGGATGCCGAGCGCCCGGCAGAAGGCGGTGCCGAGATGCGCGAAGTCGCGGCAGACGCCGGCCCGCATCAGCAGCGTCTCGTCGGCGGTGGTCTCACTGTCGCTGGCCCCGCGGCGATAGGCGATGTGGTCGTGGATCCAGTTGCAGATCGCGCCGACCCGCTCGTGCCCCCTGGGAAGGTGGCCGAACTCGGCCTGGGCGAAGGGCGTGAGCCGGTCGGAGGAGACGAAGCGGCTCGGCAGCAGGAAGGGCAGGATGTCGAGGGGCAGCTCCGCGACCGGCGTCTCGCGGATCGTGGCCGGATCGGCCCGGGTCACGCTCAGCGCGACCTCGGCGTCGTATTGCAGCGAGAACGGGCCCGACTGCACGGTGACGCCGAGATAACGGTTCTTGAGATCGGGATTGTCGTAGACCCGGCGCACCGGATCGGGCGCCAGAGTCAGGGTCTCGCTGAGGATCTCGAGGCTGCGCAGGCGCGCCACCTCGACGTTGAAGATGAAGGTGGTCGGGCTCATCACCTCGTAGGCGAGGCTGCAGCCGAGCTTGAACCGCACGGGGAGGTCTCCGGGTCTTCGCGGGGGATCGCGGCCACGCACCAGCGAGGCGTTTGGCCGCAAACGCGCGGGAGACCCGCGGGCTCCGGTCTCAGGCTGCCTGTTTTTTGCGCTGCAACAGGAGCACGGTGAGCGAGCGGACGCCCTGCGCTCCGTGGATCAGCACGCCCTCGATATCGGCGGTGGCCGACGGCCCGGTGTGGAACACGGCGTAGGCCGCGTGCGCGAAGTCCGGCCGCTTGTAGGCCGCCTGGATGTTCACGACGATGTCGGCGGGATCGAGCAGCACGATCAGGTGCTGAGCGAGGTAGGCCACGGAATTCACGATCAGGTCGCCTTCCGTGAACAGCACCGAGCCGGTCTCGGCCACGCCGAAGCGGGCGCGCACGACGGCCACGTCCACGTCGGCCAAGTCTCCGGGCTTGCGAACGGCTCTGAGATCGCGGTTTCCGACGAATTCCGGCACGGCGGAGGCGATCACCTGCGCCCCGTCGAGGCGCGAGCGCACGGTCGCGAACGGGTCGGCGCCGCCGGACTGCTCGACCCGCCCGCCCATCTTGCCCAGACGCTCGGCGAACTCGGCCACGAGGTCGTCGCCGACGAGGGGCGCGAAGGTCGGCACGTCGGGCAGCGGGAACTCGCCCGCGGGGCGGTTTGCGCGCAAGCGTCCGAGGATGGCGTCGCGGGCGCTCACGCGTCGCTCCCCTTCTTCATGCGGTTCTGCCGGTACCACGCGTGGAAGCTCTGGCGCGGCGCGTGGGGCATCTCGCGCTTCTTCCCCCAGGTGTTGGCCGGGTTGTAGACGGCAAAACGCGGCAGCACGCGCAGGGCCGAGTCGGCGGTCTGGATCGCGGCGCGGTAGGCGGCCGGGCGGCTGAGAACGGCGCCCGCCGCCTTCATCATGCCCTGCTTAAGCAGCGGGATCTGGTGCTCCTCGGCCAGCACCTTGCGCCAAGCGAAGATCTGCTCGTGGATGTTGATCTTCACCGGGCAGACGTTGGTGCAGGAGCCGTTCATGGTCGAGGAGAACGGCAGGGTCGAGTATTTCCGCTTGTTGAAGGTCGGGTCGATGATGAGCCCGATCGGCCCTGAATAGGTCGCGCCGTAGGACAGCCCCCCCGAGCGCCGGTAGACCGGGCAGGTGTTCATGCAGGCGCCGCAGCGGATGCATTTGAGCGAGGTCCAGAACTCCTCCATCCCCAACCGCTCGGAGCGGCCGTTATCGACCAGCACCATGTGCATCTCGGTGCCGGGCCGCGGAGCGCGGAAATGCGAGGTGTACTGGGTGATCGGCGAGCCGAGCGCCGAGCGCGAGAGCAGGCGGATGAACACGCCGAGATGCTCGACGCGCGGGATCAGCTTCTCGATGCCGATGGAGTGGATCTGCAGCGGCGGCACGTTGCCGGAGAGGTCGGCATTGCCCTCGTTGGTGCAGGTCACCACCGTGCCGGTCTCGGCGATGGCGAAGTTGCAGCCGGTCAGGCCCGCATCCGCCTTGAGGATCAGCGGACGCGTGGTCTCGCGCTGGCTCTCGGCGAGGTAGTGGGCGTCGTCGTTGTCGGGGTCGGTGCCGAGCGTCCGGGCGAACACCTCGGCCACGTCGATGCGGGTCTTGTGGACCGCCGGCATCACCACGTGGCTCGGCTCCTCGTCGTCGAGCTGCTGGATGCGCTCGCCGAGATCGGTCTCGATGATCTCGATGTCGTGGGCCGCCATGAAGTGACGGAAGCCGCACTCCTCGGTCAGCATCGACTTCGACTTCACCAGCGACTTGGCGCCGTGCTTTTGGAGGATATCGAGCACGATGCGATTGTGGGCCGCCCCATCCTCGGCCCAGTGGACGTGGACGCCGTTGGCGCGGGCCGCCGCCTCGAACTGTTCGAGGTAGCGGTCGAGATGGGTCAGCGTGTGCGTCTTGATCTGCGAGGCGAGCTCGCGAAGCTCCTCCCATTCGGGGATGCCGTGGGCGGCGACATCGCGCTTGCGACGAACGTCCCAGAGGCGCTCGTCATGGGCCTTCTGGTGCAGCGGCGCCGCGAGGAAGCGCTCGGCGGCTTCCGCCTGATCGATCGGCCGATTCCCACGCACCTTGGCGCCGCGGGGCTGCGGCTCACGGGGCGCGTCGGCGCGGATCGGCTTCGAGGCGGCCTCCGCGTGCTGGAGCCGCTCGCCGCCGGGGCCGCGCTCGCTCTCGTCGGAGGGCGCGCGCACCTCGCGGTGGAGCACGTCCCCGGTCTGGCGCGGGGTCAGGTCGTCGGCGCTCATGCGGCGGCTCCGTTCAGCACCTGGGCGATGTGGATGTATTTCAGCGGCACGCCGAGGCGCTCGGCGCAGCCCTTCTGGTGCATCAGGCAGGAGGAATCGGCCGAGACCACGTACTCGGCGCCGGCGCGGGCCTGATCGGTCACCTTGTCGTAGCCCATCTTGGCCGAGACCGCGGGCTCGAACACCGAAAACGTGCCCCCGAAACCGCAGCACTCGTCGGGCCGGGTCAGATCGACGACCTCCAGCCCCCTCACCTTCTTCAGCAGATTCAACGGCTTGGAGAAGAACGGCCGGTTCAGCTCGGTCGGGCGCGCATGGCCGATGCCGCGCAGGGCGTTGCAGTTCGAGTGGTAGGCGACCTTGTGCGGGAACGCCGCCCAGGGCAGCTCCTCGATCTTGAGCACGTCGTGCAAGAACTCGACCAGCTCGAAGGTCCTGGCCCGCACGTGCTTGACCTCGTCGGTCTGCGGGATGGCGGTGAGGTGCTCGCGCACCTGATGCACGCAGGAGCCGGACGGGGCGACGACGTAATCGAACCCGGAAAAGTTCTTGACGAACAGCGCCTCCGTTGCGGCGGCCTCCCCGTGGCAGCCGGTATTGGTCATCGGCTGGCCGCAGCAGGTCTGATCGTAGGGATAGTCGACGGTGAGGCCGAAGCGCTCCAGCAACTCCAGCGTGGCGATGCCGACCTCCGGCTCGAAGGCATCGACGTAGCAGGGGACGAAAAGCCCGATCCGCATGGCGCTCTTTGAATCGCGGTTTCAGCCGAGTGCGCGGCTGGTCCACCTTGGAACGGTTTCAAGCCGGCTCAGGCTGCATACGCCTCCGGTCCCGGGTTTCCAAGCGCAGGCCCCACTCCGGGGTCAGTTCGTCACGGGGGCGGCCCGGCCGGCGGCGCGGATGCGCCCCAGCACGCTGGCGTAGTTTTCCGGCGTGAGGATGCCGACGAGCTTGTCGCGGATCACCCCGTCGGGACCGACGATGAAGGTCTCCGGCACGCCGTAGACGCCGAGATCGATGCCCGCCCGGCCGGTCGGGTCGGCGCCGACCGCCGCGAAGGGGACGCCGTTGCGCTCCAGCCAGCGCCGGCCGGCATCGCCGGGGTCCTTGTAGTCGATGCCCACGAGGCGGACGTCGCGCTCCTGGGCCAGCCGCATCAGCATCGGATGCTCGATCTGGCAGGGGGCGCACCACGAGGCGAAGACGTTGACCACCGTCACTTGCCCTTTCAGGTCGGCGCTCGACAGGCCCGGCACCGGTCGGCCATCGACCGCCAGCCCCGGAACCGGTCCGAGGGCGAAGGCCGGGACGAGCTTGCCGATCAGCGCCGAGGGCAGCGCCTGCGGGTCGGCGCCCGAGCGCAGCCGCACGAAGAACGTCACCGCCAGCACCGCGAAGATGACGACCGGCAGGAGCGCGAGCAGCGAGAGGCGGCGGCGATCCGGGCCCTCGGGGGCGGCCGTCCCGGGAGGCTGTGCGCTCATGGCCGCCCTCCCCGCTCGTCCTGGAGCTCGGCCAGCAGCCGGCGCTGGGCCCGCCCGTCGCGCCAGCCGTTGAGGATTAGCGCGCAGAGCACCAGGGCGGCGAAGCCGTAGGCGCCGGCGATGAAGGAAGCGTAGGGTCCGAATTCCATGATCGTTCCGATCCTCCGCCTCAGATCGCCTGGCCCATGGGAAGCGGCGCGGCGCCCCGGGTCACGGGTGCGATCTCTTGGGCGATCTCCTGCGCGCCCGCATCGAGCCGCTCGGCCTGCCGGATCAGCAGCGTGCGCACCCGGCGGCGGGTGATCTCGGTGCGCATGGCCTGGAAATGCAGGGTGATGCCGAGGAGGGTCATCGCCAGCACCATCTCGAGCAGCGGGTAGAGCATCGAGGAATCGATCGAGGCGCCTCCCATGCGCAGGATCGAGGCCGGCTGATGCAGCGTGGACCACCAGTTCACCGAGAACTTGATGATGGGCAGGTTCACCGCGCCGACGAGCGTCAGGATCGAAACCGCCCGGGCGGCCCGGCTCGGGTCCTCGATCGTCCGCCACAGGGCGATGATGCCGCAATAGATCAGGAACAGCACGAGCATCGAGGTCAGCCGCGCGTCCCAGACCCAGTAGGTGCCCCACATCGGCTTGCCCCAGAGCGAGCCGGTGACGAGGCAGATCAGGGTGAAGGCCGCCCCGATCGGCGCGGCGGCGCGCTGCGACACGTCGGCGAGCGGATGGCGCCAGACCAGGGTGCCGATCGCCGACAGCGTCATCGCCGCGTAGAAGCCCATGCCGAGGATCGCGGCGGGCACGTGGACGTACATGATCCGCACGGTGTCGCCCTGCTGGTAATCGGGCGGCACGACGAAGAAGGTCAGGTAGAGCCCCGCGGCGACGAGCACGGCCGAGGTCGCGGCGAGCCAGGGCAGGGCCGCGCCCGACCAGCGCAGGAAGTGGCCCGGATGGGCGAGGCGGTTCCAGAGAGCGGTCCACATGGGGCGTCTCCATATCGCTTAGTGCGCTGCAGCAGCAATGCGCGTCATGGTCCCGGCCCCACCCTGGCGATCAAGCTGGCGCATTGCGAAACATTTGTGCAGCGCAGCGCCGGAACGGTCCGAACTCTCGCTTCTTAATGGCCTATCCGGCTCAATTCTATTGGCCGGACCCTACGACCGAAGTCATGGGCCATCACATGCTGATCAGGACCGGTTACGATATCGCGTTCGAAACCACGGCCCCGACACCGATGTCGCTGCTTCTCAGCGTGCATCCCTCGCGCCGGAACGACCTGCGCAGCCCCGAGGTGATCCGCTTCGATCCACCGATCCCGCAGCGCCAGACGCTCGACGCGTTCGGCAACGTCTGCACGCGCATCGTCGCGCCGCCGGGCCGGATCACGATCTCGTCGGACCTTCTGATCGCGGATTCGGGCCTGCCCGACGCGGTGGCGCCGCAGGCCACCCAGGCGGCGGTGGATGCACTGCCCGACGAGGTGATGACCTACCTCATGGCGAGCCGCTACTGCGACACGGACAAGCTCACCGCGACCGCCTGGCAGCTCTTCGGCCAGACGCCCGAGGGCTGGGCGCGGGTTCAGGCGATCGTGGATTACGTGCACCGGCACATCCGCTTCGACTACATGCAGGCGGATGCCACCCGCAGCGCGCATGACGGCTTCGTCCAACGGGTCGGGGTGTGCCGCGACTTCGCGCATCTGGCCATCGCCTTCTGCCGCTGCATGAACATCCCGGCCCGCTACTGCACGGGCTATCTCGGCGATATCGGCGTGCCGGCGGTGCCCGATCCGATGGATTTTTCCGCTTGGTTCGAGGTCTATCTCGGCGGGCGCTGGTACACGTTCGACGCGCGCCACAACACGCCGCGGATCGGCCGGATCGTGATGGCCCGGGGTCGGGACGCCACCGATTGCGCGATCTCGACGAGCTTCGGCGCGGCGCGGCTGGTGCGGTTCGAGGTCCACACCGACGAGGTGACGGAGACCGCGCCGGCCGGCCTGATGCGCGCGGCCTGAGGTGGCACCCGGCCGTCGGCTCAGGCCGTCAGCCGGTCGGCCACCTCTTCCGCGAGCGAAAGCGAGGCCGTCAGCCCCGGGCTCTCGATGCCGAAGAGTTGCACGAGACCCGGCAAGCCGTGCTCGCCCGGGCCGTCGATGCGGAAATCCGCCGCCGGCTCGCCGGGCCCGGTGAGCTTCGGGCGGATGCCGGCATAATCCGGCGTCAGGCGCCCCTGCGGCAGGCCGGGCCAGTAGCGCCGGATCGCCGCCGCGAAGGACGACGCCCGGGCCGGATCGACCCCGTAATCGGCCGCCTCCACCCATTCCACGTCGGGGCCGAAGCGCATCCGCCCGGCCAGATCCAGGGTGAGGTGGATGCCCAATCCGCCCTCGACCGGGGCGGGGTAGATCAGCCGCGAGAAGGCCGGCCGGCCGGTGCAGCCGAAATAGCTGCCCTTGGCCAGCACTTGGCGCGGTACCGCTTCCGGCGCCAGCCCGGCAAAGCGGCGGGCGAGGGCCTGCGCACCGAGCCCCGCGGCGTTGACGAGGGCGTCGACCCGCACCGTGTCGGGCGTCTCACCGCCGAAGCGGACCTGCCAGCCGCCGTCCCGCCGCTCGGCCGCCTCGATCGGCGTGCGCAGGGCCAGCACGCCGCCGGCCGCCTCGATGTCCCCGAGGAGCGCCAGCATCAGGGCATGGCTGTCGACGATGCCGGTGGCGGGCGAGTGGAGCGCGGCGACGCAGGCGAGGTTCGGCTCCAGACGCCGCGCCTCGTCCCCCTCCATCCAGGCCAAGCCCTCGACGCCGTTGGCGAGGCCGCGGGACAGGATCGTTTCGAGGGCGGCGCGCTCCTCCTCACGGGTGGCGACGATGAGCTTGCCGCAGAGCCGGTAGGGCACGCCGTGTCCGTCGCAGAACGCGACAAGGCGGCGGCGCCCCTCGACGCAGTGGCGGGCACGGACCGAGCCCGGCGGGTAGTACATCCCGCCATGGATCACCTCGGAGCTGCGGGCCGAGACGCCGGTGCCGATGCCTTCGGCCGCCTCGGCGACAATCACCGAGGCCCCGCGCAGGGCCAGCGCCCGCGCGACCGCGAGCCCGACCACTCCCGCTCCGACGACGAGCGCTTCCATGCCTCACCACGGGTGGCGGATGAACGATCCGTCCTTCTTGCGGGGGTTCAACTCTTGCTGTCGAGCGGGCGCCCGAGGAGACGGGCGAACTCGGCCTCGATCTCCTCCACCGAGAAGGGGTTCTGTCCCTGCGGAGCCTCGGGGGTGTCCGGCTTGGCGGGCTCGGGCCGGACGGGGTCCGGCTTGGCGGGCTCGGACCGGGGCGCGGGCTCCGGCCGGGCCACCGCGGGCTTCTCCGCGGGCGGAAGAGGCGCGGGCTTCGGCAGCGGGACGGGGGCGGGAACGGGCACCGGCTCGGGCTTCACCGGATCGGACGCGACCGGGGACGGGGCCGGTTGCGCGGGGGCGGCGGCCCTCGGCGGCGGCGGGGGGAAAGGCGGCGCGGCCATCGCTTGCGCGATCGGATCGGGACGAGCCGCAGCGGGTGCTTCGATCGGAGCTGGCGCTTCGACCGGCGGAGCGTCGGCCGCCGCGGGAGAAACCGCGGCTGCTGCTGCGGTCGGCGGCGGCGTCACCGCCGAGGAGGGGCGCTTCAGCGCGACCTGAAGCTGGCGCGCCATGTCGGACAGGACGGCGGGATCGACCGATCGCGGGCCGCGGGCGGCCATGACCGGCGGCGGTTCCGCGGGCGGCGGGGCGGCGCTGGGGGCCGCCTCCTCCGGTCGCGCGGCGCGCTCGGAGGCGGGCTCGGGCCGGGGCGTGACGAGGGGCGGCAGCGTGCGCCGCATCAGCCGGCTCACCGGCGACGCGGCTCGCGGCTTGGTCTCGACCTCGGGCTCCTCGGGCTCGAACAGGCCGGAATCCAGGGGCGGCGCCCGCTCGGCATGGGGCTGAAGGCCGGGGCCGGGCGCGGGCACGATTTCGGGCATGGCGAAGGTCGGCGGCTTCGGGCTGTCGAGGAAGGGGTCGATGCGCGGCGGCTCGGGCGCCGCGTCGGCCGCGCTCCCGTCCTCGGCACTCGTGCCGCCCTCGGGGGCGTAGCGGGCACCGGCACCGCGCTGGATATGGCGCTCGACCACCACGTCGTTGGGTCCGCCGACCAGCAGCAGGTGCTCGACGTTGTCCCGCCGCAGCAGGATCAGCTGCCGCTGCCGGTCGAGCTCGTAGATGTCGACGATGCCGAGCCGGGGCTGGCGTCCCCGCTGGCCAGGCCGCGCCGCGATGGTCAGCCCGCGCCCCGAGAGCCGCACGAACAGCAACGCCGCGATCAGGAACAGCGCCAGGATGATCAGGAAGATCACCAGGAACTGAAGGGCGACCGAGCCCTCGGAACTGAAGAACGCTTGCAAGACCGGCGTCTTTCTGTGTCGGGGCTGCGATGGCGTGCCGCGAAGCTTCCGGCCGGGACCGGTGCCGACGGGAGACGCCATCCCGACCCTACGCAATACTAGGTTCGATTATCGCCGTGGTCCGAGCCCCCCGCAACAAAGGCTTACGCTCCGTTAACAACTCGCTGAGCCGGTCCGCACGCTTTGTCTCGCCGGGCTCGCCGCGGCTTGCGGATGCCCGGCAGGAATTGCCCGGTTAACGGCTCCTTAACCATGCGAACGGCAAATTCTGCCGGGTCCGGCCCGCAGCTTCCCTCCGCCCCTCGCGCCGGCCGCCCGAGGCACCATGTCGCTCACCGACCTGCCCCTGCTCGGCATGCTGCGCACCCGGATGCAGTGGCACCAAGCCCGCCAGGGGCTGCTCGCCGAGAACGTGGCCAACGCCGACATGCCGGGCTTTCGCCCCCGTGACTTCGCCGAACCGGCGGGCCGGGGCGGCGCGCTCGCGGCCCCGCTCGGCGCCTCCGTCGGCGGCGACGGCCTCGCCCGCACCGATGCCGGGCATATCGGGCTCTCCGCCCAGTCCGGCCCGAACGCCGACCCGCGCCGCTTCAAGGGCTTCGAGGTCCGCCCCTCCGGCAACGGGGTGAACCTGGAGGAGGAGATGATGAAGGCCGGCGACAACCAGTCCGACTATCAGCTCGTCGCCTCGCTCTACCAGAAGAGCCTCGACGCGCTGAAGATCGCCGTCGGCAAGCGCTGAAGCCGCTGAACGGAGACCGCCATGGATTTCCTCAAGAGCCTCGGCATCGCCGCCTCCGGCCTCAAGGCCCAGTCCGGCCGGATGCGCATCATCGCCGAGAACATCGCCAACGCCGATTCCGCCGCGCCGACGGCCGGCGGCGATCCCTACCGGCGCAAGGTCCCAAGCTTCACGAGCCGCTTCGACCGGGAACTCGGGGCGAATCTCGTCGAGGCGGGCCGGGTCCGCCGCGATCCGACGCCGTTCCGCACGAAGTACGATCCCGGCAACCCGGCGGCCGATGCCCGCGGCGAAGTGCGCATGCCCAACGTCAACGGGCTGATCGAGAACATGGACATGCGCGAGGCCCAGCGCTCCTACGAGGCCAACCTCAACATGGTCACCGCGACGCGGCGGATGATCTCCCGCACCCTCGAAATCTTGAAGGCGTGAGCCGATGACGACCTCCGCCTTCGCCGCCGGCGCCTACGCCGCCGCCCAGAGCGTCGCCCGCCCCGGCGCCCCGAAACCCGTCCAGGGCATGGCCTCGGCGGGTGCCGGCTTCTCCGGCTTCCTGCAGCAGAGCCTCGATTCCGTGGCCCAGTCCGGCGCTCAGGCCGACCGCGCAGCGCTCTCGGCCGCCACCGGCAAGGCCAACGTCGTGGACGTGGTCACCGCCGTGGCCGAGAGCGAGACCGCCCTCCAGACCCTCGTCGCCGTGCGCGACCGCGTGATCTCCGCCTACGAGGAGATCATGCGCATGCCGATCTGATTCGGTCCGCTTCGCTCCCGACCGGGGCGCTGGACCGTGAGGCCGGCCCTCATCCACCCGCGTTCGATCGCATCGGTTGCCTCGCTCTCCGTCACGGCGAGCGAACGCGAAGCGATCCGGCGACGCGACTTTTCCGGATCGGGCGGCGCGCCGGATCGCTTCGGCTCCGCCTCGCAACGACGACGATCGACGAAAGCCCCCCAGAGCCATGACCGGCCTCGCCATCCTCGACCTCTCCCGCGACGGCATCTTCGTCTTCCTGAAGGTCGCCGGTCCCCTGATGATCGTGGCCCTCGTGGTCGGCCTGATCGTCTCGCTGTTCCAGGCGCTGACGCAGATCCAGGAGCAGACGCTGATCTACGTGCCCAAGATCGTCGCGGTCTTCGGGGTGATGCTGCTGATGCTGCCCTTCATGGGCGACGCCATGGCCGCCTACATGGCCCGGATCGCCGCGCGCATCGCGGCGGGGGGATGACGAGCGGGAGACAGCGCGCGGCGCGGCGAGCCTGTAGGATGGGCCGGCATGAACACGCCGCTCGACCTGCTGCTGCCCGCCTTCGCGGCGGCCTTCATCCTCACCTTCGCCCGGGTCGGCACGCTGATCATGCTGATGCCGGGGCTGGGCGAGCAGATGATCTCGGGCCGGCTGCGGCTCAGCCTCGCCCTCCTCGTCACCCTGGTGCTGTTTCCCACCGTCCGGCCGCTCCTGCCCACCGGCAACGCCGCGCTGGCGGCGCCCGTGCTGATCGGTCTCCTGTTCGGGGAGATCCTGATCGGCCTGATGATCGGGCTGTCGGTGCGCATGGTGGTCGCCGCGCTGCAGACGGCGGGCGTGGTGATCTCGCAGCAGCTCGGCCTGTCCTTCGCCATGACCGTCGATCCGACCATGGGCGGGCAGCAGGCGGCGCTCGGCAACTTCCTGTCGCTCCTGGGCATCACCCTGGTGCTCGCCACCGACCTGCATCACCTCGCCCTGGAGGCGATCGGGCGCAGCTACATGGTGCTGCCGCCCAACGGCGTGCCCGGCATGGCGGACGCGGCCAAGCTGGCGCTGGACGCCTTCTCCCGCGGCTTCGCCCTGGCGGTGCGGATCTCCGGGCCGTTCATCGTCTTCGGCATCCTGTTCAATCTCGGGCTCGGCGTGCTGTCCCGGCTGATGCCGCAGCTTCAGGTGTTCTTTCTCGCCGTGCCCGCCTCGGTGCTGATCGGCATGATGCTGCTCATCGCCGTGCTCGGCCTCGTGATGGGGCTGTTCCTGGACGATCTCGGCCGCTATCTCGGCGCCTTCCTCGGGCGCTGACCGGAGAGACGGGAGCCTGAGCCCTTGGCCGACGAGAGCGACGACGAGGACAAGACCGAAGACCCGACCCCGCGGCGCATCGAGCAAGCGATCGAGCGCGGCGATGTGCCGAACTCTCCCGAGATCAACACCTTCTTCATCCTGGCCGCCTTCACCCTGGCCCTGCTGCTCGCCGCGCGCCCCGCCGCCGAGGGGCTGACCCGCGACATGCGCGGCTTCCTCGAACATGCGGGCGGGCTGCCCTCCGACCCTGCCAGCTATCTCGGCATCGCCTTCCGCGCCGCCCTGGTCAGTCTCAAGGCGCTCGCGGTGCCCCTCGGCATGGCGATGCTCGCGGCACTCGCCGCCGGCCTGATCCAGCACCGGCCGATCTTCACCGCCGAGAGCCTGATGCCGAAATTCGCGCGCATCTCGCCGATGGCCGGCGCCAAGCGCCTGCTGGGCGTCGATGCCTGGGTCAATTTCGGCAAGGGCCTCGTGAAGATCGCGCTCGTCGGCATCGTCGCGGGCGCCATCCTGTGGAGTGAGCACGACCGGGCCGAATCCTTCGCCCAGCTCGAACCCGGTGCCGCGCTCGACGGCACGCTGACCCTGGCGCTCAAGATGATGGGCGGCATGCTCGCGGCCTACGCGGTGATCGCGCTCGGCGACGCGCTCTACCAGCGCCATCGCTGGCACACGCGCCTGCGCATGACCAAGGAGGAGATGAAGCAGGAGCACAAGGAGAGCGAGGGCAGCCCCGAGGTGAAGGGCCGGATGAAGCAGTTGCGCCAAGCCCGCGTGAAGAAGCGGATGATGGCCGCCGTGCCCACCGCCACGGTGGTGGTGACGAACCCGACCCATTTCGCCGTGGCCCTGCGCTACGAGGCCGGCATGGCCGCCCCGGTCTGCGTCGCCAAGGGCGTCGATTCGCTGGCCCTGCGCATTCGCGCGGTCGCCGCCGAGCACGCGGTGCCGGTGATGGAGAATCCGCCGCTCGCCCGGGCGCTGCACGCAACCGTCGAGGTCGACGAGGAGATTCCCGCCGAGCACTATCGCGCAGTTGCGGAGGTCATCGGATTCGTGCTTCGCCTGCGCCGCCGGGCGGCCTGAGAACCGGAGCGGGCTCGATGAGGGACGGCGAAGTCCCTCAGGCGCCACGGTTTATGCACCATTGTCCGGCAATGCTCCGGCCAACGCTCCGAAGTCGGCGTGACGGTCATGACGCGCACGGAAGCGGCGTGTGAGGGGATGGGTAGGGCCTGATGGCTGAGGTCAGCGGACCAGGGGTGCCGGCGTCCGGTTCGATCGATCGTTCGGAGCGCCCGGGCCGGGTGGGCCTTCTGCTGATGCTGGCGGGTCTCCTCGTCGGCGCGGCGGTGGGGCTTTCCTTCGTCGCCAACGAGCAGGCGCAGCCGCTCATCCTCGCCCTGCTGGCGCTGCTCGCCATGGCGGGCGTGTTCTTCCTGTTCGCGCTGGCCATCGGCGCGCTCCAGCTCGCCGGCCCCGCCTCCCGCGACGACATCACCCGCGCCATCGTCGATGCCGCCCCTGCGGGCAAGCTCGTCGTCGAGGACAACGGGCGGATGATCTATGCCAACGAGGCCTATATGCGGCTGGCCGGCGGCGACAGCTTTTCGAACCTGCGCTCGATCGAGCGCATCTTCGTGGGCGCGCCCGAAGTCTCCGAGGCCGTCTATCGGCTGGCTCAAGCCGCGCGGGACGAGCGCGCCTACACCGAGGAAATCCGGATGTCGCCGCCGCCCGGCGGCGCGGCGGACCGCGACTTCGCCTGGTACCGGATCGCCGTGCGGCCGATCCAGCGCCACCGCGGCTCCGCCGCGCTCTGGACGGTGAGCGACATCACCCACGAGCGCGAGCGCCAGGAGAACGTCTTCCAGGAACTCCAGCACGCGATCGACTATCTCGACCACGCGCCGGCGGGCTTCCTCTCGATCAATGCGGCCGGGTCGATCGTCTACATGAACGCGACCCTGGCCTCCTGGCTCGGTTACGATCTCGCCACCGTCGGCTCGGGCGGGCTCAAGCTCCTCGAGATCGCGCCGGGGGCCGACGTGCTCACCGCCGCGCCGGGCCTTCCCGGCGAGGTGCGCACCGACCGCTTCGACATCGACCTGCGCCGCCGCAACGGCCAGCCGCTGCCGACCCGGCTCTACCACCGCGTCGCCTACGGGCAGGACGGGGCGCCCGGCCCCTCGCGCACCTTCGTGCTCAACCGCTCCGCCGGCTCGGATGCCGACGAGCCGCAGCGCGCGGCGGAGGTGCGGCTCGCCCGCTTCCTCAACAACAGCCCGATCGCCATCGCCACGCTCGACCGCGACGGAAGGGTGATTCGCGCCAACGCCTCCTTCGTGCGCCTGTTCGCGGGCATGCCGCGCCAGCCCGCGGCCGAAGCCGGTCGCGAGGCGCCCGATCCGATGATGCGCGACGCCGTGCTGGAGCGCGACCGCGGTGCCATCGAGGGGGCGCTTGCGCGGGCGGCCAACGGCTTCGGCGGCCTCGACCCGATCGAGGTCGAGCTGTCGGGTCCCGGCGACCGCTCGGCCCGCGTCTGGATGAGCCCGGCCGACGCGGACGGGACGCAGAGCCCGGACGCGGAGGGCGAGACCGGCGGCGACGGCGAGCGGGTGATCCTCTACGCCCTCGACACCACCGCCCAGCGCCAGCTGGAGCAGCAGATCGCCCAGACCCAGAAGATGGACACGGTGGGCCAGCTCGCGGGCGGCATCGCCCACGACTTCAACAACGTGCTCCAGGCGATCATCGGCTACTCGGACCTGCTGCTGGCGAGCCACCGGCCGACCGACCACGCCTTCCAAGACATCATGCAGATCAAGCAGAACGCGAACCGGGCCGCATCCCTGGTGCGCCAGCTGCTGGCCTTCTCCCGCCGCCAGACCCTGCGGCCGGAGGTGATGGATGTCGGGGAAGCGCTCTCCGACCTGACGCTTCTCCTCAAGCGCCTGCTCGGCGAGCGGGTGCAGCTCGATTTCCGCCACGGCCGCGAGATCTGGCCGATCAAGGCCGACGTGAACCAGTTCGAGCAGGTGATCGTGAACCTCGCGGTCAACGCCCGCGACGCCATGCCGGGCGGCGGCAGCCTGACGATCCGCACCACCAATTGCGCGGTCGATGCCGAGCGCCCGGTCGGCATCCCGGCGGGCGACCACGTCATGATCGAGGTGACGGACACCGGCGAGGGCATTCCGCCGGAGGTGCGCCAGAAGATTTTCGAGCCCTTCTTCACGACGAAAGAGATCGGCAAGGGCACCGGCCTCGGGCTCTCGACGGTGTTCGGCATCGTCAATCAGTCGGGCGGCGCCATCGACGTGCAGTCGACGGTGGGCGAAGGCACCACCTTCCGCATCTACCTGCCGCGCCACGTGCCCGGCATCGAGAGCCTGCCCGAGTCGCTGCCGCCCGCGCTGCCGACTGCTTCGGCAAAGTCGGCCGCCGCGGGATCGGAGACGGACGAACGTTCGGCATCCGGGGAGGGCGAGGCAGCCTCGGACGGCACCGGGTCGGAGTCTGCTCGCCCGGCCCGCGCGCCGGAACCGCCGAAGCCTGCCGCCGACCATACCGGCCAGGGCACCGTGCTCCTGGTGGAAGACGAGGATCCGGTGCGTGCGGTCAACTCGCGGGCCCTGTCCGCCCGCGGCTACACGGTGCTGGAGGCCGCCTCCGGCGTCGAGGCCCTGCGCCTGATCGAGGAGCACGCCGAGGGCATCGACGTGGTGGTCTCCGACGTGGTCATGCCGGAGATGGACGGCCCGACCCTGCTGCGCGAGTTGCGCAAGCACTACCCCGACCTGAAGGTGATCTTCGTCTCGGGCTACGCCGAGGATGCGTTCCGCAAGAACTTACCCGACGGCGAGGCGTTCAACTTCCTGCCCAAACCCTTCAGCCTCAAACAACTCGTCGAGACCGTGAAGCAGACGATGGCCGGCTGATCGCCGTTCGTTTCAATCGAACGGGGCAGACTTTCGAGAATGTGATCGGCGCTGGCGCGCGGGCGGCGCGATCTGCGGTGACGGGCGGAGGAAGTTGCTGTAAGTTAACTTTTTTCGCCGTGGCCAAGTCTGACGCGTGGTCGGCGGCGCGACCCAAGACGGAGATGGGCGGGTGCACGGTCACGATCTCGACGACGACCGCACGATCGTGACGGATGTGGAATTCGCCCTCGCCGACGCGGAATGGCGCCACGAAGTCGGGCAGGCCCTGGGTCGCGTCGTGGAGGACGACGAACTGGTGTCGTCCGAATTCAGGGGACGGGCCGGAAGCCCGCTCCGTCGCGCCTTCGAACAGCGCCAGCGGGCGTTCAGCGAATGGCGAAGCGTCCGCGGCGTGCCCTAGCGTCACTTCCGTCACCGGGTCCGCGCGTCATCGCTTCGCCGCGTCGTCCTTGGCCTCAATCGGTGGCTGTACCTCATCGCTGCGCCGCGGCGCCTGCAGACCGCGCCGGACTTCGAACAGCGTCATCTGCAGGAGGGTGCGCTGGCGAAAGGTCCCCTGTGAGCCCAATCGTGCTTCCGCTTGGCAGAGAAGCCGCTCGATGACCCGCAATTCTTCGAGACCGTTCGGCATCGGGACCGCCTTTGGTGCGCGCGATAGAACCATGGCACGCGTCGCACGGCTAGAGCGACCTTTAGGTACTAAGGTGCGGTCTTGTGTCATAGACGTACCGGGCTGAACGAGTATCGAAATTTTCGGCCCTCATCGCCCCTCTCGCGACGGCCCATTCGCAGTTTTTTCGCTTCCGTGTTAACCGAAATCTGAATTCAATTCTTCACGAAACGAGCGCAAGGTCCTCGCACGGGCCAAACGTCGGCACGATATCGAACATATCCCGACCTGACATCGTTTTTCGACGCTCTGATTCGCCGCTGGACGCGACGCCGAAGCGCATGTCGTCCAGCGGACCGGCCGGCCGGTCGGGCTCGCGCCGAGCCGGAGGCGCGGGAGAAGCGGCCGCTCCCCATTTTGCGCGGTCCGGCTTGCATGATGAGAACAAAACAGGTACGAAATGCATCGGCTCCGGCGGATTGAGCGCCGCGCCCCTCCCATGCATAAGGATGCCGAGCGATGGCCCAGCCCGCGCTGAAGATGGTGGAATCCTCGACAATGGCAGCAGCGGACAAGGACAAGTCGAAGGCGATCGAGGCTGCGCTGACGCAGATCGAGCGGGCCTTCGGCAAGGGCTCGATCATGCGCCTTGGCAAGAACGACAAGGTGCAGGAGGTCGAGACCGTCTCGACGGGATCGCTCGGTCTCGACATCGCGCTGGGCGTCGGCGGCCTGCCGCGCGGCCGCGTGGTCGAGATCTACGGCCCCGAATCATCGGGCAAGACGACGCTGGCGCTCCACACCATCGCCGAGGCCCAGAAGAAGGGCGGCGTCTGCGCCTTCGTGGATGCGGAGCACGCCCTCGACCCGGTCTACGCGCGCAAGCTCGGCGTCAACCTCGACGACCTGCTGATCTCGCAGCCCGATACCGGCGAGCAGGCCCTCGAGATCACCGACACGCTGGTGCGCTCCGGCGCCATCGACGTGCTCGTGGTCGATTCGGTCGCCGCGCTGACCCCGCGCGCCGAGATCGAGGGCGAGATGGGCGAGAGCCAGCCGGGCCTCCAGGCCCGCCTGATGAGCCAGGCCCTGCGCAAGCTGACCGGTTCGATCTCGCGCTCGAACTGCATGGTGATCTTCATCAACCAGATTCGGATGAAGATCGGCGTGATGTACGGGAGCCCCGAGACGACCACGGGCGGCAACGCCCTGAAGTTCTACGCCTCGGTGCGCCTCGACATCCGCCGCGTCTCGACCCTGAAGGACCGCGACGAGGCCATCGGCAATCAGGTCCGCGTCAAGGTCGTCAAGAACAAGGTCGCGCCGCCCTTCAAGCAGGTCGAGTTCGACATCATGTTCGGCGAGGGCGTCTCGAAGGTGGGCGAGCTGGTCGATCTCGGCGTGAAGGCCGGCATCGTCGAGAAGGCGGGCGCGTGGTTCTCCTACGACAGCCAGCGCCTCGGCCAGGGCCGCGAGAACGCCAAGGGCTTCCTGCGCGACAATCCCGATATCGCCAACAAGATCGAGGCGTCGATCCGGCAGAATTCGGGTCTGGTCGCCGACCGGATCCTGGAGAACGCCAAGCCGACCGCCGAGGACCTCGACGAGGGCGAGGCGTAATCCGTCGGCGGAGCAGCGGGATTCGCGGAAATGAACCGGGGCCGCCGAACGAGCGTTCGGCGGCTCCGTCGTATCAGCGCTGCGACCGGAGCGGCCCAAACCCGCCGATGCCGGGATTCGAGAACGGGCCTTCAACACCGGGCTTTTCGGCGGCGGAGGCGCAGGCCGATGTTCGGCATTGAACGGTGTAGGTGTTGCTCCGAGGATCGATCAGCACGACACCGAACGCACTGTCCAAATCGGATGGCCTGACATTCAATGCCTGCGCGACCTCGGGCAGGCTCGGCCGGCCCGACGGCCAATCCAGCGTCATCATCGCTCCGTCCATCGCAGCCTCCGATATCGAACCCTCAATCCCTATCATATATCGGCATACCAGACTTATTATTTCAGTACCGCCCCGGCCATGTCGAACTGGGCGCAGTCGATGATCCCGTGACCGAACTGGGCATCCCAGCCCGCCGTCCCGGTCTTCGTCGCCGTCTGCCGCAGATAGGACCTGATCTGAGCGGGCTGCCGATTGATGTTGCCGGATACGTAGGGATAGGCCGAGCGCAGGGCCGCCACCACACCGGCCGCCACGGGACAGGCCGTCGACGTGCCGGAATCCGGCTGGCCTGCGCCGAAGGCTTCCGACCCCAGGAAATGGGTATATCCGGCGAGATCCGGCTTGTCGTGGCTGAGCGCGCCCGGCCCGTGCGACGAGTAACCGACCAGATTGCGCTGGGTGTCGACGCCGGCAACGGTGAGCACGTCGGGGTGACTGTTCGCTCCGCTGATGCGGCGATCCGCTTGATTGGTCGGGATCGGCAGGCAGCGGCCGTCGGGGCAGGTCGGACCACAGTTTCCGGCGGCGAACAGGATGTCGGCCCCGGCATTGGCCAAGCTGCTCACGACACGATTGAAGGGGTGGAGCGGGTTGTCGAAGTACCGACCCGGATGGCCGGCGGGGAAGTCCCAGTCCGGGTGGAACATGCCCCAGCTGTTGCTGACGACCAGGGAGTGGAAGAACCGCTCCTCCTCGGGCAGCATCATGAGCCGAAGCAGGACACCGTAGGCCTGCACCGCGTCGCTGAGAACGCCGTCCATGACCGAGCCCCCGCGTCGGGTGGAGCGCAGGATCGCGTAGTCGAGCAGCGTCGCGTTCGGGGCAGAGAGAAGGGCGTCGTAGGCGCACATCGTCCCATGATCGACGGGAGCGGCACCCGGCTGGACCGCGACCTGAGGCGTCCAGCTCGCGTGAAAGTTCAGCCTGGGAAGCAGGCCGCGGCTTCGCAGATGATCGAGATTGATGCCGTTGTCGACGATGGCAAGCGCGACGCCCTCACCATCCATGCCGAGGCGCCGCAGACGCCCGACCTGGAGAAGACGCTCGACATCCGTGGCGTTGCCGACGGGCGGCGTGCCGCCGCAGGTGACCGGGGAACTGGCGATGCCCGGATCGGCGAAGACGCGAGGCTCGCCACCGGGGCCGCTGGTGCTCTTGGTGATCGCGTCCAGATCACCCGCGTCGATCGTGCCGCGGACGACATAAGCATCGGTGCCGAGCGTTTTCGGTCCCGGAGCCATCGCGAACAGGCCTGCCGCGGACAGGGACTGGGCCGCGCTGTCGCCGAGAAGCGGGACCGGCAGGAAATTCGCGTCGAGCCGCATTTCCTTGGGCAACTTCGACAGCTTCAAGGGCCCGGCCGCTGATTGGACGGGCGGCTTGGGAGAGGGCGACATCGCCAGCGACACCGACGCCGCCGCCTCCACGACGGGCCGCGTATCCTCGACGAGCATCAAAACACGCATCGCGACCATGAATGCTCCTCCCACGAAAGTAGCCGTAATCCCGTCGTATTCGAACGGGCAGGCGCCGCCGCAGGATATTGTTGAACATCACAAGTTTGCAACTTTAGACTGTCAGATGGGCCTATTTTGTAACGTGATGTCGCATTCGAAGCCCGACGCGCCTCGAGCGTGCTGATCTTTATAATTCAAAGTCGGCAAAATCGAGGATTGCGCCGCTTTATGCTTGACGCCCCAATTAAAACTTCTAACCAGACCACGCTCGTCGGCCATTCGATCAGTATCGGCTCCCAAATAACAGTGTCAGATGGTGGAACTCGGTCGCGGGTCGCGCCTCGCCGGGGCTCCGACGAGACAAAGGATGACTCGTGGGCTATCGACCCTTATGAGGGCGGGAGCGTAGCGGAGGCCTCGGCCGCCGCGGGCGCGTGCGGTTCAAAACCTCATATTCGAGTTTCCGGACGATGAGCGGCGTCAACGAGATCCGATCGACCTTCCTGGACTACTTCCGGGATGCCGGGCACGCGGTGGTGCCCTCGTCCTCGCTCGTGCCCAAGAACGACCCGACGCTGATGTTTACGAACGCCGGCATGGTGCAGTTCAAGAACGTCTTCACCGGCGTCGAGAAGCGCCCCTACGTCAGGGCGACCTCCTCGCAGAAATGCGTGCGTGCGGGCGGCAAGCACAACGATCTCGACAATGTCGGCTACACGGCCCGGCATCACACCTTCTTCGAGATGCTCGGCAACTTTTCCTTCGGCGACTACTTCAAGGCCGATGCAATCGAACTTGCCTGGAAACTCATCACCAAGGAGTTCGGGCTCTCGGCCGAAAAGCTGCTCGTCACGGTTTATGCCGACGACGACGAGGCGGCAGGCCTCTGGAAGAAGATCGCGGGGTTCTCAGACGAAAAAATCATCCGGATCGGGACCTCGGACAATTTCTGGCAGATGGGCGATACCGGTCCCTGCGGGCCGTGCTCGGAGATCTTCATCGATCAGGGCCCGGCGCTGGCTGGCGGCCCGCCCGGCTCGCCGGACGAGGACGGCGACCGCTTCCTGGAGTTCTGGAACCTCGTCTTCATGCAGTACGAGCAGGTCGAGCCGGGCTCCCGCAATCCCCTGCCACGGCCCTCGATCGATACCGGCATGGGCCTGGAGCGGATGGCCGCCATCCTCCAGGGCGTCCATTCGAACTACGACACCGACCTGTTCCGCGCGCTGATCGATGCGGTGGCCCACGCGGTGTCGCGCGCGCCGGAGCCCGCCACGCGGGCCTCGTACCGCGTCATCGCCGACCACCTGCGCTCGACCTCGTTCCTGATCGCCGACGGCGTGCTGCCCTCCAACGAGGGCCGCGGCTACGTGCTGCGCCGGATCATGCGCCGCGCCATGCGCCACCTCGAGCTGCTCGGCGCCCGCGAGCCGGTGATGTACCGCCTCGTGCCCACGCTGGTGCGCGAGATGGGGCAGGCCTTCCCGGAACTCACCCGCAGCGAGGCGCTGATCTCCGAGACGTTGCGCCTGGAGGAAGGCCGCTTCCGCAAGACGCTGGAGCGCGGCCTCGCGATCCTCGATACCGAGACCGCGGGCCTCGGCGCCGGCCAGAACCTGTCGGGCGAGACCGCCTTCACCCTCTACGACACCTACGGCTTCCCCCTGGATCTCACCCAGGACGCGCTGAAGGCCCGCGGCATCGGCGTCGACACGGAGGCCTTCGCCGCGGCGATGCGGCGGCAGAAGCAGGCCGCGCGCGCCGCGTGGCAGGGCTCGGGCGAGCCCGCCACCGAGACGGTGTGGTTCGGCATCAAGGAGCGCACCGGCGCCACCGAGTTTTTGGGGTACGAGACCGAGAGCGCAGAGGCCGTCGTCTCCGCGCTCCTGCGCGAGGGCGCCGAGGTCGAGGCGCTGAAGGCCGGCGAGAGCGGCCTCGTCATCGTCAACCAGACCCCGTTCTACGGCGAATCCGGCGGTCAGGTCGGTGATACCGGTGCGATCATCGCTCCCGGCCTCAAGGCCCGGGTGACCGGCACCGAGAAGCGGCTCGGCGACCTGTTCGTGCATCACGTCACGGTGGAGGAGGGCTCGCTCTCCCTCGGAACGGCCGTGGAGATGCGGGTCGATCACGCCCGCCGCGCCGCGATCCGGGCCAACCACTCGGCGACTCACCTGCTGCACGAGGCGCTGCGGCAGGTGCTCGGCGACCACGTGGCGCAGAAGGGTTCGCTCGTCGCGCCCGAGCGCCTGCGCTTCGACATCAGCCACCCCAAGCCCGTCGAGGCGGCGGAACTCGCCCGCGTCGAGGAGATCGCCAACGCGGTGCTGCTGCAGAACGCGCCGGTGGTGACCAAGCTGATGGCGGTGGACGAGGCGATCGAGTCGGGCGCGCGTGCGCTGTTCGGCGAGAAGTACGGCGATGAGGTCCGCGTCGTCTCCATGGGGCGGCCCGTGGACGAGGAGGGCCAGGAGGTCGAGGGACGCTTGCCGAACTTCTCGATCGAGCTGTGCGGCGGCACGCACGTGGCGCATCTGGGCGAGATCGGCCAGATCACGGTGCTCGGCGAGAGCGCCGTCGGCGCGGGCGTGCGCCGGATCGAGGCGATGACCGGGCACAACGCCCGGCGCCACCGGGCCGCCGAGAGCCGGACACTGAGCCAGCTCGCCAGCCTGCTCAAGGCGCCGGTCACCGACGTGCCCGAGCGTCTGTCCGCGCTCATCGAGGAGCGCCGCCGCCTCGAGAAGGAACTGACCGACGCGCGCAAGAAGATCGCCATGGGCGGCGGTTCGGCCGGCGGAGGCGACGAGGCCCGCGAGGTCAACGGCGTTCGGCTGATGGCCCGCGTGGTCGAGGGCGTCGAGATGCGCGACCTCAAGGGCCTGGCCGACGAGGGCAAGAGCCGGCTCGGATCCGGCATCGTCGCCATCGTCGGCGTCGCTCCCGACGGCAAGGCCGGCTTGGTGGTCGGCGTGACCGAGGATCTGACGGAGCGCTACGACGCCGTCGGCCTCGTGCGGGCCGGCGCGGGCCATCTCGGCGGCAAGGGCGGCGGCGGGCGGCGGGACATGGCCCAGGCCGGCGGCCCGAACGGGGCCGGCGCGGATGCCGCGCTCTCGGCCATCGCCGAGGCGCTCGCCGCGGCGTGACGGAATAACATCGCCGCACGCTTGTCGGGAGAAATCGCTCTGCGCTCGCGGAACGGTGAGGCGGATCGCGGCTTGGTTGGCCGCGATCTCCTCTCCTGCCCGGCCCGCCGCCGAGCCGTCCCCGTCCGGGCCCTGCACGCACACTGCATGGGCGCGGGCGTCGGACGCCAACCGCCCGTGACGCGATGAAACTCTTTCGCTGCCAATCCTGCGACAACGTTCTCTATTTCGAGAACCGAACCTGCGAGCGCTGCGGCCACCGGCTCGCCTACCTGCCGCAACTCGGGCAGATCTCGGCCCTGGAGCCGGCGGGCGCCAACAACGCCTGGACGCCGCTGGCGGCGCCCGGGACCTCCAGCTTCCTCTGCACCAACGCCGCGCACGACACCTGCAACTGGCTAGTGCCGCCGGGCTCCACCGACGCCTTCTGCCTCGCCTGCCGCCACAACGGCACCGTGCCGGATGTGAGCGACCCGGTGAATCTGGAGCGCTGGCGCGAGATGGAGCACGCCAAGCACCGGCTGTTCTACACCCTGCTGCGTTGGAACCTGCCGCTCACGACCCGCGCGGAGGATCCCGAGCACGGCCTGATCTTCAATTTCCTGGCCGATCCGCCGAACGCCGACGCGCCCAAGGTGATGACCGGCCACGAGAACGGCATCATCACCATTGCCCTGGTCGAGGCCGACCCGGCCGAGCGCGAGAAGCGCCGCACCGCCATGGGCGAGCCCTACCGGACATTGCTCGGGCACTTCCGGCACGAGGTCGGGCACCATTACTGGGACATCCTCGTGCGCGACGCGGGCAAGCTGGCGCCCTGCCGGGCCGTGTTCGGCGACGATTCGCAGGATTACGGCGCGGCGCTCCAGCGCCACTACGACCAGGGGCCGCCGCCGAACTGGCAGGAGACCTTCGTCTCGGCCTACGCCACCACCCACCCGTGGGAGGATTTCGCCGAGACCTGGGCGCATTACCTCCACATCGTCGATACGCTGGAGATGGCGAGCGCCTTCGGGATGCAGGTGAAGCCCAAGGCCGATGTCGAGGGCGAACTCGCGGCGCATGTCGATTTCGACCCCTACCGGGCCGAGACCGTCGAGCGGATCATCGACGCGTGGCTGCCCTTCGTCTTCGCCATGAACAGCGTCAGCCGGGCGATGGGCGAGGGCGACCTCTATCCCTTCGTGCTGGCCCCGGCGGTGGTGACGAAGCTCGGCTTCATCCACGACCTCGTCCACGGCCGAGTCTGAGCCCGCATACCGGGGGGCATGCCTCAGGCGCGGCCGGCGTCGGAGGAGAGCATCGCGGGCTCGATGCCGATGGCCTTGAGCACCTGATCGTACTTGCTGCCGAGGCCGGGATCGAAGATCAGCTCCGGATCGGCCGGGCAGTTGAGCCAGCCGTTGGCGAGGATCTCGCTCTCGAGCTGGCCCGCCTGCCAGCCGGCATAGCCCAGCGCCAGCACGGCGTTCGAGGGCCCGCGCCCGTCGGCGATGGCCCGCAGGATCTCCACCGTCGCCGTGAGGCAGACGCCCTCGTCGATCTGCAGGGTGGATTGATCGATGTGGAAGTCGGCGGTGTGCAGCACGAAGCCGCGCTTGGCATCGACCGGCCCGCCCATCAGCACCGGCATGTGCCCGACCCGCTCGCGCAGGCGGATCGCGTCCGCCTCGCTGGCGATGTCGAGCTGGATCAGCAGATCCGGCATGCTCAGGTCGGCGACCGGCTTGTTGACGATAATGCCCATCGCCCCGTCCGCCGAATGGGCGCAGAGATAGATGACCGAGCGTGCGAAGCGCTCGTCGCCGATTCCCGGCATGGCCAGGAGGAACTGGCCGTCGAGATAGGCCGTGTCGGTGAGCGGAGGTTCGGGCGTCTGCATGGCCCTATGCTAATCCGGCAGCGGGCATTGATCCATAAGCCAAAGGCGCGCGCGAACCGGCCATCGCTCGACAGGAAGCTTGGGCGGGTCTAACGGTTCGGCGCCATTGCGAGGAGACCCTACGGATGACGATACAGGTCGGCGATCACCTGCCCCAGGTCACCTTTCGGGTGAACGGGCCGGACGGTCCGCAGGCGCGGACGACGGATGACGTGTTCAAGGGCCGGCGTGTCGTGCTGATCGGCGTGCCCGGCGCCTTCACGCCCGCCTGCCACCGCAACCACCTGCCGGGCTATGTCGGCAAGCGCGACGAGATCCTGGCCCGCGGCATCGACGCGATCGCCGTGACCTCGGTCAACGACATCTTCGTGCTCAATGCGTGGCAGCAGCAGAGCGGCGCCGAGGGCATCGAGTTCCTGGCCGACGGCAATGCCGAGTTCGCCAAGGCGATCGGCCTGGAGATGGACGGTTCCGGCTTCGGCCTCGGCCCGCGCTCGCAGCGCTACGCCATGCTCGTGGACGACGGCGTCGTGCGCCTGCTCAACGTCGAGGACTCGCCTTCGAAGGCGGAGGTCTCCGGCGCCGAGGCCCTGCTCAAGGTCCTCTGAGCGCAAGGTCCTCTGAGCGATCGAGCGGAGCCCTCTCCCCTGCGCGGGAGAGGGTGGCCCCCGAAAGGGGGTCGGGTGAAGGGGGCGACCTCTCCGGAAACGTCGCCCCCTCTCCCGCCTCGCTGACGGGAGGGCCACCCTCCACCGCAGAGGGGGGAAGGATTTACCCGACCCAGCCGTAGTCGCGCGCGCTCTCGGCCGTGCGGTGGAAGGCGAGCCGCCGGTCGTATTCCAGCGGGTTCTTGGGCTGGACGAGCGCGCCGGGTGGCACGTTCAGCCAGTCCACGAGCCGGGTCAGCATGAAGCGCATGGCGGCACCCCGCGCGAGCACCGGCAGGGCGGCGATCTCGGCGGGCTCCAGCCGGCGCACCGCGTCGTAGCCCGCGATCATCGCGCCCGCCTTGTCGCGATGGAAGCGGCCGTCGGCGTCGAAGCACCATGCGTTGAGGCTGATCGCCAGATCGTAGGCGAAGCTGTCGGTGCAGGCGAAGTAGAAGTCGATCAGGCCCGACACCGCGTCGCCGATGAAGAACACGTTGTCGGTGAAGAGGTCGGCGTGGATCACGCCGCGCGGCAGGCCCTGCGGCCAGGAGGCTTCGAGCTGGTCGAGATCGGCGCGGGTGCGGGCCGCGAGGCCGGGCGCCACCGTATCGGCCTGGGCCTCCGCCTGCGCGAAGAGCGGGCGCCAAGCGGCCACCGAGAGGTTGTTCTCCCGCGTCATCGGGAAGTCGCGGCCCGCCTCGTGAAGGCCCGCCAGCGCCGCGCCGAGCGCCCGGCAATGCTCTGCGTTCGGACGGCTGAGAGAGACGCCTTCCAGGAAGGTCACGATCGCCGCCGGCCGGCCGCAGAGGCGCCCGAGCGCGGTGCCGGAGCGGTTGCGCACCGGCTGCGGGCATGCGAGCCCGGCCCGGGCCAGATGCCCCATCAGGTTGATGAAGAACGGCAGGTCCGTCTCGCTCACCCGCTTCTCGTAGAGGGTGAGGATGAAGTTGCCGGCCCCCGCGTGCAGGAAGAAGTTCGAGTTCTCGACCCCCTCCGCGATGCCCTTGCAGGAGAGCAGTTCGCCGAGTTCGTACTCGCGGAGGAAGGCGCGCAGCGCCTCGTCGGAAACGTCGGTGTAGACCGCCACGGGTGCTGCTGCCGGTTCGCGCAAAGGAAAGGGGCGCCGAGGGCGCCCCTGATGGTCGTTCGGCCGGGTTCCGTCCGGCGGATGAGGCCGCGCTACTCGGCGGCCTCGCTGCGCAGCTCGCGCGGCAGCGGGAAGGACATGTCCTCGATTGTGACCGAAACCTGATCCACCGTCACGTCGAAGCGGGCGGCGAAGGCATCGATGATCTCCTCCACCAGCACTTCCGGCGCGGAGGCGCCGGCGGTGAGGCCGAGGCGGCGCACGTCCTTGAAGGCGTCCCAGTCGATCTCTTCGGCGCGCAGGACGAGGCGGGTGATCGGGCAGCCGGCCCGCTCGGCGACTTCGCGCAGGCGCTGAGAGTTCGAAGAGTTCGAGGAGCCGACCACGATCAGCGCGTCGACCCGCGGCGCCACTTCCTTCACCGCTTCCTGGCGGTTGGTTGTGGCGTAGCAGATGTCGTCCTTATGGGGGCCGTGGATGCCGGTGAACTTGGCTTTCAGCGCCTCGACGATGTGCTTGGTGTCGTCGATCGACAGCGTGGTCTGCGTCACCCAGGCCAGCGCCTGATCGGCCGGCGGGTTCAGCGCGTCGATCTGGTCGATGTCCTCGACCAGCGTGATCGAGCCCTTGGGCAGCTGGCCCATGGTGCCGACGACCTCCGGATGGCCGGAATGGCCGACGAGCAGCACGTGGCGCCCGCGCTTGTGATGGATCTCGGCCTCGCGGTGGACCTTGGTCACCAGCGGGCAGGTCGCGTCGATCGTGGTCAGCCCGCGCGAGACGGCGTTCTGCGGCACGGTCTTGGCGACGCCGTGGGCGGAGAAGATGACGGGGGCGCCGCTATCGGGCACCTCGTCCAGCTCGCGCACGAAGACGGCGCCCTTCCGCTTGAGCGTCTCGACCACGTATTTGTTGTGGACGATCTCGTGGCGGACGTAGACCGGCGCGCCGTAGATCGCGAGGGCGCGCTCCACCACGTCGATGGCACGGACGACGCCCGCGCAGAATCCGCGTGGGGCGCACAGCAGGATCTCCAGGGGCGGCTTCTCCCCCGTCACGGCCGGCTGCGGGACCCGGTTCGGGTCGGCGGTGAGGTTGATGGTGTCGGCGCTCATGATCCGGCGGATGTGGAGAGGGATGGCCGGGTCTGTCAACAGCGGCCAGCCCGAAAGCCGCAACAGGCTTGCGGCCTGTCCATCTCCTTTACATAGCACATTCGGGCCGCAGCGTGACCCCCGCCGCCTTTCTCTCACGAGGGGATGAGACCCGGCCCCGGCCGGGCCATGTGACGAACGACACGCGAATCGGCCTCGCGATGGCGGGAGCGGCGGGCTAAGGGGAGGCCGTTCCCCCTTCAGGACCAGCGAGGCAACGGGCTTTCATGGCGAGTGCCACGGACCACGCCAGCTTTCTGCCGCCGGTGCTGACCTTCTTGTCGGCGGCGGTGATCGGCGTGCCGCTCGTGCGGCTGCTCGGGCAGAGCGCGGTGCTCGGCTACCTCGTGGCGGGGGTGGTGATCGGCCCGGCCGGCTTCTCCCTGATCGCCGAGCCGGAGACCGCGGCGAGCGTCGCCGAGATCGGCGTGGTGCTGCTGCTGTTCATCGTCGGGCTCGAACTCGAGATCTCGCGCCTCGTCTCGATGCGGCGGGACATCTTCGGCCTCGGCGCCGCGCAGCTGGCCCTGTGCTCGCTGGTCATCGCGGGCGCGGCCTTCGCCTACGGCCTGACGCCGGCCGCGGCGGGCGTCGTCGGTATCGCCATCGCGCTCTCGGCCACGGCGGTCGCGCTCCAGCTTCTGGAGGAACGAGGCGATCTCGGCGCGCCCTATGGCGGGCGCTCCTTCGCGGTGCTGCTGTTCCAGGACATTTCGGTGGTGGCGATCCTGGCGCTGCTGCCGCTGCTCGCCTCGGCCGGCGCCACCCCGAAGGACGGCTGGCTCGACGAGGGCCTGCGCTCCACCGCCCGAGCGGCGATCGCGGTGGCCGGCGTCGTGATCGTCGGGCGCTACGGCCTCAATCCGTTCTTCCGCCTGCTCGCCGCCGCCGGCGGGCGCGAGGTCATGACCGCGGCCGCGCTCCTCGTGGTGCTCGGCACGGCCATGGTGATGGAGAAGGCCGGCCTCTCCATGGCGATGGGCGCCTTCCTGGCCGGCGTGATGCTCGCCGAATCGAATTTCCGCCACCAGCTGGAGGCCGATATCGAGCCGTTCCGCGGCATGCTGCTCGGCCTGTTCTTCATGAGCGTGGGCATGTCGATCGATGGCGGCCTGCTCACGAACCACTGGCTGGCGCTGATCGCCACCACGGTCGCCGCGATCGCGGTCAAGATCGTGCTGGTGGCCTTGCTGTTCCGCCTGTTCGGCTCGCCCTGGCTCGATGCCCTGCGCGGCGCCGCCGTGCTGGCGCCGGCCGGCGAGTTCGCCTTCGTGATCCTGCCGGCGGCGGGCGACCTGCGCATTCTCGGCTCGGAGGTGACCCGCTTCTGCGTGGCGCTCGCCGCGCTGACCATGCTGGTCGGGCCGGTCGCGGCCAAGGGACTCGACGCTCTGATCGCCCGGCGCTCGCCGGAGGCCGAACCGCCCAGCGATGTCGGGGAATCGACCGAATCGGGCGAGGCCCGGGTGCTGGTGGTCGGCTTCGGCCGCTTCGGGCAGATCCTGGCGCAGGTGCTGCTGGCCGAGGGCATCAACATCACCGTGATCGACAAGGATGTCGAGCAGATCCGCAATGCGACGAGCTTCGGCTTCCGGATCTACTACGGCGACGGCACGCGGCTCGACGTGCTGCGCGCCTCAGGCCTCGCCAAGGCGGAGCTGATCTGCGTCTGCATCGATGACGCTCAGGCCGCGCTCAAGATCGTGGACATCGTGCACGAGGAATTCCCGAACGTACGCACCTATGTGCGGGCCTACGATCGCACCCACGCCCTCGAACTGATGAACCGGGACGTGGATTTCCAGCTTCGCGAGACCGTCGAATCCGCCCTCGCCTTCGGCCGCACCACCCTGGAGGGGCTCGGGCTGCCGGCGGAGGCCGCCGCGCGCCGGGCCGAGGACGTGCGCAAGCGCGACGTCGCCCGGCTCGTGCTGCAGCAGGCGGGCGCGATGCCGGACGGCTCGGGCTGGCTGCGCGGCACGCCGGAGGTGCGGCCCGAGCCGCTCACGGCGCCCAAGAGCCCGTCGCGCGCGCTCAGCGCCGAGACCCGCGGTCTGATCGCGGCGCAGCCCCACGAATCCGCCGCCCGCGCGCTCGAACACGAGGATGCCGAGCCGGATGCCTGAGGCGGCCTCCGCCGGGGCGGCCGGCACGGGAGCGGGAGACGACGCGGCGCGCTTCGTCACGGGATCGATCCTGCGCCACGTGGTGGTGATGAGCGCCACCGGCTCGGTCGGGCTGCTCGCGATCTTCGCCGTCGATCTCCTGTCCCTGTTCTACGTCTCGAAGCTCGGCGACCCCTCGCTTACCGCCGCCGTCGGCTTCGCCTCGATCGTCCAGTTCTTCGCCATCGCCATCAATATCGGGCTGATGATCGCGGCGGGCGCCCTCGTCTCGCGGGCGATCGGCGCGGGGGATCGCGCCGGCGGACGCCGGATCGCGACCTCCGTCACGGTGCACGGGCTGATCGCCTCGGGGCTTCTGGCCGCGCTGCTGCTCGCCTTGCTCGACCCGCTGCTGCGGGCGATCGGCGCGGACGGGCACACCCTGGAGGTGGCCAAGCGCTACCTCTGGATCAGCCTGCCCACCAACCTGCTGCTCGGCCCCGGCATGCTGTTCACCGGCCTGCTGCGCGCCGTCGGCGCGGCGCGGGAGGCGATGTACGTGACGCTTGCGGGCGCCGTCATCACCGTGTTCGTCGATCCGCTGCTGATCTTCGGGTTCGGCCTCGGCGTGGACGGGGCGGCGCTCGCGGTCTGCGTCGCGCGGGTCGCCTTCATCGCCGTCGGCTGGGCCGGGGTGCGGCGCTACCGGTTGCTGCAGGCCCCGAGCTTGCCGGCGATCCTCGAAGACCTGCCGCTGGTGGCGCGCATCGCCCTGCCCGCCGTGCTGACCAACCTCGCCCCCTCGGTGGCGAGCGCCTTCGTGGCCCACGCGCTCTCGCGCTTCGGCCCCCCGGCCATCGCGGGCAACGTGGTGATCGAGCGCCTCGCCCCGGTCGCCTTCTGCGGTCTGTTCGCGATGTCGGGCTCGATCGGGCCGATCCTCGGCCAGAACTGGGGCGCGGGCCGGTTCGACCGGATGCGCGGCGTGCTGCGCGGCGGCGCGCTGCTGACCGCCCTCTACGTCGCCGCCGTCTGGCTGATCCTCGTGCTCGCCCGCGCGCCGCTGGCCCGCGCCTTCGAACTCCAGGGCGTGGCCGCCGAGCTGTTCGGCTTCTTCTGCCTCGCCAGCGGGGCGATCTGGTTCTTCAACGGGCTGCTGTTCCTCTCCAACGCCGCGTTCAACAATCTCGGCTTCCCCTTCGTCTCGACCGGGCTGAATTGGGGCCGGGCGACGCTCGGCACCATTCCGCCCGCGCTGGCGGGCGCGGCTTGGTACGGGCCGGAGGGCGTGATCGCGGGCACGGGTCTCGGCTCCATCGCCTTCGGCGTCGCCGGCCTCGTCTTCGCCTTCCGCACCGTGGGACGCCTGGAGGGCGCCACCCCGCCGCTGACCGCGACGAAACCCGAACGACCGGCCGCCGAGGAGCCCGTGCAGGCGGCCCCGTCGAGCGGCCTGTCGCTCTGAGGCCCCGGATTCGCCTCGCGAGGCGGTATGAGGCCGGCTATCCCTAGGGAAATCGACGCGAAATCGGGCTTTCGGCTGGTCAGCCCCGGCCGGATGCGACACATTCGTAAGGTGAGGCCGTTCCGGCGAGCCTCCGGGTGCGGGCAGCGGCGGGACGGGCCGGTGGGCGCCGCCCGGGACGAGAGCGGGCCCATGTCATGCGAACGATGCCATGACGGAGCCCCGGAGCGTCCGGCATCCGGTCCTTTGCTGCTCCCGTGAGGCGCCCGGCCATGTTCAACATGTTCGACATCCTGCAGAGCCAGGGCGACGCGAGCGTGCGGGCGTTCGGGCAGCAATTCGGCCTGACGCCCGAGCAGACGCGCCGCGCCATGGAAGCCCTGCTGCCGGCCCTGACCATGGGGATGCAGCGCAACGCCGCGACCGACCCGATGGGGCTCGGGCGCCTGTTCGGCCTCGGCGCAGGCGGCATGGCGCAGCCCCCCGCGGGGCCGGATTTCCTGACGAGCCTGTTCGGCTCACCGATGCTGTCGCAGGCGGTGATCCAGCAGGCCGCGTCGACGAGCGGCGTCGGCGCCCAGGCCCTGCGACAGATGCTTCCGATCATGGCGGGGATGATCGTGGCCGGCATCGTCCACCTGCTCCTGAACGCGCCCGCCCCCGCCCCGGCCGCCCAGCCGGCGTCCTCGCCCTATCCCGTCGGGACGCTCTGGACGGATTGGCTGAACGGGCTCACCGCCGCGGCGATTCCGTCGGCGCCCCCGGCCCCCGAGCGTCGGCCGGACCCGCGCGCCGTCGGCCGGAAGCCGGAGACCGGCGCGGTGCCGGATGCGAGCAAAGCCTCGATGGATGCCATCCAGCAGATGCTCCAGACGGGGGCCGAGGTGCAGGAACAGAACGTCAAGGCGATGAGGGAGGTGTTCGACGCCTTCTGGAGCCAGGGCAGCCAAGCCGCGGGTCAGTCCTCAGGCGAGGCCGCGACACCGCCCGCACCGGCCGTGCAGCGGCCCGCTCCGAAGGAAGTCCCGGCCCCGAAGCGCAGGCCCAGCACCAAGGAATAGACGCGAAAGAATAGAAGGCGGCTCTCGCGGCCGGGTCGGCCGGCAGATGGAATATCGGTCTGTCGTTCGCCGCCGCGCCGTCCGAGGGCGAGGAAGCCCGGCCCGCTACGACGGGAAGAGCAGCGGGAGCTTGGCGAAGAACTCGGTCAGCGCGTTGCCGAAGATGCTCATCGCCGCCAAGGTCGCGATGGCCATGAACGCGGCGACCAACCCGAATTCGAGTGCGGTCGCGCCGCCCTCGTGCCGAACGAACCGCCGAAGGTTTCGCACCGAGAGGCGGGGCGCGTGACGCCGAACTGAGGGGAGCGGACGCACGGCGCATCATTCCGGCAAGGTTTCAACCCGCCGAGACTGCCGGCTTGAACTTGCGACGGGCTTAACATCGTCCCGAAATTTGGCTCACACCATCGCGAACGTGGGGAAAGCCGGATCGCGGCAATCGCCCTCAGGATGGGCCGCCTCCGAGCCCTGTGCGGCGGGCCGGCGACGGAGGGTGACCATCGCCGGGCGTTTCGTGAAGCGGCCTCAGTCCTTGCCCGTCTCCTTGCGCAGGGCGTCGATGCGCTTGGAGGCTTCCGCCTTATCGAGATCGGCCTCGAAGGCCTCCGGGGACTTCGCCTGCTCGGACAGCGTCTTGAGATAGGAAGCCTGGGCGCCGGTCATCGGTTCGGCCCCGGTCGTCCACTCGTCGGGATCCTTGATCCGGTTCGACTCGTCCGTCGGATCGGATTTCGGGTTCTCGGCCTGAGCCTGATTCTTCGTGGTCTTGCCGGTCATCGACGCGCTCACATCGTTCATGGAATGTTCTGTCCAGGAACGCGGCGCGGCGGGCGAGGTTCCACGTGGCTCGCCACCCGGAACCTCGATCGGCCTCAGGCGGCCGCGGCCTGCGGCTGCACCTCGGCGAGGTAATCATCCATCAGCGTCTTGGTCAGGGCGGCGGGCGTGAAGCGGTAGGGGCCGATCTCGGCCACCGGGGTCACCTCGGCCGCCGAGCCGGTGATGAAGCACTCGGAGAAATCGGCCATTTCCTCGGGCCGGATGCGCCGCTCCACCACCCGGACGCCGCGGCGCTTGGCCAGTTCGATCACCGTCTGGCGGGTGAGGCCGTCGAGGAAGCGGTCGGCCTGAGGCGTGTGGATCACGCCGTCGGCGATGAAGAACACGTTGGCGCCGGTGCATTCGGCGACGTTGTCCTCCCAGTCGAGCATCAGCGCGTCGGCGTAGCCCTTGTTCTCGGCCCGGTGCTTGGAGATCGTGCAGATCATGTAGAGGCCCGCCGCCTTCGAGGTGGAGGGGGCCGTGCGCGGATCGGGGCGGCGGTAATCGGCGATGTCGAGGCGGATGCCCTTCATCTTGGTCGCCGGGTCGAAGTAGCTCGGCCATTCCCAGGCGGCGATGGCGAGATGGATGGTGTTCTTCTGCGCCGCGACGCCCATCATCTCGGAGCCGCGCCACGCCACGGGGCGCAGATAGGCGTCCGTCAGACCGCTGGTGGCCAGCACCTGCGCCTTGGCCGCCTCGATCTCGTCGACGGAGAACGGGATCTCGAAGTCGAGCAGCTGAGCCGAGCGGCGCAGGCGCTCGGAATGCTCCCGGCTCTTGAAGATCCGGCCGCCATAGGCCCGCTCGCCCTCGAACACCGCCGATCCGTAGTGGAGGCCGTGGCTGAGAACGTGGATCTTCGCCTCGCGCCACGGCACCATGGCACCGTCGAACCAGATCGTGCCCTCGCGCTCGTCGAACGGGATCACGGACATCTCTCGAAGTTCCTCTGCGCGGCCTTCAGCGGAGCCAGGGCCGCAGGGTCGCAGGTGGTCGGATAACCGGCGCGCCGCCGCTCGTCGTCGCGGGGAGCGGGCATAGCCGGACGGGTTGACGGGTAGCAACGAGGCTGAGATATGTCAACAACACTGACTTATCTTCCCGACCCGGCTGAAGCCCCTCCATCCGCCGCCGACCGAGGTGTCCCCGACGTGACCCGCGTGATGACGAGAAGCGCCGAGATGGCCGTTCAGCCGGCCGGCGAGGACCCGTTCCCGGGCCTGGCGGAGGCGGGCGGCGAGAGCGACGACCTGATCGAACTTCTGTTCTTCGCCTATCGCGATTTCGTCGCCGATCCCGACCGGATCCTGGCGCAGTACGGCTTCGGGCGGGCACATCACCGGGTGCTGCATTTCGTCGATCGCTATCCCGGCCTCACCATCGCCGAACTCCTCGATATCCTGCGCATCACCAAGCAGAGTCTCAACCGGGTGCTGAAGGACTTGATCGATCAGGGCTATGTCGAGCAGCGGACCGGCACCAGCGACCGGCGCCAGCGGCTCCTGTTCTGCACGCCGTCCGGGCGGGCGCTGACGGCCGACCTCACCCGCGTCCAGGTCCGCCGGATCGTTCGGGCGCTCGACGCGCCGGCCGAGGAGGACGAGGGCGAGCGCAACCGCGACGCCCGCGCGGCCTCGGCCCAGGATTTCCTGCTCGCGATGATCGAACCGGCCGAGCGCGCCGCCATCCGTCGTCTGATGGCCCGCCGCGCCACGGTGCGCGCCTGATGTCGGCGGGGAATGCCCTCCGGGCCCGGCCGGAACTGCCGGACCACGCGCCGCACATCCTGCTCGTCGACGACGACCGCCGGGTGCGCGAACTCCTCTCCCGCTTCCTCTGCGAGCAGGGCTTCCGCGTCACCGCCGCGGCGAGCGCGGCCGAGGCGCGCTCGCGCGGCCAGTGCTTCGTCTTCGACGCCCTGGTGCTCGACGTGATGATGCCGGGCGAGAGCGGCTTCGACTACGCCCGCTCCGTGCGCGAGACCTCGCGGGTGCCGATCCTGATGCTGACGGCCCGCTCCAACCCGAACGACCGGGTGACGGGCCTGGAGATCGGCGCCGACGACTACCTGCCCAAGCCCTTCGAGCCGCGCGAGCTGATCCTTCGGCTCAACAACATCATCCGCCGCCACGCCTCGGCGCCGCAGAGCCGCCCCATCGGCGACGAGGCGGTGAGCTTCGGCCCCTTCAGCTTCCGCGCGGACCGGGGCGAGCTGCGCCGCGACAACGAGCCGCTGAAGATCACCGAGCGCGAGCGGGAGATCCTGACCATGCTGGCGCAGGCGCGCGGCGGCAATGTCGAGCGCGAGACCCTGGCCGGCAATGGCGGTCTGGCGGCCGAGCGCACCATCGACGTGCAGATCAACCGCCTGCGCCGCAAGATCGAGCCGGACCCGGCCAATCCGAGCTTCCTGCACACCGTGCGCGGCGTCGGCTACCGCCTCGCCCTCGATTGAGGCATGCCATGGCGGCCCCCGCCGGCCCCTCCGCGACCGCATCCCGCCCGACCGGCGCCCTGACGGGGCCGTTCGGCCGGATCCGAAAGATCTGGCGGCGGGTCAGCCGCGCCGTCGGCGACGTGCTGCCCAAGGGCCTCTACGCCCGCTCGCTGATCATCATCATCGCGCCGATGGTGCTGCTGCAATCGGTGATCGCCTACACCTTCATGGAGCGGCACTGGCAGCTCGTGACGCGGCGCCTCTCGGCGGCCGTCACCGCCGATGTCGCCGCACTCATGGACATCTACGAGTCCTATCCGCAGGACAAGAACGCCGAGACGCTGGGGCGCATCGCCGGCGAGCGCCTGAACCTCGATCTCGACATCCTGAAGGGGGCCAAGCTGCCGAGTCCGGGGCCGCGGCCGTTCTTCTCGATCCTCGACGAGGTGCTTTCCGACGAGATCCGCCGCCAGATCCGCCGGCCGTTCTGGATCGACACCGTGGGCCGCTCGAACCTGATCGAGATCCGGGTCGCGATTCCTGAGGGCGTGATGCGGATCACCGCCCGCCGCAACCAAGCCTACGCCTCGAACTCGCACATCTTCCTGCTCTGGATGACCGGCTCCTCGCTGGTGCTGCTCGGCGTGGCGATCCTGTTCCTGCGCAACCAGATCAAGCCGATCCTGCGGCTCTCCGCGGTGGCGGAGGGGTTCGGCAAGGGGCGGGAGATCGAGTTCAAGCCCCGCGGCGCCCGCGAGGTCCGGCAGGCGGGCCATGCCTTCATCGAGATGAAGCGGCGCATCGAGCGCGCCATGGAGCAGCGCACGGCCATGCTCAACGGCGTGAGCCACGACCTGCGCACCATCATCACCCGCTTCAAGCTCTCGCTCGCCCTGGTCGAGCAGACACCGGAGGTGGAGGATCTCCAGCGCGACGTGGACGAGATGAGCCGGATGTTGGAGGGCTACCTCGCCTTCGCCCGGGGGGATTCCGCCGAGACCGCCGCCGAGACCGACATGCGCACCATGCTGGAGGATCTGCGCAGCGACGTGGAGCGGCTGGGCGCCCATGTCGAGGCGGTCGAGCTCGACGGGCACCCGACGGTGACCGTGCGGCCGGACGCCTTCCGGCGCTGCCTGTTCAACCTCGCCGCCAACGCCGCGCGCTACGCCGACACCGTGGCCATCTCGGGCAAGCGCGAGCACCGCTCCTTCCTCGTCTCGATCGACGACGACGGACCGGGCATCCCGGTCGAGAGCCGGGAGGAGGTGTTCAAGCCGTTCGTGCGTCTCGACGACGCGCGCCAGGATGCGGGCGGCTCGGGTCTCGGCCTGGCCATCGCCCGCGACATCGCCAGGGCGCATGGCGGCGATGTCGCGCTGCAGGACAGCCCGCTGGGCGGCCTGCGGGCGACGGTGCGGATCCCCGCCTGAAGCCTGTTTGGCCGTCGTCGAAGCGTGAGCGTCGAGATTCTGAGCCGGCGGGAGTTTCCTCCGGCGGAACGGCGATGCTAAGACCGCCGCTGCCTGATTTTCGTTCGGGCCGCGCCGCGGCCCCTCACGCTTCGCGAGTGTCGTCGAATGAACCCGCTGGTTCCGCTCCTGTCCCTGCTGCTCCTCCCCATCGGCGCGGTCCTCGCCGTGCTCTTCCTGGATACGGGGATCGAGCCGGCCCTGTTCTGGGCCTCGGTCAAGACCTTCGCGATCCTGTTCGTCGTCGGCGGCGCGATCTCCTTCGCCGCGAGCCGGCTCGCCGAGCGCTCCCAGGCCTGAAGCGGCGCGCACCCGTCCGCGCTCCTGAGCGAGGGCCGCAGGTCGTGATGCGAACCGTCCCCGCCTTCGGCCGGATCGGCGAGGAGAACGCCTTCGCCGTCCTCGCCCGTGCGGGCGCTCTGGCGGCCCAGGGCCGGGACATCGTCAATCTCGGCATCGGCCAGCCGGATTTTCCGACGCCGCCCCACATCGTGGAAGCGGGCGTCAAGGCGCTGCGCGACGGCCATCACGGCTACACCCCGGCCGTCGGCATTCCTGCGCTCCGCGAGGCGGTGGCGCGCGACATCCTTCGGCGCCACGGCGTCGAGGTTTCGCCCGATTCGGTCATGGTGGTGCCGGGCGGCAAGGTCACCATGTTCATGGCGATCCTGATGTTCGGCGAGCCCGGCGCCGAGATTCTCTACCCCGATCCCGGTTTTCCGATCTATCGCTCGATGATCGAGTTCACCGGGGCCACCCCGGTGCCGGTGCCGATCCGCGAGGCCAACGGCTTCGCCGTCTCGGCACAGGAGACCCTATCCCTCGTCACGGAGCGCACGCGCCTCCTGATCGTCAACTCGCCGGCCAACCCGACCGGTGGCGTGACGCCGAAGGCGGAAGTCGATGCCCTGGTGAAGGGCCTCGCGGCCCATCCGGATCTCGCCGTGCTCTCGGACGAGATCTACGGCACCATGACCTATGACGGGCAGGCGCACGTCTCGCTGCTCGGCTATCCCGAGATCCGCGACCGGCTGATCACCCTCGACGGCGCCTCGAAGACCTACGCGATGACGGGCTGGCGTCTCGGCTGGTCGGTCTGGCCGAAGCCGTTCTACGACGCCGCCCGCAAGCTCGCGGTGAACTCGTTCTCCTGCGTGAACGCCGCCGCGCAGTGGGCCGGGGTCGCGGCGCTCGACGGCCCGCAGGACTGCGTGACCGAGATGATGGCTGCCTTCGACCGCCGCCGCAGCCTCATCGTGGACGGCCTCAATGCCATTCCCGGCCTGTCCTGCATCGTGCCCAAGGGCGCCTTCTACGCTTTCCCGAACGTCGCCGGGACCGGTTGGAAGGCGAAGGCACTTGCCTCCGCGCTTCTGGAGGACGCGGGTGTGGCCGTGATCGGCGGACCCGATTTCGGCATCCACGGCGAGGGCTATCTGCGCCTCTCCTACGCCAACTCAGCCGAGAACATCGAAAGCGCCCTGGCGCGCGTGGCCGAGTTCCTCGCGCGGACGCGCCCCGCCTGAGCGGAAAAGATACGCGCCGCTGCAAGGAGGCGATCCGCGAAGGTTCATCTCCGCTTTGTGGGAACGGCAGCAATCTCGGCCTTTCTCACCTTTTCGTGCATCCCTATCCGCCGATCGGGCGTTGTTGGGGCATGCTTCGCCGCATTCACGGTGCGGTGAACGTCGCAACGACGGAGATCCACGAATGAAGATCAAGACCCTTCTCGCCGCCTCTGCCCTCGCCCTCTCCCTGCCCATGGCGGCTCAGGCTCAGGGCACCCTGCGCGGTGCCGAGCGCGGTGCCGAGGACGGCGCGGCGGCGGCCGGCCCGATCGGCGGAATCGTCGGCGGCGCGGTCGGCGCGGCGACCGGCACGATCGGCGGCATTCTCGGCGTCGAGGATCGTCCGCGCTTCCGCTCCTACGTCCGCGAGCGCAACGTGCGCTCCTACGATTACGACGGTCGCCTCGCCGTCGGCAGCACCCTGCCCGATTCCGGCGTGACCTATTACGAGGTTCCCTCGGAGTACAAGGTCACCCGCGGCACCCGCTACACCGTCGTGAACGATCGGCCGGTGCTGGTCGATGGCCGCCACCGGGTCATCGAAGTGCTCGACTAACGATCGATGATGTGCCGCACGTCTTGGTGCGGTTCGATCCGGCCCCGGCACCCTGTGTGCCGGGGCCGTTTTGTTGAGGAGGCCGGCCCTTTCGTATCCGTTCGACCGACGCCGAGTGTTCGAGCCTGCGCGTTTCGGTGTCGTCTCGCACCTTTGCAAAATCGTCCCGGTGAGATCGCTCGCAACGCTGTCCGTCTTCAATCGTTGAAGTGACCGAGACCTTCGCGCCCCGATCAGGACAGACGATGACCACGCCCGATCCGACGCCCGAGAACGCCTCCGACAGCCCGCCCCTGCCGGAATCCGTACGCGACCATCTCGGCCACGAGTTGCGCGGCGTCCTCACCGAGGTCGTGCCCGAACCGCGCTATCTCGGCGACGAGCAGCCGGCCGTGCCGCCGAAATTCGAGCCGCAGATCCGTCGGCTGGAGACCCGGTTGAAGACCCACGAAGAGGGCACCGAGGCGGTCGAGCAGGCGCTCGACCGCATTCTCGACGCCTTCGGGATCGCGCCGCCGGACAACGACGCCACCAAGCCCTGAGGAGGGGCTCAGGCCCTCCGGGCGGCCAGGAGATCGCGGATCTCCGACAGGAGCTTCACGTCCGCCGGCACCTCGGCGACGGCCTCCGGCTTGGCCTCCTCCCGCGATTTCAGGGAGTTCATGGCGCGGATCACGAGGAAGAGCACGAAGGCGACGATGGTGAAGTTGACGGCGAGCGTCAGGAACTGGCCGTAGCCGACCACCGCGCCGACCTTCTTGGCATCGGCATAGGCCATGCCGGACTGCACCTTGGACGAGAGCGGGATGTAGTAGTTCGAGAAGTCGAGTCCGCCCGTGATCGCGCCGACGATCGGCATGATAATGTCCTGCACCAGCGAATTGACGATGGCGCCGAAAGCGGCGCCGATGATCACGCCGACAGCGAGATCGACCACGTTGCCGCGCAGGGCAAACTTCTTGAATTCTTCAAGCATCCTGGGACTCCCGCCGAAAATGGCCGCGCTGGAGCATCGTCCCGAAAGGTGGCTGCCGGCTTTCGGAGAGAGACGATGCGAAACAAGAGGCTCGAACATCGTGCCGGATACGACATCCGGCACGATGTTCTCAACGCGGGAAACTAAGACGGGCGATCCTGGCGCCAAGAGGATACGGGCCCGCGTCCGCGCGCCCCATACCGGCCTCATCTCGCCTGCGCGGTCCAACCCTCGCGGCGACCGAGCCTGTCACTTCGACCGAGGCACATTCCACCGACCGGCAATCCGAATCGGTCGGATCAGGCCAAGCTTCGTGCGATCAGCCTTGGAAGCAGAAGCGTGCCTTAGGGCAATGTTCAGCCTCTGCCGACGCCGGGCGGTTAGTTTCGCAGATACCTTCGGAAACAAAAAAACTGGTTCCGATCCGTTCCTTTGCTCGGCGGGACGAGAGCCGATCACTCCGCCGAAGCGTCCGTTTAGAGTCAGTTCATTTTTCAATTGCTACCGAACAGGGACTACTTCGCACGCTCCCCGACGCAACCCGAGGCTTCCCTTCGGATGATCGACGACCCGACGCACCCCCTCTTGCCAGAAGCTCCCGGTGAAAACCGGGGCGAAGCGGCAAAAGCCGTGCCCGGTCACCTCACCTTGGCCCTGCGCGACTATTTCGATCTGGCCGGACAGGCCCCTCTCCCGAACCGGTTGGCCGAACTCATCCAGCAGTTCGAGGCGGCGCTCGCCGTCCATGGCACTCGGATGGAGGTGATCTTCCGGGACGATCTCGTGAAGGCGCTGCCGATGCTGCGCACCTTCGCGATCTCGCTCACCGCCAACCCGGCCCGGGCCGACGACCTGGTTCAGGAGACCATGGTCAAGGCCTGGGCGAACCGAGAGCGCTTCACGCCGGGCACCAACTTCACGGCGTGGCTGTTCACGATCCTGCGCAACCAGTTCTACACCGAAGTGCGCAAGGGCCGCCGGGAAGTGGAAGATGCCGACGGCGTTCATGCCGGCATGCTCACGGCGCATCCGGATCAGGAGCACGCGGCGGGCCTGCGCATGGTGATGAACCTGATCGGCACATTGCCGCTGCCGCAGCGGCAGGCCCTGTTGCTCGTGGGTGCGGAAGGCTTCACCTACGAGGAGGCCGCCGAGCAGCTCGGCTGTCAGGTCGGCACGGTGAAGAGCCGCGTCAGCCGGGCGCGGGCCTTCCTCGTCAGCTCGTACGAGGGCTTGCCGGACGGCCTCTCGGCGGCACGGGTCTGATCCCGCGCCACCGGACAGCTTACACGTCGAGATTGGCCACGCTGAGTGCGTTTTCCTGGATGAACTCGCGCCGCGGCTCGACCACGTCGCCCATCAGCTTGACGAACAGGTCGTCGGCGTCGGTCGTATCCTTGACCTTCACCTGCAGCAGCGAGCGCACGTCGCGGTCGAGGGTCGTCTCCCAGAGCTGCTGGGCCGTCATCTCGCCCAGCCCCTTGTAGCGCTGCAGCTGCAGCCCCTTGCGGCCGAAGGCCATCACCGCCTCGAACAAGCCGACCGGTCCGTAGAGTTCGGTCTCGTCACCCTTGCGGGCTAGCGTCACCGGCTCGGCGTAGATCTCGCGCAGGGTCTCGGCCCGCTCGGCGAGGCGGCGCGCCTCCTGCGAGGAGAGCAGCGTGGCATCGAGGTTCGCGACCTGGGTGACGCTGCGCAAGGTGCGGCTGAAGACGTAGCCGCCCTCCGAGGCTGCGCCGGTCCAGCCCTTCTCGATCTCGTCGGCGATCCGGTCGAGCCGCTTGGCGGTGCGGTCGGCCAGCACCTCCGCCTCGCCGGGATGCTCGGCGGCGTCCTTCTCGAAGGCGCCCGCCAGCACCGCCTGCTCGACCACGGCGCGGTCGTAGCGGGTGTGGAGGCTGCCGAGGATGCCGCGGAAGGCGCGAGCCTCCTCCACCAGGGTCTTGAGCTGCGGGCCACCGAACTCGGTGCCGGAGGCCAGCCGCAGCACGGCACCTTCGACGCCCTGATCGATCAGGTAATCTTCCAGCGCCCGCTCGTCCTTGAGGTAGAGCACGCGCCGCCCCCGCTCCGCTTTGTAGAGCGGCGGCTGAGCGATGTAGAGGTGCCCGCGCTCGATCAGCTCCGGCATCTGGCGGAAGAAGAACGTCAGGAGCAGGGTTCGGATGTGCGAGCCGTCCACGTCCGCATCGGTCATGATGATGATGCGGTGGTAGCGCAGCTTGTCCGGGTTGAAGCCCTCGCGATCGGTGCTCGAGCGGCCGATGCCGGCGCCGAGCGCCGTGATCAGCGTGCCGATCTCGGCCGAGGACAGCATCCGGTCGGCGCGGACCCGCTCGACGTTCAGGATCTTCCCGCGCAGCGGCAGAACCGCCTGGAAGGTCCGGTCGCGGCCCTGCTTGGCCGAGCCGCCGGCGGAATCGCCCTCCACCAGCAGCAGCTCGCACTTCGACGGATCGCGCTCCTGGCAATCGGCGAGCTTGCCGGGCAGCGAGGCGATGTCGAGCGCGCCCTTGCGGGTGATGGTCTCGCGCGCCTTGCGCGCCGCCTCGCGGGCGGCGGCCGCCAGCACGACCTTCGCCATCACCGAGCGCGCCTGGGCCGGATTCTCCTCCAGCCAGGTCGAGAGGCCCTCGTTGAGGATGTTCTCGACCGCCGGGCGCACCTCGGACGAGACGAGCTTGTCCTTGGTCTGCGAGGAGAATTTCGGATCGGGCACCTGCACCGAGATGACCGCGGTCAGCCCCTCGCGGCAATCGTCGCCGGTGAGGGAGACCTTCTCCTTCTTGGCGATGCCCGAGGATTCGGCGTAGCCGGTCATCTGGCGCGTCAGCGCGGCGCGGAAGCCCGCCATATGCGTGCCGCCGTCGCGTTGCGGGATGTTGTTGGTGAACGGCAGGACCGTCTCGTTGAACGAGTCGTTCCACCAGAACGCCACCTCGACGCGGATGCCGTCGCGCTCGCCGAGCACGGTCACGGGCTTGGCCATGCCGTCGACGGGTTTGCGGGAGCGGTCGAGATAGCGCACGAAAGCCTCGACGCCGCCCTCGTAGCACAGCTCCTCGCGCTTGTGCTCGGCGTGGCGGGCGTCGGTGAGCACGATGCGCACGCCCGAATTCAGGAAGGCGAGTTCGCGCAGGCGCTTTTCCAGCGTCGGATAATCGAACTCCGTCATCGTGAAGGTTTCGGTCGAGGGCAGGAAAGTCACCTCCGTGCCGCGCCGGTCGCCCGCCGGACCGACCACCTCCAACGGCGCCACCGCATCGCCGTGGCGGAACTCCATCCGGTGCTCCTTGCCAGCGCGCCAGATTCGCAGCTTGAGGCTGGTAGAGAGCGCGTTGACGACCGAGACACCGACGCCGTGCAGGCCACCCGAGACCTTGTAGGAGTTCTGGTCGAACTTCCCGCCGGCATGGAGCTGGGTCATGATGACCTCGGCCGCCGAGACCCCCTCCTCCTTGTGGATGTCGGTGGGGATGCCGCGCCCGTTGTCGGAGACCGTCACGGAGCCGTCGGCGTTGAGCGTCACGGTCACGAGGTCGGCATGGCCGGCCAGCGCCTCGTCGATGGCGTTGTCCACCACCTCGTAGATCATGTGGTGGAGGCCGGAACCGTCGTCGGTGTCGCCGATATACATGCCGGGCCGCTTGCGCACGGCATCCAGGCCCTTGAGAACGCGGATCGATTCCGCGCCGTAGTCATCGGCGTGTTCAGTGTTCGGGGAGTCAGCCATGAAATTCCTCGGGCAGGCGGCTCGCGAGCCTCTTTTCGACACCGGCCGGGCCGGGCGTGCCTGCTATCTCCGTGTCGCATTCATATAGGCGTTCCCCCCTGATTTTGCATCGCTTTTCGCGTCGGGAAAGCGCCGCTACGACCCGCTTTGTGACGCGGTTCTCGTTAATCCTCCGTTAGGCGCGCCGGCCGGTCGGCTGCCCTCCCGTGGGCGAGCCGCCCAGCGGCGCGCGATCGTGAGCATCCCTGCCGGTCAGTCCTGCAGGAACGGGTTCGTCGCCCGCTCCTGACCCAGCGTGCCGGTCGGCCCGTGGCCGGGGATGAAGGCCACGTCGTCGCCGAGCGGCAGCACCTTCTCCTTGATCATGCGGATGAGCTGCTCGTGGCTGCCTCCGGGCAGGTCGGTGCGGCCGACAGAGCCCTGGAACACCACGTCGCCGACCAGGGCGAAGCGGGCGTCGCGGCTCATGAAGACGACGCTGCCCGGGGAATGGCCGGGGGCGTGCCAGATGTCGAAGGTCAGGCCTCCGACGGTGACGGCGTCGCCCTCGTTCAGCCAGCGGTCCGGCGCGATCGCGCGGGCGCCCTCCAGGCCGTAGCTCGCGCCGGTCTCGGGCAGCGAGTCGAGCAGGAACTTGTCCGCCTCGTGCGGCCCCTCGACGGGCACGCCCAGCAGTTCCTTGAGCTCCGCGGCGCCGCCGGCATGGTCGATATGGCCGTGCGTCAGCAGGATCTTCTCGACGGTGACGCCCTGCGAACGGATGGCCGCCTCGATTCGGTCGAGATCCCCGCCCGGATCGACCACCGCGCCGACCTTCGTGGCATCGTCCCAGATCAGGGTGCAGTTCTGCTGGAACGGGGTGACCGGGATGATCGCGGCGCGGGGCGTGGCGGGCATGCGGACTCGTCTGGCTCTCGTGGACGGCTCTCGTCCGGTTCTAGCCCGCCACCGGGCGAAGCGCCAATGCGGGCCCGCTCAGGTCTGGACAGGGATCGGACGGGGCCGGCCCTCGTCGTCGATGGCGACGAAGGTGAAGGTCGCCTCCGTCACCTTCTCGCGGAACTGCGTCTGGAAGCGGCGCGCCCAGGCTTCGAGGTGGATCTTCATCGACGTGCGCCCGACATGGCCGATCCGGGTGTAGACGCACAGCACGTCCCCGACGCGCACGGGGCGGATGAAGGTCATCGCATCGACCGCCACCGTGACGACCCGGCCCTGGGCCCGCTCGACCCCGGCGATGCCGCCGGCCTGATCCATCTGCGAGAGCACCCAGCCGCCGAAGATGTCGCCGTTGGCGTTGGTGTCGGCGGGCATGGCGATGGTGCGCACCGTCAGGTCGCCGATCGGATGCTCCTCGTCCCCGTCGATCGCCCGCGTCATCGCCCCCTCCCCCGTCCGCGACTCGTTGATGGGAGCCAAGCACGGCCGCAGGATGCGCGCCAGGGCCGGCCCGAAGCCCGCGTCAGGGCATGATCCCGGCGAGCTTCAAGCCGGCGGCGAGGATGATCGCCGCCGCGCAGACGAAGAGTTCGAGGGGGATGTCCTGCCAGGACAGGTTGCGGAAGCGCGCCGCCGCGCGCTGCTGCGTCACGAGATCGATCATCGGGCGTCCTCCAGAGCGGCCCGTCTGACGCGGGCCGGCTCGGCAAGGTATGATCCTATAACGGTTCGGCCTCCGGCGGCCAGCGCCCCGGCGACAACGACCCTGTGACCGTCGCCCAAGGAAAAACCCCGGGGCGAGGCTCCGGGGTCTTCGGCGTCGGGCCGTCTCGATCGCGCGCCCCGCAATGCCGGGCGCGCGGTTCGGCTCAGTAGTAGAACCGGCGCGGGCCGTAGAACCGGCGCGGACCACCGTAGAAGCGGCGGCCGTAATAGGGGCGACGGTAGAACGGGCGCGGGCCGTAGAAGCGGCGGCCGTAATACGGACGCGGACCCCAGCCGCGACGGTAGTACTGCGCCTTCTCGGCGGCGACCGGTGCCGCGTCGGCCACTAGGGCAGCGGCCGGGCCGACCGGGGCGGCCGAAGCGCCCTGCGGGGCGACCGCGACGAGGCCGAGGGCCATCAGCGCGGCGATCAGGAGTTTTTTCAGCAAGTCTGCATTCCCTCTACGGCAATCGCGAACGCACATGCCTCTGCCGGCATGCCGCCGAGGCCCAAACGCACGAGCGACCGAAAGGGTTTCGCGGAGTCCCGCCGGGGCGGGGTGACAATCAGGCGATCTTCATCGTCATGTCGACGGTGGACGCCTCGCCGCTGCGCTTCACCAAGGCGATGGCGTGCTCGCAATCCTCCCGGCGGACATAGCCCTCGCCGGAATCGGCGATGACGTTGCCGTTCTGGACCCGGAGGCGCCAGCGCCACTCGCCACCCGCGTCACGATAGAGTTCGAAGCGCATCCCGCATCCCTCCTGCCGGACCGCGCGTCGAAAAAAGCGCGGCGCGGGATAGAACGCATCCCGCGCCGAAAGGATCGATTCGGATTGTCTCACGAAGCGCCCGCTCGGGACCCAACCTGACGCGGAGGGCTCAGCAGGCGTTTCGCGAGGGATGGACGGCGCGCTGAGCCGATCAGGAGCGCGGAGCGCGATCGAGCCAGCCGATCGCGCGGCCGCCCTCGCCGCCGGAGCGGCCGGGCTGGCCGTCGGGACGACGGGCGCCGCCGTTCGGACGACCGCCCTGCGGACGTGCGCCCTGGGGCCGGGCTGCCTGGGGCCGACCCTCGCCGGCCCGCTCGGGACGGCGCTGATCGGGCCGCGGCGCGTCGGAGCGGGGCGCACCGGAGCGCTGGTCCTGCCGGTGACCCGGCTGACCCGGGCGACCGCCACGGCCCTCGTGCGCGCGCGGCTCGCCGCGTCCCTCTCCACGCCCCTCGCCGCCGCGACCGCCGGGGCGGCCCTGGCGCTGGCCGGGACGGCCCTGCGGCTGGCGCGGCGGACGGCGCGCCTCCTCGGCGGCCGTCTCCTGCGCCTCCTGGCGGGACGGGGGCGCGAAGCCCTCCGGGAAGCCGGCCACCGGCACCTTCTGGCGCGTGGTGCGCTCGATGTCGCGGAGATACGCGCGCTCCTCGTCGTTGCAGAACGAGATCGCCTGACCTTCGGCGCCGGCGCGGGCCGTGCGGCCGATCCGGTGGACGTAGGATTCGGGGACGTTCGGCAGGTCGTAGTTCACGACGTGGGTCACACCCTCGACATCGATGCCGCGGGCGGCGATGTCGGTGGCGACCAGCACCCGGCAGGAGCCGTCGCGGAAGGCGGCCAGCGCCCGCTCGCGCTGCGGCTGGCTCTTGTTGCCGTGGATCGCCGCGCCGACGATGCCGGCCTTGTCGAGACCGCGCACCACCCGGTCCGCGCCGTGCTTGGTGCGGGTGAAGACGAGCACCCGCTCGATCTTGGGATCGCGCAGGATGTGGTTCAGCAGCGCCTGCTTGGCGCCGGTGTGGCAGAAGATGACCTGCTGCTCGACGCGCTCGGCGGTGGTCGCCACGGGCGTCACCGCGACCTGCACTGGGTTGGAGAGATACTGGTCGGCGAGCCCGGCGATGTTCTTCGGCATGGTGGCCGAGAAGAACAGGCTCTGGCGCCGCGCCGGCAGCATCTTCACGATGCGCTTGAGCGCGTGGATGAAGCCGAGGTCGAGCATCTGGTCGGCCTCGTCGAGGACGAGGATCTCGACGCCCTCGAGCGTCAGCGCCCGCCGGTCGACGAGGTCGATCAGGCGGCCCGGCGTGGCGACGAGGATGTCAACGCCCGGCGCGACCGCGCGCTCCTGACGGCTGATGTTCACGCCGCCGAACACGACCGTGTTGGTGTAGGGCAGATGGCGGGAATAGTCGGAGAAGCTCTCGGCGATCTGGCTCGCCAGCTCGCGGGTCGGCGAGAGGACGAGGACGCGGCAGCCGCGGCGCGGGGCGCGGCGGTTGTCGAGCGAGAGGCGGTGCAGGATCGGCAGGGCGAAGGCGGCGGTCTTGCCGGTGCCGGTCTGGGCGATGCCGCAGAGGTCGCGGCCCTCCATCGCGGCCGGAATGGCCTGCGACTGGATCGGCGTCGGCGTCACGTAGCCGGCCTCGGCAAGCGCGCGCAGGACGGGCTCGGCAAGGCCGAAATCGGTAAACTGGGTCAAGTGGGTACTTTCGAGGCAGCTGAACCCGGGGCCGGCGAGCAAGGCTCACGCGGGATCGTCGGCGGGTCCGTCGGTCCGGAAGGCGGCCCGCGTGATGGGGCAGCCTGGGGTGCATGCACGTTGAAGAGAGGGGCCGGGGCGCGATCTCGAAACGAGACGCGAACCGTCACGCAGCCCCCTCAAGCGACCCCGTTCGGCCGCTGACGCTGCACCTGCGATATGCGACGTTGCACCTGCGAAGTCAATGACGGTGCCTCACCCGACAGTGGGCCGGCCGCCACGGACGATCGCCGCATTGAAGAACGCACTCGCGCCGCAAAACAGCTTTCGAAGCCTCTCCTGACGGCAAAGCTCGATACGCTCAAGTCTAAATCCCTTCATTTGAAATGACGGCGCACACAGCGCGCCGATTTTTATCATTTATTGTACTAACCAAAAATATTCATTCCGGCGGGAACCGCCCCACGTCTGCATTGGATGCCAGGACGGCTGCTTGGCGGCTCTGTGGGCAGGAGACAGACGATGGCGATCATTTCGGGAACGAACGGGGACAACATTCTCAACGGCACGGCCGGCGACGACATCATTCTTGGATTGCTCGGGAACGACACCATCTCCGACCCGGGCGGCTTCAACCGGATCGACGGCCAGGACGGAAACGACACGATCACCGGCGGCACCGGACTCGACTTCATCGCCGGCGGGCCGGGCAACGACACGATCTTCGGCGGGAACGGCGCCGACCAGATCATCGGCGAGGCCGGCAACGACACGATCTACGGTCAGGACGGCGACGACTACGCGGCCGGCAATCCCGGTGACGACGCCCTCTACGGCGGATCGGGGAACGACTTCCTGGTCGGCGAGGCGGGCGCCGACCTCGTCGTCGGCGAGGCGGGCAACGACTTCGTGGCCGGCGGCGACGACTACGACACCGTCCGCGGCGGCGACGGCGACGACCTCGTCGATGGCGACGCGGGCAACGACCTCCTGTTCGGGGACGCGGGCAACGACACCGTCTTCGGCGATTTCGGCGACGACCGGATGTCGGGCGGCTCGGGCGCCAACATCCTCGACGGGGCGGTCGGCACCGACACGGCGGTGTTCGCCTTCAACTTCGCCGATGCCCGGGTCTCGTCGGCCGGCACCCTGTCCATCATTGGCGGTTCGAACTCGACCGATACGGTCAAGAACACCGAGATCTTCGAGTTCGCCGACCGCGCGATCGTGCAGGGCGACGGCAACGCGCTCGTCGACGACCTGTTCTACTTCAGCCGCTACGGTGACGTTTACCGGAACGGCAACGACGCCGAGCAGCACTACAACGATTACGGCTGGCGCGAGGGCCGCGATCCGAACGCCTTCTTCGACACGAAGGGCTATCTGGCGGCCTACAAGGACGTCGCGGCGGCCGGCATCAACCCCCTCGAGCACTACCTGACCTACGGCTGGAAGGAGGGACGTGATCCCTCGGCGCAGTTCGACACCAAGGCCTACCTCTCGGCCTACGGGGATGTGGCGGCAGCGGGCCTCAACCCCCTGCAGCACTATCTCGAATACGGCGCCGTTGAGGGCCGTTCGACCTTCGGCGACGGCACCTTCGCCTGAGCAGCATCGGGCCGCCCGCGGCGCATGGATGATCGGTGCGGTTCCGCGAGGTCTCGCTCGTGGGGCCGCATCAGTGCGGCGTGGCCTACCCTTCGTCGAACCGGCTCATTCGGAAGACCTCGATCCCCGCCCCGTCGATCACCCGCACCGCCTCCGCGGCCGGACGGCTGCGTTGCGGCACCCGCGCCCGGGCGAACATCCGCCGCGCGCGCTCCTCGGCGCCCTCCCGGGTCGGCGTGCGAACCGAGATCCGCTGCTGGACGCCCCCCGGCGCGTCGGCCTCCTCGGGGCCGAGCACCTCAATGTGATAGGTCTCTCGCACGTCGTTTCGGCTCCTCGCCTCTCTCGATCGGGGCATACCGCAAGATCGGGCCGCCCGCAGGCCGGCGAAAGGGCGCCGGACAAACGGGACGCGGTGACGCGGGGGTTTCCCATCCCCGGCCTTGCCGAAACCTCGCCGATGCCGGATGTGGTGTCTGACCGCCGGGGCAGACTCGCGAGCGAGGAGATCCATGACGACATCGCCCTTCGTGACGCCGGACTGGCTGCACCAGCGCCTGAGCGCGCCCGACATCGTCGTGCTCGACGCCTCGTGGTACCTGCCGGCGCAGGGGCGCGACGCCGAGGCCGAGTACCGGGCGGCGCATGTTCCCGGCGCCATCCGCTTCGACCTCGACGCGATGAGCGACACCGAATCTCCCCTTCCGCACATGCTGCCCCGGCCCGAGGTGTTCTCCTCGCGGATGCGGGCGCTCGGCGTCGGCGACGGGGCGCAGGTGGTCGTCTATGACGGGATGGGCCTGTTCTCGGCTCCGCGGGTGCGCTGGATGCTGCAGACCTTCGGCATGCGCGACGTCTCGATCCTGGAAGGCGGCCTGCCGGCCTGGATCGCGGCCGGCTACCCCACCGAGGACGGCGAGGGCCGCCCGCGGGACCGGCGCCACTTCACCGCCCGGCTCGACAACGGCGCCGTGGCCGACGCGGGCGACATCGCCCGGGCCCTGGCCGGCGGCACGGTCCAGGTGGTCGATGCCCGCTCCGGGCCGCGCTTCCGCGGCGAGGAGGCCGAGCCGCGCGCGGGCGTGCGCCCCGGCCACATGCCCGGCGCCAAGAACCTCCACTACGCCGCCCTCCAGGCCAATGGCCGCCTGCGGGACGAAGCCTCCCTGCGCGCGGCGATCGCCGAGGCCGGGGTCGATCTCGGCCAGCCCGTGATCACGACCTGCGGCTCCGGCGTGACGGCGGCCATCGTCGCGCTGGCGCTGGAGACGCTCGGGCGACCGCCGCGGGCCCTCTACGACGGCTCGTGGGCGGAATGGGGCTCGGATCCCGCCCGCCCCGTCGAGACGGGGCCGGCCTGACGGCGCGGCCGTCGTCCCCCCCCCTCTCCCGCCGGAGGCATCGCGCGATGCGGGGCGGGAAAAGGACGACACAGCGTTAGCGAAAGGTTAAGAGGGCCGGCCTAAGCTTCGCCGAAGCGGGCCCTCCGGTGCCCCGTCGCGCCCGGCGCGGCTCGGGCCGAACGCGATCGGCCGATCGGGATCGCGGCGCGGATGCGCGCATCAGGACAACGGCTCGGCACCGCCCCTCCCCCACGCGCGGAGGCGGGGCTCCACGAGGCTCGGAGGATTCCGCTTGGGCAGGGGCCCCGAACGCTGGCAGCTCTACCGTCTCCTCGGCCGCGAGGTGGTGCGCGCGGTCCGCGAGCGGGCGGCGCGGTTCACGGCGCGGCCCGAGATCCTCACCCGCGCCCGGGTGACCGCCCTCGTCATCGCGCCCCACGACCTGCGCACCAGCGACGCATCGCTGGCCGACGACATCTATTCCGGCCTGTTCGTCTTCGCCGGCCGCTCGCTGGTGGTGAGCGGGCGCTCACCCTTCGATTACGATCCCCCCTCCCCCGAATGGGCGGACGCGCTCTATGGCTTCGGCTGGCTGCGCCACCTGCGCGCCGCCGACACGGCGCTCGCCCGCGCCAACGCCCGGGCCTTCGTCTCGGACTTCATGAGCGGTCGCGGCGAGGCGGCTCGCGCGAGCCCGGTGCCCGTGGCCGCGCGGCGGCTGATCTCGTTCCTGTGCCAGTCGCCGCTGGTGCTGGAGGGGGCCGACCACGCCTTCTATCAGGGCTTCCTTAAGGCGGTCGGCAAGGGCGCGCGGGATCTGGAGCGCTCGCTGCGCCGCTCTGCCCCGCCGCAATCGCGCCTGCTCGCGGCGGTGGCGCTCACCTATGCCGGCCTGTGCTGCGAGGGAATCGAGCCGATCCTGCGCCGGGCAACGCGGATCCTCGTGCGCGAACTCGACGCGCAGATCCTGCCGGATGGCGGCCACCGCTCCCGCGACCCGCGCTTCGCCATGGAGCTGCTGCTCGACCTGCTGCCCCTGCGCCAGAGCTTCCTCAGCCGCAGCGTCGATCCGCCGGAGGCGCTCCTGCGCGCCGTCGACCGGATGCTGCCGGCCCTGCGCCTGCTGCGCCACGGCGACGCCTCGCTCAGCCACTTCAACGGCATGGGCGTGACGGCCGCCGACCATCTCGCTACGCTGCTGGTCTATGACGGGGCCGGCACCGAGCCGCTGATGTACGCCCCCCATTCCGGCTATGCCCGGCTGGAGACCGGGCGGGTCGTCCTGGTCTGCGATGTCGGCGCACCGCCGCCGATGGAGCAGTCGCGCGAGGCCGGCGCGGGCTGCCTCTCCTTCGAGCTGACGAGCGGGGCCCAGCGCATCGTCGTCAATTGCGGCACCCCGGCGAGCGGCGGCGAGGTGCGCCGGATGTCCCGCAGCACCGCCGCGCACGCGACCGCGACGGTCGCCGATACCTCCTCCTGCCGCTTCCTCGACGAACCCGAGGGCTGGTGGGGCCGTCGGCTCGCCGCACGCTGGCTGCTGGCGCGGCGCGGCCCCGTGGTGCTGAGGGGACCGACCGACGTCGCGGTCGAGCGGCGCACCGAGCCGGGCGCGCTCGTCCTCGCCGCCCGGCACGACGGCTACGCCAGCGAGTTCGGGATCGTCCACGAGCGCCGCTGGCGGCTCGCCGAGGCGCCGGTGCGCTTGGAGGGCGAGGACGCCTTCCGCCGCGACGGCCGGCACCGGCGCGGGCACCCGCCCGCGGTGGCGGTGCGCTTCCATCTCCACACGGCGGTCACCGTGCAGGCGCAGGAGGAGGGCGGCGTGCTGCTGACCCTTCAGACCGGGGAAACCTGGCGCTTCACGGCCGAGGGCGCGACGCTGGCGATCGAGGACAGCGTCTACTTCGCGGGCGTCGTCGGTGCCCGCCGCACGGCGCAGCTCGTGCTGCACCTGACGGTGGCCGAGGACATGCTGGTGCGCTGGCGGATCGAGCGGGTCTGACGGAACGGGAGACACTTTCGCGCGCGTGCACAGGGGCTTTTCGCCGGCGAACTGGCCGCTCCGGCCGGTTCCGTGCTACCGCGCGCGCGATTTCCCTCGACGATTCAAGGCCACAACGATGCCGCGCGACCAGATCCGGGTCACCCGCGCCCTCCTTTCCGTTTCGGACAAGACCGGGCTGACGGCCTTCGCGGCCGCCCTGAACCAGCGAGGCGTCACCCTTGTCTCGACGGGGGGCACCCACCGGGCCCTGACCGAGGCAGGCCTGCCCGTCACCGAGGTCGCGGAGCTGACGCGCTTTCCCGAGATGATGGACGGGCGCGTGAAGACGCTGCACCCGGCCGTCCACGGCGGTCTGCTCGCGGTGCGCGACAATCCCGAGCATCAGGCGGCGCTCGCCGCCCACGGCATCGGCGCCATCGATCTGCTCGTGGTCAATCTCTACCCGTTCGAGGAGACGCTGAAGGCCGGCAAGGCCTATGACGACTGCGTCGAGAACATCGATGTCGGCGGGCCGGCGATGATCCGGGCGGCCGCCAAGAACCACGCCGACGTGGCGGTGGTGGTCGATGTCGCCGATTACGACGCCGTCCTCGCCGAACTCGCCGACAATTCGGGCAGCCTCACCGCCGCGACCCGGCGGCGGCTGGCGCAGAAGGCGTTCTCGCGCACGGCCTCCTACGACGCGGCCATCGCCAACTGGCTCGCCGAGGTCGAGGGGGGAAGCGAGGCTCCGACCTTCAAGGCGCTCGGAGGCACGCTGGCGCAGAGCCTGCGCTACGGCGAGAACCCGCACCAGACGGCCTCGTTCTACCGCCTGCCCGGCACGCTGCGCCCCGGCATCGCCACCGCACGGCAGGTGCAGGGCAAGGCGCTTTCCTACAACAATCTCAACGACACCGACGCCGCCTACGAGTGCGTCGCCGAGTTCGACCCCGCCCGGACGGCGGCGGTGGCGATCATCAAGCACGCCAATCCCTGCGGCGTGGCGCAAGCACCGAGCCTGCTGGAAGCCTATGAGCGGGCGCTCGCCTGCGATCCGACCTCGGCCTTCGGCGGCATCGTCGCCCTGAACCGCCCCCTCGATGCCGAGGCCGCAAGGAAGATCGTCGAGATCTTCACCGAGGTCATCATCGCCCCCGACGCCTCCGAGGAGGCCATGGCCATCGTCGGCGCCAAGAAGAACCTGCGGCTCCTGCTCGCGGGCGGCCTCGCCGATCCGCGGGCGAAGGGCGAGACCATCCGCACCGTCGCCGGCGGCTTCCTCGTCCAGGGCCGGGACGCGCTGAGCGTGGACGACATGAACCTGACCGTTGTCACCAAGCGGCAGCCGAGCGAGGCCGAACTTGCCGACATGCGCTTCGCCTACCGCGTGGCCAAGCACGTCAAGTCGAACGCCATCGTCTACGCGCGGGGCGGCGCCACGGTCGGCATCGGCGCCGGGCAGATGTCGCGGGTCGATTCCTCGATCACCGCCGCGCGCAAGGCCACGGAGGCGGCGCAGCGCCTCGGGCTGTCCGAGAGCCTGGCCAAGGGCTCGGCGGTGGCCTCGGACGCCTTCTTCCCCTTCGCCGACGGCCTGCTCGCCGCGGCCGAGGCCGGCGCCACCGCCGTGATCCAGCCCGGCGGCTCGATGCGCGACGACGAGGTGATCCGCGCCGCCGACGACGCGGGTCTCGCCATGGTGTTCACAGGCGTGCGCCACTTCCGGCACTGAGACACCGCCGCCTCGTCTTTCGCCGGAGCACACGGCTTGCGAAACGAAGAAGGCCCCGCCTCGCGGCGGGGCCTTTTCCGTATGAGCGGATCCGATCCGAGGTCAGGCCAGGATATCCCGGTCCTTGGTCTCGGGGATGAAGATCAGGCCGATCACGAAGGTGAAGAGCGCGATCACGATCGGGTACCAGAGGCCGAAATAGATGTCGCCGGTCTGGGCCACCATGGCGAAGGCGGTGGCGGGCAGGAGGCCGCCGAACCAGCCGTTGCCGATATGGTAGGGCAGCGACATCGAGGTGTAGCGAATCCGGGTCGGGAACAGCTCCACCAGCGCGGCGGCGATCGGGCCGTAGACCATCGTCACGTAGAGGACGAGGATCGTCAGGATGCCGACCACCGCGAGCTTCTGGCCGGTGAAGATGTCGACCGGGTTCGAGGCCTTGATCACCGTGGGGTTGGCCGTCGCGGAGGGGTAGCCCGCCTCGGTCAGGGCCGCCGGCACCGCCTTGGCGAAGTTCGGGTCGGCGACGGGGAAGTCGCGGCCGTTGACGCTGACCACGGTCGGGGTGCCGGCCGGCTGGTTCTCGGTGCTGTAGTTCACGGCCGAGCGGGCGAGCAGCGCCTTGGCGATGTCGCACTCCTTGGTGAACTTGGCGGTGCCGACCGGATTGAACTGGAACGAGCACTCGTCCTTGTTCGTCTTCACCACCACCGGCACGCTCGCCTGGGCCGCGTGAAGGGCCGGGTTGGCCTGGGCGGTCAGCAGGTTGAACAGCGGGAAGTAGGTGAGCGCCGCGATGAGGCAGCCGCCGAGGATGATCGGCTTGCGGCCGATCCGGTCCGAGAGGCCGCCGAAGAACAGGAAGCCGCCGGTGGCGAGGATCAGCGACCACGCGATCATGATGTTGGCCGTGAACTGATCGACCTTCAGGATGCTCTGCAGGAAGAACAGCGCGTAGAACTGGCCGGTGTACCAGACCACCGCTTGGCCGGCGGTGAGGCCGAGCAGGGCGAGCAGGGCCCACTTCGCGTTCTTCCACTGGCCGAACGCCTCCGAGAGCGGCGCCTTGGATTGGGTGCCCTCCGCCTTCATCTTCTGGAAGGCCGGGCTCTCCTGCATCTGCAGGCGAATCCAGACCGAGATGCCGAGCAGGACGACCGAGACGAGGAACGGGATGCGCCAGCCCCAGACCTGGAAGGCCGTCAGCGTGGTCGTGGTGCCGTCCGCGTTGGTCACCGTGGTGGCCGGGAAGGCGCTGTTCACGTAGCCCTGCGTCGAGAGGATGATGATCAGCGAGAGCAGCAGGCCCAGCGTCGCCGTCGTCTGGATGAAGGCGGTGTAGAAGCCGCGCCGTCCGGGGGGCGCGTGCTCGGCCACGTAGACCGCCGCGCCGCCATACTCGCCGCCGAGCGCGAGGCCCTGAAGCATGCGCAGGGCCAGCAGCGTGACCGGCGCGATCCAGCCGACATTGTAGGCGGCGAGCGTCGAGTAGGAGGGCAGCAGGCCGACGCAGAAGGTCGAGATGCCCATGATCAGGATGGTGACGAGGAAGGTGTACTTACGCCCGACCATGTCACCCAGTCGGCCGAAGACCAGGGCGCCGAAGGGGCGCACCAGGAAGCCCGCGGCGAAGGCTAGCAGCGCGAAGATGTTGCGCGTCGCCTCCGGGTAGGCGGAAAAGAACTGCGCGCCGATGATCGCGGCGAGCGAGCCGTAGAGATAGAAATCGTACCACTCGAAAACAGTCCCGAGCGAAGAGGCCATGATGACCTTCTTCTCACCCGCAGTCATCGGCCTGACTGCGTCCTCGGACCGCGGTACTGCGGTTGCCCCAGCCATTGTCGTCGCTCCTCCAGATCACGCTCCGAGCGGGTGTCCGGTCATCCGAATTCTCCCGCTTCATGCGCTCGGCGCATGTGCACGATCGTGTTACCGCATGCCTTGAAAGCGCCCAATAGGTAAATCGCGCTGCAGGCTGCGTAGTCGACAGAATTTGCGCGGCTGTGGCGGATGAAGTTCCCACGATGCAAAGAGGGCGCGGCCTCCTCGGCCGCGCCCCTGATCTTCGGGTCTGCGTTGACGCTCAGTGCGCGTGGGCGCTCGAGGCTCCGATGCCGGTCTCCGAGCGCACGTACTGCGCGTCGAAGGCGGCCCGTTCGCGGTTCCCCCGGCGCGTCCGGTCCAGCGTCGAGACCACCCAGATCGTCACGAAGGCGAGCGGCATCGAGAACAGGGCCGGGTTGGCGTAGGGAAACAGCGCCTTCGGGTGCCCGAAGGTCTTCACCCAGACCGCATCCGACAGGACGACCATGACGACCGCCGCGACGAGGCCGACGAGGCCGCCGAGGAGGGCGCCCCAGGTCGTGGTGCCGCGCCACAGGATCGACATGGCCAGGACCGGGAAGTTGCAGCTCGCCGCCACCGAGAAGGCGAGGCCGACCATGAAGGCGACGTTCTGGTTCTCGAAGACGTAGCCGAGATAGATCGCCACGATGCCGATGCCGACGGCGGAGGCCTTGGAGAGATTGACCTCCGCCTTCTCGGTCGTGCGGCCGCGGGCGAAGACCTGGGCGTAGAGATCGTGGCTGATCGCCGAGGCGCCGGCCAGCGTCAGGCCCGCCACCACCGCGAGGATGGTCGCGAAGGCGACCGCCGAGATGAAGCCGAGGAAGTACGGCCCGCCGACGGCGTTGGCGAGGTTCACGGCCACCATGTTGGTGCCGCCGACCATGTCCTTGATCTTGTCGTAGGTCGTGCCGTCCGCGCCGAGCTTGAAGTAGCTCGGGTCCGACATCAGCAGGGCGATGCCGCCGAAGCCGATGATGAAGGTCAGGATGTAGAAGTAGCCGATCAGGCCGGTGGCGTAGAACACCGACTTGCGGGCGGCCTGGGCGTCCGACACCGTGAAGAAGCGCATCAGGATGTGGGGCAGGCCGGCGGTGCCGAACATCAGGCCGACGCCGAGCGAGATCGAGTCGATCGGGTTCGAGACGAGGCCGCCCGGCGCCATGATGGCGTCGCCGTTCGGATGGGTCTGCGTAGCCGTCGCGAACAGCTTCTCCGGGCTGAAGCCGTACTTGTAGAGCACGGCGCCGGCCATGAAGGTGGCGCCCCCGAGCAGCAGGCAGGCCTTGATGACCTGCACCCAGGTCGTTGCCTTCATGCCCCCAAAGGCGACGTAGACGATCATCAGCGCGCCGACGATCACCACGGCGTAGAGGTAGGGCAGGCCGAACAGGAGTTGGATCAGCTTGCCCGCGCCGACCATCTGGGCGATCAGGTAGAAGGCCACCACGACCAGCGTGCCGGTGGCCGAGATGATGCGGATCGAGGTCTGGTCCAGGCGGAAGCTCGCCACGTCGGCGAAGGTGAACTTGCCCAGATTGCGCAGGCGCTCGGCGATCAGGAACAGCACGATCGGCCAGCCGACGAGGAAGCCCGTCGAGTAGATCAGCCCGTCGAAGCCGGACGAGTAGACGAGCCCCGAAATGCCGAGGAACGAGGCCGCCGACATGTAGTCGCCGGCGATCGCCAGGGAGTTGGTGCGCGCCGAGATGCCGCCGCCCGCGGCGTAGAAGTCGGCGGCCGACTTCGAGCCCTTCGCCGCCCGGTAGGTGATGCCGAGGGTGAACAGCACGAAGAACAGGAACATGAAGATGGCGGGCCAGTTCGTGGCCTGCTGCTGCACCGCGCCCAGATCGGGCCCGGCGGCGAGCGCCGGGGTCGCGCCGAGAAGAACGGCGCCGAGGAATGGGACGAGGCGGCTCATTTGGCGAGGCTCCGGATGAGTTCGGCCGAGAGCCGGTCGTAGCGGGTGTTGGCGCGGGCGACGTAGATGCCCGTCAGCACGAAGGCGAAGACGATCACGAACATGCCCATGTAGAAGCCGAGCGAGGCCGTGCCGCCGACCTTGGTGGCCAAGAGCGTCTTGTCGAAGGCGATGAGGCCGATGAAGCCGAAGTAGACGAACAGCATCAGGCCCGTCAGGATCCAGCCGAAGCGGGTGCGGTCGTGGACCAGGGTCTTGAAGATCGGATGTTCGGCGATGCGGTCGAGCCGGTGATCGGGCTCGGGCATGTCGAGGGCTCCGTCCCCGTGATGTGTGCGGGCATCCGCGGTCGCGGACGGGCCGGCCGTCTGTGTGACGCTCATGAATTTCCTCCCGCCCGATCAACCCCACACGTCGGCAGGGTCCGCGGCTTGTTCGTCTTGAGGGTGATCGCGACGCGGGCGTCGTTGTTCCGCTTCGTTGCGGAGCCCGGTCGGGAACCGGGAGCAGTGCCCCGGTGCCAGGGTCGCACGGTGTGAACCCACGAAAGGCCGATTGCAACGGCAGAGACGCTAAGCCACTGCCGCCTCTCGCTTTCTTTCGCCGGCTTCGTGCTTGGATGCAGGGCGAGCGCCGGGTGCCGACGCGGCACGGGAAACGCGCCGCGTCGTGACATGTGCCGCCTGCCGCGTCCCACCGCGCCGTTGCGGCCGGGTCGCGTGGTTCAGGCCGAGCGGTTCTGGCGATTCTCGATCAGATCGTCGACGACCGCGGGTTCGGCGAGCGTCGAGGTGTCGCCGAGCGAACCGAAATCGTCCTCGGCGATCTTGCGCAGGATGCGGCGCATGATCTTGCCCGAGCGGGTCTTGGGCAGGCCGGGGGCGAACTGGATCAGGTCGGGCGAGGCGATCGGGCCGATATCCTTGCGGACCCAGGTGACCAGCTCCTTGCGCAGCTCGTCCGAGCCGTCCTCGCCCTCGTTGAGGGTGACGTAGGCGTAGATGCCCTGGCCCTTCACGTTGTGGGGGTAGCCCACCACCGCGGCCTCCGAGACCTTCGGATGCGCCACCAGCGAGGACTCGACCTCCGCCGTGCCCATCCGGTGGCCGGAGACGTTGATGACGTCGTCCACGCGGCCCGTGATCCAGTAGTAGCCGTCGGCGTCGCGGCGCGCGCCGTCACCGGTGAAGTAGAGGTTCTTGTAGGTCGAGAAGTAGGTCTGCTCGAAGCGCTCGTGGTCGCCGTAGACCGTGCGCATCTGGCCGGGCCAGCTGTCCTTGATGCAGAGGTTGCCCTCGCACGGCCCCTCCAGCTCCTTGCCCTCGGCATCGACCATCACCGGCTGCACGCCGAAGAAGGGCCGGGTGGCCGATCCGGGCTTGAGCCGCGTGGCGCCGGGCAGCGGAGTGATGAGGATGCCGCCGGTCTCGGTCTGCCACCACGTGTCGACGACGGAGCAGCGCGAGTCGCCGACCACGCGGTAGTACCAGTCCCAGGCCTCCGGGTTGATCGGCTCGCCGACCGAGCCGAGCACCCGCAGGGATTTGCGGGAGGTCTTCTTCACCGGCCCCTCGCCGCCGCCCATGAGCGAGCGGATCGCGGTCGGCGCGGTGTAGAAGATGTTGACGTTATGCTTGTCGATCACTTCCCAGAAGCGGGAGTTCGACGGATAGGTCGGGATGCCCTCGAACATCAGCGTGGTCGCACCGTTCGCGAGCGGCCCGTAGACGATGTAGCTGTGGCCCGTCACCCAGCCCACATCCGCGGTGCACCAGTAGACGTCGCCCTGGTGGTAATCGAAGACGTATTCGTGGGTCATCGCGGCGTAGACGAGATAGCCGCCGGTGGTGTGCACCACGCCCTTCGGCTGGCCGGTCGAGCCCGAGGTGTAGAGGATGAAGAGCGGATGCTCGGCCTCGACCGCCTCGGCCGGGCACTCGTCGGTCACCTGCTCGGCGGCCTCGTGGTAGTAGACATCGCGGCCGGGCTCCATCGCCACGGTGCCGCCGGTCCGCTTGACCACGATGACGTGGTCCACGAAATCCGCGTCCAGGCGCTTGATCGCCTCGTCCACATTGGCCTTGAGCGGCACCTTGCGACCGCCGCGCAGACCCTCGTCGGCGGTGATGACGAGCTTCGAGCCGCAGCCCTTGATGCGGCTGGCGAGGGAGTCGGGGGAGAAGCCGCCGAAGACGATGGCGTGGATGGCGCCGAGCCGCGCGCAGGCCAGCATGGCATAGGCGGCCTCGGGGATCATCGGCAGGTAGAGCGTGACGCGGTCACCCTTGCCGACGCCGCGGTTGCGCAGGACGTTGGCCATCCGGCACACTTCGGCGTGCAGCTGCCGGTAAGTGATGTGCTTTGAGTCGTTGGGATCGTCGCCTTCCCAGATGATCGCGGTCTGGTCGCCGCGGCTCTCGAGGTGGCGGTCGATGCAGTTGAGCGCGACGTTGGTCTTGCCGTCCTCGAACCACTTGATCGAAACGTTGTCGGGCGCGAAGCTGGTATTCTTGACTTTGCTGAAAGGTGTCGACCAGTCGATCCGCTTGCCGTGCTCAGCCCAGAACGCCTCCGGATCGGAGACGGAAGCAGCGTACATTTCCTTGTACTTGGCGTCGTCGATCAGGGCGTGCTCACGCCACGCGTCTTGAACGTCGATGACCTTCTCGCTCATGTCGTTTCTTCCCTGACGGTTCCCGATCGTATCGCGAAGGTCCGCGCAGCCGGGGCTTATCCAAACTCTTAAGCGCAGATGAACAGACCCGGCAAGCGCCAAAAAGTCGAAGCTCGCGGTTTTGGGCAACAGAATTGCACAAAATTAAATCGCGCATCGAAGAGCCGGCGCCTGGACTGGTCGTTCCCTGGGAAAACCCGCGAGGGCGCGGGGTTGATCCCGCCCGGACAGGGTCGTTCCGGGGCCGGAGGCGAGACCGGCCGCTGCGCGTCAGGCGGCTGGAAACATCATCTCGACGAGGGTGCCCTCGGCCTTGCGGCTGCTGATCCGGAAGCGCCCGCGATTGGCCTCCACCAGGGCTTTGGTCAACGGCAGACCGAACCCCTTCTCCTCGCCCTCCGCCGGCCCGGCATCGGCCCGGAACGGTTCGAGGGCGCTCAGCATCTCGTCCTCGCTCATTCCCGCCCCCGTGTCGCGCACCCGCAGGGCGACCTCGCCGCGCTCGGCCAGGGTGGTCGAGACGATGACCTGCCCGCCGGCCTCGCTCGCCTGGATCGCGTTGCCGAGCACCGTCAGCGTCGCCTGCCGGATCGAGCGCTCGTCGGCCCGCAGCAGCGGCAGGTCCGGGGCGAGGCTGGTGCGCAGGACGATGCGGTCGCGGGCCGCCTGGGCCTGCCGCGCGGCGATGCAGGAGGCGACGAGATCGTTGAGGGCGAGATCGGCGAAGGTCAGGTGGCTGCGGCCGGCCTGGATCTCGGCAAGGTCGCGCAGGTCGTCGATCAACCCGCCGATCCGACCGCCGGACAGGCGCACCTCGCGCAGATAAGCCTCCAGCCGCTCGGCATCCGCCCGGTCGAAGCGGTCGGAGAGCATCATGTCGGTGAGGCTGAGGATGGCGTTGAGCGAGGGCCGGATCTCGCGGCTGACCCGGGCGAGGGCATTGGCCTTCCAGATCGCGGCCGCCTCGGCCTCCTCCCTCCGTGCCGGCTCGATCGCCCGGACAGCCGGAATCTCGTCCCGGATCTCCCGCAGGCTGGCGCAGTAGCCCGGCGCATCCTCGCCGAGGAGCCGGGCGATGCGCAGGCGCAGGGCGGCGGCGCCGGTGCGGGCGGTGACGGCGTGAAGTTCGCTGGCGCCGGAGTCGCGCGAATCCGTCACCGCTGCCTCCAGGGCCGGCAGGCTGTCGGGCGAGAACAGGTCGGCGAAGCGACCGCCGACGATTTCACGCGGATGCGCGTGCACGAGTTCGGCCGCGCTCGGGTTCAGGCCGACGACGCGGCCCTCCCCGTCCAGGGTGACGACGCCCTCCTCCAGGCTGTCCAGCACCTTCTCCGCCCGGAGCCGGGCGGCGTTGGGCGGGACGAGCGGTGCCTCGCCGGTCGCCGCCGCGGGCAGGGCTCGCACGAGGCAGATCTCGGCCGCGGCCCCCTCCCAGACGAGATGCGCGTGATCGACGAGCAGCGCCACGGTGCTGCCCTCGGCCCCGGCGAAGGGCGTCGCGCCGGCATATCGGCGCTCGGACGGCGGGAGGCCGCGGAACAGATGGTCGAGCCCCGCCCGCCGCAGGGCCGGCAGGTCGGCGTAGCCCGTCAGGTCGAGGAACGCCCGGCTCGCGAACAGCGCCTCGCCGTCGCGGTAGACCAGCACGCCCAACGGCAGGCTTTCGAGAAGCTCGGCCAGCGCCGAGCGCGCGCGGCCCTCGGCCTCGGCGAGGCGGCCCGGCGGCGTGGGAAACGGCGTCACCGAGCCGCCCGACGGGAGATCGGCGCGGGGCGGGGCGGGCCCCTCCTCCACGGCGGCCTCGTCGGCGGCGAAGCGCAGGCCGAGAAGACGGGCGACCTCGCGGAAGGCGGCGTGCTCGTTGACCGAAAGACCGGCTTCCCCGTCGTCCGCCGGGATCTCGCCCGGCCCGTTCTCGTCCGCCGCCCGATCCGTCCTCTCGGCCGTGTCCCCAGGCTCCTCCCAATCGGCCTCGTGCGGATCGCCCTCTTGCTGACTGCCCGCTTGCTGACTTCCCTTTTGCCGAAGCGCCTCCCCGATCCTGTCATCGGCATCGACCGGGCGCGGATGCCGCTCGCCCAGGATCGCGAAGCCGCCGAGGCCTGAGAAATCCTGGGTCGGGCGGCCTGCCGGGGCACCGGACATTTCGAGCGCGTGCTCGAACAGGCGGCCCCGGACCACGAGCGGCAGCGCCCGGAAGGTCCGGCGCTCGCTCAGCGCGCCGGTGAAGGCCGCCCCCTCGATCACGCCGTCGGCCGCCAGCCCCTGCCAGTCGCGGCCGGTCAGCACTTCGGCGAGGTCCGGATGCGTCGGGGAGAGATGGGTCAGCACGCCCTCGGCGTCGCTGCGCCAGACGAAGCGCGCGGGCACTTCGGCCGTCTCTGCGGGAGCGGGCGGCTCCGCGGGCCGCGGATCGACGAAATTGGCTGATCCCGCCGACTTGTCCGCCTCGACCGGTCTCGCGTCCTCGGGCGTCACGACGGTCGTGGGAGAAGCCTTCGCGACATCGGCCGGCCGGAGCGTCGGCAGCGCGCCGATGGGCGCGAGCAGGATCGCCGGGCGGCCCGGCTCGATCTCGACCCGGAGGGCGAGGCCGACGACGGGGGAAGCGACCCCGCGAGGATCGAGACGCAGCCGCACGAGACGCGGCCGACCCTCCAGGGAGCCGGCGCGGCGGATCTGCTCGCCCAGGCGCAGCGACGGGAGCACCGCGCCCTCCGGATCGGCGATGCCGGCACGTAGGGCGAGTGCCGAGCCGGCCGCGTGCAGAATCGCCTCCGCGCCCGCATCGAAGACGAGAAGCGACGCGCCTTCGCGCACGAGATGAGCCGTCGACGGTTCCTCCCGCCACCGCGCGAGGGCGTCGGCGAGGGCCGGATCGCCCTGGGGCGAACCTGCCTGTCCTGCGCGGTCCGACATCCGAACCCTGGTCATAAGCCCCTTCATGGCCCTATCGACGGTCGCTTGGGGCAATATCACGGCGCCCTGTGTAACTTAACCGGCGCCGGACGTGGACACTGAAGCCTGCCGACACACGTTTATCAACTGGTAACCTTAATCGGCCCTGCGGGGCTGGCGAAAGTGCCACCCCTGCGCTATTTTGCACCGCACATTGTGCGCCGCACAAAGAGCGCACGATGCAACTCTGAGGAGACAGGTATGAGCAACACCCCGAATTACGAAGTTCCGGCCGAGATGCGCGACTTCGCCGAGAAGAGCGTCGACCAGGCCCGCAAGGCGTTCGATTCGTTCATCGGCGCCGCCCGCCGGACCGCCGAGACGGTGCAGGGCTCGACGGATCTGGCGCGTTCCAACGCCACCAGCATCTCCTCGCGCGGCTTCGAGTACGCCGAGCAGAACGTCAACGCGGCGTTCGACCTCGCTCAGAAGCTCGTCCGCGCCCGCGATGTGCAGGAGGCCATGCAGCATCAGGCGGAGTTCGTCCGCGCGCAGTTCGCTGCGATCCAGGCCCAGGCCAAGGAGTTCGGCGGACTGGCCCAGAACGCGTTCCAGCAGAGCGCCGAGAACGCCAAGAGCGCGATGCAGCAGGGTGCGGCCGAGGCCCGTCAGGCCTACGAGCAGGGCGTCGAGACCGCCCGCGAGAACGCCAACGACGCGCAGAAGGCGACCTCCTGACGCCTTCCCCACGGCGATCGGGGCGCAGGCCCCGGTCCGCACCCGAGTCCGACGGCCCGCTCCCTCCGGCGCGGGCCGTTTTCGTTCGACGGCACCTTCGCCCTTTTTCCGCCGCCCGGGGGCCGCAAGGCTCACGCTCTGCCGGCTCCGCCACGCGCCGGCCCAGCGGAGATCCCGATTCCATGCGCCCCGCCCGTATCCTCGGCTTCGCGGCCCTGCTCGCCCTCGCGGCTGGGAGCCTCGCGCCCGCACAGGCCCAATATTACGACGACGGCTACGATGCCCCTCCGCCGCGCGCCCGCGTCTACCGCGACCGCGACTGGGGCGGCCCGCCGCCGCGCCGCGCCATGGGCCTCAACTGCGATGCCGTGCAATCCGGCATCAGCGGGTTGCAGCCCTTCTCCTGCCCGCTGCCGGGCCCGCGTCCGCTGGGCGCCCGCTGCTTCTGCGACATGCCGGTCTCGTTCCTGAACGGACCGCGCACGGCCGTCGGCCGCGTCGCCCCCTGACGCCGGAGCCCCGAACGCAGGAAGGGACCGTGCCGGTGCGTCCGGCGCGATCCCTCTCCCGAAGACTCGAGTGAGTGCGCGAGGCGTTAGTTCACGACGACCGTGGCACCGACCTTCACCCGCGAATAGAGGTCGGTCACATCCTCGTTGGTCATGCGGATGCAGCCCGAAGACACCGCCTGCCCGATCGTATCCGGCTCGTTGGAGCCGTGAATGCGGTACTCGGAGCGGCCGATATACATGGCGCGTGCACCCAGCGGGTTCTCGATGCCGCCGGCCATGTAGCGCGGCAGGTCGGGGCGGCGGGCAAGCATCGCGGCCGGAGGGGTCCAGCTCGGCCACTCGCGCTTGGCGGTGATCTTGTTCACGCCGCTCCAGGTGAAACCCGGACGCCCGACGCCGACGCCGTAACGGACCGCCTGCCCGCCGGGAAGCACGTAGTAGAGGCGCCGCTCGGCGGTGGACACCACGATCGTGCCGGGCGCGTAGCGACCGGTGTAGGAAACGATCTCGCGCGGGATCTGCGCGACCTGGGCCTGCGCGGCCTCGGCCTGACCGTACCCCTGGGCGCTCGTACCGCGCTGGTTGGCGTAGGGGTCGTAGACGGGCCAGCCGCCGCGCGAGGACTGCTCCTCGTAGTAATCGTCACCGTCCGAGCCGAACGGATCGTAGGGCGCGGCATGAGCCGTGCCGGCTGCGAGAACACACACGCCGACAACGCCGGCGACAACAGATGCCAGGGTCTTCATCGAGAGGCCTACCTGTGCAGTAATCTTTGCTATTACAAGCGTGACTGTGCTTCGTCGGTTCCCGGCTGTTTACGGATTTTCCACGACTCGGCCGTGCGCCCGCTCACATGAGCTTGGCCATACGGCCACGGTTACTCCCTGGGACGGCCGCGAGGCGCGACGTGGGCAGCGTGACTTGAGCGACGTGACGCGAGCAGCCGGCTGAGCCGGTCGGTCGCGCCCTCCAGGGGAACGGAGGCGGCGCGTGAGCCAAGGAGCCCAAGCGGGAAGAGGCCGAGAGTGGCTCTCAAGACAAACCAATCAAAGCATTGAGTTTTATCGAAAAACCCCTGGCCGACATCAGCTCGCACGTCAGCAGATTTGATTTCTCGACAGCATCATCCTAGCCTTGCCACCTCGAAACTTGGAAGAGGTCGAAGGTATGGTGGGATGGATCCTCGGCAAACTGAAGTGGATCATGGTCCTGTGCGCTGTCGGCGGACCCATCGTGGCGCTGGCCTGCTGGCAAGACGCTAATCGTCGGCGGGACGTGATGGCGATGGGGGTTCAGACCGAGGCATCCATCGACAGCGCGACGCGGGTCAAGCGGCGCCGCGGCGGAACCAGCTACAAGCTCGACCTCAGCTGGGCGGATGGCGGTGGCCTCCGGCACAAGGCGGAGGGCGTCTCCATCTCGCATGCCCTCGCCGCGCAGCTCATCGTCGACGATCGGCTGGCCGTCGCCAGCCTTCCCATCAAGTACATGGTAGGCGAAGCCGGATCGCCGAAGGGTGATGAGAACGTCATCGTTCTGGATGACACCGCCCATCAGGAGCAGACCGACCGCGAACTCGTCTATGCGGGTTTGAGTGCCGGCGTGGTCGGCCTGATCGGCGCGGGTCTGTTCTTCCTGCCCCGCAGACGCCGCGAGGCGGTTGCGGCGTGAACCGCGGTGAACGCGGACCCTGCGGTCAGCTCACCGGGGGCGAGGGGTCGCGGGCGGCCCGCTCGGCCTCCAACAGCACGTCGAGCGCGCGCCAGGGCTTGGGGATGAACACCGCTCCATCGGGCAGTGTCACCCCGGGCTCGGGCTCCACGCCCGAGGTCACGACGAGGCGGGTGCGCGGCCACAGGGTGGCGATGGCGCGGGCGAGTTGAAGCCCGTCCATGGCGCCCGCGAGACGGATATCGGCGAAGACGAGGGCGACATCCCCGCCCTTGTCCTGAAGGAAGCTCAGGGCCTGCTCGGCGCTGTCGCAGCCGACCACTCGCAGCTCGGTCTCTTCCAGCACGCTCTCGGCCAGATCGCGGGTCGCCACGTCGTCCTCGACGACCAGGGCGACGCGCGGCTCCGGGCGAGGATCCTTCTCGGGCTCCGGGGGATGCGAGCGGTCCACCCGCCGCACCAGGGCGGCGAGGTGATCGGGAATGCCCTCGGCGACGAGGTTGTCGTAGCAGGAGGCGAGCGCCTCGCCGATCTGGTCGAGCTGCATGCCCGGCGACAGAGAATCACCGGCCCGGCCGCGATACGTCCGATCTCGAAACGAGCCGTTCAAAGCGAAACGATCCTCTCCCAAAGCCTGCCGCGGATGCCATCGCGCAACCGCTCCGGTGACCGACGCCCATCCGTGGGGCGAGGGACGACGCGGTACAGGACATCAAAGCGGACCGGGGCCGCTCAGTTGCAACGAGGGAGGATTTTCGCCGTCGCGCCCCCTGCCGCGCGGCGGGGGGCCGCAGCTTCCTCTCAGCTCACTGGGCGGTCTCGGCGTTGGCAACGGCGATCAGCCCGGCGACGCTGCGCACGTCGCGGTAGCGGTCGCCCCGGGCGCTCATCATCGCCTCGAACTTCTGGTGGACCTGGGCGACGGAGAGGCTGGCCGGCTTGCGGTGACGGCCGCGGCCGGTGGTCCCGCCGAAGAAGATCGAGCGGTTGGCCCGCGCCGGGCCGGGCAGGAGCGTGGCGGCGGCCGAAGTCGGCTGGTCCACGACCTTCGACAGGAAGTTCTCGGCGTCGTCGGGGCCGAGGAAGTGGGCGAGATAGACTTCGCCGAGCGACAATTCGCGGCCGATCTTGAGGGCGATGCGGGCGGCGTCGCGCTTGAGCATCTCGCCAGCCATGACGGCCGAGAGATAGGGATCGCGGCGCATGTCGAGGATGCGGGCGCGTTCCGCCTGATCCTGGACGCTCGGGCGGTCGTTGCCGTCCGGCACGATCAGGGCGGCGTCCTTGTCGTACCCGTATTTGGGTCCGAAATCGCGGATCACCCCGAGCCAGGTGCGCTCGATGAACTGATACAGGCCGGTGGCCGAGGAGGTCTTGGCCTGCACGGCGGTGATGAAGCTCGATTCCTTGTCGGCGACCGCCATGAGCAGGACCGGATCGGTCTCGACCGCCTGCGCCGCCTTGACGATGGTCTGCACGAGGTGGCGGCGGATCTTCATCGGACCGAATTCGAGGATGTCGTTCGGATCGCCGCTGGAGGTCTGCGAGAGCAGGAAGTCGTAGGAGACGCGATCGACGCTGTTGGTGCCGAGTTCGCTGTCGAGCCCATCCACCGCGCGGAAGCTGGAGGAGGCTGCCAGCACCGACGGGACCGGGGCCTCCGGCGCGAGCGACTGGAGCCGGGGCTTGGGCATCGAGAGGTCGCTCGCCGCCTTGGTCGAGGCCTCGGCCCGGCCGAGATCGGTGCCCGCATTGAGCAGGACCGCGCTCAGGCCGCCGGCGAGCAGGGTCATCGAGAGGATGGACCGCAGCAGCGCGGTGCGGCTGCCGTGGTCGCGCCCCGTGCGGGCGGAGAGGGTGATGACGTCGGCGTTCGAGGCGGGGCGCCCGCCCTTGCGGGGGTCCCGGGTGGTCCGTTGCGATCCGATCGTACGGCCCTGCATCGTTGTCGTCGCTCACTCTTCGTGATGGCGCCAGCGGCGTATGGGCAACAGTTACGCCGCCGGATGTGGCGCAATCACGGCCGAGGTTGTGTCATCCCCAGGGCAAGCCGGGGCAATTTCCGGGCAAGCTGAGCCGTTTGGGCGGTTATCCCCGGTGTTTTCCACGGACGACCGAGATCGGAGGAACGATCGGGGAAGTTCGAGACGGGCGCGGATCGATGCGTCCGGATGGCAACGATAGGCAGGAAGCGGTCTGCGAAGCAGCCCTCAATGGCGAATGCTCAGCTCCTGTCCAATCAGGTACTTTCTCGCACAATTCTCGTGCTCGCCGAATCACGCATCAGAACCGGCAACTACCGTCAGGCATCTCTTCGAGTGCACAGCCATGGAACGATGCGCGTGAGCAAAACCAAAGCACTCAGCACGAAGGCCATCGCACCATACATTACGCTGCTCCAGCCGAAGATATGGCCAAAGATGATCAGGATCGCGACAGACCAGACAAGACTGAAAAATATTCCAGTTACATGATCTCTTCGACTCCGAGGTGCGGTGATCCATCGAGGAAGAATCATGCCTCTCACCATCCGATCCGGCACAAGCGCGGCATCTGCTTTGGAACGCACTCTCATTCGAAGCCGCCAGTGAGCGAGTCACCCCAATCACGAACCGTCTGAAGCGGGCGTCACGAAGGCCCTTGCAGGGTCGGGCGCGGGGCGATCGAGCGGATGAAGCTGCCGACCCCTTCGAGCCTCACAACCGCCGCAGCGCAACGCTCTCGATGCGGTGGCTCGGCCCCTTGGCCAGGATCAGGCTCGCTCGCTGGCGCGTTGGCAGGATGTTGTCGCGCAGGTTCGGCAGGTTGATCGTGGTCCAGAGCCGGTCGGCGATCTCCAGCGCCTCGGTCTCGGTCACCTCGGCGTATTTGCGGAAGTAGGAGAGCGGGTCGCGGAAGGCGGTCTGGCGCAGGCGCAGGAAGCGGTTGACGTACCAGCGGTGCAGGTCGTCCTCGTGCCCGTCGAGGTAGATCGAGAAGTCGAAGAAGTCGGAGACGAAGGGAATCGCGGTGCCGTCCCGCGGCAGCCGCGCGGGCTGGAGGACGTTCAAACCCTCGACGATCAGGATGTCGGGGGATTCGATCACCTGCTCCTCGCCGGGCACCACGTCGTAGACGAGGTGGGAATAGACCGGCGCCGCGACGCGCTTGTGGCCGGCCTTGATGTCGGCGAGGAAGCGCAGCAGCGCCGCGCTGTCGTAGCTCTCCGGAAAGCCCTTGCGCTCCATCGCCCCCATCCGCTGCAATTCGGCGTTGGGGTGAAGGAAGCCGTCGGTCGTGATCAGATCGACCTTCGGGGTGTTGGGCCAGCGGGCCAGCAGCGCCTTGAGCACCCGGGCCGTGGTCGACTTGCCGACGGCCACGGAGCCGGCGAGCCCGATGATGTAGGGCACCTTGGCGTCGTGCTCGGCGAGCAGGAAGCGCTGGGTCGCCTTGAACAGTCCCTGCGTCGCCGCGACGTAGAGCGAGAGCAGGCGCGAGAGCGGCAGGTAGATCGCCACGACCTCCTCGATGGAGATCGGGTCGTTGAGGGATTGCAGCCGGCCGATGTCTTCGGCGGTCAGGGTCAGCGGCGTGTCGGCGCGCAGCTGCGCCCACTCCTCGCGGGCGAAGATCCGGTAGGGCGAGAGGCGGCCCGGCCCCTGGCCGGTCACCGGATTCTGGCGCTCTTCCGGTTCGATCCCGGCCGACGGGATCGGGGCGCCGATCATGTATGCCTCCGCGCCGCCTTCTCGGCGATGCCGCTCTGCGCCGTGCGCCGATCCAACTCGGCCATGACCTCGCTCAGCGGCACGCCGACGGTCTTGAGCGTCACCACGAGGTGATAGAGCACGTCGGCCGCCTCCGAGACGAGCGCCTTCCGGTCGCCCTGCACCGCGGCGATGGCGGCCTCGACCGCCTCCTCGCCGAGCTTCTTGGCGGCCTTGGCCGGCCCCTCGGAGAGGAGCTTGGCGGTATAGGAGGTCTCGGGAGGCGTGCCGGCCCGGCTGTCCACCAGGGCGGCGAGGTCGTCGAGGCTGAACTTCGTCATCAGGCGCGCAAGCGGAAACCGTACCATGCGGCATCGCATGATCGGATACCGGCTCGCCGGACCCTGCGCAGGGCGGGCGCCCCGGTCAAGGGGCGCGGGCACCGCCGTAGCGGTTACCCGTTACGGATCGAGCCGCATCGCAAGGCCTGCCGCGGCCATGTGGGCCTTGGCCTCACCGACCGTGTGCTGGCCGAAGTGGAAGATCGAGGCGGCGAGCACCGCGCTGGCGCCGCCGTCGCGCACGCCCGCCACGAGGTCGTCGAGCCCGCCGACGCCGCCCGAGGCGATCACCGGCACCCGCACCGCGTCGGCGATGGTGCGGGTCAGCGCAAGATCGTAGCCGGAGCGGGTGCCGTCCTTGTCCATGGAGGTCACGAGGAGTTCGCCGGCCCCCCGCTCGGACACGGTGCGGGCGAACTCGACCGCGTCGATGCCGGTGGGGGTCCGCCCGCCATGGGTGAAGATCTCCCAGCGCGCGGCCTCGTCCGGACCGGAGACTCGCTTGGCGTCGATGGCCACGACGATGCACTGGTCGCCGAACTTCTCCGCCGCCTCGGCCACGAAGTCGGGGTTCTTCACGGCGGCCGTGTTGATGCCGACCTTGTCGGCGCCCGCGAGCAGGAGCGTGCGCACGTCGGCCACGGTGCGCACCCCGCCGCCGACGGTGAGCGGCATGAAGCAGGCCTCCGCCGTGCGGCTCACCACGTCGAGCAGGGTGCCGCGGGCCTCGTGGCTCGCGGTGATGTCGAGGAAGCAGAGTTCGTCAGCCCCGGCGGCGTCGTAGACCTTGGCCGATTCGACCGGATCGCCGGCATCGCGCAGTTCGAGGAACTGCACGCCCTTCACGACGCGCCCGTCCTTCACGTCGAGGCAGGGGATGATGCGGGTCTTGAGCACGGAGACGTCTTTCAGGCGGTCGGATCGTCGGGATCGACGGGGAAGGGTCGCGACCGGATTTCTTCCGGAGAGTAGGGACAGGTCTCGGGAAAGCGCTTCAAGGGAAGGCGCGTCTCCTTCGACGCACCGAGACGGGCGCCGTGATAGGCGCGTTCCAACGCCTCATCCAAGCGGCCCTTCAGGCCCGGATTGTCCTTGAGGATGAACTCTGCCTCGTTCCGTTGTGCCGCGATCGAAATAGCCCAGCTTCGGGTCTTCTTGTCCGGCTGATGATCGAACTTGAGCATGTGTAGGAGGATCACGCGCCACGCGCTGACGAGGCTGTTGAACTCGCTGCGTCCCAAGCTCTCGATCTCCTCCGCCAGGTTCGCGAGGTCGAGGGCCGAGAGGTCACCGGCCCGCAGGCGCGCGCCCTGCTCCTGCGTCCAGGTGTAGAAGTCGTCCTCGTAGGCGGTGCCGGGCCGGGTCTGAACGGCGGCAGCCTTCACAGCACTCATGCGAGCCTCCTGCCCGCATCCTATCACGAAGTCGCCGTCCCTTTGGAGCGGGCGATGGCGGCCAGCGCCTCCTTCGGGTCGATGCGGCCGTCGTAGAGGGCGCGGCCGGTGATGGCGCCGGCCAGCACCGCGCAATCCGGCTCCAGCAGGCGCTCCACGTCGGCCATCGAGGCGAGGCCGCCCGAGGCGATGACCGGGATGTTGACGGCCGAGGCGAGCGCCAGGGTCATCTCGATGTTGAGGCCCTTGAGGATGCCGTCGCGGGCGATGTCGGTGTAGATGATGGCGGCCACGCCCGCATCCTCGAAGCGGCGCCCGAGTTCTTCCGCCGTCATGCTGGAGGTCTGGGCCCAGCCCTCGACGGCCACGCGCCCGTCCTTGGCGTCGATGCCGACGGCGATGCGGCCGGGATGGCGGCGGGCCGCCTCGTGCACGAAGGCGGGATCGCGCACGGCGGCGGTGCCGATGATGACCCGGCTCACGCCCTTCTCCAGCCAGCCCTCCAGGGTGCGCATCTCACGCACGCCCCCGCCGAGCTGCACCGGGAGCTTGATCCGCGCCAGGATCGCGTCGACCGCCGCCGCGTTGCGCGGCGCGCCGGCGAAGGCGCCGTCGAGATCGACCACGTGCAGCCAGGAGAAGCCCTGCATCTCGAAGGCTTCGGCCTGGGCGGCGGGATCGTCGTTGAAGACCTTGGCCTGGGCCATGTCGCCCTGAACGAGGCGGACGCAGCGTCCTTCCTTGAGGTCGATGGCCGGATACAGGATCACGCGTTTGACTCGCCGGAATCGGGGTATCGGATCTGACGCGCCCTCAGGGACGCCAGCGCAGGAAGTTGCCGAGGAGAGCGAGGCCCAGGCGCTGGCTCTTCTCGGGGTGGAACTGGGTGCCGGCCATGTTGTCGCGCGCGACGAGCGCCGTGACCGGGCCGCCATACTCGGCATGGGCCACGACCTCGGCCGGCTCGGCGGCCTTCAGCGCGAAGCTGTGGACGAAATAGGCGTGCAGCCCGCCCTCGCCCGTCTCGATCCCGGCGAGCAGGGCGTGCTCGCGGTCGAGATGCAGCGTGTTCCAGCCCATATGCGGGATCTTCAGCTGCGGATCAGCGGGCTCGATCGGGGCGACGTCGCCGGCGATCCAGCCGAGGCCCGGCGTCTCCTCGTATTCGAGGCCGCGGCTCGCCATGAGTTGCATGCCGACGCAGATGCCGAGGAAGGGCTTGCCCTGCTCCCGCACGGCTTTCGTCATCGCCTCGACCATGCCGGGCACCGAATCGAGGCCGCGCCGGCAATCGGCGTAGGCGCCGACGCCGGGCAGCACCACGCGGTCGGCCCCGGCCACGATCTCGGGCCGGTCGGTGACGACGATGCGCGTGCCGTCGAGCCCGGCCTCGCGGGCGGCGCGCTCGAAGGCCTTGGTCGCCGAATGGAGGTTGCCCGATCCGTAATCGATGATCGCGACGGTCTGCTCGCTCACCGTCCACCCTCGCTTGCCGGGAAGAAACCGAAGGGCGCGTCCTCGTCGCGGCGGACGACGGGGCGGGCGCCGGCCTGGGGCTGGGCCGCGAGGCGGGCAGGCGCCTCCGCATCGAGCCAGCGGGCGACGGCCTTCATCTCCGCCTCCTCCTGGGAGCCGGCGATCACCGCGTCGCGGGCGGGCCGGCCCCGGCGGCCGTAGGTCCAGCGGCGCAGGCTCGACGCCTCCAGCCCGATCAGCAGGCTCGCGAGCCCGGTGACGAGGAACGCCGCAAAGGGCGACAGGCCGAGGGCCCGGCCCGCCAGCGCGAGCCCGACGAGGCCCAGGAGAACGATCAGCGCGGCGAGCCAGAGCCGGTGGCGCAGGAACCACAGCACGGTGAAGGCGAAGGCGCTCCAGGAGAAACCGTCCCGCACGAGTTCCGCCCGCTCCAGCGCGGAGGCGTCACCCCGGACGGAGCCCTCGGGAACGTGCAGCGTGTAGGTCCGCATCCTCGTCTCCCGGCTCCTAGAGCGATCCCTTGGTGGAGGGCACGCGGCCCTCCTCCCGCGGATCGATGGCCACGGCCTTGCGCAAGGCGCGGGCCAGCCCCTTGAACAGGCTCTCGGCGATGTGGTGGGCGTTGTCGCCGTAGAGCGTCTCGACGTGCAGCGTAATGCCGGCATTCATCGCGAAGGCCTGGAAGAACTCGCGCACCAGCTCGGTGTCGAACTGGCCGATCTTCTCGACGCGGAAGCTCGTGCGGAAGACGAGGAACGGCCGGCCGGAAATGTCGATCGCCAGACGGCTCAGCGTCTCGTCCATCGGCATGTGGATATCGGCGTAGCGGGCGATGCCGCGCTTGTCGCCGAGCGCCTTCGCCGCCGCCTGCCCCAACGCGATGCCGATATCCTCGGTGGTGTGGTGCTGATCGACGTGCAGGTCGCCCGCGCACTTGATCTCGACATCGAACAGCCCGTGCCGGGCGAACAGCTCCAGCATGTGGTCGAGGAAGCCGACGCCGGTCGCGATCGCGGCCTTGCCGGTGCCGTCGAGATCGATCGACACGGAGACGTCGGTCTCCGCCGTGCGGCGGCTGATGCTGGCGTTGCGCATCGCGTCCTTAGACTCGAAACCCTGGAGCGGCCTGCCGGCCGGGCCTGCCTTGTAGTGTGGTTTTGCCCGGCGGGGGAAGGGTTTTGCGGACCGATCCCTCCCGCCGGCCGCGCATCGCCCCGGCGGGCGTCATCCGGCGGTCATTGGGGCGCGCCAGCCTGCCCCGTCGCATCCGTTCGAGGCCGCCGCCATGCTGTCCCGCCGTTCCGTCCTCGCCGGCAGCGCCGCTCTCCTCGCCGGGCCGACCCGCGCGGCGGACGGTGTGCTGCGCTTCGGCGTGATCGCCGATCCGCAATATGCGGATGCCGCGCCCAACCTGAAGCTCGGCCGCTACTACGCCAACAGCCTCGACAAGATGCGCGCCGCCGTGGCGACCCTGAACGGCGAGGATCTGCGCTTCGTCGTGACGCTCGGCGACGTCATCGACCGCGACGCGGCGAGCTTCGAGCGCATCCTGCCGATCTACCGCACCCTGCGCCACGAGACCCGCTTCGTGCTCGGCAACCACGATTTCGAGGTCGGGCCCGACCATCTCGGCCGCGTGCCGGGATGGCTCGGGATGGAGCGCGCCCACTACGATTTCGCGGCAGTTGGCCTGCGCTTCGTCGTCCTCGACGGCAACGACGTCTCGCTGTTCGCCCCCCCGCCGGGCGATCCGCGCCGGGCGCTGGCCGAGACGCGGCTGGCCGAGGCGAGGGCAGCGGGGCTGGCCCAGGCGCAGGGCTGGAACGGATCGCTCGGCGAGGCGCAGGTGACGTGGCTGGAGGGCGTTCTGGCGGCGGCCCGCGCGGCGGGCGAGCGGGTCATCGTGCTCTGCCACTATCCGGTCGCGCCCGAGAACCCGCACAATCTCTGGGATGCGGGCCGGATCTCCGGGCTGCTCGCCCGGCAGCCGCACGTCGTCGCCTACTTCAACGGCCACAATCACGCGGGAAACTACGCGCAGGCCGACGGCATCCACTACGTCAACTTCCACGGCATGGTAGACACGGCCGACACCTCGGCCTTTGCCGTGCTGGAGATCGCGGGCGACCGGATGGAGATCCGCGGTTTCGGCCGCGAGCCCAGCCGCTCGCTCACCCTCAAAGCCGCCTGAGGCGCCCGTGCTCCGGCGGACCGGAGCCCGTTCCATGCGCTTTCTCGCCGCCACGATCCTGCTGTCAGCCGCCGCCACGCCCGCGCTCGCGGCCTTCCCCTGCGACGCGCTGTGGGGCGAGCGCAACGCGATCTACAAGGATGCGGGCTACTGCTTCCGTACCGAGCGCGCGATCCGCGCCTTCGGCAATGCGGGCTGCCGGTACGATGAACTTGCCGACGTGCCGCTCTCGGCCCGCCAGCGCGCCGACATCGTCGAAATCCAGCGCCAGGAGCGCGTCAACGGCTGCGCGCGCTGAGTTTTTTACCGCTCGCCGTCCCTGCGAGGGCAGCAAAACCGTCCGGCGGCGCGACCATTCCGAAGGGGAAGAGCCCAGGCTCGCTTCGGCTGAAGTCTCGGACGAGGCTCCCCTGCGATCAGCCCCCGAGCACCCGCCCGGCCACCGCGTCGAGCTTGGCGACGAGGTCCGGGTCGCGATGGGCCGGCGCGGTCATGATCGCGCCGTCGAGCGCCCGGTGCGAGCCCGCCGGGCAATCCTCGCGCTCGGCCGGGAAGTCGCGGGCGACGCGGGCGACGAGTTGCGCCGCCTTGCCGGCATTGGCGCGGGCCACGGCGACGACCGAGGCCACGTCCACGCTGTCGTGGCTCGGGTGCCAGCAATCGTAGTCGGTCACCATGGCAATGGTCGCGTAGGTGATCTCGGCCTCCCGAGCGAGCTTGGCCTCCGGCAGGTTGGTCATGCCGATCACGTCGAAGTTCGAGGCCTTGTAGTGCTTCGATTCGGAGAGGGTCGAGAATTGCGGCCCCTCCATGCAGACATAGGTGCCGCCCCGGTGCACCGCGATGCCCTCGGCCTCGGCCGCGGAGGCGATGCGCTTCTGGAGCACCGGTCCCACCGGGTGGGCGAAGGGCACGTGGGCGACGCAGCCATTCCCGAAGAAGGAGGTGGCGCGCCCGAAGGTGCGATCCACGAACTGATCGACGAGCACGAACAGGCCGGGATGCAGCTCGTTGCGGAACGAGCCGCAGGCGGAGAGCGAGATGATGTCGGTCACGCCCGCGCGCTTCAGCGCGTCGATGTTGGCACGGTAGTTGATGCCGGTGGGCGAGAGCCGGTGGCCGCGGCCGTGGCGGGCCAGGAACACCACCTTGGTCTCGCCGATGCGGCCGATGCGCAGCGCGTCCGAAGGCTCGCCCCAGGGAGAGGTGATCGCCTCCTCGCGGACATCCTCCAGGCCGGGCAGGTCGTAGACGCCCGAGCCGCCGATCACGCCGAGAACCGCTGCCGTCATGCGAGAATCCCCTGTCTCCGGCCGTTGCGCGACGCCGCGCGCGCCCGTCGCGGGACGCGTCGCAGGGTCTAGAGCATCGTCCCGAAAGGTGGCCGCCGGCTTTCGGAAAAAGACGATGCAAAACAGGAGGCTAGACCATCGTGCCGGATACGATATCCGGCACGATGGTCTAGCGATGACGTTTTGAGTTCGCCCGGACCGGCCATGTCCGGCACTTGCCAGCCCTTATCGCAGGCTTGCGCCGACACGCAAACGGGCCCGCGAAGGGCCCGTTCGTTCGTGCTGACCTGCAGGGTCGGCTCAGTAGGTCTTGTGCAGCTCGGGCTGGAGGCCGTGCACCTCGCCACCGACCTTTTTCCAGACCTGCTTCTTCACGTAGTAGAGCAGCCCCGCGAGCACGATCAGGAACAGGATCACGCGCAGGCCCAGCGCCTTGCGGGCCATCATGTGCGGCTCGGCGGCCCAGGCCATGAAGGCCGCCACGTCGTGCGAGTATTGCTCCACCGTCTCCGGCACGACGGGCTCGCCCTTGTCGTTCTTGGGATAGGTGAGCTGCCCATCGCTGAGCGGGTTCGGCATCGCGATGACGTGGCCGGGGTAGTATTTGTTATAGTAGCCGCTCTCGGGCATCGTGAAGCCCTTCGGGGCATCCTCGTAGCCGGTCAGCAGCGCGTGGATGTAATCGACACCCTGCTCCGAGTAGCCGGTGAAGGGCAGCGCGTCGAAGACGAAGAGCGGGAAGCCGCGCTCGTAGGTGCGGGCCTTGGCCAGCACCGAGAAGTCCGGCGGCGCCTTGCCGCCATTGGCCGCGGCCGCCGCCTTTTCGTTGGGGAAGGGCGACGGGAAGCGATCGGCCGGACGGGCCGGACGCTCCTTCTCGGCGCCGGAATCGTCGATTTCCTTGACGCTGTAGGTCTCGGCGAGCGCCTTGACCTGCCCCGCGGTGAAGCCCGGACCGCCGGGCTCCGCGAGGTTGCGGAAGGCGACCAGACGCATGGAGTGACAGCTCGCGCAGACTTCCTTGTAGACTTGGAAGCCGCGCTGGAGCTGCGCCTGGTCGAAGCGGCCGAACATGCCGGCGAAGCTCCACTTCTCCCGCGGCGGGTTGATGCCGTGGCCGTCCTCGGCGAGCGCCGAGGCGGCACCGAGGGAGGCCGCGAGAAGGGTCGCGGCGGCGAGGCGTGCGATGCGCATCGTTGTTGTCTCCCCCTGCCCGTCAGCGCTTGGCCGGTTCGGCCGCGGCGCCCGCGGGCATGCCCGATCCGCTCACCTGCTTGCCCTTGCCGGTCACGGTTTCGAGGATCGATCCCGGCAGGCGGTCGGGCGTCTCGAACAGGCCGACGAGGGGCATGACGATGAGGAAGTGGGCGAAGTAGTAGAAGGTGCAGATCCGCGAGGCGAGGACGTAGCCGCCCTCCGGGGGCTTCGCGCCGAGCCAGCCGAGGATGATGGCGTTGACGAGGAAGACCCAGAAGAACACCCGGTAGACCGGACGATAATTGCAGGAGCGGACCCGAGAGGTGTCGAGCCACGGCGCGAAGGCCAGGATCAGCACCGCGCCGAACATCAGGATGACGCCGCCGAGCTTGTCCGGCACCGCGCGCAGGATCGCGTAGAAGGGCAGGAAGTACCATTCCGGCACGATGTGCGCGGGCGTGACCGACGGGTTGGCCGGGACGTAGTTGTCGGCGTGGCCGAGATAGTTCGGCTGGTAGAAGATGAACCAAGCGAACAGGATCATGAACACCACCACCGCGAACACGTCCTTGATGGTCGCGTAGGGGGTGAAGGGCACCGCGTCCTTGCTCGACTTGATCGGGATGCCGGCCGGGTTGTTCTGGCCCGTGACGTGCAGCGCCCAGACGTGCAGGACGACGACGCCGGCGATCATCCACGGCAGCAGGAAGTGCAGCGAGAAGAAGCGGTTGATGGTCGGGTTGCCGACCGAGTAGCCGCCCCAGAGCAGGCTCTGGATCGTGTCGCCAACCACGGGGATCGCCGCCAGGATGTTGGTGATGACGGTGGCGCCCCAGAAGCTCATCTGGCCCCACGGCAGGGTGTAGCCGAGGAAGGCGGTGGCCATCATCAGGAGGTAGATGATGACGCCGAGCAGGTAGAGCACCTCGCGCGGGGCCTTGTAGGACCCGTAATAGAGGTTGCGGAAGATGTGGACGTAGACCGCCACGAAGAACATCGAGGCGCCGTTGGCGTGCGCGTAGCGCAGCAGCCAGCCGTAGTTCACGTCGCGCATGATGTGCTCGACGCTATCGAAGGCGTTGCTCGCGTTCGGATCGTAGTGCATCGCCAGCCAGACGCCGGTGATGATCTGGATGCCGAGGAAGGCGATCAGGATCGCGCCGAAGGTCCAGAAGTAGTTGAGGTTACGCGGAACCGGGAAGGCGACGAAGGACGAGTGCACCAGCCCGACGAGCGGCAGCCGTGACTCGAACCACTTCGCGAGGCGGCTCTTGGGGACGTAGGTCGAAGTCGCGTGTGCGCTGCTCATCGGGTTGCCCGCTCCGGCTTCTCGTGTCCTGTTCTTAGGCGACCGCCTTGCCGCCTTCTTCGCCGATCTTCAGCTTGGTATCGGTCTCGAAGGCGTAGGGCGGAATCGGCAGGTTGGTCGGCGCCGGGCCGCGGCGCACGCGGCCGACGGCGTCGAACTGCGAGCCGTGGCAGGGGCAGGACCAGCCCTCGTAATTGCCGGAATGTCCGATCGGCACGCAGCCCAGATGGGTGCAGTTGCCGTAGGCGACGAGCCAGCGATCGTGCCCCGCCTTGACGCGGGTGTCGAATCCGGCCGGGTCGATCATCTCGGAGAGGGGCACGGCCTTCATGTCCGTGACTTCCTTCTCCGTCAGCTTGCGCACGAAGATCAGCTTGCCGCGCCAGAACACGTTGACGATCTGGCCGTCCTGGATCGGACTGAGATCGACATCGAGCGGCGCGCCGGCCGCGACCGTGGCGGCATCCGGCGCCATGGAGGCCACGAAGGGCCACGCCACCGCGCCCACGCCCACGGCCAGCCCCGCGCCGGTGGCGAGGAACAGGAAATCTCGCTTGGTGCCCTGAGGCCCTTCGTCTGCCAAGGTAACCCTCCCGTCAGCCGGCAGTGCCGAGCCTCTCCGGGCACCGCGGACGCTTCGATCCGGCATACCTTGGAGGCTTTACAATTCAAGATCCGGATCGACGGCAGACACCATCGCGCGCCGGCAATCAATGCGACCCGCGGTCACCACCGGATTGCCGATCCCGTCCCGGGCGCTCTCTGACATGCAAGATGCGAACGTGTCTAGACTGCCGCGCTTGAGGACTGTGCAGCGCGGCAACGTTCCCCGCCCACCGTCACCAGAAGGTCACCTTGCCGCCGGGTGCCCGGATGCGGGGCGCTTGCACGTCCGGAGATCGCGGGCGTACACCGCCGACCCTGAGGAGTTTACGCGATGACCGACCGCCAGCCCGGCTTCAACACCCTCGCGATCCACGCGGGTGCGACCCCCGACCCGGCCACGGGCGCGCGGGCGACGCCGATCTATCAGACGACGAGCTTCGTCTTCGACGACGTGGACCATGCCGCCTCGCTGTTCGGGCTCCAGGCCTTCGGCAACATCTACACCCGCATCACCAACCCGACGAACGCAGTGCTGGAGGAGCGCATCGCCGCGCTCGAAGGCGGCACCGCCGCGCTCGCCGTAGCCTCGGGCCACGCCGCCGAGTTCCTGACGCTGCACGCCCTGATGCAGCCAGGCGACGAGTTCGTGGCGGCCAACAAGCTCTACGGCGGCTCGATCAACCAGTTCAACCACTCCTACAAGAACTTCGGCTGGCAGGTGGTCTGGGCCGACACCGACGACCCCGATTCCTTCGAGCGGGCGATCACGCCCCGCACCAAGGCGATCTTCTGCGAGTCCATCGCCAATCCGGGCGGGGTCATCACCGACATCGCCGCGCTCAGCGTCATCGCCAAGCGCCACAACATCCCGCTGATCGTCGACAACACGATGGCGACGCCGTACCTGATCAAGCCGTTCGAGCACGGCGCCGACATCATCGTGCACTCGGCCACCAAGTTCCTCGGAGGCCACGGCAATTCCATCGGCGGCCTGATCGTGGACGGCGGCACCTTCCCCTGGCAGGGCGACGAGCGCTACCCGATGCTGTCCCAACCCCGGCCCGAATATGCCGGCATGGTGCTGGCCGAGACCTTCGGCAATTTCGGCTTCGCCATCGCCGTGCGCGTGCTCAGCCTGCGCGACCTCGGCCCCGCGCTCTCGCCCTTCAACGCCTTCCTGATCCTCAACGGCATCGAGACGCTGCCACTGCGGATGCAGCGCCATTCCGACAACGCGCTGCAGGTGGCGCGCTTCCTCAAGGATCACGCCGACGTCGAGTGGGTGAGCTATCCGGGCCTGGAGAGCGACCGCTACCACGCGTTGGCGCAGCGCTACACGCCCAAGGGCGCGGGGGCGGTGTTCACCTTCGGCCTCAAGGGCGGCTACGAGGCGGGGGTGAAGCTCGTCTCGAATCTCCAGCTCTTCAGCCACCTCGCCAATATCGGCGACACGCGCTCGCTGGTGATCCACCCGGCCTCGACCACGCACCGCCAGCTCACCGACGAGCAGAAGCGGGCGGCCGGCGCCGGCCCGGAGGTGGTGCGCCTCTCCATCGGAATCGAGGACCCGCAGGACCTCATCGACGATCTCGACGCGGCCCTGCGGGCCTGATCGGCCTCAATCCCTGCGGGAGAGCGTGAGCGCGTCCCGCAGGTCGCGGCCGTCGGTGAGGTGCCTTCCCTCCCGGCGCATCCGGGCGAGCATGGCCCGATCCGGAAAGCCGCAATAGGGCAGCACCGGCACCGTCCGGCCGGGCGGAAGCGCTCCCGCCGCCGCCGCCTCGTCGAGCACCCGGTCGAGCAGGTGGCGGCCCCGCTCGTGCAGCCGCACGGCGGCGCGGGTGGCCGTGGTGTCGGCGGGCAACGCGACCGCCTCCTGCGCCAGGATCGCCCCGGCATCGATCGCCGCGGCCAGCCGGTGGATGGTCACGCCGAAATCCCCCCTCCCCTCCGCCAGGGCGTGGATCGTCGGCACGGGACCGCGATGCTGCGGCAGCAGGCTCGGATGCAAATTGATTCCGCCGAGCCGCGCCCGCGCCAGCGTCGCCTCAGACAGGATCTGGTCGAAATGGAAGGTGACGATCAGGTCCGGCGCCCGCGCGGCGAAGGCCTTCGCCACCGCCTCTCCGTTCACGTCGTCCACCGTGTGAACGGGTAGGGCGAGGCGGCGGCAGAGCGCGGCGAGCGGCGTCGCCTCGGGTGCCGCGCGGCTGCCGGCGAGCCGCTGCGTGAGCGGGGCGAGCGGGCGCAGCAGGTCGGGCAGGCCGAAATTGACGCCGAGATAGGGCAGGAAGCCCGGCCCCGAGCGGGCGAGATGGCGCCGGATCTGCCCGGTCAGCCCACCCGTCGCCGGACGCTCCGCGTTCGAGAGCCCGACGAAGGCGATGTCCTGCGCGTGGTCCGCCACGAAGCGGCGCACCGCGCGGGCGTTCGGCAGGGCTTCCAGCGCGAACAGGGCGAGACGCGGCGCGGCCATCAGCGCCGCGGACGGTTGCGAAAGCGGAACCCGCGCAGGCCCGCGCTGCGAATCCGCTCCGGCACCAGCAGCGCCCCGCGGGCGAGCGCGGCGAGAATTGCGGGGAAGGCGATCACGTCGCGATCGCGCTCCAGCCCCTGGATGATGCGGGCCGCGGCCTGCTCCGCGCTCATCTCCAAGGGCCGCCAACCCTTGATGACGCCGCCCATCGGCGTCTTCACGTAGCCCGGCGTGACCACGCTGAGGCGCACGCCCAGCGGCTTCAGCTTCTGGCGCAGCGCGAGGCCGTGGGCCAGGAGCGCGGCCTTGGCCCCGCTATAGGCCGGCGCATCGGGCAGCGGCGCGTAGGCCGCGAGCGAGGAGATCAGCGCGATCTGGCCCCGGCCGCGCGCACTCATCAGGGTCACGCAGGGCAGCATCACGTTGAGCGCCCCACCGAGATTGATGTCGGCGGTCTCGAAGGCGGTCTCCTCCGTCTCCAGGCCGCCGCTCGGATGGCCGCCGTTCACCGCGGCGTTGACGATCACGAGGTCGAGGGGCGTCGCGCCGTCGAGTTCGCGAATCCAGGCGCCGATCTCCGTCCGCTCGCGCACGTCGATGCTCCGCGTGCGGATGTCGGCCCCCCGCTCCCGGCATTCTTCGGCGACGGCCTCGAGCCGGGTCCGGTCACGGCCGGTCAGGACGAGGCTGGTGCCCTCCCGCGCGTAGAGCCGCGCGAGGGCCGCGCCGATGCCGCTGGAGGCTCCGGTGATGAGGATGACGGGCAAGGATGTCTGTCTTTCGGGGGAGCCGGCGGTCGAGGTCCGGAACGGCCTCGACGCGCTGCCGTCAATAGGCGGGCGAGAGCCGGCCGTCGCGCTCGGTCTCGTCGAGCGTGTCGCGGGCGCTGGCCAGCGCCGCGGGCGGCAAGGCTGCCTCGAGCCGGGGCACGGCGCCCGCCACCGCCCGCTCGATGGCCGGGCGCGAGAAGTAGCCGCCGTTGATCTGGGTGCGGTGCATGACGACCCGGGTGAAGTCGCGCATCAGCGCCATGTCCGGCGGCTTCGGATCGCTCCAGAAGGTGTCGATGTCGCCCTGATGCGTCAGGCCCGGCAGGTTGTAGACCGCTTGGCCGAAGGCGAGGGTCGGCCGGCCGCGCTCCAGCGCCAGCATCCCCACCGTCGAGTTCACGAGCACGACGCCGCGGCTGCCGTCGATCAGCTTGGGCAGGTCGCCGCCGTCGATGAAGTCGAGGCGGTCGTTGCAGCCGTGGCGCTTGGCCGATTGCCGGGCGCGCTTGCGCCAGTTCATGATCCCGCTGTCGAGCGGGTGCAGTTTGACGAGGAGCCGGGTCGGTGCCTGCGCGTGCTTCGCGAACGAGGCGATCACCCGGTCCATGAAGCCCTCGACGCCGAGAAACGGCGAGTGGACGCGGATCTGATAATCGCTGTCGAGCTGGAGCGGCAGCAGGAAGTAGTCGGCCTGGATCGCTGCGTAGATCTCGTTGACCCGTGCCGCCTCGCGCCGGGTGCGGCCGCGGCGCACGAACTTCTTGATCCAGCCGCCATACTCTGCGGCGATGTGGTTCGGCCGGTGGGTGCGAAAGCCCGGATAGAGATACGGGAAGCCGATATTGGCGATGTTGAAGCCGATATCCCACAGACTGCGCCGGGCCATGTCGCCCGTCAGCGGCATTGCGCGCCCCGGCTGCGGCAGCTTGCGGGCGATCGCCCGGATCTCCTCGGCGCGCTTCGGCAGCGTGGAATTGCCGTTCACGCCGCCCGCCTCGCAGGTGATCCAGTAGGGCCGGACATAGCCCTCCTCGAAGACGTGGATGCGCACGCCGAGCGGCTTGGCGACCAGCACCGCCGCCTGATGGTAGGGCCGGCAATCGCCGAACAGCACGATGTCGGTGACCGCATGCTCGCGGATATAGGATTCGAGGTAGGCGTCCCAGTCGTCGCGCTTGCCGCGGTAATGGTCGGCTGGAAGACGCCAGAACAGCCAGTCGCCCGCCGAGAAATTGATGCGCCGGACCTTGTGACCGCGCTCGATCAGCGCCTCGCCGAGGATCGAGAAGAACGGGGAGGCGATCCCCTGCAGGAACAGGAACGTGGCGGCGTGACCATGAACGGCACTGGCACGTGGCTGCGACATTCCGAGGTGCTCAATCCCTGAAGCGCGAAGCGAAGGGCCGACGGCGTCGAGGCTGACGAAATCTCATGCTCTTCCGGCCGCAGCAACCACAGCGAGAGGAGCGCCGAGCGATTCGGGAGCCTCCGTGGCCGATTCGTCACGTCATTTGAGATTGCGACGATCGGTCGGGGGAGGTCTCGCGCCAGATTACGGCTCCGTTGTGTCCGGCCGGTCGTCATCCCCTGGAAAATCGGCTCCATCCGCGGGACGACCGTCCGCTCCCTGCTCCGCCGCCCATGCACGAACCGCCCTGGGCCGCGCCCGCGGCTTGGGCTATGGAGCGGGCCTCGCCATGATCGACCTGCGCCACATCGAGCCGGACGTGGATACCGGGCTGCCCCGCTCCTTCCTGCCGCTCGGCAGGACGGTCCGGCATCTGCGTGCCGAGATCGAGGCGGCCGCGGGCGTGCCCTTGCGCCTGCGCGCCCCGGGTGCTCCGGCCCTCTGGTCCCCCGCCGCGGCGGCGAGCGCTCTGCAGGTCCTGCGCGTTGCCCCGGGGCCGCTGCTCAGCCCCTACGACTCGCCCGCTACCGGCTTCGCGAGCCTGAGACTGAGTTATGCCGGCCGCCCGGTCGGCGGTGAGGAGCCCTCGACGGACCTGGGCGATCTCCTGCGCGCGCTTCGCCTCTCCGGCTTCAACCGCTGGCCTCGATCCGGCGCGGGTGCGGTCGAAGAGGCGTTCGCGGGAGCGCCGGATCTGGCCCTGATCGACGCGCGGACGGCGGCTTCCCGTGGGTCCGTGCGCGCCTTCCTGGCGCGGCTCCTGGCCGATTTCCCGTCCGCGCGTTTCGTCGCCGCCGGCCCCGACGGCTGCCCGGCCGAGGCTGCGCCGACCGATCCGCGGCTCACCGTCATCACGGCGCCGGCCGATCCGTGGCGGCTGTTCCCGCTCGCCGGGCGCATCCACGTGGCGCGGTGGGACGCCGGTTGGGAGGCGCAGGCCGCAGGCTTCGAGACGCATTGCTCCGACCCCGCGGAAGGCCCCCGGCCCGGCGATGCCGCTGCCCTCCTCGCGTGCCGCTTCGGCGCGGGCGTGCACGGCTTCGATCCCTGGACGCGCAGGCCGATTTCCCTGGCGGAGGCCGCCGAGCGGGTGGCGTGGCTGCGCGACCGCTTCCGCGACAACGCGCGCCGCGTCGTCCTCGTCGGCGTCTCGGGCTGGAAGCGGGCGGCGCTCGATGTCTTCGCCGCGGGGCCGGCGGGGCCGCCGCTCCACACCATGACGGCGCAGGAGGCGGTCGCGCTGGCGCGCAGCCACGACGCCCGGGTTCAGGCCTGGGCGACCCGCTGCCCCGAGCAGCTTCCGGGCCTGTGCGCGGAGGCCGGCCTCCCCTTCGCGCGCATCGAGGACGGCTTCCTGCGCTCGGTGGGCCTCGGCGCCAGCCTGCAGCCCGGCGCGTCCATCGTCGTGGACGACCTCGGCATCTACTACGATCCGCGGGTCGAGAGCCGGCTGGCCCGCATCCTCCGGGAGGCGGCGTTCCCGCCCGACGTGACCGCGCGCGCCGCCGCCCTGCGCGAGAGCATCGTGGCGCGGCGCCTGAGCAAGTACAATGTCGGCCTCGCGGGTGCCGGCGAGGATTGGCCCACGGACCGGCGGATCGTGCTGGTGCCGGGGCAGGTGGAGGACGACGCCTCGGTGCTGACCGGTTCGCCGCAGGTGCGCGGCAACCTCGCGCTCCTGCGCGCCGCCCGCGCCCGGAATCCGGACGCCTTCCTGCTCTACAAGCCGCATCCCGACGTGGAAGCGGGCTTCAGGCCCGGCACGATTCCCGAGGTCGAGGTGCGGGCGCTGGCCGACCGCGTGGTGGGCGGCCTCTCGATCGTGGATCTGCTCGACCGCTGCGACCACGTCGAGACCATGACCTCTCTGGCGGGCTTCGAGGCGCTGATCCGGGGCCTGAGCGTGGCCGTTCACGGCCGGCCCTTCTACGCCGGCTGGGGTCTCACCGAGGATCTCGCCCCGGAGGCCGACCGGGGCCGGCGGCTCTCCCTCGACGAGCTGGTGGCGGGTGCGCTGATCCTTTACCCGCTCTATCTCGATCCGGTGGCGATGAAGCCCTGCACGCCGGAGCAACTGCTCGATCGCCTCAGCGAGGCCCGCGCCGCCGCCCCGCCCTCGCCGCTCGCGCTCGGCGCCGTCCGCCACGCCACGATGCGACTGCGCTACGCCGTCCTCAATCCGATCCTTCGCCGCCTGCGCGCCCGGCGCGGCGTGTCCGGCGGACCGCGGCGTTAAGGGCCTTCGATGAGCGCGGCGACCCTTCTCCTGCCCCTGGCGGTCGCGCTCGCCGGCGCCCTCGCCATCGAGGCGGCGGCCGCCCCGCGCCGGCCGAGCCTGCGTCCGGGCGATCTCGCGATCCGGCTGGCGGGCTACGCGCTCATCACGCTGTTCTGGTTCCAGTTCTCCTGGCGTCCCTGGCTCGCGGCCTCCTCCTGTCTGCTGACGCTCGCCATCCTCGCGGTGGTCGATTCGCTCAAGCGCCGGGTGATCGGCGAGCCGGTGGTGTTCAGCGATCTCGCCCTGCTCGCCCAGGTGCCGCGCCATCCGCAGCTCTACTACACGCTGCCGCTCACCGACCTGCGCATCGCGGCGCCGCTCTCGGCCGGCCTCGCCGCCGTCGTCGCGTGGTACCTGATCGAGCCGGCCGCCCTGCCCGACGCGACCGGCGCCGCGATCCTCGCGGTCCTCGGACTGCCGGTCTCGCTGGCCGGCCTCGTGCTGGCGGGCCTGACGACGCCGGGCCGGGCCCTGCTGCGCCGTCTCTTCCCGCGGCCGGACCTCGAGCGCGACGTGCAACGGTTCGGGCTCGTCGCGACCATGATGGGCTACGCCCTGCGCCGCCTGGGCGAGGAGGCGGCGCCGGCAGCCGAGCCGTCACCGGCCGCCAGAGCGGATTCCGGCGACGAGGTGGTCGTCGTCGTCCAGCTCGAATCCTTCCTCGATCCCTCCCGCCTCGGCGGCCCCGCTCTGCCCGCGATGGCGCGCATCCGGGCGCAGGCGGCGCAGTACGGCCGCCTCGCGGTGCCGGCCCACGGCGCCTACACCATGCGCTCCGAGCACGCCGTGCTGACCGGTTGCGAGCCCGAAACGCTCGGCTTCGGCCGCTTCGATCCCTACCTTGCTCGCAAGGGTGAGGAGCCGACGAGCCTCGCCCGGCTTGCCGCCGGTGCCGGCTTCGCGACGGTGTTCGTGCATCCCTTCCACCGCGACTTCTTCGACCGGGCGCGGGTGTTCCGCCGGCTCGGCTTCGAGCGACTGGTCATGGAGGAGGATTTTTCGGGCGCGACGCGGGTGGGCCCCTACGTGGGCGACCTCGCGGTGGCCGAGCGCATTCTGGAGGAGGTCGCGCCGGGCCGGGGCCCCACCTTCGTCTTCAGCGTCACCATGGAGAACCACGGCCCCTGGAAGCCCGGACGGCTCGCCGGCATCGACCGTCCGCTGGACCAGTACCTCCACCACGTCGCCAATACGGGTCGGGCCATCGAGCGCCTGATCGACGGCCTGTCCGGACGGCGGGCGACCCTGTGCGTGTTCGGCGATCACGCGCCCTCGCTGCCTGATCTGCCCCCCTCGGCGGAGGGTCCGGCGGCGACCGACTACGCGCTGTTCCGCTTCGGCCGGAACGAGGGGGCCGCCCCGGTTCGGTGCGACCTCACGGCGGCGGGCCTCGGCTGTGTCCTGCGGGACGCCCTCGCGCCGAATCGACCGGGATGAGTCGGTTAAGCGTGGCCGTGCCACGGTGGTGACGCATTGCTGCGTGAGCCCTCGGCGGCCTTCGCGCGGCCTGCGCGTCGTCGCGAGTATGAGTCCCCGGGGGCAACGGTTACATGGATCGCAGCATCGGTGCGCAGGACGAGGAACGGGCGAGCGGGGCCGGTCGGCCGGCCGCGGCCCGGACGGGTCGGCCCATGAAGCGCGCGGTCGCCCTTGCGGTGATCGGCACCGCGCTCGCCGTGTCGGGCTGCTCGTTCCTTCCGGCAGCCGGTCCGACCACCTCGGCGATCGAGACGGGCGCGGACGTGGCCACCGCCGAGGGCCTGTTCGCCCGCTACGAGATCATCGACGTCACCCCCGCCGTCGTCGAAGCCCTGCGCGCTCGCCCCCTCGACAGCCTGCTCGTCACCTTCGGCGACAACCGCCCCGCCGTCGAACCCGTCATCGGCGTCGGCGACGCCGTCGCCGTCCAGGTCTGGGAAGCCGGCTCCGGCGGCCTGTTCTCCGGGCCGCTCGTGGCCGACCGCTTCTCCGCCGGCTCCAAATCCGCCCTCATCCCCGAGCAGATCGTCGGACCCGACGGCTCCATCTCCGTGCCCTATGCCGGACGCATCAAGGTCGCCGGGCGCCGCACCCAGGACGTCCAGACGCTGATCGAGAGCGAGCTGGCCGGCAAGGCGATCCAGCCGCAGGTGCTCGTCTCCGTCACCAAGCCGGTCTCGCGCTCGGTCACCGTCACCGGCGAGGCCAGCACCGGCGGGCGCGTGCCGCTCACCGGCCGGGCCGACCGCCTGCTCGACGTGATCGCCCTGGCCGGCGGCGTGCGCACGCCCGTGGCCGAGACCTTCGTGCGGCTCTCGCGCGGCAACCGCACGGTCACGGTGCCGATGAGCACGGTGGTGGCCAACCCGCGCGAGAACATCTTCGTGCGCCCCGACGACACCCTGACGCTGGTGCGCGATCCGCAGACCTTCCTCTCGGTGGGCGCGCTGGGGGCCACCACCGAGGTGCCGTTCTCGGCCGACGGGCTGTCGCTGTCGCAGGCGCTGGCGCGGGCCTCGGGCCTGCGCGAGACCCAGGCCGACCCGGAGGGCGTGTTCCTGTTCCGCTACGAGCCGGCGGCGGTGGTGCGGCGTCTGCGGCCGAACTCGCCGCTCCTGGCCTCGGGTCAGGTGCCGGTGGTGTACCGGGTGAACCTGCGCGATCCGCAGGGGCTGTTCCTGACCCAGAGCTTCCGCATGCGCAACCGCGACCTCGTCTACGTGTCGAGCGCGCCGTTCGCCGAAGTGGGCAAGGTGCTCGGCGTGTTCTCCACCGTGGCCGCCCCGATCGCCTCCGGCGCATCCCTCTACTCCGTCGCACGTTAGGATCGTCGTCCCGTACGATTCTCCCCCGCTTGACCGAGATCGCGACTTGCCAACGGCCCCGCCCGCGTCGTTCCATAGGGAGGAACGGCCGGCTGCATCCAAGGCCGCAGGGCCGCGCCGGCTTCGGCGGGGCAGGACCTTTGTCCTGATGGCGGCGGAGGCTCGGACCGTTCAAGTCTGGGTGCAGGTGTCAGCCCAGGACTTGGCAACGGGGCGGCGGGCTGAAAAAGAGGCGCTATGACCGTCCGACGCTCCTTCGCCCTCGGTCCGGCCTCTCTCGCGCTGCTCGCCGGGCTCCTCTCGGCCGCGCCGGCCGCGGCGGATGTCAGGGTCGGCGTCGCCGTGCCGCGCACCGGCCCCTACGTCACCGTCGGCGAGCAGGTTCTGCGCGGCGTCGAGGCAGCGGCCAAGGACGCCAACGCCCGGGGCGGCATCAACGGCGAACCCATCGTCCTCGACGTGCAGGACGATTCCTGCGACTCGAATCAGGCCACCGCGGTCGCCAACCACTACGTCCATTCCGGCGTCCGGCTCGTGGTCGGCCACGTCTGCTCGAACGCCTCGCTCGCCGCCTCCGAGGTCTACGCGGCCAACGGCATCGTGATGATCACCGCGGCCTCGGTCGCCGCGCGGCTGACCGATCGCGGCCTGCCGACGATCTTCCGGGTCTGCGGCCGGGACGACGATCAGGCCAAGCTCTCCGCCGCGATCCTCGCCGAGCGCTTCCGCGACCGGAAGATCGCGATCCTGAGCGACCTCTCCCCGGCTTCGCGGGCGCTCGCGGCGGCGACCAAGGACAACCTCAACCGCATCGGCGTGAACGAGGCGCTCGCCACCGCCTTTCAGCCGAGCGACGCCGACGCCGCGGCCCTGGCCGACCGGCTGAAGGGGGCGGGGATCGACGTGGTCTATTACGGCGGCGACGCGCAGGAGATGGGCCGCCTCGTGCGCATCGCGGCCGAGCGGGGCTTCCGCCCGCAATGGTTCGGTACCTCCGCCATCGCCACGTCGGATTTCGCCAAGATCGCGGGCTCGGCAAGCAACGGCGTGCTGATGACCTTCTATCTCGATCCGAGCCGCAAGCCCGAGGCGCAGGGCGTGGTCAACGCCTTCAAGGGGCAGGGCATCGAGGCGGACGGCTCGATGATCTACGGCTACGCCGCACTCCAGGCGCTAGTGGAAGCGGGCAACTTCGCCCACAGCACCGACCCCGCCGCGATCGCCAAGGCGCTGCGCGGCGAGCGTTTCGATCTGGTGCTCGGCCCCGTCGGCTTCGACGCCAAGGGCGACATCACCGCTCAGGGCTACGTGCTCTACGTCTGGCGCGACGGCAATTTCACGCCGGCCAAGGCGAACTGACGGCTCGCGCGGGACGAACGCCGCGCCGCGTCAATCCCGGAGCGCCGCGTCGACCTCCGCGCCGCGGTCGAGATCGCGCATCACCTGATCGAGATACGGGCGCTTGCGCAGCTGCAGCGCGTGCAGGCGCCGCACGGCCTCGCTCAGGCTGCCCTGCCGGCCGAGGATCGCGTCGGCGAAGGCGATCATCCGCGCGTTCGGCCACGCCTTCTCCCGCTGCTCGTGCAGGCGGGCAATCAACGTCTCGGCGGGCGTCTCCGGCTCGGCCTGCGCGAACAGGCTCGCCAGCGCCGCGGTCGAGCGCGAGATGCCGACATGGCAGTGAACGAGGATGTGGACCTCCCCGCCATCGGCCGCCGCCGCGCGGCCGAAGCTCAGGATCGTCTCGACGTCCTCGCGCTCGGGCAGGATCACGCCCGGCGCCGGTTCGATCGCGTCGTGGAAGCGCAGGACGGTGCGCCGATGCGTGCCGTAGCTGCCGAACGCCTCGGGGTCGGCCCGGTCGGGATCGAGGATCGACAGGACGTGGCTGACGCCGGCCGCCCGATGCTCGACGAGTTCGTCGAGGCCGCAGACGGTATGGAGGCTGAGGTTTTCGGTCTTCACGGGGCGCTTGGTATCACGGCCCGCCGTAGGAGGCGACCGCTCGGATCGAGGCCGTGAACGCGGTTTCCGCTTGTAGCCGATCGCGTGTATGGCACGGGGCCGGCCGCCAGACGGCCTTTGCCCTCGGGACGAGCCGGGAGACCCATGTCAAAGACCCTGCAGCGGCGCGCCCTGCTCGCCGCGGGCCTCGGCGCCGCGACGCTGACCTCTCCCGCCCGCGCCCAGCAGGGCGCACCGGAGCTGCGCTGGCGCCTGTCCTCGGCCTATGCGCGCAATCTCGACATCCTGTTCGGAGCCTCCGAGACCCTCGCCAAGGCGGTGGCCGAGGCGACCGACGGCCGCTTCCAGATCCAGGTCTCGGCCGCGGGCGAGACGACGCCCGCCGACGGCCTGCTCGATGCGGTGGGCGCTGCCAAGGTCGAGATGGGTCACGCGCCGGCCAGTGTCGGCATGGCCAAGAACTCCGCCTTCGCGCTGGCCACGGCCATGCCCTTCGGGCTCAATGCCCGGGGGCAGAACGCGTGGTGGCTCCAGGGCGGCGCCTCGGAACTCTTCGCCGAGATCTTCTCGAAGCAGGCGCTCGTCGCGCTCCCGGGCGGCAATACCGGCGCGCAGATGGGCGGCTGGTTCCGCAAGGAGATCAAGACGGTCGCCGATCTCCAGGGATTGAAGCTGCGCATCGGGGGCCTCGGCGCCACGGTGATGGCCAAGCTCGGGGCGGCGGTGCAGGCGACGCCCGGGCCCGAGATCTACGGCGCCCTGGAGAGCAAGGCGCTCGATGCGGCCGAGTGGATCGGCCCGCACGACGACGAGAAGCTCGGCCTGCAGAAGGTCGCGCCGATCTACCACTATCCCGGCTTCTGGGAGGGCGGCGCGCTCCTGCATTTCTGGATCAACGCGGAGGCGTGGAAGGGCCTGCCCAAGACCTACCGGGCGATCCTGCAGGGCGCGGCGGCCCAGGTGAATGCCGACGTGCAGGCCCGCTACGATGCGCGGAACCCGCAGGCCCTGCGCCGGCTCGTGTCGGGCGGGGCCCAGCTTCGCCCCTTCCCGCAGGACGTGATGGAGGCGGCCCTGAAAGCGGCCAACGAAGTCTACGCGGATCTCTCGTCCAAGAACCCGGACTTCAAGCGGATCTACGACGCGATGCGGACCTTCCGGAACGAGGAATACCTCTGGTTCCAGGTCGCGGAATACACCTACGACAACTTCATGATCCGCGCCCGCGCCCGCGGGTAGCGACGGCCGCGAGCGGGCAAAAAAAAGCCGCCCTCGCGGGCGGCCCGAAGTCTAGGGAGGAAACGCCCAAGGAGGGCAGCGGGAGGCAGAAACCGTCTGCGTTCCCGCAATGCACAAAATGATCCGACGCCGGATTTTTGCAAGACCGGCAGCCGGCAATATTCGGATTTGCGGGTGCGGCCGCGCACGTCTGTCAGGCCCTGTCTCCAAAATGTCGCAGGTAGTTTCACAGATGGGCCATCTGTAATCCACTTCCCCCGTGAATAGAGATTGGCGCCGGCACTGTCTTCGTGTCGGCTATGATCCTCGATCGTCTCGCGAATCCTGCCGGGCCAGCGCGGTGCGGCACTCTATGCAGAGGCATCGATCAGATTGCGCCGCAACCTTTTGTGCGCTGGTGCATTCGGCCCCCGACGAACCGGGAACCGGCTCACAACCCTCGCGCGCAATGCGAATCACCACACCCGGACGGGTACGGGTGATTCGGATCGTGCGACGTCGAAGCATCACCGGGCGAGAGAGGGACTGAAGCGAGCATGGCGATCCAGACCGGCCGCATCCGCGTGCTGAACGATGTCCCGGCCCGCGATGAGGCCGGGTACGTCCTCTACCTGATGCAGCAATCGATGCGGGCCGCCTTCAACCCGGCGCTGGAACTGGCGGTGGAGGAGGCCAACCGCCTGGGTCTGCCGGTCCTGGTCTGCTTCGGCCTGCTCGACGGCGCGAACGGCTTTCCCGAGGCCAATGCCCGGCACTACGCCTTCCTGCTGCAGGGATTGGCGGATGCGGCGGCGGGATTGTCGAAGCGCGGCATCGGCTTCCACCTGCGCCGGGCGACGCCCGCGGAGGTGGCGGTCGATCTCTCGGGCAAGGCCGCCCTGCTGGTGCTCGACCGCGGTTACCTCGCGATCCAGCGGCGCTGGTACGAGGAGATCGTGCAGGGCGCGGCCTGCCGCATCGTCCAGGTCGAGGGTGACGTCGTGGTGCCGGTCGAGACCGCCTCGCCCAAGCACGAATACGCCGCGCGAACCCTGCGCCCGAAGCTGCAGAGGCTCTGGGACGACTTTCTGGAGCCGCTGGAGATCCGCAAGGTCGCGCATCCCGCGACGGATCTACGGCTCAAGGGCGGACTCGATGTCTCGGACCCGGACACGCTCCTGGCCAAGCTGACGCTCGACAGGGTGGTCGGCCCGGTCAAGCGCTTCCGCGGCGGCTACGGCGAGGCGCGGCGGCACTTCGACCGCTTCCTGAAGGACGGCTTCGCCGGCTACGGCGCCGGCCGCAACAAGCCGGAGGCGGCCGCCGCCTCGCATATGAGCCCCTATCTGCATTTCGGGCAGATCTCGCCGGTGGAGATCGCCCTGGCGATCCGTGACGCCAAGGCCGGCGACCGCGACGACCGCTCGGCCTATCTCGAGGAGCTGATCGTCCGGCGCGAATTGGCGATGAACCACGTCTTCCGCACGGAGGGCTACGACGACTACGCCCGCGCGGTGCCCGAATGGGCGCGCAAGAACCTGGCCGAGCACGCCGACGATCCGCGCCCGCACCTCTATTCGGAGGAGGAGCTGGCGGAGGGCCAGACCCACGACCATTACTGGAACGTGGCCATGCGCGAGATGCGGGAGACCGGCTACATGCACAACCAGCTGCGCATGTACTGGGGCAAGAAGATCCTCGAATGGTCCCCCTCGCCGGAGGAGGCCTTCGCCCGGACGCTGCGGCTCAACAACCGCTACTTCCTCGACGGGCGCGACGCGAATTCCTTCACCAACGTGGCCTGGATCTTCGGCCTGCACGACCGCCCCTGGCAGACCCGCAAGGTTTTCGGCAGCGTGCGCTACCAGAGCGAGAACTCTCTTCGAAAGTTCGATGCCAAGGCCTACGAGCGGGCCGTGACGCGGCTCTGCGAGGCGGAAGTCGGCTGAAGCCTCAGCGCTTCAGGCAGCCCATCAACCCATCGACCTGCCCCATCCGGGCCTGAATGCGCGCGGCGATCGCCCGCACGCCGCGCGTCGGCTTGCCGGCGCTGCGCAGGATCGGGTTCGGCAGCACGGCGGCCAGCAGGGCCGCCTCGCCCCGGGTCAGGTCGCGGGCGCTCTTGCGGAACCAGTGACGCGCGGCGGCCTCGGCCCCGAAGATCCCCTCCCCCCACTCGGCCACGTTGAGATAGATCTCCAGGGTGCGGCGCTTGCCCCAGAGCGCGTCGGCCATCACCGCGAGCGGAATCTCCAGACCTTTCCGGATGTAGGAGCGGCCGGGCCAGAGGAAGACGTTCTTGACCGTCTGCATGGTGATCGTGGAGGCGCCGCGGCTCGGCCCCTCCTCGTCGTCCACCACCTCGCGCAGCGCCCCCCAATCGACGCCGTTATGCAGGCAGAAGCGCTGATCCTCGGACGCCATCACCGCCTGGACCAGGGCCGGCGCGATCGCCTCCAGGGGCACGCTTGCGCGCTGCGCGCCCTGGAGCGTCAACCATCGGCCCAGCATCAGGGTTGAGGGCGGGGTCACCACGCTATAGACGAGCCCCAACGTGAGCGTGACGACGAGAACCGCAACGGGCGCGAGGGTGATCAGGGTGGCGGCGCGCCGCAACCCGGACCGGCGCGCCGGAACGGCTCTCCGCGACGGGGACACCCTTCGCAGGTCGCGCCCGCGCCAACCGGCTTCGCTGTCCTCCGGCACCGCCACCTCGCGTCCGCCCCTCCCCGATCCAGGCCAGTCCCGATGACCTCAACGCAGGCTCCCCACCCCTCGGTCAAGGCGGACGCGTATACGGGTGACTTTACCCACAGGCTGGCGGGGGTCGCCGACACCGTCGAGACTTTCCTCGTGGATTTGCTCGGGCCGAGCCTGCAGGCCGGCGAGATCGCCCGGCCGCCGCGCCTGATGGAGGCGATGCGCCACGCCGTGCTCGGCGGCGGCAAGCGTCTGCGGCCCTTCCTCGCCATCGAGACCGCGCGGATGCTCGGCGGCGCCGAGGATGCGGCGCTGGCGGCCGGCGCGGGCGTCGAGCTCGTGCACTGTTACAGCCTCGTCCACGACGACCTGCCGGCCATGGACGACGACGACCTGCGCCGCGGCAAGCCCACCGTCCACAAGGCCTACGACGAGGCGACCGCGATCCTCGTCGGCGACGCGCTTCAGACGCTGGCCTTCGAGGTCACCGCCGATCCGCGCTGGCAGCCCGATCCGGCGATCCGGGCGGAACTCGTGCTCGGTCTCGCCCGGGCCTCCGGCCTCGGCGGCATGGTCGGCGGCCAGCTCCTCGACCTCTCGGCCGAAGGGCGGTTCGGCCCCGCGAGCATGGATATCGACGATACCCTGCGCATGCAGGCGATGAAGACCGGGGCGATCCTCGCCTTCTCGGTGGAGGCCGGCGCGCTGGTCGGCGGGGCGAGCGCGGAGGAGCGGTCGGCCCTACTGAACTACGGCAAGGCTCTGGGTCAGGCCTTCCAGGTCGCCGACGACATCCTCGACCGCGAGGCCTCTCCGGAGGCGATGGGCAAGGCCACGGGCAAGGACAAGGACGCGGGCAAGGCCACCCTCGTCGACCGCCTCGGCCTCGACGGGGCGCGGGCCGAATGCGACCGGCTGGTCGCCCTGTGCGAGGACGCCGTCGCTCCCTGGGGGGCGCGGGCACAGGTGCTGAAGGACGCCGCCCGCTTCACGGTGGCCCGCAAGGCCTGATTTTCTCCAGGGGGCCCTCGATGGGCCCCCTCCCCTCCACCGCCTCATCCGGAGGTGCGGGACGGATGCAGGGCGCCGAAACGGCGTCCGGACGATGGCTTCGTCGACGTTGCCGCCATTGCGAGGCTCAGCGAAAGCAATCCAGGGCTCCGTACCTTCCGGAGAGGTCGCGCGCCGGATCGCTTCGCCTCCGCGCGCGATGACGGAGTTCGGCACGATCCGAACGTGATCGACCGGAGACGGTGTGATCCGGCGTCGATCGGTCAGGTAGGCTGGCTTTGCGCCGGCCGCACGCCGTGGAAGCGGTGCCGCTGCTCCGGCGGCACACGGGCGCAATCGGCGCGATGCCCGAACCAGCGATAGCGGTGCCGCGCGACAGACGCGTAGACAGCATCGCGCAATGGCTTCGGGACGACGCCGAACAGCCCCAGCCAGCGCCAGGGCGCCCGCAGGTGGCGCGCCAGGGCGAGGCCGGCATCCGAATGGGTCAGCGCCCGGCCGTCCTGCACGAACAGGAAGGTCCCGTTCAGATCCTCGGGGGTGAAGCCGTGAGCCGCGGCCACAGCGAGCCCGTCCGGGGACCACGCGCCGACGAAGTGCAGCCGGTCGTCGCGCTCGTGCGCCAGCACGAAGCGCACGCTCGTCGCGCAGAGCACGCAATCCGTGTCGAAGACGAGGGTCGGCGGCATCGGCCGCGGGAGGGACGCGTCGCTCATGTCGCGCTGACGACCACCTCAACGAGGTTCGGTCCGCCGGAGCGGATGCCCGCCTCGATCGCTCCGGCGATGTCTCCGGCGCGCTCGATCCGACGCGACGGCACGCCCATGGAGGCGGCCAGTGCCAGGAAGTCGATGCGGGGCTCGGTGAGGTCCATGGCGATGAAGCGGTTGGCGCGCACGGAGGCGTAGTGCGTCTGCGATTTCATGAATTGCTTGAGGATGTTGTACTCGGCGTTGTTGATGACCACGAAGGTGATCGGCAGCCCCTCGTGGGCGGCGGTCCAGAGCGCCTGGGGCGAGTACATCGCCGCGCCGTCGCCGACGATGCAGACCACGGGCGCCCGGTCGAGGCCGAGCGAGAAGCCGACCGAGGCCGGCATGCCCCAGCCCAGCACGCCGCCGCGGATCGAGGAATACTGCCGCGTCCAGGTGCTGTGCAGGATCGTGCGCAGGTGCCCCAGCGTCGCGGGCGCCTCGTCGACGATGGCGATGTCCGAGCCGACCGCTCGGGCGATCTCCCAGGCGGCGACGAGGGGATGGATCACCGGATCGGCGAAGGCCGCCTGCGCCCGCTCCGCCAGAGCCGCCCGGCGCGCGTCGTAGGCCGCGACCGCTTCCGTCCGCAGCCGGGCATAAGCCTCGGCCCGGGGCGCGAGACGGGCCTCCAGCAGCGGCAGCAGCGCATCAAGGGAGGCGCGGATGTCGCCGACGGTGGAGAGATGCGTGGCGTAGGTGCGGCCGAGATCGCGGGCATCGACCGAGAGCTGGAACACCTCCGTCCCCGGCGGCACCGCCGAGCCCTCGGTGTAGAGCACGGTGATCAGCGACTTGCCGCCGAGCGCGAAGACGGCGTCGTAGCGGCCCAGGATCTCCGCGATGGCGCTCGCCTTGGTCGGCAGGTTGCCCATCCAGAGCGGGTGAGCGGTCGGGAACGGGATATGGGCCGGCCAGGACGAGCCGTAGACGGGCGCGGCCAGGAGGTCGGCGAGCCGCACCGCCTGGGCCGAGGCGTCGCTGGCCTCGACCTCGTCGCCCGCGATGAGGGCGAGGCGGCCGGGGGCGATGGCCGCAAGATGCTCCGCCAGCCGGTCGAGGGAGCCGGCCACGGCGCGGTGGTCGATGGTCGAGATCTCGCCCAGCGGCGCCGCGGTCCTGGCCTCCATCACGTCCATCGGCAGCGACAGGAAGACCGGGCCGGAGGGGGCGGCGGCGCAATCGTGGAAGGCGCGGCGCAGGAGCACGGGCAACTGGTCGGCATGCGTGATCTCGCGGGCCCATTTCACGGTGGGGCCGGCGAGGGTGACGAGGTCGCCGAAGAGCAGCGGATCGGTGACGACGTGGCGGGAATCCTGCTGCCCCGCGGTCACGACCAGCGGCGTGCCGGAGATCTGGGCGTTGAGCAGGTTGCCCATGCCGTGGCCGAGGCCGCCGGCCGTGTGCAGGTTGAGAAAGCCCGGCCGGCGCGCGGCCTGGGCATAGCCGTCCGCCATGGCGACGGCGCTGGCCTCCTGCAGGGCCAGAACGTAGGCGATGTCGGTGGCGTCCGTCAGCGCGTCGATGAGGGGCAGCTCGGTGGTGCCCGGATTGCCGAAGACGTAGGCCACGCCCTCGCTGCGCAAGACCTCGACCAGTACGTCGGCCCCGCGCCGCTCGGCCAAACTTTCGAGTTTCGCAACCGTCATGCGCGCCTCCCGCCGCCCGAGGACGGCCTCATGCCCTGTCAACGCGGCAGGCCGGCTCCCTCGTCCCGCGCAAGCGCCCACCTCGTCGTGCAGAGATCCGCGAAAAGGCCGACGCGTCAGGGCGCGGCGGGGCGCGGCTGCACCGTCCAGGTCGCCCAGAAGACCGGGCGGCCGTAGAGGGAGGAGGCGTCGCTGCCGTCGACGCGCGGCGCCCGGCGGTCGAGCCAAGTCAGAAAGCCGCCCTTGTCGGGATAGATCGCGGGGGCGTCGAGATTGCCGTAGCGGTCGGTCATCCAGCCGAAGCCGTCGCGGGTGAAGCGCCCGAGGGCATCGCCGCCGGAGCGCAGGCCGAGATAGGCGCTCGAATGGCCCGCCGCGACGGGCTCGGAATAGAGCGACAGGGCGGTGATGCTGCCGGGCGACAGATCGGCGGTGTAGTGCAGGCAGATGTCGGCGACCGGGCCGCCCGAGGCGGTGACCGGCCGCGCGCAGGTATAGGCCACCGCCCAGCGGTCCATGCCCCGCGCCTTGGCCACCCGCATGGTGGTGTCGGCGGGTAGGCCCTCGATCAGCGTGACGGGCGCCGACCATGCGCGCTCCGCCAGGGGGTCGCGGCTCGTGCGCAGGTAGAGCCCCATGCGCCGCTTGGCCGGCGCCGCGCCGCAATCGGAGGGCAGCACGTCGGTGTAGAAGTAATGGTAGGTCCGATCGACCATGGCGATCGAGCCGGTCAGGCCGCGGGCCTCCAGGCCCGGGGCGGCGCAGTGGCCGACGATGGGCTTGCCGGTCTCGTCGAGCACCGGCGCGGGCTTCTGCGCCTCCGGCCGGCCGCGGCCGCGGCGCCGGCCCTCCGCCTGAGGCGGCGCGCCGAAGGGCTTCCACGCCGTGCCGGGATCGGCCTCCACGCGCAGGTCGAGCCCCTGGAAATCGTAGGTCCGCGCCTGCACCAGTACCCGGCGATGCCCCTCCGGCGCGGGCTCCGTCGCCGTGGTGAGGATGGCGTAATAGGGATCACCCGCCCAGTCGCGCCCGGCCACCATCATGGCGCTGCCGGAAGGGTCGTTCTCCGGCGCGACGGTCTGGGGCTGGAAGGTCATCTTGCCCCGCTCGCCCGCCTCCCGCTCCGCGCGCCTGGCTTCCCGCCGCGCCTGCCGGCTCGCCCGGCTGCGGCGGCGCGGGGACGCGGCCTGCGCCGCCCGGGCGGTGCCCGGGCCGGCCCCGGCCTGAGCCTCGTTCCAGAAGCGCGGATCGGCGAGCGGCAGCGTAGTGGCCAGGGCCTCGACCTGCCGGCCGATGCGCACGGCGCCGCCCGCCGCCGCATCGGTGGCGCGCAGGTCCGCCGGGCAGCTCTCCTCGCCGCGCCGTCCCTCGCGGCGGGGCGGCTCGGCCCGGTAGATCACCTGGAGCGGTCCGGGCGGGCCGGTGTCCTTGAGGCGCAGGATCTGCACGTCGTGGACGAAGCGGCAGGGCGGCGGGACGGCATAGACGCCCTCGGCCTCGTTCGACGAGCGGCAGATTTCGAGCGCGCCCCCGCCGGTGAGATAGCAGCTGCCACCGCCCGCACGGGCTGCGCCGGCCTCGGAGGGTCCGGCGGACGCGGCCAGGAGCAGAGCGCCGCCCGCCAGCACGCGCGCCGACCATCCGGCTCCGGGCCTCGGGGAGCCGCATCCGGCGGCGACAGGGGTCTGGGAAGGGCGCGTCCGATACACGGCGGAACCTTAGCGCGGCGGCCACGCTTGCGGAAGCGGTCGCGCACGGCTTCCCCCGCGCGATCGAACCGATCGCGACCCGCGAACCTCGATCGTCGTCAAGGGCATGATCCTCGTGAAAGGATTGGCTCACCAACGGGGATTAGCCTGCGCGTTCGATCGATCGAGAGGGCATTCATCGATGCGTAGCGGTCTCTCAGCACCACCCGCCGGCCTGTCGGAGGTCTCCCGCCTCGCGACGCTGCTGGCCGATCAGGCGCTCGACGCGCAGATCATGAGCCGTCCGATTCCCGACGACCAGATCCGCGCGCTCATGGAGGCCGCCCTGCTTCTCGACGAGTACGGCCAGGAGCTGCCGCCGCTGCTCGGGCAGATCGTGCACGAGATCGGCACCGCCGCCTCCGCCAAGCCGGCGCGCCCGGGCCGGCGCCCGGAGGAGGACGAGGTCGGGCGCATGGCCTGGATGCTGCGCCCGTTCCGCTCCTCCAAGCGGACGAGCTGAGGGCGAACCTCACGGAGATTCGTGGACTTGCAGCCGCCCATCCGCCCCGATAGAGCCGCGGGCTCGATCAGCGACGCGCCGCATCCGCGCGCGAGACCGCGCGCGATCATCCCGGAGGCAGCCCGATGACCACCTACAAGCTTCTGCTCCTGCCCGGCGACGGCATCGGCCCCGAGGTGATGGCCGAGGTGGAGAAGGTCGTCGGCTGGCTCGGGCGCGCCGGTCTCGGCTCCTTCGAGATGGAGCGCGATCTCGTCGGCGGCGCGGCCATCGACGTGCACGGCAAGCCGCTCGCGGACGAGACGCTGACCCGGGCCGACGCGGCGGACGCGATCCTGCTCGGCGCCGTCGGCGGGCCGAAGTGGAACGGCGTGGCCTACGACATCCGCCCCGAGGCGGGCCTGCTGCGCCTGCGCAAGGATCTCGGCCTGTTCGCCAATCTGCGTCCGGCGATCTGCTACCCGGCGCTCGCCGACGCCTCGGCGCTCAAGCGCGAGCTGGTCGAGGGCCTCGACATCATGATCGTGCGCGAGCTGATCGGCGGCGTCTATTTCGGCGAGCCGAAGGAGATCACCACGCTCGCCGACGGCTCGAAGCGGGCGGTCGATACGCAGGTCTACACCACGGCCGAGATCGAGCGGATCGCGCATGTCGCCTTCGACCTCGCCCGCAAGCGCTCCGGCCGGGTCGCCTCGGCCGAGAAGAACAACGTGATGAAGACCGGCGTCCTCTGGAAGGAGGTCGTCACGCGCGTGCATGCCGAGCACTACCCGCAGGTCGAGCTGGAGCACGTGCTCGCCGACAACTGCGCCATGCAGCTGGTGCGGCGCCCCAAGCAGTTCGACGTGCTCGTGACCGACAACCTCTTCGGCGACGTGCTCTCGGACGTGGCGGCGATGCTCACCGGCTCGCTCGGCATGCTGCCCTCCGCCTCGCTCGGCGCGGTGGACGCGCGCGGCACCCGCAAGGCGCTCTACGAGCCGGTCCACGGCTCGGCTCCCGACATCGCCGGCAAGGGTTTTGCCAACCCCATCGCGATGATCGGCTCGCTCGCCATGTGCCTGCGCTACTCCTTCGGCCTCGGCGAGGCGGCCGACCTCGTGGAGGGCGCGATCACCCGCACGCTGGCCGCGGGCACCCGCACCCGCGACATCGCCGGCGAGGGCCAGACCGCCGTCAGCACCGCCGAGATGGGCGATGCGATCCTGCGCGAGCTGGAGACGCGAGCGGGCTGAGAGGCCGGAGCCCCTCACCGTCATCGCGAGCGTCAGCGAAGCGATCCTGGGCCGCGACATCTCCGGAAAGGCTGGATTGCTTCGCTTCGCTCGCAATGACGGCGTGTCAGTCTATCCCTCTCCGAGCGGCAGCCACGCCCGGCCGTCGCGGGCCAGCAGGTCGTCCGCCGCCTTCGGTCCCTCGCTGCCCGCCGCGTAGGGCGCCACGGGTGCGTCCTTCCAAGCTTTCAGCAGCGGCTCCACGGCGGCCCAGGCCGCCTCGATGGTGTCGGCGCGCTGGAACAGGGTCGTGTCGCCCCTCATGCAATCGTAGAGCAGCGTCTCGTAGCCGACCGTCGGGGCCGGATCGAAGAAGTCGCCGTAGCGGAAACCCGTCTCGATCGCGGCGAGATGCATCTGCGGGCCCGGGCGCTTCACGTTTAGGCGGGTGGCGGAGCCCGGCTCCGGGTCGATGCGAAGCCGCATCACGTTCGCGTCGAGTTCGGGCGCGTCCTTGCTCTGGAAGAGCGGGAAGGCCGGCGGCTTGAACTGCACCGCGATCTCCGTGCGCCGGCCGGCCAGGCGCTTGCCGGTGCGCAGGTAGAACGGGACCCCGGCCCAGCGCTCGTTCTCGATCTCAAGTTTCAGGGCAACGTAGGTTTCGGTGCGCGAGGCCTCATCCACGTTCGACTCGTCGCGGTAGGCGGCGACATCGCTGCCCCCCTCCTCGCCCGCTCGGTACTGGCCGCGCACGGCGTTCTCGGGGGTGACGGGCCGGATCGCCTTGACGAGCTTCGTCTTCTCGCCGCGCACGTCCTCGGCGTCGAAGCTCGCGGGCGGCTCCATCGCCGCCATGCAGAGCAACTGGAACAGGTGGTTGGGCACCATGTCGCGCAGCGCGCCCGTCGGCTCGTAGAAGCCGCCGCGCGCCTCGACGCCGATGGTCTCGGCGGCGGTGATCTCGACGTGATCGACGTGCTCATGACGCCAGATCGGCTCCAGCATCCGGTTGGCGAAGCGGATCGCCAGGAGGCTCTGGACCGTCTCCTTCCCCATGAAGTGGTCGATCCGGTAGAACTGGCTCTCCTCGGCCTGGGCCAGGATCGTCTTGTTCAGAGCGCGCGCCGATTCGAGATCGGAGCCGAACGGCTTCTCGATGATGACGCGGCGGAAGGCACCCTCCGCTTCCTTCAGCAGACCCGCCCGGCCCAGCCCCTCGACCACGGGGCCGAAGAAGCGGGCCGCCACCGCCAGATAGAACACGACGTTGCCCTTCAAACGCCCGGCGAGCGCGCGGTAGGTGGCCTCGTCGGTGAAGTCGCCTTGCGTGACGTGCAGGCGGTCCCGCACGAAGTCCCAGGCCTTCGGCTCGATGCGCTTGGCGTGGAACTCGGCCGAGGAATCCTTGGTGAAGGATTCCATCGTCGCACTGAGATCGTCGCGCCAGCCCTCGTCGGTCAGGGGGTTGTGATCGACGCCGAGCACGGAGAAGCCGTCCGCCAGGAGACCGCCGCCGGCGAGATTGTAGAGGGCCGGCATCAGCAGCCGCTTGGTGAGGTCGCCGCCGGCCCCGAAGACCACGAGGGTGCAGGGCGGGGCCTGCGGCGTGTCGGGCGTGTCGTGGACGCAGGCGTCGGGCATGGACGATCCGGAAGCTGCCGGCCGGGCCGAAGCCTGACCGCGGGAAACGCGGTTTCAACAGCACCGGGCGGCCCATGTTCCGGGATCGCGGGTCGGCCGGCCGTGATCGCGCGCGCTCACACGGCCGAAGCCCGTTCTCCCCGTCGTCGCGAGCGGGAGCGAAGCGATCCTACTCGTCGGTGCGCAGAGCAGTGCCCCGGTCGATCGGCAGGCGCGGACCCTTCAGCTCCTCGCCGGTCGGCAGGGCGCGGGCGTCCCAGCCGCCGCCGAGCGCGCGGATCAGCGCCACGGCGGTGGTGAAGCGGGTGAGCCGCACCTGCAGTGCGGTGATCTCGTTGTTGATGAGCAGCGCCTGGGCGGTGACGACCGTGGTGTAGTTCTGCGTGCCGGCCCGGTACTCGTTCAGCGCGATCTCGACCGCGCGGCGGGCCGAGGCCACCGCCTCGTCCTGCTTGGCCTGCTGCCGGGCGAGGATGCGCACGCCGGCCAAGCCGTTCTCGACCTCGCCGAAGGCCGTCAGCACGGTCTGGCGGTAATTGGCCACCGCCGCCTCGTAGGCCGCCCGCGCCGCCTGCAGCACCGCTCCGCGGGCGCCGCCGTCGAAGAAGACCTGGCTGCCCGAGGCGCCGATCGACCAGACGCGGTTGACCGCCGAGAACACCCCGTTGCTCGTCGCCCCCGAGATGCCGCCCGAGGCCGAGAGCGTCACGGTGGGGTAGAAGGCGGAGACGGCCACGCCGATCTGCTCGCTCTGCGCCTGCACCAGCCGCTCGGCCCCGGCCACGTCGGGGCGCCGCTCCAGCAGGTCGGAGGGGATGCCGACGGGCACGGCGGGCGGGCGCACCGGCAGCGGCGCGAAGGCGAGGCTGACCTCGGAGGGCGGGCGCCCGGTGAGGATCGCCACCGCGTGCTCGAAGGTCGCCCGCTGGAGATCGACGGCGATCAGCGAGGCCTGCGTCGTCTGGAGCTGGGTCTGCGCGGTGATGACGTCGGAGCGCGCCGCAACGCCCGCCGCGTACTGGTTCTCGGCGATGGCGAGGCTGCGCTTGAAGCCCTCGACGTTCTCCTCCAGCACGCGCTTGAGCGCATCCTGGTAGCGGAGCTGGAGATAGTTCGTCGCCAGTTCCGCCTGGAGGCTGAGACGGACCAGGGCGAGGTCGGCGGCCGAGGCCTGGGCCGAGGCGACGTCGCTCTCGATCTGCCGACGGATGCCGCCGAACAGGTCGAGCTCCCAGCTCGCCTGCCCCTGGAGCGAGACGGTGGTGCGCTCGGCCCCGAGCGCCCGGGAGCGGACGATGCTCGGTGCGCCGATCACCGTGGGGAACAGGGCGGCCCGCGCCTGCGCCACGACAGCACGGGCCTGATCGTAGACCGCGATCTGGGCGCGGAGATTCTGGTTGTCCACGTCGATGGAGCGGATCAGGCGGTCGAGGGTCGGGTCCTTGAAGACGCGCCACCAGTCGCCGCGCTCGGCCGCGTCGTTGGGATTGGCCGGGCGCCAGCCCTTCTGCGCCTGGACGGTGGCGAGGCTGTCCTCGCGCATTCCGCCCTGCTTGAAGCCGAGCGGCGTCTCGACGGAGGGGCGGGTGTAGTCGGGGCCGACGAGGCAGCCGGAGGTCAGCGCGGCGACCGCCGAGGCGGTGGCGAGGCGGAACAGCAGCCTGGACCTTACCCCTCTCCCCTCTGCGGGAGAGGGTGGACCGCGAAGCGGGTCGGGTGAGGGGCAGCGCGACGTCCGGAAACGTGGCTCCCCTCTCCCGCCCTGCATCCGCAGGGCACCCTCCCCCGCGGAGGGGGGAGGGTTATGGCGCGCGTCACGTCTCACGAAACGAACATCCTCACTCGGCGGGCATGGCCGCCGCTCCGCCCCGGCGGCGCTTGGCCCAGAGCCGGAGACGGTCGAGATACAGGTAGACGACCGGTGTCGTGTAGAGGGTCAGGATCTGGCTGACGACCAATCCCCCGACGATGGCGATGCCGAGCGGCCGGCGCAGCTCCGCCCCCTCGCCGCCCGCGACGATGAGCGGGGCCGCGCCGAGGATGGCGGCCAGCGTCGTCATCATGATCGGGCGGAAGCGCAGGATGCAGGCCTCGAAGATCGCCTCATGCGGGTTCATCCCCCGGTGCCGCTCGGCATCGATGGCGAAGTCGATCATCAGGATGGCGTTCTTCTTCACGATGCCGATGAGGAGGAACACCGCGATCAGGGCGACGATGGTGAATTCGGTGCCGGTGGCGAGCAGGGCCACGATGGCGCCGATGCCCGCCGAGGGCAGCGTCGAGAGAATCGTGAGCGGGTGGATGTAGCTCTCGTAGAGGATGCCAAGCACGGCGTAGACCGCGAGCAGGGCGGCGAGGATGAGGAGCGGCTGGCGCGAGGCCGAGTCCTGGTAGCTCTTGGCCGCGCCGGCGAATTCGCCGTGGATGGTCTGCGGCAATTGCAGATCGAGCATGGTCTGGTCGATCACGGCCGTGGCCTCGCCCAGGCTCTTGCCCGGCACGAGGTTGAAGGAGATCGTGGTGGCCACGAACAGGCCCTGGTGCGAGACCTGGACCGGAGCGTTGCCGGTCTCGAAGCGGGCGAAGGCCGAGAGCGGGACCATGGTCTCGCGGGCGCTCGACACCGGCGCGCTCGACGAGGCGCTGCCCCGGCTCGCGGCGATGGCGTTCGCGGCGGCGTTGCGCGCCGAATCGGCGGCGAGCGTCGCCGCCGTGTCGGTGGTGGAGGTCGCGGTCGTCGATTCCGTCGTGGTGCCACCCCCCTCGACCGTGCCGGCCACCGCGTTGGTGGTGGCCGAGCCCCGGGCCCGGCCGCCCGTGGTCGAGACGTAGATCGTCTTCAGCACCTCCGGGTTCTGCAGGTATCGCGGCGCGATCTCCATCACCACGTGGTACTGGTTGAGAGGGTTGTAGATCGTCGAGACCTGACGCTGCCCGAAGGCGTCGTAGAGGGTGTTGTCGATCTGGTCGGGCGTGATGCCGTAGCGGAAGGCGGTCGGCCGGTCGATCACGAGGCGGCTCTCCAGCCCGCCCTCCTGCTGGTCGGAGGTCACGTCGGCGAAGATGTCGGTGCGCTTCTGAAGCGCCTGGAGCAGCTTCGGCGAGGCGGCGTAGAGTTCCTCCGCCGTGTCGCCCTGGAGCGTGTACTGGTACTGGGCGAAGCTCTGCCGGCCGCCCATGCGCAGATCCTGGCGGGGAAAGAGGAACAGGCGCGCGCCCGCCACCTGGGCGAGCTTGGGCCGCAGCCGGTTCATCACCTTCTCGATGGAATCGCGCTGGCCGAGGGGCTTGAGCCCGACGAAGACGTTGGCCGAGTTGGTGCCGCGCCCGCCGGTGAAGCCGACGATGCTCTCCACCGCCGGGTCCGCCTGCACGATGGCGCTCGCCCGCTCCAGCTTGTCCTTCATCGACTGGAACGAGATGCGCTGGTCGGCCTGGATGCCGCCCATGAGCTGGCCGGTATCCTGATCGGGGAAGAAGCCCTTCGGCACGATGACGTAGCCGTAGACCGTGAGCCCGATCGCGATGAAGACGCTGAGCGCGGTCAGGCGGCGATGGTGGAGCGCGATGCGCAGGGTCCGCTCGTAGGCCCGCAGCAGCGCCTCGAAGCCGCCCTCCAGCCCCCGCAGCAGCCAGTTCGGGCGCTTGCCCTCGTGCGCCTGCGCCTCGGGCTTGAGGAGGAGCGCGCACATCATCGGCGTCGTCGTGAGCGAGAGCACGAGCGAGACGAGGATCGCCATCGACAGCGTGACCGCGAATTCCTGGAACAGGCGGCCGACGATACCGCCCATGAGCAGGATCGGCAGGAACACGGCGATGAGCGACAGGCTCATCGAGACCACGGTGAAGCCCACCTCGCGGGCGCCGGTCAGCGCCGCCTCGACCCGCGGCATGCCGGCCTCGATGTGGCGCTGGATGTTCTCCAGCACGACGATGGCGTCGTCCACGACGAAGCCGGTCGCGATGATGAGGGCCATCAGCGAGAGGATGTCGAGGGAGTAGCCGAGCAGCCACATCGCCGCGAAGGTGCCGACGATGGAGATCGGCACGGCCACCGCCGGGATCAGCGTCGCCCGCCACGAGCGCAGGAAGATGAAGGTGACGAAGATCACGAGGCCGATGGCGATGACCAGCGTTTCCTCGGTGCTCGCCAGCGAGGCGCGGATCGTGGCCGAGCGGTCGCCGGAGATGTTGAGGTCGATGTCGCCGGGCAGGGCCGCCTTCACCTGCGGGATCGCCGCGCGCACCCGCTCCACCGTCTCGACGACGTTCGAGCCCGGCTGCTTGTAGATGAACAGGATCACGCCGGGCTTGCCGTCGACGAGGCCGAGATTGCGCTTGTCCTCGACCGAGTCGACGACTTCGCCGACATCGGCCAGCCGCACGGCGGCGCCGTTGCGGTAGGCCACGACGATGTCGCGGTAGTCGGAGGCCTGCCGGCCCTGGTCGTTGGCGTAGAGCTGGTAGCGGCGCTCGCCGGCCACGATGTCGCCCTTGGGCGAGTTGGCGTTGGCCGAGGCGAGCCCTGCGCGGATGCCCTCCAGGCCGATGCCGTAGTGGAACAGGGCGGTCGGATCGAGCTCGACCCGCACCGCCGGCAGCGACGAGCCGCCGATATCGACGTTGCCGACGCCCTCGATCTGGCTCATCCGCTGCTGCACGATGGTCGCGGCGGAATCGTAGAGCTGGCCCGGCGTCAGGGTGCCGGAGGTCAGCCCCAGGATCAGGATCGGCGAATCGGCCGGGTTGAACTTGCGGTAGGTCGGGTTGGTGCGCAGCGAGGTCGGCAGGTCGGCGCGCGCGGCGTTGATCGCCGCCTGCACGTCGCGGGCGGCGCCGTCGATGTCGCGGTTGAGGCCGAACAGCAGGACGATCCGCACGGTGCCGGTCGAACTCGTCGAGGTCATCTCGTTGACGTCGGCGATGGCCCCGAGCCGCCGCTCCAGCGGCGCGGCCACGGTGGTGGCCATGGTCTCGGGCGAGGCGCCGGCCATCTGCGCCTGGACGAGGATGACCGGAAAGTCGACCTGCGGCAGCGGCGCCACCGGCAGGCGGACATAGGCGAACATGCCGGCCAGGAGCAGGCCGATGGTCAGCAGCGTCGTCGCGACCGGGCGGCGGATGAACGGTTCGGAGAGGTTCATGGCATGAACATCTCAAGACGAGCGCTACCTTCCCCCCTCTGCGGGAGAGGGTGGCCCCCGAAGGGGGTCGGGAGAAGGGCCGACTCCGCACCCTCCGGAAACGGCGCTCCCCTCTCGCGCCTGCTCCGCAGGCACCCTCCCCCGCAGAGGGGGGAGGGTTTGTGCGCCTCACCTCTTGTCCGCACCGTCACGGCACCGCCCCGCCCGGCGCCAGCCCGTCCCGCTCCCGCCGCCGCGTGATCCGCCGCTCCAGCCGGTCGAAGGCGAGATAGATGACGGGGGTGGTGAACAGCGTCAGAACCTGGCTCACGATGAGGCCGCCGGCGATGACGATGCCGAGCGGTTGGCGCAGCTCCGAGCCGACGCCGGAGCCGACGATCATCGGCACCGCCGCGAACAGGGCGGCGAGCGTCGTCATCAGGATCGGGCGGAAGCGCAGCAGGCAGGCTTCGTAGATCGCGTCGCGGGGCGTCTTGCCCTCCTCGCGCTCGGCCTGGAGCGCGAAGTCGATCATCATGATCGCGTTCTTCTTCACGATGCCGATCAGGAGCACGATGCCGATGATCGCGATGATGTCGAGCGAGAGCCCGAACCACATCAATCCGAGCAGCGCGCCGATGCCGGCGGACGGCAGGGTCGAGAGGATGGTGATGGGGTGGATGAAGCTCTCGTAGAGCACGCCGAGCACGATGTAGACGGTGATGATCGCCGCGCAGACGAGGAACAGCTCGTTGGAGAGCGCCGTCTGGAACGCGATGACCGAGCCCTGCGGCACCACGTTGAAGCTCGCCGGCAGGTCGATGGCCTTGCGCGCGGCGTCGAGCGCGTCCACCGCCTGTCCCAGGGCGACGCCCGGGGCGAGGTTGAACGAGACGGTGGTGGCCGGGAACTGGCCGAGATGGCCGATCAGCAGGGGCGCGCGGCGCTCCTCGATCTTCGCCACCGCCGAGAGCGGCACCTGCCCCGAGGGCGCGGTGGAGGACGGCAGGTAGAGGTTTTCGAGGGAGGCGAGCGAGGTGTGCAGCTTCGGGTCCGCTTCGAGGATGACCCGGTACTGGCTCGACTGGGTGAAGATGGTCGAGACGATGCGCTGGCCGAAGGCGTCGTAGAGCACGTTGTCGATCGTGGCCGGCGTGATGCCGTAGCGGCCCGCGGTGGCGCGGTCGATGGTGACGTAGGCGGCCAGTCCGTTGCCCTGGTAGTCGCTGGTGACGTCGGCGAGCAGCGGCGAGCGGCGAAGCGCCTCGACGTAGCGCGGCACCCAGGTTTCGAAATCGCCGAGATTCGGGTTCTCGAGGATCACTTGGTACTGCGTGGCGGAGACGGCCGTGTCGATCGTCAGATCCTGCACCGGCTGCATGTAGAGCCGCACGCCGGGCACCGTGGCGGTCGCCGCGTTGAGGCGGCGGATGATCGTGCTCGCATCCGCGCTGCGGGCCTCGCGGGCTTTGAGGTTGATGAGGAAGCGGCCGGAATTGAGCGTGACGTTCTGCCCGTCCACGCCGATGAACGAGGACAGGCTCGCCACGTCCGGGTCCTTCAGCACCACGTCGGCAAGCGCCTGCTGGCGCTCGGCCATGGCCTCGTAGGAGACGCTCTGGTCGGCCTGAGAGATACCCTGGATCACGCCCGTGTCCTGCACGGGGAAGAAGCTCTTGGGGATCACCACGAACAGCCAGGCGGTGAGCGCCACGGTGCCGAGCGTCACCAGCAGCGTCAGGCCCTGATGCGCGAGCACGACCCGCAGCGCCCGGCCGTAGAGCGCGATGACCCCGTCGTTGAGCCGCCGGCCCATGCGCGCGATCGGGCCCTCGCGGCGGGTGGCGGGCGTGTCGGCGCCGTGGGCAACGGGCTTCAGGAGCCGCGCGCACATCATGGGCACCAGCGTCAGCGAGACTACCGCCGAGATGACGATGGTGGCCGAGAGCGTGATCGCGAATTCGCGAAACAGCCGTCCCACCACGTCGGCCATGAAGAGCAGCGGGATCAGCACCGCGATCAGCGAGACGGTGAGCGAGATGATGGTGAAGCCGATCTCGCGGGAGCCCTTCAGCGCCGCCTCGAACGGGTCGTCGCCCTCCTCGACGTGGCGGGCGATGTTCTCGATGACGACGATGGCGTCGTCCACGACGAAGCCGGTGGCGATGGTGAGCGCCATCAGCGAGAGGTTGTCGAGGGAGAAGCCCCAGGCATCCATGGCCGCGAGTGCGCCGATCAGCGAAAGCGGCACCGACAGGCTCGGGATCAGCGTCGCGGAGAAACTGCGCAGGAACAGGAAGATCACCATCACGACGAGCGCGATGGCGAGCATCAGCTCGAACTGCACGTCGTGCACCGAGGCGCGGATCGTCGTCGTGCGGTCGGTCAGCGTGGCGATCGAGACCGAGGCCGGCATCGTCGCCTCGAGCTGCGGCAGCAGCCGCTTGATGCGGTCCACCGTGTCGATGACGTTGGCGCCGGGCTGGCGCTGGATATTGAGGATGACCGCGGGGGTGCGGTCGGCCCAGGCGCCGAGCCGGGTGTTCTCAGGGCCCTCCACCACGTCGGCCACATCGGTCAGGCGCACGGGGGCGCCGTTGCGGTAGGCGATGATGGCGCTGGCATAGACCGCCGGGTCGCGGACCTGATCGTTGGCGTTGATGGCGTAGGACTGGGTCGGCCCGTCGATGTTGCCCTTGGGCGTGTTGACGTTGAGGTTGGCGATCGTGGTGCGCAGGTCGTCGATGTTGAGGCCGTATGCGGCCATCGCCATGGAGTTGAAGCGCACCCGCACCGCCAGCCGCTGGCCGCCGCCCATGCTGACGAGGCCGACGCCCGCGATCTGGCTGATTTTCTGCGCAAGCCGCGTTTCGGCCAGATCCCGGACCTGTGTGAGGGGCATCGTGGCGGAGGTCAGCGCCAGCGTCAGCACCGGCGCGTCGGCCGGGTTGACCTTGGCGTAGATCGGCGGCGCCGGCAGGTCGGTCGGCAGCAGGTTGCCCGCCGCGTTGATCGCCGCCTGGACCGACTGCTCGGCGATGTCGAGGGGGATGTCGAGGTTGAATTGTAGGGTGATGACCGAAGCCCCCGCCGAACTCTGCGAGGACATCTGGTTGAGGTTGGTCATCTGGCCGAACTGCCGCTCCAGCGGAGCGGTCACGGCCGAGGTCATCACCTCCGGGCTCGCGCCCGGATAGAAGGTCTGCACCTGGATCGTCGGGTAATCGACGGCGGGCAGCGCCGAGACCGGCAGGTTGAGATAGGAGACCGCGCCGACGATCAGGATCGCCAGCATCGACAGCGTGGTCGCGACGGGCCGCAGGATGAAGATGCGGGACGGGTTCATGGCCGCGGTTCCGCACTGGCTACATCATCCCTCTCCCTTCCGCGGGAGAGGGTGGCCCCCGGAGGGGGTCGGGTGAGGGGAGCGCCGCTACCGGAGAGTTCGGAGCCGGCTCCTCTCCCGCCCCGCATCCACGGGGCACCCTCCCCCGCAGGGGGGGGAGGGTTTCTCGCTGCGTGTATCGTTTCGCGCATCACGGCGCCGGCCGCCGGCGTCCACGGCGCTCGTGGCTGCCCTCGGCGCTGCCGGTCTGCTCCGTCGTCGCCCCTGCCGCAGGCGTCCCGGGAAGCGTCGAACCGGGCGCGACGGCCGCCGGACCCGCGGCTTGAGGACCGGCCGTGTGCCCGACGACCCGCACCGGCGCGCCCTCGCGCAGGCGGTCGGTGCCGTCGGTGACGACGCGGTCGCCGGCGTTCAGGCCCGACAGCACCACCGTGTTCACGCCGTCGGTCTCGCCGGTCTTGATCGGGCGCACGGTGACCTTCTCGTCGCCGTCCATGAGGTAGACGTAGGTGCCCGGCGTGCCGCGCAGGATCGCGCCGTTGGGCACGAGCGGCGCGTTCTCGATGGTCTCCACCGTGAGGCGCGCGTTGACGAACTGGTTCGGGAACAGGGTCTCGTCGCCGTTCTCGAACATCGCCCGCAGCTTCACCGTGCCGGTGGTGGTGTCGATCTGGTTGTCGACGGTGTCGAGCCGGCCGGTGGCGATCTCGTGCTGGTCGCTGCGGTCGTAGGCGCGCACGGTGAGCGTGGCGCCCGCGCGCACCCGGCGCATCACCCGCGCCACGTCGTCCTCGGGCAGGGTGAACACCACCGAGATCGGCCGCAGCTGCGTCACGACTACGATGTTGGTCGAGCCGGCGGTGATGTAGTTGCCGAGATCGACCTGACGCAGGCCCACCCGCCCCTCGATCGGCGAGACGATGCGGGCGTAGGTGAGGTTCAGCTTCTGCTGATCGACCAGCGCCTGGTCGGCGGCGACCGTGCCCTCGTTCTGCTTCACCAGGGCGGCCTGGGTGTCGACGTTCTGCTTGGAGATCGAATCCTGGCGGTTCAGCGTCTGGTAGCGCTGGAGATCGAGCTTGGAGTTCTGCAGCAGTGCCTGATCGCGGGCGAGCTGGCCCTGATACTGCGCGAGCAGGGCCTCGTAGGGGCGCGGGTCGATCTGGGCGAGGAAGTCGCCCTCCTTCACCATCTGGCCCTCGCGAAATCCGATCTTGGTGAGGTAGCCGCTGATCTGCGAGCGGATCGAGACGGTGGCGAGCGGCGTCACCGTGCCGAGCCCCTGGAGCACCACCGGCATGGTGCCGGTCGTGACCGGCGCGATGCCGACCGCCTGCTTCATGTCGGCCGGGCGCCCGCCGCGACCCGGACCACCTTGGCCCGGCGCGCGGGCCGTCTCCTCGGCGGGCTTCTGTCTCGCGTCGTAGGTGCGGTGCGCGACCGCGCCGGCCCCGCCCAGGATCAGGAGCGCGAGCATCCAACGGCCCAGCCGGCGGCGCCGACGGACCGGCACCGAGGCCGGCACGGGATCGGCGACCCTGTATTCCCGGGCCGTCTCCCTGCGTATCGGCGAACTCTCGTTCATCCCTCACACTCGTCGACAGAAGTCCGAGCCCGAAACGCGGACCCGCTCGTGGGGAGCCCCGTGGCTCCGTTCCCGGCTTGGCGGTGAAGCGATCCCGGCCGACGCGCGCTCGCGGACGGAGGCCGGGCCGAAGCGGAGCCGGCCGCGAGGCTGACCGGGTAATACGGTGTTCCTAGGGCGACGACGTTTCCGGCGTATTGCTGGATCCCGCCGCGCCCTGCGGCTGATAGAGGCGGATCACCTCGCGAAACGAGGCATCCACCGGCGTCACCGGCAGCGCGAGACGCAGGCCCAGGCCGAAGACGCCGCAGCCGAGCGCGAGAAGCAGACAGGTTCCCAGACGCATGTTCCGCCGATGCCAAGCCCGTTCGCCGCGCCGGCCGCGATCGGACATGAAAAAGGCCGCCGAGTCGAGCGGCGGCCTTTTTCATTCTGCGACCGGACCGGCCAGCCACACTCGCGAGACGAGGGGGCGAAGTCCCTCAAGTGCGGCGGCCGGTCCGACCGTGGTCAGAACATGCGCTTACGACTGATGATCGTCAACATTCGTCACCCCCTGCTTCGCCCGCAAATCCCGGCTTTCCTGCCCATTCCGCAAGCTCATGTGCGTGAGCGCACCTTACAGGAAGCATCCCGCGAGAGCCTCGGCAAGTTTCTGCAAGACGCCTCTTGCCTGGGGCCATGACGATGCCATGCAGCGCCAAGTTCTTGTGGCGGCTCCCGTCTTGCGCCGAGCCTCGACGCCGCACGACCGGCGGGCAAAGACAGCTTCATGAATCACTTCGCGCACCCCGTCTTCGCCGACCTGCCGGAAACCGTGTTCGAGACGATGTCGCGCTTGGCCCGGCAACACGGCGCCATCAATCTCGGACAGGGCTTTCCCGACGGTCAGGGGCCGGACGACGTGCGGGCCGCCGCCGCCCGGGCGCTGGAGAGCGTCAGCAACCAGTACCCGCCGATGATGGGGCTGCCCTCCCTGCGCATGGCGGTCGCCGCGCATTACCGGGCGCATCAGGGCCTCGATCTCGATCCGGAGCGGGAGGTGATGGTCACCTCGGGCGCGACCGAGGCCCTGGCCGGCGCGCTGATGGCGCTGATCCGGCCCGGCGACGAGGTCGTGCTGTTCGAGCCGATGTACGACGCCTACCTGCCGCTGGTGCGCCGCGCGGGCGGCGTGCCGCGCTTCGTCACGCTCAAGCCCCCGCATTTCCGGATCGAGGAGGCGGCTCTGGCCGAGGCTTTCTCCGAGCGCACCCGGCTCGTTCTCCTGAACAACCCGCTCAACCCGAGCGCGACCGTCTTCGCGGGGGCGGACCTCGCGCTGGTGGCCGCGTTCTGCCGCCGCCACGACGCGGTCGCGGTCTGCGACGAGGTCTGGGAGCACGTGATCTTCGATCGCAGGCGCCACGTGCCCCTGATGGCCCTGCCGGGGATGCGCGAGCGCACGGTCAAGATCGGCTCGGCGGGCAAGATCTTCAGCCTGACCGGCTGGAAGGTCGGCTTCGTCATGGCGGCCGAGCCCCTCATGCGCGTACTCGCACGGGCGCATCAATTCCTCACCTTCACCACGCCGCCCAACCTTCAGGAGGCGGTCGCCTACGGCCTTGCCAAGGACGAGAGCTTCTTCGCGGCGATGCGGGCCGGGCTCAGGCGCTCCCGCGACCGGCTGGCGCGCGGCCTGTCCGACCTCGGGTTCACGGTGCTGCCGAGCGCGGGCACCTACTTCCTCAGCATCGACATCGCCGGGTTCGGCGAGGGCGACACCGCCTTCTGCGAGCGCATGGTGCGGGAGCACGGCGTGGCGGGCATCCCCGTCAGCGCCTTCTACGAGCGGGGCGGCGTGACGAACCTCGTCCGGCTCTGCTTTGCCAAGAACGACGACACCCTCGACGCGGCGATCGAGCGCCTCGCCGGCCTCGTGCGCGCGGGGTAGCGCGCGGCCGGCTGTTCCTTGTGGAACGGGAAAGGCGGGGCCACATCCTGTCCCATGAGCACGTCCGCCGACACACCCCGCATGGCCTTTCGCGAGTCCGAGGGCGCGGCACAGATCCGCCGCTTCACGGATACGGGCACGGAGGCGAGCCTCCAGCGCCTGGAGCAGCTCGCCCACCTGATGGACTCGGCCTTCCTCCTGCCGGGCATCAACCGCCGCGTCGGCCTCGACGCGGTGATCGGTCTCGTCCCCATCATCGGCGACATCGCGGGCATGGCGATCGCCTCGTACATCGTCTACGAGGCAAAGCGGCTCGGCGCGCCGCGCTGGCTGGTCTGGCGCATGATGGCCAACGTCGCCCTCGACGGCGCCGTCGGCTCGGTGCCGCTGGCCGGCGACCTGCTCGACGCCGCCTTCAAGGCGAACCGTCGCAACGTGCGCCTGCTGCGCCGCCATCTGGAGCGCAAGGGCAACTTGCGGCCGAGCGAGATCGAGGGCACCGCAGTCCGGCTCGACTGAGCCGTGCACCGGCCGCCCGAGCGGGAGGGTTGAGCCGATGAACGAGCACCTGCGACCCGAACTCGACGCGGTGCCCGTCACCGCGCCGGGCAACGCGCCGCAGATGCAGGTCCTGCCGACCGCCACCCGCCGCGGCCTCTCGCCGCTGAACCGGCGGCGGCTCGCGAACTTCCGGACCAACCGGCGGGGCTCCTGGTCGGCGGTGATCTTCGTCGCCCTGTTCGTGCTGAGCCTGTTCGCCGAGTTCATCGCCAACGATCGCCCGATCGTGATGCAGTACAAGGGCGAGTGGCTGTTTCCCGTCCTGATCGACTACCCGGACGAGAAGTTCGGCGGCTTCCTGGCCCGGACCGATTACCGCGATCCGCTGACGCGCCAGGAGATCGAGTCGAACGGCTGGGTGCTGTGGCCGCCGATCCCCTACGCCGACAACACCTTCATGCGGGATCTGCCGACTGCAGCCCCCTCCCCGCCGACCTGGATGCTGGACGACGCGCAATGCCGCCCGGTCGCCGAGCGGGCCGGCGTCAAGGCGGAGGGGCGCGAACTCGGCTGCCGCGACATCGAGTGGCACTGGCTCGGCACCGACAACGCGACCCGGGACGTGCTGGCCCGCATCATCTACGGCTTCCGCATCTCGGTTCTGTTCGGCCTCGTGCTCGCCGCCCTCTCCTCGGTCATCGGCGTGATCGCCGGGGCGGTGCAGGGCTATTTCGGCGGCTGGACCGACCTGATCTTCCAGCGGGTCATCGAGATCTGGGGCGCGATCCCGACGCTCTACCTCATCATCATCATGTCGGCCTTCCTCGTGCCGAGCTTCTTCACCCTGCTCGGCATCCTGATCCTGTTCTCGTGGACGGCGCTGGTGGGCGTCGTGCGCGCGGAATTCCTGCGCGCGCGCAACTTCGAATACGTGCGCGCCGCCCGTGCCCTCGGCCTGTCCAACATCCGCATCATGACTCGCCACCTCCTGCCCAACGCCATGGTGGCGACGCTGACCTTCCTGCCGTTCATCCTGAACGGCTCGATCACGACGCTGACCTCCCTCGACTATCTCGGCTTCGGCCTGCCCCCGGGCTCGCCCTCGCTCGGCGAGCTGCTGGCGCAGGGCAAGGACAACATCAACGCGCCCTGGCTCGGGCTGACCGGTTTCGCCGTGGTGGCCCTGATGCTGAGCCTGCTCGTCTTCGCGGGCGAGGCGGTGCGCGACGCCTTCGATCCGAGGAAGACCTTCGGGTAGAGGCGCCGGAGCATCATCCCGAACGGTGGCCGCCGGCTTTCGGAAAAAGACGATGTGAAACAAGAGACTGGAACATCGTGCCGGATACGATATCCGGCAGGATGGTCTAGCGCCGCGCCTCGTCGCTACCCGGCGGGCCGCGCCAGCCGGTCTCGACCGTGAAGCCCGCGCTGTGGGTGGCGACGGAATCGCCGCCGACATGGGCGAGGTAGGCGCCGGCCTCGACCACGAGGGTGCCGTCCGGCTCGTGGTAGCCGAGGTCGCGCGCCGGGACGCGGAAGGTCGCGATCCCGGTCTCGCCCGAGGCGAGGTCGAGCAGGGCGACGCCCTTGAGCAGGCGCCTGGGGCGGCTGCGGGCCGCCACCGGTTGGCTCAGGTAGAGCTGGACCACCGCCCGCCCCGCCCGGGTTCCGTGATTGGTCACGGGCGCGCGGACCTCCAGCACCGCCTCGAAGCGGTCGCCCACGCCGAGACGCGGGGTCGCGATCTCCGGCTCGCCGTAGGCAAAGCGGGTGTAGGACAGGCCGTAGCCGAACGGGAACAGCGGCAGCGGCGAGGCGTCGGCGTAGCCCATGCTCCAGCGCGTCCCCGGAACGTGCGGGCGCCCGCCCGGCAGGGTGTCGTAGGTGAGCGGCATCTGCCCGACGGTGCGCGGCCAGGAGACCGGCAGCTTTCCCGAGGGGTTGGCATCGCCGAACAGCGTCTCGGCGATCGCCGGGCCGCCCTCCGTGCCGGGAAGCCAGGCCATCAGCACGGCCTGCGCCCGATCCAGCGCCGGGCCGAGTTCGGTCGGCCGCCCGCCGAAGACGACGAGCGCCACGGGCGTGCCGGTCTGCGCGACCGCCGCGAGCAACTCCTGCTGCAGGCCGGGCCAGGACAGGAAAGCGCTCGACGAGCCCTCCCCCGAACGATCGCGGGGCTCGCCCATCACCGCCACGACGAGATCGGCCCTGCGCGCCGCCTCGACCGCGGCGGGAAAGCCGTCGCCGCCGTCGCAGACCCGCCCGCAGCCGGGTGCGAACGCGATCTCGACCCCGGATGCGGCACCCCGCGCGCGCAGGCCCGCGAGGACGCTCGTCGCGTCCCATTCCTGCCCCGCACCCTCGTGCGGCCCGACCTGATCCCAGGCGGAATCGGCGAACGGCCCGACCACGGCGATGCGCCGCACGCGGGCGGGATCGATCGGCAGCACGTCGCCGCGGTTCTGGAGCAGCACGAGGCTCGCGCGCGCCGCGGCGCGGGCCAGATCGCGGGTCTCGGGACGCAGCAATCGTCCCTCGGCGCCCGCCGGATCGAGGACGGGGCGGTCGAACAGGCCGAGCCCGAACTTCAGCCGCAGCACCCGGCGCACGGCCGCGTCAAGAGCGGTCTCGGGGATGCGCCCGGCCCGCACCTCCTCGGGCAGGTGGCGCAGGAACAGGCCGCTGGTCATGTCCATGTCGACGCCCGCGAGCAGCGCCTTGCGCGCGGCCTCCGCGTCGTCGCGGGCGACGCCGTGCTTCACGAGGCCGGCCACCGCCTGCCAATCCGCCACGACGAGGCCGGAAAAGCCCATCTGCCGCCGCAGCAGACCGGTCATCAGGCTCGCATCGGCGGTGGCGGGCAGGCCGTTCAGCGCGGTCAGCGCCGTCATGACCGCGTCGGCGCCCGCCCGGATGCCGTCGCGGAAGGGCGGCAGGTGCAGGTCGTGCAGCTCGGTCGGGGCCACGAAGGTGGCGTCGTAGTCGCGCCCGCCGAGCACCGCGCCGTAGCCGACGAAGTGCTTGAGCGTGCTCGCGATCCCGCCGTCGCGGAATCCCTCCACCTGCGCCGCGGCGAGGCGTCCGGTCAGCCACGGATCCTCGCCCAGCCCCTCGACCACCCGGCCCCAGCGCAGGTCGCGGGCCACGTCCGCCATCGGCGCGAAGGTCCAGTTGATGCCCACCGCCGCCGATTCGCGGCCCTGGGCGGCGGCGGCGCGGCGCAGCAGGCCGGCATCGAAGCTCGCCGCCATGGCCAGCGGCAGCGGGAAGACGGTGCGGTAGCCGTGAACGATGTCAAGACCGACGAGCAACGGGATGCCGAGGCGCGAGGCGCGGGCGAGGCGGTCGGCCTGCGCGGCGAGCCCGGCATTGTTGAAGTTGATGACCGCCCCGACCTCGCCCCGGCGGAGGCTGTCGAGGTCGAGGATCGGCTCGTGCGAGATCAGGTTGAGCTGGCCGGCCTTCTCCTCCAGCGTCATGCGGGAGATGAGCGTCTCGATCCGGCTCTCGACGGGTTCGGCTGCGGCCGCCCCCGCGGCGAGGGCGAAGGCGCCGGCCGCGAGCGCTCGGACCATCCCCGACACCAGCCGTCGCATCGCACCCGCCCCCGCTCGGGACGGTCCGCTCCGTCCTCGATTGCCGGCGAGGACCATGCCCGAAACGAAGCGGGGCCGTCGACCGTCCCCGCGTCCCGAGCCCGGCGCTTCGTGTGGACGGCTCAGCGCGCGGTCGCCCGCCCCTGGCGTCCCATCCGGCGCGTCGGCACCGCGACTCCGTCGTCGCACATCACGCGGTCGCGCCCGGCATCCTTGGCCCGGTAGAGCGCCTCGTCGGCCCGGCGGAGCAGGTAGTCGAGGCTGCCGCCGATCTGGCTCTCGGCCGCCGTGCCGACGCTGACCCTGAGCTTGAGATCGGGATAGTCGGGATGCGTGAAACCGGCCACGGCGGAGCGGACCCGCTCGGCGATGCGGGCCGCCGCCCGTCCGTCGTGCCGCGGCAGCAGGCAGGCGAATTCCTCGCCGCCCATCCGCCCGAACACCGCGCCGGGCGGCAGGAGCGGCACCGTGACGTGGCAGAAGGCGGAGAGCACGGCATCGCCGACATTGTGGCCGTAGCGGTCGTTGATCGTCTTGAAGTGATCGAGGTCGAACAGGAGCAGGGCCGCCGGGCCGAGGGCGAGGTGCCGCTCGGCCTGATCGACCAGGGCGCGCCGGTTGGCGATGCCGGTCAGGGAATCGGTTTCGGCGGCAAGGCGCTGCTCACGCTCCGCCCGCTCCTTGGTCAGCGCCATGAACACGAAGGCGATGGCCACCGAGAACAGCGTGCCGGTAAAGCACAGGATGGCGAACCAGGGTGAGTTCATCGAGACGGAGCTGGGCAGCGGCACCGTGAGCGCCAGCGGAATCCGCATCCAGTAGAGGCCGGCATAGGTCGCGAGCAGCAACAAGGCGGGATAGCGGGAGACCAGCGGCTCGTCGCGCCCGCGCCAGACGGTCCCGGCACCGAGGGCGCAATAGATCCCGGCGATGGCCGAGGCGAGGATGACGCGCGCCACGATCGACGCGAAGAAGGGCGGCACGAGGCAGGCCGCGAGCCAGACCAGCCCGCCGGCCGCGGCCCAGCCGAGCAGCGGCGGACGGCGCTCGAAGGCGCGCACCCCGCTCCAGATCAGGCCGTAGCTCGCGATCATCAGCGCGTTGGCGACACCGATCGACACAGCGTCCGAAATCTGGCCGCGCAGGGCCAGCATCAGCGAGGCGATGCCGCCGATCAGATGGGCGACGCCCCAGATCGCCAGGGCGCGCTCCCGGCGGGTCTGGCTCCACGACAGCAGGAAGAGAATGCCCACGGTGACGACGATGGCGACCGTCATCATGAAGAGCGTGGGCAGGTCGAGGCGCATGACGATCCTGGATCGGAGGGCTCAAGAGATCGCGCCGTCTCCTCCGCACCGGACCCCGCTCAAATCGAACCGGGACCCGACTTGCATGCGAAAGGCAATGGTCGGCATTCAAATGCAAAACGAATAAAATTGCGTTTCGCGGTCCGCCGATAAAGCGGTCGGCGATACCGTTCGGGCGGTTTCTATAGTTGTCTTTCATCCTTCGCAATCATGTCCGGCTGATCGTTCAGCGGGTGCAGGTCGCGCACCATGCCCTTCAGCCGCTCGTCGAGGACGTGGGTGTAGATCTGGGTCGTCGAGATGTCGGCGTGGCCGAGCAGTTCCTGCACGATGCGCAGATCCGCACCGTTCTGGAGGAGATGGCTCGCGAAGGCGTGACGCAGGACGTGCGGGCTGACCCGGTCGGCGCGCAGGCCCGCGGCGGCGGCGACCGCCTTCAGGTCGCGGGCGAAGACCTGCCGGCTGAGATGGCCGCTCTCGCTCTCGGCGGGGAACAGCCAGGGCCCGTCGGCGGGCAGATGGCCGGCATGGGCGCGCATCGCGTCGCGGGCGAGGTCGGTGAGCGGCACGAGGCGCTCGCGCCCGCCCTTGCCCTTGACCACGAGGTAGCGCTCGCGCGTGGCCGCGGCCGAGCGCGGCAGGGCGACGAGTTCGGAGACGCGCAGACCCGTGGCGTAGAGCAGTTCGAGCAGGCACAGCATCCGCGCGGCGACGCGAGCCTCGGCCCGGTTCTCGCCCGCCGCCTCGGCCCGCTCTCGGGCAACGGCGAGCAGGCGGTCGACCTCGGCCACGGACAGGATCTTCGGCAGGCCCTTGGCCCGGCGCGGGGCGGCGACCGGTGCGGTCGGATCGGTGTCCGAAAACCCTTCCGCGTAGAGGAAGCGGTGGAAGCCGCGGATGCAGGACAGCCGCCGGGCCGCCGACGACGCCTTCAAGCCGCGCGGCTCCAGGGAGGCGATGTAGGCCCGCACCTGCTCGGCCTCCGCCTCCAGCGGATCGACGCCCTGCCGGGCGAGGTCACCGAGATAGTCGTCGAGATCGCGCCGGTAGGCCGCGAGCGTGTTGGCGGCCGCGCCGCGCTCCGCGGCGAGCATGTCGAGGAAGGCCTGCGCCGGATCCTCCGCCGGACCGGATGGGGGCTCGGGCGGGAGCGGAGACCCGCCCCCGCTCATCGGCCGCCCGGCTGGAGCTTCGAACTGGGAATGTTGACGCTCATCTCCCGGGGCGTCGGCTCGACGAAGGTCGCCAGGGCGAACATCCCGGCGAAGACGAGGCCCGCGAGGATCGCGATCGTGGCAAGGAAGCGGAAGAGGGTGGGCAAGGGAACCGGCCTTTCGCCGAGATACGCGGACGAGCGGGTCGTGTTGCGATGCGCAAACCGTGGGCCTCGATCCCATGGCACCGGCCCGAAGGCAAGGTCCGCCGGAGCACAGGCGGCGATGGAAATGGAACGACGGGTCGGCCGCACCCCATCCATGCGCCGGCTGCGATGCTTGCGCGCGGCCTCGGTGTCTCCCGCGTGGCCGGTTCCGCCCTAGCGCTGCTCCCGGCGCCAGATGTCGAGGAACGCCTGGGCCTTCGTCGTCAGGGCCATGCGCTCGTCCGAGAGGGCATCGACGAAGGCGGCGAGGCGCCGCGACTTTACGACCGTGTAGGTGGTGAGCAGCAGCACCCCGACGAACACGACGATGACGGCGACGAGCTTTTCGAGATGGGTCGCGTGCGCGAAATCGAGCACGTTCATGCCCAGCACCGTCGCCGTGATCGCGCCCACCATGAAGCAGATCGTCACCACGGTGAGCTTGAGGAAGAAGCGCGACTGGCGCCGCAGCGACTCGCTGTCGAGATAGGTCGACATGGCGCCCAGGGATTGCCGGACATCCTCGTAGAGACGGTCCGTGCCGATCTTGGTCGTGAGCAGCCCGAAGATCTCGCTGGCCTGGGTCTGGTTCGAGGCCTGATGGAACCAGTAGCGGTGGTTGAAGCGCAGAAAGCTCTCCATCGACAGGCGCATGTCCTGCGCGAAGCGACCCACGCTCCGGCGATCGGTGATGTCGAGGGCGTTCACCGCGACCGCCAGCCGGTCGGCCATCATCAGAAGCGCGGCCTTTTGAAAGCGCGCCATGAGAAACAGCTGGAAGTAGCGGTGCCGGAACTCGCCGAGCAGCCCGCGCTCGGGGTCGATCGCGGCCTTCGACGTCCCGGTCACCATGGTCAGCCCCCAGCCGCTGCAGGTCAGCCGCATGCCCGAGGCCACGCCGCGCCCCGGATCGAAGAACCGGTCGTGGCAGTAATCCTCCTCGAAACGCGCGAGGTAGGCGTCGGAATAGGGCAGCTCCTCGGACGGGTCGGGACCGGTGTTGAGGCCAAGGCGGACGTAGTCGGTGCGCGTGATCTGCGATGGATCTCGGGTGGCGAAGAAGCCCATGCCCGGAATCCGGTAATCCTCGAGATGCCGGTAGCGGAGCGCCCCGGCGGCCTTCGAGTGATGCGGGACGATCGGCGCGATCAGGAAGTCCCAGTGGGCCGCGACACGCGCCGAGCGGTCGCGGCACACGGCGGCGAGGTAGGGTTCGCGATGATCGAAATCGGAGGCCGCGAGGGTCTCGCCGCCGGCACCCAGCCACTCCATGCGCCGCGGGCAATGGAGCGCCCGCCCCTGCTCGTCCCAGCCGGACGGGTAGGTGCGGCCGATGCGGAACATGAGATCCTGCGCGACGGCGAGCGGAAGCCCCTCCGCCGCCAGCTCGACGTAGAGCAGCGCGATGTCCAGGTCGTGGAAGAAGTAGAGGTCGATGTGCACGACATCGAGGTCGATCGGCGGCCTGTCCTCGTCGAGCGTGACGCGGGCGGACGTCACGTCCTCGCGGCGGACGATGTGGATCGGCGACTCGCCGTAGCCCCGGCCGGCCTCGCGCTCGTAGGCCTCGCCGTAGAGGAAGTGCTGGACGTGCGGGAGGAAGGAGACGAATTCCCGGTAGTGGCGCTCCTGGAATCGCCCGGGCTCGCGGGCGAACCTGTCATCGAGGTTGCGCCAGGGCGGCCCGAGCTTCTGCCAGTGGCAGGCCATCGGTTCCCGGCCCGTCGGGACCAGTTGCAGCGGCCAGAGCAGGATGTGACGGAAATGCTCCACCATGGTGTCCGACGACATCCGCAACTCGTCCCGTCTCAAGAATCAGCCTGCCTGTTCGGCACCTCCGGGTGTTTATGATTCGCGCGTCGCGCCGAAGACAGTCTTCCGCATCGCCGCCGGTGACATAATCAAATGTATGATCGTCCCGACCCGGCCCCGACAGCGGTTCCAGGCCCGGGCGCCGCGGGATCGGACGGGCCGCGGGAACCCGACCGGATCACGGGGATCGGGCCGCGTCGCCCGCCCCCGCTGCGGCCCGTTCCCGGAGCCGAGGCGGATGAAGCCGCGGCCCGGGACGCGAACCCTAGAGCTGCGCCCGACCACGTTGGGTCGGGGCGCGTCTCTGAGCCTTTGTTGTGCAGCGCTTTCTTTCGACGAACCGGTGTCCACTTCGTCGGAAAGCGCTCTAGAACCGGTTCTTCCAGGCCCGCAGCGCGGTGAACACCGCCGCCGGATCGCTTCCCGGCTCGAGCCCGGCGGCCCGGGCGAGCGCCGGCTCGCCCACGCGCAGGAAGGGGTTGGTCGCCTTCTCCTCGCCGATGGTCGAGGGGATCAGGAAGCCGCCCTGCTCGGCGAGCCGCTCGGCCTGCGCCACGCGGTCCTTGAGATTCCGGTTGTCCGGCTCGGCGGCCAGCGCGAAGCGGCCGTTGGAGAGCACGTAATCGTGGCCGCTATAGACGGCGGTGGCGTCGGGCAGGTCGAGGAAGCGCTTGAGCGAGCGCCACAGCACCTGCGGCTCGGCCTCCATCACGCGCCCGCAGCCGAGGGTGAACAGCGTGTCGCCGGCAAAGACCACCTCGGCCTGAGCGAAGTGGTAGGTCACGTGGTCGGCGCAGTGGCCCGGCGTCTCCCAGACCTTGGCGACGAGGTCGCCGACCGTCACGGTGTCGCCCTCCGCGACGTAGCGCTTGGCACCCGGGACAGCCTCGCGGGCCCTCTCCGGCGCCGTCACCCGCGCGCCCGTGCGCTCCACCACCTCGGGGATGCCCTCGATATGGTCGGCGTGGCGGTGGGTCACGAGGATGTCGGTGAGCTGCCAGCCCTCGGCCTCCAGGGTGGCGAGGACGGGCGCGGCCTCCGGCACGTCGATCGCCGCGCAGGCGCCGCTCGCCGGATCGCGGATCAGCACGCCGATGTTGTCGCTCCGGCACAGGAAGGTACGGATCTCGGGTTTGACGCTCGCCATCGATGAGCCTTTCGCGAAGAATGCGGCCCGCCCGGCTCGGCGGGAACGATACGACATCTAGGACGACAACGGTCGGAATGCGCGTCGGCGCGAACGCCCCGTCCGCTGGAAACGCTTGCCGGACGCGCCCGCGATCCCCATTGATGCGGAAATCTGCCTCGCGGAGGACTTTTGAGCCGTGCCGGCCCCCCATCCGATGCGCCTCGACGTGACGGACTTGCGCGCGTTCTACGCCAGCCCGCTCGGCATCGTCACGCACCGCGTCGTCGGCCGGGCGATCCACGGCTTCCTCGGCTCGGTCTCGGGCCTGCGCGTGCTCGGGCTCGGCTTCGTCACGCCCTATCTCGGTCCCGTCCACGTCATCGCCGAGCGCACCCTGGCCTTCATGCCGGCGACGCAGGGCGTGGTGAACTGGCCTTCCAGCGGGCGCTCGGTCACCGCGCTCGCCGACCTCACCATGCTGCCCCTGCCGGAGGCGGCGGTCGACCGGGTCGTGCTCGTCCACGGGCTCGAAGCCGTGGAGAGCCCGAGCGAACTGCTCTCGGAGGTGTGGCGCGTGCTGACGCCGGGCGGGCGGCTCGTGCTGGTGGTGCCCAACCGCACCGGCGTCTGGGCGCGGCGGGACGCGACGCCCTTCGGGCACGGCCAGCCCTACAGCCGCTCGCAGCTCTCCCGGCTGATGCGCGACACGCTGTTCTCGCCGGAGGGCTGGGCGGAGACGCTGTACATGCCGCCGATCCGCAGCCGCTTCTGGCTCGGCACCGCGGCGGCCTGGGAGCGGTTCGGCACCGGGCTCGCCATGCCGTTTGCCGGCCTGCACGTGGTCGACGCGACCAAGCAGCTCTACCGGCCGGTCGCGGTGCGGCAGGTGCGCCGCCTGCCGAGCCGGGCGCCCGCCCGGGTGCTGGTGCCGGCCGGTCAGCCGGGCTAAAGCCGCCTCGCCTTCAGACATTGCCGAGCCGCGCCCGCATGCTGGCATCCATCGGATTCGAGACCGTCCTGACGAGCTTCCTGCTCGCGCTGTCCAGCCTGTTCTCGATCGTGAATCCGGTCGGCTCGGCACTGATGTTCGCGCAGATCACCGCCGACCGCTCGCATGCCGAGCGGGCGGAGCTGGCGCGGCGGATCGGCTTCTATGCCGCCCTCGTCATGCTCGCCGCCCTGTGGGCCGGCGCCCCGATCCTCAACTTCTTCGGCGTGTCGCTGGCGGCCCTTCGCATCGCCGGCGGCCTGTTCGTGGCCGCCTTCGCCTGGACCCTGCTCAACGCACCCGAGGCGCGGGAGGCCCGCAAGCACGCCGAGGCCGAGCCGGAGGCCGGCGAAAACCTCGCCGAGGTCGCGTTCTTCCCCCTCACCCTGCCCTTCACCACCGGGCCCGGCACCATCGCGGTCGCCATCGCTCTGGGCGCCAACCGCCCCTCCGAGCCGGGTGACTTGGCCGGCTTCTTCCTCGGCGCCTCCCTGGCGGCCATGGCCATCGCCGGCCTGATCCGTCTCGCCTACGGCTCGGCGGACCGGGTCGTGACCTTGATCGGACCGGTGCGGGCACGGGTGCTCGGGCGCCTCTCGGCCTTCCTTCTGCTGTGCGTCGGCACGCAGATCACCGTCAGCGGCGTGTCGGACGTGCTCGGACCGCTGATCGCCTCGCACCGGGCCTGACGGTCATGCGCGGGACGCTCCACCGGCGGCCGAATGCGCTACAAGCGCCCGGCTGCAGCCGGCCATCCATCGCAGCGGAAAGTAGATCAACATGAAGCTCGTGGTCGTGGGCGCCGAGGGGCGCATGGGGCGGATGCTGATCCGCGCCGTGGCGGAGGCGGACGGGTGCACCCTGCACGGCGCCATCGAGCGTCCGGGCTCGCCGACCCTCGGCCGGGATGCGGGGCTGCTCGCGGGGGTGGGCGAACTCGGCGTGCCGGTCTCGGACGATCCGCTGCCGCTCTTCGTGGCCGCCGACGGCGTGCTCGACTTCACCGCGCCCGCCGCGACGCTCGCCTTCGCCGAACTCGCCGCCCAGGCCCGCATCGTCCACGTGATCGGCACGACGGGGTTTTCCGAAGAGGACCTGAAGCGGCTGGAGGCGGCGAGCTACCACGCCCGCCTCGTGCGCTCGGGCAACATGTCGCTCGGCGTCAACCTGCTGGCCGGCCTCGTGCGCCGGGTCGCCGCGACGTTGGGCGAAGAGTTCGACATCGAGGTGCTGGAGATGCACCACCGCATGAAGGTCGATGCGCCCTCCGGCACCGCCCTGTTGCTCGGCGAGGCCGCGGCCGAGGGCCGCCGGGTCGCGCTCGCCGAGACCCGGGTTTCGACCCGCGACGGGCATACCGGCGCGCGCCGACCCGGCGATATCGGCTTCGCCACCCTGCGGGGCGGATCGGTGGTCGGCGATCACAGCGTGATCTTCGCCGGGCCCTCCGAGCGCATCACGCTCTCGCACCACGCCGAGGACCGGGCCATCTTCGCCCGCGGCGCCCTGCGGGCGGCGCGATGGGCCTTCGACAAGCCGCCGGGCCTCTACGGTATGGACGACGTGCTGGGGCTTCGGGATTAGACTTCTCTGCGAATAACGAATTCGGCGGAACGTCAGGCTCGGGCTTGGGGCGCGGCGAGGCCTCTGGTAGAGGCCGGGCGCATGTGTCCCGAGGCCAAGGCGGCGGCCTCGCACAGCCATCCTCCGGAGAGATCGATCCCATGGAGCGCCTGCTCGTCCTCGCTCGGCACGGCCAGAGCGAGTGGAACCTCAAGAAGCTGTTCACCGGCTGGCGCGACCCGGAGCTGACCGACCTCGGCATCGAGGAGGCCCGCCGCGCCGGGCGCTGGCTCAAGAGCCAGGGCACGCAGTTCGACGTGGCCTTCACCTCCAACCTGCGCCGCGCCCAGAACACCTGCTCGCTGATCCTCGAGGAGATGGGCCAGAGCGGGCTGGAGACGATCCGCAACGAGGCGCTCAACGAGCGCGATTACGGCGATCTCTCGGGCCTCAACAAGGACGATGCCCGCGAGCGCTGGGGCGACGCCCAGGTCCACGAGTGGCGCCGCTCCTACGACGTGCCCCCGCCCGGCGGCGAGAGCCTCAAGGACACCGCCGCCCGGGTGCTGCCCTACTACATCCAGTCGATCCTGCCGCGGGTGATGTCCGGCCAGCGCGTGCTGGTAGCGGCTCACGGCAATTCCCTGCGGGCGCTGGTGATGGTCCTCGACGGCATGACCACCAAGACCATCGCGAGCCTGGAGATCGCGACCGGCATCCCGCTGGTCTACCAGCTCAAGGCCGACACCACCGTCGAGTCGAAGCTCGTCCTCGACAAGGACATCGACCAGGACGATTGAGGGCCGGCCTCAGCCCGCCCCCAGAACCTCCTCCACGGCCCGCGCCACGCGCGCCGTGGAGCCGGATTCGTCGAGCGGATTGCGGCGCAGGCGGTGGCGGAGCGCACTCGGGGCGACCTGCCGCAGATGCGCGACCGTCACGCCATCCGCGCCTTCGAGGGCGGCGAGCGCCCGGGCCGTGCGCATCAGCGTGAGTTCGCCCCGCAGGCCGTCGGTGCCGAGCGCGAGGCAGAGCCGGGCCGCGCTCTCCAGCACCGCATTGGGCACGCTCACCTCGCTCAGGCGCTCGCGGGCGGACAGAATCGTCTTCTGGAGTGCCTTCTCGGCCTTTCCTTGCGCGGCGCAGAACCCGTCCGCATCGCGCTCGTAGGCGTCGCGCCGCCGCACCACCTCGATGCGCGTGGCGATGTCGGTCGGCGTCGTCACCTCGCAGGCGAGCCCGAAGCGGTCGAGGAGCTGCGGGCGCAACTCCCCCTCCTCCGGGTTGCCGCTGCCGACGAGCACGAAGCGGGCCGGATGGCGCAGCGACAGCCCCTCGCGCTCGACCGTGTTGACGCCCGAGGCCGCGACATCGAGCAGGAGATCCACGAGGTGGTCCTCCAGCAGGTTCGCCTCGTCGATGTAGAGGAAGCCGCGATTGGCCCGCGCCAGCAGGCCCGGCTCGAAGGCCTTCTCGCCCTTCGTCAGCGCCCGCTCCAGATCGAGGGCGCCGACGACCCGGTCCTCGGTGGCGCCGAGCGGCAGATCGACCACCGGCACCGGGATCATGTGGCTCTTGCCCCTCCCCCGCGCGCAATGCGGGCAATCGGCGGCGGGTGCCTCGGGGGAGCAGGAATAGGGGCAGCCGGCCACCGCGCGGATCTTCGGCAGTAGGGCGGCGAGCGCCCGGACCGCCGTGGACTTGCCGGTGCCCCGGTCGCCGAAGACGAGGACGCCGCCGATCGACGGATCGACCGCCGCGATCAGCAGCGCCCGCTTCATCTCCTCCTGGGCGACGATGGCAGTGAAGGGAAAGGGAGGCACGCTCGATCAGCTTCCGTGGCCGGATGGGCCCGGACGCGGCGCGCGGGCAGGATCAGCGGATCATGCACGATTCGAACGGCGCGGACAGCCGCGCGGCTCTCACAACCGGGACAATCGCTCGACGCCGCGGGCCCTCGCCTCACATCCCGCGGCAGCGGGTGCGCAGCAGACCCGAAAATTCCTTTTCCGAGCTCTGGACCTGACCCAGGCGCTCGGTGCGTTCGGGGCCGGACAGGCAGCGCCCGTAGACGCCCGCGATCCGGCGCATCGTCTCGACATGGCGCTGCCAGACCCGGCAGCGGCTCGCATCGTCGTCGCCGCCGCCTTCGAGCTGTTCGACCGCCTGCCGCTGCATCGACCCCGCCACGAGCACGTCGCGGGCGCAGGCCGCCTCGCTCTGCGCCCGCAGGCTGCCGGGAGTGAGGAGCGCGGCCGCGAGGAGGGCGGCGCGCAATCCGTACGCGGTCATGGTCAGGCCGCCTGCGTCGTCGGCCCGTGGGCCAGCAGGGCGTAGAGGGCGGTGGCATCCCGGGCGCTGCGGATGCGCTCCAGCATGCCCGGCTCGCGCAGGAGCCGCGCCACCTGGGCCAGCGCCTTCAGGTGTTCGGCGCCGGCGCCCTCGGGAGCGAGCAGCAGGAAGGCGACATCGACGGGCTGGCCGTCGAGGGCATCGAAATCCACCGGCTTCTCGAGCCGGGCGACGAGGCCGAACAGGCGGTCGAGCTGGCCGAGCTTGCCGTGAGGGATCGCCACCCCGTCGCCGATGCCCGTCGATCCCAGGCGCTCGCGCTGTAGCAGCGTCTCGAAGATGTCGCGCTCCGACAGCCCGGTGAGGTGGCGGGCGGCGTGGGCGGCCAGTTCCTGGAGCACGTGCTTCTTGTCCCGCACGCGCAGGGACGGGACCACGGAGTCCGGACTCAGGAATTCGAGCATGGGCATGAAAACTAAACGCCTCGTCGGCGGGATTCCATCCAGCGGTCCCGCGTTCCCCGGCGCGGGCTCCGGAGTGCACACCCCGGCTCAGAGCGCCTCACGACATTCCGAGATCTCCAAGATCTCGGGGATGCCTTCCCCGGCCGCAAGGGTGCGGCCGGCATTTCATGAAGGACGCCCTGTCCCCGCCCGAGGCGGCCCGAAGGAGGGCCGTGCCTCAGCCACGGTCGCCGGGAGGATCGACCCACCCGATCGCACCGTCACTGCGCCGATATACGACGTTGATGCGCCCGGTGCCAGCGTGAACGAAGACGATGACCGGCGCGCCCGTGAGGTCGAGGGCGGTCACCGCCTCGCTGACGGATTGCCGCTTCAGGGTCCGGGTGCTCTCGGCCACGACCGGCGGGTGATCGCCCTCCTCCTCGGCCTCGACTCCGTCGTCCTCAAGATCGTCGCCGGTCTCCTCGGCCGGCGCGGCGAAGACGGCGTAGGCCGCCTCGATGCCGGCGCCGTTATGGCCTGATGCGGCGTGGTCCTTCAGCTTGTGCTTGTAGCGGCGCAGCCGCTTTTCGAGCCGGTCCGCGGTCTGCTCGAAGCTGGCATGGGCGTCGTGCGCCGCGCCCGAGGCTTCGAGCGTCAGGCCGGTCACGAGATGAAGCACGCAATCCGTCCGGTAGGCCGTGCCGTCGCGGCGGAGGGTGACGTGGCCCGTGCAGGTCTCGCTCATGTGCGGGTCGAGATATTTCGAGAGCGTCGCCGCCATGCGGTCTTCGACCCGGCCGCGCAAAGCCGTACCGAGATCGAGGCCATGCCCCGTCACCCGCAAACCCGCCATCGACGTCTCCGTTTTCTCTCCCGAACACCGAGAGTTAGACAGAGGGCGGGGCAAGTCAACGCGAAGGCGAGCCGGCGCAGGGCCTCCCCACCGCCCGACGCCGGAAATCCCGGGGCTCAGCGGGCGGCCGAGGCCATCCGCGCCCGGCGGCGCTCGATCGACGAGGGGATGCGCAGGGATTCGCGGTACTTGGCGACCGTGCGGCGGGCGATGTCGACGCCCTCGTCGCGCAGGCGCTGCACCAGCGCGTCGTCGGAGAGCACGTCCGCGGCCTCCGCATCGACGAGCTGCTTGATGCGGTGGCGCACGGCCTCGGAGGAATGGGCCGCCGCCCCCGCCGCACCGGGGATCGCCGCGGTGAAGAAGTACTTCATCTCCAGCGTGCCCCGGCTCGTGCCGATCGACTTGTTGGAGGTCACCCGCGAGACGGTGGATTCGTGCATGCCGATCGCCTCGGCGACGGTCTTGAGGTTCAGGGGCCGCAGGTGGGCGACGCCGTGCAGGAAGAAGGCGTCCTGCTGGCGCACGATCTCGGTGGCGACCTTGAGGATGGTGCGCGCGCGCTGCTCCAGGCTTCGGGTGAGCCAGTTGGCGGTCTGCAGGCATTCGGAGAGGAACGCCTTGTCCCCGTCGGCGACCGCGCCCTTCGAGACGCGGGCATAGTAGCTCTGGTTGACCAGCACCCGCGGCAGCGCCTCGGAATTCAGCTCCACCAGCCAGGAGCCGTCGGGGGCCGCGCGCACGAACACGTCGGGGATCAGCACCTCGACGGCGTGGGCGCCGAAGGCCCGGCCGGGCTTCGGGTCGAGGCGGCGGATCTCGGACAGCATCTCGACGAGATCCTCGTCGTCCACGCCGCAGAGGCGCCGCAAAGCCGGAAAATCCCGCTTGGCCACGAGGTCGAGGCGCGAGACCAGCGCCTGCATGGCCGGGTCGAAGCGATCTTGCTCGCGCAGCTGGATCGCGAGGCATTCGGCGAGGTCGCGCGCGGCCACGCCCGGGGGGTCGAACGTCTGGACCAGCTTCAGCACGCGGGCGACGTCGTCGAGCGCGGCGCCGAGCCGCTCGGCCACGAGATCGATCTCCTCGCGCAGGTAGCCGGCCTCGTCCACCGCATCGATCAGGAAGCTGCCGATCAGCCGGTCGGTGGGGTTCTGCGTCGCGAGGTCGAGCTGCGCCGCGAGGTGCTCGCGCAAGGAGGTCTCGGCGGTCAGCGTCGCCTCGAAATCGGGAAGCTCGCCGTCGAAGCTGCCGCCGGTGTTGCCGTAGGGCGCGGGCGTCAGCGAGAGCATGTCGCCGCTGCCCGTATCGCGGGGGGTGGGGTTTTCGTCGGCGAAGACGTTGTCGAGGCGGGTATCGAGGTCGCCCTCGATCTCGCCACGGCTCGGCGTCATCTCGGAGGCGAGCCAAGCCTCGGATTCGGGCGCGTCGCCGCCCTCGTAGCCCTCGCCGGCGCCGTCGTAGGCGTCACCGTCCGACGACGCCTCCGGCGCCTCGCGCTCGGGGGCACCCTCGCCCTCGATGCGCTCCAGCAGCGGATTGCGCTCCAGCTCGGCATCGACATAGGCTGCCAGATCGAGCTGCGAGAGCTGCAGCAGTTTGATCGCCTGCAGCAGTTGCGGCGTCATCACCAGGGCCTGACCCTGGCGCATCTCGAGGCGCTGCATCAAACTCATGGCGACGCTCAACCCCTGACAAGCCTGAAGGAACTGCCAGCCGCAAGCCACCCGGCCGCATCGGCACGCTTCTTGCTTCCTCCTAGAACCGGTGTAGACCCGGCCGAGCCTTCCGTCAAAGCGTGATTGGTGGCACCCGCTCCGAAATCCGTGCAAGCCGGCAGCATTGTCACAGAGTCGTCGCCGGATGCGGCCCGGCCGGCCCACACGCCCCGCGTGAGCCGGTTCCGATCCGTGCCATCGCCAGGATCAAGAATCCCTTGCGCGGTATCGGGCGGCCGCCATCATGGTTCAGAAGCGGTGATCGCGGCGGCGCGCGTTTTACGCGGCGGGCGTTCCCGACCCGGCGGCGGACGGCCGGAATCGTGCTCAGGCAGGCGAAGGGATGGCTTCGATGGAAGCCTCGAGCATCGTCCCGAAAGGTGGCCGCCGGCTTTCGGGAAAAAGACGATGCGAAACAAGAGGCTAGACCATCGTGCCGGATACGATATCCAGCACGATGGTCTAGAGGCGAAAATCCTCGCCGAGATAGAGCCGCCGCGCATCCTCGTTCGCCACGATCTGCTCGGGCGTGCCTTCTGTGAGGATGCGGCCGGAATGGGCGATATAGGCCCGGTCGATCAGACCCAGGGTCTCGCGCACGTTGTGGTCGGTGATGAGCACGCCGATACCGCGCTGCTTCAGGTGCTTCACGAGATCCTGGATGTCGCCGACCGCGATCGGGTCGATGCCGGCGAAGGGCTCGTCGAGCAGCATGTAGCTCGGGGACGAGGCGAGCGCCCGGGCGATCTCGCAGCGCCGCCGCTCACCGCCGGACAGGGCGATGGAGGGCGACTTGCGCAGGCGCGCGATGTCGAACTCTTCCAGCAGCGAATCGAGCTTGCGCTCGCGGGCCTTGCGGTCGGGCTCGGCCACCTCCAGCACGGCGCGGATGTTGTCCTCGACCGAGAGCCCACGGAAGATCGAGGCTTCCTGCGGCAGGTAGCCGATGCCGAGCCGGGCGCGCTGGTACATCGGCAGGTTCGTGATCTCCAGGCCGTCGAGGCTGATATAGCCGCGGTCGGCCGGCACGAGGCCGGTGATCATGTAGAAGATCGTGGTCTTGCCCGCGCCGTTGGGGCCCAGCAGCCCGACCGCCTCGCCGTTATGGACGGTGAGGCCGGCCTCGTGGACCACGGTGCGCGCGCCGTAACTCTTGCGCAGCCCCCGCACGTGCAGGACGCCCGGACCGCCGCCCTCGGCGGCGAGGCTCCCGGCGGCCTGCGCGGTCGTCCGATTGCGGCCGAGCACGCGACCGAGCCAGGAGCCCTTCCGGCCGCGCGGCGGCTCGGCGCCCGCCTGGAGCGACACGCCCGTGGGCATTCCCGAGGGCGTCACGATCAGTTCGCCTGCGCCCGCGTCTTGATCGAGGGCTTCTCGGTCGTCTTCTCGGTCGTCTTGGAACCGGGCTTGGCCGCCACCGCCGGCGCGGCACAGCCCTTCGGCTGACTGCCCTTGGCAGCCGCCTTGTCGCCGCCCTCGCCGGGCACGAACATCGCCGAGACGCGCCCGCCGGCCACCGGGTCCATGTTCGCCCGGCCGCTGGCCATGTCGTAGACGAGCCGCGAGCCGCGGGTCACGTTCTGGCACTGGCTGAGCACGACGTTGCCGGTCAGCACGATACGCTTGGCGACCTGATCGAACACCGCGTTGTCGCCGGTGGCGACCTGATCCTTCTGGGCCACCGTGACGGGGCCGGCGCACTCGACCTTGCGGATGCCGTTGCCGCCGAGCGCATCGACCGCCTTGGCCCTGGCGTCGTCCGAGGCCTCGGACTCGGTCTTGGCCGCGTCCTTACCCGGATCCTTGTCCTTGTCGCGCTTGTAGTGGACCGTCATCGCCGAGCAGCGGATGGTGCTGTCGCCCTGCACCGCCACGACGTTGCCGGCGAAGATCGCCTTGTTCTCGCGGTCGAACACGTCGAGCCGGTCGGCGTCGATCTTGATCGGGCCCTTGCCGCCGCCGACGGTGCCGAGCGGCGCGGACTTCTCCTTCGACGCGTCCTTGGCCACGTCCTTGGCCGGCTGCTGCGCCGTGGCGCCGGCGCCGGGATGGATCAGGCCGAGGACGAGGCCGAAGGCGAGCGCGAGGGTGCGGCCGCGGGTCAGGCCGGAATGGGCGCTCATCGGGCCTGCTCCGACGGTTCGGCCGCGGAGGTGCGGATGCGCTCCGACTCCGCCTTCGCGGCGACCTTCGCATCCCCCTTCGTCCCCGGCTCCTCGCCGTGGAACACGGCGTGCACGCCGCCGACGAAGGACACGACCCGGCCGCTCTCGACCACGTCGAGGCTGTCGGCGACGATCGACCCGGCGGGGACCGTGACGGTGACCGCCTTGGACGAGCGCAGGCTGCCGCTCTTGAAATCGACGGTGGCGACGGAGAGGCGGATCTCCTCGCCCTTGTCGGTCCAGAGGCGGATGTCGTTCTCGAGGTTGAGCGATTCACGGGTGGAGTCGAACACGCCGCCGCGCGCCTCCAGATAGGCGCGCCCGCCCTTGTCGTCGGTGGCGACGTGGCCCTTCATGGCCTGCAATTCGATGATGCTCGGCTTGCGCACGTCCTGCTGCGCGGCGTCGGCGATCACCTCGTAACCGCGCTCACCCTTGCGGAAGCCGGACAGGCGCGGGTTCTCCATCGTCACCTTGGTGCCCGAGACGCTGATCGGACCGATCGAGACGTTGGGGATGCTGCCGGAGAGCGGGCCGTAGAGCACGATCGCGGCCAGCCCGAACAGGGCGAGGCCGGCGACGACGGGAATGACCCGGCGCAGCGTCCGCACCTGCGCGCTGTGCCGGCGTGCGCGCCCGTGCGCCCGCCTGCGGCGCGCGTTCTCGTTCGCGGCGAGCGCGAGGAGATCCGTCTCCGTCTGGATGGTGTCCGCCGCCTGCATCGCGTTCCTGAGGGGGTCGGCGCACCTGCGGTCGCGCCCTGCCGGCCGGATGCCCCGGTGCGGTGGCGAAGTTATGGCCTCGTCTCGCGGCCGGGATCAACGGCGCCCGCGTGCGCCCCCGCACGAAGAGCGGCCGGAATCATCCTGCCTGCAAAGACATTTCCCGCCCCCGTTGCAAGCCGGCATCGTTTCCCGATCGAAGTCGCGGGTTTCGCGTCAGGAATGAGCGAAGATATCGACCTCCGGCCAGCCCGCGAGATCGAGTTTCGCCCGGGTGGGCAGGAAATCGAAGCAGGCTCCGGCGATCTCGGTGCGCCCTTCGCGGGCGAGCATCGCGTCGAGGCGCTCGCGGGCGGCGTGGAGATGGAGCACGTCGGAGGCCGCGTACTCGATCTGCGCCTGACTCAACGTATCCGCGCCCCAATCCGAGGATTGCTGCTGCTTGGAGAGATCGACGCCGACGAGTTCGCGCACCACGTCCTTCAGGCCGTGCCGGTCGGTATAGGTGCGGGCCAGCTTCGAGGCGACCTTCGTGCAGTAGACCGGCGCGGGCATCACGCCGAAGGCGTTGAACAGCGCCGCGAGATCGAAGCGGGCGAAGTGGAAGATCTTGACGACGCCCGCGTCGGCCAGAACCGCCTTCAGCCGTTCCGGCGCCGGATCGCCGGGTCGGATCTGCACCACGTCGGCGCTGCCGTCGCCGCGCGAGACCTGCACCACGCAGAGCCGGTCGCGGTGCGGGTTGAGCCCCAGGGTTTCGGTGTCGATGGCGATCGCCGCGCCGGGCTCGAAATCGGGGGGAAGGTCGCCGTGATGGAGGCGGATCCGGTGGCTGGCGGCGGACATTCTCGCGCGGGCGCTTTCGAAGGGTCGGGCAGGGGGCACGCAAACGGACGTGAGCGCCCGCGGTAGCACCGTGGGGCCCGGCCGGAAAGGCCGCCTCCGCAACCGGGCGCTCGCGGGAGCGCCCGGCGCACGGCCCGCCTATTTCTGCTTGGCGATGATCCGGTCCTTGATCTCAGCATAGACCGACTCGGGCAGGATCTTCTTGCGCAACAACTCGTCCTTGCCCCGGTAGGGCCGGCCCTTGACGATGGCGGCGGAGCGTGCCTCCCCGATGCCCTTGAGCTGGCTCAGCTCCTCGGCACTGGCCGAGTTGATGTCGATGAGGGCCGCCTTCGCGTCCGGCTTGGCCGCATCCGGGGTGGCGGCGGGCGCCGTCGACGGGGCAGCGGCCGGGGGCCTCGCGGCCGGCGGGGTGGCCGGGCTCGGCGCCTGGGCGAGGGCGGGCGCGGCGGCGAGGCCGAACAGCAGGGTCAGGGTGGGGATCAGGGAAGCACGCATGTCGATCTCCCGACAGCGGGCGGCGGGGCGCCGCACCGGCATCCTAGGGGTAGGGCGGGCCGCTTGAACCGCGTTTGAACGGCCTGCAAACAGACCGGCCACGCCCCAGGCTGCAACCGCGCCCCCGTGAAATGCACGGACTGCGCAATTCTTTCCCGGAACAAGCTCGCCCGCGATCCGTTCGTGGTCCGCTGCGCTGCCGGTCCGCTCCGAAGGGCCGACCGCGCCGATGCTCCGCCCTCTCGAACGCGGCGGACGCCAGAACACGTTTCGGACGAGAGAGGATCGAGGCCATGGTCGACAGCGACAGGATCACGGGCGCCGCGCGGGAACTCGGCGGCAAGGTGCAGGGTGCGGTCGGCAGCCTGAGCGGCTCGCGCGACGACGTGGCGGCGGGCCGGCTGCGGGAGGCGGCGGGCCGCGCGGAGACCGTCTACGGTCAGGCCAAGGACGCCGTGCGCCACGCCACCGACGAGGCCTACGACGTTGCGGAAGAAGCCTACGATCGCGGCCGCCGGACCCTGAAGGAGGGCCATGAGCGCTCCGTCGAGTGGCCGCACGCCTCGCTGCTCGTGGCCGGACTGATCGGTTTCGGGCTCGGCCTGCTCGTGCGCGGGCGCAACTGAGGCGCGGCGCACGCCGCATCCGGCGACCTCACGTCGCCGGATGCGAACCGGCCGGTCGCGCGTTGTTCCTTGGGGAGCCGGTCGAGCGGCCGGGTCCCCACTCCTTCCGCCGACCGGCGGCGATCACCAAGGAATCGACGACACGATGAAGCTGACCCTCGCGCTTGCCGCCACCGTCACCGCCCTCCTCGCGGCCGCGCCGGCCTCCGCCGCGCCCGCTCCGCAGAGCCCGATCGAGGCTCTGGTCAAGGGTGACCTGCCGACCGGCTACAGCCAGTACCGCCGCTACGGGCACCGCCATTACGGCCGCCACGGCTACGGGCGGGGCTGGCGCGGCGGCTATCGCCGGGGGCCGGGCGTGGGCGCCGCGGTCGGCGCGGGCGTGGCGGGTCTGGCGGCCGGCGCCATCCTCGGCGGCGCGATCGCCAATTCGCAGGCGCAGGCCGCTCCGGTCGTGGTGCAGGGCGGCCCGAGTCCCGAAGCGGTCGCCGCCTGCGCCCGCCGCTTCCGCTCCTACGATGCGCGCAGCGGGACGTATCTCGGCAACGACGGCGCACGGCATCCCTGCCCGTAACGCAGTCCTCCAAGGCCGGCTCATCCGCGCGGCACAAGCCTCATCGTGCGGGTGAGCCGGCCGCCGTCGGCAGCCCGAACGCCTCCGGGGCACCCTCGACGGCTCCGACGACGGGCGCACAGATCGTGCGGTCGCGGCCGGCCTCCTTGGCGGCGTAGAGCGCCGCGTCGGCTCTTCGATAGAGATCGTGCATCGTCCCGCTGCCGCGCCCGACGGCGAGGCCGATGCTGACGGTAACCGAACCGGCCGGAATTCCGGCCGACGGAACGGCGATCCCGGCCACGGCCGCGTGGATCGCCGCGGCGCGTTGCAGGGCTCCCTCCCGGTCTGTCTCCGGCAGCAGCACGACGAACTCCTCCCCGCCGACGCGGGCTGCGAAGTCGGTGGGCCGGCGCAAGCTCTTTCTCAGCGCCTCGGCGAGCCCCTTCAGCACCTCGTCGCCGACGATGTGGCCGTGCGCGTCGTTGTAGCGCTTGAAGTGGTCGGCATCGGCCACGAGGAGCGCCAGCGGCCGGCCCGTCCGCTGGGCCGTCCTCCAGGCAGGCGAAAACGCCTCCTCGAAGTGGCGCCGGTTCGGCAGGCCGGTGAGGGCGTCGGTCTGCGAGAGGCGCGCCAGTTCCGCCTGCATCGCCGTGCGGCGGCCGAGTTCGCGCCCGAACAGGAGCGAGAGCAGAATGGTCAATCCGCACAGGAACAGGACCGCGAAGCCGATCACCAGGGCCTTCTCCCGCCACTCCGCCTCGATCTCGGCGGCCGAGAGGGCGACGTTGAGCACGAGCGGGAAGTATCCGACCTGCGTGAAGGCGTAGTAGCGCTCGACGCCGTCGCGGACCGAGAGCCCGGTAAAGCTGCCGCTGCGCTGCGCCACGAAACGTTCGAAGGTCGGCGCCCCGGCGATGTTGGCGCCGATATCGGCCTCCACGGACGGGTGGCGCATCAGGCGCGTGCCGTCGCGCAGGTAGAGGTTGATCCCGCCGTCCCGGCCGAGCCCGATTTGGTCGAACAGGCGGCTGAAATAGGAGAGTTTGAGGCTCGCCGAGACGATGCCGCCGAAGGACCCGTCCGGTCGGTCGATGCGGCGACTCAGCACGATCACCGGCGTGTCGAGCAGACGCGAGACCAGCGGCGGGCTGATGGTGAGTCCGAGATCGCTGCGCGCCTTGTGGGCCTGGAAATAGGCGCGATCGGCGTTGTTGATGCGGCGGGCGGGCAGGGCGCGGGAGTCGATCACCGTGTCGCCGTTCGCATCGACGACGAGCATCACGCCCATGTCCCGCGCCGTGGCCGCCCGATCGAACAGGATGAGCTGGCGCAGGCCCGGATCGAGATCGACCACACCCGTGGCCTTGAGGTTGTCGATCACCGCGCCGAGGGAAAGATCGATGATCTCGATGTTGCGGGCGATGTCCCGCTCGATCACCTGAAGCAGGTTCTTGGAGGTCTGCTCGGCCTTGTCCCAGGCGTCCCGCCTCAGGTCGAGCAGCATCAGGCCCGAGAGCACCAGCATGCCGAGGGGCGCGAGGATGCCCAGGACGAGCCAGGTCCGGGCCGGGCGCGCCCGCATGTCGGGCAGGCAAAGCCGATCGGCCGCTCCCTCACCGTCGACGCCCGCTCCGCGCATCGTCCCGCCCACCTCGCCTCGGGTCGTTCTTCCGCGAAAGGCGCTAAAAGATCCTTTTGTCCGCTACGGTACGCTCCCTCCCCTCACGCTTCTCGGTTAACGCGACCCTCCCGCTGGAAACGGGGCGGCGATCGTCGCACGCAGACGTGATCGAGGGGCCGGGATTAAGAACGCCCGAGCCAGGAACGAAGGTTGCCGCAGCAACTTAGCGCCGTGGCCGTCCGGCTGCCCGTATTCTTGCGGCGGAGCGACGACGGCCGTCGACCCACGTCCCAGAGATTTCGGCCATGCGAGTCGAAGCGCGCCCGTCCTCCGATCCCGAGCGGCAGCCGTCGCAGGCCGCACGACGCGGTCTCGATCTGCTCAACCTGACCCTTGCCGACGTGCGCGACGGGCTGGGGCCCTATCTCGCGATCTACCTGCTCGCCGTGCGCGGTCCGGAGCAGGGTTGGAACGAGGCGACGATCGGTCTCGTGATGACGATCGCCGGCATTGCCGGCCTGCTGACGCAGACGCCGGCGGGTGCCCTGATCGACCGCACCCGGAACAAGCGCGGGGTCGTCATCGCCGCGGCTCTGGCCGTCACCGCGAGCTGTCTCGTCCTGCCCTGGATCTCGAATTTCTATCTCGTCGCCGGCACGCAGGCGCTCGCCAGCATGGCCGGTTCGATCTTCGCGCCCGCGCTGACGGGCATCACCCTGGGCATCGTCGGCCCAAAGCTGTTCTCCAAGCGCATCGGCCGCAACGAGGGCTTCAACCACGCCGGCAACGCGGTCTCGGCGATGCTCGCGGGCGGGCTGGCCTACCTGTTCGGCCCCATCGTCGTGTTCTGGCTCATGGGAATCCTGGCCGCCTGCTCGATCGGCGCGATGCTGATGGTGCCGGCGCAGGCGATCGACGACGACCTCGCCCGCGGCCTCGACTGCCGGGAAGACCAGACCTGCGAGCAGCCCTCGGGCCTGAGCCTGCTGCTGCGCAACCGCCACCTGATGCTGTTCGCGCTGCTCTGCGCCGCCTTCCACCTCGCCAACGCGGCGATGCTGCCCTCCGTCGGCCAGTTGCTGACGAAGGTGGTCGGCAAGGACAACGCGACCTCGCTCATCGCGGTCTGCATCGTGGCCGCGCAATGCGTGATGGTGCCGATGGCGGTGCTGGTGGGCGCCAAGGCCGACAGCTTCGGGCGCAAGCCGATCTTCCTTGCCGCCTTCGGCGTGCTGGCCCTGCGCGGGGTGTTCTACACCTTCTCCGACAACCCCTTCTACCTCGTGGCGGTGCAGTGCCTCGACGGGGTCGGCGCCGGCATCTACGGCGCGCTGTTCCCGATCGTCGTGGCCGACCTGACCCGCGGCACCGGCCGCTTCAACGTCGCGCAGGGGGCGGCGGCGACCGCCCAGGGCCTCGGCGCGGCGCTGAGCGCGACGCTGGCCGGCGTCATCATCGTCGCCGTGGGCTATTCGGCGGCCTTCCTCGTGCTCGCCGCGGTCGCGGGGGCGGGCTTTGCCCTCTACCTGCTGTTCATGCCCGAAACACTCGGCTACGAGCCCCGTCCGACCGACGCGCAGCCGCCGACGCCCGCTTCGCCGCTCGCGGTGCCGGCCGAGTAGCCGTCGGCGACACCCGCTGACGCTCGCGAAAACCCCTCCACAGGAACCGGACGACGATGGGCGGCTTCGCGCTCACTCCCCACCTCGCGACTTGGGGGATCGCGGCGCTGGCCACGCTCGGCGTCATCACCCGGCCGATGGGCTGGCCGGAGGCGGTCTGGGCCGTGCTCGGGGCCGCCGCCCTCGTCCTCCTCGGCCTCCTGCCCGTCGGCGCCGCCTGGGAGGGGGTGCTCAAGGGCGGCGACGTCTACCTCTTCCTCGTCGGCATGATGCTGATGTCCGAGGTCGCCCGGAAGGAGGGCCTGTTCGACTGGCTCGCCGGCCTCGCGGTGCACGCGGCCCGGGGCTCGGCGACCCGGCTGTTCGCCCTGGTCTACGCCGTCGGCACGCTCGTGACGGTGTTTCTCTCGAACGATGCCTGCGCGGTGGTGCTGACGCCCGCGGTCTACGCGGCGACGCGGGCCGCCAAGGTGCGCGATCCCCTGCCCTACCTCTTCATCTGCGCCTTCATCGCCAACGCGGCGAGCTTCGTCCTGCCGATCTCGAACCCGGCCAACCTCGTCGTCTTCGCCGAGGCCATGCCGCCGCTGACGCGCTGGCTGGCGCTGTTCGCCCTGCCCTCGGTGCTCGCCATCGCGGCCACCTACGCCGTGCTGCGGATCAGGCAAGGCCCGACCCTGCGCGCGCAGAGCGTGGCGACCAAGGTCGAGGGCGCGCCCCTCTCCCGCACCGGGCTCGTGGCGGGGCTCGGCATCGTCGCGACGGGCGCCGTGCTGATCGCCGCCTCGGCCCTCGGGCGCGATCTCGGCCTGCCGACCTTCGCCGCGGGCCTCGCCACGACGCTGATCGTGCTCCTGATGCGGCGCGGCGGACTCGTGACGGTGATGCGCGACGTGTCCTGGAGCGTGCTGCCGCTCGTCGCCGGACTGTTCGTCCTGGTCGAGGCGCTGGAGAAGACCGGCCTGCTCGGCCGGATCGCCGAGGGGTTCAAGGCCGCCGTCGGCGCCGCGCCGGAGGCGACCGCCTGGGGCGCCGGCGCGCTGGTGGCCGTGCTCTCGAATCTCGTCAACAACCTGCCCGCCGGCCTGATCGCGGGCGCCGCCGTCCAGGCCGCCGGAGTGCCCGAGCGCGTCGCCGGAGCGGTGCTGATCGGCATCGATCTCGGACCCAACCTCTCGGTGACGGGCTCGCTCGCCACGATCCTATGGCTCACCGCCCTGCGCCGCGAGGGCATCGACGTGAGCTTCTGGCGCTTCCTGAAACTCGGCGCGCTGGTGATGCCGCCGGCCCTCGTGCTGGCGCTCGCCGGCCTCCTGCTCGTTCCCTGAGGCACGGACCGTGACCGCAGCCCTGCTCTATCCCTTCATCCTCGTGGCCGGTGCGCTCCAGGCGCTCGGCAATTCCATGAACGCTCGGCTGCGCGGGGCCCTGGTGAATCCCTGGCTCGCGGCGGCGACCTCCTTCGCGCCAATCGTGTTCGCCTTCGTCATCCTGTTCCTGACGATGCCGGTACCGCTGCCGACCCCGGACGATCTCGCCCGGATGCCGTGGTACGCGCCGCTCGGCGGTCTGGCCGGCGCCGTGGCGGTGTTCGGCGGTCTCGCCCTCGTCGACAAGGTCGGTGCGGGCCCGTTCAACGGCCTCCTCATCACCGGCAACATCCTCACCTCGCTGGCGCTGGACGCGTTCGGCCTGTTCGGCCTGAAGGGCGGGGGGTGGAAGCCGCTGCCCTGGCTCGGCGGCCTGCTGATGGTCGGCGGCATCGTCCTGATCGCCCGCGCGAGCCGCGGCGAGCCCGACCGGGACGGGGGAGACGGCCACGGCCTCAGCGGCCGGCTGCTCTACCCCTTCGTCCTCGGCGCGGGCGCGCTGCAGGCCCTCGGCGTCGTCTGGAACGCGCAGCTGCGCGGCGCCCTGGTCAATCCCTGGCTCGCCGCAGCCGTCTCCTTCGTGCCGATCGTCTTCGTGTTCCTGACCGTTTTCGCGATCCGGCCGAGGCCCCTGCCGACCCGCGAGGATCTCTCCGGAATGCCGTGGTGGGCGCCGCTCGGCGGGCTCGCGGGCGCGGTGGCGGTGTTCGGCGGGCTGCTCTTCGTCGACAAAGTCGGGGCCGGCGCCTTCAACGGGCTGCTGATCACGGCCAACCTCCTGACCTCGATCGCCATCGACCATTTCGGCTGGCTCGGCATGCCGGTCTGCCGCGCCCGGACGGGGCGGCTCGTCGGAGCCGGGCTGATGGTGGGCGGCATCCTGCTGATCTCGGTGGCGTGAGCCGACCGCTCACCGCCCCGGCGGGATCGAGTAGGTGCCGGTGGCGTGGCAAACGATCTCGTCGGAACCCTTGGTGCGAATCGCCACGTCGCCGACGGCGAGCCGGCGCCCGATCTTGAGCAGACGGCACTCGGCGATCAGCCCGCCCTGGCCCGGTCGGCGCAGGAAGTTGAAGCTCAGGTTCGTCGTCACCGCGAGCGCCACCGGCCCGATATTGGAGAGGATCGCCGCGTAGAGCGCGTAATCGGCCAGCGCCATCATCGACGGACCGGAGACGGTGCCGCCGGGGCGCAGGTGGCGCTCGTGATGGTCGAGGCGCATCCGCGCGCAGAGCGGTCCCACCGCCTCCAGATGGTAGTGCCGACCGTCCGCATTCATCTGCGGGAATTCGCGCTCCAGGAACGCGACGGTCTCCTCCAGGCTCATCACGGTCTCGCTCATGCTGCGCCTTGCAGCACGCCCGCGCTTGGCGGACAAGAGCGGGATGATCCCGACCCTCGACGGCGCCCCCGATGGAATCGCCACCCGGCACGACCGCTACCCGGACGCGCAGATCCGCGCGATCCTGAAGCAGGCGCGCTCCATCGCCCTGGTCGGCGCCTCGGCCAACCCGGCCCGGCCGAGCTACATCGTCTTCAAGTATCTCTCCGAGCGTGGCTACGCGGTCACGCCGGTCAATCCGGGACTTGCGGGCCAGACCCTGCTCGGGCGCCCGGTGGTGGCGCGGCTCTCCGAGTTGGCCGGTCCGGTCGACATGGTCGAGATCTTCCGCAATTCCGCCGCGGCGGGGCCGCTGGTGGACGAGGCGCTGGCGCTCGCGCAACCGCCGACGGTGATCTGGATGCAGCTCGGCGTGCGCGACGACGCGGCCGCCGCCCGGGCCGAGGCGGCGGGTCTCACGGTCATCATGAACCGCTGCCCGAAGATCGAGTACGGCCGGCTCTCCGGGGAGATCGGCTGGACCGGCGTCAATTCCCGCATCCTCAGCGCGAAGAAGCCGCAGATGGCCAGGGGCGGGGTGCAGAAGCGGACGATCGAGGGGACGTGAGCCGCGCCTGAAGTCCGGCCTCCTTCGGACCTTCGCAGCGACGGCGCCACAGCGCTGCCACCGCGCCGGCCTGTGCTGTCGACGACCTTTGACGGTGCCGTCCGAGCGTGACAGATCTCCGGCATGTCCGACACGCCGACCCGCAACGGCTCCCGCACGGCCGAATCGACCAGCTTCGACGCTCTGGCCGCTTCAGGCGACGACGCGACGGCGAGTGGGGTGCTCACCCTTCCCGCATGCCCGCCGGCCCGCACGACGAATCGCGCGGATCATCGTTCAGGCCGCTGATCCGCATGACCACCCCCAGATCGATTTCGGCGCTCCCTCAAGGCATCCTCAACGACATCGTCGCGATCGAGAGCATCGCGGCCGTGCCCACGATTCTCGACGTGGTGTGTCGCAGCACCGGCATGGGCTTTGCCGCCATCGCGCGTGTCACCGAGCATCGCTGGGTCGCCTGCGCCGTCAAGGACGACATCGCCTTCGGCCTCAAGCCCGGCGGCGCCTTGGAGCTCGAGACGACCATCTGTCACGAGATCCGGCAGAGCGGGGTCCCGGTCATCATCGACCACGTCGCCGAGGACCCGGCCTTCTGCGAACATCACACCCCCGCCAAGTACGGCTTCCAGAGCTACATCTCGATGCCCATCGTGCTGCCAGACGGCACGTTCTTCGGAACGCTCTGCGCCATCGATCCGAAGCCCGCCAAGCTGAACACACCCGCGGTTGTGGGCCTGTTCAAGATGTTCGCCGACCTGATCGGCTTCCATCTCGATGCCAATCAGCGACTCGCGTCGCGCACGGCCGAGCGCGACCTCTACGAGAACATCGTTCAGTCCCACGCGGAGCCGATCTGCGTCTTCGACAAGGACTATCGGCTGATCGCCTTCAACAAGGCGCACAACGACGAGTTCTCCCGGGTCAACGGCTTCTACACGAAGATCGGCGACGTCTTTCCCGATCTGTTCATCCCGGAGCAGGCCACCCTGATGCGCGCCAATATGGGCCGGGCGCTGGCTGGCGAGGCGTACAAGGTCGAAGCCGTGTTCGGGCGGGCCGAGTTCGGCCAGCCGTGCTGGGAGATCACCTACACGCCGCTCCGCGACGGAGCCGGTGCGATCTTCGGCGCCTACCACCAAGCGCACGACATCAGCGCGCGTCTCAAGGCAGAGGCCGAGCTTCGGGATGCACAGGATGTGCTGCGGCAGTCGCAGAAGCTCGAGGTGATCGGTCAGCTCACTGGCGGCGTGGCGCACGACTTCAACAACCTCCTCACGGTCATCAAGTCGTCCACCGATCTCCTCAAGCGCCCCGGTCTCGCCGAGGAGCGGCGCGCCCGCTACATCGAGGCGATCTCCAACACCGTGGATCGCGCCGCCAAGCTGACGGGCCAGCTCCTCGCCTTCGCCCGGCGGCAGGCCCTGAAACCCAAGGTCTTCGCAGCCTGCGACAGCGTCCGGGCGCTCTCCGACATGCTCGGTACGCTCACCGGCTCGCGCATCACCGTCGTGACCGAGCTGCCCGAAACCCCATGCCTCGTGAACGCCGATCCGAACCAGTTCGACACCGCGCTGGTGAACATGGCGGTGAACGCGCGCGACGCGATGGAGGGCGAGGGGCAACTTACCATTCGCGTCGCGGCCGTCGAGCAGATGCCCTCCGTTCGCGCTCACCCCGCGGTCCCCGGGCCCTTCGTGGCGGTCTCGGTGAGCGACACAGGCTGCGGCATCGCGAGGGAGATGCTGGAGCGAATCTTCGAGCCGTTCTTCACCACCAAGGCGGTCGGGCAGGGCACGGGCCTCGGGCTCAGCCAAGTGTTCGGCTTTGCCAAGCAGTCGCATGGCGAGGTCGTGGTGGAGAGCGTGGTCGGACAAGGCTCGACCTTCACGCTCTATCTTCCCCGCGCGCCCGGCGAGATCCAGCCGACGGTGGGAAGCGAGCCGACGCTCGTGCTGGACGGTCACGGCACCTGCGTGCTCGTGGTCGAAGACAATGTCGAGGTCGGCACCTTCGCCACGCAGACCCTGGCGGAACTCGGCTTCAGCACGGTCTGGGCGGCGAATGCCGCGGAAGCCCTGGGGGAGCTGGCCAAGGACGCGGATCGCTTCGACGTGGTGTTCACCGATGTGATGATGCCCGGGATGAACGGCGTCGATCTCGCCCGCGAGATCCGGCGGCTTCATCCCGATCTGCCCGTCGTGCTGACTTCCGGCTACAGCCACGTTCTGGCCCAGACCGGCACCAGCGGCTTCGAGCTTCTGCAGAAGCCCTACTCCGTCGAACAGCTCTCACGCACCTTACAAGCGGTGGCCAAGCCAGGCCGCCGCAAAGACATCGGTGCCCCGTAGCTTCGCCGACACGCGGCCGATCGATCCCGGATCGCCACCTTCGACAAGCGATCCGATGCCCTGTCGTCACTCGCGAGAGGAGGCCCTCGGACGGAGGGCCTCCCGCGATCATCGATCGGGCGTCACGCCAGCGTCAGCCCGACATCCACATTTCCCCGCGTGGCGTTGGAATACGGACAGATCTGGTGCGCCGCCTCGACGAGGCGCTCGGCGTCGGCGCGCTCAAGGCCGGGCAGGCTGACCTTGAGGTCGGCGGTGATGCCGAAGCCGCCCTCGGAGCGCGGGCCGATGCCGACAGTGGCGGTGACGGTCGTGTCGGCGGGCACCTTCAGCTTGAGCTGGCCGCCGGCCACCTTGAGGGCGCCGAGGAAGCAAGCGGAGTAGCCTGCCGCGAAGAGCTGCTCCGGGTTGGCACCGGGGCCGCCCGCGCCGCCGAGTTCCTTCGGGGTCGAGAGCTGAACCTGGAAGCTGCCGTCCTCGGTGCGGGCGGAGCCGTCGCGGCCGCCCGTGGCGGAGGCGGTGGTGCGGTACTTCACATCGACGGTCATGGGCTGTCCTTGTGATCGGGGTTCGAACGCGGCCGATCGGTTCGGCGTAGGGCAGAGATAGCGCGCATGTGAATTGTGCGCAATCTATATCGACGCCCGCTGGCATAGCCTCCTTACAGGGCGCGTCGCGAGGCCCGATCAGCCGTCCCGACCCGTCTCCGGCATGGCCGCGACCGCGGCGAAGCTGATCCCGGCAGCGAGAGCGAGATAGAGCCCGACGGAGCCGATGCCGCCCCAGCCAACCAGCCATTGCGCGGCGAGCGGCGCACCCGAGGCACCGACGATGCCGGCGAGGTTGTAGGTTACGGAAGCGCCGGTGTAGCGCACGCGGGTCGGGAACAGCTCGGGCAGCAGCGCGCCCATCGGCCCGAAGATCCAGCCCATGGCGAAGAGCGCGAGGCAGAGGAAGCCGAGCACGAGGGCGGGCTCGCCGCTGCCCAGCATCGGCCCCAGCACCGCCCCGAGGCCCGCCGTGACGAGGAGGCCCGAGAGCATGACGGGCTTTCGCCCGAAGCGGTCGGCGGCCAGCCCCGAGAGCGGGATCGCCAGCGCCATGAACAGGATCGCGACGCACTCGAACAGCAGGAAGGTCTTTCGCGGGTAGCCGAGCGTGGCGGTGCCGTAGCTCAGCGCGAACACGGTCGAGAGGTAGAAGACGGCGTAGGCCGCCACCATGGCCAGCGTCCCGAGCAGCGTCGCCCTGAGATGCGCGGAGAAGATCGTGGCGAGCGGCACCCGCTCCGGCGGCGCCTGTTCGAGCGCGGCGCGGAAGGCCGGGGTCTCGGTCAGCTTGAGGCGCACGTAGAGCCCGACGCCGACGAGGGCGGCGGAAGCCAGGAAGGGCAGCCGCCAGCCCCAGGCCTCGAAATCCGCTGGGCTCAAGGACACGCTGAGTCCGAGGAACAGCAGGTTGGCGGCGATGAAGCCGATCGGCGCGCCGAGTTGCGGGAAGATGCCGTATAGGGCGCGGCGCCCCGGCGGGGCGTTCTCGACCGCGAGCAGCGCCGCCCCGCCCCACTCGCCGCCGAAGCCGACGCCCTGGCCGAAGCGCAGCAGGCAGAGCAGGGCCGGCGCCCACCAGCCGATCGCCGCGTAGCCCGGCAGGCACCCGATCAGGACGGTGGAGAGCCCCATGATCATCAGCGAGGCGACCAGCGTCGCCTTGCGCCCGACCCGGTCGCCGAAATGCCCGAAGGCCGCGGCGCCGACAGGGCGCGCCAGGAAGGCGATGGCGAAGGTGGCGAAGGCCTGGAGCGTCTGCACGCCGGGCTCGCCCTGGGGGAAGAAGATCGGGCCGATCACCAGCGCGGCGGCGGTGGCATAGATGTAGAAGTCGTAGAACTCGATCGCGGTGCCGACGAAGCTCGCGGTGAGGATGCGGCGGGCGGAAGGCGGGTTCATCGGCGCGTCACGGCTCCCACTGCCAGAAGACCGAGCCGGTGAAGGCGAAGACCGGCTCGCCGCGTTGGTTCTGGGCCGTGTTGTGGTGGGTGGCGATGCCCCAGCCCGGCCGCGAGGCGGACGCCCGGCGGTCCACGAGGCGGCTGGCGTAGCGGATCGTGTCGCCGGCATAGACCGGGCGCAGCCATTGCAGGTCCTTGAAGCCCGGCGAGGGTCCGAGCTGCGGCACGGGTCCGGAACGGGCGGTGAAGGCGATGTCCCGGGCAAAGGTCGCGTTGAGCCGCTTCATCCACACGGCGGCGGTCTGCCAGCCCGAGGCGCAGAGCGCACCGAAATGCGTGGCGCGGGCGGCCTCGGCATCGAGATGGAAGACCTGCGGATCGTAGGCGCGCGCGAAGGCGACGATCGCCTCCGCCTCGAAGCGGTGTGCGCCGAGATCGCGGGTCATGCCGATCTCCGCCTGCCCGAGGAAGGGCAGCCGCTCGGCATCCGCGGGCTCCGGCACCGATCCCGATTCCGTCGCCCGTTCCACGGTGCGCGGGGCCGGCACCGCGTCCGCCCGGGCGAACAGCACGGCGAAGTCCTGCGTCATCACCGTCTCGCCGCGCCCGTTCTCCAGCGTCATGGCGAGGCGGGCCATGCCGCGGTCGGGCTTCGAGGCGGAAGGGCGCACCTCCTCGACCCGGATCGTCGCGCTCAGCGAATCCCCCGGCAGGACCGGCCGGACCCAGCGCAGGGCCGTGATGCCCGGCGAGCCCATCGAGGTCGAGCGCGCGATCAGCGCTTGCGCGAGCAGGCGCATGCCGAGCGCCGCCGTCTGCCAGCCGGAGCCGATCAGCGTGCCGACGAAGGTGTCCTTCGCCGCCGTCTCGTCGAGGTGGAAGGGCTGCGGATCGTAGTCGAGCGCGAAGGCCACGAGTTCGTCGCGCGTCACGCGGATTGGTCCGGCCTCGTAGGTCTGGCCGGGGGAGAGATCGTCGAGGGTGAGCAGGGCCATGGAAAGCGCGCGTCGCGAGAGGAGACGAGCGTGGCTACAGCATCGGACGCGGGCGCGCATCCCGGGCCGGCGCCGGCCAGCCGTGACGGCGGCGGCTTGCCGGTCGTCGTCCCAGGCCTCACACCACCCACCGGGGCGCGGCCATTAACCCTGCGCCAGGATGCGTAGTGTGGCCCTCGGCGAAGGGCGCGCGCGATCCGTTACACTGACGGCGAACGGCGATCCCCGCGCGTCCGCCGCCGCACGGACGCCGAAGGATCCGGGTCAGGGACGATCATGCTCGACCGGAAGGCACGGGAAATCCAGCTCGACGTCATCCGCGGCGTCGCGATCCTCTTGGCGATGGGCTGGCACCTCAACGGTGGCAGCATGACTCTGGCCGTCAGCGACGTCTGGCTGCACCCGGGCCGGGTGATGGGCTGGGCGGGCGTCGACCTGTTCTTCGTGCTGAGCGGCTTCCTCGTCGGCGGCCTCGTCATCCGCGAAGTGAGCGCGACGCGGGCCTTCGACTACCGGCGCTTCCTGATCCGTCGCGCCTTCCGGCTCTGGCCCGTCCTCTACGTCTATCTCGCGGTGCAGGTGGTGCTGACCGACCGCTCGTGGACGAGCTTCGTTCCCCAGGTTTTCCTGCACGTCCAGAACTACTTCGAGACGCCGCTGCTCCACCTCTGGTCGCTCGCCGTCGAGGAGCAGTTCTACCTTCTGATCGGTCTGTCCCTGCCCTTCCTGACGCGCCTGCGCCTGACCGCCCGGCACGTCCTGGCGGGACTCTTCGCCATCGTTCTGGTGACGTGGCTCTTGCGTCCCCTCGCGGCGCTCGCGGGAATCGATCCGCACGCGCTCCAGGTCCAGACGCAGTACCGGCTCGACGGTCTCGCCCTCGGCGTCGCCCTCGCGCTCCTGGCGCAGCGCTTTCCGGACCGCTACGCCCGGCTCGCGCGCCCGCGCCTCCTCAACCTCGCCGCGGCGCTGGCGGCCTTCACCGCCCTATTCTGGCTGACCGACGACCTCGCCCGCGCCGCTTTCGGCTATACGCTGGCCGCGATCGGCTCCGCCTTCGCGATCCTCGCCATCCACGGAAGCCGGAACCGGTTCTTCGCCTCGCCGCCGGCGCGGCTCCTGGCGATCATCGGCCTTTATTCCTATCCCATGTACATATGGCACAACGGCATCGGCAACCGGATCACGCCGCGGCTGGCCGAGATGGCGGGCATCACCAGCCCGGATCTCGTGGTGATCGCGAAATACGCGCTCTCGATCGGGCTCGCGATCGTCATCGGGCTCGCGATCGAACAGCCCTTCATGCGGCTGCGAGACCGGCTGTTCTCGCGCGGCCCGGCCCGGGCCGTCGAGCCCGTCGCGGGCGTGGCCGCCCCCGGTCTCAACCGCCCCTGACGGCGATCCGACGTGAGGCGCCTCTCGCGCGATGCAGGCGCGCCGGCCCGCCTCACTTCATCATGGAGAAGGCCTGGATGCCGGCGGGCGTGAGGATCACCACGAACAGCACCGGCAGGAAGAACAGGATCATCGGCACCGTGAGCTTCGGCGGCAGGGCGGCGGCCTTCTTCTCGGCCTCCGTCATGCGGTGGTCCCGGCTCTCCTGCGCGAGCACGCGCAGGGCCTGTCCCAGCGGCGTGCCGTAGCGCTCGGCCTGCATCAGCGCCGTGGTGAGCGATTTCACGATGTCGAGGCCGGTGCGCAGGGCGAGGTTCTCGTAGGCCACCCGGCGCTCCGGCAAGTAGGACAGTTCCGCGGTCAGGAGCGCCAACTCCTCGCCCAGCGCCACCGACTGGCTCGTGATCTCGATGCTGACCCGACGGAAGGCGTTCTCGATCGACATGCCGGATTCGACGCAGATCAGGCACAGGTCGAGCGTGTCGGGCCAGCCGCGCCGGATCTCCGCCTGCCGCTTCGAGGTGAGGTTCGACAGATAGACCTCCGGCAGCTTGAAGCCGACGAAGGCCGCGACGAGGACGATGCCGAGCCGGACGATGACGGGCTGATCGAGCACCTCCAGCACGAACATGTAGAAGAGCCCGCCCAGGGTCAGGACGATCGGCATTACGAGGCGGAAGAACAGGAATGCCGTCTCCGCCCCGGCGCCGCGATAGCCCGCCATGGTCAGCTTGGTCTTGGCGGTGTTCGTGCCGAGCCAGCGGTTCAGGGCCAGCTGCTCCACGACCCGCTTCATGTAGGCCTTCGGCTCGGAGCGCAGGGAGACGCGGTTGTTGAGCCGCTCGCGCTCGCGCTGGCGGATCAGCTCGCGCTCGTCGCTGACGAGCTTCATGCGCTTGCCGAGTTGATCGGTCTCGATCAGCGGCTGGACCAGGGTGAAGACCGTGGCCGCCGCGGCGATGCCGATCAGCACCGTCGCGAGGCTGCGGGGGCTGAGCGCGGCGTTGACGACATCATCCAGCATCGGTGTTCGATTCCGCCCGTCCATCGCGGCCCGGCTGCCGAGAGCCGGCCCGCCATCGTCGGCCAAAAGTGCGTCCGCAGAGGGTGCTTCAGATATCGAAGCTGATCATCTTCTTCATCACGAGGATGCCGACCAGCATCCATAGGCCGGAGACCACGAGGGCGATCTTGCCGATCGCGGTCGTCCACAGGAGCGCGGTGTAATCCGGGCTCGACAGATAGGTGGTGAAGGCCACGAAGAACGGCAGGGCGCCGATGATGTAGGCGGAGACCTTGGCCTCCATGCTCATCGCCTTGATCTTGCCGGACATCTTCTTGCGCTCGCGCAGCACCCGCGACAGGTTCCCGAGCGCCTCGGACAGGTTGCCGCCGGCCTTCTGCTGAATGCCGATGACGACGGCGAAGAAGTTCACCTCGGTCACCGGCACCCGCTCGTACATGCGCAGGATCGCGTCTCCCATCGGAATGCCGAGCGTCTGCGCCTCGATCGCGACCCGGAACTCGCTCTTCAGGGGCTCCTTCGCCTCGCGGGAGATCATGCGCAGGCAGTCGCCCAGCGGGATGCCGGAGCGCAGGCCGCGCACCACCACGTCCATGGCGTTGGGCAATTCCTCGATGAAGGCGGCGATGCGCCGCTTCTGCAGGTGCTTGAGCATCCAGGCGGGCAGACCGAACCCGCCGGCGAACAGGGCGAGGAGCGCGATGAAGGGGCTCTCCGAGACGACGAAGATCCCGGAGGCGAGGATGACGCTGGTCATCGCGGAAACGAGGTAGAACTTCCGGCGCGTCCAATCGAGCCCAGCCCGGGCGAGGCGCAATTCGAGGGTGACCTTGGTCTTGTCCTTCTTCGCCTCGATCTCCTTCAGGCTCTTGGCGACCTGTTCGCGCCGGTTGGCGGCCGCGCCGCGCTCGGCCAAGCTCACCTTGGGCTGGCCCAGGGCCTTCCGGCGCTGCTCGGCCCGCTTCTCTCCCGAGAGGTGGGGAAGCAGGAAGACGTAGGCGACCGCGCCCGCGGCAATCGCCGCGAGCCCCGCCGCCAGCGGCGCGTTGAGCGCGCTCACGGGGCCTCCTCCGCGGGTGCCGCGGCGGCGTCGAGGGCGGCAGCGAGCGCCCGCTCCTCGCCGTAGTAGCGCGCCCGTTCCCAGAAGCGCGGACGGCCGATCCCGGTGGAGCGGTGGCAGCCGATCAGGCGGCCGTTGGCGTCCTCGCCGAGCACGTCGTAGACGAGCAGATCCTGGGTGATGATGACGTCGCCCTCCATACCCATCACCTCCGTGACGTGGGTGATGCGGCGCGAGCCGTCGCGCAGGCGCATCGCCTGAATGATCACGTCGACCGAGCCGGTGATCATCTCGCGCAGCGTCCGCGAGGGCAGCGAGAAGCCGCCCATGGTGATCATCGACTCGATGCGGGCGAGGCATTCGCGCGGCGAGTTGGCGTGCAGCGTGCCCATCGAGCCGTCATGGCCGGTGTTCATCGCCTGAAGCAGGTCGAAGGCCTCCGGTCCGCGCACCTCGCCGACGATGATCCGCTCGGGCCGCATGCGCAGGCAGTTCTTCACGAGGTCGCGCATGGTGACCTGCCCCTGGCCTTCCAAGTTCGGGGGCCGGGTCTCCAACCGCACCACGTGGGGCTGCTGGAGTTGCAGCTCGGCAGCGTCCTCGCAGGTGATGATGCGCTCGTCGTTCTCGATGAAGGCGGTGAGGCAGTTCAGCAGCGTCGTCTTGCCCGAGCCGGTGCCGCCCGAGATCACGACGTTGCAGCGGACCTTGCCGATGATCTGCAGGATCTTCGCGCCCTCCGGCGAGATCGCCCCGAAGCGCACGAGCTGGTCGAGGGTGAGCTTGTCCTTCTTGAACTTTCGGATGGTCAGCGCCGGCCCGTCGATGGCGAGCGGGGGGGCGATCACGTTGACGCGGGAGCCGTCGGGCAGGCGCGCGTCGCAGATCGGCGAGGCCTCGTCCACACGCCGGCCGACCTGACTGACGATGCGCTGGCAGATGTTCATCAGCTGCTGGTTGTCGCGGAAGCGCACGGAGGTGAGCTGGATCTTGCCGCCGACCTCGATGAAGGTCCGGTCGGCCCCGTTCACCATCACGTCGGCGATGTCGTCGCGGGCGAGCAGCGGCTCCAGCGGCCCGTAGCCGAGCACGTCGTTGCAGATGTCGTCGAGCAGCTCCTCCTGCTCGGCGATCGACAGGACGATGTTCTTGAGCCCGATAATCTCCGAGACGATGTCTCGGATCTCCTCGCGCGCCGCCTCGCCGTCGAGCCGGGCGAGCTGGGCGAGGTCGATCGCCTCGATCAGTGCGCCGAAGATCATGCTCTTGGTGCGGAAATACTCCTCCGACCGGGGCTGCGCCACCACCGGGGCCGGGCGGCTCGGCGGCGGTTCCGGCCGCGCGCGCTCCACCTCCTGCTGGAGGACCGGCGGAGGGGCTTTGACCGCGGGGCCGGCAACCGGAACGACCGGAGCGGGGGCCGATGCGGCGGTGGAGCGTCGACCGAACATGGCGCCGCAGCCTCAGCGGGATCGAGGGGAAGGATCGGGACGCACGGTCAGGACGCCTTCTTGCGGGTCAGACGAGCGAGCAGCGGCTCGAGCAGGTTGGCCCGGGCGCGCCGGATCTCGGCCCGGCCGGTCACCGCGGCGGCGAGTTCCGAGAAGATCTCGGCGGGCTTGGCGCCGGCCTGGACCTCGGCGATCATCTGGCCGTTATTGGCCGCGGTGCCGAACAGGGCGGGTTCGAAGGGGATCACCGCCTGGAGCGGCACGTCGAGCGCCTTGGCGAACTCGGCCGCGGCGATCTCCGGACGCTTGGGCACGCCGACGCCGTTGAGAAGCACCCGCGCCCGCGCATCGTTGGGGCGCTGCTGCTGGAGCAGGGCGAGCAGGTTCTTGACGTTGCGCAGGCTCGCGAGGTCCGGCGAGGCGACGATGAGGATCTCGTCGGCGCCGATGAGGACGCGGCGGCTCCAGGCCGACCAGTGGTGCGGCACGTCGAGGACGATGCAGGGCACGGCGAGGCGCAGCAGGTCGATGAGCGCGTCGAAGGCCGGCTCGGTCAGGTCGACGGTGCGGTCGAGGGTGGCCGGCGCCGAGAGCAGGGCGAGGTTGTCGGCGCATTTCGACAGCAGGCGGTCGAGCAGGTTGGAGTCCAGGCGCTCGGGCGCGAACACGGCCTCGGCGATGCCCTGGGGCGGGTCCTGGTTGAAGTTGAGGCTCGCCGTGCCGAAGGCGATGTCGAGATCCGCGATCACCGTGGCGGTGCCGTGCTCGCGGGCCACCGTCCAGGCGAGGTTGTGGGCGACCGTCGAACTGCCGCTGCCGCCCCGGGCTCCGTAGACGGCGATCGTCCGGCCGACCGGCTTGGCGCCGGGCGCCGTGAACAGGTCCGAGACCGCCGCGATCAGGTCCACGGCCGCGACCGGCGCCATCAGGTACTCGCTCACGCCCCGCTGGATGAACTGCCGGTAGAGCAGAACGTCGTTGACGTGGCCGATCACGAGCACCTTCGTGCCCTCGTCGCAGACCTCGGCGAGCTGGTCGAGGCATTCGAGCGGGCGCGACTTCAGGGCCACGAACTCGATCAGGATGACGTTGGGCGTGGGCGCGTGCCGGTAGGCCTCGACGGCCGCGGCACCGCCGCCCATCTGTACCTTGACGTGCGCCTTCTGCAGCCGCCGGTCCGTGGCGACGCCCTCGATCATCGCGGCGGTCTCCGGCGCCTCGCAGAAGGCCTGGATCGTGATCCGGGGCACCGGTGCGATGATGCGCTCTGGGGCCTCAGGAGTATCCGGCATGACGCGTGGCTTCCGGTTCGGGGCCGTGACGGCAGAGAGGGAATCGGTCGGGAGAGCCGGGCAGGCTCCCGTTGCGATCGGAGAGGAATGGTGCCCCGGCCCGTCATCCTCGGTCGGACGCGCCGGGAGCCGATCCTCGGGTCGATGGATCAGTTGCTCTTCACGGAGTTGCTGACGTTCGTCTGACCATCCTGCCGCCATTGGGTTGACGGATCCTTGCCCTCGCGCAGCTGGCCGATGTCCTGGGTGCGGCGAACCGAGTCGATGCGCCCCTCCGGCCTTCCGCGCACGAGGTCGATCGGATCGGCGACCTGGGCGGCGAGCGTCGCCTGCGTGGCGCAGCCGAGATTCCAGGTTGGCTCGTTCGACCAGTCGGCGCGCACGTCACTGACGCCGAGATCGCGGGGCCAGAGCCCGCACTTGTCGGCGACCTTCGCCTGCATGCGCTGGAAGCTCAGGCGCAGAGGCGAGGCCAGGGTCGGGTTGGCGATCGGGTAGGCAGTGAGCTGAAGGCCGCGGGCCGGCACGCCCATCTCGGCGGCGAGGTGGCGGATCGCCGCGCCGGTACGCTCGACCGGGCCGGCCAGTCCGGGCGAGACGCCGCGGGGCATCTCCACGAGGAGGACGCCCCGGCCGTAGCGGCGGTACTGGGTCAGGAAGGCCTCGAGATCGGCGCGCTGCCGGGGATCGATGTGGCCGATGCCGGTGGGGAAGATGTCGAGCGTGCGCTCGCCATCGGCCAGCACGATCGGATGACGGGTGCGCACGTCGATCGGGTAGGTCGAGCCGGTGGTGGCGACGCGGTCCGCGCGGCAGGCTCCGAGGAGCCCCGCGACGAGGAGGACGGCGACCGCCGGGCGAAAGCGCGAGGCGCGGCTGTGGGAGGGACTGGACATCGGACTTCGATCCTGGTTCGGGCGCCGTCGGTCGGTCGTCAGTCGGCAATGAAGCCGACGCGGCCGCGATAGGAGGGTCCGAGCGTGCCGCCGCCGACCGTCCCGTAGATCTTGTTCAGCCGGCCGAGCAGCACCGCCTGCCCGTCGGGCGCGTCGACGAAGCCGTCGTCGGGCCGCTGCACCTGGCGCGCCTCCATGGGCTGCGCGATGTAGGGGGTGACCATGATCATCAGTTCGGTCTCGTCGCGCTGGTAATCGCGGGAGCGGAACAGGGCACCGAGGATGGGAAGGTTCATCAGGCCGGGCAGGCCGTTGACCGTCCCCTTGCTCTTCTGCTGGATCAGGCCGGCGGTCATCATGGTCGCGCCGGAGGCGAGTTCGACCGTCGTCTCCGAGTTGCGTCGGGTCGTGGCGGGGACAGGCACGACCCGGCCGTTCAGGCTGTAGCTGAAGGCGTTTTGCGGATCGAGCTCCGTGACATCGGTGGCAACCCGGATCGAGATCCGGTTCTCGGCGAGCACCACCGGCGTGAACGAGAGGCTGACGCCATAAGGCTTATAGGTGAGCGAAACGGTGCAGGCCGCGCTGGCGACGGCACCGACCGAGCAGTTCGAGGGAACCGGGATCTCGCCGCCAGCGGTGAACTTGGCGGCTTCGCCGGAGATCGCCGTCAGAGTCGGTTCGGCGAGGATTCGCGAAACACCGGCCTGCTCGAAGGCGCGCAACGTCGCTTGAAGCGAGAAATTGCCGGAGCGGACCGAGGCCGTGAGCGCGTTTCCGTTCGGTGAATAAGCACCGGTTAGAGGAAAACCCGTGTTGTTGGTGAGGAAGTTGCCGGTCGGATCAAGGGGATTGAGGGCCGACCAATTCCCACTCGTGCTGATGCCGAATTGCTTCAGCACCGTGCGCGCCACCTCGACGACGGTGACGCGGATCATCACCTGATCCCTGTTGCGAATCGTCAGGTTGTTGATGACGGCCCCGCGGGTTGCCGCCCCAGAAGCGATACCAACGAAGGCGTTGGCGATATCAATCGCCTGCTGCGCCTCCGAGGCCGAGTTCACGCTGCCTGAGAGCACGAGCGAATCCCCGACCGCCTTCACGTCGAAACGGCCGCCGGGCAGGCTCTGCAGCAGCGACTGCCGCAGGATGTTGATGTCGCGGGCGATGGTGACATCGAGGGCCGCGATCTGGCGTCCCTCCCCATCCATCACGAAGATCGAGGTCGCGCCGTTGTCGATGCCGATCAGGAACAGCTTGCGGCTGGACCGGACCACGGCGTTGGCCACGGCCGGATTGGCGACGAACACCTCCTTGGCGTCCCGCGGCAGATCCACGATGAGCGAGCGGCCCTTGCTCAGCTCGACTCGGCGCGACACCGCCGCCTCGTTCGGACCGATCGTCAGCACCGGCGAGGCGCCGGAGGGTCCGGTCTCGGCAAGCGCCGGGCCGGTGAGTGTGGCAGTCGCGAGGCAGGCACCGGCGAGAAGGGCGAGAGTGATCCCGCGAAAGCGATTGTCGGGCATCATCGGTCCTGTCCTCACCGGCGCTGCTGACGGGCGACGCCGAAGCGCACCACGGTCATGGCCCCGTCCGATCGCACGTCCTCCTCCTCGGTAACCGAGGCCGTGCGGTTCGAATCCTGAATGCTGCGCAGCACGAGGGCGAGTTGGCCCACCTTCTGCGCCAGCGTGACGGTTTCGGCCTGGGAGAGGGTCAGGGCCAGCGTCGCGGTCTCGGCCGTGACGACGTTGGCGCCGCCCTTCTCTTGGACGATCTGCCCGATGGCGAGCACCCGGATGTCCGTCAGCAGCGTCTCGGCGAACTGCTCGCTGCCCTCGTTGCTGGTCTTGATGACGTCCACGTGGTCGTTGGGCAGGATGAAGCCGCCCGCCGAACTCGACCCGCGGGTATCGGTGGTGATCGCGACCGCCCGCATCCCGGCCGGCAGGATCGCCGACATGAAGCCGCTGCCCGCCTTGACCAGACGCTCCGGCCGGATCGGCTCGTTGGCGGAAAAATTCGTGCGGATGATCGATCCGACCGCCTCGTCGAGGCCCTTCGGCGCAGCCCGGCGATCGATCAGGCCGGGCGAGATCGCCTGCTCCGGCCAGGGCATCCAGCGCAAATCCTCGGGCTTGAGGGTCTGGCCCATGGGCAGTTCGGCGGCGGCGACGAGGATCTCGCTCATCGGGATCGGCGTGACGGCGGGCTCGACCCGGGCGACCGGCTCAGGTGCTTTCTCTTCCCCGCTCATCAGCAGGGCGGCGCCGCAGCCCGCGAAGATCGCGATGCCTAGGACGGCGAGACGGGCTGGTTTCATGGCGGGTGGGAACCGTGGCGACGGCTTCGTCGCCGTCCGATCCCGACTTTTGACCGGCAATCGTCAAGTTAGGGTTAATACTGTGTCACCGTGCCCATTTCGGCCTTGTCTCTCGGTCTGGAACTGTGGCGCCGATGTGCCTCGACGCCAGCGTGCAAGCGCAAGAAGGCTGCCCACAGGCAGCCCTTGCGCCGTATTGTGCGTGATGAAAGCTTGTCAGATCATGACAAGTTGCTCCGACCCCACTGCATTCGGCAGCACGATCAAGGCGGCAATGGCTAACGCGATGCCGTACGGAATACCGGTTCGGTGATCGTGAAGTTTCACAGCAAAGGGCAGCCGGAGCGTGACCGCCGGGAGCGGATAGCTACGGGCATAGAGAATGGCGAGGGTCAATACGCCTCCGAGAACGGAGGCTACGACGAGATAATCCGCCAGATACTCGATTCCAAGCCAGAGAGCTGTTCCCGCGGCAAGCTTGGCGTCGCCGCCACCGATCCAACCGCGTGCGAACATGGCGAAGGTGGCGACCAACGTTAAGAGGCCTGCCGCGAGGTGGAGCCCAAACTCGTTCAGGGGCATACCCGATACGAGTGCGTGAAGTAGAAATCCTACAACCACGAGGCTCGTGATGCGGTTCGAGATCCGCATTGTTAGGAGATCGCTGGCAGCAGCATAGGCCATGAGAAAAGGAAAGACGACGCAGAGGAGGCCGTAAGCAGCAAAACTCAACACGTCAAACCTCGCGATATCCACCTGAGCAAATCCGCTTCAACCTGCTTGTCATAGGTTGAATACAATTCAAATACCGCTCGGAAAAAAGCGGGGCAACATACCGGTCCTTCTAATACTGCACGACCGGCACGATCCCCCGCCATTGGCCTCAGTCACCGGCTTGATTTATCGCCAGCGACATCCCCGTCCTTATTAGATTCCGCCAGCCTTGGTATCCAGCGCGGTACCCATCTTCGTGAAGGCACTCGTCAGCTTACCCTGGAACACCGTGAAGATGGCAACGACGGCGATGCCCATCATAGCGGCAACCAGACCGTACTCGATAGCGGTGGCGCCGGACTCGTCGGCGATGAAGCGCTTGGTGATGTTCTTCACGATGATCTCCACTTGCTAGATTATGCTGGGTGACCGTCGGAAGTCTGTAAAGGCCCCGATCGGCGACGGGTTCAGGTGTAATCCCGACGCGTTGCGTTTGGGTTAAACCGATACCGGAGCCAAGGCCTCGCTTTCGGGTTTGTGCGCATGGGTTAATGGTCGGTTTCTCGGCTCCCTCGACTTGTTGTGGCATGTTCGACCGCCATGCGCGCCCGGCCGAACACCGGCCGGTTAGCGCTTCCTTCACCCCTTTCCTGCATCATTCGGGAAACCATAACCGTCTCGCCTCCGGAACCGCCTCCGGGATGCGGGGCGGCCCGCCGCACCCACCCGCGCGACCGGACCGACCGCCCATGCCCCGCCTGCGCCCTGCCCTTCTCTCCGCGGCCGTCTCGGCGGCCGTGGCCGTGTTCGCCCTCGCCGGCCCGGCGCGGTCCAACGAGGCCGTGGCGCAGGGCACCGTCTCGGTGCTCGTCGACAACGCCAAGGTCATCCGCCTGCCGGAGAAGACGCAGACCGTGGTGGTGGGCAATCCGATGATCGCCGACATCACCCTGCAGAAGAACGGCGTCGTGGTGCTGACGGGAAAGAGCTTCGGCAGCACCAACCTGATCGCGCTCGACGGCAAGGGCGCCATGCTCGCCGAATCGACCATCAGCGTGCAGGCGCCGCAGGCGGCGATCATCACCGTGCAGCGCGGCCTCGATCGCGCCTCCTACTCCTGCACGCCGAACTGCCAGCCCTCGGTGCAACTCGGCGACGCGACGAAGTATTTCGAGGAAACGAGCAAGCAGGCCGAGGCGCGCCAGAGCATGGCGACCGCCAACAAGTAGGGCGCGCCGCGGCCCTCAGATCGTTTGGTTGTAGGCGCCGACCTCCGGGTGCTCGCGCAGCACGGCGTCGACCGCCGCGAACATCGCCCGCAGCCGCGCCTCCGAGACCGGGCTCTCCACGACGACGACCAGTTCCGGCTTGTTCGAGGAGGCCCGCACGAGGCCCCAGGTGCCGTCGTCGGTGGTGATGCGAACCCCGTTCACGGTCACGAGACTGGTGATGGCGTGGCCTCCCACCGGCTCGCCCGCCGCCTGAAGCACCCGGAAGCGCTCGGTGACCGCCTCGACCACGCCGTACTTCACCTCGTCGGCGCAGTGCGGCGACATGGTCGGCGAGCCCCAGGTCTTCGGCAGCGCCCGGTAGAGGTCGGCCATCGACTGACCGGGATTGCGGTCCAGCATCTCGAGCACGGCGATGGCGGTCAGCAGGCCGTCGTCGTAGCCGCGCCCCACCGGTGCGTTGAAGAAGAAATGCCCCGATTTCTCGAAGCCGGCGAGGGCCGACAACTCGTTCACGCGACGCTTGATGTAGGAATGGCCCGTCTTCCAGTAATCGGTGCGCACGCCCCGCGCCTGCAGCTCCGGATCGGCCGCGAACAGGCCGGTCGACTTCACGTCGACCACGAAGGTCGCGTTCGGGTGCAGCCGCGACAGGTCGCGGGCCAGCATGACGCCGATCTTGTCGGCGAAGATCTCCTCGCCCTCGTCGTCGACCACGCCGCAGCGGTCGCCGTCGCCGTCGAAGCCGAGGCCGACATCGGCGCCGGTCTCGCGCACCTTGGCGGCGATGGCGTGCAGCATCGCCATGTCCTCGGGGTTGGGATTGTAGCGCGGGAAGCTGTGATCGGGCTCGACATCGAGCGGGATCGCCTCGACGCCGAGCCGCTCCAGAAGGGCGGGCGCGAAGGCGCCCGCGGTGCCGTTGCCGCAGGCGGCCACGACCTTGAGCTTCCGCGTGATCGGCTTGGCGCGCGCGACCAGATCGTCGAGATAGGTCTGCGCGAAACCGGCCACGAACTCGTAGGAGCCGCCCTCGCGGTAGCGGAACTCGCCCCGGGTGACGATCTCCTTGAGGCGGGTCATCTCGTCGGGGCCGAAGGTCATGGGGCGCTCGGCGCCCATCTTCACGCCGGTCCAGCCGTTGTCGTTGTGGGAGGCGGTGACCATCGCCACGCAGGGACAATCGAGGGCGAATTGGCCGAAATAGGCCATGGGCGAGAGCGCGAGCCCGATATCCTTCACCCGCAGACCCGCCGCCTGCATGCCGGCGATGAGGGCGAGCTTGATGGAGGAGGAGTAGGCCCGGAAATCGTGGCCGGTGACGATGTCGGGGCGCACGCCGCGCTCGAAGATCAGGGTGCCGAGACCGAGCCCCAGCGCCTGCACGCCCATCAGGTTGATCTCCTGCGGGAAGAGCCAGCGGGCGTCGTACTCGCGAAAGCCGGTGGGCTTGACCATCGGCCCCTGCTCGAAGGCGAAGGTGTTGGGCTCAAGCTTCGCAACCGGCTTGGGAAACACCTGGGACATCGTGGGGTCCTTCGCGGCGGGGTGGGCCATCCGTCCTATCCGTGCCGGCCACGCAGGGGAAGCCTGGCCGGACGAGCCCTCCCGCGCAGGGACGCAAAACCATTGCCATGCCGGGCCATTGCCTGTATGGGCCGCCTCGCGCCCTCGAGACACCCTTGGAGGCACGGGCGCGCTGGGGAACGGTCGGGCCGTCCGCTTCGGGCGGCCTTTGTCGTTGGCCCAGGCCATCATTTCGAAAAGGATCACGCCATGAGCGCCACCAAGACGCTTGAGGCCGTGGCACGCGACCGGGTCGGCAAGGGGGCCGCCCGGGCCGTTCGTCGCCAGGGCCAGATTCCCGCCGTCATCTACGGCGGCAACCAGGCCCCGCAGGCCATCGCCATCGACCTCATCCGCGCCCGCACCCTGATCTACGCCGGTGGCTTCAAGACCACCGTGTTCGAGATCACCGCCGGCGGCAAGAAGACCCGCGCGATCCCGCGCGACTACCAGCTCGACCCGGTCTCCGGCGTGCCGCTGCACGTCGACTTCCTGCGCGTCGTCGCCGGCCAGACCGTCACGGTCGACGTTCCGGTCCACTTCGTGAACGAGGACGCGGCGCCGGGCATCAAGAAGAACGGCGGCACGCTCAACGTCGCGCTGCACACGGTCGCCCTCGACGTGGCCCCCGACCAGATCCCGGACGCGATCGAGGTCGACCTCACCGGTCGCGAGATCGGCGACGTGATCCACGCCTCCGACCTGCGCCTGCCGGCCGGCACCTATACCGGCGAGCCGACCGACACGGTCGCCAACGTCCTGCCGCCGACGGTGCTCGGCGCCGAGGTCGAGGCCGAGGAGGCCGCGATCGCCGAGGCGCAGTCCGCCGAGTCGGCCGAGGAGAAGGCGGACGCCGAGGCCGAGGCCACCAACGAGAAGAACGAGACCGAGGCGTGAGCCGCGGCGGGCGCCGTCCCGGCGCCCGCTCCTTGCGCATCCATCGATGCCCCGGCCGCCCGGCCGGGGCATTTCCATTTGTCGGGGCATGGGATCGGGGGCGCGGATGCGGCTCATCGTCGGCTTGGGAAATCCCGGCTCGCGCTACGCGCGCAACCGCCACAACATCGGCTTCATGGCCGTGGACGAGATCGCCCGCGTCCACCGGGCGAGCCCGTTCCGCCGCCGCTTCCAGGGCGAGGCCGCCGAGGTGACGCTGGGGTCGGAGCGCGCCATCCTGCTCAAGCCCCAGACCTTCATGAACGAATCCGGCCGCTCGGTCGGCGAGGCGCAGCGCTTCTTCAAGATTCCGCTCGCCGACGTGATCGTGCTGCACGACGAACTCGATCTGGCCCCGGCCAAGCTCCGGGTGAAGCTCGGCGGCGGCAATGCCGGGCATAACGGCCTGCGCTCGATCACGGCGCTCTGCGGCAACGATTACCGCCGCGTCCGCCTCGGCATCGGCCATCCCGGCGACAAGGTGCTGGTGCATTCCTACGTGCTCAACGATTTCGCCAAGTCGGAGGAGCCCTGGGTCGAGGATCTCTGTCGGGCCAGCGCCGACCACGCCCCCCTGCTCGCGGCGGGCGAGGATGCGAGCTTCCAGAACAAGGTGCATCTCGCCATGGCCGGACGCGGCTGGGACGCGGTGAAGACGCCCGCCGAGGCCGGCAAGGCCAAGGCCAAGGACGCGCGCGACGCGAATTGACACGAGCCCACCGGACCCCGATGGAGCGGGTTTCCGGGCGCGGCTCCCGACCGATCACCACGGACAGCTAGGACCAGCCATGGGCTTCAAATGCGGCATCGTCGGCCTGCCGAACGTCGGCAAGTCGACCCTCTTCAACGCGCTCACGCAGACGGCCGCGGCTCAGGCCGCGAACTACCCGTTCTGCACCATCGAGCCGAATGTGGGCGAGGTCGCCGTGCCCGATCCCAGGCTCGATGACCTCGCCCGGATCGCCTCCTCCAAGGAAATCATCCCGACGCGGCTGACCTTCGTGGACATCGCCGGCCTCGTGCGCGGCGCCTCGAAAGGCGAGGGTCTCGGCAACCAGTTCCTCGCCAACATCCGCGAGGTCGATGCCATCGCCCACGTGGTGCGCTGCTTCACCGACGGCGACGTGACCCATGTCGAGGGCAAGGTCGATCCGATCGCCGACATCGAGACCATCGAGACCGAGCTGATGCTGGCCGATCTCGACAGCCTGGAAAAGCGCGTCGTGGCGCTGGAGAAGCGCGCCAAGGGGGCGGACAAGGAGGCCAAGGAGTTCCTCGACCTCGTGAACCGCGCTCTGCCGCTCCTGCGCGACGGCAAGCCGGCGCGCTTGGTGGAGCGGAAGGCCGACGAGGAGCGGCTGTTCCAGCAGCTCGGCCTGATGACGGCCAAGCCCGTGCTCTACGTCTGCAACGTGGACGAGGGCGATGCCGACAAGGGCAACGCCTACTCGCAGACGGTGTTCGAACGGGCGAAGGCCGAGGGCGCGGTCGCCGTTGTGGTCTCGGCCAAGATCGAGAGCGAGATCGCGGTGATGCCGGCGGCCGACCAGGGCGACTTCCTGGAAGCCGTCGGGCTGACCGAGCCGGGCCTGAACCGGGTGATCCGCGCGGGCTACGACCTGCTCGGCCTCGTGACCTACTTCACCGTCGGCCCGAAGGAGGCCCGCGCCTGGACCATCACCAAGGGCACCCGGGCACCGACCGCCGCGGGGGTGATCCACACCGACTTCGAGAAGGGCTTCATCCGCGCCGAGACCATCGCCTTCAAGGACTACACCACTTTGAACGGCGAGGCCGGCGCCCGCGATGCCGGCAAGCTGCGGCTGGAGGGCAAGGACTACGTGGTGCAGGACGGCGACGTGCTGCACTTCCGCTTCGCCAACTGACGGGCAGCCGGGGCCGCGCCGCTTGGAGCTGCATCCGCGCCACGCCTGGGATCTGACGCCGGAGGCGGCGGTTGACCTGCAGCGCGTGCTACGCGGCGAAATCGTGGCCGACCGGCCCATCGATCTCGCCGGGGTGCGGCTGGTGGCGGGCGTCGATGTCAGCGTGAAGAACGAGCGCTCGCGCGCCGCCATCGTGGTGGCGACCTTTCCGGACTTCCGCGTGGTCGAGACGGCCACGGCCGAGCGGCCGACGCCGTTTCCCTACATCCCGGGTCTCCTGAGCTTTCGGGAAGGCCCGGTGCTGGAGGAGGCGTTCGGCCGCCTGCGCGCTGAACCTGACGTGTTCCTGTTCGACGGCATGGGCACGGCCCATCCGCGCCGCATGGGCATCGCCAGCCATATGGGTCTCTGGCTGGAGCGCCCGACGGTCGGGGTCGGCAAGACCCGGCTGGTGGGCACCAACGCGCCGCTTTCCGAGGCGAAGGGCGCGCAGGTGCCGCTCGTCCACCGCGGCGAGACGATCGGCGCGGTCGTGCGCACGCGGACGGCCAAGCACCCGCTCTTCATCTCGCCGGGCCATCTGGCCGATATTCCGAGTGCGGTGGCGCTGGTGCTGGCCTGCGCCCCGAAGTTCCGCTTGCCCGAACCGATCCGGCTGGCTCACCGGGCCGCGGGCGATTTCTGACAGGGTCGGCCCCGGCGGCTTCGCGAGCGTCAGCGACCTCTTCGGAGTGCGCGGCGACCTGGATCGCTTCGGCCTCGCCTCGCGATGACGGCTGGGTCTACGAGGCGACGATCCGAGCCGGTTTCAGCGCGCCGTCTGCCAGGGCGTAATCACCCGGGTCGGCATCGGTCCCGTCTCGGCGCGCGCCTGGCGGCTCAGCGCCTCGATATCCTCGCGCGGGGCGAGGCGGCGGGCCTTGGCCAGTACCTTGCGCGCCTCGTCGGCCGGCATGGCGCCGTGCGGCACCATCATCGCCAGCAACTGGCGCCGGGTCTTCGCATCGATCGAGCGGGCCTGCTTCACATCCTCGAAATCGGCCATGCGGTGCCGGGCCCGCTTGGCTCCGCGACCGCTCGCCTCGCTTCCGGTGAACACTTTGGGGCCTCCGGGCATCACCACGATGTCGCCCGGGCGCAGGGTCTCGTCCCGCAGGAGTGCGGCCGTCGGATTGGCGGCGATCGCCTTGGAATCGACCGGCTGCTTGCCGCTGATCCCGCTGCCATCGTCCTTCGGCAAGGCGCCCGCCTTCGGCAGGGCGGCGTAGCGGACCTTCGGCCGGCTGCGCTCGACCCCGCTGCGATGCCGCTTCCAGCGGTAGCGCTCGTTCACCTCGCCGCCGCCGTAACTCTGAATCGGTGCGACCGGGGCGGGCACGGCCTGCTGCGGGGCGAAGAGCTGCTGAAACAGGCCGCCGAAGCCGCCCTCCTGCGCCTGGACGCCTGCGGCGGTGGAGAAGATGAGAGCGGACGAGGCCAGGACGAGCGCGAAGCGACGTCCGGAGCGGGGCGGGGTCGAAGGCATCGACGGCTCTTGAAGCGAGGCGGTCGCGTTCGACCGATGCGCTATCAACAAGGGGCCGAACGGGGCGGTTCCGACGGGAGCTTGGCGCGAATGTGGATTTTTCATGAAGAATCCGAAGCCTCGCTGCTCACGCTCGTGTGAACCTCAGGTCGGGCCGGTCGGTTGCTGAAGCGTGTCGCGGTTTCCCGCGGCGGCCGGAGCCGACCCATCAATGCCCCAACCCGAGTCCGCCCTCCCCGTCCCGACCCCGCCGCCCGATCTGCGCTATCCCACCCTGTGGGCGCTGACGCTCAGCGCTGCCCTGATCGGTCTCGTCGCCCTGCCGCGGCGGCAGGGGGTGCCGGTTTCCACCGGGTCGGCACGGCCTGCGAAGGGCGACGGGGCGGGCGGCGACGGCGCGCGCCGGGAATCGCCCTCCCACGAGGGCGGCGACGCCCACCGGGTCGCGCGGACGGAGCAGCATCGCGGCCGGGCCGCGGATTCGCCGACGGAGATGCCGGCGGCGGGCTGGAAGGACATCCTCAAGCGCACCTACGCGGATATCGGCGAGAACCGCCTCACCCTCGTCTCGGCGGGTGTGACGTTCTTCGTGCTGCTGGCGATCTTCCCCGCCATCGCGGCGCTCGTCTCGGTCTACGGGCTGATCGCCGACGTCTCGACCATCAACCAGCAGATCGATGCGTTGCGCGGCGTGCTGCCCTCGGGCGGCGTCGACATCGTCGCCGAGCAGGTGAAGCGGCTCACCGAGAAGGGCGACACCACCCTCGGCCTCACCGCCCTGTTCGGCATCGTCCTCTCGGTCTGGAGCGCCAATGGCGGCGTCAAGCACGTCTTCGACGCGCTCAACCTCGTCTACGGCGAGCGCGAGCGGCGGGGCTTCTTCAAGCTCAACATCGTCTCGCTGGCCTTCACGGCGGGGGCTCTGCTCTTCGTGGTGCTGGCGCTGGTCGGCATCGTCGCGGTGCCGGTGGCGATCCAGACCATCGGCCTCTCGGCGGATGCGTGGTGGCTCGCGCTGCTGCGCTGGCCCATCCTGTTCGTGATCGTCATCGTGATGCTGGCCGTGCTCTACCGCTACGGCCCGAGCCGCGACGCGCCGCGCTGGCGCTGGGTGACGCCGGGCGGCACGGTGGCCGCGTTCCTGTGGCTGGCCGGCTCGCTGCTGTTCTCGTGGTACGTCTCGAATTTCGGCAGCTACGACAAGACCTACGGCTCGCTCGGTGCGGCCATCGGCTTCATGACCTGGATCTGGCTCTCGACCACGATCGTGCTGCTCGGCGCGCAGCTCAACGCCGAGACCGAGCACCAGACCGCCGAGGACACCACCGTGGGGCAACCGCAGCCGCTGGGCACCCGCGACGCCCGCATGGCCGACACGGTGGGGGCCTCCGCCTGACGGCGGCGCCCCCTCCCCTGCCGCTCAGTGTCTCGCCTTGCTCGGATCGTCGGCCGGGTCGAGGTAATCGACCCCGAACGGGCCGCTGCCGTTGACTTGCAGGACGACGGGTTCGCCCGTCGTCCAGAGGGCGTGCGGCATCTTCTCGGGCAGGAAGACGAAGCCGCCGGCCCGCAGCTCGGCGCCCTTCGACCTGTCGATCGTGCTGCCGTGCTGGTGGAAGATGGAGCCCGACAGGATCGTCAGCGTCTCGGCCTTCGAATGGGTATGGGGGGCGATCACCGTGTCGGCGGGAAAGCGGATCCGCAGCACGAACGGGCCGGGCTTCGCAGGATCGCCCGCAAGCGCGCTGATCTCCGTGCCCTCGGGCAGGTTGGGAGGCCCCTTCTCCCATTTGACGGCAGCGCCGTCCGGTAGCGTCACCGCGCCGGGACCGTCGCCATGCGCTTCGCCCGCCGCCCGGGCAGCGGTGACGGATGCGGCGAGAGCAAGGGTGAGCGCCGCGGCGCCCAGGCGTGATGCGAGCGTCATCTCCGTCCCTTCCTTGAAGAGCCGCAACGCTTCTCCGGCATGCGGCTTCGCATCCTACCGCACCTGTCCGGGCCGTGAAAATCAGCCTTCCGTCCGCCAATGGATGCGAGCCGCGCGCAAAAGCGAACGGCGGGGCTCGCACCCCGCCGTCCGGCCGTCCTCAACGGTGAAGCCGATCTCAGTAGGCCGTGCGGCCGTAGCTGACCGGGCGCTCCTGATAGGCGGTGTAGCCGGCCGGGCGACGGACCGAACCCGTCACCACGTCGTCGACCGCACCCGCGGTGCCGCCGACCACGCCGCCCACGACGTTGCCCGCCGCGTTCACGGTGCCGCCGACGATGGTGCCGGTCGCATTGACGGTGCCGCCGACCAGATTGCCCACGCCGCCGAGAAGGCCGCCCCGCTCGCGCGGCGGGTCGATATGCGCGCCCCAGACGTTGAGCGTGCCGTCACGGTTGTAGCTGGCGCTGTCGGAATAGACGCTCTGGGCGAGGCTCGGGGTCGCGGCGAGGCCAAGCGCCAGGGCGAGAGCTGCGGTGAGCTTGCTGCGGTTCGTCATGATCGATCCTTTTTCCGATGTGCGGGTGATGCAGCGGCAGATCCGAACCAGTCATTCGGCTCGGTGCGGCGGCCACCCGTCTTTCGATGGACCTGATCTGGGGCTGATCCTGCGCGGGACAACACACAGTTTGTCGCAGCGCAGCATCGATATAGTTCGAACTGATCGATATTTGCCTGAAATTTGTTTCAGCGACATCATGCGCACCACGAATCAGGCTGTGGCATCAACGGGTTTCCGACGCGATGGCACCCTCGACCCGTGCAGTGCACCATCGCACATGCGGCCCGATTTCCGCGCCGCGTCCGGCCTTTCCTCGGCGGCGCCACCCGCAGGATGGCCGATGGAGGACGAAGAGAACCGGGGACCTGCGGCATTTCCCGGCGCCGGAGCGATGTCCCGGGCGGGCCAAAATGCTCTATGCATCGGCCTGGGCCCTGCCGAGGGCCTTCCGTATTCGCCGATGGCTGTTCGACCGATGACCGACGAGACGCAAGCGCAGCCCGCCGCCCCCGTGGGCGCCGAGGACCGGGTGATCCTCGTCGACGGCTCGTCCTTCATCTTCCGGGCCTACTTCCAGTCGATCAATCAGGACCAGAAGTACAATACGCGACCGAGCGACGGCCTGCCCACCGGCGCCGTGCGCCTGTTCTGCACCAAGATCGCTCAGTTCCTTCAGGACGGCGCGGCGGGCGTGAAGCCCACCCACCTCGGCATCGTCTTCGACAAGTCCGAGGGCTCGTTCCGCAAGGAACTGTTCCCGGACTACAAGGGCCATCGCCCCGACGCGCCGGACGACCTCAAGCGCCAGATGCCGCTGATGCGCGATGCGGTGCGCGCCTTCGGCCTGCACGCGGTGGAGCTGGAGCGCTACGAGGCGGACGACCTGATCGCGACCTACGCGCGCCAGGCCGAGGCGCGGGGCGCCGAGGTCATCATCGTGTCCTCCGACAAGGACCTGATGCAGCTCGTCTCGGACAGGATTCGGTTCTACGACTTCGAATCGGGCGCCAAGGGCAAGCCCGGCTACCGGCCCGAGCGCAACCTCGACCGCGAGGCGATCATCGCCAAGTGGGAGGGCCTCACTCCGGAGCAGATCGGCGATGCGCTGGCGCTGATCGGCGACACCTCCGACAACGTGCCCGGCGTGCCCGGCATCGGCCTGAAGACGGCCGCCGCGCTCATCAAGGAATACGGCAGCCTGGAGCAGTTGCTGGAGCGGGCGAGCGAGATCAAGCAGCCCAAGCGCCGGGAGATGCTGCTCGCCAACATCGACCAGGCCAAGCTCTCGCGCCGCCTCGTGGCGCTCGAAGAGAGCGTGCCCGTCCCCGTGCCGCTCGACGAGCTCGGCGTGCCGCAGCCCGATCCGCAGAAGCTCGTCGGCTTCCTCAAGGCGATGGAGTTCAACACCCTGACGCGGCGCATCGCGCAGATGCTCCACGTCGATCCCGAGGCGGTGAAACCCGATCCGGCGCTGCTGCCGGGTGCGCAGCCCCACGCCTACACCAACGCGGCGGGCGGCAGCGATGCGGTGCCGTTCTTCGGCGATGCCGTGCCGCTCGATCCGGAGACGGCGGCCGCCCCCGAGCGCGCCGACGGCGCCGCGCCGCCCGAGGCCGGCGAGGTCGACCCGTTCGCCGATCTCGACCTACCGGATCAGGCGCCGAAGAAGCGCGGCCCCACCGAGCCGACCCCCTCGATGCTGGTGGCCGCCCGCGCGGCGGAGGCCGTGAAGCCGTTCGACACGGCGGCCTACGAGACGATTGCCACGGTCGAGCAGCTGGAAGCCTGGATCGCCGAAAGCTACGAGGCCGGCGTGATCGCGGTCGACACCGAGACCGACGCGCTCGATGCGGCCAAGGCCGGCCTCGTCGGCGTCTCGCTCGCCACGGCGCCGGGGCGGGCGGCCTACATTCCGCTGGCCCACGTCAAGCCGGAGGTGAAGGGCGGCGACCTGTTCGGCGGGGGCGGCGCGGAGGCGGACGCCTCGGACCGGCAGCCCGACCAGATCGATTTCGACACCGCGCTCAAGCTGCTCAAGCCGCTGCTGGCCGATCCCGGCACGCTCAAGGTCGGCCAGAACCTGAAATACGACCTCTCGGTGCTGCGCCGCTACGGCCTCGACGTGACGCCCTTCGACGACACGATGCTGATCTCCTACGTGCTCGACGCGGGAAAAGGCGGGCACGGCATGGACGAGCTGGCCCGCCGCCATCTCGGCCACCAGCCCATCACCTTCGCCGACGTGGCCGGCACCGGCCGCAACAAGGTCACCTTCGACCGCGTGGCGATCGACAAGGCGACGGCCTACGCGGCCGAGGATGCCGACGTCACCTTACGCCTGTGGCGGATGATGAAGCCGCGCCTCGTCGCCGAGCGGCGGGTGACGGTCTACGAGACGCTGGAGCGCCCGCTCGTGCCGGTGCTGGCCCGAATGGAGCGGGAGGGCATCCGCATCGACCGCGAGATGCTGAGCCGGCTCTCGGGCGACTTCTCGCAGATTCTGGCCCGCCTCGAGGAGGAGATCCAGGAGGACGCGGGCGAGAAATTCCAAGTCTCGTCCCCGAAGCAGATCGGCGACGTGCTGTTCGGCAAGATGGGCCTGCCCGGTGCCAAGAAGACGCCCTCGGGCCAGTGGGCCACCCCCGCCACGCTGCTCGAAGAGCTGGCCCAGACCGGCCACGACCTGCCGAAGAAGATCCTGAACTGGCGCCAGCTCTCCAAGCTGAAATCCACCTACACCGACTCGCTGCAGGTGCATGCGGACCGCGAGACCAACCGCATCCACACCTCCTTCGCGCTGGCCGCGACCACGACGGGCCGACTCTCCTCCTCGGACCCGAACCTGCAGAACATCCCCGTGCGCACGGAGGAAGGCCGGCGCATCCGCCGGGCCTTCGTGGCCCCGCCCGGGCACAAGCTGGTCTCGGCCGACTACAGCCAGATCGAGTTGCGCCTGCTCGCCCACATGGCCGACATCCCGCAGCTGCGCGAGGCCTTCGAGCAGGGGCTCGACATCCACGCGGCCACCGCCTCGGCGATGTTCGGCGTCGCGCTCGACCAGATGACCGGCGATCTGCGGCGGCGCGCCAAGACCATCAATTTCGGCATCATCTACGGCATCTCGGCCTTCGGCCTAGCCGACCGGCTCGGCATCGGCCGGGAGGAGGCCTCCGCCTTCATCAAGCAGTATTTCGAGCGGTTTCCGGGCATCCGCGACTACATCGACACCACGAAGCGCTCCTGCCGCGAGAAGGGCTACGTCACCACCCTGTTCGGGCGCGTCTGCCACTATCCGCAGATCCGCTCCAACAACCCGTCGGAACGGGCGAGCGTGGAGCGCCAAGCCATCAACGCCCCGATCCAGGGCACCGCCGCCGACATCATCCGCCGCGCCATGGTGCGGATGGAGGACGCGCTCGCGGCAAAGAAGCTCACCGCGCGCATGCTGCTGCAGGTGCACGACGAACTCGTGTTCGAGGTGCCCGACGACGAGGTGGAGGCGACGATCCCCGTGATCTCGCACGTCATGGAAGAGGCCCCCGCCCCGGCCCTCACCCTGAGCGTGCCGCTGGTGGTGGAGGCGCGGGCGGCAGGGAACTGGGAAGAGGCGCACTGAGCGGCGTTCGCCGGCTCTGAAGGTACGGATCGGCCTGCGGCTACGTCCCTTCCGTCTCGCCCGCAGCCCCGCATCCCTGCGAGGCGTAGGCGCTCATGATCGCGCCGATCAGGCCCGGAAAGCGGGCCTCCACCTCGGCGCAGCGGGAATGGTTGCGCATCTCCACGCCCTGACGCTCCGAGCGGATCAACCCGGCCTCGCGCAGCACCTTGAAGTGGCTCGACAGCGACGATTTCGGGATCACACGGTCGCCGAGCGCGGAGACGGACGCGCAGGCCTGAACGCTGCCCGCGCCCAAGATCCGCGCAAAGATCGCCGCGCGGGACGGATCGGACAGCGCGTGCAGGATCGCTTCCGGGCGAACATCCTCAATCGCGGGGTGAACCAGTGGCCTCATCTTTCAACCATGTGGGGGCTTGAAGCACGCTCCGCTAGTTCCGAAATCCCGAACTATGGGACCAAGGCAGCCATTCCGGTGCCGTCCCGGAGTTCAGGATAGCACAGATGGCAAAGCTTGACGGGAAGGTCGCGGTCGTGACCGGCGCATCGAAGGGCATCGGCGCGGCCATCGCCAAGGCGCTGGCGCGGGACGGCGCGGCGGTCGTGGTGAATTACGCGTCGAGCCGGGCCGGCGCGGACGCCGTCGTCGACGCGATCACCTCGGCCGGCGGCCGGGCCGTCGCGGTGCAGGGCGATGTCTCCAAGGCTGCGGAGGCGCGCGGACTGATCGAGGCGGCGGTGGCGCAGTTCGGCCGGCTCGATGTGCTGGTCAACAATTCCGGCGTGTACGAGTTCGCATCCATCGAGGAGGTAACGGAGGCGCATTACCGGCGCCTTTTCGACGTGAACGTGCTCGGCGTCCTGCTCACGACTCAGGCGGCGACGCCACATCTGGGAGAAGGCGGCAGCATCATCAACATCTCGTCGGTCGCCGCCAGCGTGCAGCCGGTGGCCTCGGCGGTCTATAGCGGCACGAAGGGCGCCGTGAACGTGATCTCGGGCGTGCTGGCCAACGAACTGGCCCCGCGCAAGATCCGGGTCAACGTGGTCAGTCCGGGCTACGTGGTGACCGAGGGCACGCACACGGCCGGCATCGCCGGCTCGGAGATGGAGGCCGGGATGGTCGCCCAAACCCCGCTCGGCCGCGCCGGCCAGCCTGACGACATCGGCGGGGTCGTCGCCTTCCTTGCCTCCGACGACGCCCGCTGGGTGACCGGAGAGGACATCAACGTCGGCGGCGGCCTGCGCTGACGCAGGCGCCCGATCGAAACGCGGGGACGCGCCTGGGGCGGGGGCGTGCCCCGCCTCGAAGAGCGGGCCCGGCGAAAGGCCGCATTCGGTCCGGGGCGCGAGCGCTCCGGATCGCGGACGCACTTCCGTTCCGGCGGTTCCAGCGTTCGGTACGGTACAGGATGATCGAGAGATGGCAGAGGCCCGCCGCACGTTTCGGCAGCAGACAGCGTCACGCCGCATCGTTCCATGAACGATGCCGAACCGCGTTCGCTTCAAAGTTGGGAAAGTATGATGGTGGAGCCTAACGGGAACTCCAAAAGGCACCCCCTAAGCCGTTGATCCACAACAAAGCATCGACATTCCAGTGACATGGCAGTACGCATCTTAGGTACGAACCTAGGTACGCAGAGGCCATTTCGATGCCCCGCCCGTCATCCTCGGACAAGCGGTATCTTGAGCAGAACGGTGGCAAGTGGCGGGTGACGATTGCCGTCCCTCGCGACCTTCAAGGCAAGCTCGGCACACGCCTGAAGCGGTCCCTGCACACGGACAGCCTTGCGGTAGCGAACCAGATCAAGTGGCAGGTGATCGGGGAATTGAAGGCCGAGATTGACGCGGCTCGACGTGGCGCGGGAGGGGCCACGAAGGGTGACGCCTTGGCACGCGAGGCGCTGGCATTCGCCGCACAGCGAGCGCGGGCACAGACACATGAGGAGGTGTCCGACCTCGACCACGCCATGGAGGAGCGCGCTGCCGTCCTACTCGGGCGACCTGTCGCGGTTGAGCAGCTTCCGGGAGAAGATGCCGAACCCGTCTACGCACCCGAACGGATCGCCCAGGCGGCACAATTCCGATCCCTGGCGATGGGCGAGGCCACGCCTGTGGCGGTCCACCATGACCGCTTCGTCGCCATGTCCGGCAACAAGGCACGGACCAAGGCCGACGATCACCGGGCGTTGAAGTACCTGCTTACGTGGTGCGAGGCGAACCGCGTCCCGCCGAACATCGAAGCCTTCACCCGTAAGACGGCCGTCCGGTTCACCAACGACCTCCCGAAGCTCGCGGAGGGGCGCGACGCCACCACCCTGCGGAAGTATCTCAACCGCCTGTCGATCTACTGGAAGTGGCTTGAGGCCCAGGAACTCACCACCACGGACGTGTGGGCCGGCTCCTACAAGCTCCTCCCGCCACCCGCGAAGGGACCGGAAGAGCGCCCGTTCACCGACGTTGAAGTCACCCGGCTACTGAAGGGGGAGGCACCGCAGAAGCTCCACGACCTCATGCGCATCGGCGCGCTCACGGGCGCCCGCCTGGACGTGATCGTGGACCTGAAGGTGAAGGACTGCGCGGGCGGACTGTTCGTGTTCAAGCCGCAGAAGAAGGAGACGAAGGAGCGGGCAGTGCCGATCCACCCGGCCTTGGCCGAGATCGTGGAGCGGAGGACGAAGGACAAGGCATCCGAGGATGACCTCTTCCCCGAATGGCCGCCCTCGAAAGGCACGTCTGAGCGTGAGCGGTCCTTCAAGGCCTCTAATGCCTTCACGCTCTACCGACGCAAGGTGGGCGTGGACGAGACGGTGCCTGGGAAGCGTCGCGCCCTGGTGAACTTCCACAGCTTCCGACGCTGGTTCATCACGAAGGCCGAGCAAGCCGGACAACCCGAGAACATCATTGCCGCTGTGGTCGGACACAAGCGCAAGGGGATGACCTTCGGGCGTTATTCGGCAGGGCCGCTGATCGCCCAAGCTAGGCTGTGCGTCGAGGCCGTGACGCTCCCGAACCTCAAAGAGGAGTGAGGGGCGGAGCTACGTGCCTCGAAAGCACTTAGTCGCTCTCCGAGGCGGCGACCATGGGACGACCGGCAGGGAGGGCTAAGCGGGCTCGACCCACGTAGCGTTTCTCATCCTCCGCGCAGCCGACAACACGGGAGCCTTCACGGTCTCCCTTATCACCTTCAGCCCCGGCATCAGGGGCTCACAGCGCAGCTTCAAACTCCGTGCTGTCAGCTTCCAAGGCCGCGTGTGGCTCCTAGCAGCGGACGCCGCGAAGGCGCTCGGAACCTCCATCAACTCGCTTCGCCAGCGGTGCCAGAGCAACCTCGGTGGCTCGGCATGGGGTTACGCCACCATACCCGACAAGAACGGTAGGCCGGCGATGATGATGCTGGTCGCAGTGGACGACTTGGCCCGCTTCCTCTCCGGTGCCCGCACTCGGCAGGGACGAATGTTTAGGCGGTGGCTTGGGGCCAGAAATTCCTATAATCAGCTCACATGTCGGATTTGCCGTTGATTAGGTGACTATCTCCTCACTGATGCATAGTTGTTGCCTCTATAAAACTCTACACAGGAGGTGATGTCAACAAAACAATGAAATTGAAACGCAGGCCTTTGCGAGCCATAACTTTGCTCATACCGCAACGCTCCGAAACCTAGAGAGCGGCGGTTGGAGCCAATCCAGATGAACACGAAGCGCGGCTTTTGGGGGTTTGAGTTTCAGGGTTTTGGTTGTGGCGTAATCGCCCACACGAACGATCTTGAGGTGAGTGTCGGGTCATACGCTGTGACGGTACAGCCCATCGGGTTCTTCCTTCGGGGACCGCAGGGTGAACGCTACTGGCATTGGGACGACCTGCGTGCGTGGCTCACCCGCAAGCCTCTCGCTCCTTTGGACGCCGCTTGAAGCTGTGCGGTAGCGACCGCCAGCGGCCGTTAAGCTCTGGCGGCTCCCGAACTACCCGCGAGGTGCTGGCGGCCGTTCTTGGCCGTCACCGTACACCGGGAACGGCAATTCCCCGGACCACTAGCGAACGCAGCTTTTTCACCATCGCATGGGAGCAGAACTATGAGCGGCAGCGACACAAGCAGGGTGCTGGACGAGGTGGTGGGCGAAGTGCGCCTTTCAATCAACGAAGGGCGAGCGTTCACCAATGGAGTGCGAACCTTTCTGACCTGTTTGGGGCTTCAGACATCAGACGCGCATGAGCTGGGTATCGAACTGGAAGACTACGACACTGAGCTGGATCGGGCAGAGGCCGAACTCGATGCGCTCAACGAAATGGCTCAACAGGCCGTAGGGGGAGAGTTGTCGGCAGAGGAGATCACGCGCACTTCGAGCCGTTTGGCTGAAATCAGAGGAGCTAGAGCACTGCGCCGGCTCGAACGACCCGCCTCTCTCAACTGAACCAAACGAACACGGATCGGCTAACCGCATACGCTACCGGGGCTTTTTGCTCCGGTGGCCAATTCCTCGGACCACTAGGAGAAGCTCCCCCAAAGTTGCTACTTAACGAGACACTCAACGAGTTTGTTAGGTTGATACCCTTATCATCATAACCCCTAGAGTACCTTGTTAACTAGCCACTTTAGGTGGACCTATGACGACCACCTACATCAGCGGTGCTCAAGGGTCGCCCCAATGAACTCCATCTCCCTCCGTCACATCCTGATCGCCTTGGGCGTCCTCGTCCTCATTGCCGTGGTCAACGGGCTGAACGGCACGCATCCCCACATCTGGAAATGAGGGGTCGGAATGTACGGGGAAAAAATGTGAGAGGGTCTTTCCGATCTAGGCCTTCCCCGTTTCCCCCTCGGGGGTCGGATGAGCCGCACGCGCGGTATCGCGTGGGGGCGCTCGCACGGTATCGCCCAGGCGCGCGGTAGTGGCACGCGCGTGATGCACGTCGCTGAATCCAGATTTGGAGCCAGTGCCTCGCGGGGGTCTCCTCAGTTTTGAGGACACCTACCGCTTGACCCGAGGCACATCATAGCCATAACATCCGCCTCAACGAACATCGAGGCAGGTGTGATGATCCAAGGCAAATTCGTCGCCTACTACCGCGTGAGCACCGCGAAGCAGGGTGCGAGTGGTCTCGGCCTTGAGGCCCAACGGGAAGCCGTCAGGGCGTACCTCAACGGAGGCAACTGGCAGCTTGTCGCTGAAGTGGTCGAGGTCGAGAGCGGTAAGCGCAACGACCGTCCCAGGCTCAAGGAAGCCCAACGCCTCTGTCGTCTCCACGGTGCGACCCTGATCATTGCGAAGCTCGACCGCCTCGCCCGCAACGTCCACTTCGTGTCGTCGCTGATGGAGAGCGGGGTCGAGTTCACGGCCGTGGACTTCCCGCAGGCGAACCGACTGACCATCCACATCCTTGCAGCCGTGGCAGAGCATGAGGCCGCTGCGATCTCTGCCCGCACCAAGGCCGCCCTCGCAGCAGCTAAGGCCCGTGGGACCAAGCTCGGCGGGCATCGTGGGTATGTCCCATCCCAGGAGCAGGGCACGGCCGGTCGAGCCGTCCAGGCAGCACGGGCCGCATCACGGGCTGATGACCTCGCCCCGATCATCGCAGAGCTTCAGGGAGCCGGTGTTACCTCGTTCGGTGCCCTTGCACGCGCCTTGAACGAGCGCGGTATCCCGACCGCGAAGGGTGGCGCGTGGTCACCCATGCAGGTTTCTCGCGTAGTGGCGAAGCTCGCTGCTTAAAATCCAGACATCTTGGCGTCAGTCAGGGTGTCAGAGCTTTCAGGATTAGCCGTTTCAGCGCGCCCCTTGCATCATCGCAGGGGCGCGTTTCCTTTTTCGATTAGCCGCTTTCAGCGTCTCATTGCCTGAACACATCACCACCGCTCCACAGACCCTGTTTCCGTCTGTGCGGTGACGGCCAAGAACGGCCGTGAGCACTTCCCGGCTCCCTGACTACCGGAGCCACCTAAACGCCCGTCTACGGGCACCACCGCACACAACAATCGAGACCATGAACATCACCGTCAGCCCGGCTGAACGGGGGCGCTATCACGCGCGCCTCGACGGCCGCCTTCTCACGACCTCCTACACTCCATTCTTCTCAGCCGCCCGCGTCCTCCAGGGCGAAGGTGTGCTCCCGCAGCAGCCGATTACCATGACCCACGAAGGGTCCGACGTGGTGTGCCTGACCTCCACAGTAGGCGAGGCCGCAGGCTTCCGCGTCGAGGAAGGCAAAGACAGCGGCCCACTCCTTCGTCCCTATCGGCCGTCTCCGTTCGCTCGTCCCGAATAACGTCCCTCAATCCTGCAACAACCAATCGAGCTTTACCCATGAAACGCAATGAACTGACCTTCACCAGAGACCCCGATGGACGCAAAGTCGTTGGTGTCCTTCTCACTAACCGTCCCGTCACCGCTTGGCTCTACCTTGAAGACTTCACACGCATCCTGAAGGCTTATCCGGTTTCGCCTTGGAGCCTCATCTCGCTCGAAGGCGGGAAGCGCAATTACGTCCGCATCCGTGGCAGCGGAGACGGCTCTCCGAGCATCTACGTGGCCCGTCTGATCGCGGGCGACTTCGAGCGGACGGCTGTCCAGTTCAAGGACGGCAACTCGCTCAACCTTCGCAGCACGAACCTCACTCACGCTCCAGGCGGCGGCCGTTGCCGCAAGCGCCTGAAGGGTCGTGCCGCCTTCCGCATCACCTCATCCCAGCCCCGTATCGAGACCGTCTGATGGCCACCGTTCACACCTTCCAAGCCATGTCCGTTCCCGAGGGCGGCACCTCCAACGCCGCTCCCGAGGGCTTCATTCCGCCGTCCGTCCGGCATCAGCCGGGTGTGGTGTCCGTCAACGGTGAAGGCCCCGCCGTCACCACCCGCCCCAACGGGCTCAACACGGCCGAGTGGCAGTCCGGTAGTGCCGGCATCCTGTCGAGCGCCCGCACACCTGTCGGCGCCCCGTCCACGGGCGGCGTGAAGGCGTCAGACATCATCACGCTTCCAAACGGTATGGAGGTGTCTGTCGCCATGGCCGAGCAGCTTGGGATGGTCCATCTCGACGGCAATGGCCGTTACGTCGAGGTGCAGGGCGGTGTTGATGCCGCGTCCCGCCAGCCAGAGCAGGAAGCCCCGGTTGATGACGCCGAAGGCTTCTCCGACCCGAAGGCTGAAGCTGCCCTGATGGAGCTGTCCCAGACCGTCTCGCCGTCCCTTCAGGTGGGCGCGGTCGCGGACGTGGTGCGCACCGGAGCCGTTGACCCGCTCACCATCAACCGTGCGGCGTCGGAGGCTGGTATCGAGCCGGGCGAGATGCAGGCGAGAGTGGACGCCACGATGGCGCAATTCCGCGCTCAAGCGATCTCAGCCGTTGCAGGCCTCGGCTCTGCCGACCCGGAAGGGTTCTTTGAATGGGCACAAGAACACGCACCCAACGGGCTGAAGGAAGCGATGCAGCAGCACGGCCTTGAGCGGTCCACCAAGGCCTATGTGCCCCTCTATCAAACCTTCATCGGTTCGATGGAGCTTCACGACCCCCATTCGATCCTTGAGGCCGAGTTCGGGGGCGGCATCACGGCCCGACAGGAGCGCGGTGCGGTCCTCCTGAACATCCCCGGCAAGGGCGAAATCCCCTACGGCGTGGCTGTGAAGTCCGGCCTGATCAAGGTCTCTGACATGGGCCGCAGGCGGTAACAGCCCGCGCTGATCAGTGTCGATCCACTCGACACTCACCGACCCCTTCCAGCGGCTCCCTCACGGGGGCCGTTTTCCGTTCCATCTAGAGAGCCTCACCCATGAGCACCGACCACACCGCGCTCACTGACGCGGCCGTTCACGAAATCCTCTTCGCCACCATGCCGGATGGCTCCCCGATCACGCCCTCCGTGAAGGTGGACGCCATGTTAGCCGCTGCGGGGATCGACACCGTACCTGCCACCCTTCGAGCCGTGATCGCTCGGGGTGTCAGCCAATGGCGTGGCGCGAAGCACGGCCGGAAGGGGCAGGCTCATGTCTGAGTTTGGACCCGTCTCCCGCTTCGGCCCCTTGGGATACGTCATGCGCCTTCAGCGGCGCGGCTTCGACCTGATCGGACACGGTGGAAGCGACGACCTCGCGGTGGCGTCCACCTACGTCCTGGCCAAACCCGGCTCACCGCATGTGGTGAAGGTCGGGGTGAACCCTGATGGTGACCCCTGGCCCGTCTATGCCGCGTGGTGCTTCCACCGGCCGGGGCCGTTCAAGCCTGTGGTGCGGTCTCTGCGCTGGTACGGACAGGGGATGGCAAGGTTCTTCGTCGCCACCATGGACCGCCTTCACGCACCCATGTCGGGCTTCGACAAGCCACCGCAGGGGGCGCGTGAGCGCATCATCAGGGCCAAGAGCCTGGACGTTGTGGTGCGGCTCAACGGTGCCCTGGACGGCTGGTACAAGGCCAACCTCGCGCGAGGCATCGACCGTAGGGATTGGAGAGGCGAAGCGCAGGATGCTCGGCTCACTCACTCGCTTGCGAAGCGGTGTGCGAAGGTGGGATTGAGCGACGTGTCGGGTTTCCTCCGCGCACTCGCAGCCGCGTTCCCGAGGTTCCACATGGACCCCGCTCCGCACAACTGGATGTTCCGTGAGGACGGTGCCCTGGTCATGCTCGACCCGTTCACCCGCATCCTCGCGAACATTCCGGTGACAGCGCCACGGCTGGTAAGAACAACGAAACGGGGCGCCGAATGAACGACGCCCCGCTCGGTTAGAGGAGTAGCTGTAGGATCGCAGCCAGACCGTACAGGACCGCAGCGAAGCCGAAGAGGCAGTTTCCTACATCGACCCTAATTGCGATGGTGACCTTGGGAAGGGGCATCGAAGCCTTCTCCCGGGTCGCGACCGGTCGCTTCCCTTCGAGGAAAGGGACGCGCAACACCGAACGGATCACCCGCCGTTCATGTAGGCACCGGGCATCGGCAACGTTCGCGTGACGCTGCGGATGTCGTTGCGGGTATTCCCTAACTCACTGTCGGGGGCGAGGCCGTGGTTATCGCCGCATGAGTATCAGGCACAACGTTACGAAGGGCGGCGGGAGTGTTCTGGGTTACCTGCCAGAGTTCCACGCGGCCATTCACGCATCAAACGTGCACGTCAGGAAGCGGTTCCAGATGGTTAAGAAGATTTTCTGAGGGGTACGCAGCGCAGGTACGAAGCTAGGTACGCAACGCCCATGAGGTATTAGCTAAGTCGCTCTAGCAACTGCTCATTCTACCTCGGGAAGTATGATGGTGGAGCCTAACGGGATCGAACCGATGACCTCTTCCATGCCATGGAAGCGCTCTCCCAGCTGAGCTAAGGCCCCATCATTTTGGCCGTGACCGTCTCCGGTCTCTGGCGTCGGCGTCGGTGCTGTGTGCCGCGTCGATGGGCGGTTCTATAAGCGGAGGATCGGCGGGACTCAACCCCTTTTCGCGAGGCCGATCGACTTTTTGAGCCGCCTCGACATCCGGCTCCGGGCGCGTCGTCGCGGCGGCCCGCGCACCGCGATCCGGAGCTCAGGCACGGCGGCCCTTCGTATGGGCGTCGGCCGGGTCCGGGCGCGAGGCGATGCGGTAGAACGCGGCCAGCACCAGCGCGAAGACGGCGAGGCTGAGCCAGGGCGTCGCCCCGCCGAGCGCGCCGCCGGCGAAGCCCAGCGAGGCGCTGCGGCCGCTCAGGGTGTCGGCCGCGGCGAGCAGCACGCCGACGACGCTCTCGCCGACGAGGAAGCCCGAGGCCAGCAGAACGCCTCGGCGCCGTCCGCTCGCCCGAGCCTCGTCGTCCGCTCCGCGCAGGCGGCGCTCGGCGAGGCGCCCGACGAGCCCGCCGAAGGCGATGGTGACCACAACCTCCAGCGGAAGATACATGCCGATCCCGACGGTCAGCGCCGGGAAGGAGCGTCCGCTGCGCCGCAAGCGCGATTCCAGGGCGACGAGCAGCGCGCCGAGCACGGCGCCGGTCGCCACCATCGACCAGGGCAGTTCGCCGCGCACGATGCCGCCGGCGATCTGGGTCATCAGGGCGGCCTGGGGCGCCGGCAGCGCCGCGGCGGCGTCCATGCCCTCACGCGGCAGGGCGCCGACGAAGCCGTAGGCGTTGTAGAGCAGGCCGAGGAGCGGGGCGATCACCAGGGCGCCGACGCCGACGCCCACCCCGAGCGCGACCTGCTGGCGCCAGGGCGTGGCATCGACGAGCTGGCCGGTCTTGAGATCCTGAAGGTTGTCATTGGCGATGGAGGCTGTCGTCACGACGACGGAGGCCAGGAGCAGGGCGGCGGCGACGACGAAGCGCTCGCCCTCGGGCCCGGCGGCGCGGCCGAGCAGGAGCGGCAGCAGCAGGGCCGCAAGCAGCGTCGTCAGGATGCCGATGCCGGAGATCGGCGAGGAAGAGGAGCCGAGCAGGCCGGCGAGGTAGCCGCAGGCCGCCGCCATCAGGAAGCCGAAGACGACGGTGAACAGGGTGGCCACCGCCACCAGCGCGAAGCGCAGGCCGCCCAGCTCCGCGCCCGCGCTGAAGTGGAAGAAGAGCCAAGCCAGCGGCAGGGCGAGCAGCAGGGAGGAACCCGCGATCCAGGTGATCGGCAGGTCGCGCTCCTGGCGCGGCAACTGCCGCAGGGCGTGCCCACCGCCCTGCGCGGCGCCGAAGGCGGAGCGAATGCTCCCGAGGATCGAGCGGCCGAGGGAGGCCACCGTCCAGATCGCGCCGACGGCGATGATGCCGGCACCGATCAGGCGGACCTTGTCCGACCAGACCGCCCGGGCCGCAGCCTCCGCCCCCTCCCCGCCCGCACCGTCGCCCAAAGCCGTGAGCAACGGCACGGCGATGCCCCAGGCCAGACCCACGCCGACGAGCAGGGCGAGGCAGGCGCCGAGGCCGACGAGGTAGCCGACGCCGACGAGCGCGGGCGAGAAACCGGTGGCGAGGCGGAACAGGGCCGGGCCCGCGGCCAGCGTGGTGTGGAGCCCGTCGGCCAGCAACCGGAAGCCGGTGGTGGCCAGCCCGATCGCCCCGCCCGCGCCCACCGCGCCGAGCAGGATGCGCAGGCCGCCGCGGTCACCCGCCTCGCCCGCATGCAGCACTTCGGCGGCGGCCGTACCCTCGGGATAAGGAAGGCCCGCCCCCATCACCAGGGCGCGCCGCAGCGGGATCGAGTAGACGAGACCGATCAGCCCGCCGACGAGGCAGACCGCCGTCGTCTCCCAGAAGGGGAAGCCGTGCCAGTGGCCGATCAGCACGAGGCCCGGCAGGACCAGGATGACGTTGCACAGGGTGCCCGCCGCAGACCCTTGCGTCTGGACGATGTTGTTCTCGAGGATGCCGGAGCCGCCGAACAGCCGCAGCAGGCCCATGGCCAGCATCGCCGCGGGGATCGAGGTCGAGAAGGTGACGCCGGTCTTCAGCCCCATATAGAGGTTGGCCGTCATGAACACGACCGTGATGACCGCGCCGAGCAGGAGGCCCCGCAGGGTCAGTTCCGCGCCGTGACGGGAGGAATCCGGCGCATCCCGGCCGGATTTCGGGCCGGCCTCGGCCTGCGGGCAGGAGCGTTCGTCGGGTCGGGCGTCCAAGGGCGGAACTCTCCGGTCTCGCCCCGGGGCGGGACGCTCGCATTTGTCGGGAACCCGAGGGCGGGTTCATCCGATCCCCTGTCGCGCCGCCATCTGCGGCCAAGCCTGTCCCGCGCCTGACGGCCGGGATCGGCGCGACACGGGGCGGGCGCGATCCCGCCATCCAACAGGAGCGAACGACGCATGAGCCAGACGGTGCGCCACGAGATCCCACCGCGCTCGGGGGCCGCCTTCACCCTCGATCGCGGGCAGCGCCTCACCGTCATCGATCCGTTGGGCGAGCAGGTCGCCGACCTCGTGGCCTTCCGCCGGGACGACCTCGACGAGGTGATCTCCTCGGGCCGGACCATCGACTACGCCTCGCGCATCTTCCTCACGGCGGGCGACCCGATCTACTCGAACCGCTCGACCGTGCTCCTGCGCATCGTCGAGGACACGGTGGGGCGGCACGATTTCCTGCTCACGCCCTGCTCGGCCGATACCTTCCGGATCATCTACGGCGAGGAACACCCGCACCGGGGCTGCTTCGGCAACCTCGCCGAGGCACTCGCGCCCTACGGCATCGGACCCGACCGGATTCCGGTCGCCTTCAACGTCTTCATGCACGTCACCGTCGACGGCACGAGCGGCGAGATCGCCGTGAAGCCGCCGCTGAGCCGGGCCGGCGACCGGGTAAGCTTCGTGGCCGAGACCGATCTCATCATTGGCCTGACGGCCTGCTCGGCGCCGCAATCGAACAACTTCTCCTTCAAGCCGATCCAGTACGAGATCGAGTCCTGACGGCATCAGCTTCGGTGCCGGGAGAGTCACGGGAAAGTCCGCGCTACGATGTCGCGGCAAATCAAGAAGATGCGCAGATGAGCGCGTCACCGTAGCTTTCCGGATATCCCCAGCTCCAGCGGAACAATGGCACCGCGATGCGGTTCCCCGCGCAGTTCATCTTCATCGAGGGCCGGCTCGACAGCCGAAGAGCCGGCTTTCCTCTCACGGGCGCCACGGCACCGGACACAGGGTCCGGCGCCCGGTCTCCGCTCGTCCGCTCCGCACGAGGTGTCATGCTGCTGCCTACCGACGACACCGGTCATCCGCTCGCTGAACGGTTCCGGCACTTCATCCGACAACAGCCCTTCCCCTGCGTCGGCGCCAAATCCGCCCTTTCCCGCGGTCAGATGAAGGTTCTGGTCGCCGGCGACATCGCCTCCGAGCGGGACGATGCGCGGATCTACCCGGCGCTGCTCGCCTTCATCTGCCGCTACCGCGCCCGCCGCGACCTGTTTCAGAGCTTCGCCGTCGTGTTCGAGGGCCCGCGCCGCCTCAGCGAGGAGGCGTTCGAGGCCGCCCTGTGGAAGCGGATGCAGTCCCTGTCCGACCGCGACAGCGTTCTCGGCCATTCCCAGGATCCCCGCGTCTCGGCCAACCCGGACGATTCCCACTTCTCGATGAGCCTCGGCGGCGAGGGCTTCTTCATCGTCGGGCTGCATCCGGGCGCGAGCCGGAAGGCGCGCCGCTTCGAGAGCCCGGTCCTGGTGTTCAACCTGCACGACCAGTTCGAACGCCTGCGGGCGGAGGGGCGCTACGAACGCCTGCGCGACTCGATCGTCGAGCGGGACGTGGCCTGGGCCGGCTCGCCCAACCCGATGCTCGCGCAGCACGGCGAGCGCTCCGCCGCACGTCAGTTCAGCGGCCGTGCGGTGCCCGACGATTGGGTCTGCCCCTATCACCGCCGCGAGGAGGTGCGCGAATGGGATGCGCAGCAGGTCGCCGCCGACCTGCGCTCGGGCGCGTTCGTCGCCGGACAGATGGAGGGTTGAGGATGAGCGTGGCCGAGCGTCGGACCCGCCCTTCCTACCGCGACGAGGCCGAGCCGCAAAGCCGCGAGGAGGCGCTTCTCGCCCTCGTCCGCGCGGTGCGCGAGAGCGGCTATCGCTTCACCACGGTGACGCCGGCGACCCATGCCCGGGTCAATGCGCGACCCCAGAACGCAGCCGCGCGCTCCTTGCGGGACGTCCTGGGCTGGAGTCGGCCGTTCCGCGAGGGCGTGATCCCGGCCGAACTGACCGCCTTGATGGAGCGGGCGGGCGCGCTCGACCGGTCGGAGGACTCCGACGGCCCCCTCCTGAAGGCGCGCATCCGCCTCTCCAGCCTCGACGACGAGTTGTTCCTGCACGCGGCCTACCCACCGCTCGCCGCCGACGCCGTGTTCTTCGGCCCCGACACCATGCGCTATGCCGGCGCCGTGCTCGAACATCTGGAGGAGCGGACGCGCGCCGGGCAGCCGGCGCCACGGCGGATCGTCGATATCGGCTGCGGCTCGGGCGCGGCCGGCATCCTGGTCGCCAAGCGACTGCCGGAGGCGGAAATCGTCCTCGTCGACATCAATCCGGCGGCCCTGCAGGCGGCGCGGACCAATGCCCGGCTCGCGGGGGTGGACAACGTCACGGCCCTCCACAGCGACATGCTGCGCGGCGTCGAAGGCTCCTTCGATCTGATCACCTCCAATCCGCCCTTCATGGTGGATGCGGGGGGCCGCGCCTATCGCCACGGCGGCGGTCCCCTCGGGGCCGGTCTGTCCCTGCGCGTCGTCGAAGCGGCGGCCGAGCGGCTGGCGCCCGGCGGAAGCCTCGTCCTCTTCACCGGCTCGGCGATCGTGGAGGGCGAGGACGGCTTCCGCGCGGAAGCGGAGACGATCTGCGCCCGGGCCGGGCTCGACGCGTCCTACCGCGAGTTCGATCCGGACGAGTACGGCGAGGAACTCGACGATCCGGGCTATGCCGAGGCCGAGCGCATCGCGCTGGTGATCCTCACCGCCACCCGTCCCGCCGCACGATGAGCGGCGCGGACCACAGCGAGCGCGCCGAGTTCCTGCGGGATGCGCTCGGCGGCCTCTCCGGGCGCCCGAAGACGCTGCCCGGAAAATACCTCTGGGACGAGACCGGCTCGGACCTGTTCGACCGCATCTGCTCGCATCCCGACTACTATCCGACCCGACGTGAGATGACGCTGCTGCCGCGGGTCGCGACGGAGGTGGCCGCCCTCGTCGGGCCGCGGGTCAGCGTGGTGGAATTCGGAAGCGGGGCGAGCCGCAAGATCCGCACCCTGCTCGATGCCCTCGACGCGCCGGCCGCCTACGTCGCCCTCGACATCTCGAGGGCCTATCTCGAGGCGGCCGTGGCCCGCCTCGCGCCCGACTATCCCGGCGTGGCGATGACGCCGGTCTGCGCCGATTATTCGAAACCGGTGCAGCTTCCGCACGGGGCCGCCCCCCGGCCGCTTCTCGGCTTCTTTCCCGGCACCACCATCGGGAATTTCGTTCCGGAGCAAGCCCGCGACTTCCTGGAACGCGCGCGGGAGACGCTGGGGCCGAGCCATTTCCTGATCGGTGCCGACCCGACGCGGGACGCGCCGCGCCTGCTCCGGGCTTACGGCGAGGCAGGTGGCCTGATGGCGGATTTCCACCTCAACCTGATCGAGCGGATGAACCGAGAACTCGGCAGCGACTTCGACCGGACCAATTTCCGGCATGAGGCGCGCCTGTGCGGCGATCCCTTCCGGGTCGAGGCGCATCTCGTGGCGAGCGTGCCGGCCCGCTACCGGCTCGGCGGGCAGACGATCACCTTCGAGGCCGGCGAGAGCATCCGCACCGACACCTCGCACAAATACGCGCCCGAGGCGTTCCAGGCGCTCGCCGCCGCGGCCGGCTGGGAGCCGGTTCGCCTCTGGGTCGACGACGACAGCGGCTTCAGCCTTCACCTGCTGAAGGCGTGAGATCATCTCCGGCTGCTCGCCTCGGCCTTCGCCCCTCTGCGTCATCGCGAGGCGGAGCCGAAGCGACCCAGAGCGCGACCCGTCCGGAAGGTACGGAGCCCTGGATTGCTTTCGGCTTCGCCTCGCAAGGACGACGAAAGAGCCCGAGGCGATCAGACGGAAATCGTAAGAGCCCGGCTCCGCTCCGAACGCGTGGAACTGAGCAACTCGGCGGCCGACACGCGGACGGGCGGCGCGCTATGACGCACCGTCCATCCACGGAAAGCGGCGGCTACTCCGCCGCCATCGGGGTTGCCTCCACGGGCACGACGCGCGCCGCGCAGAACTTGAACTCGGGGATCTTGCCCATCGGATCCAGGGCCGGGTTCGTCAGCAGGTTGGCGGCGGCCTCGGCGTAGCAGAAGGGCATGAAGATCATGCCCGCCGGCACGTCCCGGTCGGAGCGCACCTTCAGTTCGACGGCGCCGCGGCGCGTCTCCAGCCGCATCGACCCACCCGGCCGCAGGCCGAGGCGATAGAGTTCCTTGGGTGCCATGAAGGCCACCGCCTCCGGCTCCAGCGCGTCGAGCACGCCCGCGCGCCGGGTCATCGAGCCGGTGTGCCAGTGTTCGAGCACGCGGCCGGTGGAGAGCACCATCGGGAACTCGTCGTCCGGCACCTCGTCCGGCGGCACGATCGCCGCGGGCACGATCTTGGCGCGCCCGCTCTCGGTCGGGAAGCCGGCGTAGAAGATGATCTCGTTGCCGGGCTGGTCCGGGGCATCGACCGGATAGGTCACCGCCCCCTCGCGCTCCAGGCGCTCCCAGGTGATGTTGTTCAGGGACGGCATCACCTGCGCCATCTCGGCGAAGATGTCGGCCGGGCCGCCGTAGTTCCAGTCGAGGCCGAGGCGCCGGGCCAGCTCCTGGATGATCCACCAATCCTGGCGCGCGTCGCCGGGCGGGGCGACCACCGGCTGGGCGATCTGCACGCGCCGGTCGGTGTTGGTGAAGGTGCCGGCCTTCTCGGCAAACGCCGAGGCCGGCAGCACCACGTCGGCGTGGAAGGCCGTCTCGGTCAGGAACAGGTCCTGAACCACGAGGTGGTCGAGCATCGCCAGCGCGTGGCGGGCGTGGTTGAGGTCGGGGTCGGACATCGCCGGGTTCTCGCCCTCGACGAACATGCCCTTGATCTCGCCCGCGTGGATCGCGCGCATGATCTCGACCACCGTCAGGCCCTTCTGCGGATCGAGCCTCTGCCCCCAGAACTCCTCGAACAGCTCGCGCACCGCGTCCTTCTCGACCGACTGATAGTCCGGATAGACCATCGGGATCAGGCCGGCGTCGGAAGCGCCCTGGACGTTGTTCTGGCCGCGCAGGGGATGCAGGCCCGTGCCCGGACGGCCGATCTGGCCGGTGATGAGGGCGAGCGCGATCAGGCAGCGCGAGTTGTCGGTGCCGTGGACGTGCTGGCTGACGCCCATGCCCCAGAAGATGAGCGAGGACTTGGCCCGGGCGTAGAGCCGCGCGACCTCGCGCAGGGTCTCGGCATCGATGCCGCAGACCGGGGCCATCTTCTCCGGCGTGAACTCGACGATCTTCTCGCGCAGAGCCTCGAAGTTCTCGGTGTAGCCGGCGATGTACTGCTCGTCGTAGAGCCCTTCCGTGACGATCACGTTGAGCATCGCGTTGAGCATCGCCACGTCCGAGCCGGGGCGGAAGGCGAGGTGCCGATAGGCATGGCGCGAGAGCGTCTGGCGCCGCGGGTCCATGATGATCAGCTTGGCGCCGCGCTGCTTCACCGCGTTCTTGAGGAAGGTCGCGGCGACCGGATGGTTCACGGTCGGGTTGGCGCCGATGACGACGATGACTTCGGCGTCGAGCGCCGCCGAGAACGGCGCGGTGACGGCGCCCGAGTTCAGCCCCTCCATCAGCGCGGCCACCGACGAGGCGTGGCACAGCCGGGTGCAGTGATCGACGTTGTTGGTGCCGAAGCCCAGGCGCACGAGCTTCTGGAAGAGGTAGGCCTCCTCGTTCGAGCCCTTGGCCGAGCCGAAGCCCGCCAGCGCCTTGCGCCCGTTCGTGTCGCGGATCGCCTTGAGGCCGCCGGCGGCGCGCTCCAGCGCCTCCTCCCACGTCGCCTCGCGGAAATGCGTCCAGGGGTTGGCCGGATCGACCTGATCGTTGGCGTCCTTGGCCACGTTCTCCAGGCGGATCAGCGGCACGGTCAGGCGGTGGGGGTGGTGGACGTAGTCGAAGCCGAACCGGCCCTTCACGCAGAGCCGGTTCTGGTTGGCCGGTCCGTTCACGCCCTCGGCGTAGACGATGCGCTCGTCCTTGACCTTGTAGGAGACTTGGCAGCCGACGCCGCAATAGGGGCAGAGCGACTTGACCTCGCGGTCGGGATAGACCGTGCGGGTCTGGTTGGCGTCGAGATAGGCGGCCGGCATCAGGGCGCCGGTCGGGCAGGCCTGCACGCACTCGCCGCAGGCGACGCAGGTCGAGGCGCCCATCGGATCGTCGAAGTCGAACACGACCTTGGCGTCCGCGGCGCGGTAGGCCATGCCGATCACGTCGTTGACTTGAACCTCGCGGCAGGCGCGGACGCAGAGATTGCACTGGATGCAGGCGTCGAGATTGACGCTCATGGCCGGGTGGCTGACGTCGCTGGTCCAGCGCTCGGCCGCCGGGAAGCGGCTCTCGGTCACGTCGAGGACGTCGGCCTGCACCCAGAAATGCGAGGACGGGTCGTGCGAGGTCGCGCGCTCGGGCTGATCGGCCACGAGCAGTTCGAGCACCATGGCGCGGGCCTTCGTGGCGCGCTCGGTGGCCGACTTCACCTTCATCCCGATCGCGGGCGTGCGCTTGCACGAGGCGGCGAGCACGCGCTCGCCCTCGATCTCGACCATGCAGGCGCGGCAATTCCCGTCCGGGCGGTAGCCGGGCTCGGGCTTATGGCAGAGGTGCGGAATGTGCGTGCCGAGGCGCTTTGCGACCGCCCAGATCGTCTCGCCGGGCTGCGCCTCGACGGGCTGACCGTCGAACTCGAAGGCGATGGTCGCGGGCGCGGTCGGGCGATCCTTGATGCCGAACAGGCCCGAGGGCTCGGGTGCGGCCTGACCGCCGGACTTGGCGCCCTGCGAGTAGGCGCCCCCGGCATTCGGTTGCGCGCCATTGGCCGGGCCGCCGGCATCCTGCCGGCCGTCGGCGCGGATCTCGGGCTGCTCGACCTTGTTGCCGTGCTGTTGGGGGCCGTTGCTCATGCGTCCGCTCCAGGCGTTGGCATCGGGGAAGGAGGCGTCATCCGGGGGCCTACTCGGCCGCCACGGCCCGCGGCTCCGGGAAGAGATCCGGAAAATACTTGATCACGGAGCTGACGGGGTTCGAGGCCGCCTGCCCGAGACCGCAGATCGAGGCGTCGCGCATGCACTGCGCCAGCTCACCCAGCAGTTCGGTGTCCCACACGCCGTTCTCCATCAGCATGCGGGCCTTCTGCGTGCCCGAGCGGCACGGCGTGCACTGCCCGCAGGACTCGTCCTCGAAGAACCGCATCAGGTTCAACGCCGCACCGCGCACGTCGTCCCGATCGGACAGGACCACGACTGCGGCCGAGCCGATGAAGCAGCCGTATTTTTCCAGCGTGCCGAAATCGAGCGGGATGTCGTTCATTGAGGCCGGCAGGATGCCCCCCGACGCCCCGCCCGGCAGGTAGGCCGCGAAGCTGTGGCCTTCGGAGATGCCGCCACAATACTCGTCGATGAGTTCCTGGATGGTGAGGCCGGCCGGCGCCAGCTTGACGCCCGGCTCACGCACCCGGCCCGAGACCGAGTAGGAGCGCAGGCCCACGCGGCCGTTGCGGCCGTGGCCCTTCCACCAGTCTGCGCCGCGCTCGATCAGGTCGCGCACCCAGAACAGCGTCTCGACGTTGTTGATCAGCGTCGGGCGGTTGAACAGGCCGACTTGGAACGGGAAGGGCGGCTTGTGCCGCGGCAGGCCGCGCTTGCCCTCCAGCGACTCGATCAACGAGGATTCCTCGCCGCAGATATAGGCGCCGGCACCCCGGCGCAGGTGGATGCGGGTGCCGCCCTCGGGCAACTTGGCGATCTCGCGGGCCAGGATTTCGCGGGAGATCGGGTACTCGTCGCGCAGGTAGATGTAGACCTCCGCCGCCTCGACGACGTGGGCGCCGATCAGCATGCCTTCCAGAAAGCGATGCGGGTCGGTGTTGAGGTAGAGCTGGTCCTTGAACGTGCCGGGCTCGCCCTCGTCGCCGTTGACCGCCATCAGGCGCGGACCGGGCTCGCCGCGCACGGAGCGCCACTTGCGGCCCGTGGGGAAGCCGGCGCCACCGAGACCGCGCAGGCCGCCGTCGTCGAGCACCTTCAGAATGTCCTCGACCGGCAGCTCGCCACTGCGCAGCCGCTCCAGCACGGCGTAGCCGCCCCCCGCCCGGTAGGCGTCGTAATCGACGTAAGTGGGGATGTGGGCGTGGGTGTCCTCGGCCTCGACCGCGGCACGCACCGAGGGCAGATCGGCCCTGTGCAGGAAGTTGTGGCCGACCTCGACCGCCGGGGCGTGGTCGCACAGGCCGACGCAGGGGGCGCGCACGACCCGCACCGCATCCGAGGCGAGTTCGCGCTGCAGCGTTTCGAGCAGCTCGTCGGCACCGAACATCGCGCAGGTGATGCTGTCGCAGACCCGCACCGTCAGGCGGGGGATGTCGGCATCCCCCTCCTTCACCACGTCGAAATGCGCGTAGAAGGTTGCGGTCTCGAACACCTCGGCGAAGGCGAGACCCATCTCGTCGGCGAGCGCGGCGAGATGGTCGGCACCGATCTGGCCGTAGGTGTCCTGGATCAGGTGCAGATGCTCGATCAGCAGGTCGCGCTGGCGCGAGCGGGCGCCGAGCAGCTCTTCGATCTCGACCTTCGCCTGCGGATCGACCTGGCGTCCCTTGGGCACGGCGCGGCTGACATTGCGCCCCCGACCCGGGTGCGCGAAGCGCCGGACTGTCCCCGTATCCTCACTCATGACGCGACCTGTCTTTCAAAAGGGGGCAGATGGGCGAAGGGATTGGCGCAGCGCGAACCGCTACTGGCCGCCGAAGGCACGCAGGGGCTGCCCGGCCTCGGAGCGATGGCGCATCGTCACCGCCCCCGACGCATCGTCCAGCGACGCGACCCGGGGGCCGACGACGGCCCGCAGCTCCGCCTCGAAGGCATCGAGCGCTGCGTTCAGCCGCTCCAGGCATTGAGCCGGCGAGGGCCGATCGGCCTCGGACTCCAAGACCTGCGAAAGGACGCCGCGGACCTGATCGATCAGATCCTGTGTCAGCGGCGGCTTGGCCTCCGCGGCGTAGGCGTCGACAACGGCGGATGCCCAACGAGTCACGTCCATGTTCATGCCCACGCGATCGCTCGATGAATGAAGCCGTGCGCGCTGCACACGCTCTGATTGTTGTCGTGCAGCGCCTTCGATCAGGCGATATAATGCAGCTTTTAGCCCTCTTTGTCATGATATCAATCTGCACGCAGGACATACCCCGCCAGCGCGGCGCGACGGACCGAGCCGGGGCGGTCCTGCCGAAACCTGTTTTTTCGCGGCGTGCGAGTCTGCGGAGCCCATGATCGTACGTTTCGGGCTCGCAAGGCGAAACCGGCTTGGCGGCGACGCGTCCGGCCGCCGATCAGGCTACGGCTGTCTGGATCTTAGCATGACCGGAGATAGCCGCCTGCGAGGCATCGTAAGGTCACACCGGCTATTCCGCGGATGGACCATGGAAGGCGGGAGGTCGCATGACCCCCGCACCGACCCTGTAACTTCATTTTTCTTGTATCATTGGCTAAACTATCGCGCATCGATCCAACTCAGAAAACTGCTTGTCACAGACTCCTATACCGATCGCGCTATACAACCATCTCGCAGGAATGCCACGCACATGTCTCAAGCAAGCTGAAAGCGCCGGAGCATCTGCAAATTGCAAGAGTCACAAATGTTTTTGAAAGTACTCAGCTTTTCGGACGGAACAAAAGCATGGTTCCAAGCGGCATTGTCGAACAGGACTTCTCCGTCATGGATTGCCATGTCTGGACGGAGACGGAAATCGAGGTAGCCGACACCGTGCAGAAACGCGCCGAGGGCCGCACGCTTCGATGGACCGACCACCTCTGCAAAGATGATGGGACGGTCTCGTAAGATGGTCTCCCGCGCTCCTCGAAGAAAGGCGTATTCATGCCCTTCGATGTCGACTTTGATGACCCCAATCGTGTCCGGAATGGAAATATCGTCGAATCGAGCGATAGGCACCTCGACGGTCGAGTGCGACGGCTGAAAATCCGGCTCTAATGTCGCGCTCGTCTCAACCAAGCCGTGACCTGGGTCTGGCAGGTAAAATTTCGCCGTGCCCGAAGCTTCGCTCAATGCCAATTCATGTAGCTCAACTCGATCCGCCATACCATTGATTTCGAAATTGCTCTTGAGAACAGAAAGCGCATCTGGAAGAGGTTCGAACGCGACGATGCGACGCCCCGGCACGACTGCCGCGGCCATAACCGAATAGACTCCCGAATTCGCACCAACATCAACGAAGATTCCCTCGACGCGAAGAAGGGTTGCCATCATCAACATCGGCAGCGGAGGCTCGTAGGATCCAGCTGCAATCTGACGTGCAACGAGATCTGCGCCCTCACGGTCGTTGAGCCTGAAGGAGCGTCCAGCAAAGTTGACTTGGATCGTGTTCATGATCGGCCTTCTGCATCCACCAAATTTTTGTCACACAGAGATTGATCGTAACAAAATGTGGCCTGGCGACAGAGCATGCCAGAAGCGGGACGCTCGGAAGCCCCAGCCAGCCCCTTTTATTGCTCGGCAGGGGGAAAGTCTTATCCGTCGGCTAATCGTCAGCGCAAGTTGACAGCGTTTGAGAGCGCTGCTCAGCGCTTCCACGCGAATTCCTTGAGGGGCGAAGCCTTCTGGCAAGCCGTGCCGACGGCGAGCCCTTGTTCTCGTTGGTGGGCGGTGAGGGACTCGAACCCCCGACCCTCTCCGTGTAAAGGAGACGCTCTACCAACTGAGCTAACCGCCCGAACCGGTGCCGTGCAGCGTTACGGAACGGCGCGCGGCTGCGCAAGGCCGGGGCGCGCGCCTCGCGCGGAATCTCGGCGTGAAAAAGCCCCCGGAGCGGGGCTCCGGGGGCTCTGTCAGAGTGCGGGAAGGATGATTGTCAGTGGGCGATCACCGCCGCACCGTCCTCGTCGCGCTTGGGCGTCTTGGAGGGAAGCGGCTCGTCCCACTCGATCGGCTCGGGCTGACGCACGAGGGCGTGCTGCAGCACCTGATCCATCCGCGAGACGGGGATGATCTCCAGGCCGTTCTTCACGCTGTCGGGCACCTCGGCGATGTCCTTGGCGTTCTCCTCCGGGATCATCACCGTCTTGATGCCGCCGCGCAGCGCCGCGAGCAGCTTCTCCTTCAGGCCGCCGATCGGCAGGACGCGACCGCGCAGGGTCACCTCGCCCGTCATCGCCACGTCGCGGCGCACCGGGATTCCGGTGAGCGTCGAGATGATGGCGGTGGCCATGGCGATGCCGGCCGACGGACCGTCCTTCGGGGTCGCCCCTTCCGGAACGTGGACGTGGATGTCCCGACGCTCGAACAGCGGCGGCTCGATGCCGAAATCGATGGCCCGCGAGCGGACGTAGCTGGCAGCCGCCGAGATCGACTCCTTCATCACGTCGCGCAGGTTACCCGTGACCGTCATCTTGCCCTTGCCGGGCATCATGACACCCTCGATCGTCAGCAACTCGCCGCCGACCTCGGTCCAGGCCAGACCCGTCACCACGCCGACCTGATCGTCCGCGTCGATCTCGCCGTAGCGGAACTTCGGGGGTCCCAGAAATTCCGGCAGCGTCTCGGGATTGGCCTCGACCTGCTTCACCTTGGTGATCAGGATCTCCTTGACCGCCTTGCGGATCAGGTTGGAGATCTCGCGCTCCAGGTTGCGGACGCCCGCCTCCCGCGTGTAGCGGCGGATGAGCATCATCAAGCCGTCGTCGGTGATCGACCACTCGTCGGCGCCGAGCCCGTGCTTCTTGACCGCCTCGGGGATCAGGTGGCGGCGAGCGATCTCCAGCTTCTCCTCTTCGGTGTAGCCGGCGATACGTATCACCTCCATGCGGTCCATGAGCGGCCCGGGGATGTTGAGCGTGTTCGCGGTCGTCACGAACATCACGTTCGACAGGTCGTAATCGACCTCGAGGTAATGGTCGTTGAAGGTCGCGTTCTGCTCCGGATCCAGAACCTCGAGCAGGGCCGCCGACGGATCGCCGCGGAAGTCCATGCCCATCTTGTCGATCTCGTCGAGCAGGATGAGCGGGTTCGAGGTCTTGGCCTTGCGCATCGACTGGACGATCTTGCCGGGCATCGAGCCGATATAGGTCCGGCGGTGACCGCGGATCTCGGCCTCGTCCCGGACGCCGCCGAGCGACATCCGGACGAACTCGCGGCCGGTGGCCCGCGCGATCGACTTGCCGAGCGAGGTCTTGCCGACGCCGGGGGGGCCGACGAGGCAGAGGATCGGGCCGGTAAGCTTGTTCGCCCGCTGCTGCACGGCGAGGTACTCAACGATCCGGTCCTTGACCTTGTCGAGGCCGAAGTGATCCGAGTCGAGGATCTGTTGGGCGCCCAGCAGGTCCTTCTTGATCTTCGAGCGCTTGCCCCACGGGATGCCGAGCATCCAGTCGAGGTAGTTGCGCACGACCGTGGCCTCGGCTGACATCGGCGACATCTGACGCAGCTTCTTCAGCTCGGCGGTGGCCTTCTCGCGGGCCTCCTTCGTCAGCTTGGTCTTCTCGATCTTCTCTTCCAGCTCGGCCAGCTCGTCACGGCCATCTTCGCTGTCGCCGAGCTCCTTCTGGATCGCCTTCATCTGCTCGTTGAGGTAGTACTCGCGCTGGGTCTTCTCCATCTGCCGCTTGACGCGGGTCCGGATGCGCTTCTCCACCTGCAGAACGGAGATTTCGCTCTCCATCAGCGACAGCACGCGCTCCAGGCGCTGCGCCACCGTGGGGATCTCGAGGATCGCCTGCTTGTCGGCGATCTTGACCGCGAGGTGCGAGCCGACGGTGTCGGCGAGCTTGGAGGGCTCGTCGATCTGCGTCACGGCGGAGACGACCTCGGGCGAGATCTTCTTGTTGAGCTTCACGTAGTTCTCGAACTCGGAAATCACCGAGCGGGCGAGCGCTTCGGCCTCGACGCGGTCGCCGAGATCGTCGGTGAGCGTGAGGGCCTGGGCCTCGTAATACTCGTCCGAGCGCACGAAAGACTCGATCTGCGCGCGGCCGGCGCCCTCGACCAGCACCTTCACGGTGCCGTCGGGCAGCTTGAGGAGCTGCAGCACGGAGGCCAGCGTGCCGATCGTGTAGATGGCGTCGGTGGCCGGATCGTCGTCGCTGGCGTTGATCTGGGTCGCGAGCAGGATGTGCCGGTCCGAGCGCACCGCCTCCTCGAGCGCACGGATCGACTTCTCGCGGCCCACGAACAGGGGCACGATCATGTGCGGGAAAACGACGATGTCGCGCAGCGGCAGGACGGCATAGGAGCCCGTCGAACCGGGAACGACCGGCTGGCGCGATTTCGACTGGGTCATGGGTTCTTCCCTTATGTGTTGACGCCGGGCATTCGCTCCTCACGGGGAGCAAGCATCCTGCCAGGTGCCGACCGGGCCGCGAAGGGTCGGAAGCGGAGAATATCGTTTGCGGCTGGTGGCGCGGGCCCGCACCTTTTGGGGGATGAAGCGTAGGGCCCTGCGTTGAGCCTGAAGTGGTCGTTGCGGGGGGCGCTTTCAAGCGCGGTCGCCCCCCGGAACGAAAAAGGGCCGCCGGCTCGAAACCGGGCGGCCCTTAGGCTTGACCGATCAGGCGCTGACGCTGGCCGGTGCTTCCTTGTTGCGGTCGCCGTGGATGAAGAGCGGCCTCGATTTGCCCTCGACCACCTCCGGGCCGATGACCACCTGCTCGACCGAATCGAGGCCGGGCAGGTCGTACATCGTGTCGAGGAGAATGGTCTCCAGGATCGAGCGCAGGCCGCGGGCGCCGGTCTTGCGCTCGATGGCCTTGCGGGCGACGAGGCTCAGCGCCTCGTCCTGGAAGGTCAGCTCGACGTTCTCCATCTCGAACAGGCGCTGGTACTGCTTGACCAGCGCGTTCTTGGGCTCCTGCAGGATCTTCTTCAGGGCCTCCTCGTCGAGATCCTCCAGCGTGGCGAGCACGGGGAGACGGCCGACGAACTCGGGGATGAGGCCGAACTTCAGCAGATCCTCGGGCTCCACCGAGCGGAAGACCTCGCCGGTGCGGCGGTCGTCCGGCGCCTGGACGCTCGCGCCGAAGCCGATCGAGGTGCCCTTGCCGCGCTGGGAGATGATGCGCTCCAGCCCGGCGAAGGCGCCGCCGCAGATGAACAGGATGTTCGTGGTGTCGACCTGCAGGAACTCCTGCTGCGGGTGCTTGCGGCCGCCCTGCGGAGGCACGGAGGCCACGGTGCCCTCCATGATCTTCAAGAGCGCCTGCTGCACGCCCTCGCCCGACACGTCGCGGGTGATCGACGGGTTGTCCGACTTGCGGGAGATCTTGTCGATCTCGTCGATGTAGACGATGCCGCGCTGCGCCCGCTCGACGTTGTAGTCGGAGGCCTGGAGCAGCTTGAGGATGATGTTCTCGACGTCCTCGCCGACATAGCCCGCTTCCGTCAGCGTGGTCGCGTCCGCCATGGTGAAGGGCACGTCGAGGATGCGGGCGAGCGTCTGCGCGAGCAGCGTCTTGCCCGAGCCCGTCGGCCCGATCAGCATGATGTTGGACTTGGCGAGTTCGACGTCGTTGTGCTTGGTCGCGTGCGCGAGCCGCTTGTAGTGATTGTGCACCGCCACCGAGAGAACCTTCTTGGCGAAGTCCTGCCCGATGACGTAGTCGTCGAGGACCCGCCGGATCTCCTTCGGGGTCGGCACCCCGTCGCGGGACTTCACCAGCGAGGACTTCGATTCCTCGCGGATGATGTCCATGCACAACTCGACGCACTCGTCGCAGATGAACACCGTCGGGCCCGCAATGAGCTTGCGAACCTCGTGCTGGCTCTTGCCGCAGAACGAGCAGTACAGCGTGCTCTTCGAGTCGTTGCCGCCTGTCTTGCTCATATCGGTCTCCGGTTCGCGGGCGCGGCCCCAGCCAGCAGGGCACGCGCATCGATCTTGGAATGTAAGCGCATCCGCCTAAAGAAACAGTCACACCGGGCGGATGCGTCGGGATTGAGGCGCTCGAATCCCGATGCAATCACGCGACCGCCTCGGGATCAACCGGCCTGGCGGGCGGAACGGGCGCCGAAAGGACGCATGATCCCTCATCCTGCGGCGGCGTGCCCCGCACGCCGCAGCGGCCCGCTCCTCGCTCAGGTCAGGCGGCGGCCGGCTCGGGACGCTTGTGGAGGATGTCGTCGATCAGGCCGAACTCCTTGGCCGCGTCGGCGGTCATGAAGTTGTCGCGCTCCAGCGCCTGATGGATCGTCTCGTAGTCGCGGCCGGTATGCTTCACGTAGATCTCGTTCAGGCGCTTCTTGAGCGCCTCGATCTCGCGCGCATGGATCAGGATGTCGGTGGCCTGGCCCTGGAAGCCGCCGGAGGGCTGGTGCACCATGATCCGGGCGTTGGGCAGGGCGAAGCGGTGGCCGGGCTCGCCGGCGGCGAGCAGCAGCGAGCCCATCGACGCCGCCTGACCGACGCAGAGCGTCGTGACGGGGCAGCGGATGAACTGCATCGTGTCGTAGATCGACAGGCCCGAGGTCACCACGCCGCCGGGCGAGTTGATGTAGAAGGAGATTTCCTTCTTCGGGTTCTCGGCTTCGAGGAACAGCAGCTGGGCGACGATCAGCGACGCGCCCTGGTCCTCGACGGGACCCGTGAGGAAGATGATCCGCTCGCGCAGCAGCCGCGAATAGATGTCGAAGGCCCGCTCGCCGCGGCTCGACTGCTCGACCACCATGGGCACGAGCGAATTGTGGAAGTAGTCGACCGGATCTCTCATATCAGCCCTCGGCTCCGGGATCCGGGCCCGAGCGAATCGCTCGGGCACCGGAAGGTTACAGCGAACATGGCGACCGTTAACGCCGCCTGATCAGATCGCCGCCCGCCCACGGAGCCGGGGGTGGGTGGCGATCAGCCGGCAGCCTGCTCGGCCGCCGCCTCTTTCTTGGACTCGCCCGACTTCTCGTCCGTCGCGGCTCCGCCGGTCGCGGCGTTGCCCTCGTCGTCCTCGGCGAAAAGCGCCTCCTTGGAGACGGGTTCCTCGACGACTTGGACCTGACCGAGGACGTGGTCGACGACCTTTTCCTCGAACAGCGGCGCGCGAAGCTCGGCGAGCGCCTGCGGATTGTTGCGGTAGAAGTCGTAGACCTGCTTCTCCTGACCCGGGAACTGCCGGATCCGAGCGAACAGGGCCTGGTTGACCTCATCGTCCGAGACCTTGATATCGGCGGTCTCGCCGACTTGCGCAAGCACCAGCCCGAGGCGGACGCGCCGCTCGGCGATCTTGCGGTAATCGGCCTGGGCGGCCTCTTCCGTGGTGCCCTCGTCCTCGAAGGTCTTGCCGCGGTTCTTCAGGTCCTGCTCGACCTGCGCCCACACGGCGGCGAACTCCTGATGGACGAGGCTCGGGGGCAGCTCGAAGGCGTACTTGCCGTCGAGCGCGTCGAGCAGCTCCTTCTTGAGCTTGCGGCGCGACTGGGCCTCGTAATCGGCGCCGACGGCCTTGGAGACGGCTTCCTTCAGCTTCTCCAGGTCGTCCATGCCGAAACGCTTGGCGAGTTCGTCGTCGATCTTGCTCTCGCCCGGCGCGGCCACGACCTTCACCGTCACGTCGAACTCGGCGTCCTTACCGGCGAGCTGCTCGGCCTGGTAGTCGGCCGGGAAGGCGACCTTCACGAGACGGCTGTCGCCGACCTTGGCGCCGACGAGCTGGTCCTCGAAGCCGGGGATGAAGGTGTTGGAGCCGAGTTCCAGATCGACGTCCTCGCCCTTGCCGCCCTCGAACTCGGTGCCGTCGATGCGGCCGACGAAGTCGATGGTGACGCGGTCACCGGACTGCGCCTCGGCGCCCTCCTCGCGGGGTTCGAAGGAGCGGCCGTCCTTGGCCATGCGCTCCAGGGTCTCGTTGATCTCCTCGTCGGAAGGCTTCAGCACGAGCTTCTTGATCGAGACATCGGAGAGGTCGGCCAGCTCGAAGCTCGGCAGCACCTCGAGCTTCACCTTGAAGGCGAGGTCGCCCTTGGCATCGAGCGCGCGCTCGATGATGTTCTGCTCCTCGTCCTTCGGGAACTCGATCTGCGGCTCGAGGGCGAGCTTGAGGCCCTTGTCGGCGACGATCTGCTGGTTGGCCTCGTTGACGGCGTTCTGCAGCACGTCGGCCATCACGGACTTGCCGTAGACCTTGCGCAGATGCGCGACCGGCACCTTGCCGGGGCGGAAGCCCTTGATCTGGACCTTGCCCTTTATGTTCGAGAGCTCGGTGTTGAGGCGATCCTCAAGCTCGGTCGCGGGGAGGAGCACCTGAAACTCGCGCTTCAGCCCCTCGGAGGTCGTCTCGGTCACCTGCATGGTCGTTCGTCCGCTGTTCTTTAAACCGCAATCTCGTCTTCGCGTGCCGGGACGCCTCGGACTGATCCGGTTCGGACAGCCCGATCGCGGGACCTCGGCGGGAACCGATTCGGGTTCCGGAGCGCCGATCCTGATGCGGACTTGGTGCGGGCGGAGGGGCTCGAACCCCCACGTCTTGCGACACTGGAACCTAAATCCAGCGCGTCTACCAGTTCCGCCACGCCCGCGAGCGCCATCGACACGGGCTCGGGTTCCCGAGCCGTCGAAGCGCGCGTCTATAGCATGTGCGTCCGAGCCCGCAGCAAAAAACTTGCGACGAGCCGCGCCCGGTGGCGGCGGGGGCCGGGGCTGTCTACAACGCGATCCGCACATGAGGACCGGGACGCGAGACGCCATGCGAAAGCCAGACCCGACGGCCCCGCGCGAGCCGGGCGCCGTCTCGCGCCGGGGCCTCCTCGCCGGCAGCGCCGCCCTCGCGCTGATGCCCGGGGTTGCGGGGGCCCAGGCGCTCGCCCCTCCCTCGGCCGACCGGAAGGCGTCGCCGGAACCGAGACCCCTCAAGGCCGCGCCGGCCCGGATTCGCTTGAAGCCCGAACCCGCGCCCGAGACCGCGGTGTGGCGCCTCGGCGAGGCGGAGGCGCCGCCGGTCGTGCGGGTCAAGCTCGGCGAGGCGGTGCGGCTGCGGGTCGAGAACGGGACCGACAAGCCGCTCTCGCTGCACTGGCACGGCGTACGCAATCGCAACGCCATGGACGGCGTCGGCGGCGTCACGCAGGAGCCGATCCAGCCCGGCCAGAGCTTCACCTACGAGTTCACGCCGCCCGATGCCGGCAGTTTCCTGATCCGGCCGCTGGTGGTCGGCGGATCGAGCGAGCCGTCGGGTCGGGGGCTCGCCGGCATGCTGATCGTGGAGGAGCCCTCCCCGCCCCCGGTCGATCAGGATCTGGCGCTGATCCTGCAGGACTGGCGCCTCGACGAGGCGGGGTCGCTCCAGCCCTTCGGGCAGGTCGCCTTCGCCGCCTCGGCCGGGCGTCTGGGCAGCGTGGTGACGCTCAACGGGCGTCCGATCCCGCAGGGCATCGAGGCGCGGCCGGGCAGCCGCCTGCGCCTGCGCCTGGCCAATGCCTGCAACGCCCGCAGCCTGCGCATCCGCTTCGACGGCCTGAAGGCCTATGTCGCGGCAGTGGACGGGCAGCCGACCGACACCTTCGAGCCGCTGAAGGCAACCCTGCCCTTCGCACCGGGCACGCGCTACGACGTTCTGCTCGACCTGCCACCCCAGGCCGGCCCGGCGGGCACGATCACGGCGCTGATCGGCCCCGGCCTGCCGCTGGCGACCCTGACCGCCGCGGGCGAGCCGGTGGCGCAGGCCGGCCGGGTACCGATCGGCTCGATCCCCGAGAACAAGCGCCTGCCCGCCGAGATCCGCCTCCAGAGCGCCCTTCGGCGCGAACTGGCGCTGACCGGTGGCATCCGGCCGGACAAGGCCAAGCCGGGCGCCGAGACGCCCTATCAGGGTGATCAGGCCAAGGTCTGGCAGGTCAACGGCACGAGCGGTGCGGCGGGTGCGGCGCCGCTGTTCTCGGTCAAGCGCGGTCAGGTCGTGGTGCTGGCGATCCGCAACGATACCGGCTTCATCCAGAGCCTGCACCTGCACGGGCACGTCTTCCGCCTGCTGCACCAACTCGACGACGGCTGGGAGCCCTATTGGCTCGACACCGTGCAGATTCCGGAAGGCCGCAGCGCCCAGATCGCCTTCGTCGCCGACAATCCCGGCCGCTGGCTGCTGAGCGCGACCGTGCTGGAGCGGTTCGACACCGGGCTGTGGACGAGCTTCGAGGTGGGGTGAGACCGAGAGGTGGGGTGAGACCCAGCGGCGTTTCGAGGGGCGTTTTGCATCGAACGGAGCTGTTCGTTCTGGCCCACGATCCGGAAGCGGCGCGGCAGGCGGCGACCGCGCTGTTCCAGAGCGTGCGGGCTCAGCTCGCCGCCATCCTGCCGGCATCGGCCGAGGTGCTGCATATCGGAGCAACCGCCATTCCCGGCTGTCTCACGAAGGGTGATCTCGACATCGTCGTGCGTGTCGATCCTTCGCACTTCACCACGGTCAACGGCCGCCTTGCCGCGTCGTTCGACCGCAACGCGGGCTCGATCCACACGGACGATTTCGCGGCTTTCGAAGATCAGGACCTTCACCCGCACCTCGGACTTCAGCTCACGGCAAAGGGTGGTGCCTTCGACATCTTCCATCTTTTCGCGCAAGCCCTGCGCGCCGATCGTGACCTCGTGGAGCGTTACAACGCGCTCAAACTCAGGCACCACACGCGATCGATGGCCCTTTACAGGGCGCAAAAGGATGCGTTCGTGGCCGAGGTTCTCCGATCGGTCGAATGAGGGGCCCCGTTGGCCCCGAAAGCGATCGACAATGTCCCCGGTGCCGAGACAAGAACCGGGGCTCGGAAGGCCGCCGCGGTAGACCTTTCCGGGCCGGCGACGTATTGCGCTGCAGGATGGACAGGGCGGCGACACGGATGCTGACGGTGGGGCTCGCGGCTTTCGGCGCCGCCGTGCCGCCGGGTGACGCCGGCAGAGCCCGTGCGCAGGCGGCCGGAGCCGTCGAGACGAGCCGGGAGGCGCAGAATGGGTCCGGGGCGCGCGCCTTGATCGAAACCTTGAGCGCCCGCCTCCTCGCCGCGCCGAGCGCCACCGCCGTGCTCGAAGCGTGGTGCGCCGAGCGGGGTCTCGCGCCCGACCCGCGGATCGTCGCCGTGCGCGTCCCCGGACCGGACAAGCCCCCCGGCGCGGCGCGGCGTGAACGGCTGGCCGTGGGAGCGGACGAGCCCGTCCGCTACCGCCGGGTGCGGCTCACCTGCGGCAGCCACGTCCTCTCGGAGGCCGACAACTGGTACGTGCCCTCGCGCCTGACACCGGCGATGAACGCCGCCCTGGACACTTCGCAGGCGCCGTTCGGCCACGTCGTGCGCCCGCTGGGGCCGAGCCGGCGCAACCTGTCGCTGACGATGTTGTGGCCGTCGGAGAATGGCGGGCTTCCGGGTCCCGGCGAGCCCCTGTTCTCCGTCGAGGCGGTGCTCTCGGCCGGCGGCATCCCCTTCTGCGAGGTTGCCGAGACTTATACCGGCGCCGTGCTCATCCCGGGCGGGCGCTGAAGCGTCGTCTCAAAAATCCTGGTCGGGTTTGCGGCCCTCACGGGCGAGCCGCAGCAGGTTCTGGCCGTACTTGGTCTTGGCAAACAGCTCGCCGCGCGCCTGCAGCTGCTCGCGGCCGATGAAGCCCTGAAGGTAAGCGATCTCCTCCAGACAGGCGACCTGAAGTCCCTGCCGATGCTGCAGCACCCGCACGAACTCGCCCGCCTCCAGCAGGCTGTCATGCGTGCCCGTGTCGAGCCAGGCGTAGCCCCGGCTCATCCGCTCCACATGCAGCTGCCCGCGCTCCAGATAGGCTTGGTTCACGCTCGTGATCTCCAGCTCGCCCCGCTCCGAGGGCTTCACCGCGGCGGCGATGTCGAGCACTTGATTGTCGTAGAAGTACAGGCCCGTCACCGCCCAGGGGCTCTCCGGGGTCTTGGGCTTCTCCACCAGCCGCAGCGGGCGGCCCTCAGCGTCCAGCGTGACCACACCGTAGGCCTCGGGGTGATCGACGTGGTAGGCGAACACCGTCGCCCCGCTCTCCCGGGCACGCGCTTTGGCCAGCAGCTCGCTCATGCCGTTGCCGAAGAACAGGTTGTCGCCCAGCACCAGGGCCACGTCGTCGCCGCCGACGAACTCGCGCCCGATGAGGAAGGCCTGGGCCAGACCCTCGGGCCGCGGCTGCACCGCATAGGAGAATTGCAAGCCGAACTGCTCGCCGGTGCCGAGCAGGCGCTGGTAGTTGCCCAGGTGCTCAGGGCTCGAGATGATCAGGATCTCGCGGATGCCGGCCAGCATCAGCACCGAGATCGGATAGTAGATCATCGGCTTGTCGTAGACCGGCAGCAGCTGCTTGTTGATCGCCAGCGTGGCCGGATGCAGCCTTGTGCCGGAGCCGCCGGCGAGCACGATGCCCTTCATGCGAACACGTCCTGGTCAGTGGGAGCGAACCGGCCCGACCAGCCGGTCGAGGATGTCGTCGAGCGCCGCCTCCCAGGGCCGGGGGGCGATGCCGAAGGCGTCGCTCAGGCTCCGGGTCGAGAGGCGGGAATTGGCCGGGCGTCGGGCCGGCGTCGGATAGGCTGAGGTCGGGATGCCCTCGACGGGGACGGAGCGCCCGCCGCGCGCGGCCGAACCGGCGACGATGGCGCGGGCGAAGCCGCACCACGTGGTGGCGCCCTCATTGACGTAGTGGAAGCTGCCCGTCGGCGCGGCCTCGTCACGGGCCAGCCGCAGAGCGATGTTGGCGAGGGCGCCCGCGAGGTCGGCGGCCGAGGTCGGGCAGCCGTGCTGGTCGTCCACGACCGTCAGCTTGTCCCGCTCGTTTGCCAACCGCAGCATCGTCTTGACGAAGTTGCCCCGGTGGGGGCTGACCACCCAGGCGGTGCGCACGATCGCGTGGCGCGGGTTGCCCGTGCGCACCGCCATCTCGCCCGCGGCCTTGCTGGCGCCGTAGACGCTTTGCGGGTTCACTGCTGCATCGGGGGCGTAGAAGCCCTCGCTCGCGCCGTCGAAGACGTAGTCGGTCGAGACGTGGACGAGCGGGACGTTGCGCTTGGCCGTCTCGGCGGCGAGGATCGCCGGGGCGAGCGCGTTGAGCCGCCACGCGGCCGCCACCTCGCTCTCGGCCCGGTCCACCGCCGTGTAGGCCGCCGGGTTGATCACCGCCGCGTAGGCCCGCGCGTCGAGCGCGGCCACGAGCGCCGCCTCGTCGGTGATGTCGAGACTCTGGCGATCGGGGGCGTGCACCCGCACCTCATCGGGCCAGGAAAAAGCCTGAAGCTCCGTGCCGACCTGTCCAGCGCCGCCGAGGATCAGGATATCCATGCTCAGGCGCCCCTCACGCGCTCTTGCCCGCGAGCCCGAGGCGCTCTCCGGAATAGCGTCCCTCGCGGATCGGGCGCCACCACGCCGCGTTGTCGAGGTACCA